>CASFPE010000019.1 GCA_949296575.1 uncultured Bacteroides sp. | reverse complement strand
CTTTCGGCTGTCTTCTTTTCGAATGACGCTTAATCGCCCTCATGAAATTCTGTATCTGCACCGAAGCCGGAGTGTTGTGCTCGCCGACAAAGGTGAAATCATATTTATAGTTGAAGAACTTGTCTATGAGATATGTCTTGCCGATACGCCTCCGTCCGCTGATGATGACAAATTCGGAGCGGTCCGATTCCAGACACCGCTGCAGTTCGTCACATTCCCTGTTTCGTGAAACCAGTCTGTCTTGCATAATATTTCCGTTTCCGCAAAGGTATTCAATTCATATGTATCTGCCAAATTTCAAAGAGTGAGTTTGTACTTTATCTCATAAAACATTTGAGTAAAAGTACAAACCCGTCAATACAACATAATGCCGAGTTATTACTTTATCTATGATTTTTTATGAGATAAGGTAACGGTTCGGTATAATGTCCGAATGCATTGCAGACAAGCCCTTTCTTGACGAAACTTTGTCCAAGAAAGGGCTGTTTGCATGAAAGGCATTTCATGAATGCGCCGGATGTTTCTCCATAAAATGGGCGCATTTTACCTGTAAAATTTGCAATTTTACCGGGTAACGTTTCCCTTTCCTTGCGGCAGCACCGGTGCAATGCACTGCACGAGCCACGCGCCTTTGTAGGAACCGCCGCCCGTTTGCAGCCAGTCTTTCACCCATGCTTTCTCCGTGAACCCGCAGCGGGCAAACAGGGCGAGGCTGGCTTCGTTGTCTTGCGGTATCCAGGCATACAGTTGGTGGAGGTGGAGATGGCGGAAGGCGTAGCCGCACAGCAGCTGCAAAGCCTGCGCTCCGTAGCCGTGGCGGCGGCAGTCTTTGCGGATGGCGATGCCCACGGCTGCCCGTTGGTGGAGCGGTTCGTAGTCGGCAAGGTCGGCCATGCCGAGCGTCCGGCCGCTTTCCTTTTGCATGACGACGAGGCGCAGCTGCCTGTCGGCAAAGATGTCGTTCTGCGAGGAGGCGATGTATTGCCGCAAGGCATAGCGCGAATAAGGGGAGGTGGTGCCGCTCACGTCCCACAGCGACGAGTCGTTCTCGATGCTGTACATCGTCTCCAAGTCCTCAGGCTCGCACGGCCTCAAGCGGATTTCCGGGTTTTCAAGATAGGTGTCGGGCATGGCAATGACGGGTTATTTGAATTGTTCCAAGCATTTGCGGTTGGCCATTCTCCGTTTCCTGTCGAACAGCCATCCCCATTTGTTGAAGTACTGGATGACGGAACGGATGTGGTATTTCAGCAGCATCGGGTCCTTGTAGGAGCCTTTCTCATACGTGTGGAACACGGAAGCCGTGGGGCAGAACAACGTGAGCGACACTTCGCCGATGCGGCGGCAAAGGTCCAGGTCTTCCGCGTACATGAAGTAGCGTTCATCGAACAGTCCGGCTTTCCGCAGTGCGTCGGTGCGCATGAACATGAAGCATCCCGACAGGGAAGGCACGTACATCACCCGGTCGTAACCGGAGAAATGCAGTTCGAACCGCGCATCGATGCGCTGCTGGATGTGCCGCGACAGCACGAACCTGCGCCCGAACAGGTTCATCGGCGTGGGCAGCAGCTTGCAAAGGTGCTGTGTCGTGCCGTCGGGGTAAAGCACTTTGGGCATCACTAAGCCGCAATCCGCGTGCGCGTCCATGAATTGTTCCAGCGTCCCGATGGGGTCTCCCGTCCAGTAAATGTCGGGATTGAGGACAACATGGTAGCGTGCGCCTCCGGCCATTGCCCGCTTGATGGCGATGTTGTGTGCGCGCCCGTAGCCCAGGTTTTTCCCGGTGTGGACGTAAACAATCCTGTCCGACATCCGCGACAATTCTTTCAAGCGGTCGTCCGATGAATTGTCGATGAGGTAAACGGTGGCGATGCCGGACCGGATCACGCATTGCAGCAGGCGCGACAGTTCATGGGGCGGGTTGTGGAAGGCGACGATGGAGGCGGTGGTCATATCGGCAGGGTGGGGTTGCGGTTAACGGTGTTTCTTTGAATGGTCCCAGGCTTCCCCGATGCGGGTGAAGATGTTCTTCCGCGCCCGCCCGGAGGAACGGGGCGTTTCGTCCAATGCCTGCTCGTAAGTCAGCCCTTCATGCACCATGCGGTAGATGACGCCCCAGTCCGGCAGCCCGCCCACGTTGCGGTCGTCGATGAAAAGGTCGGCCTTCAGCTTCCGGGTGTATCCCTTGCCGTTCTCTTTCTCTTCCGGGAAATCTTTGTTGGCGGCGTAGAACTCCAGCCCTCGCTGGCGGCAATATTCCACGGCCTCTTCCAGCAATCTCCCTTCGCGCACGCTCCACAGAATGATGCGGTGGCCCTCTTTTTGCAGCCTTTTCAGCGTGTCGATGGCAAAAGGCAGCTCGTCCCCGATGCGCGGGTACCTGTGTTCCACAATCGTGCCGTCAAAATCTACTGCTATGACCATCTTTGTTCATTCGTTTAAGTTCAGTTCATCCCGGATGCGCTTCTCGTTCGGGAGGCAGAAAACCGATGCCGTTATCCCTATTAACGCGCAAAGGCCGCCGATATTGTCCAATGTGGCATAATAGACGTAGATGTTGAAGAAAGTGGCTGCGGCCAGCATGCCTAAGCGTATTTCGTTCCACTTCCGGTAGAGGCGCATGGCTGTGTCCAGCGGGGCAGGGGCGATTCTTTTCGTCATGGCCACGTTGAACAGCTTGAGCGCGGCAGGCACGAAAGCCAATGCCGCCAGTATCCCTGCGGTGTTCCATACGTATTGTTGCCGGGCGTCGCCGGCATACGCGCCTTCCGGCAGCCATCCGGCCTCGTAGGCCGCCGCCGCCAGCACGGCAATGGCGATGAAGCTCCAATACTCCGCTTGGAGCCTTCGTGACAGTTTTTTGATTCTTTCTTCCATGGGTTGGGGTTATATGTTCCCGTTGAACGGGATGCGGTTGGTGATGGAACGGCCCAGAGTCACCTCATCGGCGTATTCCAATTCATCGCCTACGGAAATGCCGCGAGCGATGATGCTCAGCCGGATGCCGAAAGGCGACAGTTTGCGGTAAATGTAGAAATTGGTGGTGTCGCCTTCCATCGTGGAACTGAGCGCGAGGATGATTTCCTGGATTCCTCCTTCTTTCACCCGTCGCACAAGGCTGTCTATCTGCAAGTCATTGGGACCTATCCCGTCCATCGGCGAGATGATGCCCCCCAACACATGGTACACGCCATGGAATTGCTGGGTGGCTTCGATGGCCATCACGTCGCGTATGTTCTCCACCACGCACACCACCGAAGCGTCTCTCGAAGGGGTGCTGCATATCTGGCACAGTTCCGTGTCGGATATGTTGTGGCATTTCTTGCAGTATTTGACTTCCTTTTTCAGCGTGGTGAGGGCATTGGCAAATGCTTCCACGGCGGCATTGTCCTGCCGCAGCAAGTGAAGCACGAGGCGCATGGCAGTCTTCCGCCCGATGCCCGGCAGTTTGGAAAATTCCTCTACGGCTTTTTCCAACAAGAGAGAAGGGTATTGTTGGTCCATGTCCATTGATTTGGTGCGGCAAAGATAACATATTCCTGAAAGAATGAATAATTAAAAAATGAATAATGCCTGTGTGAAGCATTGCGCAATGAAAAAACCTCCTATCTTTGCCGCCAGAAAAGTTTGCCACATATGGAAATCAGAAGTGCGGAATTTATCATGAGCAACACGGTTGCCGAGAAATGCCCTCCCGGGAATTTGCCGGAATATGCATTCATCGGGCGGTCGAACGTGGGGAAGTCGAGCCTTATCAACATGTTGACAAAGAATTCAAAATTGGCCATGACATCCTCAACCCCCGGAAAAACATTGCTGATCAATCATTTCCTTATCAACAAGGAATGGTATCTTGTGGACCTTCCGGGTTATGGATACGCCAAGCGGGGAAAGAAGATGGTGAATCAGATACGTGCGGTGATTGAGGGCTATGTGCAGAAAAGAATGCAGATGACTTGCCTGTTCGTGCTGGTGGACATACGCTTGGAACCACAGGCAAACGACCTCGGTTTCATCCATTGGTTGGGTGAAAACGGAGTTCCGTTTGCCCTCATTTTCACAAAGGCCGACAAAGTGACGGGCGCAAAACGCAAGGAAAGCGTGGACTGTTATCTGGAAAAACTGTCGGAAACGTGGGAGGAACTGCCGCCTTATTTCGTCTCGTCTGCGGAAACAAGGTTGGGCCGCGATGAGATATTGGACTACATAGATTCCATCAACAAGACCTTGAAACCCAATAAATCTATAAAATAATCTCTGAAATAAAAATGTATCCTTTGAAATTTGTTCCTATCCTGAAGCAGACGCTTTGGGGAGGAGAAAAAATCATTCCTTTCAAGCATTTGGCGGAAAATCTTCATCATGTGGGCGAAAGTTGGGAAGTGTCGGGCGTGCGCGGCAATGAGTCAGTAGTGGCGGAAGGCAAAAATAAAGGGATGAGCCTGAACGCAATGGTGAGAACTTACCGGGGAGATTTGGTGGGAGAATCCAATTACAAGCGTTTCGGCGACACCTTCCCGTTGCTGATAAAGTTCATCGATGCTTGCCAGGATTTGTCCATCCAAGTGCATCCGTCTGACGAACTGGCCAGGAAACGCCACCATTCGTTGGGGAAGACGGAAATGTGGTACGTGGTGGACGCGGCGGAAGGAGCGAGGCTCCGCTCCGGGTTTTCAAAACAAATCACCCCGAAGGAATACAAAGAGCGCATACATAATTCCACCATCACCGATGTGTTGCAGGAATATGAGATACATAAAGGTGATGTGTTTTTCCTTCCGGCAGGGCGGGTGCATAGCATTGGTGCCGGTGCCTTTATTGCGGAAATACAGGAAACGTCGGACATTACCTACCGCATTTATGACTTCAACCGCAGGGACGCGGACGGCAACATGCGCGAATTGCATACGGAATTGGCCAAGGATGCAATAGACTATGAGGTGCTGGATGATTACCGCACGCATTACACGCCCGTGGAAAACGAGCCGGTGGAATTGGTGGCTTGCCCGTATTTCACCACGTCGCTGTATGATTTGACGGAGGACATTTCCTGCGATTATTCCGAATTGGATTCGTTTGTCATCTATATTTGCATGGAAGGTTCTTGCAAGATTACGGACAATAACGGTTATGAACTGGATTTGTCGGCGGGCGAGACGGTGCTTGTCCCTGCTGAATTGCAGGAAATATCCATTCATCCTTTGCCTGCGGTGAAGTTGCTGGAGACCTACGTGTGATGAGAAGCGGAAGGCAATAATACGGCAAATCCCCTAAAGTTGCATGAAAAGGCTTTGGGGGATTTTCGTATGCCATGGATGGCTGCTTCGTCAATATCCGGCAGCGTGGCTTATCTTTTCAGGGATTTCTGTGTTGTCCATCCTTCCATGGAACAGTTCGGCTCCTGCGCCGATGGCGAACACTGGCACATATCCGGCCGAGTGTCCCCCGCTTGTCCAGCCTACTAAGGCGATGTCGTTCAGTATCTTCCGGGCTTTGATGGCCAGCGGCTCGTTCAATGAATATTCATTCTTTTTCAGTTTCGCACGTTTGCCGCCGAAAGATTTTGCATATTCTTCTTTCAACGATTCTTCCTGTTCTTCGTTCAAAGCGATGGTGTCCCAGAATCCTAAATGTTCTTCCAGCAGGACACGGATGTCTTCCCATTCCACTCGGTTGTCTTTTTCTATTCTCAGTTTTCCGATTTCCACTGAAAGTTGTTCCTGCGATAATGTTTGGGACGCCAGTGCTTTCAAGTTCAAGGCATAGTTTCCAGTACCCAATGCGAAGCCTCCTGTTTCATGGTCGGCAGTGATGACAATCAGTGTTTCTTCCGGATGTTTCTGGTAAAATTCGTAAGCAACTTTGATGGCGTTGTCGAAATCAATCACTTCGTTTACCATCGTGGCGGCATCGTTGTCGTGGCATGCCCAGTCGATTTTCCCGCCTTCCACCATGAGGAAGAAGCCAGTGTCTTCTCCTTTAGTGAGGAAACGGATGGCACTTTGGGTGATTTGCGCAAGAGTGAGGTCGTCATCTTCACGATCGATGGCGTAGGGGAGGCTTTTGGCATCTTTTCCGTCCTTTTGGGTCAAGATGATTTTGTTGGCCGTTTGGCATTTCCGGTTGAACTCATTGTGTCCTTTGGCGATGGTGTATCCATTTTCTTCCAACACATCGAAGATGTTCTCTGCCTTTCTTCGTTTTCCTTTTTGCGGTTCCAGGAATCCTGCGCCTGCATAGAAATGGAATCCAGCATTCGGGATGTCTGTTGCGATTTCGTGATACATGTTCCGGTTAGCCTTGTGTGCATAAAATGCGGCCGGAGTGGCATGGTCGATGCTGACACTTGTGGCGATGCCCACTTTGCGTCCTGCTTTTTGTGCTTTTTCGGCAATGCTGAGGACGGCTGTTGAATCAACGTTCACGCCGATGGCGGCATTGTATGTCTTTTTTCCGGTGGCCAATGCCGTTCCACCTGCTGCTGAATCTGTGACGCTGTTTGTGGCAGAGAAAGTTGTGGCGAAGCCGCAATAAGGAAAGTTTGCAAAGCATAACGGGACGGTTCCTATTTTTCCTTGTGTCTCTCCTATGTACATTTCGGTTCCGTTCACTTGGTTAGCTCCCATCCCGTCGCCAATGAAATAGAATACATATTTTGCTTGTTTGCTTTGGCTTGAGGCTGGCAATGCCGTTGAGAAAACCAGTATGCAGGTTGCTAAGACTGCAAGAGCAGTATGAATGTTTCTTCTCATGTAGTTGTTTTTTTGTTTGATGCGCAAAAGTCGGGAAAACGATTGAAATATTCATTTCATTCGTTTTAAAAAAGCTTTAACTCTGCGGATAATCTTTATTCCGGTCATGGCTCCATCGAACAGGGCAATCCCTTTGTTCAGGTTCTGCATGAAAGGATGCAGTTTCAGTTCGGCAGGCGATGGTGCCATGGCTTGTTTCATGGAATACACAATCCGCGCTTTCTGTTTTGCGATTTCGGTGCGCAGTTCTTCCTTGCGTTTGCTGATGGCCTCTAATGTAATTTTAGGATTTTCCGTTTTCATCATTGTTCTGTTGGGGGTTATCGAGGAACAGCTTGCTCAGGAAATGGACAATAGGGTTGGTGAACAGCTTTTTCCGCCAAATGCAAGCAGCGCCCGTCATCATCAATACAACGCCGGTGATGAGCAGGAAGCTGACAGGAAGCCCTCCCACTAAAGGTGCCATGGCGTAGGCTGCGGCGAACAAAAGGCATAGCAGGGCAATCATGCCTAATACAATAAGGATAAATGCCATGGCAAAAGCGGATGCTAACATGGTCAGCTTCTCCACCATTTCCAGTTTGGCATAATCCTTTTGCAGCAGGATGTATTTTTTTATGTCGGCATACAGTTGCTGCAGGTTTTCAATATTTCGGTTGTCTGAGAACATCACAAAAAAGAGGATTGGATAAACCGCACGCGATTGTCCAATCCTTTCCATTTTTTATTCGTTGCCTTTTACTTCGGATGCAATCTGGTCTACCAGATCATCCATTTCTTCACGGTTGAGCCGGATGCCCTTTTTCCGCAACAACTCTGCTATTTTCGCACGGGTGTCTTCTCCCTTTTCGGGTGCAAACAGAATGCCCAGTGCTGCGCCTAATGCAGCTCCGCCTAAGAATGCGGCCAATACACCTAAATTTTTCATGATACAATTGTTTTTATGGTTATGCATGCAACAAAGTTAGCAAAATATTCTTTTGTGCGGTGCCTTGCCGTGTTATTTTTTATTAATTGACTTTGTGCTGCAGTTGGAAGAATGCAAGCATGGTTATGCAAATTTAACATGGCAGAGTACCGTTCATCGCGGGATATCGTTTATTTTTGTTCGAAATTTGCAAATGCAATTCGTCCTTTGTGTGGCATAAAGTGCTTAAGGATGAATGAAAATGGTATAAACTTATTAAATAGGACATGAAAATGAAGAAGTTAGCGATTTTGTGCATGGGGCTTTCTGTGGCTTTCTTGTTTTCGGCTTGCAAGTCGAAAGAGAGTGCTTACAAAAAGATTTATGAAAAGGCCAAACAGCAAGAACTGGCTGAGCCGGAAGTGATATCTCCTGTTGAATCGAACGAACCAGTAGAAACGCCGGTGGTTGAGGCACCGGTGGAAAAGCCTGTTTCCACGGCGCCTATTCGTGAAGAAAAAGTAACGGTAGTGACGGGTGCAGAGAACGGCTTGAAGAATTATAGTGTTGTGTGTGGCAGTTTTTCTTTGAAAACCAATGCAGAAAGGCTGAAAAGCGATATGGACAACCAAGGTTACAATGCCATCATTGTGTATAACGCAGAGAAGGCAATGTATCGTGTGGTAGTTGCAACGTTTGATGACCGTGATTCGGCTGCCCGTGCGCGTGATGATTTTAAGGCTAAATATCCTGACCGTGAAGATTTCCAAGGTGCTTGGTTGTTGTATCGTGTGTATTGATAAAAATATTGCGGGGCAGGGTACAATGTATGGCTAAAAAGTTGTACCTTTGCCGCGCATAAAGGGAAAGATGCCGGAGTGGTCGATCGGGCCGCACTCGAAATGCGGTGAACGGGCAACTGTTCCCAGGGTTCGAATCCCTGTCTTTCCGCTAAAAAGCAATAAGTTATAGGAATCAAACTGAAAAGTTTGGTTCCTATTTTTGTTTGTAGAAAGGCGTGTTGTGAGGGAGATGTTTAGAGTTTCTTTGTAAAATGTTTAGAGAAAATGGCGGCTTTCAAAACATGTGTGCAGTAGAAAAAGGAGTGACGGGTTTTATGTTGTTTATATACGCATAGCCCACAACAACAGCATCGCAATAATTAAAAGGCACTCTTTTGCAAGATTCTCGAGTCTTTTGGGCGGATAAAAAGAAACGCACTAAGACTTTTTTTATAGGTCTCAGTGCGTTATATCTCTCCTGAAAATATTGCTTTATCTGACTCTATTTCAGATATCTCTTCTTGAAATGTTCAACAATCTGTCTGATTGCCTTATTCCCAAAACTTACATCTGTGCATTTAAACTCTCCGGGAATTTCCACCACGAAATAATCCTCATACCTTCCACATTCGGAAAGTGTGCGTAGTCTTCCTTGCTTCTCCCGATAGATCAAATAGATATAATCCCGTCTATCAGCATTCTCCCGGCGTATTTCATTATAAAAACGTTTGAAATATTCATCGGCATTTGTATAATGCAGAGGTGTCTTATATATATTCTTGTTTACCAACATCAGAACCTGACATTTGCCTGAATACTCCCAGGAATATGTAATTTCCTTTGTTGCAAGTATGATGCCCGGACTTTGGAAATCCTCTTTTATCTTCTTTTTCAGTTCTTCCGAATATTGTTGCCTACTGGGGCTTGGCATCTCGAAATCAAATACATCAGGATTGTAATGAGGAGAATAGTAAGGATCATACGAACAGCAGGAATCGTTTCTTCCGGTAAGCCCCAACATTGCTTCCAGCTCTTTTATGCCCCAGTCCTTTCTGATATGCCCTAATCGGTTGTCAAACTCTGCTTCCAGATCTATTTTCTCCTGCTCGGCGGTTTCCATAATCTGATAGAAAGTCGTTTCATCAGTTCGCTGTGTTTCTTTGATCGAATGAAGCATCTTATCCATCATGTTTTGCGAGGCAGTGTGTCCTTGCCCGGAAGTTTTCTTTCTGCACAAAAGAAGCATCTCAACTACTGCGTTCTGCGCTTCGGAATGCCCTTGCTTGGCAGTTTTCAGAAACCAATGGAAAGCATATTTATAGAACTGTTCTGAACGATACAAACGCCCCAATTCATATTGGGCATCCGTACTCCCTTGCTCTGCTTTTTGTATCAAATCTCGTAACATTAAATGTATCTTTAGGTTATAGAATCAATTATTTCAAGTCGTTAGATGTACCAATACTCATCCAACGTATTGGTCAATTCTGCCCATCGGGTGATAAGCAATTTGGCATAAAGGTGTGGAAATAGGCCGTAGCATCCAAGCGCATAGCCTTCGTTTACCTCCACCAATAGTGTTTCTCCGTTCGAAGTGACTCCAAAGTCGATACCATACGCATGGGGCGCAGTTACATAAGCATTGATTGCATCTTCTATTACACGCGGGTCGTAATGCACTTTCCAATCGCCCCGATAAGGCCTGACGTCCAGAATTTTTCCATATCTGACAAAGACTCTCCACTCAGCGACGAAATCGACCGGTTCGCTGCATAATACCTCATAATTGTCATCGCAGTATCCGCAACCCACCAAATCATGAATGCCATTGATGATTCGTCCCGTCAGTCTTTTCCCTTCAACCGACTTGACAAATACCGGCCATAAGACAGGAGTATTGGCAACTTCATTCATAGTTGACTTCCAAATTCTTCTCCCAAGGAACTTCTGTAATTCTTCCGGGTAGTTTATGGCAGCACAGTTGATTCCAAAATCTTGCAATCTCCGATTGACCACTCCGATACCACCAACTATGAGTTCTTCTTTACGATGGCGATTTTCTATCAGTTCTTCATAATTCTGAAAGGGGATACATTCATAACCCATTGCCCGCAATCCGGCAAATGCAGTAAAAACATTCGGATTACAAGGGTAGCCAGTGAAATCACATTGTAAAAACGCTCTCATTGTCTTCTGTCTATTTTCATCATTCAATATTTCCAAAATCAAGCTATCCGGTCCTTGCAAACATCCTTCCGTCCGCAAGTTCTGCAAGGCTTCCCCATCCATACCTCGTCAAACTGGGCAATGGCGGCTTTCACCAACTCCTCTTCATCCGTGAATATCCCCGCCTCAAAGTTCCGCCGGTTTTCGCTCTTCATGCCGAACGCCGCTCCCGTCAAGTTTGCCGAACCGATATACACTTTCTTCAAATCGAATACTATCAGTTTGAAATGGATGCGGGGACACAAAGCACGCTCCAGTCCTTTCCATAGCGTGGGATACCTGTCGAAGTCATTCCGGAAATTCTCTCCCGGTTCTTTGGCGTGAAGCAACCTCACCGAAACGCCCTGTTTGATTTTCCATTCCAGCAACGCAAGGAAAGGGACAGCCGAGCGGCCTTGTTTGACATACAAGTCTTTCAGGTCGGCGGTACCTATCCAAAGGGTGTGCTTCACTTGGGCTATTTCGTCCGTCAGCAAGGTATAATGCTGGTCGTTTTGGATATAGCGAAGCATAGCTATTTCTGAATTATTCTTTTGGCTTCTTCAAAAAGCGGGTCCTTTTCCTCTCCTTCTTCTTCCGAATCCTCTACGGGAGGTAATAGATAAGGATGACACGTCCCTTGTTGATAGATATAATTTGCAACCTTCCCTAACTCCTTTTTACCAACAGAAAATATTCGTGCACTTTCCATTTTTCCCTTTATACGACAAAACATATCACCATAATCCGTCAGCTTCTTGGCCTCCGGACTATCTATTACGACCCTTGATTCTGCATCGGAACGTACAGGGAAAGCTACTCGTGCCGGGAAGTTGGCTTTAATGGTTCCAGTAATAATATTGGTAGCAGGACGACCAGTAGCTATGATCACATGAATACCTACCGCTCTCGAAATTTGTGCCAAACGGCAAAGCGGTAATTCAAACTCATCTCCACATATTAGCATCAAGTCACCAAATTCTTCTATGAAAGCCACGATATAAGATAGCGGATTGGACTGAGACTTTAATTCCTGATTTTGTATCTTCTGATTGTATTCCTCTATATTCCGCACTTTGGCTTTGTACAAGACCTTGTAACGTTTATCCATCTCTGCGCAAAGAGCGTCTAAAGTCCTTATTGCAGTATCGCAATCCGTAATAACACTCCCATCTGCATCAGGCAACTTGGCGCAAAAACGTTCCTGTATTTTCTGATAATAGTCCGGAATAGCTTCCGGCTTCATTATAAAGACAAATTTCAACTCATCCGGACATTTCTTATAAAGCAGTGAAAGCATGATGGCATCCCAAAGCATTTTCTGCCCGCCATCATTATCTCCAGCAATCAGCAAGTGGGGCATTTTTGTTAAATCCGCCACTAATATCTCGTTCTTGTGGTTTTGCCTAATATGACAGGCAGCGTGGCATCTGCCTTTTGGAACACCTCCGATTCCATCGCCAAATGTATGGAGAGTTTTTCTCTTTCTTTACGAGGAACTTCCACCCTTATCATCTGTTCCTTGGAATCAGGCACTGTAATCTCTGCTCTATAACCATCTATGTATAGAAATATCTTTGAATGCTTCTTCTTTGCTTTTTCCCAATCGTCCACGATAGGTAAGCTCAGCTCATAAAAAATGCTGCTTGGACCTACCATTACCTTGACATTATCCTTGACATCGAATATTTTCATGTCAAGCTCCTCAAAAGTATGAAGGATTGCATTCTTTTTTTGTTCTATTTCTTCCTTTGAAACAAGGACTTTTACATCAGAATTGTCTAACAAGTCTGATGTTGGTAATTGATATTTGTTCATAGTGCCAATTTTGTTTGTCTTTCTTCATTACTTCTTATATTTTCGTTTGAAATCTTCTATAAACTCATTCAACTGCTCATCCGTCCCTGCTTCCACCTCTGAAACTTGATGCTCACCGGGAACAAAGGTAACATAATAATCTTCGTAATTTCCACACTCCTGCAAGGTGCTTAACTGCCCTGTCAAGTCCCATGAACTCCTCCATATGCCTTGAATGAAATCAAAATACGCTTTCGCCGTCCATGGCTTGCCACGAAACAAAAGGGGTTGAACGCCTGTCTTTACATAATCAGCCATGTCATAACTATCTTTATGTACCAAGAGTAAAACGCTGCACGAACCGTCAAAAAAAGACAAGGTTTCGCCAGCAGCTTCTTCAAGTGTAGCGACTATCATATCCGGAGTCTTGTAGTTATTGCGCTGTTTCTCTCTCAAATCGTCCAAATAGGACGTCCCTCGCTTCGGGCTTTTGTAATAATAAGGATCAAAACGAAAATTCAATGCTTCTTCCAACCGATGAATTTCACGATTCCGTTTTATCCATTTCCATATCTGCCAAGGGGTAAGTTGGTAAAGCCACTTCACGATATAATAGAGCGCAATAAACGGACTACATAATATCAGCCCTATTATCCACAAGAAGTCTTCTTTATCCATAATTTATTTCTTATACTTTCGTTTGAAATCTTCAATAAACTCATTTAACTGCTCATCCGTTCCTGCTTCTACATCAGGGAATTGGAACTCACCGGGAACCTGCACGATGAAATAATCCTCATACCGTCCGCACTCTGTCAAGGTGTACAAGCGGCGGAAATAGCTTTTGACCGGCTCCGTCATCTGCGAGGGATGGAAAGCAAAGTGCTTCATGTAGTTACTGAAGTTGTCTACATAGGACGATGCATTGTCACTGAAAGAGAAATTGAAATACTCGCTGTAGATGGTATTTCTATGCCGGATAAGGGCATCTTCCGGCACACGATAATGGTCCTTGTGAATCAAAAACACCACATAGCAATCTTTATGGACAGGTACGTTTACTTTAACTTTTCCCCGTCCTGAGCTAAGTTTACCTTTCTTATGTGCGTGGTGTGTAGCAGCCGGCAAATTATCTGAAGCACACAAAACCCAACCGTCTTCAAACCCTGAAGGTTCCGTAGCTTTGTATAAACTTTCGTAATACTCCGGATCGTAACATTCTACCGCTACGATAATATCCGGACAAACATAGTTCGTGGCTACTTTTTCCTTCAAATCCTCCAAATATTCTTCCCTACTTCTGGATTCGGGATTCTTATAATAGTACTTGTCGAAAAAGATGCGGAACTTATTCTCGGAATTCATCCCCAATTCCTTTTCCAGTTCTTTGATTTCCGCATCCCGTCGGTTCTTCTTTTCTTTCTCCTCTTGTTCTTGCCGTGCCTGTTCCTTCTGCTTTCTGATGCTTGAAGGCAGGTAATAGTAAATGCCTTTTCCTATCAGGTAAACAATATAAAATGGCGCGGCGATGATACCACCAATTGTAACGCCTACGCAAAGCAAGAAAAGCCACAAATTATCTTTTACATCTTCTATATCCATAACAATGTTCCTATTTATGCAGAAATAAATCTTCATTTTCTCCTTTCAAGAAATCATCAGTCGTAGAAGTGGCAATCGCCTTTATCAAACCTGATATTTTTTCATCTGCCCATGCGAAACCTTCTGCAATAGCCATGCGTCCAAAACGTTCCGTAATGCGTTCGTTCATGAAGACGAAGATATTGCAACAGGCTTCCACAAACTTGTCAAGCATATCCAGAGCAAGGTTTATTCTTTTCTCACTCTCCCATTCAAAAGGTGCGGTCACTACCCCATAGCTTTTCCTACCGCACTCTTTTACTAGAGAAGTCACTTGAGGAATATATTTACTCCCTGTGATACCTCCCAATGTAGCTAAAAGCATGATCGTGGCATCCTTATCGGAAGAAAGCTCCTTCGCCAACTTTTCCAGTTGGGATGCAACTCGTTCTTTTTCTCCATCAACGTTCTTATCTTCGTCAACATAAACAAAAGAGAACTGCCCATCTGCTTGTTGAAACAAAGAGCGTTGTGCTATCTGACAAGCACCTGAACCGATACATATAATTGTTGGCTTCATATTTTCTAACAGTATTAAAAGTTATTTCTTCTCCATCGACTCCCAAATTCCCTTATAAAACCAATAATGAGGCAACAATAACGGCATGGTCCGTATGCTTCCGCAACGCTTGCAAGGCATCGGCGTGGAATAAACCATAGCACCATATTCCACGTCCGGCGCAAGATAGATTTTCTTGCACTTGGTGCAAATGAATAATGTTTTTCCTCGTACCATATCAACAGATTATATTGTCTGATTCATTTTAGCCCGTACCCTTTCCAATGCCTTTTCATTCTTGGCTATTTCATACCATTTCTCCGCTTCTTTCAAATCGGGTTTCAGCTTAGGACCGCCATTTTCATAAAGTTCTCCTATCAGTGATGCCGTATGCGAATCTTCCTCTTTCTCGAAAGACTTGATGAACCACTTCACGGCCTTTGCATAATCAGCCTTTCCCTTCTCCTCGTTTTTATAATGACATGCCAGATTGAACATTGCTTTGGCATTTCCCAATTTGGCAGACTTCAAATAATAACCGAAAGCTTGCGTGAAATCTTGAAGAACACCTTTGCCGTAATCATATAGATAACCTAAACGATAATAGGCAAATGCGTCCTGATATTCAGCTGCTCTCTGATAGTATTTCAATGCCATGGAATAATCTCGCCTCACACCTTTACCTTTTTCATACAACCAGCCTAATGCCGAGATAGTTTCAGCATCATCCGGATCTGTTGCCGCTGCTTCAGAAATATAAGCATAGGCTTTCTTGTAGTTTTTACGTGTCCCCAAGCCATACAAATAAATAACGCCCAAATGATATAAGGCATCCTGCTCTCCATTTTGAGCAGCTTTTAAAAACCATTTCCTGCTTTCCTGAAAGTTGCGTTCTACGCCTTTTCCATAATAATAGTTCCAACCGACATCATAGTACGCTTTAACATATTCCTGTAGGGCGGCTTTCAAATACCAATGAAATGATTTAATGGTATCTTTCTCCACCCCATATCCTTCTGCATACATCTCCCCAAGTGCATATTGAGAACCTGCCATTCCAGCTTTAGCCGCCAACAGACACCATTTGAAAGCTTCTGCATAATTGCTTTTCTTCCAATACGAACGTCCTACAACATCTTGTGCCGGCACAAAACCTTGTTTGGCCGCTTTCATAAAGTAGCGAAAAGCTGTACGTCTGTTTCTCTTAACAGCTACACCTTTATCATACATCACACCTATATGATATTCTGCTTGGTCTAATCCTTGACGCGCAGCTTTCTTCCACCATTTGAACGCTTCTTCAAAGTTTTGCTCCACACCATGTCCGAAATAAAATGCAATTCCGACATTGGTTTGTGCAGCCGCCCACCCTTTCTTTGCCGCAAGCATAAACCAGCGGAAAGCTTCCTTTTTATCCTCTTCCAATCCTTCCTTTCCGGCATAGTATGCTACTCCCAGTTCATTTTGGGCATGTACATCGCTGCTTTCCGCTTTTTTTATCAATGTCGCCAATTTCATAAGACAAAATATTTATGATTACAAAATAAAGGATTTCGATGTATATTTCATCTAAGATTAGCCTCATAAAATCAGGGAAGGCAGCAAGTCGTATCATTTATCGTGCGTTTTGATACAAAAACAGATTCTACTGCCCTCGCATCAGACATTCCGCAATCGCCTGTGATATCCGCATCCTTGTCTCTTGCTCTATCCACAGCCATTGTCCGTTGGGATTGCATTCCAAAAACACGAAATCATCTTGCGGAGTGACGATGAAGTCAAAACAACCGAAATTCAAGTGCATTTCTTGCAGGAAACTGAAGCAAAACAACTTGACGGCATCGGGCAACTCATACGATTCGTAACGCAAGCCATATTCATACCCTTGCCGCCAATCCACCTTGCCTTTATCCTCCTCCATACATTGCGAATCAATCTTGCAAGCGAAGATCTTATCGCAAACCACAGTAATGCGCAATTCATATTGCTTTTCAATATACTCTTGCACAAAGTTCACCGTCTGACTGAAAGCCTCTTGCGGTTGCCCTTCCAAAGAAGCCGACTGTACCTTTTGTCCAAAGAATACATATTCCTTTTCATCCCCCAGCCAGACATTATCGCTTTCGATGGACTTCAGCATCACGTATTCAAACGGACGGGCAAAGGCCACCACGTCTTCTTTCCGGTTGGAAAAACAGGTAGCAGGCACCGCCATTCCCAACGCTTGCGCCAGGCGAAGCTGCCGCATCTTGGACGCTGCACTGCGGTCGTACAAATGATGCCCGATGGAAAAACGGTCGCTTACGTCATGCAACAAAAAAGACAGGAAGCCCGCAGCCTCTTTCAGGTTATGCCGGTTCACTTCCTCCCTATTGCTCCATAACAATTCAGACGGAAGCATCTGGCGACGTTCCCATACAGCGGTCACATCATGCCCGTATGCCTCCATTCCATTCTTTACGTTCTTGATGTAAAAGTCTGTTCCTTTCTCATTTGCCCACCAATGAAACCGATAGTCCGTCAGCAATGCTTCCGTATTCAAACGGAACACCGGATACGCCCGCTCATTCAGATATTCAATGACGGGCGTTGGATGGACATCTTGCTTATTGGTGACAATCAGAATCATAATACAGACTTTTGGTCATCAATCTCATTCTTCCGGTCTGTCTGAGTCTTCATCAGGCCGTTCACTTTCTTGGTCGTCACAGACGACTTCAAGCTGCGTGTTCCTACTATCCGTGCATCATACTCCGTGATTTGGAGTTGGTCATTATACACGATTGGTCTGTCTTCCGCTTCTTGGATGGGAGTGGAAGGGGTGTAGCGCATCAGCAAGGGGAATGGGGTGCTGGCGCGAGATGATTGAGATGTGTTCATATGCTATAATATTAAAATCATATATCCAGTACTGCGTCTTTTGAAGCTAATTGTTGACTTAATGTATTCAAGTCCATTAGTGGTTTAAAAGGTGATTCTTTTGCTAATTGCATAACACTATTTAGTCCCAAAGCAAGTTTTTCCATGTTGCCGTCCTGCATGGCTGAATCTATAACCTCGAAGAATTTATTAAAATTGTTTGCTCGCTCATCAAAACTTTTATCCATATATAATAGGAATAGTTCTTTTTGAGCTTGTATCTTGGCAAGCGTTTCTTGCCTATCTTTTTCAATTTCAGCTCTTTTGGTTCGTTCGATTTCTCGAGTCCTTTCCAAATCCATATATTGTTTAGCCAAATCATTAAACAAATTCAGCACATCCATTGGATTTATATTTAATTTGCCTGTAACTTCCATATCTTCCTTTTTCATAGGTTATCATTCATTATCTTGTTTGTTTTCAATATAATATTAACACTGCTTTCTGTCAAATTACCGTCATTATCCAGCAAAGGAGTTTTTGCCAATTCGCCCATTGCTTTAATAAACAATGCAGCCTGCTGGAAAGTCTTGATATGGATAGGATGCTTAGGTTCAAAATCAGAAACGAAAGGCTCAAATATGGTCAAAGTTTCTTCGCATCTTTGCGCCAATCTTTTTGTTACATCTGACAATTCATCCGCACGCTGCTCTATTTTATCCATTAAGGTGACTGCCAAATCCATTTGTGCGCAAGCTTTATCAATCTCAGCCTCATATTCTTTAGCTTCAGTCAACTTCTTCTCGAAATATTTAGAAGCTATCAAACCGGCTGTCACCAAGGCCACCCCACCAGTAACACTATAGGTTATACCGGAAAGAACTGCTGTACCTAAAGCAATACCACCTCCACCTGTAGCCAAAGAACCACCACCCAACCACGCCAACACGGCATTCATTTGCGCTGCTCCAGATAAAGCAGAAATAGCAGTACCCGTTGATGCGGTAGCTAAAGCCGTAACCGATGAAGTAACCAATGCAGGTACACCACCTAATGCAACCGCTGCTGCGGCAGCAGTTGCTGTCGCTGTTTTCAAAGCAGCAGAAGCATTCATCTCTATGCTTGTCAGTTCTTGTACATATTCATGAGTGATGTCACATCCCAAATCGATTTCATATTCTTTTGATTTGTATTTCTGCTCAATCTCTTTCAAATAACCTAAAAAGACACCTACAGTAGATTTTAGGGCTTCGCATCTTTGTGTTCCAAACCGCTGAATGCAATCGTTTAAGTCTTTCCTCCGATTCTCCAATTGATCACACGCTTGCTGGTATTTACACTCCGCATTGTTTTTTATTGCTTTCGCCTCTTTACGGTTTTGATATGCACTGACACCTGAAGCGTCTTTTAATATTTTACCTATATCCATAGTCAATACTTTTCTTTACTAATTATTTCCCCAGACGTATCGTAAACTTTCACCTTGGAAAGCTTGCCTTTCCTATATATCTCTTTTGTATAGATGTTTCCATCTTTATAATACGTCACAGCAGATAATAAAAGCCCCATCAACCAATATTTGGTCTTATTTTTCTCACCTGTTTTATAATAAAACGTTTCCTTGAAGCATTTTTTACCCCAAATCTTTACAGAAACAGACTTTAGCTTTTCATTATGTTATATAATATTCTTTTACCTTTCTAAGACCACATAGTAATACGCCTAATATTACCAATAATGTTACTAATATATATATCATAAATACATTTATCATTTAACACAAACTTGTGATTCTGCATTCCATTAATTCTTAAATATCTTTCCCAGTTTAGAACCTGTTTAAATTTTGTTCAGTAACATTCTTATCGCAGCAAGTTTCACCATCTCCTCTGCAAAATCGAACGTAAATTCGTAGTTTCGGCAGAGCCTCCTATAATTGTCGAACCAAGAAAGAACTCTTTCCACAATCCATCTCTTACCTATTGGCTTAAAGCTATTTGACTTCTCTCCGCTTACGATGACTTCAAGTGCATATCCGAAAGCCTTTTATATCCGTCGAATACATAATTATTTCAAGTGTGGTAACTTAAAAATAATCATTTTCGCGGAAAGAAGAAACACTCTTTCAATAGCAAACTTTAAAATTTAAACAGGCTCTAAAAAGTGAACTCAAATTTTCTTATAATCAAAAAAACCGCCACTCAATATGCTTTCGTGACCTTTGATATCAAAACCTTCCAATTCCAAGATTCTTGTAACACGGCTTTTGCTGTCAATAGAATCAAAAGGAATCTTACCAAAAGGCAAATTCTCTTCAAAGGTCTGCCCCTTTTCAATCTTCATTCCTCCGCTTAACGGAATATTTACTTTAGCCGTCAATAAAAATGTAGACATAGTTTCTTCGTTATTAGGTTCAATTATTTTATTCCACGTTTAAGACTTGCAACAGCTGCATCAGGTTCTTTCATCAACCAATCCATAGTTAACAAAGCAGCCGGATAAGTCATATTACGTTCTTCCATCAATTGCTTGATAGAATAACCATAAGCATCATAATCCGAAATATCGGATTCCTTCTGTACCCATTTTTCAAGGTAAGCATCCAATGGCTTATTCAAAGTCATCAGTTCCGTTGCTACCAACCGGGCAGACTTTTCATCATACCCTCTTTCAAGCAATACATTGTATATACAATCCTTTTCCATTACGCTAATTGTTTTTGATCAAACCTGTCTAACACATCCGCGGCAAAGTTGCGGGCATCTATCTCTATAGCTTGTTGTTCATAAAACCGCTGTCCATATATGGAAGCACTTGCATACCCCCATTTTCCACCAGGCATAGATTCAGACCAACTCACTATCTCACTATGGCGCGGATGAACCTCGCAAACATTCACATTGTAGTCTTGATAGGCATGCCTGCCTTCGTGAACCAAGGTATCCAAGATTTCCCGATACAGACCATAGTCTTGCGCAGATGCCTCCACGTAGGAACGGTTGATATCGATAGCCTTGGAGTTGGGGTTAAATCCACCCCACATATTGCTTGGCATACTTGTCAACCTCACAGGGCAAGGCGGACGATGCTCTATCTCAGCAATCTTGACTTCCAATGCATTCAGTACATTTTCTTTCTCGGACAGTTCCAAAGATTGCCAACGTTCGAAATTCAATTCTTCACAATTAGCCAAGACATCCGAGACCTGTTCAATCTGGATGAAGTCTTGCGGAGCTTCCAACTGCTTATAAGATTCCAGAATCTCAGGCGAGAACAATTTGCCCATAGCCTCCTCCTTATTGAAGTCTTGCGGCAAATCAATTTCATTGAAACGTCCCACGATAAACTCCAATTGCTGGGCTTGGCTTTCGGGAGACATTCCTTTCCAAACATCCGAAGGTATATTCAACTCCTTCAGATACTCTTCCTGCACCTGGCTCAACTCGAAAGGATATTTCATGCCTTCCGCATCAAAGTCCTGTGTCTTTTCACTACATTCTTCTATCATAAGCCTAAGTTATTTTACCTTGTTTACTTTAACCCAATGTTTATCCGGAGACAAAGAAGTGGAAACCACACATTGCCCCACCAACAGTGTCGGAATTATCTTCCGTTGTTCCTCACTGATTCCCATCGATTCCCCGATAGCCTTGCAATCATCCTCGGCTACCAACCGATGCGTAATCTTTATGTTCGTATTCTTGATGGCATCCGGAATCAAACGGGTCGGCACCTGGTCTACCAAGAACAATCCTTCACCGTATGCACGTATTTCGGAAAGCATATTACTGAACATCATTGCTGACTTATATTGGGGCAAGTCAGGATTATCGCATTTCATCATTACCCGATGCGCTTCCTCTATGACCGTAAGATGCTTACAGCCATTATCATTGAAATCCACCAAGCCTAGTTCTGCCTTGGCCGTAACATATTCATACAAGAACTGTAGAATCAGAGCCATAAAGAAGGACTTGTCTATGTCATCTCCTACATACGACAAATTGATTACACAAGGCTTTTCAAACAATTCATCCCATGAAGTAGAATGCACTGCATTCAGCATCTCACCCTTCCAACCTCGTTTCAAACTGTCGATACGTGTGTTCAGGCAAGCTTTCATGTTACGCTCTACCCGCTCTTCGTATTGTCGGTTTCCTATCACGGCATCCACGGCAAGGCTCATGCTGTTCAACGTAGGTGGCAGGGTCTGGTTATAAACCGGTTCTTTATTCAACCAATCCGTTGACTTATTCTGATAGATAGTATAAATCAAGTCCTCCATCAGTACAGGCAAAATATCATACATCGGGAAAGCTGCCGCAAAGGTTGACTTCAAGCGGTCTATATGTGTCAGCACATTAGGCTCCTGTTCCTTGTTCAGCCATACTATCTCGAACGGATTCAATTTCAAAGGCTTCAAATCTATTTTCTCCCGTGTTGTCTTATCTTTATAGACTTTACATCCAGGGATATAAACAGATATGGGATTGTCTTGATGCGATTTATTATACGCTATCGCCCAATCCACGTATTCAGTCTTTGCCGGTTCGATAATCAAGAACGGGATGTCTCCTGAAAGTTTATTCAGAATGGCTTGTACCGTATTGGTCTTGCCCGTTCCATTAATGCCGCACAACAAAGTGTGCTTAGACAACAAGTCCACTGGAAGTTTATAAGGCATCTCCGTCTCCGAACCGCCATAAAGCAACTTTCCAAAGTCAATCGTCTTTTCCTCTGAATTAATCTCCGGCTGATTCAAACTGAATTCCGGTGAACTGTCAATTACGCTTATTCCCGGTACGGAACGTAACGGGAAATTTACCAAATAAGAAAGCTCTTTTGTTGTTAACACAGTTTTCAACTCTTTATAATGCTCACCCAACGGATGATCAAAACGCTTGCCGTTGCGGGTATTAATCATCAATGTTGGGGCACTCAACTGCGCCAAACTCATTTCACGTAACGTCTTTCCGCTTCTGTCTTCTTCATCCAGGATGTTTGTAATGTCATGGATGCGGATAGGTTCAAAGATAGATTCCTGTCCACTCAGTATGGAACGCAATTGTAAAGCAGCTCCTTGAATGTCCGATTTCTTTTCAGCCATCAGATAAACGCCGACTTTCCATAAGCCTATCGCCTTGCCCGTTTCCAACCGTTTGGATTGATAAAACAAATGTTCTGACACCGCTTCAATGTGTTTGTTCACAATGTTGCGGCTCAGACTTTGCGACTGGCTTTCATTAGTACCATGAGTAGTACTTGTTGAGTCACTTATGTTGGTAGAAGTTGAAGTTGTCTTTGTTGGGCTTAAAGAGTTGATAAGATTACCAACCGCAGAAAAACCTAACATACCGGCAGCACCTGCCAGCAAAGCTCCGCTGGCATCGGCCACACCATCAAGCACAGACTGGGCAGCAGGAAAAAACGAAGCTGCCATTCCCAACCCGGTAGCCTGCAAAGCGAGCTTGCCCATTTTGGAAAAGTCTTTCTTTTGGAAAGATTCGGAAGTGGAACTTCCTTCCGTATGGGAAGAAGTGAATGATGAAGAAGTCCCTCTCGAAAGACCTTCCGTCACGTTCATCGACTTCAACGATTCCGCCTGCCCATTCATTTCCCTGCATTGGTAAAGCATAAATTCCGCATCATTGGTTTCTACCGGATCAGCCACAACCAAATAAGCATAATGCTTGCTCTTGCTCATGCCTGCCATCAACTTGTCCATAGTTGCAGGATACAAATTTTTGTATTGTCCTTCCATGGACGGAATTCCCGTTAAAGCATAGATGTTCTCAAATACATCATTAGCCATTTCTTTTTTGAATGCAGACAAAGTCTCATCCGTTTCCTGCACAATACGTGTCTGTAATCCTGGCCATGCCCCTTTGATGAACTCATTCAAATACTTGACAATGCTCTTTGAACGAATATTCTCTCCCGTTGCACGAAGCCCCAAATACAATCTGTTCTCCACCCCATTTCCGGTGATAAGGAAAAGCAACTGCGTTTCTTTAGGCAGGAAACAAGAATACAATATTTTCTGAATAGCCGTAAAACAGCTTTCCGCTGAATTATCCAACGGTTTCCCTATCTGTTTGATTTCAATCCACGTCGCATCTTCTTTCAACGTGCTTGGTATGGCTTCTATTCGGAATATATCGTTCGAACTTTTATCGCTTATCTTTTCCAAATATTTCCGTTCCGTACAGAATGACAAAGACTGCGACAAAGCTGTGGCAGCTAATACTTTCGCCGTAGGTTCTATAGCTTGTAATTGTGTATCCATAATTTAATCGATTAAAATTCGAGCTTTTTTCAGACTTTCTTTGTAACCTTGCAACAACTGAAAAACCGCACAATTGATAGACTGCTTTATCTCACTATTACGGGAAACTGCTTTGTAAACAGATTCATCAATATCCTTTTGAATTTTCTCCCATTGATCCTTAATGGAATCAAATACTTTGGCGCGCTCTCCTTTATCCAAATCTTTCATCATTGCATCCAATTTCTTTTCTTCATCAGATTTGCCAAAAATCCATGAGCCAATAAGAGCCGCTCCGCCAATAATCCACGCCAATGGTCCACCCAATAATAGCGCAATAGCTCCTCCAATAGCTCCTCCGACAATAGCCCCCGTCCAGTTTTCACTTTCTGACGCTATCTTTTCAGATATGGAATTGATTACATCATCCATATTAACATCACCTGTATCAATCTCATGTATTCTCAACTTAGGTTTAGGGATATTCATTCCTTGGCTGGAATAATGCGATATGATGCGTTCTACCTTACTTTGTATATCCTGCGTGTTTTCTGTTATCGCGTCTTGAATACAAACAGGTAAATTCGGAACTACTTCATTAATACCTTCTTGAACATTGTTCGTTATCGCATCCTGCAACTCCATCAACGAATAATCTTCTTCTGCATCTCTAAATGCCGTTACCGTTGCTCCTACTTCGTCTGTAATACGGTCCCATAAGGCATAACAAAATTTATCTATAAACGTATTGTATATCGTATCACTATTCTGCAATTGATTGATTGCATCTTCCAGTTCTTTATCCATTCCTCCTGTTCGTAAATCATCACGCGCTACTTCAGCCACTCCTTGTGATATTGTCAAAGAGGGATCTTGATCACGATAAATCTGCGACTCTGGTATGTTCCAACATCTGCTTACCAATGGTTTAATGAAATCCATCCGTGAAGCTCCGCCTGTAAGAAATACACCATAAATAGGAGCATTATGAATATGGTTATTGGCAAAATCACGGGCGGCATCTTCAATTTTTTTAATATAACCTACCTGTTCCAATAAAGCATTCAACTCTTTCGGTTGAAAAACCATTTTGAAACGATCGTCTTCAAAGTCCTCATCATCAATGAAGTCTTCAAAATTGATTGTTTTCTTTACTTTCAAGGTGGGATCAAAATAGACCTGTTCTTTCACCTTTCTTGCTTCAAACAAGAGATAAGGTGTCAATCGATTGTACTTCTCTTCAAAGCGGCGGATAGCAGGAGAGTTTTCTTCACAATTCTTGAATATTGTCTTTTCTATGAAGGAAGCTCCGCAATCATATCCGTGATCTATCAACTTACTATTGGAAGTCATATAGGTAAAGTCCAATGTACTGGAACCCATATCAAACACGACCGCTCCTTTTTCTATATACTTCCCTAAACCAGAAGTGACATCGTGTTGCGCACGGACAAATGCGGCTCTTGATTCTTTGGTAATTCCACCCATAGGCAGACCTGCTTGTTTAGCCATCAGCAAATACAAATCTTGAGTCGGCTTGTCCCAACCAGAAGGAGTGGCAATATACACCAAATGATTGTCATCCGTCAGCATAGCAGAATTGTTCTCACGAATACGACGATACACTTCCTGCATAAAACGCATCATCAGTTTCTCCGATTCTCCATTGATGTCTTTGGGTGCTTTCTTAAAGCAGACATGCACATCTGCCTGTTTCAGAATCTCTGGATTAAATGCAGAGTCACCAATATAAGCATTTCCATTATCTAAGATCGTAATGGCAGAAGGTATGACTTTCTTATTGCCTCCCATTTCCAAGTCTTTAACCGGATCTAATTGTTCAACTGGTGTGTCCCATTGTAAAGGACAGATAGCGGCAGAAGTTTCCCCATGTCCTAAATCAATACCAATGACATATTCGATTTTCTTTTTATCTATAATTCCCATAGATTTTACCCTCCCTATTTCTTTTGTTTTTTGTATATTATTAGTTGAACTACCAATTCTATTCTTTAACTTCTCCTCTATAAAAGTAATCAAGTCATTAATGTCTGCATAATTGGGAAATCGTGTGAGTTCTTTTTTCACCAATGAAACGCCATAAGTTTCATTAATTCGAGCGGTTAATAACTTCCAATTAATACGCGCATCCGATATATATATACATATTGATTAAACCAATTTGTCGAACAACTCCTTAAAGCTTTATAAACATTACCCTTAACATTCTGACTTGCTGAATTATTACCACTAACCTTTTCTATAAGCAAGATAATGTCACCGATATTCTTACCTCTTATTTTTGATGAAGACAACTGCAACCCCTCAAAATAAATTTTAAGATGCGTCAGAAAAAAATCGGCATCAACTTGCAATTCATCAATAGACATGTCATCATTGACAAATTCATAAGAAGTGCATTGTTTTATGACTTCTAAAATATCTTCCCGTAAACGATTGCTATCTATATTCATAACAATATCTCCTATATTCATGAATTTATTTGCCATTTAAAATATCACCTTGCCGTATTCTGTCCTTACTTATATTAAGGAGTATTCCACAATTGTCTCCGACTTCAGCACAAGGTAATATTCGTTGAAACATTTCAATTCCTAAAACAACAGCTTCAATATTATATAAACTTGAATCTATCCTAACAGAATCACCCATCTGTATTTCACCACTAGAAGGTTTTCCTGTTACAACACTCATATTCGGGAAAGCTGAATTAGGCATATTTATCGAAAATATTTCATCTATTGTCATCGAAAATGCATCTGAGTTTGACTCCGATAATTCGCTTCCGATCCTAATTATCAGTTTTTCTTGTATTTCAAATTTTGATTGACAATTCTCGCAAAACCCCAAAAAATTAAATTGTCCTTTATCAACAATTTGATTCCATTTTTGAGGCTTACCATTAATTCCAGGTAGTACTTTAATACAACTTGGCGTATTAATCTCTATTTCACCATTTAGCGTTTTATACATAGGCACTCTATGAGTATTATACCCCATACAATAGGGGCATTGTACATACATATTCATAATAGCCATAATCTTAAGAATTAGTCATCGGAACAAATATTCTACCTTTCAATACCACATTACCATTCTTCACAATAGCTGGTAATACCTGAGTAACCGATTGCACATTTTGATTTTCAATCGTATCAAACCAGTTTCTATGTTCCTCGGTATAATTTTCTACCACAAGATTATAGTTATCCAAAGATTCCGCCATATCTTCAATACGCTCCTGAATCTTACGTATAAACTTCTCATCCACGTTGTGCGCACGCTTGTACCCAATTAGAGATTGTACGCTTTCCAATAAGAAACGGTATTCTTTCTCCAAGGTTGGCTTTTCTTGGCTTTCGTACTTATTGACCACGCGATTAATCTGCGCCCGGAAGGTATCAATCAGTGAATCCACACTGCCACAGATGTTCTTCACTATAGCCAAAAAGACATCCACATTCAGTTTGGGTTGCTGCAACAGAGGCTTCTCCCCCAAATCTTTCCACTGAGGAGACGAAACGGTTTGGTTAGAGGCATAATATAAAACGATGGCCGTCCCTGCTATAGCGCCAAAGACCGCTCCCCAAGTGCCCAACAACAATCCCCCTACGCCACTACCTATGGCAGTTCCACCTAAAGCATACGGATATTTCTCCTTCTTCAAGCCGGAAAAAGGTTGTGGAGAAGCCGATTCCAATTTCGGTTGTGCAGGAGTGACAGCAGGTGTCATTTCTTTAGTCATCGCCTGCTGGGCATTCAGTAAAGAGAGTGCTGCTTGCAAGATATAATCTTCCGCTTGCGTAAGATTTTGCCTAAACTCTCCCTCATTGTTGAACATGTCGTTCAAGTAATCATTGATGATTTTTTGAATTTTGGAAGCATCAGAAGGCAAGCGTAGTCCTTCCAATTTTTCTTTCAAAATGGATTTGTTGCTCTCAAAAATCGCTGTCAAAGTCTTCTGTTCCATCATAGCAATAGCCTTCTTATCCGCCTATAAGCCCTCCGAATTCAGCATTAGATTTAACACAAAAGTAAAGGCGTGAGGACTTGTCCGCTATTCATCAAGAAACAGGCATCGCCAAACGCCTCACCAGAAATGAATAAAAACGGAGTACTCCCACGCCGTCTTGCTATGCGGATACAGCATGGGCTGTACACTAACATATACAAAACAGAGGAGCGTCATGTTCCTTTCATCCTTCTGGTAGAAATTGGCGATTTCGTTTCTTGGGACGAAAGCAAAAAACGCTTTCTTTATGTCTGCCCAACCGTTTTCACGGCCGGACACCACAAAGATATGTTTTTTGCCTGAACATGACGCTCTTTTCAAGGAGTTTTTTTACCTTTACGTTCAATTTACAGGCAAAAATACAATTTGTCTGTTGCCGAATCGGTAAAAATACTCCGATTTAAGTGCATGTGAACCAATTAGTACCAATATGTAGCCCAATTGATACCAAATGAATGATAAAGTAGAAATATTACAATGTCTGATAGCGAACCGAGTATTCGCTCCGTCACACTCCGCCTTGGCCAAAGAACTGGGGTACAAGGGAAAAATGGTTATTTATCGTCTGATGGAGGAGAAAGCTGCGGAGCGAACCGTGGATGAGGTATGGAAACGTATTCAAGACTGCTATATCGTTTCAGATACGACTTTATACAATCTGGCACGTATCTTTGAAGGGGCTAAATATATGGTCGACAAACTTTTGCCGGAAATGAATCAAGAACATCCGCAATGGGTGGAGAACCTTATTCTTGCCTTCGTAAATGATTTTTATGATTGCTTCTCTCCGGCATTCCAACAAGAGGAAGTCCCTTTTCTGAAAGACCTGCGGAAAGACGAACCGGAAGTGTTTTGGGGACTCGTTATCATGCTCTACATCCGATGCAAGAAGATTGACTTTTACCATGGAAACACGAAACTGAACTATTGCCGATTGATTGAGGCATTGGATCACCTGCTGTTCACCCTTTATCCGGAGAAAGTGGATGCCCATGAAGTTCCTTTCAGTTTGAAAGCATTAGATGCCCCAAACTTGTACAAAGCTATCAGCAATGGTATCATCTTGTTTCGGTGTTATACAGAAGTTGATTTTACTGAGAATGCCAGCCGGGTCATGATGCTGTTCGATTGGGGAAAACGGAGCTATTGGCACAGGCCGGATTGTAGCTATGGACCGGGAAGTGAAATATGGCTATTGGTAGAGCAAAATTTCGGTCGTGCCACCAATGGTTATTACATGGTGTTGTGCCTGGAAGCAGGAAAGGATATTCATACCTTTGAACTGAAAGATACACTCGTGTTTTGTTTTTGGACTGTTGATGACGAGGATGAACCGCCCATTCTCCAAGCCTGTCGGAGAAGCGGAGCCAAGCGGGAATGGTGCTTCTATGCCTATGAGTATGACGACGATGAATGCAAGTTCACCTGGGAAGCCAATCCGAAGACTGGAAATCTCTTTGGACTGCCCGACACGTTGCAGATGATAAACCTGGAGCATCCGCAAGGCAAAGATGAAAAGGTGTGGGCAAGGATTCTGAGGATGTGGGGAGAACAGCAGGGCGATGCCATCTTCGAGAAAGCCAAAGAGATGCTTTCAGGGTGGGTAGAACAGGGAGATGAATACAAGTTGACGGATGTGCAAATCAGTCGGAACAAAATTACTTTGGCTATTGACCGTCAAGGGGAAATCGTCAAATACGAGCTGCCCATAAAGGCTTATGATTTCCTGTCCGAAATCAATCCATCCCAATCTGTGTCAATACTTAAGCATACGGAGGACGATGAAATCTATGTGGGATGGACGGAGTTGGGATATGCCATACGTTTGGCTGAGTTTGCCATCGTGGAATAATTATAAGCCGAAATTTCCTTGCCAATTAGGGGAAGAAGGGTTTTACTATTTTTCCCATTTTACTTCTGTTCATATTGTTGTTATTGTTCTCTCGTTTTCTTTTTATTAATTCTTCTCATTAATAAGGCTTTCAGGGGATGGGGGAAGGATGGCCTTTTTCTATACTGGTACAATAATGCTTTCCGAATGTACTAATAACAGACAAATATCGTATTTAAAACTATATTATATAGCGTAATATCGTATTCTATATAAAACAAAACAAGCAAACTATCGCAATTAAAGGAACATTTTGTATATTTGTGCCGTACAATAATATCTATATGTATGATGGATAAGCGGATTCTTGAAACGATTCTTTCCGACCAACAGGAAGAGTTGGAACTTAAATCATCTTCCCATTTTTGCAAACGAAAAGAGGAAGATCTCATTGACCTGACAAGCAGCCAGGCTCAAGTAGTGATTGGGGTAAGAAGAAGTGGCAAGTCGACGCTCTGCTACAATGTACTGCAAAATGCGGGGGTGAAATACGCCTATGTCAATTTCGACGATGAACGACTGGCCAGTCTGAGAGCGGGAGATCTTAATGACGTGCTTGAGGTGTTATACAAAATTTGCGGGAACTTCACCCACTTGTTTATTGATGAGATCCAGAATATCCCGGAGTGGTATTTGTTTGTCAATAGGCTTCTTCGCAGGAATATGCATGTCATTCTCACAGGGTCAAATGCCAAACTGCTTAGTGGGGAATTATCCACACACCTGACAGGAAGACATAAGCCCATATCGCTCTATCCCTTTTCGTTTGCCGAATACTGTGAATATAAGCAGGTAGATGCTGTCAGACAAACCACCCAGGCCATAGCTTTCCGTAGAGCTGCTTTTGATGAATACATGAAACAGGGAGGTTTTCCCGAACTTCTTACCTTGTCCGACACCCGGGGATATGTAAACACGCTCGTAGACAATATTCTGAAAAGGGATATAGAACAACGCTTCAAGATAACCTACAAGGCCGCTTTTGAACAGATGGCTCAGCATCTTCTGAACGTGTCTCCGACCATTGTTGTAGACAAGAGCTTGCAAGAAGCATTCGGGTTCAAATCTGAACATACCTCCAAGAACTATGTAAACTACCTGCGTGAGGCCTATCTCCTAATCGGTCTCCGTAAATACTCACCCAAAAGCCGCCAACGGATAGTAGGTGAAAAAGTTTATCCTGTTGATGTGGCGTTGATGAACCAAAGGAATGATGCCTTTGCAGGGGAAAATTTAGGCTGGCGACTGGAAACTGTTGTGTATGTTGAATTATTACGCAGGTGCAAAAGGAGAGGGCTGGACATCTACTATTACAGTGAACGCTACGGGAAATGTGATTTTGTGATTTGCCAAGGACATCACGCAATAGAGGCAGTTCAAGTCTCTTATGATATTCTGAACGCAAAGACACGTAAACGGGAAATTACCGGGCTGCTGCTGGCTGCTAAAAAGACTGGATGCAAGAAACTGTTGCTGATTACCGACCACCAATATGAGGACATCAAAGAGGGGGAATATGAGATCCGTGTCCGTCCCGTATATGAATATCTGCTACAGGATGAGTAGGGAGAACAAAAAATTCGCTGTTCCATACAGTTTTAACATAGAAGACGAATGCTGCTATGGCCACTTCCGATTTTCCAGCCCTCGAATTGATTACCTGACCATCTTCTGAAATTCAGGCTCAACCCGGAATATATTGTTTTACTTGAAGCCGTAGCACACTACTATAATTGTAATGCTGCTCTAACGGCTTCCATGTATAAGGTTTTCAGGGGATTAAAAAAGGAATCTGCATAAACAAGTAAGCCAAATCCTTTCTTTATTCATGTCGTTTGCGCATCTTTGTATGCGCATCAATTATGCGTTGAACGAGTTAAATTTAGTGTTTAAACTTAGAGGAACTTTTGAGCATATCCTATAACTGACTGACAGACAAGGAAGAAGGGGCGCACTCGAAATGCGGTGGACGGGCAACTGTTCCTAGGATTCGAATCCCTCAATAAAAAGCGTGCATGCTGACAGCATGCACGCTTCGGACTTTCCCTTGGTATTTATTAAAGGTGATGAATAGTGTGGCTTTTATACGATGTTTTGCATTATTCCCAATTATCTGTGCGGAAAGGGATAAGGGGCAATCCGCGCAGGTTTGTTACATTCCCGATAAGGAAATCGCGAAACGCGTAGCGCACGGCAACAGGTTGGGGAACTTTGTCGCAGGTCACCCGGATTTGGTTTCTTTGGTCTTCCCATCTTACTTCTGCTTGTGCAGGATAAAAGACTTGGTCTTCGCCTGCCATTTCAAATCCGACTAATCCATTCATGCGATTAAAACCGCTTTCTGCATGGCTAAAACTTAAAATAGCAGCATTTCCTTTTATTTCCATTGACAAGTAAGCAGGGCTGTCTGCTTCAATGCCTTGTATGCCATAGGTCTTTGACAGTGCTTGGTATGCCAAACGTTCGCCCACTGTTTTCTTGTTTTTGGGATGGATATTGTTTGCTTCATATGGTTCCACTAAATCATTGGTGCAGACCATTGCGCTGTTCGGGATTAAGGCTTCGGCCTTGTATTGGGCTTCGCGCAGGAAAGCACTGTTTACGCCATCTTTAGATCCAAATGGGGCTATCTCAACAAAATAGAATGGCAGTTCTCCCAAATTCCATTCTTTCCGCCATAATTCAACCATTGTTTTCAACCGTTTTGCATAAGTCTGGTGCTTTCCTACGTTTGCTTCACCTTGGTACCATAGGAATCCTTTGATGGTGTAGTTCTGAAGCGGTTGCAGCATGCCGTAATACATGATTGTGGGACTCATCCAGTGCCACCAGTCTCCGGGTTGAACTTTTCGGATGTCACGTTCCAAATCAATGTCCGGATAGGTTGAGACAATCTCTCGTGGCAACCATCCTTCCACAGATGAGCCTCCCCAGCTGCAATTGATAATGCCAACAGGAATGTCGAGAACTTTGTTCACCATTTGCGCAAAGAAAAAAGCGGTGGCACTGAAGCGCGGGGCATTCTGCGGATTGCTTGTTTCCCATTTCCCTCTGCATTGGTCCACAGGTGCTGTCTGCCCGTCCCTTTCAATTGTGGCCACGCGGATGCCTTTCCATTGGGAAGCAAGGGCGATTTCTTGGTTTGCCCCTTCAATGGGACAATTCTCAAACCCGTTAAGTGGCATCTCCATATTCGACTGGCCGGCGCAGAACCATACATCGCCGATGAGGATGTTTTGGAGCATGATAGGGTTTCCGTCTGATATTTCGATGGTGCAGGGGGTATAGCTAGCTTCCGGGGTTGGAACTGTTGCGAGCCATTTCCCGTCTTTATCTGCTTTTGTCTGGTATGTTTGGCGGTTCCAAGATGTTTTTATGGTAATGTCGGCGTTAGGGTCTGACCATCCCCACAGGCGTGCATCTGTTTGTTGTTGAAGTACCATATTGTCGCTCAAGATATCAGGCAAAGTGATTTTTGCCTGACATGCGTGCCAGCTTCCTGCAAGCAGGATAGCTACAGTTAAGAATCTTTTTATTTGCATTGTTTTCAGAGTTATATAGTTATTGATATTATTTTACCAGGATAATTCCACCCTCTGGTTGGATGGTTACTTTTACTTCCGAAGGTTTTTTTATTTCCATTTCTTCCATTTGAAGGGAACAGTCTTTTTTATCTGAATAATAAGAAACTTTGTCTCTTTTCTGGAGCATAGGAAGATTCAATGTGAGTTTCAGCGGTTCTTTTTGCGCATTGATTCCGGCAATATACCAATTGTCCCCATGGCGGCGTGCTAATACGCAATATTTTCCCGGATAGCCTTCAATGAACATTGTTTCATCCCATGTGGTAGGCACTTCTTTTAGGAAGTCTATTGCTTGCTTTGGTGCATCGGTCAGGTTATTGGGGGTGATGGCAAAGTTTTGTATCGGATTCTGGAAAAGAACAGCCGTGGCAAGTTGGAATACATCGGTCGTTTTGCGAATTGAACCTCCGTCATTCGTGCGGTTAAGCCGTTTGTTGAGAAAAGTTCCTCCGTACTCCATGCATCCCACAGTGTTGCGGATGAAAGGATGCAGGCATGCATTGAACGCTTCCACGTCATCGAAATGCTGGCTGAATATCAGGTTTTCCGAGGCAAGTACTGCTTCGCTTCCTACATAATTGGGATACATGCGTTCCCATCCGCGAGGAAGCGTGCATCCGTGGAAGATGACCATCAGCCCGTAGTCGTCCGCATCACTTAGGATTGCTTCATAGAGCCGCATTGTCTCTTGTTTGTCACCGCCAAAGAAATCCACCTTGATGCCTTTCACTCCAAGTTTCTTCATCCATTTCATTTCCTTTTTCCGTTCGATGCAGTTGTCCATTTTGTTGATAGGGCCTTGTATGATATCGTTCCAATAACCGCTGGAACTATACCAGAGGAATACGTCCACATTCTTGGAATGCGCGTATTTTATGAGTTCTTCCATCCGATTATATCCGATGTTTGTGTCCCACCAACTGTCTATTAATACATATTCAAAACCCATGGTGGAGGCTAAATCGATGAAACGTACTTGGTCTTCATAGTTGATGCTTGCATCTTGCCATACTATCCAGCTCCATGTCCCTTTTCCATATTGATAAGTATGTTCTGAGGCATAACGCGGTTTCACGACATCCCATGGCACAGTGGTTTCTACAATTGGTTTCAGATTGTCGCCTACGGTAATCGTGCGCCAAGGTGTTGCGCCTGGTAAAGAAAATCCTGCTGTAGTTGTGCCGTTGCCGTTGTTTTCTTCGGGCATAGGGAAAGCAATGGTGAAAAGTCCTTCCGGTGTGGCATCGCTTAGATGGGATGCGCAGTATCTTGAATCTACTCCGGTTTCACTTATTAATGCCCAACCATCGTTGCCGATGCGGAACAATCCGGGGAAAGTGAATCCGCGTCCGAATTGCGAACGGGTAGTGAGAGGCGCATCCGTGATATATTCTTCTTCATAGCTTGGTTTCGTTCGTTTCCATCCAATCATCGGTTCACTGTGCGGGGTGAGGAACACGGTAGTGTAGGAAGGAAAGTCGAATCCTGTTGTTTCCTGCTTGATAAGGATGCTGCCTGTTTCGCCATAGCGCGGGATTTCATAGCGGAATGCTATGTCGTTGTTGCTTACACGAAAAATAATGTCTACGCGCTTTTTATCAGCATTTTCAAGCGTGACAGTCAATTCATTGGCATGGTAGTTCACTTCCGATTGCTTGATGCGGTCCATCAAATAGTTTTCCTTGATGCTCCGTGACTTCTGATCTACATACGTCATCCCCTTGCTGAAGTCGCCTATATCTGCAACGAATCCTAATGGGGAATTTTCTAAGATTTGTTTTTCTTTGTACGTTACGGAATAAAAAGTCTTTCCATTCTCTACTGAAACGTCAACTTTAAGCTGGTTGTCGGGACCGGAAATCGTGGCTTGCTGGGCTACGATGGAGGAAGTTCCCAGAATGAATGCGAATAATAAAATCTGTTTTCTCATGATTGAATAATAGGCTTTAAATGATATCTATTTTCTGCATATGATAGTATAAGTGGAAGCTTTGATGTCTTCTCCTTCTACAGATAATGTGGCTGTTCCTTCTTCTCCGTTGCTTTGCAGAAGAATTTGTGCAAGCCCATTGAATGTCTTGACTTGATAGGTTTGAGCATCGCGGTCGGCTGGCCGTTCATCTTCTTTGTAAGCCGGATCACCATTGCCTACGCCTAATATGCGGATAGGGCCATGAATGGTCAGTTTAAGCGGAATGCATGCCGTGGGCGTGAAATTCTTTTTCTTGTCTTGAAGTTCCACACGGATTACGGAAACGTCTCGGTTGTCAGCTTGTATGGTGTCCCGGTTTGCAGCCAATAGGATGCGTTCTGGCTTTTCAGCCGTGCGGATGGTGCGCACCAATTGCCGTTTTCCGTTCTTGTAACCGATTGCTTTCACCATTCCTGGTTGATAGATTGTTTCCCAAGAAAGATATCCGTTATGGGGCATTTCTTTGCGCCCGAGTTTCTTTCCGTTGACAATGAGTTCCACTTCATCGCAGTTGCTGTATGCCCATACGCTGACGCTGTCGCCTTCATGTCCTTCCAAATTCCAATGAGGGAAGATGTGTAGCACAGGTTCTTCCGTCCACCATGCTTTCAGGTAGTAAGCTTCATCTTTCGGGAATCCGCAATAATCAAAGATTCCTTTATGTGAACCTGTTTGCGGATAGCCGATGGGATTCGGTTCTCCACGGAAATCAAATCCAATCCAATAAAACAAACCACCTAACCAAGGACGTTCATCATAGAATTTCCATCCTCGTTCGATGCGGTTTAATTTCCCGTCCTTTTCATCGGGGATTCGGTTGAGTGCGGCAATATGTCCTTCGTTGCGGTTATCGTAATAGATGTCTCTTGTTCCGCACCCGGAGATTTCTTCAGTCCCTATTCCGATCCGTTCGGGATATTCTTTCCGGTATTTGTCTATTGGGTTTTGAAGAAGATAGTTGTAGCCAGCCACATCTGCCGGAATCAGCACAGACGGTCCACCGCTGGATGCAACAGTCATGAGCCGTGACGGGTCAAATTGATGGCAATATTCACGCATGGATGCAATCACTTGAGTGCCTTGCCGGCTCCATTCCATGCCCCATTCTTCGTTCCCTACGCTCCATAAAATGATACTTGGGTGGTTGCGGTCACGTTCTATCATGTGTTTCAAAAGCCGGATATGTTCTTCATTGACTCCGCTCAAGCGGTTTTCTTCGATGACCAAGATACCTAAACTGTCGCATGCATCCAATAATTCCGGTGTCATGGGATTGTGTGATGAACGGTAAGCATTGCATCCAAATTCCTTTAACCGTTTCAGCCGGAATGCCTGCAAAGCGTCGGGTAGGGCAGAGCCGACTCCTGCATGATCTTGATGCATATTGACACCTTTCAGTTTCAGATGTTTCCCATTCAACAGGAATCCTTGGTCTGCATCGAACTTCACATCACGGATGCCGATTGTAGTCAGATAAGTGTCTGTAAGTTTTTCGCCTTGGAAGATTTCGGTACGTACCTTATATAAATAAGGCGTATCTGTATCCCATAGCATGGGATTGTTTACAGTCAAACTTGTAGAAGTCGTTTTTGCGGTTTTGGCTTTCAGCAAGCTGCCGTTTTGTTCACAATTTGCGACTTCTTTTCCTTCAGCGTCTAATAGTGTATGGCGCAAGCGGTAAGAGTCGATAGTTTGCAAGCTGGAGTTTTCAACTTTTGTTTCAATTGTCAATGTGGCTTGTTGGTAAGGCTCTTGGAGCGTGCTATGGATGAATGTTCCGAAAGGAGCCACATGAAGGGGATTCGTTTTGTGCAACCACACATGACGGTAGATGCCGGCTCCTTCATAAAACCATCCTTCTTCCAACGTGGCATCAGCACGGACAGTAATCAGATTCTCGCCCCCGTAATTCAGGTATTCGGATATCTCATATATTTGTGTCGCATATCCGCTGGGTTCGCCTCCTAAATAGAAGCCATTTACCCAGATTCTGGAATCGCGGAAGATTCCGTCAAATTGCAGGTAAATGTGTTTGCCTGAATCTGTTTCCGGGATGGTGATGGTTTTACGATACCATCCCACGCTATGTTCCGGGTATTTGTATCCTGCGGTTTTATATCCATGACTATGGCTGGCTTCCTTTGCATAAGGAAGATCTACAATCCAGTCATGTGGCAAATCTACATGTTTCCATTCGGCTGCATCGAACTTGCTGGAATAAGGCCCCGTATTGTGGACAGATGCTGCTTTAGTGAGATAGTTGAATGCTTCTGTCCCGCACCCGAAGTCTTTTTCAAGGGATGCGGCATTTCCGAAAGCAAATAGCCAGTTCTCATCCAATCGGATCCGTTCCCGTTGTGCTTGGGCAATTGTGGAATATGTTGCCATGCAGAACACGATTATAGCCGCCAAAAGCTCTTTTGCAGATATATTATGATATGTTGTTCTCATGTTTGTTTATTCAAATTTCCACTGGTTGAATTGCATTCCTTTTCCTTTCAACAGGAAATACAAATCTGTAGTTTCTATTGTATTTTCTAAAATTTGGCACTTATATGTTTGAATGCTGGGATTGTCGATTTCAATGGATGCAATGATTTTACCTTCCGGAGAGTTCTTCCGGACTTCAATGGTGCCTTTTCCGCAGGCTTTGGCCTGCAAGGCAGAAGGCTTCTGGCTGAACTTCACGCCTCTTACGCATAGAATGCCTGTCTTGTCGGGAATGGTTGTTGCTAACATCCTTCCCGCTTCTTTTCCTTGCAGGAATCGGATGTTTTGGGTGGCGGCAACGGTAGATGCTTGTTGAAGCACGAATGGGTCGAGCGGTTTTATCTGTTTTACGCCTTTCATTGTTTGATTGGCCATTGCAATATGCACTTTTTTCTCGTTTACGTCGATCTCATCCACGCAGACATTGCGGAATCCTCCATCGGTGTTGAAACTGCGTTGAAGGCTCAAAGTGTGATAGAACAGATACCATTTCCCCTTGAATTTTTGCAGATGAGTATGGTTGTTGCTGAATTCGAATCCGTATTCACCCGGATTTTTCAGATAGTTATTGCCATACTTCCAGCTTTTCGGGTCAAGTGGCGTTTTGCTGGTCATGTAGACCATGCAGCATTTGGTCGGTTTCTCAGTGGAAAGCATCCAATCGCCATATTCTTTCCAGTCTGTATTATAAGTATATACATACGTGCCATGGATGAAATTCAACTCGTTGGCTTCAAAATGATGCGGGGCATTTATTCCCATGATTTCACTTCCGATGCTGGTCATGTCTTTGCCTAATTGGAAAATGCGTGCAGTGCCTGCCCCAACAGTGAGCCATCCATTCCCTTCGTCATCAATAACGGCTCCGGGATCGAAAGGAACTTTGCAGCCGTTCAGTCCGGGAGTGTTGGCGTCAATGAGGCTTTTCTGGAGCGGGCTTGTCCATGGACCTACAGGCGAGGTTGATGTAAGCACTCCTGTGCCGAAACCGCTATTTGAAAAATAGAGATAAAAATGTGTCTTTCCGTCATCCTCTTTGCGCTTTACAATGGATGGTGCCCATGAGGCCATGATCCAAGGAGCAATGCTATCTACATGGATAACGCCGTGATAAGTCCAGTTCACCATGTCATCGGTGGACATCATGGCCAGCGATTTGATGCATTCATACGTATTTCTCCCGTCGCGTCCCACTGTTTCATATTGTTGGTTATCATTGGTGGCGTACACATAAAGCCTGCCTTCGTGTTCCACGGCAGTCGGGTCTGCTGTAAACATGAAGTCAAGCAGTGGATTAGCATTATCGGTGAATAATTTCGGGGAAATTTCCGGCACGATAGGCATGTATTTAAAGTTGTCGTAATCTGCTTGCGCGTCTCCTTCTGCAAATAGTCCGAGATAGACCCCTGTGAACCCTCCGTTTGTTTCAGTACTAAGGTAGCGGGTGTTCATGCATCCGGCTTCCGTATAATGAGTGCCGTCAATGGAATAGAGCAGGGAATAGGTCTCTGCATTGCCTCTAATTCTCAAGTATATAAAATCATCAGGCACTTGGCAGATGTCTTCTATATGGCAAAGTTCATTCAGGCGGTAGCGGAGTTTTAGTTTTTGGTCTGAAATGAATAGGTCATAGTGTGCAGACGGGCAAAGGTAAACAGTCATTCCTGCGTTTCCTTTCCCGTTTGCCTGCATTCTTGTGGTGGCTTGAAAACAAATGTCTTCTTGCCTGCGTCCTACAAATGTCGGTGAACTGCCGTAGTCATCCAATTTATGCTCACTTCCTTTTATTCGAAGGAAGCCTCTGTTCTCCGTCAGTGAATAGTTTTCTTGGTTGGGATTGCCTATCCAGTTCCATTCTACGCCTAATTGCGGGTTGTTGAAATCCCAGTCGGGACTGTTTTTGATGGTGGTTTGCGGAAGTGTTTTTACGTCTTTCATCTCTAAATCTATTGTCCCGTTGCCGTTTACGACTGGCCATTCATTTTCATCCCATGTGACAGGCGCAAGGAATGTTTCGCGTCCTAAAACGTGATGTTGCCCGTTGTGCGTACGGAAGCCAAGGCACACCAGCCACCAAGAGCCATCATGCGCTTGTATCATATCAGCATGGCCTACTCCTTGTATAGGATTGCTTTGCGCATTTTGATTGATATGGGTCAGTATGGGATTGTTGGGATTTCCTTCGTATGGGCCTTCAATATTCCGGCTGCGTGCAATAGTCACTTTATGTCCATACTCTGTTCCTCCTTCACTGATCATTAGGTAGTACCATCCATCGCGTTTATAGATGTGCGGCCCTTCAGGAAAGCGTCCGCCAGTTCCACCCCAGATACGTTTCGATTCAGTCAGTTGTTCTCCTGTTTTTGGATTTATTTTGCAAAGCCAAATGGCTCCATCAGGGTTGCTTACCATGTAGCAATGCCCTTCCTCGAAATAGAGAGAAGGATCGATGCCTCCTTGTTTAATCCATACAGGGTCAGACCATTTCCCATGAGGGTCGTTTGTGTAAACTAAGAAGTTCCCTTTATCGGATGCATTGGTGGTAATCATGTAAAAGGTTCCGTTGTCATATCGGATGGTAGGGGCATAGATGCCGCCCCACATGTTGCCGCCTTTTATTTTTAATTGGGATTCCCGTGTCAGCACATGCCCGATTTGTTCCCAGTTCACAAGGTCGCGGCTGTGGAATATGGGAACTCCGGGAAAATATTCAAAAGAACTGTTTACGATGTAATAATCGTTTCCTGCGCGGCAGATGCTGGGGTCGGGATGGCATCCTGGGATGATGGGGTTTTTATATCCTTGTGCAAGGCTGCAAAGGAAGCACAGGCTGAACAAAGTGATGAGAGATGTTCTTTTCATGGATTTTGGGTTTTCTTGGTTAGGAACAGGCACAAGGTCAAAGGCATGGCAAAATCCGTCAGACCTTGTGCCTGTATTTATAGGTTAGAATGGATATTTCCCTCTTTCTGCTCCTTCCATCATTTTCTGAAGAATGACAGGTTCTACTATTTCTAATGTGTTGCGGTCAAGAATACGCGAACCCGGAGTGTCCCATAAGAATGGCGCCAGTCCATGGTTCTTTCCATATTCAGCTACACATCCCAAGAAGTAGCCTTCTGATTCTTCGCATTTGTCTTGGAGCATGTCCATGTTAGCCACGATTTTCTCATAGTTTTCATACTCCTCAAGCCGTGGATCGCTTGCAAAGTCGCGGTAGGAGACTCCGAACTCGCCGATGACAAGAGGCACGCCTTGCACGACAAATTTGTCGTGCATTTTTTTCATCTGCGATATCATATAGTCTTCTTGTGCTTCATAGTCGAACTTTCCGTCCATGTATTCAACGGCGTATTGTTCATAAGGTTCTCCCCAAAAGTAAGTCATGCTTTGCGCCAAGTCACTGGTAGGGCCATTGATGCAGAAGTTATAAGGAGTGTAATAGTGTACTTCCACAATTAAGCGGGCAGGTGTCGGGTCTTCCGGCAGTTCAAACCATTTTTCCGTATCATCGATGTTGGTTCTTGGTCCTTGTACAATCAGGTTGCGGTAGGTGTTGTTGCCGCCTGTGGCACGCACTGCATCCACAAAGGCTTGTTCATAACGATGCAGCACAGCCATGTCCTCACGGTTTTCTACACCTGGTTCATTGGCTCCGGCAAACATCAGCCGGCCATCGTAATCTTTGAATGCTTCTGCGATTTGTGTCCAAAGTTTGTACATTTTGTCTTCCACGCCGTCAATTTCCTCTGCGGTCATTTTGGAAGCATCGCAATGGTTTTCCATCCATCCTCCGTCCCAGTGGATATTCAAGAAGGCGTACATGTCGGCATTCATGCAGAAGTCTACTACTTTCTTCACTTCATTCATCCAGTCCGGGCTGATGGTGATGCTGTCTGCTTCAAGGTATTGGTTCCATGAGCATGGGATGCGCACAGCGTTGAATCCTAATTCTTTTACCTTGTCAATAAGTGCTTGCGTGGTGATGGGCGCTCCCCATGCCGTCATTCCTCCTGTTGCTTCCAAGGTGTTTCCGAGATTCCATCCCATGTAGATTTCTTTAATTGTTTCAATGGCATCCTTTTCCATGCCTTCCGGGTAGATTGCGTCGTACTTGGAGGCTTGCGTGACTACATATTGGTGTATGTTCCCTCCTGCGTTCATCGTGATGTTTGCCACGCGCTTTTCTTCCGCAAGGTTTCTTTCCACAGAGATTTTAATGTATTGCAGCTTAGTTGGTGTTCCTGATACGTTTGAGAGTGTACACCAAGGCTGGTCGCAGGAAAGTGTCCAATTCGTATTGGATGTCAGTTCCACCATGATAAAGGAAGTTCCGTAACCGAAAGTAAGGTCGGTCATTTCCTGTCCGTCACGGCTGAGTGAGAATGCTGCGTTTTCAATGACTTCATCGTCTTTGCATCCTTGCATGATGGCAGCAAGGAATAGGAAGAATAGATACAAATATTTCTTTTTCATATGCTTTTTTCTTTAGTTATTAGGTTGTTGGATTGATTGTTGGATAGGCACGATGCGGAAGTTGTCCACATACATCTCTACATATTCATCCGATGTGCAGTCCGGGCTGGTGATATAGATGCCTAATTGATTGGTTGCAGGAATGTTCCCGTCTTCATCAGGTGGGTTCACGCGGTTAAGGAATGTTTCCCATGTGCTTTCTTCAATGAGTGAAGTCAGCGGGATAGAACATTGCATCCATTTCCCGATTTCCATCTCGCCCGTCAACGCACTGACCGGCACATAGTTGGTTAATGCAGCGTTGAAGTTGCCAGCTAACTGGATTTGCAGCACGGGACCATCGAATGTTTCTGTGATATAGCATTCAAATTGCAGTTCCAGTTCTGATGCGAGTGTATTTGCAGGTATGACGCTTGTACTTGGCCATACGGTTGTATTTACGGTTTGTCCCCACCACCATTTCTCATCTGGAGTGATGGTGCCTACGATTCCAGAATAATTTCCGTCTGATATGTAGGGGGCATCTTCTTCAGTAGCGGCAGGCCATACTTGTGAATAGCCGCCCCAAGAGTACGAACCTATGTTGTCCCAGTCAAGAACTATATTGTCTGTCGGGTAAAATATCCCAGGCATTTCTACAGTTCCACTGATAGTGGTCAGAGAGAGTGTGCCGGGGCGTGTTGGTTTTTGAGGCAGGATGAAGCTTACTTCATCGTATGCAGGCGATGTCGTGATGTCTGTTTGCAGGATGTTGAATTCACCGTTGATGTTGATGCGTGACACATTGATCAGGTTTTTCCCGCGAATTACCACTTCACTTCCCGCTATCGGCATAGTGGAACTGATGCCAGTGATGACGGCTTGAGGCCCTTCGGGGATAAATTCAATGCAGGCATCGCTTGTATAGCATTCCATGATGATGTAACCTCCAGCCATCAGTTTGTCGGGTACGTTGAACGTCAGCCTTTCAAAATCTTCGCTAATCTGGTAATCTGTGATTACTTGGGTTACATTGATAGAATCTTCCGTGAAATAGAGTCTCTTGATTTCATAGAAATGTTCTCCGACCAGACTGATTTCATCTCCTGGCTCTATGGGATAAAAAGCCGAAATGGTGGAAATGACAGGCCCCGGAGAAAGCACATGCAATGAATAGGTGGCAGTGCCATGATGGGTCACAATCCGCAATTCAGAAGGAATTTCAGGATTTGGCCCGGCCAGCAAGAAATCTTCATCCGCAGGGATGGTGATGATCAAGCTGGTATTTGTGTTATAATTGCTGTTAAAGCTTATTTCTTGGCTGTTGACATACACTTCTTTCACGCCGGATAAATTTTCGCCGATGACGGCAATCATAGTTCCGGGATTCACATCGGTGAAAGTACTGTCCGCAAGTGCCGGGTCGGTGACACGCACGTAATGGATGACTGGCATTCCGTTGCCGTTGTCATCATCGTTGCAAGACAGAAGCGTGATAGCGGCCATGAGGGCCAAGATGAACATTCCTGCCCATCCTGTCGTTATTCGGTTATTTGTCTTTTTCATGATTGATAGGTTTATTCGTTAAACGTATAGGGGACAGGGTCCTCATTAAGCAACGGATTCTGGATTACATCAGCTTCCGGATAGGGAAAGAAGATGTCGTCATCCGATATGAAAATCTCTATCTGCGGTTCATCGTAATATTCTTCTCCTTCTTGGAACACCCCATCGTTGCCCATCGTGCCGAACCGCAGGTATCCGCTTTCATCTTTTATGATGTCAGGTGCTTGGTAACCTCGTAGTTGGTTATTGAAATAATTAAGCATATAGTCCGGTTTCCAGCAATACCATGTCACCATGTCATACCAATTGCAGTATTCCATGCTGAATTCCACTCTCCGTTCATGAATGATGTCTTCAAAGTCAATGGATTGTCTTTCCCAATTTCCTTTCCCGTTGAAGGCACGATAACGCACTTTATTGAAATATTCCAGTCCGGCTCCTCCTGTCAGCGAAGCATTGTTCCCTAAGCAAGCTTCCGCATAAGTCAAGTACACATCGGCTAATCGCAGAATATAAGTGTTGAGCGGAGAGTTCATGGATTGCACGTAACCGTCATTGTCATCATCTGGTCCTCCCACAACGCCTTTCTTTATCGGGGCTCCCGTGCCGGTATATGTATATCCTCCGTCAGCGATGCAGATGTACGGGTAATACGTGCCTTGTGTGAAGAAAGTGGCATTCCGGCGCAGGGTGTCTCCCAATTCATATTGTTGCAACATGTCGATGCTGGCAGCAAAACTGCTCCATACGTTCACGCCTCCGGTCACTTCCGTTGAGAAAGCAAGGTCAGCCAACAACGTGTTGCATACGCCCCATTCTCCTAATGGCACCCATTGCATGGCGAGCAGGGATTCTTCATTGTTGTTGAATTTGTATTTGAACAAATCTTCATAATTGGGCAACAGTTCTAATCCGCTGTTTTCACAAACGTCGCCGGCATATTGCTTGGCTAATTCCAAGTCCCCTTCGTCCCGTTGTCCGCCTTTCTTCCATCCGGCGCGTGCCAAATAAACTTTTGCCAGCATTCCTTTTGCAGCCCAACTGGTTGCTCTTCCTTGTTGATCGGCTGTCTCAGGCAAGTTCTCGGCTGCATAGGTGAAATCATTGATGATGAATTGGAACACGTCTTCCTCCCGGTTCAATGGAAGCACGGGATTGTCCACTACGGCTTGATTGTCTTCCATAAGGATGACAGGTCCCCATGCTCTCAGCATGTAGAAATAGGCACATCCTCGCATCAGCCTTGCTTCGGCAATGGCTTTGTTCTTGGCTTCTTCACTGACATCCGGGCCACATTTTGTTTTGATGTCCTGTATAACGGAGTTGGCCATGGTGATGACAGAATAGAACGATTTCCAAGAGTTGGCAAGTTGATCGTTGAGGGCAGTTACTTGAAAAGTCGTAAACTCAGGATGCCCCCATGGGCTGTACATGTCATTGGCGCGTGCGCTGCCGATGGCAACAATGGCGCGTTGGTTGTAATCAAACCATGCCCGGTTATACAGCGGGGCGGTAGCTGCCGCCAATGCATCGTCTGACGAATAGAAGTTCGCGTCCACATAGGAACCTTCCGGAACTCTGTCGAGGAAGCTGTCTTGGCATCCAGACAAGAGGGCTGTTCCGATGATGATTACTGATAATATTTTGGATTTCATTGTTTTTAGTGTATTTGTTGATATTAGAAACTCAAGTTTAATCCGAATGTATAGATGCGTTGCGAAGGATAGCGTGCGTAGTCCACGCCACGGAGCAACACGTTGTAGTTATATGCTCCGACTTCCGGGTCGTATCCTTTATATTTAGTAAAGGTGAAAGCGTTTTGCACATTCATGTACACACGCAGATTCTCTATTTTCCATTTGCGCACCCAACTTTGCGGGAAAGTATAACCTAATGAAATATTTTTGATGCGCAGGTAGGAGCCATCTTCCACGAAGCGGTTGCTCATACGGTTGTTGTCGTTGCCGTCTGCTGTATTGATGCGTTGCACGGAAGCTGATTCCGGATTTGCAACCCGCACATTCCATATTTCGTTCGGTTGTTCCGGGTCAATCAGTTCCACGCGTGCGATGCCGGTTGCTTCTTTCAGCAGGTTGCTGTTGCGCATCGGATTGGTGAAGTCTTGCCGGAACAGGTTGACCAACTCGTTGCCATATACGCCGTTGATGAAAATATTCAGGTCGAATCCTTTATAGGTAAAGGTGTTGTTGAATCCGTAGGAGAACTTCGGTTCCGGGTTTCCTAAATAAGTGCGATCCTTTTCATCAATGATCCCGTCGTCGTTCAGATCTTCGAAAATGTAGTCGCCCACCCATACTTCATCTTCTGCGATGTGTTGGTCTTCAGGCAATGCCACAGGAAGCCGGTTGCCGTTCTTGTCAAGCAGGAAGTTGCCGTCAGCATCCCGTTGGTAGAAATCATTTTCTTCTTTGAACATGCCAATCACTTTATAACCGTAATATTGCCCTACGGGCTGTCCTACGGTGGAGTAGGTCAGGATTTGCGAATCGATGGTGCCTGAAAGCCCGGCTGTTTCCGTATAAAGCTTTGTAATCTTGTTCTTGTTGAATGAGATGGTGATGCCTGTCCGCCATGTAAAGTCTTTTGTCGATACGTTTACGGTATTCAGCGTGAACTCAGCACCTTTGTTCTGCATGGCGCCGGCATTGACCCATGGTGATTGGATGACGCCGCTTACATACGATGGCAGTGAGGCACGCATCAGCAGATTGTCGGTGTTTTTGAAGTAAGTGTCAAAGATGAATTCCACCCGGTTGTCAAACAAGTTCAGGTCGAGTCCCGCGTTGTAGGCTTTTGTTTCTTCCCATTTCAGCTTGTCATTAGGATAGTTTCCTGCATAGAATCCGGTTCCCCAAATGCTGGCTGCAGAAGACATGGTGACACCATATGCATAGGATGATGCAGACTGGTTGCCCACAAGACCCCAACCCATTCTCAATTTCAGGTTATTGAGCCATTCCACATTTTTCAAGAAACGTTCGTTGTTGATTTTCCATGCCAATGCCACAGATGGGAAGATACCCCAACGGTTGGCAGGCCCGAAGCTGGACGACCCGTCGCCGCGCAGTGTGAAAGTGGCTAAGTAACGGTCATCGTATCCGTAGTTCAGACGTCCGTAGTAGGACTCGATGGCTGACGACCCTCGTCCGCTGCTGTTTTTGGCGGTAGATGCGTCACCCATGTTCAGCTCATGGATGGTGTTGAACAGGTAATCGCTCCGGCTTCCAGACAGGTTCTCCCATGAATTTTCCTGTGCTTCGTGTCCGGCCATGACGGAAAGGTTATGCTTCCCGAAAGTGCCGTTGTAGGTCAGGTAAGTCTTGAGGGTCCAATTGGAACCGTTGCTTGCGCTCCGGCTTCCGGATGATGTCTGTATGTAATGCCCGTAGTCATACGACGGGGTATATTGGTAGCTGTTATTGTAGTAATAGTTTCCTGCATATTCTGCGCGGAGTACCAATCCTTTCCATATCGTTACGTCGGCAAAGAAGTCCACATACATTTGCAATCCTTTGTTGTAGTTCTCGCGCATGAGTGCTTCGGCCACCGGGTTTGAGAAATAAGTGCCGTACATGTTCTCTGCTTGGGAACCCCAGCTTCCGTCCGGATTGCGTGCCGGAGTGTCGGGCAATTGTTCGATGGCAGTACGGATGATGTTGCCGCTGTCGATGGTGTTGTTTTGTGTGGTCTTTGACACAGAAGCCCTCAATCCTGTCGACAACCATTTCGTGATTTTGTTGTCCATGTTGACGCGGGCAGAGAAACGTTCGAAATCAGAACCGATGGCAATGCCTTCCTGTTGCAGGTAACCGGCAGAGAGGGCATATTTCACATTGTCGTTTCCTCCTGAAATGTTCACTTGGTGGTTGTGCATCGAAGCATTCTGGAAGATTTCCCTTTGCCAGTTTGTTCCTTCGCCCAACAGGCTGAGGTCGGCAAATTCTCCGCGTTTGCCGAAGCCGATGACATCGGCGCGCAGGTTCTGGTATTCAGCATATTCGCGCAGGTTTAATACGTCCAGTTGTTTCGGCAGTTGCTGCAAGCCGTAATACCCTTCATAAGAAATGCGTGTTTTCCCGGATTGTCCTTGGCGGGTGGTAATCAATACCACGCCGTTTGAGGCGCGTGAACCATAGATGGCGGTAGCGGAGGCATCCTTCAAGATTTCCATGGACACGATATCCGAAGGGTTGATGGATGACAACACGCTGGAGTTCGAGTCATTGTTCCCGGAGATGGCCACACCGTCGATGACATAAAGCGGTTCGTTCCCATTTAAGGAGTTGATACCACGGATGCTGACAGAGATACCACCGCCCGGTGTTCCAGAGTTTTGGGTGACCGATACGCCGGCCGCCCGGCTCTGCAAAGCCTGGTCGAGTGAAGTGACGACAGATTGTTTGATTTCATCTTCCCCGACAGAAACGACAGAACCCGTCAAGTCGCTGCGTTTCATGGTCCCATAACCTACGACAACCACTTCGTCCAATACTTCCGTGTCTTCTTTCATTTCCACATTGATAATGGTTTTGTCTGCTTTGATTTCTTGGTTCACAAAGCCGATGTATGAAAACACCAATGTTTCCCCGTCCTCCACTTGCAGGGAGTATTTCCCGTCGAGGTCTGTGATGGTTCCTACGCTGGGTCTTTCTTTTACTTGGACGCTGACTCCGATTAAGGCTTCTCCATTCGTGCTGGATACGACCGTTCCTGTTACAGTCTTGTTGGGTGGAGGAGCGGCAATAGAGGAAATGGATACAAGTCCCAACAAAAGGAGAATCATTGTCATTCGGCATAAAGGGATGTTTATGCGCCTTTTTTCAAACATGTTTCTCATGATTATTACATCTTTTTTTAAAGTATAACGAAATTGTATTTATCATTCCTTGCACGTTCACATTTTGTGAAGCGCATGCACAAAGGTAGGGAAAACTGAATGGACCATAGATGGCGTTATGTTTATGGATAGGGCATGTTTGCCGATTTGGCGTAGGCAAAATGTTGCGGAAGGGTGTATAAAATGTTTCGCACCTTTCCGTATCCTCTTTTTACCCCTTCTGCATAAGGCCGGATGCCTTGAAAAGGACACGGAGATACAGGATGCTGTGCTGTATCTCCGTGTGTTTTTGAAAAGCATATATGGATTATTTGTTCGGTGTTTCCCATACTTTGGTTTCGCTGCATTTCAGGTTGATTTGCTGGTCGCCGCATTTGATTTTGAAGTCTCCTTCTTCCAGTCTCCATTTCCCGTCGTAACCCACGAATGCCAAGTCGCTTCCCTTCAGTTTCATGGTGACAGTTTGTGTTTCTCCGGGTTCCAATGCTATCTTTTCAAAGTTGCGGAGGCGGATGTTGTCGGGCGTGCTGCTTGCCACTACGTCTGACGAGAACAGTAGCACGCTTTCCTTTCCGGCTCGTTTGCCGGTGTTGGTCACGTCCACTGTGAAAGTCAGTTCATCGTCGGCGGTGAAAACGGCCTTGTCGGCTTTCAGATTTGAATATTGATAGGTGGTGTAGCTCAGCCCGAAGCCGAATGGCCATTGAATGTCCATGACGGAATCGTAGTTGTAGTTGCCGCCCATTTGGCCGATGTTTTCACAAGGCTTGTAGTCGTAGGTGGCCAGCGCATTGATGTGTTTCGGGTAAGTGAAAGGCATTTTCCCGCTGAAATTGGCATCTCCGGCCAACAGGTTGGCGAGTGCGTCGCCGCCGTAATTGCTGGGCAGCATGATGTTGACAATGGCTTTTGCCAATGGCTCGATGTCTTTGATGAGGCGCGGACGGCCTTGGTTCAGGACGAGGACGATGGGTTTCCCTGTCTTTGCCAGTTCTTTCACCAACTGTTGTTGGTTTGTGGAAAGGTTCAAGTCGGTCAGGTTGCCGGGCGTTTCGCAGTAAGAGTTTTCGCCGATGCAGGCCACAATCACGTCTGCCTGCCGTGCGGCAGCCACAGCTTTCCCGATTTCCGGCTTATTTTCTTCCCACCAGTTGTCGTTTTGGTAGGGCGCATACGTGATGCCGGGTTCATAGATGATGTTTCCTTTCCCGAATTTTTGGCGCAAAGATTCAAGGATTGTATGGTAAGCCTGTGCGCATTCATCGGCACGGTGTCCCTGCCAGCTGTACGACCAGCCGCCGTTCAGGCAACGCATGGCATTTGCATTCGGCCCGGTGAGCAATATTTTCTTTCCTTTGGCGAGCGGGAGCAGGTTGTTTTCGTTTTTCACCAATACTTCCGATTCTTCTGCTGCTTGCAGGGCTGCCTGGGCAAATTCTTCCGAGGCAAAACGTTCGTATTCGTTCACGTCCCAATAAGGATGGTCGAACAGGCCGAGGCGGTATTTCAGGCGCAGCACGCGCGACACAGCGTCATCGATGCGGCTCATCGGTACTTCGCCTTCTTCAACCAGCTCTTTCAGATAGTCGCAGAAACTCACTTCATAAGGCACCATCGACATGTCGATGCCTGCATTGATGGCGATTTTTATGGCTTCTTTCTTGGTGGCTGCGATATGGTCGCGTGTGCATAGGTTGTTGATGTCCGCCCAATCGGTCACGATGAGTCCGTCCCAATTCAAGTCTTCTTTCAGCCATTGCGTGAGTAGTTCTTTGTTGGCATGGAAAGGCATGCCGTTGTCCACGCCTGAATTGACCATGATGCTCAAAGCGCCATGGCGGATGGCTTCCAAATAAGGTGCGAAATGTTTCTCACGCAGGTCGCTCCGTGAGATGGACGAAGGGGTGCGGTCTTTCCCTGATACCGGCACGCCATAGCCCATGTAGTGTTTCACGCAAGCGGCCATATGTTCTTTCCCGATGTGGTTCGGGTCGTTTCCTTGCAGTCCTTCCACGGCCGCTTTTCCCATTTCAGCATTCACATACGCGTCTTCCCCATAGTTTTCCCACATGCGCGACCATCGCGGATCCCTTCCCAGGTCCACAACGGGCGCGAAATTCCATGGGATGTTGCAGGCCTTGCTCTCGTAGGCAGTGATTTCTGCGCCCCGTTTCACAAGTTCGCGGTTGAAAGTGGCTGCCATGTTGATGCCTTGCGGAAACATGGTTCCGTCCAAGGTATAGGTTGTCCCGTGTATCTGGTCCACGCCATAGATGCAGGGGATGCCGGTTTCTTCCATGGAAAGTTCCTGGATTTGCCGGATGGCTTCCGCCCATTTCTCTTTCTTTTGCGCGACGCTTAGCGGCACGTTCAGCAGGGAACCGACTTTGTATTTTCCGATGACGGTGTCCAACTTGGCTTTGTCGAGCGTGAAGCCGTTCTTTTGGCTGGCCTCGAAGTCCGTCACTACATCGATAGTGATTTGGCACATTTGCCCGATTTTTTCTTCTAAAGTCATTTGATCCAACCATTGCCGGATATGGTTTTCGATTTCCGGGTCGGCAGGAATGGCCGGTGCGACATCTTTTTGTTGGCATCCGGTTTGCAGCATGCTGCCGGTGCAGAGCATGGAGGTCAGTACAAGTTTGGAAATGTTTTTCATGAGTCGATATATTTAATATGAATAAGTTTGCTTAATATTGGAAGGTGAGGACCGTTTTTTCGCCTTTGCCCAATGACAGGTCTATATATTCTCCCGTCCGGCATTTTTCCCCGTTGCATGAAATCCTGCTTGTTTGCGCCGGCACTTTCAGCCGGATGTCGGGATTCCATCCTCCGGTGAGTTCCGCTTTCACGGGCTTTCCGTCTTTCCACTCGATGCTGACAGTTGTCCCTCCGCGTGTTTTGAAGCCATGAAGCCTTCCTTCTTTCCAAGAGTCGGGCAGGGCGGGAAGCAAGTTGATGAAACCGTCCTGTGATTGCAGAAGCATTTCGCTGATGCCAGAGGTGCCGCCGAAATTCCCGTCGATTTGGAAAGGCGGGTGCGAGCAGAACAGGTTCGGGAAAGTCCCGCTTCCGTGCCGGGAAGGGTTTTCAGGCGCATAGGCCGGATAAAGCAAATTGCGCAGCAAGGCATATGCACGGTTTCCGTCTCCAAGGCGTGCCCAGAAGTTGATTTTCCATGCGCGGCTCCATCCTGTTCCTCCGTCGCCGCGCCGGTTGAGCGTTTGTTTGCAGGCTTCAGCCAGTTCCGGCGTGTGGACGATTGAGATTTGGTTGCTGGGATGCAGCCCGTACAGATGCGACACGTGCCGGTGATGCCGGTCGGTTTCCTCATAATCTTCCAGCCATTCCATCAGGTAGCCTTCTTTGCTGATTTGATGGGGAGGGAGTTGCCGCAAGGCTTCTTCCAACTGCCGGGCGTAGGTCGTGTCGGCCTGCAAGATGCGGGCGGCATGGATGACATTCGTGTACAGCTCGCGCACCAATTGCGTGTCCATGGTCGGTGCCATGCATACGCTGACCGGCGTGCGGCCTGTGTTGGGGTAAAAGGTGTTTTCAGGCGAGGAACTGGGCGCGGTGACGAGCCATCCGTGTTCCGGCTCTTTGACCATGGTGGAATAGAAGAATTCCGAAGCGCCCTTCAATATCGGATAGATTTCCATGAGGTATTCCCGGTTGCCATTATAGAGGTAATGTTCCCACAGGTGTGCGCAGAGCCATGCTCCTCCCGTGTTGGTGGCGCCCCATGAGGGATGCCTTCCCGGCGCGGTATAGTTCCATGCGTTGGTCATCATGTGCAGCACCCATCCTTTTGCCTCTTCCCCGTAGAATGCTTTTGCGCTCCTTTCGCCGTCGGCCACCAATCGTTTCACCAGATCGATGAAAGGCTGGTACAGTTCGGAAAGGTTGGCCGGTTCCACCGGCCAATGGTTCATTTGTATGTTGATATTGGCGTGGTAGTCGCCGTTCCATGGTGTTCCCGGTTCGTTGGCCCATAGTCCTTGCAGGTTGGGCGGAAGGCTTCCCGGACGTGTGCTGCTGATGAGCAGGTAGCGTCCGTAGTGGTAATAAAGTGCGGCAAGTGAAGGATCGTCCTGTTTCTGGAATGCCTTTATGCGTTCATCCGTGGCAAGGCGCGAAGTCTCCGCATTTTCCGGCAGGGTGATGCCTGCCCGGTTGAATAGGGCTTGGTAGCTTCGGATGGTTTCCTGCTTGAGATGCTTCAGGCCTTCCTCGTCGCTTATCACGTTGTTGAGCAGGCGTTCTGCTTCTGTTCGGTAGATTTCTCCCGCGAGATAGGAAGTGGCCGCCGAGACGAGAATCCATGCCTCGTCTGCGGAAGCGATTCCGATGGCATCATCCCGGGATATTTGCCGGCATTTCTCCCCGGAAGCATGCACGGCAACCACGGCAGCATAGCGCACGCCTGCCTTTTGCGGGTTTCCGCTGTCGAGTTCTCCCGTCAGTTCCAGCCTGTTCCCGCAGGGCTTTTTCAGGCTTCCCCTTTCCGGCCGGCTCAATTGAAGGGTGAAATGGATGCTTTCGGGGCGGTCGGCTTTCAGGTGGATGGCGATGATGTCCTTGCTGCGTGAGACAAAATATTCGCGGGTGTACGCAGTGGCGCCTTTGGTGAAAGAAGTGTAGGCCACGCTTTCTTCCAGGTCCAACCAGCGGCGGTAGGCGCGGGCGGTTGCCGTGTCCGGGTAGAGATATTCCACGTGGAGGTCGGCCAACATCTGGAATGCGCCATAAGTGTTTCCTGTTTCCGGCTGCACCGGCACGAAGTCGGTGTACATCCGTTCTTGGGCTTCTTTGTTTTTCCCTTCCATTAATAATTGCCGGATGGCCGGAAGGCTTTTGGCGGCTTCCGGGTTTCGATAATCGGCTTCCGAGCCGCTCCACATGCTGATTTCGTTTAAAACAACGTGTTCCTTGTGGATATGTCCGTCGGGCATCATGCCTAACCTTCCGTTCCCTAACGGGAGGGTTTCCACCCATTGTGTGGCAGGTTCGTCGTACCACAACGTGAGGCTGGGCCTCGTTTGTGCAGGATTTTCGTCGGCCATGACGGGAAAAACGGTTCCCGTGAACAGGCAGAACAATGCAACGAAGTGTGTCTTTTGGATTTTCATGTTATGGGCAAATTGTTTACCCGCAAAGATAAAGCATTTGCCGCACAGGGCATTGTCCCCTTGTTTCTTATCTGAGGGCAGGATGTTTCTGGATGGAATATGGAATGTTTTGCCTTGGCGGCAGTTACAAATGATAACCTTGTTGGCAACATTCCATCCTATTTATATAACAAAACTTCATGCCCTTGTGAAGAATCTGCACGTCGGCATTCTTATATATTTCTTAATTTTGCATCGTTCATTCAAGCAATCGAATGAGTTTCGTTTAATTAAATATTTATTATTATGAAAAAAAACTTTATGTTAGGATTCGGACTGGCAGCGGTGGCTTTGTTGGCCGCTTGTTCAGACGAAGATGAGTTCAACAAGGGTTCGAATGCGGAAGGCATCACGTTTACCTCGTCTGTCAGCACGCGCGCCACGGACACCTCTTTCTCCCCGGACGACCAGATTGGCATCTCCATGGCGGTGGAAGGGAACATTGTGGCCGCCAACGCTTTGTATAAAACAGAAGATGCCACTAATTTCACTTCTGATTCTCCTCTTACTTATGGGTCGGCTTCCGGCGCGGCTTCGGTTGGTTTCTTTGGCGTGTACCCGTATTCTGCGAATGTGTCCGGCGGCGTTTATTCCTTTACTCTCTCTGCGGACGCAGGCACTCCGTTGACCAACAACGATATCATGTATGCGAACACGCCCGGCATTCAGGTGAATACCCGGAACGTGCCTTTGGATTTCTCCCACAAGCTGGCAAAGATTGTGATGAAACTTACGGATGCGGGCGGCAGTCCTGTCGTGGGCGCGAACCTTACGATTACCAACCAGTCAGTTGCCGGGACGCTGAATTTGCTGGACGGCACTGTGGCTGCCACGGATGCGCCTTCCACTACGTTGCCTTTTGCAGCCAATGGCGATGTAAGCGGTGAATACCAAGTCATCGTGATGCCTTCGGAAGCTGTGCAAGGCCGTTGCATTACGATTGAGAACGGAGGAACCACTTATACTTGCCCGTTGGACCAGGAAATGTTTGATACCGGCAAGAAATACACTTTCACGGTTACCCTCAATGCAAACGGCACTTTGGAAGAAGGCGAACCGATTACCGTGGTGCCGAGCGTGACGGACTGGACGCCGGAACAGGTAGAGAAAGGCTGGATTCTGAGCGGCGAAATCAACGTTTTGGGCAAGAACGCCATGCTGTTGGCCAGCAATGTGGAAGTGACTGCGGAAGGAACGGCTATCGGCAGCTTCGACGGCGAATTGAATGCCGATGATGTGTACAGCCTTTCTTACACGCGTGCGGATGCCACCGATGCCGCCACGCTTCTGATTGCGCCGAAGAACGGAGGTGTCGGTTATTCTTATGCTTTGCCTGCCGGAAAGACGGAAGGGAAGTTGCTGATTGTTGTGGGCGACGACAAGAAACAAGGCATCAATGTGTCTTCTGAAGCTGGCGGCATCACGCTGACCAGCGTCGTTGCTTATACTTCTTCTTCCAGCATTTCCATGCCGATGGTCATCTGGACAGGCGATGGCACGCCGGGCAACGGCAGCGCAGAAGATATCAACGAGAGCGGTGAGAATGTAGCTCCGGGGTATGAAGCCGGCGGCTGGCGCAAGTATGTGGCATTGATTCCGTTTGAAGGAGATTGGACAAGTTCGTTTGTGCCGGGTGCTACCTTGCGTTTCCATTTCAGCAGTGATTTCAATTATAAGAATTTGTTGTTAGGGCATTCCGCGCTTCAAGGGAACAACTTCGGGACGGTTGACACGGAGAACGGCACGTTGACCACATTGGTGACTTATGCGATGTGTGACGAAGTGGCAACGATTGGTGAAATCCCTGTGTTGCTGAACTGGGGCAGCTATCCCGGCACGTTGAATTCCATCGAGCTGGTTCCTGCCGAAGAAGACTTTGGAAACCTGTTGTGGGCCAACGAAGCTCCATGCCAGATGGATTATGGCAGGTTTATTACCGGCATTCCTTACAACATGGCAGAAGGCGACATCTATCGCGTGCATTGCGAGAATGTTGTGGAAGGTGCAAAATTAGGAGGATTCAAGAGTGCGTGGGGTGATTCGGGAGAAACCTTGACTCCTTTGATTGCAGAACAAAACGTTACGGCGGGAAGTGCCACAGTGGATTTCGTGCTGGATGCAGCAACTATCGCTACCCTGCAAGGTTCGTGGAACTCCTTGAGTTCTGTCACGTGGATTGGCAATGGCCTGTCTGTCACCAAAGTGGAATACATCAAAGCAGGCGAATAATCACCTGTCTTCATGGTTTTTTCAGGATGACGGTGTGTCATAAATGCAAACTGCTGCGTTATTATCGGGATTCGGGCTAAGTTGTTTACGAAAGTAAACTCCTGTCGCCCTCGCCCTCAATGCCTTGCATTTTATCAATTCTAACACCCCTAAGGGGCTGCGTCAAAATGATGAATTTTGACACAGCCCCATTTTTTATGGGAAAAGCCGTGCAATTTTATCGGTAAAGTGAATGCGTTTTACCTGTAAAATTGCGGACCTTTCATAGAGGAATTTCTGCACGATTAATAATCTTCCGCCGTGACGATTAATAATCGTACACGTGTACGATTATTAATCGTGCAAGGAATCTTTCAGTGGAAGGTGCAAAAATCCTTTCGTGAGATTCGGAGTTTTGTGGGATAAATGTGATTATGCTTGCAGGAATCTTTTCCTGCTATTTCCCGGAAGGCGGGGGGGAGATGCCGGGACATGTTTGCGGTTGCCGGGGAAGGGGTGTCGCTGCATTTGAAAACATCAATGCCCCGGCAAAACGGGGCATTGATGTTTTGTTTCCAAGCAGGGATGTGGGAATAAGAGGCTTATTCCCACTCGATGGTCGAAGGCGGTTTCGACGAGATGTCGTAAGTGACGCGGTTCACGCCTTTCACCTTGTTGATGATATCGTTGGATACCTTCGCAAGGAAGTCGTAAGGCAGGCGCGCCCAATCGGCCGTCATGGCATCGGTGCTGGTCACGGCGCGTAAGGCCACGGCACGTTCATAAGTGCGTTCATCGCCCATCACGCCCACGCTTTGCACGGGCAGCAGCACCACTCCCGCTTGCCACACCTGGTTGTACAGGGATGTTTCCTTTCCATCGGCGTCTTTTGCCGTCCATTCGCGGAGGCTTCGGATGAAGATGTCGTCAGCATCTTGCAGGATGCGCACTTTTTCACGGGTGACATCTCCCAAGATGCGCACGGCCAGCCCGGGTCCTGGGAAAGGGTGCCGCCCGATGAGGTGTTCGGGGATGCCCAATTCGCGGCCCACGCGCCGCACTTCGTCTTTGAACAGCCATTTCAGCGGCTCGCACAGTTTCAAGTTCATTTCCTTGGGCAGCCCGCCGACGTTGTGGTGGCTTTTGATGACTTTCCCGGTGATGTTCAGGCTTTCGATGCGGTCGGGATAGATCGTGCCTTGCGCCAGCCAGCGTGCGTCGGTGATTTTCCTTGCTTCGGCATTGAACACTTCCACGAAATCGCGGCCGATGATTTTGCGTTTCTGTTCGGGGTCTGTCACGCCTTCCAGGTCGCGGAAGAACTTTTCGGATGCGTCTACTCCGATGACATTCAGCCCCAAGCATTCGTAATCGTGCAGCACATTGCGGAATTCATCCTTGCGCAGCAAGCCATGGTCCACGAAGATGCACGTGAGGTTGCGCCCGATGGCGCGGTTCAGCAGCACGGCGGCAACGGACGAATCCACGCCTCCCGACAGGCCGAGGATGACACGGTCCGTGCCGATTTGCTCTTTCAATTCGTTTACGGTGGTGTCTACAAAGGAAGCGGAACTCCATGTCTGGTGGCAACCGCAGATGCCGGTGACGAAGTTTTTCAGGATTTGCGTGCCGTCTTCGCTGTGCGACACTTCCGGGTGGAACTGCACGCCCCATGTTTTTTCGCCTTTGATTTGATAGGCGGCAATCTCTACTTCTTGGGTAGAGGCGATGGCTTCAAATTGCTGCGGCACAGAGGTGATGGTGTCGCCATGGCTCATCCATACTTGTGAATGGATTCTCACGTTTTTCAGCAAGGGATTTCCCGTGTCGAACCGGCCAAGGTTGGCGCGGCCATACTCGCGGCTTTCAGCCGGTTCCACAGTCCCGCCGTTGGAGTAGGCGATGAATTGTGCGCCGTAGCAGATGCCTAACAACGGATATTTCCCGCGCAAGGCGGCCAAGTCCACTTTGAAAGCAGCACTGTCGTAAACCGAGAAAGGGCTGCCGGAAAGGATGACGCCTTTGATGCTGCCATCGTCTTGTGGGAACTTGTTGTAAGGCAGGATTTCGCAATAGACATTCAGTTCGCGGATGCGCCGCCCGATGAGCTGTGTGGTCTGCGAGCCGAAGTCAAGGATGATGATTTTTTCTTCCATATGTGATTGTCAAATTGAATAATGATGCTTTGCAAACAAGAAAGCGCAAGAAAAACCGCTCCTGTTGGCAGGGAACGGCTTGAAAGGCTTTCTTTCATTTGTTTTTCAGCAAATCCCGTATTTCTGCCAGCAATTCTTCCTCTCGGCTGGGGGCAGGAGGGGCGGGAGGAGCCGCAGGGGTTTCCGCTTTTTTACGGGTGGTGAGCTGTGTGAGGAGCTTGATGAACATGAAAATAGAGAAAGCGATGATCAGGAAATCGAAAGTCACTTGCAAGAAGTTGCCGTAATTCAGCGTGACGGCAGCAGCCACTTCCTTCCCGTTTTCCACTACGGCGGGTTTCATCACCCACTTCAAATCCGTGAAGTTCACTCCGCCTACCAGCAGGCCGATCGGGGGCATGATGATGTCTGCCACCAATGAAGACACGATTTTGCCGAAAGCTCCGCCGATGATTACGCCGACGGCCATGTCCAACACGTTTCCTTTCAAGGCAAAAGCCTTGAAGTCTTGTAAGAATGCGTTCTTCTTCATGATTCTTTTTTTATTTGTGGACAAAGGTAAGCAAAGTTCCTTTCAGCCGCAAACTTGCCACATAAAAATATATTGCGCGTTTTCCTGCTTTCCTCAAAAAAACGTATTTTTGCATCCGCATAACAACAATGCCTCATCCATACAAAAACTTTTTGCCGATATGTGGATAACTATTTCTATTTTGGCCGTTGCAGCAGCTTTCTTCATGAGCGGCAAGGTGCGATCGGATTTAGTCGCTATTTGTTCTTTGCTGATGCTGTTGATATTTCACATCCTTACCCCGGAAGAAGGATTGTCGGGATTCTCCAATTCGGTAGTCATCATGATGATAGGACTGTTTGTAGTGGGCGGTGCCATTTTTCAAACCGGATTAGCCAAGATGATAAGCGGGAGGTTGTTGAAACTGTCTGGTAAGAGCGAACTGAGGCTGTTTCTGCTTGTCATGCTTGCCACCGCTTTTATCGGAGCTTTTGTCAGCAACACAGGGACTGTGGCATTAATGTTGCCTATTGTGGTAAGCATGGCAACTGATACCGGGACAAACGCGCGGCGCCTCCTGATGCCTTTGGCTTTTGCCAGCAGCATGGGAGGAATGATGACGCTTATCGGTACGCCTCCCAACCTTATTATCCAAGATGCTTTAACAGGAGCCGGTTATGCCCCATTGTCTTTCTTTTCATTTCTGCCGGTCGGATTGGTTTGCTTAAGCGTGGGGATTATTGTTTTGCTTCCTACGACAAAATGGTTTTTAAGCCCCAAAAAGGAGGTTCCGGACAGTGGGACACGGAACAAGTCCCTGAAACAACTTGCGCAGGAATATAACCTGGCAGGCAACTTGTTTCGCCTGCGAATAACGCCTTCATCGCAAGCTATCGGCCAGACAATAACCCAACTGGATGTACGCCATGCCTATGGAGTAAATATCCTGGAGATACGCAGAGAGAAGAATCACCAAGGACGCTTATTGCATTCGGTCACGCAACTTTCGGCTCCTGACACAGTATTGGAAGAAGGCGACATACTCTACATTGCCGGGGAACAGGAACGCATCACCCAAATGGCCACAGTGCTTCACCTTGTTTTATTGGATCACCCAACGGCACACGGGGATAACGGGCTTGCTTTCTATGACATCGGCATTGCGGAAATCGTGCTGATGCCTTCTTCCAGGATGATTAACCGCACTGTCAAGGAGGTGGATTTCCGACGCAGATTTAAAGTCAATGTGCTTGCTATCAGACGGAAGAAAGAATATTTGCGCCAATTGGGCAGCGAAAAAATGCATAACGGCGATGTTTTGTTGGTGCAAGGGCGATGGGAAAATATAGTCCGCCTGTCGGCAGAAGAAGACGATTGGGTTGTATTGGGACAACCGCTTGCTGAAGCGGCAAAAGTAACACTCGACTACAAAGCGCCCGTAGCAGCAGCTATCATGCTGCTAATGGTAGCCATGATGGTGTTCGACTTCATCCCGGTAGAGCCAGTTACCGCCGTCATGATAGCGGCAGTCTTAATGGTGATAACCGGATGCCTGCGTAGCGTGGAAGCAGCATATAAAACCATCAATTGGGAAACCATTGTCCTGTTTGGCGCCATGCTTCCCATGTCGTTAGCCTTGGAAAAGACCGGCGTTTCCCAATATTTGTCTGACGCATTGGTAAGCAGCATTGGAAGTTATGGCCCCATAGCATTGTTGGCAGGAATTTATTTCACCACTTCACTGATGACCATGTTCATCAGCAACACGGTAACAGCAGTCCTCATGGCTCCCATTGCTTTGCAAAGTGCCATTCATGCCGAAGTGAGTCCTGTCCCTTTCCTTTTTGCAGTAACGGTCGGGGCGAGCATGTGTTTTGCTTCTCCGTTTTCCACTCCTCCAAACGCGCTGGTAATGCCTGCCGGGCAATATTCATTTGCTGATTATGTCAAGGTGGGGCTACTGTTGCAGATTATTATGGGAATTGTGATGATTGCGGTGCTTCCTCTGCTATTTCCTTTCTAAAAAGGGGATTAGAAGGACAAGGGCTTTCATTTCACGCAAGAAAACCATCCAGCACCTTGAAACTTAACGAAAAAAAGATAAATTAAGCCATCTTCTTATTCTTATTATGAAAACAATTTCGTACTTTTGCACCGCGTTTCAGAAAGAGCGTACACAAAGTAAGGTAAAAAGAGATTTTGTGATATTATAGAACACTTAAAAGTTTAACAAAATGATTAAAGTAGGTATTAATGGATTCGGCCGTATCGGACGTTTTGTTTTCCGTGCAGCCCAGAACAGGAACGACATTCAGATCGTAGGTATCAATGACCTTTGCCCGGTAGATTACTTGGCTTACATGCTGAAGTATGACACAATGCACGGACAGTTCCAAGGGACAATTGAGGCTGATGTTGAAAACAACAAGTTGATTGTCAATGGTAAAGAGATTCGCGTGACCGCAGAGAAGAATCCTGCTGACTTGAAATGGAACGAAGTAGGCGCTGAATATGTGGTTGAGTCGACCGGCCTGTTCTTGACAAAAGAGAAAGCCCAAGCCCACATTCAAGCTGGTGCTAAATATGTAGTAATGTCTGCTCCTTCCAAGGACGACACTCCGATGTTCGTTTGCGGTGTGAATGAAAAGACTTACGTGAAGGGAACCCAGTTCGTGTCCAATGCATCTTGCACGACCAACTGCTTGGCTCCTATCGCAAAAGTGTTGAACGACAAGTTCGGCATCGTAAATGGTTTGATGACCACAGTTCATTCTACAACAGCTACTCAAAAGACGGTTGACGGCCCATCTATGAAAGATTGGCGCGGTGGCCGTGCAGCTGCTGGCAACATCATTCCTTCTTCTACTGGTGCAGCCAAAGCAGTAGGAAAAGTAATTCCGGAACTGAACGGCAAATTGACGGGTATCTCGATGCGTGTGCCGACTTTGGATGTTTCTGTGGTTGACTTGACTGTCAACTTGGCTAAGCCTGCTACGAAAGAAGCTATTTGCGCTGCCATGAAAGAAGCTTCCGAAGGTGAATTGAAGGGCGTGCTGGGCTATACGGAAGATGCAGTCGTTTCTTCTGACTTCTTGGGCTGCCCGTTGACTTCTATCTTCGATGCCAATGCAGGCGTTTATTTGACAGATACTTTCGTGAAAGTCGTTTCTTGGTATGACAATGAAATCGGCTACTCTAACAAAGTATTGGATTTGATTGCCCACATGGCTTCTGTGAACTGCTAATTAGTCCATAACCATATAGCGGAGCCGTCCTTGTGAAAGGGCGGCTTTTTTTTGCCATACAAGGAGAAGTTTCAAAAAAATGCTTTACTTTTGTGACAATAAACCTTGTTGGCATTCATGGCGCATTATGATTTGATAACCATCTTAGGACCTACCGCATCGGGGAAAACAGCATTGGCAGCCGCATTGGCGGCACGCTTGGACACTGAAATTATCAGTGCCGACAGCCGCCAGGTGTACCGCAGGATGGATTTAGGGACAGGGAAAGACCTTGGCGAATATTCCGTGGGAGGCAAAGATGTGCCTTACCATCTTATCGACATCGTTGAACCGGGGACGAAATACAATGTTTTTCTTTACCAGCAGCACTTCCTGGAAGCTTATGAAGAAGTGCGTGGCAAAGGTAAAATCCCGGTATTGTGTGGAGGAACAGGCTTGTACATCGAAGCAGTGTTGAGAGGATACCGCCTGATGCCTGTGCCTGAGAATCCGCTTTTGCGGGAACAATTGTCGGGAAAAACGCTGGAGGAGTTGGCAACGTTGCTGGCCACATACAAGACATTGCACAACACGACGGACGTGGATACGCCGAAACGTGCTATTCGTGCGATAGAAATAGAAGAATATTACCGGGCGCATCCTGTGGACGTGCGCAGTTTCCCTGCCTTGTCCAGCCTGGTGGTTGGTGTGGATATTTCCCGCGAACTCAGGAGGGAAAAGATAACATGCCGCTTGAAGCAACGGTTGGAAGAAGGCATGGCAGAAGAAGTGCGTGCGCTTCTTGGCAGTGGCATCCCGGCTGACGATTTGATTTACTATGGTTTGGAATACAAGTACGTGACTCTTTATGTGACAGGAAAAATGAGTTATGAAGATATGTTCACTCGTTTGGAAACGGCCATTCACCAGTTTGCCAAACGGCAAATGACTTGGTTCAGGGGGATGGAGAAACGGGGAATCCCGATTCATTGGTTGGATGCAGCCTTGCCGGTGCAGGAAAAAGTGGAACGTGTCATGCAGTTAATGGAAGAATAAATACGGAGGTGCAGGTTATGTCAGTAGAACCGGACAAATGGGGAATCATTTACAATCCAAGGGCAGGAAGCCGGAAAGTAAAGAAACGCTGGAAAGAAATTCGCCAGTACATGGAGAGCAAGAAGGTGCAGTTTGATTATGTGCATTCCGAAGGTTTCGGCTCTGTGGAACGCTTGGCGCGCACGTTTGCCAACAATGGTTACCGCACCATTGTCGTTGTGGGCGGTGATGGCGCATTGAATGATGCGGTAAACGGCATTATGTCGTCGGATATTGCGGAAAAGCAGGATATAGCTTTGGGGATTATCCCGAACGGGATTGGGAATGATTTTGCCAATTATTGGGGATTGACGGTCGACAACTACAAAGAAGCTGTGGATTGCTTGGTCAACAACCGCCACCGGAAGGTGGATGCCGGTTATTGTTCTTTTTTTGATGGCGAGAAGCACGTGCGCCGTTATTTCCTGAATGCGGTCAATATAGGTTTAGGGGCGCGTATCGTGAAGATTACCGATGGCACGAAGCGTTTCTGGGGCGTGAAGTTCCTTTCTTATGTAGCCGCCCTCTTCCTGTTGTTTTTCGAACGCAAGTTTTACCGCATGCATTTGCGCATCAACGACGAGCATATCCGTGGGCGCATCATGACGGTTTGTGTGGGAAGTGCGAGGGGATATGGGCAGACGCCCAGCGCCGTGCCTTACAATGGATGGCTGGATGTATCCGTCATCCATCGTCCCGGTTTCTTTCAGTTGGTGAGAGGATTGTGGATGTTGATGGAGGGGCGTATCCTCAATCATAAAATGGTGAAGTCTTACCGCACCCGGAGGGTTCGTGTGCTTCGCGCCCGCAATGCTTCAATTGATGTGGACGGGCGTATTTTGCCTAAGCATTTCCCGGTGGAGATAGGCATTGTGCCTGAAGCGGTGACTCTGGTTATTCCTAAATGAGATTGGATGGCAGTTGAAAATCCGGCTTTGCGCCCGATGGCAGCCTTGCATGAAAAGGTTATCCTATTTTGCTGATTTTTTTCAGTTTTTCTTCATCGATGAGTTTTATTTTCCGCCCATCGATGGCAATCAGTTTCTCATTGGCGAAGTTCGACAGGGTGCGTATGGCATTGGAAGTGGTCATGTTCGACAAATTGGCCAAATCTTCCCTCGAAAGGTAAATGCTCAGTGTGGATTGGTCTTCTTCCAATCCATAGCTGTCTTTCAGGAAAAGCAATGATTCTGCCAAACGCCCCCGGATATGTTTTTGGGTGAGGTTCACGGTTCTGGCATCAGCAATGCCCAAATCGATGGATAGCTGGCGGATAAAGAACATGGCGAGCCGGTTGTTTTTGCTGGTCAATTGAGTGATGGCTGTCATGGGTATCATGCAAATCACAGAAGGTTCTACGGCAGCAGCAGCGGTCACATAGTTCTCTTGTGCGAAATAGGCCCTGTAGCCGAAGTATTCTACCGGTTTGATCATCCGGATGATTTGGCTTCGCCCTCCCACACCGTCTTTGTATATCTTCACTTTTCCGCTGAGCAGGCACATCATGTATTCCGGTTTTTCCTCTTCACAGTAGATGGTTTCATTCTTCTTATACCGTTGAACCGTGAATTGGTGGTTCAGGAATTCTTTCTGCTCATCGTCCAGAACTTGCCATACGTCGGAGATATACTCAATGATTTCTTTGTCCGTTAGTTCTTTTTTGACCATTACGTGCTATAAAACCGTGTTATGCAGCACAAAAGTAAGAATAATAATTGGAATCCGAACAACGTGCGTTCATAAAAATGCTTTTTTATAAGAAAAGGGTGGCTTTTCAGGTATCCTTTAGTGGAAAAGCCGCCCTTTTGCAATTGTTTTTCTGTTTTTTATTTGGCAAACAGCAATTCACGGTATTTTGGCAAAGGCCATATCTCGTCATCGATTTCCATTTCCAGATGATCGATATGGTCTCGTATTTTCTCTAAATACGGGCTTACGTGCTGGTCATATGAGAACGCTTTTTCTTCTTGTGTGTCCAGATGGTTGGCTGTTTTCCTTGCTTCTGTCATTTCTTTCACTAACACCTTGATGGCTGTTACGCGTCTTGATATCTCTTTGACCAAGTCTTTTCTGTCAGCACTCATCGCCTCATATTCTTCAGGAGTGAAGATTTCTTTCAGCCCGCGCAGGTTTTCCAATAACCTGTTTTGATAAGCCACGGCTGTCGGTACGATATGGTTGATGGCAAGGTCGCCCAATACCCGGCTTTCTATTTGTATTTTCTTGGTGAATTTTTCCAATTCCACCTCAATGCGGCTGTTCAGTTCGTTTTCGTTGAAGATGCCTTCCCCTAACAATACTTCCCTTGATTGGGGGTCGTTGTATTTCATTAAAGCATCCGGCACGTGGTTGATGTTGGTCAGTCCCCTGCGGGCTGCTTCCTGCTTCCATTCTTCCGAATAGCCGTCGCCTTCAAAGCGGATGTCTTTTGAAGCATTGATTAATTCTTTCAGTACTTGGAAAATGGCTTCATCGCGGCCTTCGCCCTTTGTGATGAGTGAATCCACCTGTGCCTTGAAAGCATTCAGCTGGTGCGCCATGGCAGCGTTGATGGCAATCATGGCGCCTGCACAGTTGGCCGAAGAACCAACGGCACGGAATTCAAAGCGGTTGCCTGTGAATGCGAACGGGGATGTACGGTTGCGGTCGGTGTTGTCCAACAATATTTCCGGTATTCGTCCGATTCCTAATTTCAAGGCTTTCTTTTCTTCGTTAGTGGAATCTTCAGCGCCCAACACATCGAGCATGTGCGACAGATGCCTTCCTAAGAAGATGGAAAGGATGGCAGGCGGTGCTTCGTTGGCGCCTAACCGATGGCTGTTTCCGGCACTGACAATGGAAGCTCTCAGCAGGTCTTGGTTCTTATAGACCATCATCAGCACGTTCACGATAAAGGTGATGAACAGCATGTTGCCTTTCTGGTTTTTCCCCGGTGCGAACAGGTTGATGCCTGTGTCGGTGCATAGCGACCAATTGTTGTGCTTTCCTGAACCATTCACTCCCTTGAACGGCTTTTCGTGCAGGAGGACATTGAAATGGTGTTTTTGTGCGATGCGTTTCATCAAGTCCATGACCAGTTGGTTGTGGTCATTGGCAAGGTTCACATCTTCAAAAATAGGTGCCAGTTCAAATTGGTTGGGGGCTACCTCGTTGTGGCGTGTCTTTACGGGAATGCCTAACTGATGGCATTCTAAGTCCAATTCTTTCATAAAGGCAGTTACCCGTGGAGGAATGGAGCCGAAATAGTGGTCGTCCAATTGTTGGTCTTTGGCCGATGAATGTCCCATCAAGGTGCGTCCGGTCAGGCAAAGGTCCGGTCGCGCATTGTATAGTGCGCTGTCCACTAAGAAATATTCTTGTTCCCAGCCTAAATTGGCATATACGCGTGTGATGCTTTTGTCGAATAATTGGCAGACTTCCGTGGCTGCCTTGTCTACGGCAGCGAGTGCCTTGAGCAATGGTGTCTTGTAATCCAAGGCTTCGCCTGTGTAAGAGATGAATATCGTAGGGATGCAAAGCGTGGTATCCACTACAAAAGCAGGCGAAGACACATCCCATGCCGTGTATCCTCTGGCTTCGAATGTGTTGCGGATGCCTCCGTTGGGAAACGAGGATGCATCGGGTTCTTGCTGTATGAGCAATTTCCCTGAAAAGCGTTCGATAGCTTCTCTTCCGTTGTCTGCCAGTTCAATGAACCCATCGTGTTTTTCGGCAGTGCTGTCGGTCAATGGTTGGAACCAGTGCGTATAGTGGGTGACGTTGAATGTTTTTGCCCAGCTTTTCATGCCGTTGGCTATCAGGTCTGCCATGCTTCGGTCGATGGGTGTTCCTGTTTCTATGGCATCGTCAATGGCTTTCAAAGCTTCTTTGGGCAGGTATTCTTGCATCTTTTTGCGGTTGAACACGTGGATGCCGTAGTAATCGGATAGTTTGTTGGATGGAATTTCCACATCCATCGGGTGCCGGTTGGCAAGCTCTTGGAGAGCGAAGAAACGCATTTTTGACATTGGGTCTATTTTTTTTGTTGTTTGGCGGCAAAATTACAAAAAAATCTGTGAGAGTTGTGGATAAAGTTTGAAAACAAAAACAGGGGCGCAAACTTGATTGCGCCCCTGTTGCTATGTCCTATGTTCTGGTAATCTTGTTATTCTACAATGACCACTCGGTTCAGTTCATTGGATTCATACATGTTGTCTGCGCCGCCTTTGGCTATGATTTCCAATTGGTCCTTGTTCACGCCATAGTCGTCTACCAGCATGTTGTAAACAGCTTCTGCGCGTGCTTGCGTCAACTTTTGGTTGAATTCCGGCGTGCCGGTTGCATTGTCTGCATAACCTGTCACGGTAAACTTCCGGTTGGGGTTGGCTTTTATTTGTTCTGCCACATAGCGGATGTTCACTTTTTCTTTCGGTGAAATCTTAGCTTCATTGATGTTGAAGAAGATGGTTCTCGGTGAAACAGGCTTCTTGGCTTCTGCTTCAGCCGCTTTCCTTCTGTCTTTTTCAGCGGCCAATTGGTCGGCCAACGCTTTATTGCGCGCTTTTTCAGCAGCCAATTGGTCGTCCATGTCTTTTTCCAAAGCTTCGTTGCGTGCGATTTGGTCGTTCAAATCATTGCGGATGGCTTCCATTTCCGCAGCCGATACTTCGTTTTCAGCCCATTGTGCTTTCGGCTTCTTCCCATTGAACTTGTAGGTGAAACCAGCTGTCACGTTGATGAGCGCATCCATGTTGATGCCTTCCACCTTGCTGTCGAAATAGTCATTCATCAAGAGGGCATTGGCTTCTAAATTGAAATCCCAATTCTTTGCCAAGCGGAATTTGTTTTGATAGCCCATGTTGATGCCGAAGAAAGTTTTCTTGTCTCCATGCACATCGGCATCAAAGCGGTGTACCAATCCGATACCTGCGTATGGAATGGCACGGTATACGCGGTTCTCACGATAACCGCCGATCATGTTTGTCAAGTCCACCAATGCGTCCACATGAAAGTTCATGTAGTTGAACTTCTCTTTGTAGAGGTATTCATCATTCATATCTCCGGAAATGTATCCTCCGTTGCCGTAGCCCCAGCCTTTGGCGCTGAGCCCGCTGTATTCCAAGCGGAATCCCAATCCCGGCATCAACCATTTGCCGACTGATACGTTCAATGCAGGCGATATTCTGTCACCAAAGTTGCCTTTGTGGTCATCATCGCCTATCAGCAACTGAGGGCCTGCGCCCACTGATATGAACCACTGGCCTTTGAATTCTTCGGGTGTTGCCTCACTTTTTGTTTCTTTATTCTCTTGTGCTGAGATTGCCATCGGCAACATCACCAGTGCCGCCATGATGGCCAAAATTGTTTTTCTCATTTTCTCTTATGGTTTAATTCAAGTTTCATTTTTAAATTTTGTCAAATATAGCAATGTTTTTTCGGATATGTACCATACATGTTTTATTTTTAAACCATTTAACATTAATACGCTACTTTAGGTGGGCGAATCTTCCATGAATCCGTATCTTTGCGTTGCAAAAATAGAAGAATTGCAGGGTGCGTATTGTTTCGGCTTCATATTCATATTTAATATTGGTGTTTTTGCTTTGGCTGGCATTGCCACAGGAAATCACGGCACGCAGGCGGACGCCTCCTGTGTTCGATAGCCTGCAATTGCCCGACAGCATTTTCCTTCTTATGTCGTCGCATGCCCTTGCATACGACACATTGGTCCGTGAGTTTACCGCCGACCTTTACATGAAAAGCACGGTGAACGTGCGCAAGAAGAACCTGCTGATGCTGTTTGTCCCGGCCATGTTCAAGGTGGAGAAAGGGGTGAGCGAATATATATCCGAAGGCATTGCAACGGTTCATTATACGGCCCCGCGCATATATGATGTTAAAACACGCGCTTTGTATGGCACTTTTTTCCATTCAGCAGAGCTGTCGCGCCGCATCGGTGAGTTCTTTAATGTGAACATTTATTCCTCCTCTTTTTTGCGCGACAGATTGTTGTCGCCTTTGGCATTGAACGGGCGCCAATATTATCATTATCTGTTGGACAGTGTTTATTCAGAACCTGCCTGGGGAACTTGTTGGCGCATCCGTGTCGTGCCCCGCATGCAAAGCGAGCAATTGCTGGAGGGCGCCATTACAGTGGATACGGCTACTTGGAGCATCCGCCATCTCGATTTGGAAGGGAAGGTGGAGTTTACCCGTTTCCGCATGCGCATGGAGACAGGGGAGTCGCCCGATGAATGCTTATTGCCCAAACGGCTCATGGTGGACTTCAGTTTCCGTTTTTTCGGCAACCGCCTTGACGGCACCCATTTCGGCTTGTTCACGTATCAGGACATCGCCCGTGCGGATACCGTGCATCCGCTGCCTCGCCGCAGCAAGTACGACCTCACTGAATCGTTTTCTTTGCGCCTTGATTCCGCCATCGTGTATCCAGACAGCAGCTGTTTTGCTGCCATGCGCCCGGTGCCGCTCACTCCGCATGAGGATAGCCTTTATGCGGCCGACGCATTTCGCCGCGACACGCTTGAACGCCGTGTGGAGGTTGCTCCCAAGCGCAGCCGCGTGTTTTTCGGCAAAGTGGGCGATATCCTGCTCAATAGTTACAGTTTTGACTTTGCGCGTTTTGGCAATGTCAAGGGTTCGCCTGTCGTCAATCCCCTTTTGTTCAGCTACAGTGCTTCCAATGGCTTCTCTTATCGGCAGGAGTTCCGCTACAATTGCCTGTTTCCCGGCGACCGTCTTTTGCGCATTGTGCCTGAGATAGGTTATAATTTCACTTATAAAGAATTTTATTGGAAAGCTTATGCGGATTTCAATTATTGGCCGGAACGTCGTGGAGTGTTTCATATAGAGGGGGGCAACGGCAACCGCATTTACAGCAGCGATGTTCTCGATGAATTGGAAGCCATCCCGGACAGTGTGTTTGATTTCGACCGCTTCAACCTCGACTATTTCAAGGACCTTTATTTGTCGGTCAGCCATGAGATAGAGCCTGTCAATGGTTTTGACATTCTTGTGGGCTTGAATGTCCATCGGCGCACTTTGATCGACAAGCCTGTATTTATGCCGGCAAACGGCGGAAACCCGCCGTCTTCTTGGGACGATTTGTTAGGGCCTGTGCAGGAAGCTTACATCAGTTTCGCTCCTCATGTCCGTCTTCGCTGGACGCCGGGCCTTTATTATTACATGAATGGGCGGCGCAAGATGAACCTTCGTTCGCGTTTTCCCACTCTCACTCTTGATTGGGAGCGAGGCATCCGGGGCGTGTTCGGCAGTACCGGCGAGTATGAACGGTGGGAGTTCGACCTTCAGCACCAAATCCGCATCGGCTTGTTGCGGAATATTTATTACAGGGTAGGGAGTGGCGCGTTCACCAACCAGAAGAACACTTATTTCGTGGATTTTGAATATTTCAACCGCAATAACCTTCCCCAAGGGTGGGACGATGAGATTGGCGGCGTGTTCCATTTGCTTGACCGCCGTTGGTACAACTCGTCCGGCCGCTACATTCGCGGGCATTTTGCGTTCGAAGCGCCTTTCCTTTTGCTTCCTCATTTGTCGCGCTATACCGGCGCCATCCGCAGCGAGCGGTTGTATTTCAATGTATTGTTCGTGCCGCGTCTGATTCCTTACGTCGAAGTGGGGTATGGCGTGGCCACTCCCATTTTTGATGTTGGCGTGTTTGCCAGCAGCATCCATGGGAGGTTCGGCAAGGTAGGCTGCAAATTTACTTTCGAGTTGTTCAACTGATGCTGTTTCCCGCCGTGCCTGGCTGGCATTTTGCGGGGCCGGAAATAGGCACTGGCGTATCTTCTGGGGCTATTGCTGCTGAAAAATAGGGGAGTGACGATAAAAAACAATAAAGAAGTTGGAAAATTTATTCGCAAAATCGTAACTTTGCATTGTTTTAGTGTCTCCCGACGCCATTTGCTGTGGGCAATCCCCTTATACGGCAAACCATCGGACGGCTGAAACCTTTCGGGCATTTCAACCTGTCCTCCTTTCCAACACAACACGAGGCAAGGGGGGAAGGAAGGCAATGCCTTTCGCACAACAAGGCAATGACATTGTGATGGGAACTTTTGGCATCGAAGAACATACGTGGTATGCTGTGCGCACTTTGCATTGCAAGGAGCAGGCGGCAGCCGATTATTTCACCCGTTTGGGGATGGATTGCTTTATCCCGATGCTGAACCGCGAGGTGATGGGTGCCGGCCATAAGCCGGTGGTTCGGCAAGTTCCGGCCATTCATAACCTGCTTTTTGTGCGGTATGACGACAAGGTTTCCCGTCTTTCCGATTTGTGTCGGGCTTGTCCTGTCCCGTCTTGGCTGGTTCGTTTGCCGGGTTTGTCGGTTCCGTCCCCCATATCAGGGCGGGAAATGTCGGAGTTCCGTGCCGTTTGCGACCCCTCTTATCGCGGCACTCTATATGTCACAGCCGCTTTGGCAGAAGCAAAACCTGGCCAGCCGGTGCGTGTCGTCCATGGCCATTTTGCCGGGCTTCGGGGCAAATTAGTCCGCCATAAGGGGCGTTATTACGTGGTGATTGTCCTGTCCACAGTGGGTGTCATGGTGCATATTCCCAGGTGGTATTGCGAGGCTGCCGGGGAATACAAGAATCCTTAAGCGGTGTTTGTTCCCGTTTTTTTTGAGAATTATGAAACATATAACAATAAGGAATCTGGGACCTTTGTCCGAGGTGGACATTGATTTGAAGAAAATCAATGTTTTTATCGGGCCGCAGAGTTCCGGCAAAAGCAGCGTGTTGAAAACCATCTGCTATTGCACGTGGGTGGAGAAACGCATAGAATTGGCTCAAAGCCCGGAGTTTTTCCAAAAAAAGAATGTTTTCGTGGACGAATGGGTGCGTTTCCATAAGTTGAAAGGCTATGTCCGCAAGGACACGTTCGTGGAATATGAATCTGATTTCATGCATTTTTCGTATGACCATTCCACGAAAGAATTCCAGTTTGCATGGAAATCGGGACGTTGGGATTACCTTCGTTCCAAAGTCACTTACATTCCTGCGGAGCGCAACATGGTGGCTGCCGTTCCCAATTGGTTTGAAGTAAAGCTGGCAGACGACAATATCCGCGATTTCATGTCGGATTGGGAAGTGGCGCGCAAGGCGGTGAGGCGGCAGCTTCCTGTGCTTAATCTGGGAGTCTCTTATTATTATGAAGCGGTTTCCCATTCCGACCGTGTCGCTTTGGATGATGGCACAAAGTTGGATTTCACCAATACATCGAGCGGTTTGCAGTCATTGGTGCCTTTGTTTGTGCATCTTCATTACTTGGACAAACTGCAATACAGGTTAGACAAGAACGAAAGCGTGAAAAGCGAACATGAGAACCAGAAACTGCTGAGCCTGATGCACAGGGAACTGTTTGAGGATGAATTAATCGCTACCTTGCGGGAAAAGGGGACACCCGATCCTGCCACGGGCAAAATGTTTGCCCCTTCCGACTGGGTGTTGAAAACGTTCGGGCCGGTAGCTTATCCGTTTGCCAGCCAAGATGCTGCCGACAGGTGCGAGGAAATATACTCGCGTTACAGCAGCAACCACTTTTGCGACATCTTTCTGGAAGAACCCGAAGAGAATCTTTTTCCGCCTACGCAGGCCCGATTAATGGATTGGTTGGTGGGCATCACCAAAGGCCCGCATGGCAGCAACTTGTCCATGGCCACCCACAGCCCGTACATCGTGACCGCGTTGTTGGAAGAACCGGGCCTTGATTTCGGGTTGTTCTTTACCTGCGTCAAGGAAGGAAAGTCTTATGTGAAGGCTGCTACCGGGCAGGACATCCAAGACATCTACGACAATGGCGTGGATGTGTTTTTCAACCTTGAAACATTTGCGTGAGCATGAAAGATTTGGATATTGTGCCGGAATGCTTCATTGACACGAATTTGGTGGAAACATTGCTGCACCTCAAGCAAGTGGACACCGATGGCGTAAACCACCAGAAAGGATGCAATACCGTGGTTCGCGTCATGACCACCTCGAAAGCATTGAAAGACAGCTTTGCCCTTGGCATAGTGGATGCAGACAAGCGTCCCCTTTCCTACGTGAAAAACGAATGCAACGAGATTGCCCGTTCGCGGCACATTGTTTTGCTGAAGCATGCGAGATGCAACCATTATTTCCTGCAAATCATTCCGGCTATGGACCGGTTGATATTGGATTGCGCGAAAGAAGCCGGAGTGGACATGGAGGAATACGGACTGCCGTCCGGCTTGAAGGCTTTCACGGAAGCCAGCAAGCAAGTGCAGTCGAAGAATGACCCGCGCTTCAAACGGTTGTTCAGGGAGCTTTACCCGGTGCCTGAGATGACCCTCTTGGCGAATCTTCTGCATTATTTGCGCGAACATAAATATACTGCCGACACGGCATCCTTGAAAGCGTTGTTTGCTTGACGGGGCTTCCGGTGCCTGCGGTTTTATTGAATAAGGATATAATATAAGAAGAATATGAAAGGAATTGTGTTGGCCGGGGGCAGCGGCACGCGCCTGTACCCCATCACAAAGGGTGTCAGCAAGCAATTGCTGCCTATCTTTGACAAGCCGATGATTTATTACCCCATTTCGGTCCTGATGCTGGCCGGCATCCGTGAGATACTGGTGATTTCCACGCCGTATGATTTGCCCGGCTTCAAGCGTTTGCTGGGCGACGGCAGCGACTACGGGGTGCGTTTTGAATATGCAGAGCAGCCTTCGCCCGATGGGTTGGCGCAGGCATTCATCATCGGCGAACAGTTTGTCGGCAAGGATGACGTGTGCCTGGTCTTGGGCGACAACATCTTCCATGGTGCCGGGTTGACGGGTTTGCTGAAAGAAGCTGTCCGCACAGCCGAAGCAGGCCGCAAGGCCACTGTGTTCGGTTATTGGGTCAACGACCCCGAACGTTACGGCGTGGCCGAGTTCGACCGCGAAGGCAATTGCCTGAGCATTGAGGAAAAACCGGCTCATCCTAAATCCAATTATGCCGTTACCGGGCTTTATTTCTATCCCAACAAAGTGGTGGAAATCGCCAAGCATATCAAGCCCTCTGCCCGTGGCGAGTTGGAAATCACCACGGTGAACCAGCAGTTCCTGCGCGATGGCGAACTGAAGGTGCAGACCTTGGGGCGCGGTTTTGCTTGGTTAGACACCGGCACGCACGACAGTTTGAGCGAAGCCTCCACGTTTATCGAGGTTATCGAAAAGCGGCAGGGGCTGAAGATTGCCTGCTTGGAAGGCATCGCTTTCCGCCAAGGGTGGATTGATGCAGGCAAACTCCGGCAGTTGGCACAGCCCATGTTGAAGAACCAGTACGGGCAGTATTTGCTGAAGGTAATCGAAGAAGTGGAACGCACAGGGCAGAAAAATTTGGATTGACATGGAAGTTATCAAAACAAGCATAGAAGGAGTGGTCGTCATTGAGCCACGCCTGTTCCGGGACGAACGGGGATATTTCTTTGAATCTTGGTCCGAACGCGACTTCAATGCACAGGTTCGCACCGTGCGTTTCGTGCAGGACAACGAGAGCAAGTCGAGCTATGGCGTGCTGCGCGGGCTTCATTTCCAGAAGCCTCCCTACACGCAGAGCAAATTGGTGCGGGTCATCCGGGGCGCGGTCCTCGATGTGGCGGTCGACATCCGCCGGGGTTCGCCCACATTTGGCCGCCATGTGGCGGTGGAACTGACGGAAGACAACCACCGGCAGTTCTTCATCCCGCGCGGCTTTGCCCATGGGTTCAGCGTATTGACTCCTGAAGTGGTGTTCCAATACAAGTGCGACAACTTCTATGCTCCCCAAAGCGAAGGGGCGTTGGCATGGGACGACCCCGGCTTAGGCATCGATTGGCGCATCCCGGCAGACAAGGTCATCTTGTCTGAAAAGGACAAACATCACCCCCGCCTCAAGGAAGCCGATTGGTTGTTTGACTACAAAGAGGATTTATATAAATGAATGCCATGAACATACTTGTCACAGGGGCCAACGGCCAGCTTGGCCGGGAGATGCGGTGCGCGTCTGCTTCAAGCGCCCACCATTATCTGTTCACCGACATTGCCGAACTCGACATCACCGACCGTGAGGCCGTGCGCTGCATGGTGTCCGAGCAGAAGATACAGGCCATTGTCAACTGCGCAGCCTACACGAATGTGGATAAGGCGGAGGACGACTGCGCCACAGCCGACCTCATCAACAACAAAGCGGTGGAGAACTTGGCCTTGGCCGCCAAGGAAATGAATGCCACGTTGATACACATTTCCACCGATTATGTGTTCAAAGGCAACCAGTGCATCCCTTGCCGCGAGGATTGGGAGACCGACCCTCTCGGCGTGTATGGCATCACCAAACTGGCGGGCGAGCAGAGCATCCTGCGGGCAGGCTGCCCGTATCTTATCTTCCGAACGGCCTGGCTTTATTCGCCTTACGGCAAGAATTTCGTGAAGACCATGCAAAAGCTCACGACGGAAAAGGACAGCCTTTCCGTGGTGTTCGACCAGGTTGGCACGCCCACCTATGCGGCCGACTTGGCCCGCCTCATTGTTTATGTCATCGAAAGCGGCCAGCTCCACAAGCAAGGCATCTATCATTTCAGCAACGAAGGGGTTTGCTCATGGTATGACTTTGCCAAGGAAATATGCGCGTTGAGCGGAAACACCTGTGACATCCGCCCTTGCCACAGCGACGAATTTCCCAGCAAAGTGAAACGTCCCCATTTTTCCGTGCTTGACAAGGCCAAAGTGAAAGAAACATTCGGAGTCACTGTCCCTTATTGGCGCGACTCGTTAATCAAATGCATCAACGAACTGAAAAAGCAATAATCATGGATTTCAAACGAAACATCGTCATCACAGGCGGCGCCGGGTTCATCGGCAACCATGTAGTCCGCCTGTTTGTCAACAAATACCCGGACAGCCGCATCATCAACCTTGACAAGCTGACCTATGCAGGCAACCTTGCTAACCTGAAAGATGTGGAACAGAAGCCTAATTATGTTTTCGTGAAAGCAGACATTTGCGACTACGGAAGCATGCAGGAAGTCATGCGGCAATACCGTGTGGACGGCATCATCCATCTGGCAGCCGAGAGCCATGTGGACCGCAGCATCAAAGACCCGTTCATCTTTGCCCGCACCAATGTGTTAGGCACGCTCACCCTCCTTCAAGCGGCGAAAGAGTATTGGGAGAGCTTGCCCGAAGGCTACGAAGGAAAGCGTTTCTACCACATTTCCACGGATGAAGTCTATGGTGCCTTGCAAATGAATTGCCCCGAAGGGAAGGAAAGCCCCATTTCTGCCCATAAAGTGTATGGGGAAGAATTCTTCCATGAGTACACGAAATACAATCCGCATTCGCCTTATTCGGCAAGCAAGGCCGGCAGCGACCATTTTGTGCGTGCCTTCCACGACACTTACGGCATGCCGACCCTCGTCACCAATTGCTCGAACAATTACGGCCCTTACCAGTTCCCGGAGAAACTGATTCCTTTGCTCATCAACAACATCTGCCATCGGAAGCCGCTTCCTGTATATGGAAAAGGCGAGAACGTGCGCGACTGGCTTTATGTGGAAGACCATGCGCGCGCCATCGACCTCATCTTCCACAAGGGAAAGACGGCTGACACGTACAACATCGGCGGGTTCAACGAATGGAAGAACATCGATATCGTGAAAGTGGTTATCCGCACGGTCGACCATTTGTTGGGGCGTCCCGAAGGTGCCGACCTTGACCTCATCACCTTTGTGGCCGACCGCAAAGGGCATGACATGCGGTATGCCATCGATTCCACCAAGTTGAAAAACGAATTGGGATGGGAACCCAGCTTGCAATTTGAGGAAGGCATTGAAAAGACAGTCCGTTGGTACCTCGACAACCAGGCGTGGGTGGACAACATCACTTCCGGCGATTACCAGCGTTACTACGAGGAAATGTATGCGGGGAAGTAGAGACGCGGTTTATCGCGTCGGTAGTTAGTAGCCGGTAGTTAGTAGTTAGAATCCAGAATATAGAAGTCAAGAATCCTTGTTAACTGGTCATCTTGTGGCCTTGTCAACTTTTAGAAGAATCAAGAAGTCAAGAAGTCAAAGAAGCCAAGAAGATTTTAGATTTCAGAATTATGATTTGTGATTTCAAATCATAACTCTAAACTCCTGAAGCCTTGTCATCTTGTTAACTAAGAAAAAGAATATGAAATATGAGAAATCAAACCAATTATTATAGCTATGGCAACCACAACAATCAAGTTGAATAAAGAAATTGTAGAACAGGCAGAGCATTATGCGAAAGTGGAGGGGAAGGATCTTGTTGCTCTTATTGAAAACTTTTTGATGCAACTTGCGAAGAAAAGTTCTTCAAAAGATGATGATGCGGCGTTTCCTGAGATTGTGCGTAGCCTGTTGGGGGCAGGAACCCGGATAGAAGCAGATGACATAAATGGGCGCAAGGCTTATTACAAACATTTGGAGAAAAAGCATCGGTCGTGAGAAAAGTTTTCTTGGATACAAATGTGGTGATTGATTTGCTTGACAAGCGGAAAGGGTTTTATCAATCTGCTGCCAGAATCTTCACATTGGCATTCGAGGAAGAATGGGAGAGAAGCCTGTCTGTTGAGCAATTCCGGGAGCATTGCGTTGCCCGGTTGAGAGAAATTTATGAATGATATAGAGATTCGTCTAAGTGTCTGTTGATGAAATTTATAACGAGAATTTGCAGCGTGAATTTTGATAAAAGGATGATGTAATGCATGGGAGCCGCAAAAGATTACTTGATAGACCGCGATGAGGCCATCGGCGCATTAGGCCATTGGCTGGACAGGATAGAAGCGTTGAAACCGAAACACAAGGATTTGAACTCTTTGTTCTTGGTCGGCACGATTGTCACGAGCCGGTTGGACGACAAGAAGATGCATTTCAACGCCGTCCGCCAAATCCAGCAATCCGCCCAACTGATTGATGACGCCCTCCGTGTGCTTGAAAGCCCGGATGCCGCATCGCGCGAAGTGCGCTTGGCCGTTTCCGTGTTGGAACATACGTTCAGTGCCATGTTCCAGTTGGTGGATGACGAAGACGAAGGCCATGATTCAGCTTCCGGGCTGAACAGTACCAAGTATTACGAACGGCAGATAGCGGAATTGCAAAAGCAGAAAAGCGACTTGGAGCAGTTGATGGCCCAGCAGAGCAGGCAGACCAAACAAAGCGACCGGCAACAGGCAGAAGCGGAAAGGGAACGGAAAGAAACAGTACGCGAATTGGACGCAGTGCGAAAACAACTGGAGCAGATGCAAAGAGAGGATGCCGCCCGCAAGCGGCGTGAAGATGCGCAAACCCAGTTGAAGACCGATATCCAAGAGGCTTTTAACAAGCTGAATGGCTATTCTGCTCCCTTTGAAGCCGAAAAGTTCCGGCTCAACCTCCTTTTCGCCGCTTATGCTTTGCTCAGTGCCGCCACGTTGGTTGTGTTGGTCATTTATGAATGCCACTTCATGCACCGCATCCAATTGGAATCCCTTTCCGCCCTGTGGACGAACTACATACCGTTTTATCTGCCCGTGCCTTTGTGCGCAGGCTTGCTATGGGCGTTCATCTTCCAGATGAACCGTGCGCAGCGTCAGTTGGTGGCCTTGACCGACAAGCTCCATCACGTGAAATACATCGAAGGCTTGTTGTTGGCCATCGCCCGTTTGTCCACCGACATGGCAGAAGGAGCCTCCAAAATCCGCCAGACCATCGACCGCATCATCGACAACTATCTGCACCAGCCCCACGACCTCACCGAAGCCCGGCTCCAGAAGGAAGCGGAAAAAGACAACCTGGATTTGGGAGAACTCACCAAGCTGATGCGGGAAATCAAGGAGGTGGTGAAGAAGTGATGATATTTCAACGCCATCATGGCGCAGATGGATGCAATCGATGAAGCTGTGAGGTGAGTGTGTGAACAGATGGAATCAGAAATTTGAAATCTTGGAATGAATATACTTCTTATCATAGGCAACGGATTTGATTTGAATTTAGGTTTGCCCACCGATTACGGGCATTTCTATCAATACTATCTTGCTCCCCAAGTCGGGGCTGATGCTCGGATTATCGGGAAAGAACTGGCTGGCGATTTGCTGAATGGCTCGTCTAATTGGGCTGATTTGGAGAAGCAGTTGGGGCAGATCAGTGTAAAATATAATAAGGCGGAAGCATACGTTGATGACATCGACCATATTTCTGATGAACTGACGCGCTACATGCGGGCTGTAGATAGCCTTGACATCCCGCATATAGAAGATATAGCGCAGATTGTGTATCATGATTTGTCTCGTTTCACCGATTATTTGGACAATGCGAAGCGGAACGACATGAATGCCTTTTTGCAGCAGCGTTCGGATAAAGGCGAAATCCATTTGGATGTCATTACGTTCAATTACACCTCCGTGTTTGAACGGATTATGGAATGCTGGAGCAATTTGCCCGTTCACGGCCCAATTAAAGAATATACGCTTTGCCATATTCATCAGAAGTTGGATGAGCATGGCATCTTGTTGGGCGTGAACGATGTGAACCAAATTGCCAATGCTGCCTTTCGCAATAATTATGATGTGAAAGCCACCATCGTAAAACCGTTTATTAATAAAGATTATGAGAGCGGAATCGACAAGGATTGCGAGAAAGCCATCAAGCAAGCCGACATTATCATTTTGTTTGGCAGTTCCATGGGCGATACGGACTTGTATTGGTGGAACTTTATAGGCGACAGCATGAATGGCCACCCCAAACGGTTGGTATATTGCCCCTACGATAGGAATCCGACCGCAGAAACCAAAAAGATTCTCCGCATCAACAATCGGTTGGTCAATTTTGTCTTAAGCAGGATGTCCTTGGATACAAACGGATATGTCAATGTGGGTTCCAAGATTTTGCCTTTGCGTGAGAACCGCCTGTTTGATTTCCGCACGCCGAAAGACCGAATGAAGGCTAATTTTGCAGAAGCAATGGCGCAGTTGGGCATTGTAAATTATAAAAGATAGATGGCAGACAATAAGCGGATATTGAAAAATACCCTCCTGCTTTATGTGCGGATGTTTATAACGCTTGGGATTTCACTCTTTACCACGAGGGTGATATTTCAAGCGTTGGGATTGGACAACATGGGCATCTACAACCTTGTTGGAGGAGTTATTAGTATGCTTGGCTTCTTGAATGGAAGTATGTCATCAGCCTCACAACGTTTCCTTTCTTTCGAGTTGGGACGTAATGATGAAAGCAATCTGAAAAAAGTATTCGGATTGGTTTTGTTGATACACTGCATTTTGGCATGCATTGTTTTAGTTTTGTCTGAAACCATTGGTTTATGGTTTGTAAATACGCAATTAGTTATAGCACCCGAACGGATGCTTGCCGCTAATTGGGTCTATCAGACAGCCATTTTGTCTAGTCTTTTGGGAATTATAAAAGTTCCGTTCACAGCCAGCATCATGGCGCACGAGAAGATGGGCATTTACGCTTACTTTTCGCTGATAGATGTGGTATTTAAACTTCTCATTGTTTATGCATTGTGGTATATCCCGGGTGACAGTCTGATTATTTATGCGATGCTTCTCATGTTGTCAGGTATTGTGGATTTTCTGATTTCAATGATTTATTGCTTATGGAAATTCCAAGAATGTCAGTTGCGTTTCGTATGGGAGAAGAATATCTTCAAGCAAATATTCAGCTTTTCAGGATGGAATTTGGTGGGGCAAGTTGTGATTATTTCCAACGATCAAGTGTTGAATATCTTTTTGAATTGGTTTTATGGCACGGTTGTGAATGGTGCGAGGGGCATTGCTTTGCGTATTAATGGGATAATTGTTCAGTTTGTCTATCAATTTCAGGTGGCTTTAAATCCTCCAATCGTCAAGAGTTATGCATCTGGCGATTGGGTGGGAATGCAGTTGCTAATTAGCAGGGGCATGAAGATAAGTTTTTTATTGATGATGGTGCTTTCTTATCCATTTATTATAGAAACAGACTGGGTGTTGACTTTGTGGTTGGGTGAATCTCCGCAATATACTGCTTGGTTTGCCCGTTTGGCTATAATCAACACATTGCTTGATAGTATGACAGGACCGATTGTGACGGGAGTCCAAGCCAGTGGCAGACTAAAACGGATGCAGATTTACACCAGTATAGCTCTTTTGACCGTGTTGCCAATTTCTTATTTTCTTTTGGAAATAGGATTAGAACCTTATTGGGTGACTTTATCTAATATTTTGGTTTCATTTGTCACTTTATATATCAGGCTTTCTATCTTGCAGCGGAATGTGGGGATTGGAAAGAAGCAATTGATAAAAGAGGCTGTGTTACCTTGCTATTTATCAGCGATTGTTTCTATCATGCCTCCGTTGTTGTTTCATTTTGTATCAGAGAGGAATATTAATAATTTTGTCTTATCCTGTATAATATCAGTTGTTTCTTCCATGATGCTAAGCTATTTCATCGGACTTAACCATTCTGAAAAACAGTTTGTTTTGTCTATTGCAAGAAGAATGTATTCAAAACTTAAATAATATGATTCCCATTGTTTGTTGCTTTGATATTAATATGCTTTTGCCAGCCCAAGTTTGCTTTTTTTCGTTATTTGCAAATGCACAGCAAGGAGTTTGTTATGATGTTTTTGTCGTATATAGGAAAAATGAATTATCTTCTCAAGAGAAAATTTCATTCGAATTACTGCTTCAGAACTATCCATCTCACCGCATTTCTTTTATCGGAATAGCCGATTTTTTTCAAGATGCGTATGAAGTGCGGAATATTACAGTTGCATGTTATTATCGGCTTTTAATCCCTTCAATGATGGAACAGATAAATGCAATCCATCATACAGAATATCGGAAAGTCATTTATTTGGATGTGGACACAATTGTGGAATGTGATCTATCAAAGTTATATGAGGTGGAATTTTTAGAGAATGAATGGATTGCCGGTGTATGTGAGACTCCATTGTATAATAATTCTGATACGAGCTATCATGAAATAATAGGCTGTGATCCAAATACTTATATAAACAGTGGTTTGCTTGTCATGGATACGGAAAAAATGAATGAGGTTGGTTTTTATGGTCAGTGTGTTGCACATCACGATAAAAAGTACATTTGCCAAGATCAAGATATAATAAACATTGTGTGCAAAGGGCATATAAGACTTTTGCCTTTAAAGTATAATTTCACGACAATATTGTATCGTTTGTCTTTAGAAAATATGCCATTCAAAGAAAAAAAACGTACAGAAATAGATGATGCCGCTGAAAGTGTGGTTCATTATACTGGTGAAAAGCCTTGGCATTCTTATTGCCTTCGGGATTATGTTTGGTGGTTTTATTTTATGAAGTCACCTTATGCTGATCAAACAACATATATGCAACATTATTCAAAAATTAGATCACTATTTATAGATACAGCTTCATCAAAGATCTTGTTTTCAGAATTGCTGCATCGTATTGATACAAAATTGAAAAAGCGGGAATAATCAAAATTTGAAGTTCGATTGCTTGTTAAAATTTGACTTATATAGTTATTAAGATGATTTACGCTAAATTGCATGGCAGGATAGGTAATCACTTATTTGAGATGGCAGCAGCAGCTACTTTGGCTGCTCAAAATAATGACCAATTTTGTGCAGTCTGCCATCAGGATTATAAAATAGCACCGCCAGATAATTGTTATGTATGGGATTTTGTGCAGCCTTATCTTGATAACATATATCGCAATGTTACTATCTTGGAATCTATACCAAATAATTTGGTTACATTTAAACAGGATGGATTTAAATATGTATCTATACCTTACCAACAAAATTTGTTATTGGATGGAGGATTTCAGTCTTACAAATTTTTTAATGAGGAGGTTGTTAAGAAGTTATTTTCAATTCCAAAGCAAATAAAGGAAGATATTCTTTGGCATTATGGTGAAATTTTCAGTAAACCGATTATAAGCGTTAATGTAAGGCGAGGGGATTACTGTTATATACCTCATAAACTTCCGGTTTGCTCAAAGGACTATTTTAAAAAAGCTATGAAGATGTTTCCCGCCAATTCCCGTTTTGTGTTCATTAGCGATGATTTGGCATGGTGTAAAAAGCATTTTAGAGGAAGGAATGTTTATTTCTTAGAAAACAGTAATCCTTTATTTGATTTGTACGCCCAAACCTTGTGTACAGACAATATAATAAGTAATAGCACATTTAGCTGGTGGGGTGCCTATTTGAATCCGCATCCTACTAAAAAAGTGATATATCCACAACCATGGTTTGGAAAGTATGCCCAAAATAGTAAATCAGATGTGGAGGACTTAATACCTCCAACATGGATTCCATTAAAAAATAGATTAAGTTTTCCTATGTGGTTGAAGGCTAAAAAACTAGGATTATTAACTTGCTTGCATCAGATACAATGATAAATCGACTCTCAAAATCTGAATGTTGTGGGTGTGAAGCATGTGTACAGATTTGCCCTAAACATTGTATTTCGTTAACATTAGATGGTGAAGGCTTTTATTATCCGCTTATTGATACCATTGATTGCATAGAGTGTGAACTCTGTGAGAAAGTATGTCCGAGTTTGCACACATTAGTGCTGCAAACAGAATTAACATCATACGCTGCAATTAACCAATCTGACAAGATCCGATTTAACAGTTCATCCGGAGGCGTTTTTTATGAACTGGCAAGGTATATTATAGAACAAAAAAATGGTGTTGTTTATGGTGCCGGTTGGGTTGCATATAACAAAGTGCAACATATGCGGATTACCAAAGTAGAAGACATATTGAAATTACAGAAATCCAAATATGTTCAGAGCCTAATAGGAGACTCCTTTAGGCAAGTAAAGTCAGACTTGAAGTCGCAACGGTTTGTTTTATTTTCAGGAACTCCTTGCCAAATCAAAGCCTTGCGTTTATTTTTGCAAGGTAATGACTATGATCATTTATTTATGGTGGATATAGCGTGTCATGGTATTCCTTCCTTGTTAATATGGAATATTTATTTGGATAGTTTGCATGTTGATAAAAACAAATTGAGTATTGATTTCAGAGATAAAAATGCACCTTGGCACAATTATACATTGAATATTGCAGATAAGGCAACTGGGAAAAAAGTAGTGTTTGAACGTTGTGATCAGAATCCATTTATGAGAGGATTTATATGTAACCTCTATAATCGCCTTTCATGCCATAACTGCCCTGCTAAAAATTTCACATCTGGAAGTGATGTCATGTTGGCCGATTATTGGGGTATTGAAAAGTATGATTCAACGTTTGATGACAATAAAGGAACTTCTTTAATCATCACGAAAAATACCAAAGGAGAGTTCTTTTTTCACCAAGTGAAGCAGCTTTTCTCATACAGACAAACAGATTTTAGTACTGTGACAAATCGAAAGGACACGTTTTGCACATGCACAAATCCTCATTATAGACGAGAGCTATTTTTTAGGAAAGTAAATGAGCAAAATTTTGAATCATTGGTGAATAAATACTTAAAGCATTCTCATCCTATGAATGTCCGAATTGCCCGTTTTATAAAACGTATAATAGGTAGGAAATGAAAATCGGATTTATAACTACGCATCAGTATAGGAACTTCGGTACATTTCTTCAATGTTATGCCTTGCAATATGTATTGGAGAGTTTGGGACATGAAGTAGAAATCATTGATTATAGGCGAAAAGAATATCAAAGAGGGAAAATAGAGAGACTAAGGATTTGGTTGGGGAACATAAGAAGATATCCTGTTAAGAACCTGAGAAAAGTTCAAAATTGCATTCGAACGATAAAAAGGAATAGACTGTTTCAGATATTCTATTTTCAGTATTTTCATTTATCCTCAGAAAGTTATGCAACATTTGACGAACTGAAAAGTCATCCTCCTGTTTATGATTTATATATAGCTGGAAGTGACCAAATTTGGAATCCTTCCTTGAATGGCTTTATCAAAGCCTATTTTTTGACTTTTGTTCCCGAAGGGAAAAAAACGTCGTATGCTCCGAGTATCGGAATTACAAGTTTAAATGAGGTTCAGAAACGGCAATTTGCAATTCTTCTATCAGACTATCAACATATCTCTTGTAGAGAAAAAACGGGAGTACAATTATTGAATGAATGTGGCATAAAGAATGTAGTTCAAGTCGTTGACCCTACTTTATTATTGCCAAGTTCCTTTTGGCAATCGTTGGCAAAAAAGTCTAGTCTTTCTTCTAAGGATAATTATGGACTTGCTTATTTCTTGAGTTGTGATGAGGAGAAAGAACATATAGTTGCTTCTTTATACCATATGTTGAAGCGATTCGATTTGACTATGGATAATACATGTAATTCTCAGTCCATTTTAGCGGCAGGACCATGTGAATTTCTGTCTTTGATAAGAAATGCGGACTTCGTTTGCACAGATTCGTTTCATGGAGTGGTGTTTTCTGTCATTTTTCAAAAAGAATTTTATGCGTTGCCAAGGCATCGTTTAGACAGTGCTAATTCACAAAATTCAAGAATTATAGATTTCTTAAATGACCTTGGATTAGAGGAGCGTTGGATTACTCAACCACTTCTTTCCAGAATCCCAATTCATTATACAGACGCTAATATAAAACTTCAAAACAGAATAAAGCATTCATTTGATTATTTAAACAGAATGTTGTATGATTAATGTTGCCTTTTATATTAACAATAATGCTGTTGCTGATGTAGATTGCACAACCATAGGAGGTGGAAATCCAGGCATTGGCGGTACGGAATATTTGTTTTATTATACTTCATATGGCTTACAACAACAACCAAATTCTAATTTGAAAATTGTATTGCTGACCGCATCACCTTGCAAATTGCCAGATGCTTGTATCTACATAGCCGTTGGTGACAAAATGGACGCGATAAAATATTGCAAGGATCATGGGATAGAAATATTAGTCGTGAAGTATGAAGGAGCGGATTATGTGCCTAATATATTTGAAAATGTTAATGATGAAATAAAAATCATTGTATGGGCACATAACATAATTCCCAACCATATCCTGACAATTCTTGCTAGAACAAAATCAATTAAGCGGATTGTGAATGTGGGAAGAGAACAGTTAGACCTTTATCGTGATCATCTTGCGTTTAAGAAATCAAGCTACATTTATAATAGTGTAAACATGGAGGCAAAAGAATATTATGAACAACATAGCATTCCTTTTGCAGATCGTAAGCATGAAGTTGCTTATTTAGGCAGTCTTGTTCCGATTAAAGGATTTCATGTGCTGGCCAAAGCGTGGCCGGACATTATGAAAGCATGTCCTGATGCGCATCTTAACGTGATAGGCTCAGCCAGTGTCTATGGAAAAGCCCAATTAGGGAAATATGGAATTGCCGAGGAAAGCTATGAGAAGGAATTCATGCAATATTTAACGGATAGTAATGGCAATATTCTGCCTTCAGTCACTTTCTATGGTAAAATGGGGGAAGAAAAGAGCCGAATATTGGCTCGGTGCAAAGTTGGCGTTCCCAATCCGTCTGGTTACAGCGAGACTTTCTGTCTGTCTGCTGTTGAAATGGAATTGTATGGTTGTAGGATTGTAACAAAAAAGTATGTTGGTTTTTTGGATACAGTACCGCCTGATGCCGGGCATTTATATAAAAACGAAAAGGAACTTGCAAAAAACGTAGTAAGAGAATTGCGAATCACATACAATGAAAGTCAATATGATTATTGTTATGCGAATTTCAATACTGAAAAAATTCTCAAACAATGGTATGGAGTGATAGAAGATGTGTATAATGATAGAAAACCAACGATTATAAAATGTACGAACTTTTTTTATAACTACAAATTTTTACGAGAGATAAATCGTAGAATCAAGTCTTGTTTGCCATTTGGATCTTTAATGCCAACCATTGATAGCTATATAACGTTATTGAGAAAAATGTTTCCTTTTCTTTCTATAAGAAATTTGTATTGATAAATATGTGTAAGCTTTCCATAATTATACCGGTATATAATATAGAGAAATATCTTGGTCGTTGCCTTGATTCTATCTTGTCCCAAGACACTTCAATGTGTGAAATCATTTTGGTGGATGACGGATCTATTGATGCTTCAAAAGATATTTGCGAAGCATATAGCTTGATGCATGCTAATATTCATGTGATACATCAAAATAACAAAGGATTAAGCGGGGCTAGAAATACAGGGATTAAAGAAGCTCATGGAGATTATATTTGGTTTATTGATGGAGATGATTATATATCAAACGATGCTGTTCAGATTATATTGAGTAGATTGCAAAGTCAAAGAGATGTATATATTATTGATCACATTAATATATTCCAAAATAGGGGTACAAAATATGTAATATCTGCCCCTGATGAAGAAGCAAATTTTGGCATTGAATATTTAAAAAGGAATGGTGCTATACAGGCTTGGGTTTCTATTTGCAATCGCCAGTTCCTCTTTCAAGAAAAAATATTTTTTTCCGAAGGAATATATCATGAAGATTTTGAGTTTTCCATTAGATTATATGCGCTTGCTAAAACTGTGGAGCATATTCAGTTTGCTCTTTATTACTATATTTGTGACCGGGATGGTTCTATAATGAACCAACAAACATCCAAAAGTGCAATAGGATATGCAAGTTCTGCCCCTTTGATTTATCGTTTTTTGGGGGAACATAAACTGTCATCTTATGTGCTGGAAGAGGTTTGTAAAGTTGTTGCTATTGGAGTTACATTTTCTATATTGAGAACAAAAAAGTTGCCGCAAAAAGATTTGGAAAAAGTGGTTGCTTTTTACAAGAAAAATCTGAAATTCATTTGTTTCTTCTTAACGCATTCTACTATGAAACATTTTATATTAGGATGTATGCTTAGAATAAATATAGAGTTAAGTTTTTTTGTTTATAACATGATAAAAAAATAGTTTGTCGATGAATTTGATAAAAGGGCATGAATCGTTGGATGCATTCAAGTCTTTTGTAGCTGTTGGCGTAATAACCATCTATTGCTACCAGTTAGAGCATTATCAATGGTATCGGAATCAAGTTTTTTTATTAATGTGTGTGCCTTATTTTTTATGGTATCCGGCTATTTTTTGTGGAATAATGTGCACAAGATTGATATACAAATTCAGAAAATAGGAATGTTGTGGATTTATATATTCCTTTTGTACAGTTTATTTCATATAGTTCGAGGTGATTTTGAATTTTTGCATCTATTTTCATGGCAAACTTTATTGGAAATTTTATTTCTTAAGAATATTCCATGGGACGGTGTTTTATGACATGTTTGCGTAAGGGATTAATTGATATACCTGATACGAATATATATGTACAAGGCATACCTTTCTACTTGTTAGGTAAGCAGTTGCATCATTGGAGTAATGGATGTTCAATAAAAGTCAAACGGTGGGGTGGGGTACACTTCTATTGGCTGCAATATTGCTTGACACTCACTAATTTTATGATTTTCGTTATGTTGTAATAGGAACATGTTTGGTCGTTCCAATATTTATCGTAGGAATATTGTATGATAAAAATTGGCTGTTAATTAATCTTTTGGCAAAAGCTGGAAAAAAGATGGAGTACGAGAATTTATGTTTATCATATATTAGGGCTTTTCATTGTCCCCGGAATTTTTTAAAGATTAGGATGCGAATCCCTATTTCATTCATTTCCTGTGGTAGCAGTTTTAATCGCAACATTATGTATGGTGGAAATGGATTTATACGTAAGGATGCTGTTAGATAAAGCTAAAACGCAATGAAAGTTATTATGCATTATGAAAATATCAGTTATAACAATCAATTATAATAATTTGGCAGGGCTTGAAGAAACTTTCTCCTCTGTTGTCAATCAATCTTATTCGGATAAGGAGTACATTCTGATAGATGGTGGTTCAACAGATGGGAGCAAAGAGTTTATAGAGGCAAATGCCGACAAGCTGACATATTGGGTCTCGGAAAAAGATAATGGGCTTTATAATGCCATGAATAAAGGCATACAAAAATCCATCGGTGATTATCTTATTTTTATGAATAGTGGTGATATGTTTTTTAATGGGGACGTTCTCTCAGAAGTATTTATTAAAGAACATACATCGGATATTCTTTGTGGAAGCACCATCTATAAATACTCGCAGGGAGGGATATTGAGGAAGCCAAGGCCGTTGGGCGTGATGGAGCATGAATTGCCGTTTTGCCATCAGTCTTGCTTCATAAAAGGATCGTTGATGAGGGATTGTTTGTACGATGAATCATACAAGTTTATTGCCGATTATGCGTTTTTCTACCGATGCTACCGGGAAGGGAAATCGTTTGAAGTCGTTCCTAAAATCGTTTCCATCTATGACACGACCGGGGTGTCAGCTGACCCGAAAAGAGCATGGCAGATCTATAAGGAGAGATGCCGGGTGCTGAATATCTGCCCTTCAACGATGGCTTATAGAATGCAACAAACAAAAAGGAGTATGAAAAAGGGATTGAAGTTATTGATGCCATCCAAACTTGTCGATTATGCCAAATGCCGCCCTGCTGGCAGTAATGATATGCATCCTATTGAAACATTTCAACAATTGTAAGATTTATGATTGCCTCTCAGCCTAATATACCCCAACGGATGGGACATGGCGAATTAATCGGTCTGTTTCTTTTGTTCCTCATCGTGCCGTCAGCCATTAGCCTGCCTGTATTGATTCTGTATGCATTCAGCCAATCTCAATTTTCCAAGACTTACTACTATGCCTTTTTTCTCTGTATTGCAGCCTATTTTGCTTGCATTAGTGCAACTAAAGCCCCGAATGGAGATCAAGTCCAGTATTACTATGCTTATAGGAATGTACCCGATATAGGTTTTTGGAAGTCGTTGATCTACATCTATGGCTTAGATTATTATGCAAATCCTTATATGACTACCATTTCCGGCGAGTTCATGAACGGTGTGTATAATTATATCGGCTATTATCTCACTTTCGGATACTACCCACTTTTTGCAGCTTTGCTCACCTTTGTCAACTATATGCTGGTATTCTTAGGCTTGTACAAGTTTTGCCTGACACTGAAGAAACCGCATATTCCAATGGTATGCGGCGTGCTGATACTGGCTTTCTTTTATCTTTATTTCCAATATATTCTCCAAATTCAAAAACAATTCTTGGGGCAATCCATCATGATGTATGTCTTGGGGAACTATGCATATTATGGGAAGATGAGCAAGAAGTTATGGATAATGACCGTAATGGCGGTTTTTACCCATGCATCTACATTGCTGTTTGTGCCGTTCTTGATCTTTAAACCTTTACATAGGCGGCTCACCAAGACTGGCTTGCTGCTTATTGCTGGAGCATTTGTGGCCTTGATTATCATGGGACCTTCGTTGGCTGGGAATATTGTGAGCGGGGCCAACACGAGCGCATTGACCTATGGGGTGAGTCGTTTGGCGCAATCGGAAACTAACAATGACACGGAAACAAATGCTTTGGTGCTGTCGCAAGTGATTGTGATTTACCTACCCTTGCTGTTGATTGTGCTGCGGAAACTTTGGATGGAGCGGAAAACGCTTTCAGACAGCAATGCTTTTATTCTCAATGTGGTGTTGTTGCTGCTGCTGACCATTATCGCCATGTTCCGCCAGCCAATGGCGCAATACCGTTATTTCATGATGATATTGGCTTTTATGCCATTTGTTTATCCATTCATTACAAACAACATTAAGTGGAGAAATCGGATTTTGAAAGGTGTCTCCATTGTGATGATTGCATGGTTCTATTATCAGTTTGAATTGATTATTTGGGACTATGCGCCTGAAATAGACATCATCATTAAAAGCCCGGTGATGCTTCTTTTCGGGAATTATTATACATATACAATTTGATTAATATGCACATCTGTTTTGTTTGTCGTGAATATCCGCCATCGCTCCGTGGGGGTGGCATTGCTTCTTACATAAAAGAGATGTCTCATGGTTTGCATGAAGCGGGGCATAAGGTAACTGTTATTTGTGCATCAGACGATACGCGGAAGGAAGAACAATATGATGATGACGGGGTACACGTCATTCGGTTAAAAGGCGGGGATTTTATCATTCCTCAGGTGGAACACGTTACGTTGCTGAAAAAGTTACGCACATTCTACCGTTTTTTCAGCTATCGGAGAAGAATTGCAGAAACCATTCGTCTGCTGAAAGACGTGGACATTATCGAGGTGCCGGAATATGGGGCGGAGGGGTATTATCTGCATCGGCTTTCCATTCCTGTTGTGACACGGCTGCATACGCCTATGTTGTTAGACCATGAACATTTCAGCTTGCAGCATTTAAATAAGGCCAATCTCCCCTATTATTGGCAGGGCAGGAAAGAACTTGCCGAGATACGAAAGGCAAAATATGTTACTTCTTGCAGCACTTCGCTGAAACAATGGGTGTATCAGTATCTACATGTGCCGGATGAAAGGATGGAAGTGATATACAATCCGATTCGGACAAAAGACGAATTGCAATGTAAATGGCAATGGCAACCGCATGGAGTGAAGCAGATTTTGTTTGCCGGGACTATTTGTGATTGGAAAGGTTGCGGGGACTTGGCAGCGGCATGCCGCCTGCTGAATGAGAACGGGACGGTGAAGTTCCAACTGAATCTGGTAGGGAAAACGGGGAAATATGCTGCTGAACTGCAAAAGGAATACGGCAAGGAAAGCTGGTTCAACATAGTGGGCAAGGTGTCCCGTGAGGAGCTGATGAAGATGTATGCCACGGCGGATTTGGTTTGCTTCCCGTCGTGGTGGGAAAACATGCCGATGGTGTGCATTGAGGCGATGCTGTGTGGAAGCATCGTGTTGGGCAGTTCGTCCGGCGGGATGAGCGAGATAATTACGGATGGCAAGGATGGTTTTTTGTTGCCGCCGAAGAATCCTGAGGCATGGTGCAGCAAGATAGAAAATATATTGCACATGGATGGTGAGGTTTTGCAAAGCATTTCCATGCAGGCGCAAGTAAAAATAGAAAAACAGTTTGGTTTGGACACGATTGTGAATCAAACGATTCAATATTATAACAAGGTGATTCTTCTGGAAAAAGGAAATGATGGGAACATATAGTGTAACGATCCGAACATTAGGCACAGCCGGAGAGAAATATCAAAAGACGTTGGACAGCATTGCCCGGCAGAGCATCTCTCCACAAGAAGTGATTATTGTGTTGCCTAAAGGCTATCCGCTGCCTCCTGAACGATTAGGAACGGAGACTTTCATTTTTTCTGAAAAGGGAATGGTGGCGCAGCGAGTGGCGGGATTCAAAGGCTGCACTTCGGATTGCATTTTAGCATTGGATGACGATGTGGAGTTTGATTCCTGTTTCGTTGCTTCTTTATTCAATACGATGCAGGAAACGGGTGCTGACATGGTGTCCCCAGTTGTTAAAGAAACTAAAATACGGGGGGGGTAAAAAGAAGAAAGCGTATCGCACTTGCATTGATTGGCTGTTGGGCGTTTCCATGGCGGAACGGTTAAATTCTTCTTACCTTGTCAAAATTTGGCGCACAGGGGGATTCATCGTGAATACAAATATGCAGGAAGGCAAACAGTATTACAGTCAAAGCGGGCATGGAACTTGCGTGTTTGGCAAGCGGGAAACGCTACAGGCCATGCATTTTGACGAAGAAATATGGTTGCAAGACACGCGCTATGCGCTTCCTGATGATATGGTGATGTTCTACAAATTGCACTTGATGGGGGCAAGGATTGCGGTGAACAGGTCGGTAAGGTTTGTGCATCTGGATGCGGGTTCAAGCCTTGCGAGCGAGGAAAAGAAACTGGCAAACATGTATGCATCTGCCCGCAACGGTTTTGTCTTTTGGCATCGGTTCATTTATAAATGCCAAGACAAGAAGTGGCTTTCAGTGGCTTGTGTGTTGCGAAGGATGTTTTTCACCCTATTCTTTGCTTTCTTGAAAAGTTTGGCCAAATGGAATTGGAGGTATGTATCCACTTATGCCAAAGCGTATGCAGATGCGTTCCGTTTTGTAAGGAGTGAAAGGTATAAAGAGTTACCGGCAATTAGATTGGCCTGATAGTATCCTTGGTCGCATAAAATGTTTTTCCTATTTTCGCAGATGGAATTAAGAGGTGAATTGCAATGAAATATCCGATAGGCATACAGAGTTTTGAGAATATCCGCACGGGAGGATATGTATATGTGGACAAGACCGCACAGATTTATCAGATGGCGGACAAAGGAAAGTATTATTTCCTCAGCCGTCCCCGCCGATTTGGCAAGTCACTGCTCGTTTCTACCATGGAGGCTTATTTCTTAGGGCAGAAAGAACTGTTCGAAGGATTGGCTATGGGACGCTTGGAAACAGAATGGAAAACATATCCTGTGCTTCACTTGGACTTGAACGCCCGCAATTATGAAAATGTAGATTCACTTTATGCGGAACTGGGCAAGCATTTGTCCGTTTGGGAAGGGAAATATGGGCTTGAAGTCCATCCGTCGTTGGCTCCTGAAGAACGTTTCTTCAATGTGATACAACGGGCTTATGAGAAAACAGGATCGCAAGTGGTGGTATTGGTGGATGAATATGACAAACCGCTGTTAAGTACGATTGGCAACAAGTGCTTGCACGATGCTTATCGGAATCTGATCAAAGCCTTTTTCGGCGTGCTGAAGTCGCAAGACCAGTACATCCGCTTTGCTTTCCTCACAGGGGTAAGCCGGTTCAGCCACGTAAGCATCTTCAGCGATTTGAACAACTTGGAAGATATCTCCATGGATGTGGAATACGCGGATCTTTGCGGTATCTCAGAGGATGAATTGCAACTATATTTTGGGGAGGGCATCAAGCAATTGGCTGCTGCTTATGGGGAAAATGACGAAGATATTTGCCGTATCTTAAAACGGCAGTACGATGGTTATCATTTTTGTGAAAACAGCATTGGCGTGTACAATCCTTTCAGTTTGTTGAATGCGTTTAAGAAGAGAAAGATTTCAGATTATTGGTTTAAAACGGGAACTCCAACTTTCTTGGTCAAATTGTTGCAAGACAATCATTATGAACTGAAAGGACTAAAAGGCATGTATGTGGATGAATCCAGCCTTGCGAGTGTAGATGAGAACCATGAAGACCCTATTCCTGTATTATTCCAAAGCGGGTATCTCACAATTTCCGGTTATGATGCGGAGATGGGGTATCGTCTCGATTTCCCCAATCAGGAGGTGGAGCGCGGTTTCTTCGATTTCCTGTTGCCTCTATATGCATCGATAAACAAGTCGGAAACGAAAGGCTTTCTTAACAGGCTGACCGCTGCTGTCCGCCAAGGGAAATCCGATGATTTATTGAGAACGATTCAAACCATGCTTTCCGGCAAGAATTATTTGTTGGCGGGCGGCGACAAGGAAGTGCATTTCCAGAACACGCTGTACCTGATATTCGTGATGCTGGGGTATAATGTGCAAGTGGAGCAAGCGACAAGCCAAGGGCGCATGGATGTGACGATACAGACGAAAGATTATGTTTATATCATCGAATTGAAATTAGACAAGTCCGCAGAAGAAGCCTTGCAGCAAATCAAGGACAACCATTATGACCGGCCTTTCCAAACAGATCATCGTAAGCTGTTCTTGATAGGTGTGAATTTTTCTTCGGACACAAGGACGGCAGAGAAGTGGCTGATCGAAGAAAGAAATTATAAATAAGGATGCAACAATGAGAATACTTTGGATTTCCCCTTGGTTCGGAAATTATCGTGTGCCTGTGTATGCATGCCTGAACCAATTGAGCAACGGGAATTTTTATCTGATTTGTTCCCAAGAGAACACTTCGGATTTAGTGCGGAAGAAGTTGAAGGAGGCTTTGGGCGACCATGCCGTGGTGATGAGTGGAGAAAAACGGATGACGATGGGCAATGATGCTTCTGACTTTGCCAATAAATCATTGGTATTGAAGAAACAACCCGGGCTCTACAGAGCTATCAAAGAACTAAACCCGGATGTGGTGATTACGGAAGGCTTTGGCGGCTGGGCGCCTGCGGGCATACGGTATGCAGTGTTGCACGGGAAAAAACTGTGCATGTTTTATGAACGAACAGCCTACGTGGAACGAAATTCTCCAAAATGGCGCACGATGTATCGTAAAATCATGGGCATCCCGGTGAAATATTTCCTAATCAACGGGCATCTGACGAATGAATACCTGACGAATGAATTAGGTTTCAAGAAAACGCCCAAAGTGGAGGGATGCATGTGTGCAGACAGTTACGGGTTGGCAGAAGCCGTGTCGCACTTCGGCGCGAAGGAAAGAGCGGAATTAAAGCAACGATTGGACCTTCATCCGGGACTTACGTTTCTGTTCGTGGGGCAGATGGTAGAAAGGAAAGGTATCAAGGAGTTGCTGCAAGCGTGGGGGCAGCATATTGCGAACCATCCGCAGGACAATTTGATTGTGATTGGGAAAGGCATATTATTAGATGTTTTAAAGGAGCAATATAAGGATGAATCTTCTATTCACATATTGGGAGGCATCAATTATGATTTGCTTTATCAATATTATGCGCTTTGCGATGTGTTTGTGATGCCTACCTTGGAGGACAACTGGTGTTTGGTGGTGCCGGAAGCGATGGCTTGCCGGAAACCTGTGGCTTGCTCCATCTATAATGGCGGGCATTATGAACTGGTGAAAGACGGGGTGAACGGATATAATTTTGATCCGCTGCAACAAAACTCTATTGTGGAAACTTTGAATAAATTTCATCATGCAGACTTGAATACAATGGGAGAGATGTCAGTGGAGATAGAAAGCAATTATACACCAGACAAGGCGGCGCAGAGAATATTTGATGCTTGCAAAAAAAAGTTTGAAGAAAGATGAGAATAGAGTATTATAACATGCCTAACGGAGCAAGCAAACTAAACTTCGCTTTACGGTATATTTTAAACCAGTTGCGGACTTGGTACAAATTCCACATCCGCTATCCGTGGGTGAAATACGATGGTTTTGTGCGGGTGATGAAAGGTACGAGCTTTGCGCAAAACATGGACGTGAGGATAGGCCATAACGTGCAGTTTGGGGATGATTGCAACGTGGCCTGTCATGTGCATTTTGGCAACAATATTCTGATGGCAGGAAGAGTGTGTTTCGTGGGACGGCATGACCATACGTTTGACGAACCTGGGAAACCGATATGGCAGGGAAAAAGGGAAAACAATGGAATAACGATGGTGGAAGATGACGTGTGGATAGGCACAGGTTGCATCATCCTATCGGGAATAACTATTGGGAAAGGAAGCATCGTGGCCGCAGGATCTGTGGTGACGAAAGATGTCCCGCCTTGTGAGATATGGGGAGGGAATCCGGCAAGGAAGATAAAAGACCGATTTGAAAAAGAAGAAGATAAAGTATTGCATTTAAGCAGCATTTGAAACATTTGACAAATAATTTGTGATGATAAATCAAAACAACAATTCCATAGACTTGATGAAGTTCGTCATGGCGATAGCTGTTGTGACGATACATACTTATATTGTGAACCAAATGGCACCTTCATTGATGATGGACATCGTGCATGCATGGATATGGTCTGCTGTGCCTTTCTTCTTCATGGTGTCTGCATATTTTTATATAAAGAAAGTTAAAATATGGGGGGGGTAAAAACTATCTTCCAAGAATATTTAAACTGTATGCAGTTTGGGCAATCATTTTGTTTGTATCCGACTGCTTGTTTAGCGGGGCATGCACTTGTGAAAAAGTTGGGAACATGCTGTACAGTTTTGTATTCAGGGGCTATTCTGTGTTGTGGTATTTGTGGGGATTGTTGGTGGTATTGCCCATCCTGAAATTTCTTTCCCGAATAGGCAGGAAGCATGCGTGGATATTGATTGTTTTAGGGTTTGGTGCTTATTTGTTTAACAAAGCCTATACGCATTATGGTTCGATGGATGCTCCGGGTTTCCCGTGGCAATGGAGCGTGTGGCTGTATGATGGAAACTATTTTGGCGTGACCAATTTCTGTCTGGCCTTTACTTTCTTGGCATTTGGAAGTTATTTTGCCATCACGGAAAGGAAATTGAAAGTATGGCAATGCTTATTGCTGATTTTAATAGGAGCTATTGAGATGCATTTTGAAACCTACAAGGGGGTGGCTTTAGGAAAGCCTCTGATTACCATCGGAATTTTCCAATGGGTGAAGAATTGGAATTTACGTATCCCGGTTGATGTAGCCAAATGGTTAAGGCATGCCAGCACATTAGTTTATTTCCTGCACATCATTGTCATATCAGCGGTGGGTTTGTTCATGGACGGGATGAATTGGGTGAAATGGGGAGTCATCGTGGCCTGCACAGTCGCAATATCCGCCCTTTTGCTATGGTTAAGGCGGTATAAGGCATTTTCTTTTATTAATCAATTGATATAATACTATATTTCAGGTGAATGTGATTATGGAAACTAAAAAACGCATAGAATGGATTGACGCGATGCGTGGTTTCACCATGTTATTAGTGGTGTATGCGCATGTGCAATCTTTTGGATTAAATTTAAATGTGGATGAGGCATTTACTTTTAATCGTATATTTTATTTATTCAGGATGCCGTTGTTCTTCTTCATCAGTGGTTTTATTTTGTATAAGGCTACGGCAATATGGGATTGGGCGAATACTTGGACGTTTCTGAAAAAGAAGTTCGTGGTGCAGATCATTCCCACTACGTTTTTCATTTTGGTGTTTGCTGCATGTTTTCATACAAAATTGGGAAATATCTTTTTCAGTGATATGAAATATGGGTATTGGTTTACCTATACTTTATTAGAATTCTTTATTGTGTACACTGTGCTTCAGAATGTGATTCATCTTCTGAATTTGAAAAAATGTGAGGATTTCATCTTGATAGCAGTGGCGATAGGGATGTTTATGGTGCGTTCAGATCGCTTTATTGGGATATTTAACCATGATTTCGCACAATTTGTCGGCGTGAAGCATTGGTTATATTATTTTTATTTCACTTTCGGGTGTTTGGTGAAAAAATATTTCGGCACATTCCAACAATTGCTGGATAGCAAATATTTTCTTCCCATGGCTCAATTAACATTTTTGGCAGCTTGCATTTATATTGTGAACGGTTCGCATTTCGGAAAGATATTGCGGATATATATTGCCCTGACAGGTATTGTCGTGATAGTGGCTTTCTTTCGGAAGTATGAAGCGAGTTTTGCGCAGGAACGACGGTTGGGAAGATGCCTGCAATATGTGGGGAGGCGCACATTGGATGTCTATTTGCTGCATTATTTCTTTCTTCCTCGCGGTCTTAACATTAATGAATATGAATGGGGGGGGGTAATTGCAAACAATCCTATCCTTGAATTTACGGTTTCTATCTTTTTGTCTATTCTTGTGATAGGCGTTTGCTTGGTTGTGAGTGATGTGCTTCGCACCAGTCCTGTGTTGGGGCATTATTTGTTTGGGGTGAAGCTGCCCAAGTAACTGGGATGTATATTGTTCGAAGATTATCACAGTAAATAAAATGCAGAAACAGCGGGACATCAGTATTGACATATTGAAATTCATTGCGGCGATTGCTATCACGAATTCCCACATGGGATTGCTGTACGGGAAATATAGTGCATTGGCCACAGGCGGAGCGGTAGGGGATGTGTTGTTCTTCTTCGCTTCGGGGTTCACTTTGTTCCTTGGGCGGATGGGACGGTTTGACAATTGGTACAAGCGGCGCATCAATCGCATTTATCCTACGGTGTTTGCATGGGCGGCATTAGCGGCAGCCTGTTTCGGCTTACATCATGACATGGTTCATACCTTGATTCACGGGGGGGGGTGGTTCGTGACTTGCATTATGATATATTATGTGGTGCTGTACGTGGTGAGATGGCGGATGATAGAGCATCTGAAGTTGGCATTCCTGCTGGCAGCGGGCGTGGTGATTGTGTGGTATGCAGTGATGGCTCCGCCGTTCGGGTTCAACATTTACGGTGAAACGTACTTTAAGTGGGGGCATTATTTCTTGTTCATGCTATTAGGGGCAATGATGGGCGTGTCGAAACGCACGTGGCGTTTCAGCTTTGCAAAGGACGGGATGAAACTATTGGGTTGTATCGTGGCCTATTATGGCATGCTGATAGTGGCTCGACGGGTGGCAATGTTGCAACATTTGGAGTTGGCATCGTTAGTGCCGCTGCTGGGTGTTGCTTATTATATGTACAAGTTTTGCAATTCTGTCCCGATGAAACGGCTGTATTACAACCGATACACGGGTGCAGTGATTCGGTTCGTAGGAGGATTGTGCTTGGAAATTTATTTGGTGCAGAGTGTGCTGTTCACCACTCGGATGAATCATCTCTTTCCGCTGAACTTGATCTTGATGTTCTTGATTATCGTGGCAGTGGCCTACGTGCTGCGTTGCTTGGCGCGTGTGTTCCAGCAAACATTTCGCACGGAGGATTACCAATGGCGGGAGGTGTTCAAGCCGTGGTGATAAAATTTTAGATTTCAGATTTATAATTTTAAAATCTACATCCTAAAATATGGAATCTAAAAATCTTCTTGGTTTCTTTAATTCTAAATTCTACACACATGAATGAACAAAGAAAAGCAGCACTGTCCGTGCTGGTCAACGCATACGCTTGTTCGCCTGATATGGGGAGCGAACCGGGAATGGCTTGGAACTGGTGCGTGAACCTTGCGAAGCATTGTGAACTGCACATCATCACGGAAGGTGAGTTTCGCGACAAGATAGAAACGGTTGTGCCGACATTGCCGCAAGGAGGAAACATGCATTTCTATTATAACCCGGTATCGGAAGAAATTCGGAAGATGTGCTGGAACCAAGGCGACTGGCGTTTCTATAAATACTACCGGGAATGGCAATGGAAAACGTATGAAATGGCGAAGGAAATCTGCCGGGACACGCACATCGACATCCTGCACCAACTGAACATGATTGGCTTCCGCGAGCCGGGATACTTGTGGAAGATAGAAGGCATCCCTTTTGTGTGGGGACCTATTGGGGGATTGAAGCAATTCCCTGTGGCTTATCTGAAAGGAGCAGGACTGAAGATGCAATTGTTTAATCGGTTGAAAAACTGCATCAATGTGTGCCAGATAAAACATGGCAAACGTGTAGGGAATGCTTTGCGTCGTGCGTCTTTGCTCATCAGTTCGATACCGGATTCTTATCGTGCGATAAAGAAATATCGGCATTTGGAGTCGGTTGTGATTCCCGAAACCGGGTGTTTCCCCTCAGATGATATTCCGTTGGAACGTTTTGATGGGAAGGAATTTCACGTCATGTGGGTGGGGAAGTTTGATTTCCGCAAACAGTTGTCGCTTGCCTTGCAAGCGCTGTCTGTGGCAAACAACCGCAATATTATGTTAGATGTATATGGGACAGGCAGCGAAGCACAAGTGGCTTCTGTGAAGCATTCAGCCCGGATGTTGGGGATTGAACAACAGGTGGTGTGGCATGGTAGCCAGCCGAACCACGTGGTGATGGAGGAAATGAAGCGGGCGCAACTTTTCTTTTTTACGAGCGTCAGCGAGGACACATCGACTGTGGTTTTGGAAGCCATTAGCAACCGTTTGCCTGTGCTGTGTTTTGATGCTTGCGGCATGGCGGCAGTAATAGACGACACGGTGGGAAGGAAGATTGCATTATCTACTCCCGAACAATCCGTCAAGGAATTTGCAGCTATCTTGAATGACTTGGAGGGCAATCGCAAAGAACTTCGGCGCATGGCAGGCAACTGCAAGGCACGGCAGCGGGAACTGTCGTGGGACAACAAGGCACGGCAGATGGTGGAATTGTATGAGAAGGTGTTGGATGCTTGACTTCTATATTCTTACTACCGATTGCTGACTGCTAAATTCAGTCAGTTGAATCTTTTTGTTTTTGAAATAAAATTCTTTCTTTGCATCCGAAAATATACACATATAAATACAGGAAGGTTATGAATAAGAATTATACGATTGCTGTGGCGGGGACGGGATATGTGGGCCTGTCTATCGCTACTTTGCTGGCACAACACCACAAGGTGCTGGCTGTGGATGTGATTCCAGAGAAGGTGGAGAAGATAAACCGCCGCATTAGCCCCATACAGGATGAATACATTGAACGGTATCTGGCCGAGAAGCCATTGGACTTGACGGCCACGCTCGATGGGGCAGAGGCTTACCGCCAAGCGGATTTTGTGGTGATTGCCGCGCCCACGAACTATGACCCGGTGAAGAATTATTTCGACACGAGCCATGTGGAGGAGGTGATTGACTTGGTGCTGGACGTGAACCCGGATGCTGTGATGGTGATAAAAAGCACGATTCCCGTGGGGTATTGCCGGAGCTTGTATGTGAAGTATGCAAAAAGGTTTCGTGAAGATACCGCCTTGAAGGGGAAGCGTTTCAATCTGCTTTTCTCGCCGGAGTTTCTGCGTGAGAGCAAAGCGTTGTACGACAACCTTTATCCCAGCCGCATCATCGTGGGCTGTCCGAAGGCTATTGGCGGGCTGAGTGAAGAAAATGTGGCCATCCGCGCCATTGCCGGGGAACATCTGGAGGAAAAGGCGAGGGAATTTGCCGCGCTCTTGCAGGAGGGAGCCATCAAAGAAGACATTCCTACGCTTTTCATGGGGCTAAAAGAGGCAGAGGCCGTGAAGCTTTTTGCCAACACGTACTTGGCTCTGCGCGTGAGCTACTTCAATGAGTTGGACACATATGCCGAAGTGAAGGGGCTGGACACGAAGGCCATCATCGACGGCATTTGCTTAGACCCGCGCATCGGCACGCACTACAACAATCCTTCTTTTGGGTATGGGGGCTATTGCCTTCCGAAAGACACGAAACAGTTGCTGGCCAATTACCAGGATGTGCCGGAGAACCTTATCCATGCCATTGTGGAGAGCAACCGCACGCGGAAAGATTTCATTGCCGAACAGGTATTGAACAAGGCGGGTTATTATTCAGCCAATTCGCAATGGAATGCGAGAAGCGAGCAGGATGTGGTGATTGGGGTGTACCGCCTGACGATGAAGTCGAACAGCGACAACTTCCGGCAAAGCTCCATACAGGGCGTGATGAAACGCATCAAGGCTAAGGGGGCTACCATCATTGTTTATGAACCTACCTTGGAGGACGGAACGACTTTCTTCGGATCGCGGGTGGTGAATGATTTGGAGGAGTTCAAACGCCGGTCGAAAGCGATTATCGCCAACCGCTATGATGCTTGCTTGGACGATGTGAAAGAGAAGGTATATACCCGCGACATTTTCCGCCGGGATTAACGGGAAGCGCATGAAGAAGCCGGGGAAACATACGGTGGCAGCGTTGCTGTGCATGGCGGCAGGCGTGGCGGCCTCGTGCGGGAAAATGCCCATGAACGGTTTGCTGGACGGGCGTTGGCAATTGATGGCGGTGGAACGCCATGCGGATGGCGTGATTGAATATCCTGCTTATACTTATTATGACATATATCTCCATTTGATGGAATTGAAACGCGGCAGCGCGGAAGGGGCTGTCCCGTTAATGGGAAAGCCTGCGAGATTCCGGCAGACAGCGGATTCGTTGCATGTGCGAATGATTGGTGCAAAGGCAAAAGAGATGCCTCCTTTTGGCATGAACGACACCATCCAGCATTTCGCCATCGAGGAGTTGGACGATGAGGCGATGAAGCTCAATTCAGATTATGCACGGCTGACGTTTCGAAAGTTTTGATGGGAAGCGTGAGGGAAAACAGATAAAAAACCTGCGACAATAAATGCCGCAGGTTTTTTTGTTTGTGTGCGTTGAATTGTCATTTCTTGGATTCTTCCAAAGAAACTTTCCGGAATTCTTTCAACATTTTTTCCATTTCCAAGGATGCCTTGCGTGCGCGAGTGCCTGCGGCTTTGTTGCCTTTTTCCATTTGAGCCGTAGCGTCTTCATTGAATGCAGCAAATGTGGCTTGGATTTTTTCTACCAATTCTTTCATTTTATTAGAAAATTATGATTAAACAATATGGCCGTGTTGTGTGCGGCCGATAACTGCCTGCAAATATAATGGTTTGCTTGCATCCAAGAAGTGTTTTTGCAGAAATTATTGGGCAGAAAGTGAAAAAAATGCTTTCCATTGCCCGAAAAAGGAGAGAAAACTGCATTCCACTGTCTTTGGAGATACGAACCGGCGGGCTTTATTCTTCTTCTGGCTCATCGTGGCGGATGACAAGCAACTTGTCGACACGCCCGTTGTCCATGTCCACCACTTCAAAGTCGAGGTTGCGGTAATTGAATGTTTCCCCTGCTTTAGGGATGCTTCCTATGAGGAACATGGCCATGCCGCCAACTGTGGTGAAATCTTCTTGCTTGAGGTCGTCGTAATAGAGGATGCCCATTTTCTCCATGAAGTCGTCTACATTCATGGAACCTTCCACGAGGAAAGAACCGTCTTGGCGTCGCACAATTTCTTCTTCATCGGGTTCATTTTCTTCTTGGATATTGCCGAACACGCTTTCAGTAAGATCATGCAAGGTGATGATGCCTTCAGTGCCACCGTATTCATTGACCACAATACCGAATTTCTTTTTGCTTTTCTTGAATATTTCAAGGACTTTCTTGGCATATTGGCTTTCAGGGAGGTAAAGTGGCGGCTGAGCGATGCTTCGCAAATTGAAAGGTTGGCCGCCGCCAATCATGAGGATGATGTCCTTGACGGATACAATGCCCACAACATTGTCGATGGAAGTGTCCAACAGGGGATATTTGCTGAAATGCTTTTCGGCAATGGTGCGCAGGACTGTCTGTTCTGTGTCGTCTACATGCAGGAAAACCACATCGGTACGGTGAGTCATGAGGTCGTTGGCACGTTTGTCGGCAAAACGGAACACATCGCTGAGCATTTCAGTTTCTTCTTTGTCGAGTACGCCTTGTTCGGAACTTTGGTGGAGAAGCATTTTCAGTTCATCTTGGGTCATTGTGCGTTCGCCATTGTCTTTCACGCCTACAAGTTTGCCGGCTAATTTTGTGGATGCACTGAGCAGGCACACGAAAGGATAAGCAATCTTGGCTAATAGTATCATGAAAGGACAGAACAGGGTGGCATAACGTTCCGGATTGCTCAAAGCAATCATTTTAGGCACTAATTCGCCTATGATGAGCGACAAGTAGGTGATGATGGCTACGACGGTGACCATGGCCAAATCGTTGGCATAAGCATCGGCGTAAGGGATGCGTTCAAAGAAAGGCACCAAATTGTCTGCCAAAGCTACACCTCCGAATGCACCGGACACGATGCCGATGAGCGTAATTCCGATTTGTATGGTAGAAAGGAACTTTTCGGGTTCTTGTAATTGCTTGATGACGTTTTTTGCGGAACGGTTTCCACGGTTGGCTAATGTTTCAAGACGTGCTTTGCTGCATGAGACCAAGGCGATCTCATACATGGCGAATACTCCGTTGAGGACCAACAAGAGCAAGATGATTAAAAATTCCATTCAGAAAATTAATTGGTTTTCGGCGTCGAATTTACCAGATATCTGCGGATGCCGCAAGGATTTTTGCATGTTTTAACGTGGAACAGGGCGTTAGGGAAAGTCTTTTGCAAGCAGGCACACCTCAGAATGTGGCAATGTCTGCATCTAATTCTAATGAAGGTACGGAAAGGGGAAGCATCATATTTCAAATGTGATGCCGATGGTAGGAAGCAGGGTGCCGCTTTCCTGCTTGATGCTTTTCATCTGATAATGGCCGGGACGCTGTGGGTCGGGTTGTCCGGTACTCATCAGGATGTCCTGCTGTTTGAGTTTGCTGGCAGTGACGTTTTGAAGGTCAATGTAGAATCCTAACATGCATTTCTTGAAATAGAATGATTTGTCTAATCGCACGTCTAATTGAGCGAAAGGAGCAAGGCGTTCACTGTTGTAACGGCTGTAGTCATAGTAAGGCCGTCCTTGTGCGTCCCAAGCTTCGATGAGCGATGATTTTTCAGGATCGTAAGGCGTGTAGGGCGCACCGCCTATGCAACTCACTTTGGCGCCAAGGCTCCAATGGCGAGGGAAGTTGTACGTTCCGCCTAAATTGAAGATGAAACGGTTGTCCCATGCGGAAGCCACATAATTGGTTTCGCGGCTGTTTCGATATTCGCTTTTAAACACGGTGAAAGAAGCAGAGAGGTTCATTCGGGCTGCAATAAGCCATTTTAGCATGAATTCTGCGCCGTATGATCTGCCTTCTGCGGTGGAAACGAGATATTCGTTGCCAATGACACCATAATCGTTTCCTTTGCATACAAGAGGGATGCCGTCGGCCACGGAGAGGGGAACATACCCATATTTCTTATAGAATCCTTCGGCAGAGGCTTGAAGGTGTTCGCCGATACGGTAGGAGAAGCCTAATCCTGCTTGGTCGGAACGGATGTATTTCAGGTCTTTGTTCGCTAACTGGCCGTCGGCTTTGAAGCCCAATGAGGTGTAAGGCGGCAACTGATAGTAACGTCCTGCGTTGGCGCTAATGTAAAAAGATCCTGCCACACGCCATGAAAGTGCCAAACGGGGTGACAATTGGGTGCGCAACTTTTGCATGCCGGATGAATAGTCGCAAGCATCGCTGCGGATTCCTGCTGAAATGGTGAAGCGGTCGCCGGGCATTTCATAAGTAGCAGTGCCGAAGAACCCCCATCGGGCTAATCCCAAGCGGGTGCGGTAGTTGTAGGTGGTTGGTTCTGATGTGAATACTTTCTGGAATGAGGTGTTGCGGTATTGCGAGTAATCAAAGTTGATGCCTGCATTAATTTTCCATGCCCCGAAAGTGGATTGGTTTTCAAAACGGAATTTGCTTTCCTGTTCCGTGGATCGGAGTTTTAAGGAAAGGTTTTCAGGCATGCTTTCGTCATTGTCGCGGTATTTGGTGTTTTTGTTTTTCAGGAAACTATGGCTTACTACGGCTGTTTGCACATGGTGTCCTGCATAGTGCTTGTACACTCCTCCTAATGTGAACATGTTTTGCTGTATTTTAGGCAGGTAGCTTAAAATGTATTCTGCGCTTTCGCCTTCTTCATCAGTGTTTAGCCGCATGTTGTCAATGCCGCCTAAGCCAAGGATGGACAATTCATGGCGGGCGTTGAAGCGCGTTTTTATCTTGAATTGCGCATCGGTGAAAGTAGGCAGGAAAGGCAGCCCCAATACTTTGAAAAGGAACTGCAAGTAGGATTGGCGCACGGAAACGAGGTAGGAGGTGCGCTTCCCTATATGCCCGCTTGAGGCCAATGACACGTTGGAATAACCTAATGTAGCTTTTAAAGTGTTTCGTTCCATGTCGCCGTCGCGCAAACGAAAGTCAAGCACCGAACTAAGTGCATTTCCTTTTCCTGCCGGGAAAGCCCCGGTGTAGAAATTCACTTCGCGGATGAGGTCGGCATCGATAATGCCGACAGGACCTCCTGATGCACCTTCCGTGCTGAAATGGTTGACAATAGGAATTTCTATGCCATCTAAATAGAAACGGTTTTCTGATGGCCCGCCTCCGCGTACAATGAGGTCGTTCCTGTATCCGATAGGCGAGAAAGCTACGCCGGGATATGATTGCACAATGCGCGAGATGTCGCGGTTGGCGCCGGGTGATTTCTCAATTTCTTGCAGCCCAATGATGCGCAGCCCGATGGGGGCTTCAGCTACCCGGCGGAAAGGGGATGCGGTGATGCTCACTTCTCCCAGTTCTGTGGTGCTTTCTTCCAGTTCGGCATCAATGGTCAAGTCGCCTGTGCGCAGGATGTATTCCGGCGTGACGATTGTTTTGTATCCTAAAGAAGATATTTGCAAGCGATAAATGCCTGGGTTCACGTCGGGTATGTGGAAATGGCCGGTAGAATCGGTGATGGCGCCTGTTCCTGTGCCATATATCTGCACGGCGGCATAAGGCAAAGGCTCGCGTCGTGTCTTGTCAGTGACGGTGCCTTTGATGGTGTGTTGTGCCTGCGCCATGAAAGCGGCAGGCATGCAGAAGACTGCAATGGAAAGGACATATTTTATTATATGAGTCATCATATGATATCAAACTGGTGCAAAGGTAGCTTTTTTCTGGACGTGTGGATGCTGTTTGTCTGATTTTCGTTTGCGTATGTCCTTCGCATGTGTTATTTTTGGCCAGAATAAATGAAAATCACTATGAAAGGACTTTTTGAAAAGATGTGGGCGGCAATTGTCTTTTTGCTGCTATGTACGCCTGTTCAGGCAGGGAAAGTGGATACATTGATGGTGGAAAGCCAGTCAATGGGGAAAAGAATAGAAGTGGTTGTAGCCTTACCCGATGGGGAAGGCCCGTGGCCTGTTGTGTACTTGCTGCATGGCTATGGAGGAAATGCCCATACATGGGAAGGGTTGATTCCCGGCATTGCCAATGTGGCCGATGAGAAGGGCATGGTTTTTGTTTGTCCGGATGGAGCGAACAGTTGGTATTGGGACAGCCCTGTGGAAAAAGGAAGCCGTTATGAAACTTTCGTTGCACGAGAATTGGTGGAATATGTGGACAAGCATTATCCGACGATTCCTGATCGCAGTGCACGCGCCATTACCGGCCTTAGCATGGGCGGGCATGGTGCTATGTGGCTTTCTTTCCGCCACAAAGACTGCTTCGGTGCAGCGGGAAGCATGAGCGGCGGGGTCGACATACGTCCTTTTTCTAACAATTGGAGCATTGCTTCCCTGTTAGGGGAAGAAGAAGAACATCGTGAAAACTGGGAGGCGCATACTGCTATCAACCAAATAGAATGCATACAGGATGGAGATCTTGCATTAATTGTGGATTGCGGGTATGATGATTTCTTTTTCGAGGTAAATAACCAGTTCCACCAAAAACTTCTGGAACGGGGCATTGGTCATGATTTTTATGTGCGTCCCGGCGGGCATACTGCTGAATATTGGAGTAATTCCATCCGTTACCATTTGTTGTTTTTTGAATCCTTCTTCAAGCAACAAGTAGCAGAATAGCAGTCGATAACAGGTGTAATTACTGCGTAGCAACAATTATGCGTAATAATTGGGAACAGTGGGAAGGCTTTAACCGTTCTTCCTGTAGCTCGCTACGGCCCATGCGTTCAATGCTGCGGCAAAGCCGCAGAGCCAGAAGAATTGAGGCAACAGTTCTGTGAAACTGCTTCCTTTGAGGTAGATGCGGCGCATCACTTCTGCGAAATACAACAGAGGGTTGAAAGCTGTGAGATGCTGCATCCATGCAGGCATGCTTTCAACAGGGGTGAAGAGACCGGCTGTGAGCATCATGAGCATGAGAAAAAAGAACATGACGAACATGGCTTGCTGCATCGTGTTGGAATAATTGGAGATGACCATCCCCATGCCGGTAGCAGCCAATATGTAGAGCGCAGCGAACAGCAGGATGCCAGCAATGCTGCCGGCTGGTACGATGCCATGTACGATCCATCCGAATGCCATGCCGAACGCCAAGGCAATGAAACCGATGATCCAGTTTGGAATTAATTTGGAGAGAATGAGGAGATGTTTGGGAACGGGCGACACGTTGATTTGCTCAATGGTACCCGTTTCTTTCTCGCTGACGGTGTTGAGGGCAGTAAAAGCACATCCCAGCAGGGTCAGCAATACAACAATTAGCCCTGGTACCATGAATACTTTATAATCGAGCGCAGGGTTGAAACGGTAGCGGGCCTGTGTGCTGAAGGCAGGGACTCCTGCCGTTGTGGAATAGCTTTCTGCATTAGTTTCCTCACGCAATTCTTGGGCGAATCCTGCTATCACGCTGGAAAGGTACTGTGAACCCAATCCGCCACGCATGCCATTCACTGCATTGGCTGAAATCATGACGTGTGTTGACCCTTCCCGGAAAAAATCGCGTTCGAAACCATGAGGAATCTCCAAAATCAAGTCTGCATTCCCTTGGTTTGTCTCGCTCAGGGCATCTTCATAGGTCGATGCTGCAAGGGAAAGCTGGAAATATCCCGATGCTCCTATTTTTTGTATAAGCCGTCCGGATGTTGGGCTATGGTCGTGATCCGTGACGGCTACTTTCACATCGGCCACTTCTTGGTTGGTGACATAAGGGAACAACACAATGGTCATCAGCGGTAGGATGATGATCATCTTCGAAAGGAACTTGTTACGAAGGATTTGTTTGAACTCTTTTTCTAACAGGAATTTCAACATAATGGCATGTGTTAGCTTAGTCTTACTTTGAAGTTTTTTAATGACGCCGTTATCAACACTGCGGCCATGAGGGTGATAAAGCCTAATTCTTTGGCAAAGCATTCCACGCCCGCGCCTTCTATCATGATTTTGCGCACGGCGGAAATGTACCATCGGGCGGGGATGAAATCGGGTATCCAACGCAAAACAGCCGGCATGCTTTCGATGGGGAATATCAGTCCTGAGAAAATGAGTGTGGGCATCATTAGCCCGATGCCCGAGAATAGCAAGGCGGCCATTTGAGTTTCGACCAATGTGGAAATCATCAAGCCTAAAGCCAAAGCGACTAACACAAACAAAGCTGATACAATTGCCAGCCAAAACAGGCTTCCCCGAATCGGCACATCCATGATGAATACGGCTAATAAAAGGATGGTGATGATGTTGGCCATGGAGAGGGCAAAATAAGGCGTTGCCTTTGAAAGGATGATTTGCAGAGGGTGCATGGGAGAGGCCAGCAGTACTTCCATTGTGCCTGTTTCTTTTTCACGGACGATAGACACGCTGGTCATCATGGCACAGATGAGCATCAGGACAATTCCCATTACGCCTGGCACGAAATTGTAAGAACTTTCCATTTGGGGATTGTAGAGCATTCGTGTTTCCACTTGTATTTGCAGGGGTATGCGGAGTTGCTCCATCAGTTCGGCTTGGCAAGAAGCCAATATTCCTTGCGCATAGGCTGTAAGCATGGAAGCTTGGTTGGGATCGGTTCCGTCTGCTATGAGTTGAATAGATGCTTTGCCATTGCCATGAAGCAGGTTTTGGGCAAAATGTTCGCTGAATACTAATACGAGGCTTGCATTTCCTTCCCGGAATACAGTATTGATTTGTTCTGCTTCAGACAATTCTTCTGTCATGGTGAAATATTTGCTGGCGCGGAAACGTTCCACGATGCGTTGTGTTTCGGCATCTTTTGTGGGGATGAACACAGCAACCTGTGCATTGTTCAATTCCGTTTTAATGGCATAACCCAGCAAAAGCACCAGCATGAGGGGCATTCCTAACAAAATAAGCAGTGTACGCCGGTCGCGGAATATTTGGCGAAACTCTTTTGCGGCAAGGGATAGGAATTGGTTCATGTGATGTTCGTTTTTAATCGGATTGGCGTTTGGCTTTTCGTGCCAGTTGTTGGAATACTTCGTCCATGGATGCGGCATGGAAGCGAGTGCGCAATTCTTTGGGTGTGCCGAGGGCTTCAATGCGTCCATCTACCATAATGGAGACGCGGTCGCAGTATTCCGCCTCGTCCATGTAATGTGTAGTGACAAAGACGGTGATGCCCCGGTCGGCTGCGTGATAGATGAGTTCCCAGAATCTGCGTCGTGCTACAGGGTCTACTCCGCCTGTCGGCTCATCAAGGAACACGATTTGGGGTTCATGGAATATGGATACAGAAAAGGCCAGCTTTTGTTTCCAGCCCAATGGCAAAGCCCTTACAAGTGTGTCACGTTCGGTCTCGAAGCCTAATTCTTGGAGTATTTTATCGGTTTTTTGTGCAATTTCCTTGTCCTTCAAGCCATAAATGCCGCCAAAAAGCCGCATGTTTTCCCATACCTTCAAATCTTCATAGAGAGAGAACTTTTGGCTCATGTATCCGATGTGGCGTTTCACGTGTTCCGGTTGAGTTGCAATATCGTAGTCTGCCACAAGGCCATTGCCAGAGGTCGGTTTGCTTAATCCGCAAAGCATGCGCATGGCGGTGGTCTTTCCGGCTCCATTGGCTCCGAGGAAGCCGAATATTTCGCCTTGTTTGACTGTAAAGGAAATGTGGTCCACGGCTGTGAATGTGCCGAAGCGTTTGGTCAATTCTTTTACCTCTATTACATTCTTTGTAGCATTCTTAATCATCATTCTTGTTCATTAAAGCCATGAAGCAATCCTCTATCGTGGCAACGACGGGAAGGATGCTGGCATCATGGTGTCCTTTCTTTTTTAGGTATGCGGCCAAATCTTCAGGGCGCATGCCTTTCCGTGCCGTGACATGGCAGGATGCGCCGAAAGAAAAAGATGTTTTAATGTGCGGGCAGTCGCGCAAATCTTCCAAGAGGGCATGCATGTTGTTTGCCTGAACAGCCCAAAGCGTATCAGGGTAATTCAGTATGATGTTTTGGGGTGCATTCACTTGCAGGAAACGCCCGTCCTGTATGAGGGCGATTCGGTCGCAAAGTGTCGCTTCATCCATATAAGGCGTGGAGACAAGGATAGTGATGCCTTGTTGTTTCAGACGGAGCAGCATTCCCCAGAATTCTTTCCGGGACACGGGGTCAACGCCTGTCGTAGGTTCGTCCAAAAAAAGAACTTCAGGTTTATGGATGAGAGCGCAACTCAATGCCAGTTTTTGCTTCATGCCACCAGATAGTTGGCCGGCCAGCCGCTTCTTGAACGGTTCTATTTGCTTATAGATGTCTTCTATCAAATGGTAATTTGCTTGGATGGTCGTTCCAAACACAGTGGCAAAGAATTTGAGGTTTTCCTCTACGGTCAAATCTTGGTAAAGGGAAAAACGCCCAGGCATGTATCCGATAAGGCGGCGAATAGCGCGGTAGTCTTTTGCAGTGTCATATCCGGCCACTGCGGCTGTGCCTTTGTCTGCCAGCATCAAGGTTGTGAGGATGCGGAACAATGTGGTTTTTCCTGCTCCGTCTGGGCCGATGATGCCGTACAGTTCGCCTTTGCTTACGGTGAAACTCACGTCATTCAACGCTTGTGCTTTGCCATAGGCTTTGCTGAGATGTTCTGCGACAACCATGTGCGTCATTTTTCTTCATCACTGATTTTTACTTCCCCATACATGCCTCTTTTGATGAACCCGTCATTCCGCACGGCGATTTTGACGGCATAGACCAAATTGGCGCGTTCATCACGTGTTTGTATTGTTTTGGGAGTGAATTCTGCTTGATCGGAAATCCAAGAAACAGTGCCAGCATATTCCCGTCGTCCTTTTTCCCCTTCATCGGCAAAGACCCGCACTTGTTGGCCTATTTTCAAGGTGGTGAGTTGCGGAGCAACAACATAAGCGCGTAAATACATGTTTTCTAAATCTCCTAATTTGAAGAGGGCTCGTCCTGTGGAGGCCAACTCGCCTGGTTCTGCATATTTAGACAATATGGTGCCTGAGGCAGGGGCAGTAATGACGCATCGGCGCATTTGGTCCTCCACTTGGGCTATTTGCGCTTTCAGTGTTCGCACTTGCCCGTTGATGCTTTGGTTTCCTTTTTCTAAAGTTTCGGTTTGTGCGGCCAATTGTTTTTCTAATACGGCAATGTTGGCATGGATGTCATCCCATTGTTTGCGGTTTGCGGCATTATCGCGGACTAAATTTTCAAAGCGTTGCTGTTCATGCTTTTGGGTGGCAATTTGTTGCTTTAAAGAAGCAATTTGGCGTTCCACGTCATAATACCGGCTATGAGTGGTTTGCAGATTTCCAAGGAGTTCTTCCCGTTTCAAGGCGAGTTGCAATGTGTCAATGTAGCCTATGGTTTGTCCGGCTTTCACGGTTTGTCCTTCCATGATGTTGAATTGCATGATTTCTCCTGTCTCTTGGGCGGAAATGGTCACTTCAGTGGTTTCGAATATGCCGGAGGCATCGTATTCATGGCCTGTTCCTGTACAAGAAGCAAGCATGAGGATAGCTACTAAAACCGCATGATGCATTGTTTTCATATATTCAGTTTTTTAGAAATTCAGTCTCCAGTAACGTATTTCAGGTCATATATGGCCATCAATAATTCCATTTCATGGATGATTTTGTCTTGCCTCGCCAATTGCTCGGCGTGAATGTCGCGGGTCAGTTCAGTGCCTGAGAGGGTGCCGTTTGCCATTTTTGTTTCAGATGCACGACGCACGGATTCTTGCAGCCTGATGATTTCATCGTCGTATTTCATTTGTTCCTGGTAGCGTTTGATGGTTGCATTGCGGGTGGCCACATCCAAGGCGGTGTTGAAAAGAAAAGTCTCCCGTTGTGTCTCAATGATCCTGATTCCGCTTTGCACATTCTGTTGGTCATTCCTTTTTGTCCAGAAATTGCTGATGTTCCATGACAAGCGTACCCCGGCTAAATAGTAAGCTTTGAATCCATTTTCCAACATGTCGAGACCCGGTTTCCCGTAACCACCTGTAAGGAAGATGCCTATACGAGGCATTAATCTTGCTTTTATGCATTCATCTTGCGCTTTGAGATGATGTATTTTCGCGTCAAACAAAGCTAACTCAGGACGGTTGTTTTGCATGCCATACATTTGTTGGATGTCTGGCTTTGCCAATGTTGTCTGGTCGTCTACCTTTTCGCCGATAAGTTGTGAGAGCATGCCTGCATAAGCCTTCCGTGTATGCACGAGTTGTGTTTCTGCCTGTTTGGCTTTGAGCAAGTCCACGCGCAGTGCATCGAGGTCGCTTTGGTTGGCAATGCCATTGTTTATATAAGAAACCACTTGGTTGCAGTTGCGTTGCAGTTCGGTTTGTAACACTTTATTTTGTGCCAACTGGGCATCAGCAAGCAAGATGCCGAAAAAAAGTTGGTTGATTCTGCCATTGACTGTGTAGATGCTCACGTCTGTTTCTTTTCTGTCAATGTCGGCTTCGGCGTGAAAGATTCCTTTCTGCGAGCGTGCGGTTCCTCCGTCCCAGATGGTTTGTTCGATGCCTATCTCCATTTTGTATTGGTCGCGATCAACAGCAGGAATGTTGAGGCCGGGAATGCCGAGTTGCCCGGCATCGAATGGGATTTCCGTCACATCGCTTTGGTAGGTTGCCTGTGCCGTGAACGCTACTTTGGGCAAGTATCCTCGTTTTGCATTCTCCAGGTTGTATTCTTTTGTTTTTTCTATCAGGCCGTATTGTTTGATGAGGGGGTAGTTTGCTTGCGCTTTGCGGTAACACTCCTCGATGGTGATTTGGCTATGGCAGGGGATGATGTCGAATAAGAGAAACAGAAAAATGAAGAATTTTGTTCTCATAAGGTAAGGAGTTAATGGTTATTGCTCTTGTTGTCTGGCAGAACAGCCAATGTAAAAATAGAGAGAAATTTCCAAGATGTAAGCTTGTTAGCGTTATTTAACCTATGATGCAAATCCTTTTTGCGTTTGCATGGAGATTCCAAGTATGAAAAAAGCCCGCAGCAGAGGTTGTCTTACTGCGGGCTTCATGGCTTAAAAAGGGAGCTATTGCTTTGTCTCGCTGGCTTTCATTTCTCCCGACACGTAAAGCCGAACAGTGGAAGTTTTGGCGTTGGAACGTACGGTGACTGACTTCTTGAACCGCCCGGGATATTTGTGTGTGCCGTCGTAGGTCACTTTTATTTCGCCGCTCTCGCCCGGATTGACGGGTTCTTTCGTGAAGTCGGTGGCGGTGCATCCGCAAGACGTGATGACTTGGTGGATGATGAGCTTTTCATCGCCTGTATTGGTGAACTTGAAAGCGCAGTCTACTTTCGGGGCGTCTTGCGAAAAGGTTCCGAAGTCGTGCGTGGTCTCTTCAAATTTGATTTCGGCCTGTTTCTGGGCTGATGCATATGTGGCTCCCATGGTCAGCATAAGCATTAAAAATACGATCTTTTTCATTCTTCTTTAGAATTTGTTGTTGATGCGGCAAATATACTATCTTTTATTAGCTTTTCTTGCTTTTGTGGAGAAAAAAGAGGAGGCGGATGCCTTGCTTATAAGTTTATTTACCTATCTTTGGGAAATCATAATTTTTAGACAATCATTCAACGAGTGGAAATGAAAATGAAAACGTATTTTTTTTGCATGCTGCTGGCAGCCGGGTTTTTGTCTGCATGCAGCGCGGATGTGGAAACATTGTCGGGGCTGAAACGTTCCGATTTTCAAACTGAGGTGAACGGGCAGATGACAGACTTGTATGTACTGAAAAACAGCCGGGGCATGGAAGTGTGCGTGACGAACTACGGCGCGAGAGTCGTGTCCGTCATGGTGCCGGATCGCGACGGGCAGATGGAAGACGTGGTGTGCGCCTTTCCTTGCATAGCTGATTATTTGGAATATCCGCAGAACTTTGGAGCTACGATAGGCCGTTACCTTGGACGCATCCGCGATGCGCATTTCACATTGGATTCCGTGGAATACAAACTGATGGCAAACAAAGACACACATTGCGCCCATGGAGGCGAGCCGGGATTTGCCTCCCGCATCTGGCAGGCAGAGCCGTTGGCCGCCAACAGTGTGCGGCTGGCTTACTTGTCGCCCGACGGTGAGAACGGTTTTCCCGGCAACCTGAAACTGTATCTCACTTATACGGTGACGGAAAACAATGAACTGGATATCCTTTACGAGGCTACCACCGACAAGCCCACCGTGCTGAATCCTTCGCACCATTCTTTCTTTAATATATCAGGTGATTTGAATACGACGGTGGAAGGACAGGAACTTTACATCAATTCCGACTATTTCACGCCGTATGACAGCATCCGTTGCGTGACGGGCGAGTACCGTTCGGTGGAGGGAACGCCGATGGACTTCCGCCAGCCCCGCCTCATCAAGGAACATATTGACGACGATGATTTCCAATTGAACTTGACCGGGGGCTATGATCATGGTTGGATGCTCAACACGAAAGGCGACGACAAGCAACTGGCAGCCCGTGTAGTAGATGCAGGAAGCGGGCGCACTTTGGAAGTGTACACCACCGAACCTGCCATGCATGTTTATACGGCAAACGGCCTGAAAGGCAAGTTAGTGGGAAAGAAAGGGATTGCCTATCCTCGTCGTTCAGCCATTTGCTTGGAAACCATGCATCCCCAGGATGCACCTAATATACCGCGATTCCCCAGCACGGTGTTGCGTCCGGGAGAAACGTTCCGCAGCCATACTGTTTACCGCTTCGGAGTCATGGAATGAGTGCAAGAAGCTGGGGAATGAATATGAGTATTCCTACGGTTGCCGCCATGATGGCACAGATGAGTACCGCGCCGGCAGCAATGTCTTTTACATCGCCGGCGCGTTTGTCATGACCGGGCGACACGATGTCGACAAGCCGTTCGATGGCTGTATTGAAGGCTTCGGCGGCAAATACGATGCCAATGCACAGGATAATGGCTATCCATTCCACCCGTGTGATGCGCAATGCAAAGCCTGCCGCGACGGCCATCACGGTGATGGCCGCATGAATCCACGCGTTGTGTTCCTGTGTGATGAAGCTCTTGATGCCCCGTGCCGCATAAGCGAAGCTTTTTCCTCGTTTCTTCCAACTGAATTTTTCTTTCATAGTCCCGTATGCTTTGTGGGTGGATGCTGTCAGTTCCTGCTGATTTGTTTCACGCCTTTTACTGTTTTCAGTTTCTTGACCAATGCGTCTAACTTTGAAGTGTCCGACACCATGATGGTCAACGTGCCGGAGAACAACCCGTCGTTGGAGTCGATGTTGATGGCACGCAGCACTGTTCCTTCGTCTTTATTGATGATGGAAGTCAGGTTGGTGACAATGCCGATGTCGTCTTGCCCCACCACTTTCAGGTTGATGGCATAGCGTGTGCCGGACGATTTTCCCGCCCAACGTGCTTTCACGATGCGGTAACCGAATCGTTCACGCAACTGTGCGGCATTGGGGCAATCCGTGCGGTGTATCTTGATGCCGCCATTGATGGTGACAAAGCCGAAGATGTCGTCTCCGTAGATAGGATTGCAGCATTTGGCCAATTTGTAGTCGATGCCTTTCAGGTTGCGGTCGATGACCAGCACATCTTCCTTTTCAGCCCTTTCGTCTGCGCCTGGCATTTGCATGTTGTAGCCCTCCGCACTGCGGTTGGGGTCTTCACGCACTTCCGATTCTTTCTTTTGCTGTTCGATGTATCTGTCGATGATTTCATTGGCATCGTACGTTTCGTCGGCTATCCGTTGGTAGAATTCCGTGACGGTTTTGAAGCCTAATTTCTTGATGAGCCGCATCATCACGCCTTCGTCGTATTCTAATTTGCGGTTCTTGAACTTCCGTTCCAGCATCTCCTTGGCAAAGGCCGATTGTTTGGCGGCTATTTCTTTCAGTTCTTGCTTGATTTTGGTGCGTGCTTTCGAAGTGGTCACGATGTTGAGCCAGTCTTGTTTGGGTGTTTGCGTGTTGGATGTCATGATTTCCACTTGGTCGCCGCTGTTGAGGACTTGGCGCAACTGTGCGTTCTTTCCGTTTACTTTTGCGCCTACGCACCGGCATCCCAACATGGTGTGTATGTGGAATGCAAAGTCAAGCACCGTGGCTCCTTTCGGCAGTTTGAACAAATCGCCTTTCGGGGTGAACACGAACACTTCGTCTTCATATAAGTCCATTTTGAATTGGTCCATGATTTGCATGGAGTCGGTGTCGGAGTGTTCCAATGCTTCACGCACGGAAGTGAGCCATTCATCTAGTCCGCTTTCGCCTTTGATGCCCTTGTAGCGCCAGTGTGCTGCCAATCCCCGTTCGGCTATTTCGTCCATTCGTTGGGTGCGTATTTGCACTTCCACCCATTTCCCTTCCGGCCCCATGACGGTAATGTGCAATGATTCGTAGCCATTGCTTTTGGGGATGGAGAGCCAGTCGCGCAAGCGTTTTGGATTTGGCTGGTACATGTCGGTGATGATGGAATACACTTGCCAGCATTCTTGCTTTTCCTTGTCGGGTTCCGAATCCAAGATGATGCGGATGGCAAATAAGTCGTAGATGTTCTCGAACGGTGTTTTCTGCTTTTGCATCTTGTTCCAGATGGAATGGATGGATTTCGTGCGCCCTTTGATGGTGAACTTCAGCCCCGTTTTTCCCAGTTTTTCTTGAATGGGTGCGATGAATGAGGCGATGTAGCGGTCGCGCGACGCTTTGGTTTCGTTCAGCTTTTCCTTGATTTCATAGTACACTTCCTTTTGCGTGTATTTCAAGGAGAGGTCTTCCAGTTCCGATTTCAGCTTGTAGAGTCCCAGCTTGTGCGCCAGCGGGGCATAAAGGTAGGCCGCTTCGTTGGCCACCATGATGCGTTCTTCCTCGTGGGGCGAGTCTTTTATCTGCCGCATGATGTTCACGCGGTCGGCAATCATAATCAGGATGACGCGCATGTCCTCGGCAAAGGAAAGCAACAGGTTTCTGAAGTTTTCCGATTCCACCATGGGGCTTTTGGCATACAGTTCGTTGACTTTCACCAGCCCGTGGATGATGCCCGCCACGTCTTCCCCGTATTCCTGCCGGACAATATCGGTCGTGAGGAAATTGTTTTTTACAGCATCGTGCAGCATGATGCCGAGTATGGATGCCCTTTTCATCCCGATTTCTTCGGAAATGATGATGGCCGTCTGCATGTCCCTTATCACAGGATTCATGTCAAAATTGTTGCGCGGCAGGCAGCTTTCCTGTGCGGCTTTCGCCAGATGGTTCTTCAGTTTGCGGCAATCTGCCGTGCTGATGCTGTCGCCCGCCGAGCGTAACAGCCTCTTATATAATGGTATTAACAGGGCTTTTTCGTCCTTGTTGAAAAACATTTCTTCCATGCTTTTTGTTTTTTCTCGATGTAAAAGTAGTTTTTTTTCTTGGTTTTGCGTTGTTTGTAATCCAAGTTTTTGTATTTTTGGGCATTGATATGGATTTACCGAGTGGAAATTAGACAATAATAACTCATAAAATTTGATACAATGTTAACACCGCAAGACCAAGAATTGCTCATGAAGAAAGGCATTTCCGAGGAGCAGATTGAAGAACAGTTGAAATGTTTTAAGGCCGGTTTCCCCTTCCTGGAGTTGGAGGCCGCTGCTTCCATCGGGAAAGGCATCATGGCCCCCGATGCTTCCGAACGTGAAGCCTGCCTTTCTGCATGGGAACATTATAAGGATGGCGACAAGACCATCACCAAGTTTGTGCCTGCATCGGGAGCAGCCAGCCGCATGTTCAAGAACCTGTTCGAGTTCTTGGGCGCAGATTATGATGCGCCGTCCACGGCTTTCGAGAAAGAGTTCTTTGCCCACATCAGCCAGTTTGCTTTCTATGATGAACTGAATGCAGCCTGCCTTCGCAATGCCGGTAAAGATATTCCTGTCCTTCTTGCCGGTGGCGCTTACAAGGAAGTGGTGTCCAATCTGCTGAATGCTGCCGGGTTGAACTATGGTGCTTTGCCGAAAGGCTTGCTGAAGTTCCACAAATATGAAGACGGCGCACGCACTCCGTTGGAAGAACATTTGGTGGAAGGCGCTCTTTACGCAGCGGGCAAGAACGGCAAGGTGAATGTGCATTTCACCGTTTCTCCCGAACACAAAGACTTGTTCCGCACTTTGGTGGAAGAAAAAGTGAAGGATTATTCGTTGAAGTATAAAGTAGATTATAATGTGACTTTTTCTGAGCAGAAGCCCAGCACCGATACGATTGCAGCCGACATGGACAATCGTCCTTTCCGCGATGAAAGCGGCAAGCTGCTGTTCCGTCCGGGCGGGCATGGCGCGTTGATTGAGAACCTCAACGACTTGGATGCCGACATCGTGTTCATCAAGAACATCGACAATGTGGTGCCTGACCGCTTGAAGGACGACACGGTACTCTACAAGAAACTGATTGCCGGCGTGCTGGTGACCTTGCAGAAGCAGGCATTCGAGTACTTGGAACTGTTGGACAGCGGGCAGTACACTCGTGAACAGGTGGAAGAAATCATCCGTTTCGTGCAGCAGAAGCTGTTCTGCCGCAAGGCGGACATCAAGGACATGGAAGATGGCGACTTGGTGTTGTACCTGAGAAAGAAACTGAACCGCCCGATGCGCGTGTGCGGCATGGTGAAGAACGTGGGCGAGCCGGGCGGCGGCCCGTTCCTTGCCTACAACGCAGACGGAACCGTTTCCCTGCAAATCCTGGAAAGTTCGCAAATCGACATGGACGACCCGGAAAAGAAAGCAATGTTCGAAAAAGGCACCCACTTCAATCCGGTGGATTTAGTGTGTGCGTTGCGCGATTACAAGGGACGGAAATTCAACCTCCCGGATTATGTGGACAAGTCCACCGGCTTCATTTCCCGGAAGTCGAAGAACGGGAAGGAACTGAAAGCCTTGGAACTGCCGGGACTGTGGAACGGTGCCATGAGCGATTGGAACACGGTGTTCGTGGAAGTGCCGTTGAGTACCTTCAACCCTGTGAAGACGGTGAACGACCTTTTGCGCCCGCAGCATCAATAAGGCATTAGTTTATACTTATAGATTCCCGATGCCCCGGAAAGTCGTGATGATTTGCCGGGGCATTACTTTGTGCGGGCGGCCTTGCGCGTCAGTTTCCGGCATCGGGCGTTTCCCCGTGTTTTTCCGCCCATTCCTCGTAAAGCGGGAAAAGCGCTGCGGGGCGGGTACTGTACCAACTGTACCCGTTGCGGCGTTCCGGCTCGATTTCTTCCAAATGGCGGCGTGGAATGCCATTGCGCCCGCAGACGTAGGGTTCGCATTGCTCCAAATCGTAGAAACGCGCCCAAAGGGGCGCGGCCGTGCTGTCGGCCACCAGCCGCGTGTCGATTTTGCGCCCGTCGGCATCACGCAGCCTTTCCACGCGCATGCCTTCTATCTTGTGTGCCTCCATCCATGCCATCGCCTGATGCACCGCTTCCTTTATTTTTTCGTCAGGGCAGGGGAGGCTCATCAGCAGTTCCACGATGGCCGCGCTTTCCACCGGGCAGTAAGAGGGCAGTTCGTAGGTGCGCGCGGCAGCGGGCAGCAGCGTGTGTTCATCGTGTTGCTGGCACCAGATGGCAAGTTGTCCCTCTGCCGTTTTTATTTGGGTGGCAAGGATGCAGCGGATGCCTTTCTGGAATGCTTTCCCGGCTTGCGTGCGCAGCGTGCTGTCGGCCAAATCCTTGTCGAAAGGCGCACGTGCTTCGGCGATGCCGCGCAGCATCTTCATCACGTTCACCATGGCATTGTCATTATAAGTAATGTGTGTCTGGTAGCCATGGTTCACGGGCCAGAACTGCGGCCATCCGCCGTTTTCGTATTGCCCTTCCAACAGGTAAGCGGCTCCCTTGCGGAATGCATCGCGGTAACGAACGTCGCCGGTGGCGCGGTACATCCGTGCCAGGTACGTCATTTGCAGGAACGTGGCGTTGTTGTCGATGGTGGAGTCGTCGCGCCGTTGCTTTTCTTCCCGCACCTTTTCCTGTTCTTTTGGGGTCATGGCGCGGCACATGTCGATGTTCTTCGGCCATCCTCCCGTGCATCGCTGGTAGAGCAGCACTTGGTCGCCGATGCGGCGTGCCTCATGGGTTGTGAAGAAACTTTCGTTTGTTTCGCGCAAGCGGTCGGGCTGTTGCTGTGCCGTTGCTGTAGCGAATGCCATGCAGAAAAATATTGTACCGGCAATTCGCGTAATTCCCTGTGTGGTGGGATGTGTTTTCATGGCAGTATCATGGATTTGTTACAGAATTTGCAACGGCAAAAGTAACAATTAGATTTTTATTTTGGCGGGGCGCGTTGCAAATTCTTGCGGAAGAATCCCTTTCCCATGACATCATTGCGTCGTCAGAGATAGAAGGCGTGGAACTGAACAACGGGCGCATCGGACGCGCCATTGCCGACATGGCATTGTCGCAGGCTGAGGATTCCAAAATGCGGTTTTTCAGCATCTCCCATCAGATAAGCAAGGGCAAGAAGCAGTATTATGCTGTCTTGGAGAAAACGCAAAAGGGGGATTGCGACATCACGGAATGGATTATCTGGTATTTGGATTGCTTGCTTCGGGCCGTGGCGCAGGCGGATGAAACCTTGTCGAAGGTGTTGAACAAGGCCGTGTTTTGGCAACAGCATGCCGAAACCATCCTTTCTGCGCGGCAACGCGAAGTGCTGAACCTGTATTTGGACGGCTATCCCGGCAAACTGACCGCCAAGAACTGGGCGAAGCATGCGAAGGTGTCGCCCGACACAGCGGCACGCGACCTGAAAGACCTCGTGGAAAAAGGCATCTTGGTGCCTCGGCAGGGGCGGGTGCGCGATGTGCCTTACGGCATCCGTTGCAGCAGTTCCGTCCTTTACGTCCCGATGCCGGACGAGCCTTGACGCATCCGTTGGGGAAGGGGCTGCCGGGGCTTCCGGCCACACTTCCCAAAGGATTTTGAAAAACCTTCCAAGGTTTTGCCCCAAACCATGGAAGGTTTTGCATGAAACCTTGGAAGGTTTGCGTTGTGAAAAAAAGTTTAGAAGCATTGCCGCTTCACTGCAAATACTTATTTTTGCCCATTCTATGAGCAATGAGGAATCTGATGATAAGGAAACTGGTATTTTTTCTTCTTTTGTATCCTTCTTTTTTGTGGGCGCAGATTAACACGGACCGCGTGATGACCATCGGGCGGAATGCCTTGTATTTTGAGGACTATGTGCTTTCGATACAGTATTTCAACCAAGTCATCAATGCCAAGCCGTATTTGGCCGAACCGTATTTTTTCCGTGGGCTGGCCAAATTGAACCTGGACGACAACCGGGGAGCGGAAGAAGATTGTTCGGAAGCCATCAAGCGGAATCCCTTTGTGGTGAGCGCCTACCAAGTGAGGGGCCTGGCGAGGATAAAGCAGGAAAACTACCAAGGAGCAATCGATGATTACCAGATTGCCTTGAAATACGACCCTGAGAATATCGGCATTTGGCACAACATGGCCTTGTGCGAAATCGAAATGGAGAACTACGACAAGGCCAAGGACGACTTGAACCGCCTCTTGAAAATTGCGCCGAAATACACGGACGCCATCTTGATACGCGGCGAAGTGTCGCTGAAACAGAAAGACACCATACAGGCAAGGCGCGATTTCGACCTTGCCATCGAGATGGACCGCTACGACGGCAACGCATGGGCATCGCGTGCCGTCCTGAACTTGCAGGAGAAACGTTATGCCGAAGCAGAGGACGATTTGGACAAAGCCATCCACCTGTTGCCCAAAACTGCGGGCAATTACATCAACCGCGCCTTGGCCCGCTACAACCAGAAAAACCTGCGTGGCGCGATGGGCGACTATGACACGGCCTTGGACATCGAGCCGAACAACTTCTTGGGACACTACAACCGGGGCTTGCTGAGGGCGCAAGTGGGGGATGACAACCGCGCCATCGAGGATTTCAATTTCGTCATCGAAATGGAACCCGACAACATGATGGCCATCTTCAACCGTGCCTTGTTGCTCGACCGAACGGGCGACTACCGGGACGCCGTCGAAGATTACACAAGAGTGATTGATGAATATCCCAACTTTTGGACAGGTTACCAGTGCCGCGCCGAAGCAAGGCGCAAGATGGGCGACGTGAAAGGGGCGGAAATGGACGAATATGTGCTGCTGAAAGCCGAGATAGACCGGCAAAACGGCGTGCAGCCGTCGAACAACGCCGACGATGACGAGACCACCCGGAAGAAGTCGGACAAGAACATGGACAACTACCGCAAGCTCGTGGTGGCGGATGATGCGGAGAGCAGTTCGATGTACAAGAGCGAATACCGGGGAAGGGTGCAGAACCGCAACGTGGTCATCACGCTGGAACCGATGTATGTGCTGACTTATTATGAAAAGAGCATCGAGGTGCGTCGCCAAGTGCATTATTATAAATATGTGGACGACATGAACCAAAGGCACGCACTGCCGTTGCCGCTGCTGATAACCAATCAGGAAAGGCCGCTGGCGGAAAAAGAAATTGCAGCCCATTTTGCTTCGATTGACGAACGCACTTCGGCCATTGTTGCCCGCCCGGATGACGCAATGGCTTATTTCGCCCGTTCATTGGACTTCTATTTGGTGCAGGACTTCGACAATGCCATTGCCGACCTCACGCAGGCCATCCTGTGCGACGGCGGGTTCTTCCCGGCTTATTTCAACCGTGCTTTGGTGCGCTACAAGCAGTTGGAATACCTTCGTGCAGAGGCGGAGATGGATCAAGTGAGCCATGCGGCCGCCCCGGATGCCCCGCCCGCCAAAGGGCTGGATTACGACTTGGTGAAGAAAGATTTGGATAAAGTCATTGAATTGGCCCCGGACTTTGTTTATGCTTATTACAACCGTGGCAATGTGCTTTCCGCACTGAAAGATTACCGGGCGGCCATTGTGGACTACGACAAGGCCATCGAACTGGACGCAGGTTTTGCGGAAGCTTACTTCAACCGGGGATTGACGCACATTTTCCTGGGGAACAACCGGCAAGGGATTGCCGACCTGAGCAAGGCAGGAGAGTTGGGCATCGCTTCGGCCTACAATATCATCAAACGTTTCACAAGCCAAGAAGAATAACAAATTCCCGCTTGGAAGGACAAAACTCAGAGCCTGTTTGAATTTTGCTCATGCCTGTATTGCGGAATGTTTTCGAGGATGTTTTTCTGATTTCATAAGGAGGATAGCGGGCTATTTGACGCATGAAATCGGGAAAAGAGACCAAAAAACAAACGCAAGAGAGGCGTGAAAAGAATAACTTTATTGGAAAATTTAAACAGGCTCTCAAAAGAATTATTTATTTTTGCGGCATAATTCAGAAAGTAAATGCATTAGACATGATAAAGATCACATTTCCTGACGGCTCCGTTCGCGAATATGAAAAAGGAGTCACTGGCCTGCAAATCGCAGAAAGCATCAGCGCGCGCTTGGCGCAAGAAGTATTGGCATGCGGAGTAAACGGCGAGACGATGGACTTGTCGCGCCCCATAGAGAGCGATGCCAACATTGTGTTGTACAAATGGGAAGATGAAGAAGGAAAGCATGCTTTTTGGCACACCAGCGCCCACTTGCTCGCGGAAGCCTTGCAAGAACTTTACCCGGGCATACAGTTCGGCATCGGGCCGGCCATCGAAAACGGCTTCTATTATGACGTGGATCCCGGTGAGGCAGTGATAAAAGAAAGCGACCTTCCCGCCATCGAGCAGAAAATGGCGGAACTGGCAGCCAAGAAAGAACCTTTGCTCCGCAAGAACATCGCAAAAGAAGATGCCTTGAAGATGTTCGGCGAAAGAGGGGAAACCTATAAATGCGAACTGATTTCCGAATTGGAAGACGGCCATATCACGACCTATACGCAAGGTGCATTCACCGACTTATGCAGGGGGCCGCATTTGGTGTCGACGGCACCCATCAAAGCCATCAAGCTCCTCTCTGTGGCCGGCGCATACTGGCGTGGGCATGAAGACCGCAAGCAATTGACCCGCATCTACGGCATCACCTTCCCGAAGAAGAAAATGCTGGATGAGTACCTGACGATGCTGGAAGAAGCAAAGAAACGCGACCATCGCAAGATCGGAAAGGAAATGGACTTGTTCATGTTCTCGGACACGGTGGGCAAGGGGCTTCCGATGTGGCTGCCGAAAGGAACGGCGCTCCGCATCCGCCTGCAAGATTTCCTGCGCCGCATCCAGGCACGTTATGACTACCAAGAGGTGATGTGCCCGCCCATTGGCAACAAACTGCTTTACATCACTTCGGGGCATTACGCGAAATACGGCAAGGATTCTTTCCAACCCATCCATACACCGGAAGAAGGGGAGGAATATTTCCTGAAACCGATGAACTGCCCGCACCACTGCATGATTTACAAGAACACGCCGCGTTCTTACAAAGATTTGCCGCTCCGCATCGCAGAGTTCGGCACGGTTTGCCGTTACGAACAGAGCGGGGAACTTCACGGATTGACCCGCGTGCGCAGTTTCACGCAGGACGATGCCCACATCTTCTGCCGTCCCGACCAAGTGAAAGACGAGTTCCTGCGGGTGATGGACATCATTTCCATCGTGTTCAAGTCGATGAACTTCGAGAATTTTGAAGCGCAGATTTCCCTGCGCGACAAGGAAAACCGCGAAAAATACATCGGCAGCGACGAGAACTGGGAGAAAGCAGAACGCGCCATTGTGGAAGCATGCGAGGAAAAAGGATTGAAAGCCAAGGTGGAATATGGTGAAGCGGCCTTTTATGGACCTAAATTGGACTTCATGGTGAAAGATGCCATCGGGCGCCGTTGGCAGCTGGGAACTATTCAAGTGGACTACAATCTGCCGGAACGTTTCAACTTGGAATACATGGGTTCTGACAATATGAAGCACCGCCCGGTGATGATTCACCGCGCCCCCTTCGGTTCGATGGAGCGTTTTGTAGCCGTATTGATCGAGCATACGGCAGGAAAATTCCCGTTGTGGCTCACGCCAGACCAGGTGGCCATCCTCCCCATCAGCGAGAAATACAACGATTATGCAGCCAAAGTGAAACAATACCTGTCGACGTTGGACATCCGCGCCATTGTGGATGAGCGCAGTGAAAAGATTGGCCGCAAAATCCGCGACAATGAATTGAAACACATTCCATATATGCTTGTTGTCGGCGAAAAAGAAGCTGAAAACGGCGAAGTGGCCGTGCGCAAGCAAGGCGAAGGCGACAAGGGCGCGATGAAATATGAAGAATTTGGCAAGATTTTGGCCGAAGAAATTCATAATATGATAAATAAATGGTAACTTTGCAGCCGTTTTGGGAAATAAAGGACTAAAAATTGTAATCATAGCGAACAGGAAATAGATATTGAATGAAAAATGATAGTTTGAAAGGGCAACACCGCATCAACGAACAAATCCGTGCAAAAGAAGTAAGGATTGTGGGCGATAACATTGAATCGGCGGTTTACCCGATAGCTCAAGCCTTGCAGATGGCTGATGAACAAGATATGGATCTTGTGGAAATTTCACCCAATGCACAGCCGCCCGTTTGCCGTATTATTGATTATTCCAAGTTCCTTTATCAACTGAAAAAACGTCAAAAGGAGCAGAAAGCAAAGCAGGTGAAGATGAATGTAAAGGAAATCCGTTTCGGCCCGCAGACGGACGACCATGATTACAACTTCAAGTTGAAGCATGCCATCAGCTTCTTGCAGGATGGAGACAAGGTAAAGGCATATGTGTTCTTCAAAGGACGTTCCATCTTGTTCAAAGAGCAAGGAGAAGTGCTTTTGCTGCGCTTTGCAAACGATTTGGAAGATTATGCCAAAGTGGAACAGATGCCGGTGTTGGAAGGCAAGCGCATGACCATTTTTTTGACACCGAAAAAGAAAGAGGCCAAAAAAGCAAAGCCGGCAGAAGCAAAGAAGACAGAAGAAGAAAATGCATAACGCGTCGGTATAGTGCGTTATCATCATTAATAATAAAATAAATAATTAGAAGATGCGAAAAATTAAGACTAACTCCGGTGCCAAAAAAAGATTCGTTCTTACCGGAACAGGTAAAATTAAGAGAAAGCACGCTTATCACCGTCACATTCTGACGAAAAAGACGAAAAAGCAAAAGAGGAACTTGTGCCACAGCGGATTGGTGGACTCAACCAATGTTGCCCAAGTAAAGACGCTTTTAGCAATGAAGTAATCTTTTAGTGTAAACGTATCATTAAGTATTAACCGAATGAATTAGCCTAAAGACCGGTAATGCGGCGCTAACATTCAAAAAAAGTAATTAAACTATGCCAAGATCAGTAAATCATGTTGCTTCAAGAGCAAGAAGAAAGAAAATCCTGAAACTTACGAAGGGTTATTTTGGTGCAAGGAAAAACGTTTGGACCGTTGCCAAGAATACTTGGGAAAAGGGTTTGACATACGCTTACCGCGACCGCAAGAACAAGAAGCGCAACTTCCGTGCTTTGTGGATTCAGCGCATCAATGCGGCAGCCCGTTTGGAAGGCATGTCTTATTCCAAACTGATGGGATGCTTGCACAAGGCGGGCATTGAAATCAACCGCAAGGTGCTGGCCGATTTGGCTATGAACCATCCTGAAGCTTTCAAGGCTGTAGTAGCCAAAGTGAAAGACGCTTGAATAAGGAAAGATAATTAAACGATGTTTATGTTGTTGTCCGGGGTGCGACGGGATGTCGCATCCCGGACTTGTTTTTCAAGCATGTTTGTGATTCGGCAGATAAAATGAGGCACCCCTTGCCATGTGACGGAAAAACATTGTAAATTTGCACTTGTACATAAGTCTTAAGTATTTAATCGTAGGGAACGATGGATTATGCAATATATGAATATTCGTTGGGCATAGCATTGACGTTGATGCTGTTTTTCGCCGCTTATTTCCTTGCAGCAAAAACTCCTGAGAAACCTATATTCAACAATTATGTGCGTTCACGCCGCATCATGGGCGTGGCTTTGCTGGTATTGTCCGCCAATTATTCTGTTCATCTGTTCTCCGCTTTCAGGTTCTTCCACCCGGATGTCGCTATCCTGATGAATCTTTCCACTTATTTCCTTGCCTATTGGCTGTTCAGCTCGGCGCTTGCCACTTTGCTTGACCGTTTTTATTTGACTCGTCAACGTTTCTTGCGGCACATTCTGTATTGGCTATTGTTCACTGCCATTTCCTGTGCCATATTTGCTTTCTTTCCGGGTACTATGCAGCATGCAGGGATGCTTTTTATGGCCTTGTGGCTGCTTGCATACGGTGTTTTTCTTGCCCGCAAGCTTATCCTGACTTACAGGCGGGCAGTTCGCTTGTTCGATGACACCTATTCCGAACATATTGCAGTTTATATTCGGTGGATGTCTATCTTTACATGGTGGGCAATCGTTTATGGGGTCAGTTGCGGCTTGCTGACATTTCTGCCTGACCAGTATGTGTTCCTGTGGGTGCTTTCTTCTATCCCGTTTTATATTTACTTGTATTGGTCTTATATGAACTACTTGCTTTTCTACGAGCAAGTGGAAAGCATCTTGGAGAAAGAAAAACCAACTAACCAAATCAAAGAAAAGATGCCGCACGACACACCGGCCTATCATGCAATCATTGAGAAGAAGCTGGCCGTGTGGATAGGCAAGCACGGTTATGCCCGTCCGGGACTGACTATCGAAGAATTGGCAAATACGCTCGGTACTAACCGTACTTACCTGTCGGCTTATATCAAGACCACTTACCATATTTCGTTCCGTGAATGGATTGCCGGGCTTCGCATTGAATACGCCAAGCAGATGCTGGCGGAACATCCCGAACTGACCGTAGCTGCCGTTTCAGAAGCATCGGGCTTTCTTTCGCTAAGCTATTTCACTAAAATCTTTACTGAAAAGGAAGGCTGCGCTCCTTCAAGGTGGAGAAAAGCATATCCAAATCGAGGCTGATGAAAGAAAACCCATCTTTGCCTTAACCATAGCATTTGCTCTAACGACAACTTTTTGCTCTATTCACAAAAGTTATTGCATACTTGCTTTTGAACTGTTGCACGTCTCACGGTTATCACTATCTTTTTCTTGCTTGGATTTGCCAACAGAAGTATCACTTAACAATTGCAAGACATGAAACAGTTTCTTCTCTGCACGGCTATCGCCCTCGTGGCGGCGATGCCTGTTTCGCGTTTGGACGCACACGACCACACGGACGGTTGGATGCCGTTGCCGGTCGGCGGCGACACGATTGGGAAAGGTTCTACGGAGGAACACCCGACCCGGTATTACCTCACTGCCGACACCCGGCTGGAGAAAGACCTCGTCGTCACCGACAACGCAGTGGTCACCCTGTGCCTGAACGGCTACCAACTGACCGGTACAGGGCAGAACCCGGTCATCCGGGTCAGTTCCGCGCACTTCACGGTGTGCGACTGTCGGGAGGGGAGTGATGCCCCGGAGCATCAGCACCCGTATTATGAGAATGCCGACGGGCTGTTCGTGTTCGACGACGGCACGGACGAATGGGACAGCCAGTACGAGGCTGCCGACAACACCGGCGTGATAGCGGGCGGCGTGATTACCGGCGGCAGGGGCGACTGGAATATCGACATCTATGCCAATTACGGCGGCGGCATCAACGTGCTGCGGGGGCATCTCACGCTCGAAAGCGGCGCGATAGCCGGTAACCGGGCCACCAGTGGAAACAAGACAGACTATACCGGGGGTGCTGGTATCAGCGTGTTTGAGGGAGAGGTGGTCGTCAACGGCGGGCAGGTGGCGGGCAATACCTCGACCGCCCAAGGCGGGGGCATATACGCAGCCGGTTATCTGACCCTGAACGGGGGCAAGATATGGGGCAACAAGGCCTACCAGGGCGGGGGCATCTTTACTTCATCGCAGGCCGGGGTGGTGGTGATGAACGGCGGGGAAGTGTCGGGCAACACCACCGATTGGGACGGCGGCGGGGTCATGGCAGACATCAAGTCCCAGTTCACGCTGAACGGCGGCCTGATTACGGGTAACACCGGGAGGGGCTCGGGAGGGGGTATCAGAATCGACGAAGCGAAAGCCAGCACCATCAATGGCGGCACCGTGGCCGACAACATCGGTAAATTCGGCTGTGACCTGTCCGTCTCCTGCTGTGATGGAAATACTATCACCATCAAGGGCGGCGTCATTGCGGGGAATACGGCCTCTTCCGATACCTTTTTGGGCAAAAACATCTATATCAATTACCTCCATTATGACGATGCGGAATGTTTCGTCACGGGAGGATACATGGGTCTCATCGACATCGAGCGGGACAGCGTGATTGAAGGCGGCTTCTTCACGGAACCGCTCCCATCAAACTACTTGGCGGAGGGGTGCATCAGCATTCCGGCAGGCGACGGTGTGGCGGGCTACCGGGAGGGCTTTCCCCATGCCGTGTATAAGCGAGACACGACAGCTGCGGGTATTGCCCCGGCCATCGCGCCAGGAAGCCCGGTGTACGACCAAGCCCCGATAGAGCCGGGAACGGACTTCACGCTGGCGGGCATCCCGGACAGCCTTTACGCCGTCTATGCCTACCGCACGGACACTGCCGCGCCACTCGCCTACGGCCTGCCCACGGATGCCGGGACGCATCACGTCACCATCACCCTGCTGCACGCCGACGGGCGGTGGCACTACGGGCAAACGCCGTTTGACATCACCATCGCCAAGGCGGAATGGACGGGTGAAAAGAGTATCGGCGGCACCGTCATCGCCGGACAGGGCGGCTCGATTGTCCTGCCTGAAATTCCTGAAGGTGCTTACTACGGTTTGCCCTCCGGTAATTCTCATCTACTTGATTTATATATCGCTGACGGCCAATTGCACTACACGGGCAGCGACGGCATCGAGCCGGGCGAGGTATATACTCTTGTCGTTCCCGTGGGCGAAGGGGTGAACTACCACATTTTCGCCATCCTCGTGCAACTCACCGGCGGCGTGTCGAGCAGCATCCAAACAGTCGCTGATGACCCTCTTTGTGTGGTCGGCACTCACGGCCAACTGCACGTGTCGGGTTCAGAAGCCTCAACTGTGTACGATCTGAACGGCAAAGTGGTTTACCAAGGCTTTGACCGCGTCATCAATCTGCCCGGAGGCGTGTATGTCGTGCGGGTGGGGTATGAGGTACGGAAAGCGGTGGTCATGTAGCAGTAAGACGATGGGGATATGAAAAAAGCGTTGCCCTGCTATCAGGAGCAACGCTTTTTCTTATGCAGTTACAAGGCTTTCTGCTTAGAATGCGTATTTCACGCTGAAGGTCAAACTGTTCGGGTCTAAGTCAAGGCCGGAAACGCTGGCATTGACACCGGCCAAGGCGAATTGGTCGCGGTAGCCGAGAAAGCCGTATTTGGCCTCAAGGGAGAGGTGATCGGTCACGTCGATGGCAATGCCCGGTTTGAAGCCGATTTCAAAGCCGTTGGTGCTGCCGCCGTCCTTCACCTTGTTCGTTGAGAAGCCCAAAGCACCATCCACGAAAAGACGGACGATGTTCTTGCGGAAGAAGGTGTAGCGCGCATACGGCTCGATGGCGAAGCCGTTGGACTTGATGTTTCCTTGTTTGTCATGCGTGTAAGCGATGATGCCGGCTACGGCCCAGTTCTCGTTGAAGTTATAGCCCACTTCAGGAGAGATGTTGAACGCGTTGTGGTCGGTTGCATCGTTGCGTGTCCAACCGAAAGAACCGCCTACGAAAATGTCTTGTGCGTTGGCTGCGATGGCAGCAAACACAACTACCAATGATAAAATAACCTTTTTCATTGTCTTTTTCTTTTTTGTTAATAATTGGATTATAAAACGCGGCAAAGGTAGGCAAGTTTTGTTATCTATGCAACGTTGAATGCTTAATTTTTATTTTTTCTGCACTAAGCTTCGGAAAGCGGGAGGATACGGGGTCTCGTATTCCATCAGTTCGCCGGTGACAGGATGTTGGAAACAGAGCTTGAAGGCATGCAGGGCGAGTCGTCCCAAGGGATCGAGGTCTTCGTTGCCGTAACGCCTGTCGCCCACGACGGGATGCCCGATGTCCTGCATGTGGACGCGGATTTGGTTTTTCCGCCCTGTTTCCAACTTCAGTTCCAGCATGGAATAGCCGTTGGCGCGTTTGATGGTGCGGTAGTGGGTGATGGAAAGCTTGCCGGTGCCGTCGTCGTAGGGGCTGGAACTGACGTAGAGCTTGCGGTCGGTGAGGTAGGAGCGCACCATGCCTTCGTCCTTTTCCACGTCGCCGGCCACGATGGCCACGTAGCGGCGGTCGGTCACTAAGCGGTGCCAGTTGTCGCGCAGGGTGTTCTGCGTCTTTTCGTCCTTGGCATACATCATTAGGCCGGATGTCTCGCGGTCGAGCCGGTGTACTACGTAGATTCGGTTGTTGCGGTGTTCGCGTTTCACGTATTCGCTGAGGATATGCTGGGCGGTGCGTTCTTTCTGGTGGTCGGTGCTGACGGAGAGCAGCCCTTCTTTTTTCTCCACTACGATGAGGTAGGCGTCTTCATAGACGATTTTCAGCATGGGATTGCGGAACTCTCTCTTGTTCTTGTCCCTGCTGATTTGCACTGTCATGCCCGGTTGCAGGGGATGGTTGTATTGTGTGACGATGGTGTTGTCCACCTGTATGACGCGTTTGGCCAAGAGGCTTTTCACTTTGTTGCGGCTGATTCCGTCCATTTTTTTCATCAGGAATTCCATCAGTTGGGCGGGTTCGTTGACGTTGTAGACGGTGTATTTGGCAGCGGCTCTTGCTACGGGACGGGTATGGGCAGCGTTTTTCTTTCTTCTTTCTTGCATGGCGGGTATGGGTTTATCTTTTTTCTAACAGGACTACGTTTTCCACGTGTTGCGTGTGGGGAAACATGTCAACGGGCTGCACGGCTTTCACGCGGTAGCCTGCGTCCATCATGGCGATGTCGCGGGCTTGGGTGGCGGGGTTGCAGCTGACGTAAACAATGCGTGCTGGGGCGGCATCGAGGATGACTTGCACCACGCCGGGGTGCATGCCGGCGCGGGGCGGGTCGGTGATGATGATGTCGGGGCGGCCTTCTTGTTGGATGAATTCTTCCGTCAGGATGTCTTTCATGTCGCCGGCGTAGAAGCGGGTGTTGCCGATGCCGTTGATTTGCGAGTTGGCCTTGGCATCTTCGATGGCTTCTGGCACGTATTCGATGCCGATGACTTGGCGGGCTTGGCGTGCCACGAAGTTGGCGATGGTGCCGGTGCCGGTATAGAGGTCGTACACCAGTTCATTGCTAGTCAGGCCGGCAAAATCCCTTGCTACTTTATATAATAGGTGAGCTTGTTCTGAATTGGTCTGGTAGAACGACTTGGGGCCTACTTTGAACCGCAACCCGTCCATTTCTTCGAAGATGTGGCCGGTGCCTTTGAACACCTGCACATCGAGGTCATTGAAGGTGTCGTTGCATTTGTTGTTGACCACGTATTGCAAGGAGGTGATTTGCGGGAAGCTTCCGGCCACGAACGAGAGCAGTTCTTTGAAGAATGCCATTTCATGTTCTTCTGTGATTTTGCAAGAGAGTATTACCATAAGCTCCCCGGTGGAGGAGGTACGGATGACGAGGTTGCGCAGCATTCCTTCTTGCGTGCGGAGGTTGAAGAATGGGTAATGGCGCTCGCAGGCGTAGTCGCGGATAGCGTTGCGGATTTGGTTGGAAATGTCGTCTTGCAGCCAGCATTTTTCGATGGCCAATACTTTGTCGAACGCGCCGGGAATGTGGAATCCCACAGCGTTCATTTGCTCGTATGCCACGTTGGCCTTCACTTCTTCCTCCGTCAGCCACCGTTTGTTAGAGAAGGTGAATTCTAACTTGTTGCGGTAAAAGCGGGTGCGCGCCGAGCCGATAATGGGGCGGATTTCCGGCAACTCCACTTTGCCGATGCGCTCCAAATTGTCGGCCACCTGTTTTTGCTTGTACTTGAGTTGTTCCGTGTAGGGGAGGCATTGCCATTTGCATCCGCCGCACACGCCGTAGTGCTGGCAGAACGGCACGGCTCTTTCCGGTGAATATTCGTGGAAGCGGATGGCGACGGCTTCCGCGTAATGGTTCTTTTTCCTTGTCAGCTTCAAGTCCACCACGTCGCCGGGGGCGACGAACGGGACGAAGACCACCATGTCGTTCACCCTTGCCAAGGCTTTGCCTTCGGCGGCCACGTCAGTGATGGTGACTTTCTCTAAAACGGGGAGTTCTTTTTTCTTGCGTGCCACTATGTTATAACATGTAAAGTGAATGATGGCGCAAAAGTACGGAAATTCAGCGAATGCGCAGGCATGGAAGGGTGAAAAGTTCGGGATGGCTCGGTGCAAACTCCCGTTCAGTCGTGTGGAAACTCCCGTTCAGCCGTGTGCTTTCTTCTGTTGCCGCCGTCGTTTGTACAGTTGACGTTGCCATTTGTGCAGTTGCCGTCGTCGTTTGTACAGTTGCTGCCGCCGGCAGAAGTTTCAACCAGTGCGATTGGAAGTTCTTGCCTGTATGAATGGAGGAATGTTCCGGCATAAATGGGGCTTATCTCAATTATTTTCATTAAAAAGCTTTGAGGATGGTGAAATAAATTTTAGATTTGCGCAAAAGAAATGAACACTTAAAACCAATATTGAAAAAATGAATAAAAAAAGAGTCTACACCTTTGGTAACGGCCATGCGGAAGGCAAGGCCGACATGAGAAACCTTTTGGGAGGCAAGGGAGCCAACTTGGCGGAAATGAACCTGATAGGCGTTCCAGTGCCGCCCGGATTCACGATTACGACGGAAGTTTGCAATGAATACTTTGAGATAGGGAAAGACAAAGTGGTCGCATTGCTCAAAGACGACGTGGAGAAATCCATCCGGCACATCGAGTCGCTGATGAACTCCACTTTCGGCGACGTGCAGAATCCTTTGTTGGTATCCGTGCGTTCAGGCGCGCGCGCTTCCATGCCGGGCATGATGGACACCATCCTGAACCTCGGCCTGAACGATGAAGTCGTGGAAGGACTGGCTCGCAAGACCGGCAACGAACGTTTTGCGTGGGACTCTTACCGACGCTTCGTGCAAATGTACGGCGATGTTGTATTAGGGATGAAACCGGCGAACAAGGACGACATCGACCCGTTTGAAGAAATCATCGAAGAAGTGAAAGCGGCAAAAGGCGTGAAGCTTGACAACGAACTGGAGACCGCCGACCTGAAGGAACTGGTGGCCCGCTTCAAGGCTGCCGTGAAGGCAAAGACCGGGCAAGACTTCCCGGCCAATGCTTACGAGCAATTGTGGGGTGCCATCTGCGCCGTGTTCGACTCATGGATGAACGAGCGTGCCATCATCTACCGCAAGATGGAAGGCATTCCCGCTGAATGGGGAACGGCAGTCAACGTGCAGGCCATGGTGTTCGGCAACATGGGCAATACTTCTGCCACCGGCGTATGCTTCTCGCGCGATGCCGCCACCGGCGAGGACTTGTTCAACGGCGAATACCTCATCAACGCCCAAGGCGAAGATGTGGTGGCAGGCATCCGCACGCCCCAGCAAATCACGAAAACCGGTTCACAGCGTTGGGCTGAATTGGCAGGCATCCCGGAAGAAGAACGCAAGTCCAAATACCCGTCCATGGAAGAAGCCATGCCGGAGATTTACAAAGAACTGGATGCAGTCCAGACCAAACTGGAAAACCATTACAAGGACATGCAGGACATGGAGTTCACCGTGCAGGAAGGAAAACTTTGGTTCCTTCAAACCCGCAACGGCAAGCGTACCGGCGCGGCCATGGTGAAAATCGCCATGGACTTGCTCCGCCAAGGGATGATTGACGAGAAGACAGCTTTGTTGCGCGTGGAGCCGAACAAACTGGACGAACTGCTCCATCCCGTGTTCAACAAGGAAGCCTTGCAAAGAGCAAAAGTGCTGACACGCGGATTGCCCGCCTCGCCGGGCGCGGCAGCAGGCCAAATCGTGTTCTTCGCAGAAGACGCTGCCAACTGGCATGAAGCAGGCAAGAAAGTGGTGATGGTGCGCATTGAGACTTCACCGGAGGACCTTGCCGGCATGGCAGCAGCCGAAGGCATCCTAACTGCACGTGGAGGAATGACCTCGCATGCAGCCGTAGTGGCCAGAGGCATGGGCAAATGCTGTGTGTCGGGCGCAGGCGCGTTGAACATTGATTACAAGAACCGCACAGTGGAGATTGACGGCACGGTGCTGAAAGAAGGCGATTTCATCTCCATCAACGGCAGCACAGGCGAAGTTTATTCCGGCAAGGTGGAAACGAAAGCCGCCGAACTGTCGGGCGACTTTGCCGAACTGATGAAGCTGGCCGACAAATACACCCGCCTCCAAGTGCGCACCAATGCAGACACGCCGCACGATGCCCTTGTGGCACGCAGCTTCGGCGCAGTAGGCATCGGGCTTTGCCGCACGGAACACATGTTCTTCGAAGGCGAAAAAATCAAAGCCATGCGCGAAATGATTTTGGCAGAAACGGCAGAAGGACGCAGCAAAGCTTTGGCCAAGATATTGCCGTACCAGCAAGCCGACTTCAAAGGCATCTTCAAGGCCATGGCAGGTTACCCGGTAACTGTCCGTCTGCTCGACCCGCCTCTGCATGAATTTGTCCCCCACGACCTGAAAGGACAACAAGAAATGGCCGATGCGATGGGCGTGAGCCTGCAATACATCCAGCAACGCGTGGAGTCGTTGTGCGAACACAACCCGATGTTGGGACACCGTGGATGCCGGCTTGGAAACACTTATCCTGAGATTACGCAGATGCAGACACGTGCCATTTTGGGCGCCGCGCTGGAACTGAAGAAAGAAGGCGTGGAAGCTTATCCCGAAATCATGGTGCCTTTGACCGGCATTCTCTATGAGTTCCAGGAACAGGAGAAAGTGATTCGTGCAGAGGCGGAAAAACTCTTTGCAGAAATGGGCGACCGCATCGACTTCAAGGTGGGTACCATGATTGAGATTCCACGCGCCGCGCTGACAGCAGACCGCATTGCTTCGTTGGCTGAATTCTTCTCATTCGGCACGAACGACTTGACGCAGATGACGTTCGGTTATTCACGCGACGACATTGCTTCTTTCCTTCCTGTCTATTTGGAGAAGAAGATTCTGAAGGTAGACCCGTTCCAAGTACTCGACCAGAATGGAGTAGGGCAGTTGATACGCATGGCCACTGAAAAAGGCCGCAAGGTGCGTCCCGACTTGAAATGTGGCATCTGTGGCGAGCATGGAGGCGAACCTTCATCTGTCAAGTTCTGCCACAAGGTAGGCCTGAATTACGTCAGCTGTTCGCCGTTCCGCGTTCCTATCGCTCGCCTTGCTGCGGCGCAGGCGGCTATTGAAGATTGAGCGTGAGAAGAATGACTTAACATGGTGATAATAAAAGAGGCGCACTGGAAAGTGCGCCTCTTTTTTGTGTCTTGCAAAGGCAATGCTTATTTCTTGATGAAGCGTTCTGTCTTTGCGCCGTCTGCTGTCACGATGGTCAACAGGTAAGTGCCTTGCGGCAAGGCAGAGATGTCCAGGCGATGTGCGTCGGCATTGACAGTTTCCGCCATCAGCAGCGTGCCTGCCAACGAGTGGAGACGGATGCTTTCGATGGTTGCATGATGCGTGATGTCCACATAATCGGTTGCCGGGTTCGGGAAGATGCGGAATGCTTTTCCGTTGGCTGCATCCATGCCTACCGGGTCTTCGATGGTCACTCTCGGATAATACCAGTTGTCTTCGTCGTCAACGATATTGATATTTTTGCCGTTCCCGTCGTAGAAGTAGAGTTCATACTCTCCGATCGGCAAACCTTCGGCATTGATGGCAAAGGTTTCCTGTATCGTAGTGCCGCCCGGCACGGTGACAGCTTGCGAGCAAACTGTGTACCGTTCATACGATGGCAGTGCGAACAATACAATGTCCATGTTGCCTTTGTAATCGCCGCCTGTGTTTTGGATGGTGGCGGTGAACGGATTGTCCGTCGTGCCTTGAACGAAACGATATGACAGGCTGAAGTCATCCGTCTTCAACACGCTCAATGCAGGTGCCGGCATTTCTTCGATTGCCACATAGAAGCTGTGCAAGGAATGGTAGCTTTCCCCGTCCATCCAGTCGATGGTCACGTATTGTTCATCGGTGATGGCCAGTTCATCGGTGATGGTGCCAGTGAAGGTCACTTTCTTGGTTTCCCCGTTGGCAATGCTTGCCGGCTGGGTGAACAGGTAATCGTAAAAATATTCTTTGTAGAAACCTAAGGCGATGGTGCCGTCGTAGTCTGCTCCTTCGTTCTTGATGTTCACCACAATGCTGAACTCCTTGCCCAATTGGATGGTGGAGGGAATGCTGTTTCCGGCTTCTTCATCCAAACGGAGGATAGGGGTTTTCGTGGGGTCCACAGAGATTTCGATGTCTTTTTGGTACGCATCGTAAGTGCCTTCCGCAAACACATCGTCATTGGCGGCATCCATTGTCCAGTCGAATTGCACGCCGTAGCCATGGTCTCCCGTGCCGATAGCCGCATCCACCGTTCCCGTGAAGGTTGCTTCTTTCGTTTCCCCATGGGCAATGGCGATGTTTTGTTCAAACGTGCGCTGGGTTGTCCCGTAATAAGTGATGTGCATGCGGAGGGTGCCGTCAAAGTCTGTGCCGTTGTTCTTCACCTTGGCTGTGGCGGTGAACTCCCTGCCGTGGTATAAAATGGCCGGGATGTTGCTGCCTTCTTCTATGAACGAGAGTATTGGAATGTCCGAAAGGTCTTCAATCAGCCGGATATCTTTGGCATAGAGCGGATGGTCGCCATTTTCTTCGTCCCATTGTGAGATGTTGAGGTAGTAGTTGCCTGCCGGTGTTTCATCTGTGATGGTGCCGGTGAAGATGACTTCTTTCGTCTCTCCGCTGGCAATGGTTGTGGCCCGTTGCATGGAGAAAACTTCCTCTGCCGCAGAAGATTGGATGAACAGGCGCAGATTGCCGTCGAAGGCAAGCCCGTCGTTCCTCACCATTGCTTTCATGGTGAACTCTTGGTTCTGCATGATGGTGGCAGGAATCTCGCTGATGTTCTCCATCACGCTGAGCATCGGTGCGGACTGTGCATCCTGCAAACTGATGATCCCGCTGTAAAGTTCGCCCGCTTCGGTAGAGATATACAAGACGTAAAGCCCGATGCTGAGTTCACTGCCCATCACGAGGTTGCTGAAGATGACTTCTTTCGTTTCACCTTCTGCAATCGTGACGGTTTGTTCTGCTGAATGGACCAATGCCGTCAAAGTACTGATTTGGAGCGAAACAGGACCGCTGAATGTTACGCCGTCGTTCTTTATCATTACTTTCACGGCGAAAGGAACGCCTTGGTACACAAAGGCCGGGATGTCGCTGCTTTCTTCTACCCATGAGAGTACCGGGCTGATTTCCGGGTTGGCTTCCACGGTGACGGTGCCGCAATCTCCGATAATGTTGTACCTGTTTCCATCGTAATGCAGCACTTGCAGCGTGTATTCTCCGGACGTCAATGTGCCGATGTTTCCTGTGGCGGTGAAAGGCGTGCTGCCGTTGCTTGCCACATTCACATCTTGGAGTTCCGTCATATAGGCAATGTTGTTCTCATTGCTTATCAAGGCCGCGCACAGTTGCCCGCTGAATGCTGTGCCGGTGTTGGAAAGTGTGCCTTCCACGGTGAGTTCCGTGCCTTGCAGGAGGGTTTCCGGCATATTCGTGGTCACCCATGAAAGGACAGGCTCGATCGTCGGGTTGGGGGTAATCTCCACAAAGTCGTATCCGATGGTTTCATAGTTGCCGGTCACGACGTACAAAACGAACAAATTTGTGTTGGGCAGTTCAATGTCTGCGCCCACTTTGCCTTTGATTTCAAACGGGAGGGATGCGTTGCGTGCGATGCTCGCATCCTGGTGTTCGCTTTCATAATAGGTGTTCCCGTTCCAATCGGCCAATAAGAGGCCGATGGTGCCGTCGAAGTCTGCGCCCGTGTTGGTGATGGTGCCGGACACGGCAAATTCCGCTTCTTTCATGATGCTTTCCGGGAAAGCTGCGCCTTCGTCCAAGCTCAATGCAGGCCCTTCCGTCTCAATGACTTCTATTTCTTTGTGATAAGAACCATCGGACAAGGGGATGTAGTAGAGGTCTGTTCCTTCCACGTAGCAGATGGCCATGCGGTAAGTGCCTGCTTCGATAAGGGTGCCGGGGATGTAATAGGGTATTTCCATTTGCAGCGAACTTTGCCCGGCGATGCTTGCCGCCACCTTATCCGTTGCATAAGCCAATGTGTTGTCTGCGGTGATGAGCGCCATTGCAATGCTGCCGTTGAACGCAAGGTTGCCCGTGTTTTCAATGTTGACTGCCAAAGTGCCGTTCTCGTATTGGTTGAGAGTTGTGGGCAGTGCCGGTTCATCGGCCACATTCAGGATGTAGTTGTTGTCAGGATTGGCTTCCACTTCCACATATTTATAATAGGTGCCATCAGACAAAGGAACGTAATAGAACGAGCCGTCATAATTGATGTAATAGAAGATGGACATCTGGTAAGTGGCTGTAGGCAAGTTGCTGGGCACATTGTAGGAGATTTCCACTTGCTGCGAACTTTGCCCAGCGATGCTGGTGCTGATGCCATCGCTCACGTAATAAAGCCCGTTGCCGTCCAAAGAAAGTCCCATCACGATGTAGCCATCAAACGGGAGGTTGCCTGTATTGGCAATGTTGACCGTAAAAGTCCCGTTTTCATTCTGGTTCAGGGCTGTTGGGAAAGTTGCCTCATTGGTCACGCTTAAGATGTAGTTGCTTGCCGGGTCGGCTGCTATTTCTATATAAGTGATGTTGTATTCGGGGGAGTCTTTGAAATAGAGGATGTTTGTAGCGTCAGCCACCACTCCGATATAATAGCCTCCTGCCGGGATTTCGTCCCCATTAATGTGTCCGGGGATGGAAACCATTTGCGAACTGTTTTGCGGTATGGTGACGCTCACCGCATCTGTTGCAAAGAAAGGAACAAGTTGGCCTGTCCCGTCATCTGTGAACAGGTACACCGCCAATTCCCCTTGATAGTCGCTGGTGCCGTTGTTGTAAACGGTGGCTTTCGCCGTGAAGTCTGCATTCTGTTGCAGCACGGTGGCGGCAAGTTCGGCTTCGTTCACCGTCAGGTCGGCAGCCGTTGCTTCGGCGGCCCTTGCGGGCGCTTTCAAGGCTTTCATCGGCGCGACGGCTTTCGAGCCGGGCTTGATGGGCATCCCTTTCAAGCTTTTTCCTTGCACAACGGGTTGTTGTTGCGCGATTTGCAACTGCGCCCCCGATAGTATTTGCGGGGCGTTTATCTTCCTCACCGGGTTCTGCTCCGCAGGACCGGCGGCCAGGTTTGCGCTGATTCCGAATAGCGCACAGACGAGTAAAATTAAAATTTTCTTCATGTTAAACAAAATTTTGTGTTATTGTATTTTGCAAATATAATCAAAAGGACGATAAATGCAATGAAATTCCAAGGTTTTTCGCGTTCAATCCCCTTTATGTTCCTTATAAAACTGTAAATCCCTGCGTGCTTCCTGCGCATGTGTCATGAAAAATAGCTACAATATGCAGAATGTTCCGCAAGGTGCTTCCTGAAGTTTGTTTTGCACGATTATTAATCGTACACGTGTACGATTAATAATCGTAACGCCTGAAGATTAATAATCGTGCAGAAAATTGTTTGGGATGAAGTGGAAGGAACGTTCTGTGCATTTGTTTAAAATGCAGGACAAATTGTCGGAAATGAAGGGAGGGGCAGGCCATCCCGGCGCATTCTTTTGGCCTGCACCGTGCGGGGCATTCCGGGATAAAGCGTATCTTTGCGCCGTTTTATTGAAACAGTGACTATGATTGCAGACTACCGCCATATCCGGATGGAAGATTATGATTACCCGTTGCCCGACGGGCGCATCGCCAAATTCCCGCTGAAGGAGCGCGACCATTCCAAGATGCTGGTCTATTCGCACGGGAGCATCAGCGAGGACCGTTTCCACGCTTTGCCCGATTACATCGGCGAAGGGGAACTGTTGTTGTTCAACAACACGAAGGTCATTCAGGCGCGCCTGCACTTCCACAAGGCAACGGGCGCCTTGATCGAGATATTCTGCCTGGAGCCTTTAGAGCCGAACGACTATGCCTTGTCCTTTCAAAGCGCGCCGCACTGCGCGTGGCTTTGCATGGTGGGCAACCTGAAGAAGTGGAAAGAAGGGGCATTGTCGCGCACGATGGTGGTGAATGGCCGGGAGGTGACGCTGGAAGCCGTGCGCGGCGAATGCCGGGGGACGAGCTACCGGGTGGACTTCCGTTGGGACGATGCTTCCGTGACGTTCGCCGACATTCTGGAGCATTTCGGCGAATTGCCCATACCTCCTTACCTGAACCGCGAGACGCAGGAGAGCGACAAAGAGACGTACCAGACGGTTTATTCCAAGGTGAAAGGTTCTGTTGCCGCGCCGACGGCGGGGCTCCACTTCACGCCTGCGGTGCTGGAAGCCTTGCAGGCGAAGGGCGTGGCGTTGGGCGAACTGACGTTGCACGTGGGGGCCGGCACGTTCCGTCCCGTGAAGAGCGAGGAAATCGACGGGCATGTGATGCACACGGAATACATATCGGTGCATCGCCGCACGATAGAAACCCTGCTGGAACACGGCGGGCGTTGCGTGGCGGTAGGCACAACGTCGGTGCGCACTTTGGAGAGCCTTTACCACATCGGCGTGGTGCTGCACGCGCATCCCGACGCTGCGGAGGAGCAACTCCACGTGAGCCAGTGGCAGCCTTACGGGCAGCCGCCGGAGCTTTCGCCGGTGGAAGCCTTGTCGGCCGTCAGGGACTATTTAGTCCGCCACCAGTTGGAGACGCTGGACACCAGCACGCAAATCATCATCGTTCCCGGCTACCGCTACCGCATCGTGAAGGCCATGATTACCAATTTCCACCAGCCGAAAAGCACTTTGCTGCTGTTAGTGTCCGCCTTCATCGGGGATGCTTGGCGCGATGTTTACGACTATGCCCTCGATCATGGTTTCCGTTTCCTGAGCTACGGCGATTCTTCGTTGTTAATGCCTTGAGGCATCCGGGAGCCGTTTCCCGCAAGCGTGGCTACTCGTAGCGCATGGAGCGGGCAGGATGTATCTTTGAGATGAGGCACGACGGCCCGATGAGTATCAGCATCGACAGGATGAAGGTGCAGGCGTTGAGCAGGAGGAACACCCAGATGCTGCCTCCCAATGGCACGGTGCTGACGTAATACGTGGCGGGGTCGAGCGGCACGAGGTGGAAGAAGTGCTGCACGAGGCATATCCCGAAACCGATAATGTTGCCCCACAGCATGCCTTTGCCTACCAGGAAGGCCGCGAAGCAGAGGAAGATTTTGCGGACGGTGCGGTTGCCGGCCCCCAAGGATTTCAGGATGCCAATCATGTTCGTCCGCTCCAGGATGATGATGAGCAGGCCGGAAATCATGGTGAACCCTGCCACGCCGATCATGAGAATCAGGATGACCCACACGTTCAGGTCGAGCAAGTCCAGCCATGCGAAGATTTGGGGATAGAGTTCCTTCACGGTCTGCGCATAGAACACGCCGCCGTAAGGGTCGGGGCGGTTGCCCGTCTCCCTGCTGATGGCTTCGCGCACGGATTCGAGTTCGGCGTAGTCACTCGCTTCTACTTCCATGCCGCTCACTTGCGCCGGTTGCCACCCGTTCAGGCGGTTGGCGGTGTAAAGGTCGCCGATGATGAACAGGTTGTCGAAGTCTGAGAAGTGGGTGGAATAGATGCCTGCGATGGTGAACCTCCGCACCCGTATCTGTTCTTCTATGTAATAGGTGTGTATCTTGTCGCCCAGTTTCAGTTGCATCTTTGCGGCCAGTGCTTCCGATATGAGGATGCGGTTGGTGGACGATGTGTCGGAGAAGGCCGGCATTTCCCCTTCTGTGAGGCTGTTCTCCAAGAAGGAAGTGTCGTATTCCGGCCCAATGCCTTTCAGCACGATGCCGGTGAAGTCGTCGCCGGTCTTGATGATGCCGGGCTTCGTGGTGAAACGTTGCACGTGCTTCACCCCGTCGATGCCCCTGATGGCTTCCATGATGCTGTCGGTGGCCGCGATGGGTTGCATCTCGTAAGTCGTGTTCGAGTCGAAATTGGATATTTGGATGTGCGCCCCCAGCCCGATGACTTTTTCCCTTACTTCCTGCTTGAACCCGATGACGACCGCCACGGAGATAATCATGACCGCCAGTCCGATGGCCAATCCCCACATGGCGATGCGCACGGCAGGCTTGGATATTTTCTTCCCTTCGCTCTTGTCGAAGTAGATTTTCCGGGCAACGAACAGTTCAAACATCGGCATCATTCCGTCCTTCCGGGGTATGCTTCCAGCGCTTTCCTTAAAATGAACAAGGCGCGTGTCAGGTCGTCTTTCTTCAACACATAGGCGATGCGCACCTCGTTGATGCCTGCGCCGGGCGTGGTGTAGAAGCCGGACGCGGGCGCCATGAACACGGTTTCCTTCTCATATTCAAAGTCCGTGAGGCACCATGCGCAGAACTTGTCGGAGTTGTCCACCGGCAGCTTGGCCACCGTGTAGAAAGCGCCCATGGGAATGGGCGAGTAAACGCCGGGGATTCTGTTCAGCCCGTCGATGAGGCATTTGCGTCGTTCCACGTATTCGTCATACGTCTCGCGGGCGTATTCTTCCGGCGCGTCCAACGACGCTTCGGCGGCAATCTGCCCGATCAACGGGGGGCTGAGGCGCGCCTGGCAGAACTTCATCACCGCGTTCCTCACTTCTTTGTTCTTGGTGATGAGGGCGCCGATGCGGATGCCGCATTCAGAGTAACGCTTCGACACGGAATCAATCAGCACCACGTTCTCCTCGATGCCCTTCAGGTGGCAGGCAGAGATGTAGGGCGAGCCGGTGTAGATGAACTCGCGGTACACTTCGTCGGAGAACAGGAACAGGTCGTATTTCTTCACCAAATCGCGGATTTGGTTCATCTCCTTGCGGGTGTAGAGGTAGCCGGTCGGGTTGTTCGGGTTGCATATCAGGATGCCTTTCGTGCGCTCGTTGATGAGTTCCTCGAACTTTTCCACTTTCGGCAGCGCGAAGCCTTCCTCGATGGTGGTGGCAATGGTGCGTATCTTGGCCCCGGCGGAGATGGCGAATGCCATGTAGTTGGCGTAGGCCGGCTCCGGCACGATGATTTCATCGCCGGGGTTCAGGCAGGACATGAAGGCGAACAACACGGCCTCCGAGCCGCCGGTTGTCACGATGATGTCGTCGGCATCCAGCAGGATGTCGTATTTCTTGTAGTACTGCGTCAGCTTCTCACGGTAACTTCTGTACCCGTCGCTGGGGCTGTATTCCAGCACTTTGCGGTCGATGTTGCGGATGGCATCCAAAGCAGCCTTCGGAGTCGGCAAGTCCGGCTGCCCGATGTTCAGGTGGTATATGCGGATGCCCCGTTGCTTGGCTTGTTCCGCCAAAGGAGCTAATTTGCGAATCGGTGAGGCGGGCATTTCGTTCCCGCGAATGGATATGGTCGGCATTTGCGGATAATGTTTATTTATCGGTTTGAAGCCGCAAAGATACCATATCGTCGAAAACCAAACAAACAAATGCTTAACAAAATCAAGGAATGTTATCTTATCTGACATTATGCAGGGCATTTGGAAATTAATGTGTAAGTTTGCTCATGGAATAACATGAAAAGGCCATGGAGATAAATTTGATTGTTTTCGCTTTGGCGCAAAGCAAGCAATGCGGAAGTGAAAAGCCCCATGCGGCATTATTGGAAGACATAAAGAAGCATTTCGATATACATTGGGTCAGTTGCAAGGAGTTGGGCAAGTTGAACCGTAGCTTGTTCAGCGTCGTGCTTGTGGCCAGCGGAGGCACAGGGAAAGTATTCGAGCAATGCTACGAGCAATTGCCGCATCCTGTCGTCCTTTTGGCTGATGGCGACTGCAATTCACTGGGTGCTGCGTTGGAAATGGCGGCATGGGCAAGGCAACGCGGCGTGCAGGTAGAGATACTGCATGGCGGCAACCGCGAAGTGTTGCCCCGCCTGGCCGATATGTGCCATTGTTTTGCCGTGTTGCAAGGCATGCAGCAGCGGCGAGTCGGTGTGATTGGCGGCACAGTCCCATGGCTCATTGCCAGCAATGTGGATTATCTTCTGGCCAAAAGGCGTTGGGGGTTGGAATACATCGACATTCCGATGGAACGGCTTGTCTGTTATTCCGGCGAAGTGGCGGAGGAAGACATGCGTCCCGAATTGTCTTACCTGGCCATGAAGGCAGAAGATTGCTGCAATGCTTCTCCGCAAGAACTGCTGAAAGCGTTGCGTGTTTACAAAGCCGTGAAGCGCATTTGCGAGGAAGACCGTCTGGATTCCGTGACGCTGAATTGCCCGGCTTTGTCGGAACAGTTGCAGGCTACGGGCTGCCTGGCATTGTCGTTGCTGAACAATGAAGGCATTCCTGCGGTGTGCGACGGCGATTTGCAGGCGGTTTTCACCCTGTTGGCCGCCAAGATGCTGACGGGAAGAAGCGGGCTGATGGTCACGCCTGTTTCCATCGATTGCCGCTACAATGAAGTGCAACTGTCCTATTGTTTTGCCAATATCCGCCGCATGGAGCGGTTCGTGCTTCAGAACAGCATGGCATGGCCCGACAAGATATCCGTGCAAGGCATGCTCCCGTTGGGCGAAGTGACCATGCTGAGGTGTGGAGGAGAATGTTTGGACGAATATTGGGCAGCTTCCGGGAAGTTGCTGGAAAACATTGGTTTCGGGCAGGCTGCCCATTCCCAGGTGAAAGTGCGCTTGAACACGCCGGTGGACAGCTTCTTCAAGCATCCGTTGGGCAGCCATCAAATCCTTTTGCCGGGCGATTGCACGGAAATGTTGGACCGCTTCCTGCAAATGAACAGTTGCAGGAAAATCGGTTAATGGGTGGTCCTTTGATATAGCAGAGTGGTTATGGCAGGAAAACGAAGAAGGAAAACGAAGAAGGCGGGGAAGTTTCCTGCCTTTCTCATGCTGCTTTTGCTGGCAGGTGTTGTGTGGCTCTTTTCGTCGCATGGCGGGGATGTGCAGGCATTTTCCCGAAAGGCAAAGCCTGCGGCAGGCATGGAGCTGCCTTCGCGGCTGTACGACCGCGAGGAGCAAATCATCCGGCATACGGGTTACACCGTTTCTTATAATGAGCATTGGCGTTTGCCGAACTGGGTGGCTTATGAACTGACAGAGGAGGAAACACGCGGCACGGTGGGTCGCACCAACCGTTTCTTGGCGGATCCGCAGATTATCGGCGCGGCGGCTGAGACCTCTGATTACACGCATTCCGGCTACGACCGTGGGCATATGGCGCCGGCTGCCGACATGAAATGGAGCGCACAAGCCATGAAAGAGTCTTTCTATATGAGCAACATCTGCCCCCAGCTACATAACTTGAACGCGGGCGACTGGAAGGATTTGGAAGAACAAGTGCGCACGTGGGCGCAACGTTACGGGTCGGTGTACGTGGCGTGCGGGCCGATGGTGGGAAAGTCGCCCAAACGCATCGGGGTGAACAAGGTGGCTGTGCCGGAACGTTTCTATAAAGTGGTGCTTCGTTATGGAGGGAAAAGGCAGCAGGCCATCGGCTTCGTGATGGAACAGAAGAAAGGCAACCGCCCGTTGGCCGCGTATGCCGTCAGCGTGGACCGGGTGGAAGCGATGACCGGCATTGATTTTTTCCCCTCCTTGCCGGATGAAGTGGAAGCAAAAATAGAGACGGAATGTTCGCCCGAGGCGTGGGGATTGCATTAAAAGGAAAGGACAAATGATGAGAAACAACAGGAAACGTGTTTGGATATGCCTGGCCGTGCTGGCCATTCTTCTGGCAGCGGCGGGCGGAGCGGCGTATTCTTTCTTCTTTGCAAGGGGATTGCCGCTGGCACAGGCGGCATACCTTTACGTGGACCGCGACGACACGGCCGACTCCGTGTGCTGCAAGTTGCAGGCGATGGTTGCGCCCCGTTCAATCCGGGGATTCAAATGGCTGGCGGATTACAAGGATTATGGCCGCCATGTGTTCACGGGGTGTTACCCCGTTTATCCGGACGACAACATGCTGGACTTGTACTTGCGCGTTGCCCGCAACCATCAAGTGCCGGTCAAAGTGTCTTTCCACAACTTGCGGACCAAAGGGCAGTTGGCCGCCCGGCTTGGGGAGCAGCTGATGGTTGATTCGGCAGAGATAGCCGCCTGCCTGCATGATTCCGCCTATTGCCGCCGGATGGGCTTCACGACGGAAACCATCCTTTGCATGTTCCTGCCGAACAAGTATGAGATTTATTGGAATGCAAGTGTCGACGCGCTTTTCAAGCGGATGCGGCGGGAATACGATGCATTCTGGACAGCCTCGCGGATAGCGAAGGCGCAGGCCGCAGGGTTGACCCCGGAAGAAGCCATTGTTTTGGCCTCGATAGTGGAAGAAGAAACCAATGCCGACCGTGAAAAGCCCGTGGTGGCCGGGTTGTACATCAACCGTTTGCGGAGGGGCATGCTCTTGCAAGCCGACCCGACGGTGAAGTTTGCGTGGCAGGATTTCGGCATGAAGCGCATTTATAACCACCATCTTCTGATAGATTCGCCTTACAATACCTATAAATACGCGGGCCTTCCGCCGGGGCCCATCCGCCTTCCTTCTGTCGCGGGCATCAACAGTGTGCTGGACTATGCGCATCATTCCTATCTCTACATGTGCGCGAAGGAGGACTTTTCCGGCCTTCACAATTTTGCTTCCACGTTGGCAGGGCATCAGGCCAATGCACGCCGCTATTGGCAGGCCCTGAACAAAAGAAAGATTTTTTAAGAGCAAAAAGTAAGTAGAAATGCTTTGTTTTACTATCTTTGTGGGGTGAATTACTTTCATTTTTTAAATCATGACTATGAATAAACAACTTCTTTTAGGTGATGAGGCAATAGCTCAAGGGGCTATCGATGCCGGTTTGTCAGGCATTTATGCCTATCCCGGGACTCCTTCGACAGAAATCACGGAGTATGTGCAGCAGTCGCCCGTGGCGCGCGAGCGGAACATCCATTGCCGGTGGAGCAGCAACGAGAAAACTGCCATGGAAGCTGCTTTGGGAATGTCGTTCGTGGGCAAACGTTCGATGGTGTGCATGAAGCATGTGGGGATGAACGTGGCGGCCGACTGCTTCGTCAATTCCGCAATCACAGGCGTGCGCGGCGGGTTGATGGTGGTGGCGGCCGACGATCCCAGCATGCATTCTTCGCAAAATGAGCAGGACAGCCGCTTTTATGGCAACTTTGCCTTGATACCGATGTTGGAACCTTCCAACCAGCAAGAAGCCTACGACATGGCATACGATGGCTTCCGCTTTTCCGAAGAAACGGGCGAACCTGTCTTGATGCGCATCGTCACCCGCTTGGCGCATTCCCGCTCGGGCGTGGAGGCAAAGGCCCTGCAACCGCAAAATGCCATGAACATGGAGGGAAGCGACCCCAAGCAGTTCATCTTGTTGCCCGGCATTGCCCGCAGGCGTTACAAGATGCTGTTGGAAAAACAAGCCGGCTTGGTGAGGGCTTCGGAGGCATCTCCTTATAATGTGTATGCCGACGGGCCGAACAAAAAAATGGGCATCATTGCCTGCGGCATAGCTTACAATTACTTGATGGAAAGCTACCCGGAGGGTTGCGAATACCCGGTGTTGAAGATAGGGCAGTACCCTTTGCCGGAAAAGCAGTTGCGCCAGTTGGTGGCCGATTGCGGGGAAATCCTGGTGTTGGAGGACGGGCAACCCGTCGTGGAGAAGATGCTGAAAGGCTATTTGGGCATGGGCATCCGGGTGAAAGGCCGGACGGACGGGACGTTGCCGCCCGACGGCGAGTTGAACCCCGACATCGTGGCACGTGCCGTGGGCAAAGACTTCAAGCCGTTTTTCATGCCTTCTCCCATTGTCGAGGTGCGTCCTCCCGCATTGTGCGAGGGATGCGGCCACAGGGACATGTACACGGTACTGACAGAAGTGCTTCGCGCCGAGTATCCCACGCACAAAGTGTTCAGCGACATCGGGTGCTACACATTGGGCGCGATGGCTCCTTTCAACGCTATCGACTCGTGCGTGGACATGGGGGCTTCCATCACGATGGCCAAAGGTGCGGCAGACGGCGGCCTTCGTCCGGCGGTGGCAGTCATTGGAGATTCCACCTTCACTCATTCTGGCATGACCGGCTTGCTGGATTGCGTGAACGAGAACACGCCGGTCACCATCGTCATTTCCGACAATGAAACGACCGCCATGACCGGCGGGCAGGACTCGGCCGGCACAGGGAAACTGGAGGCTATTTGCATCGGGTTAGGCGTGCGTCCCGAACATGTGCGCGTGGTTGTCCCGTTGAAAAAGAATTATGAGGAAATGAAGCAGGTTCTTCGTGAAGAACTGGATTATCCGGGTGTTTCGGTGATTATTCCGAGGAGAGAGTGCATTCAAACGTTGGCAAGAAAGAAAAGAGCAAGCAAGAAATGAAAAAGGACATCATTTTATGCGGTGTGGGGGGGCAAGGCATCCTTTCCATCGCGGCCATTATCGGGCAGGCAGCCTTGAAAGACAGTTTGTACATGAAGCAGGCAGAGGTGCATGGCATGAGCCAACGGGGAGGCGACGTGCAATCCAACCTTCGGATCAGCGACCGGCCCATTGCCTCCGACCTGATTCCTACGGGGAAGTGCGACATCATTCTCTCTTTGGAGCCGATGGAGAGCCTTCGTTACCTCCCGTACTTAGAGAAAGACGGGTGGCTGGTGACGAATGAAGCGCCGTTCATCAACATCCCCAATTACCCGGAGACGGGAAAAGTGGCGGAGGAAATCGGCAAGTTGCCCCACAAGGTCGTGTTGAACGTGGACAAGATTGCGAAGGAATTGGGGAGCGTGCGGGTGTCCAACATCGTTTTGCTGGGTGCCACCGTGCCGTTCCTCGGCATTGCCTACGAGAAAGTGCAGAGCAGCATCCGCGACATCTTCGGGCGAAAGGGCGAGGACATCGTGGCGTTGAACCTGAAAGCTTTGGCGGCAGGCAAGGAAGCTGCCGACCGGTTGCTGTAAGATTCCAGGTTTCAAATTCCAGATTTCATGCAGGGCCGCAAGATTTTGCGGCCCTGTTTTTGGGGGACAGCCTGTTTGTTGCAGGCGGTTTGAAGGGGATGGGCAATCCCCGGCTTTCATGCTTCCGGGTTGCAAGCTCGGAAAGGGCAGGAAAATCATCAGAAAGGCTTTCCCCGGACCTCCCAAAGGTTTTTGAAAATCTTTCTAATGTTTGAGGCAAAACATTGGAAAGTTTCATGCAAAACATTCCAATGTTTTTTGAAAAGTTCGTAGTGCATTCCAGAACGGCTCTGTGGACGGTTCCGGTGCGGCTGGAGGGCATGCGGGAATTCTTCTGATAAAATTCTTCCTCCGGCGCATTGCCATCTGCCGCGCCCTTACTGCAACCCGCCTAATTTCTTCATGGCAAATTCCTTGATGAACGCCGTGGTGCCGTCGATGCCCAACACGGACGAGTCGATGCAAAGATGGTAGGTGGCGGCGGCTCCCCACGTGTTGTAGCTGTAATAGTTGTAATAAGTGGAACGCCTTTTGTCCATCTTTTCAATCAGTTCTTCGGCTTCGTCCTTGGAAATGTTGCGCCGCGTCATGATGCGCTGGATGCGGTCGGCCATCGAAGCTGAGATGAAAACGTTGACGCATCGCGGGTTGTCGCGCAGGATGTAGTCGGCGCACCGCCCCACGAAAAGGCAGGAATGCTCCTCTGCCAGCCTGCGGATCACGTCGCTTTGTATCTTGAACAGGGCATCGTTGCTCAAGCAGTTGGAGTAGGGCATGGAACCTTCCGTGATGAACGGGAAGCGCGTGCCGAACAATCCCCCGATAAGGCTTTGCGATGCTTTCTCGTCTGCCTTCTCGAAAAATTCCTTGCACAGCCCGCTTTCCTGCGAAGCCAGTTCTATCAGTTCCTTGTCGTAGAAGGCAATCCCTAATTCTTTGGCCAGTTTCACGCCTATTTCACGCCCGCCGCTGCCCAACTGCCGGCCGATGTTGATGACATATTTTTCGTTCATGGTTTCCCGGATTTAAAGAATAATGATGTACAAACTTACGAAAAAACTATTTGGTTGCTTCCATTCTTTTGAATTTTTTAAATTGCATGTACAGCATGACGGCGGCCACGATGGAAGCCACGAGGTCAGACACCGGCATGCTCACCCACACGCCCCATGCGCCCCAGAAGTTGGGGAGGACAAGCAGGCAGGGCAACAAGAAAAGCATTTGCCGCGTGAGCGAAAGGAAAATGGCCTTGCTTGCCATGCCGATGCTCTGGAAGAAATTGGATGTCACCATCTGGAAGCCGACGATGGGGAAGAAGATGGTGGTGATGCGAAGCCCTTTCACGGACAAGTCGATCAGTTCCTGGTCGGAAGTGAACAGGGCCACCGCCAATTCCGGGACGAACATGGCGACGAGGAAGCCGGTGGTTGTCACAATGGTGGCTCCGAATATGGTGACTTTCAACACTTTCGTGACGCGGGGGTAAAGCCTTGCCCCGTAGTTGTAGCCTGCAATGGGCTGCATGCCCTGGTTGATGCCCATGACAATCATTACCACCAAAAAGACCAGGCGGTTCACGATGCCGAATGCGCCGATGGCAAGGTCGCCGCCGTATTTCTTCAATCCCAAGTTGATGACGATGACGATGCAGCACGATGCCAGGTTCATCAGGAAAGGCGACAGGCCGATGGCCAGCGAGTTCACCACGATTTGCCTTTTCAGGCGGAAGATTCCTTTGCGGAAATGCAGCAGTTCGCGCTTGTCGCAGAACAGGCGGATGAGCCACAGCAGGGCGACGACTTGCGCAATGACGGTGGCCCATGCCGCGCCTTTGATGCCCCAGTCGAACACGAAGATGAAGATGGGTGCCAAGATGGTGTTGATGACCACCGTGGCCACCGTGGCATACATGGCCTTGCGCGGGTAGCCGGCAGAGCGAAGCACGGAGTTCAGCCCTAAGTAAAGGTGCGTGACGATGTTGCCGATCAGGATGACTTGCATGTAGTCGCGGGCGTAAGGGATGGTGGCTTCGCTTGCGCCGAAGAAGTAGAGGATGGGGTCGAGAAACAACAACCCGATGGCGGTGAACAGGATGCCGATGATGACGTTCAGCACCACCACGTTGCCCAATACCCGTTGCGCGGTGTCATAGTCCCGTTGCCCCAACTTCACGGAAACGAGCGTGGCCGCGCCCACGCCCACCAATGAGCCGAAAGCTGCGGCAAGGTTCATGAACGGGAAGGTGATGGCCAGCCCGGAGATGGCCATCGTGCCCACGCCATGCCCGATGAAGATGCTGTCAATCATGTTGTAGAGCGACGAGGCCGTCATGGCGATGATGGCCGGTATGGCATACTGCATCAGCAGTTTGCCGATTCTTTCTGTTCCTAATTCAGTAGGTGTCCTTTGGTCCATAAGCGTCAATATTAATGAAGTTCCCGTGGCTTGCCGGGAAAAAGTGCGCAAAGATAGCGAAAGGTGAGTGCAATGGCAAGTGGAAAACGAAGTTTTCAGGCTTGCATTGCCGAGCCGCATCCTATTTTCGTGCAACAAAGATGCACATTTTGTCGGCTGCGCGGTTCGGTGCGGCTTGCTAAAATCTGATATTTTATGCTTTCGTTCTTCAATTTTATCCCTATCTTTGCTTCATGGAAGCGAGAAAAGAGACACAGCGCGTGCTGGTAGGCATGAGCGGCGGCGTGGACAGTTCGGCGGTTTGCCTGATGCTTTTGGAGCAAGGCTGCGAAGTGTTGGGCGTGACGATGCGCACGTGGGACGCCGCTCCAGCCGGTGATGCGGCGGAGCCTGCCTATGTCGTGGAGGCGCGCCGCCTGGCCGAACGCCTCGGCATTCCCCATTATGTGGCCGACGAGCGGGAAGCCTTCCGGCAGCAGATAGTGAAAGGGTATTTCATCCGTGAGTACCTCCGGGGGCGCACGCCCAATCCTTGCGTCGTGTGCAACCCCTTGTTCAAGTTCCGGGTATTGGCGGAGTGGGCGGACCGTTTGGGTTGCCCCTTCATCGCCACCGGGCATTATTCTGCCGTCGAACGTTGCAACGGGCTTTGTTATGTGGCCGAAGGCGAGGATTTGTTGAAAGACCAGTCCTATTTCCTTTGGCGTTTGGGGCAGGACGTGTTGGCGCGTTGCCTTTTTCCTTTGGGCGGAATGACGAAACAGCAAGTGCGCGAGTACCTCGCCCGGAAGGGCTTCGAAGCCAAATCACGGGAAGGAGAGAGCATGGAGGTGTGTTTCATCCAAGGCGATTACCGCGACTTCTTGCGCGAACAAGTGCCGGATTTGGACGAACGCATCGGGAAAGGCTGGTTCGTGGATGCCGCAGGGGCGAAGTTGGGAGAACATAAAGGCTATCCTTATTATACGATAGGGCAGCGAAAAGGTTTGGAGATAGCCTTGGGCCGTCCGGCATACGTGCTGAAAATCAACCCGGAGAAGAACACGGTGATGCTGGGCGATGCCGCCCGGTTGAAGGCCAGCCACATGCTGGTGGAAGACGTGCGTTGGGTGGCTCCTTGGGACGAATCGCTGGATGCCCGCCTTTCGGTGCGCATCCGTTACCGCAGCCGCCCGGTGCCGTGCCGGGTGCGCCGTTTGGACGACGGGCGGTGGCTGGTGCATTTCTTGGGGGAAGCTTCCGCCGTCACGCCGGGGCAGTCTGCCGTTTTCTACGACGGGCGGCGCGTTGTGGGCGGTGCTTTCATTGCCTCGCAGCGGGGAATCGGAATGTATCTTGATAAATGAACGAACAAGTATGCCGGAAGAATCTTATTCACTTTACGAACTGAACAGCCGCGTGCGGCAAGTGTTGGCGCAAGGCATGGGCGGAGACTGCTGGCTGCATGCCGAGTTGAGCGAAGTGCGTGCCAATGCCGGGGGGCATTGCTTCGTGGAGTTCGTGCAGAAAGACCCGCACGGCAACCAGCTTCTTGCCAAGGCGCGGGGCACGATTTGGGCAAATGTGTTCCGCCTGTTGAAGCCCTATTTCGAGCAGGAAACGGGGCAGGCGTTCGTGGCAGGCATCAAAGTGCGGGTGCAGGTGCGGGTGGATTTCCATGAACTCTACGGATATAGCCTCGCCGTGCTGGACATTGACCCCTCCTACACCGTGGGCGACATGGCGCGCCGCCGCAGGGAAATCCTCCGGCAATTGGAACAAGAAGGCGTGCTGAACCTGAACAAAGAGTTGGAGATGCCCGTCCCGGCGCGGCGCATTGCCGTCATATCCTCGGCCACGGCGGCAGGATTCGGCGATTTCTGCAATCAGTTGGAGCATAACCCTTACGGGTTCCGCTTCAAGGTTCGCTTGTTTCCGGCGGTCATGCAGGGCGAGCGGGTGGAGCAGAGCATCATAGCGGCATTGGATGCCATCAATGCCGAACGGGACGATTGGGACGTGGTGGTCATCATCCGGGGCGGAGGGGCCACGTCCGACCTCTCCGGCTTCGACACTTACCTGTTGGCGGCCAACTGCGCACAGTTCCCGTTGCCCGTCATCACGGGCATCGGCCACGAGCGCGACGATACGGTGATCGACAGTGTTGCCCACACCCGCGTGAAAACGCCAACGGCTGCAGCCGAATTTTTGATTGCCGGGATGAAGCAGGCTGCCGACCGGCTGGACGCTTGCGCCCGTGCTTTCGCGGAGAGGGTGCGCTGGCGGTTGGAGGAGGAAAAGAAGCGTTTGGAGCATCTTTCCGGGAAAATGCCTTCGGCCGTGGCGATGCGCTGCCTGCACGAATCCCACCGTTTGACGGATTTGGGCAAACAGTTGCAGGCCGCTGCCGCATGGAGGATGGACCGCGAAAGCCACCGCCTGGCGCTTTTGCAGCAACAGTTGCAGGCACTTTCCCCGGAACGCATGCTGAAACGCGGCTACAGCATCACGCTGAAAGGGGGGAAAGCGGTGAAAAGCCCCGCAGAAGTGGCCGAAGGCGACGCATTGGCCCTCGTGTTGTGGAAAGGAAAAATAGAAGTGACACCTATAAATAAAGGAACATGGAAACAGAAGGAATGACGTATGGCAAAGCCATGGAGCGGTTGGAAGCCCTTGTGGCGGAGATGGAAGAAGGCGAATTGGACATCGACCTTTTGGGAAGCCGTTTGAAGGAGGCGCAAGAATTAGTGCGTTTCTGCCGGGGCAAATTGTGCAAGGCCGACGAGGAGGTGAAAAAAATCATGGAAGGAGACGGCCAATCAGGGGAAGCTTAAAAATATTCCTCCCGGATGATTGGTTAATTGGAACAGAAAGCCTACATTTGCGGGAAAGGAACAGCAACCATTTAAACGGATAAAATATATGAAAGAAATCGATTGGTCTAATTTGTCGTTCGGCTACATGCCGACGGATTATAACGTGCGTTGCCGCTACCGCGACGGCGCATGGGGTGAAATAGAAGTAAGCAGCAGCGAGTATATCAACATCCACATGGCGGCCACTTGCCTGCACTACGGGCAGGAAGCATTTGAAGGCTTGAAGGCTTTCCGGGGGAAAGACGGGAAAATCCGCATCTTCCGTTTGGAGGAAAATGCGGCACGCCTGCAAAGCACTTGCCGTGGCATCCTGATGCCGGAACTGTCCACCGAGCGGTTCCGCGAAATGATGGTGAAGGTCGTAAAGCTGAATGAACGCTTCGTCCCCCCATACGGCACGGGAGCTTCCCTGTATTTGCGCCCGTTGCTCATCGGGACCGGGGCGCAAGTTGGCGTCCGTCCGGCCAACGAATACCTGTTCGTGGTGTTCACCACGCCGGTGGGTCCGTATTTCAAAGGCGGGTTCGTGGCCACTCCTTACGTGATTACCCGCAAATATGACCGTGCAGCCCCCTTGGGCACCGGCACATTCAAGGTGGGCGGCAACTATGCGGCGAGCCTGCGTGCCAGCATGGAGGCGCATGCCGGAGGCTATTCTGCCGAGTTCTATCTGGATGCAAAGGAGAAGAAATACATGGACGAGTGCGGCGCGGCTAATTTCTTTGGCATCAAGAACAACACTTACGTCACCCCGCTGTCCACCTCCATCCTGCCTTCCATCACCAACAAGTCGCTGATGCAGTTGGCGGAAGACATGGGCATGAAGGTGGAACGCCGCCCCATCCCCGAAGAAGAATTGGAAACTTTCGAGGAAGCAGGCGCCTGCGGCACGGCAGCTGTCATCAGCCCCATCCTGCGCATCGACGACCCGGAGAAAGGGAAGTCCTACGTGATTGCCAAGGACGGCAAGCCCGGCCCCGTGTGCGAGAAGCTGTACCATAAGCTCCGCGCCATACAATATGGGGAAGAACCCGACACGTATGGCTGGACCACGGTGGTGGAATAACCTTCCTTCCGGCACGCTTTTTGGAACAAATTCCGGCTTCGGGCAAAGAAAAACAGAAAAATGTTTTGCAGAAGCCGGAATTTCTTTCTATTTTTACGGCATATTTAAAATCTGATAACAAGAAAACTATGAAAGTGACACGTACTTGCAAGAGTTTCCGCGACGAGGCTTGTGCCGCATTGAAGGGAAACTGGGGATTGGCCGTAGGGGCTACATTGATATTCATTGTTATTTATGGAGCGTTCAGCACAGGAACAGAGGCGGGAAGTGCGCTGGCTTTGCTTTGTGGATTGCTTACGATTTTTGTGGGCATTCCCTTGGAATATGGCATAGATACGATGTTCATGCCGTTGGTGCGGCAGGAAGGCAAGCTGGATTTGGGCATGCTGTTCGATGGCTTCAAGGATTATGGCCGCGTGTTTCTCACCTTGTTGCTGCAAAACATTTATATCTTCTTGTGGTCATTGCTGTTGCTCGTCCCCGGCATCATCAAGGGGTATTCTTACAGCATGACCCCCTATATCCTGAAAGACCGCCCGGACTTGAAATACAACGGTGCCATCGAGGAAAGCATGCGCATGATGCGGGGCAACAAGATGAAGCTGTTCCTGCTCGATTTGAGCTTCATCGGATGGATACTTTTGTGCATCATTACTTTGGGTATTGCAGTGTTGTGGGTAGCTCCTTATATGCAAACATCTCGTGTGGCTTTCTATGAGGAACTGAAACGCTTGGATGCGGAAACCGTCTCTGTTGATGACGCGCCGCAAGAAGCGTCTGCATCCGCCGCGTTGTGACCCGCGAAGCCTGCGGTGCTTTGATGGCCGGGCAAAAGAGGAAAAGAACACTTTTTGGACTAATTTGTAATCCATGTCCTGTCGGCACTCGTGAGGAGTCCCGGCAGGATTTTTTCTTTTTGCGGGGCGACACGGGGAGAAGTCCGAACAAATTCTTAACTTTGTCCGCGCTTAAAGAGATGAAGATGGGAAAAGGGAAATTAGAAAAATTCGCGGACATGCAGGCTTACCCGCATGTGTTTGAATATCCATATGCCATGATAGCTGACGCTGTTTGCCCGATGCAAGGCAAATGGCAGAGCGATTTCTTTAAAAACAATCGTCCGTTGGTGCTGGAGTTAGGCTGCGGGCGGGGGGAATATACCGTAGGGTTGGCACGCTTGTTTCCGGAAAAAAACTTTATCGGCGTGGACATCAAAGGCGCGCGCATGTGGACAGGCGCCACAGAATCGTTGCGCGAAGGCTTGCAGAACGTGGCTTTCTTGCGGACGAACATCGAATTGATTGACCGCTTTTTTGCGCCTTCCGAGGTGGACGAGATTTGGCTGACTTTTTCCGACCCGCAAATGAAGAAAGCCACCAAGCGGCTCACTTCCACTTATTTCATGGAGCGTTACCGCCGTTTCTTGAAGCCCGGCGGCATCATCCACCTGAAGACAGACAGCCCTTTCCTGTATACTTACACGAAATACATGGTGGAGAAGAACCATTTTCCCGTGCTTTTCGACACAGACGACCTTTACCACTCCGGCTGCACGGACAACATTTTGGGCATCCGAACGTATTATGAGCAGCAATGGCTGGAACGAGGGCTGACCATCAAGTACTTGAAGTTCGCCTTGCCCCACGAAGGCGAGTTGGCGGAACCCGAAGTGGAGATAGAATTGGATTCGTACCGCAGCTACAACCGCAGCAAGCGCAGCACCTTGCAAACAGGAAGGTAGGGGGAAGGGGACGCGACGTTTCCCGCTGCCGTTAGGCCGGATGACAACGAAAGAACAAGTTCAAACAGAAGAAATATGACTATTTATCCGAAATTGATTTTAGACGCATTGGCCACCGTGCGTTATCCCGGAAGCGGGAAAAACATTGTGGAGGCCGGGATGGTGGCCGACAACATCCGCATCAACGGCCTTTCAGTGAGCTTCTCCCTTGTGTTTGAGAAACCCACTGACCCCTTTATGAAATCCATTGTCAAGGCGGCTGAAGCAGCCATCCATGCCTACGTGTCGCCGGATGTTGCTGTGGATATTGCCACTGAGAGCCGTCAGGCTGCCCGTCCGGAACCGGGAAAGATGCTGCCCGGCGTGAAGAACATCATTGCTGTTTCCTCAGGAAAAGGCGGTGTGGGCAAATCTACGATTGCAGTCAACCTTGCCGTGGCGTTGGCAAAAGAGGGTTATCGTGTCGGTTTGTTGGATGCGGATATCTTCGGGCCTTCGGTGCCGAAGATGCTCCAATTGGAAGATGCGCGGCCCTATGCGGAAAGAATTGGCGGGCGCGACCTCATCATCCCGATAGAGAAGTACGGAATGAAGGTGCTTTCCATCGGTTTCTTTGTCGACCCTGACCAAGCCACATTATGGCGCGGCGGCATGGCCAGCAACGCTTTGAAGCAACTGATTGGCGATGCCGATTGGGGCGAACTGGACTTCTTCGTGTTGGACACGCCTCCCGGAACCAGTGATATCCATCTTACTTTGGTGCAGACATTGGGCATCACTGGAGCGGTGATTGTCAGCACGCCGCAAGAAGTGGCGTTAGCCGACGCAAGGAAGGGCATCAACATGTACACGAACGACAAGGTGGACGTGCCTATTCTGGGGTTGGTGGAGAACATGTCGTGGTTCACTCCGGCAGAATTGCCGGAGAATAAGTATTTCCTGTTTGGGCGTGAAGGCGTGAAGCATTTGGCGGAGGATATGAATGTGCCGTTGTTGGGGCAAATACCTATTGTGCAAAGCATTTGCGAAGGCGGTGATGGCGGCGATCCAGTGGCGCTTCACGACGACACGATTACGGGAAAGGCATTCAGGGAATTGGCAGACAGGGTAGTGGAGCAAGTGGAACGGCGCAATCGCGAGCTTCCGCCCACACACGTGGTGGAAACGCACGCATGATGCACATCAAGGGCCGCCGGATGTCCGGCGGCCCTTGATGTTTTTACCCTTTGTTTTCCCTCATATAAGCGTGTGCCTGTTCGTGGTCTTCGGAGATGAGCAGCAGGGTGTCGCCCTTTTTCAACTCTACACTTCCGTTGGGTACGATGAATTGGTCGCCTCGTTTTATCATCATCACCAACATGCCTTTCGGGAAAGGAATGTCTTTGATATGGTTGCCGTTCTGCAACAGTTTCCCGGTGCAAGTGATTTCGTGCAGCGTGCTGCCCAAGTCGTCCGGGAATTCGATGCCGAAATAATCCTTCTTCTCCTCCTGTGGTTCCGACAGTTTCAAGAGGTTGGCCGCTTTGGTCAGCGTCATGCCCTGCACGATCAGGGAGAGGATGGTGACGAAGAACACGATGTTGAAGATTTGGTTGGATCCTTCCACCTGTTCCACCACAGGATAAGTGGCAAACAGAATGGGAGCCGCTCCGCGCAATCCTACCCATGATATGAACCATTTGGACTTTGTTGTGATGCTTTTGCCGAACGGAAGCAGGCTGATCCACACGCTTGCGGGGCGGGCCACCAGAATCATGAACACGCTGATGAGCAAAGCCGTGATGGTGACGGAGAGCATTTCGTGGGGGTTGACCAATAATCCCAAGGTGAGGAACATGACAATCTGGAACAGCCACGTGATGCCATCCAAGAACGTGCGTATCTCTTTCTTCTTGAACAGGTGGCTGTTGCCGATGACGATGCCCGCAATGTACACGGCCAAATAGCCGTTGCCTTTTAACAGATAAACAGCACAATAGATGATGAAGATGAAGCAAAGCACAAGCACCGAGTAAAGCTCGGTGTTGTTCAGTCGGATGTGATTGATAATCCACACGGTGAGACGGCCAATGAGGTAGCCTCCAAAGCCTCCTACAATGAATTGCAGCAGAAAAGAAAGGGCAATGTCCCAGCCTGATATGTCGCCTGATTGCATGTATTGTATCAAAAGGATGGTGAGCAGATAGGCCATCGGGTCGTTGCTTCCGCTCTCTAACTCCAGCATGGGGCGCAGGTTGTGTTTCAAGTTGATGCGTTGCGAACGGAGGATGTTGAATACCGATGCCGAATCGGTGGACGACATGGTGGCGGCTAATAGCAGCGAACCGATAAGGGTGAACTCAATCTCTGTGAACTCCCATTGTGAAATGCCAAAAATGAACAGGCCGGTAATCACGGTGGTGAGCAGCACGCCGAGAGTGGAAAGGGCGATGCCGGGAAACAGCACTGGGCGTATCTCCTTCATCTGCGTGTCCATGCCTCCGGTGAAGAGGATGATGTTCAAGGCAATCATGCCTACAATCTGCGCCTCGTAGGCATTGTGGAACTGTAAGCCCAAGCCATCACTGCCGGCTAACATGCCTGCTACCAAGAACATGAGCAAGGTGGGAATGCCGAAACGGTAGCCCGTCTTGCTGATTAATATGCTGCAAAACACAAGTACTGCTCCTACAAGCAGCATTGCTTCCATTGGGATATTCATCGTAATTTTCTTTTAGAGGGGTTGTTGCTACACAAATTCTCTTTTCTTACATGCAAAGATAGAAATTATTTTTCCCGATTGGACATGGCATTGCGGAAAATTAAGCGGGACTTGCTGGAACTTGTGTTGAGGGCAAGGTTGCCGCCGGTCAATGGAAGATGTCGGCATGCGTTTGCACCATGAAACCGGCCACCGCCTGCATCATGCCGTCTATCTTTTGTGAATCCAAAATCCGGCTTGACGGATGCCAACTGTTAATCAGCAGCAATTCCGGGTCTTTGCAATAATGGCACCAACTGTTTATCGGGAAGAACGTCAAATCCGGGTAAATAGATTCTTGCGCAGGGTAGGTCCCCGCCCATTCTTCCCACAGGATGTTTTCTTGCTCGTGGATGGTCATAGGTCTATTTCTTACGGGTTCGCCTCAAATGTAGGCATTATTTCCGTGCATTAAAAATGTGGAGCCGCAAGATTTTGTGCTTAAATACAAAAGCTGTATGTTTGCAACATTAGAACCTGCCAAGCCTCTCAACGATGCTTAAATCGGCGGGTCGTTTTTTATTATGCTTATATGAAAGCAAGTTTTTCCAAGCCATATTCTTCTCCTGCACAAATCGTTCAGATATTAAAGTAACGTGGCATGCTTATGGATGATGAACAGAAAGTTGAGAATTATCTGTTTCAAATTCTTCCGAGGAAACCATTCGGCTTCCTCGGAAGAATGGATGCGTGGGTTACAAGATTACTTTTACAGTCTTTCCACCGGCCTTTACGATGTAAATGCCTTGCGGAAGATGGATTTCCGTGGTGCTGCCTTGTGCAGGAAGGCTTTCCATCAGGATGCCCGACAGGGTGTAAACCTCGATGCGGCCTTGCGCGTTTTCTATGATGATGCGGCCGTCTGCTGCTTTGATGCTTTGTGGCGCAGGGATTTCACCAATAGATGCCGCTGATGGCAAATCGTCTTGCAGATTCCAAAAGTTCCTCCATACGATATCTTCCTTATACGAAGACAGCGATCCGGAAGGCACAGAGACCTTCAAGTTCATATATTGGGGATTTGTGAATTTTCCACTGACTGGTGGTGTTGCCGCAAAAGACTTGATTGAAAGCAAGCTCTCGTTCTTTGTCCAATCTATGGCTGTCACGTCTGCCACCAAGCTGCCTATGGTTACGTCTGCAAGGGTTGTCAAGTTGGAACGTGAGGAACTGGATGATTCTTGCCAAGTCAAGTTCCTCCCCAAATACAGTTGCTCGATGGGGCAACCATTAAAAGCTTCAGAATGAACCTCCAAGTATTCCTTTCCATCCTCAAATACCAAGTTCTTGAGGTTGGAACAACCTCCAAACGCATCGGGATTAATAGTTGTGACTGAATTTGAGATGGTCACATTTTCTAGATTTGTACAGTCGCTAAACACATCTTCATCAATTTCAGTAACAGACAAAGTCAAATCAGTCAATGTTCTGAAATTCATAGGACAGCTTACGTGCCTTCCCATATACAAATTCTCAACTGGGCATTCATAAAATGTGATATAATCTGAATCCACGTCAAGTGTTTTCTCCCCATCTTCGATGATGAGTTCTGTTATGGGACAATTTCCAAATGCCTGTGTACCAATGAATGTAACCGATCCGGGTATGGATATGCTCGTTATCCCGGAGCAATCATAAAATGCCCAGTCGCCTATTGACGAGAGGGAGTTGGACAGTTTTACGTCAGTCAAAGACGGACAATCGTAAAATGCAGATTCATCAATTATAGTGACGGAATTGGGGATGTTGATGCTTGTCAAGTTGGAACAGTAGGCAAATGCCATTTTGCAGATAGTTGTGGTGGCACTTGGACTTGTGAAATTGACGGTCGTTAAAGCTTTGCAATCACGAAACGCATTGTTGCCGATTGTGATGACAGAACTGGGAATGTCAATAGTTCTTAGGCTGGAACAATATTCAAATGTATTGTCTTTGATTGATAATATTGAGTTTGAAATATTGATGTCGGACAAGCTGGAACAATTGTAGAATGCGCCTTCCTCAAGTTTGGTGACAGAGTTCGGAATATCAACATTCAACAGATAAGAACATCTATTAAAAGCATAGGCACCGATTGCGGTGACAGAGCTTGGTATGTCAACACTCATCAGACCTGTGCCTGAAAACGTATTATGTTTAATGGCTGTTACAGAATCAGGAATGTCAAGCCTCGTCAGACCGGAGCATCCACTAAATGCTCCGCTTCTGATTGTGGTGACAGAATTAGGGAGGTTTATGCCCAACAGGTTTGCACAACCACTAAATGCCCCGCGGCCTATCTCGGTGATGGTATTAGGTAGCTCAACACTTCTAAGGTTGGTGCAAGACGAGAACGCAGACTTGCCGATCGTCGTGACTGTCATAATTTGCCCTTCGTAAGTTATGTGTTCTGGTATTACGATATCTCCCTCATACAGTACTCTTTGACCGTTATCATCATAATATGGTATGACTTCGCATATTGTTTCCGAAAGAGTCCTGTATGCCAAGCCGTCTATAACGATAGTGTCACTGTTTTCACCGTCATTGTCTTCGATAGAATTTGTTTCTTTTAATTCCCAGAAGTTTTTCCAGATATCGTCGGCCAAGTAAGCGGAGAGAGAGCCAATTGGTACGGTCACTTTAGTGTCATCATACTGCTGGCTCTCGAAAGATCTACTCGTTGGCGGGGTCGTTGGCAACAAACGAATGCTTTCCAAGGAACCATTTTCTCTCCAATTTATAGAACTCACGTCTGTTACCAAGTTGCCTATGGTTACGTCTGTCAATCCGTGAAATGGAACCAAGGACAAATTTCTCCCCCAATATAATTTTTTGACCGGGTAACTTTCAAAAGCTCTGTCGTCGATTTTCAAATCTTCTTCTCCGTCTTCAATTATCAGTTCTTTAAGATAACACCCCGAAAACGCATCGGAAGAAATATTGGTGATGGAGTTAGGAATGCTGACGCTTTTAAGGCTAGTGCAACCATTAAATGTGTAATCTTCAATTATTGTGACGGAATTGGGGATGACAACATTTGTAAGACTTGTACAATTATCAAACGCACCACGGCCCATCGTCGTGACTGAGTTTGGAATATCAACACTTGTAAGGCTGGTACATCTCGAAAAAGCATAGTTTCCAATCGATGTGACGGAATTAGGGATGTCAATATTCGTGAGGCTTGTGCAACCGTAAAATGTCTTTTCACCAATCGTTGTGATGGAATTTGGAATGTCAATATTTGTGAGGTTTTCGCATCTTTCAAATGCGGAGTTGCCAATAGACGTGACCACTCTTGTAATTCCGTCATACGTCACTTGTTCTGGTATAGTAACATTTCCTTCATAGTCTCCTTTGTTGTAGTCTCTATAGTATGTTACCTCACATGTCGTATCCGATAGAATATTGTAATATATGCCGTCCACCTCAAAATCGTATGCGAAAGCCTTGGCCGACATCATCAATGTGGCCAACAGAAAAACTGATTTCACTATAATTTGTTTCATGATGTTTTATGCTTTGATAGTTCGTAAATGTTCATTTATTTGCCTTGCAGCAGCGTGTCAAGGTGAGTCTTGATGTCGTCAAGGATGGCTTGGTAGAACTGCCAGTGGAACTCTTCAGAAGTTCCCCGTGCATTGGGGTGATAGGTCTTGTAGGCCAGCTTCACGCCTTCAATGGGCAACTTGGCCACGTCGTGCAAGGGCAGGTCGGCTAATTGTTGTGGGACACCGACTGTGAAGTTCTCCTTGATGTAATTATAATAGGTGTTCTCTCCAGGGCCGGTGAGGAACACCAAGATGTGGGGACGCAAGATTTCAACTTCCTTGGGAATCACGTGGAAGCAGCGTCGCTCTATCTCGTGCGCAGCGGCATCCACAGACGTTCCTCCTTCCCCTTTGCGGGCCGAAAGCTTTGATATCTCGTTCCAAATCATGGCCACCCGCTTGCCGGGATATGGTTCAAGCATTTCCCTTACGCCGCTCATGATGCCGTTGATGCCCCAACGCATGAAGCGGTTGCCTCGTTGAAGCCCCTCGATATAGAAGTGGCCTTCGGCGGCATTATAATGGTCGTCCAGAAAGTCCTCGTATGCGGCAGTCAGTTCTCCCACGTCGCAACCACGTGCCCAGCCATTGGTCTCTTGCCCGAAGAACATGATTTTTAGGTCAGCCTTGGTGTACCAGTCTTCATGGCTGGCGGTGCTTTTCCGGGCATACCAAGTGTCGTATCCGGCCTTTTCTTGTTCCTTTTCCCTCTCGGCTTTCTGCTGCCCGGACAGCGCGAGGGAGAGCAACAACGGGTCTTGCAGCCGTTCTTTCAGGTTGGCGGCTTCGAGTTGTGCCGTGAAGCCTTTCCAATGGGTTTCATAAAGTTGGGTTAGTTTTTCTGATAACGTGTCCATGTTCATAGCCTTTTGTTGCCTGCCAATCTCCCAATGTCGGCGTGAATAAATGTGTTTATTTGACGTGGCCATACAAAAAAATAGCGTGGAGATTCGTACCTGTTACTCGTCCCACGCTGAGAGGCCTTCGCATTGCCCGATGATGTTGAACGAGCAACGCGAAACCCACGCCGATGTGTTTATGCCATGCCTCCCTTGCGTTTTGCATTGAACACAACGCTTGCAGATGCACAATAGGTGTACACTCGCAAGGTGTGCCAACGGCAGACCGCAAGGGATGCAGCTAACAAACATCCCATGAGCATTCATCGTTGCCATGTTCGTGACATCATCTGAAAGTTGCGAAGTTTCTCAGCGTCAAGAACAAAGCGCATGATAAACGCTTTCCCTGTATAGCAGCTTCTTGCCCCATTGTTGTATGCCCTCCGCCTGCATGCAGCATGCTTGCAGGCGAATCGGCGCGGGCTGTGCTTCTATCTTTTACCGATGCATCGCGGGGCGGACACTTCCACCGGCGGTGTCGTCGAGACAAAGGCACGAGAAGCCATTTGCGAAGATAGTGAGAGGCGAGTGCAAAGGCAACTGAAAATGAGATTTCCAATTGGGGCTTTGCCAAGCCGCAATGCCTATCTTCACGCAACAAAGATAACGGAAATCATTTGAACGGCAAAACAATAGGATTCAAAAAAGTGTGGAAAGGAAATTTCCCGAATGCAAGCAGGAAGGCATTGCGGGGTGCGGGAATACGGGAAAGGAAATTGGTTTCTTAAATGGGGGGGGGGATGGGGTACGGGTGTTCAGGATGGTTGTCGATAAGATTCATGCCACCGCACCGGCGGCAACGGCTCTCCTCTTTTTGAGAGCCGTGCGCAGGGTGGTGCATGTTTCATTCTTCATAGATGAATGTTGGTTAATCATACTGTTTATTTCAAGTGGCTTCTGAAGAACGTTTCAATCTTGTCAAAAGGTATTTTGTCAAAATTGTCATAGAGGTCGGTATGGTTGGCACCGGGTATAATCAACAGTTCTTTGTTGTCGCCTGTCAGCTTCTTGTACGTGTCTTCGCTGAAATAACGGGAGTGCGCTTTTTCGCCATGCACCAGCAACACGGCACTGCGTATCTCTCCGGCATACGACAGAATGGGCATGTTGATGAACGACAGGGAAGAAGTCTTGTTCCATCCTCCGTTGGAGTTCAGGGAACGCTTGTGGTAGCCGCGCTGCGTCTTGTAGTAAGCGTAGTAGTCTTTCACAAACTGGGGAGCGTCTGCCGGGATGCTGTCTGAAACGCCTCCTGCCAGCGCATAACTGCCATTGCGGTAATCCTCGGTGCGCTGTGCGTTGAGTTGTTGTTTCAATTCATAACGCCCGTCAGCGTTCATGGCATCAAAATACCCGTTGGCATTGACACGGCTCATGTCGTACATCGTGGAAGCAACAGTTGCTTTGACGCGTGTGTCGATGGCCGCCGCATTGACCGCCATGCCGCCCCAGCCACAGATGCCAAGAATGCCGATGCGTCCTGTATCTACTCTTTCGTCAGTGGCAAGGAAATCTACTGCGGCGCAGAAATCTTCTGTGTTGATGTCGGGCGATGCCACGTAGCGGGGCTGTCCTCCGCTCTCTCCCGTGAACGATGGGTCGAAGGCAATCGTCAGGAAGCCCCTTTCCGCCAATGCCTGCGCATAAAGCCCGGATGCTTGCTCTTTGACGGCTCCAAACGGACCGCAGACAGCAATGGCAGGCAGCTTGCCTGTTGCGTCTTTAGGCACATAGAGGTCGGCCGCCAGCGTGATGCCATAGCGGTTGCGGAAGGTTACTTTGCGGTGGTTCACTTTGTCGCTTTGCGGGAAGGTTTTGTCCCACTCCTGCGTTAAATCTAATTTTTCCATCTTATTGTTTATTTTATAGGTTTGTGCAGGAACCATTGTACTCATGGCCAACAGTCCTGCTGCAAAAATTGCAAATGCAGCATGTTTCATGGTTGTTTCGATTTTAATTTCTACGGCAAAAATAGCCGTTCTTGTTTAGAATGCAGATACCTTCATTTAGGGCAGAAGTATCTTGATTACGGATTTGAAGGGTGTTCCTGTTTATTGATTGTCAGTGAAGTACCTTAATGTCGGATAAAAGTACCCGAATTACGTTTTTACTGTTATGGCGCATTCATCTTGTGTTGAAATGGCCTATCTTTGTGGCAGGAAATAATGAGCAAGCAGTATGGAAATAGTAAAGGCAGATACCATCGAGCAATACAACCGTTTCTTTGGCTTTCAGACAAAGCATCCATTGGTGGGCATCGTGCATTTCGACCGTTCGATTCCCCAACTTACATATAGAATGACATTTGGCTTCTATGCGTTGTTTCTGAAAAAAACGACCGGTTGCATCATTAATTACGGCAAGACGGTCTATGATTTTGATGATGAAACCGTGGTCAGTTTCGCACCGGGGCAGACCATAGGCATTCATCGCACGGAAGACGGTCCCGCGCCGGAAGCCATTGGATTGTTGTTCCATCCCGATTTCCTGCACCGCACGCCGTTGGCGCAGAAAATGAAGCAATACTCTTTCTTTTCGTATGCTTCCAACGAAGCGTTGCATTTGTCCGTGGATGAACGGATGATCCTGCAAGACTACATGGACAAGATATCCCGTGAACTGGAGCATCCCATCGACAAGTTTTCCAAGCCGTTGATTGTCTCAAACATCGAGGTCTTGCTCAACTATTGCATGCGGTTCTATGAACGCCAGTTTGTGACCCGTGAGGAATTGAACAACGATGTGCTTGTGCGCTTCGAACAGTTGCTGAACGAGTATTGGGATGCTGGCATGGCGAAACAACGCGGGTTGCCTACTGTGAAATACTTTGCCGAAAAGGTGTGCCTTTCGCCTAACTATTTTGGCGATTTGGTGAAGTCGGAAACGGGCAAAACGGCACAAGAATGCATCCAACTCAAAATTGCAGAGGTGGCGAAAAGTGCTTTGCTCGATTCCAACCTCAGCAGCAAGCAAGTGGCTGATATGTTGGGATTCCAATATCCGCAACACTTCCTGCGCTTTTTCAAGAAACAAGTTGGTTGCACGCCGAAAGAGTTTGTGAGCAGGGCCATAGCGTAAGGCAATCATCCGCTTGGATGTAGCTTTGCAGTTCTTAAATATGGTCTATGGGGCGGATGCGGCGGTCTTTGAGTTGCTTGAAGCGGGTAGGAGATAGGCCGGTGACATTCTTGAACTGTGCGCTGAGGTGTGCTACGCTGGAATAACCCATGCGGTCGGCAATCTCGCTGACGGACAATTCATCGTAGATAAGCAGTTCTTTCACCCGCTCCACCCGTTGCAGGATATAGTAGCGTTCGATGTTAATGCCGTTGGCTTCGGAGAAAAGGCGGCTCAATGCGCTGTAATCGTGATGGCATTTGTGCGTGAGGTAGCTGGAAAGGTTTGTCTTGCGTGCAGAATCGTCATAACGCACGTATTCGATGACGGCTGTGCGTATCTGCTCGATGAGGCGTTGGCGGCGGTCGTCGAGCAGTTCAAAGCCGTATGCTTCCAAGCGTTTGCGAAGGCGTTCCTGCTGTTCTGCCGTAGGCGGTGCGGCCAATGTGGCGGTGCCTAACTCGATGTGCCGCGCCTCCAAGCCTTCTTGCCGCAGGATGTCTGCCACCGCCATGACGCAACGGTGGCAGACCATGTTTTTAATATGCAAGATGTGTTCCTGCACGCTTAGTAATCAAACTTGTAACGTTTGAGGAAAGCCACCGTCTTGTGGATTTCCTTGTACATCACGATATCCTCCTTCACGAAAGGGACTTCTTTGCGGTAGGCTGCCATGAACTGCTCCAAGAGCGGCGAACTCTTGGCCGGACGGCGGAACTCCAGCCCTTGCGCCGCATTCATCAACTCGATGGCCAAGATGTGTTCCAAGTTGTCCATGATTTTGTAGAGCTTGGTGGCGGCATTGGCACCCATGCTCACGTGGTCCTCCTGCCCGTTGCTGGACACAATGGAATCGCACGAGGCGGGGAAACAGTACATCTTATTTTGGCTCACCATGGAGGCGGCGGCATATTGCGGAATCATGAAACCGGAGTTCAGCCCCGGTTCGGCTACCAAAAATTCAGGCAGATTGCGCAGTCCCATGATGAGTTGCGCGATGCGCCGCTCGCTGATGTCGCCCAATTCGGCCAACGCGATGGCCAAGTAGTCATAAACCAATGCCAATGGTTGTCCGTGGAAGTTGCCGCCGGAGATAATGAGGTCGTCATCGGGGAAGATAGTGGGATTGTCGGTCACAGAGTTGATTTCCGTGAGCAGTACGGAAGCCACGTAGCGGATGGCATCTTTCGTGGCGCCATGCACTTGCGGGATGCAGCGGAACGAGTAGGGGTCTTGCACATGTTCTTTCGGGCGGGCAATGAGTTCGCTTCCCGCTAATATCTTGCGGAAGGCTGCGCCTGTTTCTATTTGCCCTTGATGTGGGCGCATCTGCTGTATGCAGTCCATGAACGGGTCGATGCGTCCGTCGAAGGCTTCCAATGACAGTGCGCCAATCATGTCTGCCCCTTTCATGATGCGGCGGGCGCGGAGGATGGCATGCACGCCGTTGGCACTCATGAACTGTGTGCCGTTGAGCAACGCCAGCCCTTCCTTGCTTTGCAGCTTGACGGGTGCCCATCCGAATTCATCCAACACGGCGATGGCCTCGCACCGTTTTCCTTTGTAATAGACATCACCCACGCCGATGAGCGGCAGGAACAAGTTGGCAAGCGGCGCCAAATCGCCCGATGCGCCGAGCGATCCACGGTCATAGACGATGGGCATGACATCGTTGTTGAAGAAGTCGATGATACGCTGCACGGTGAGAACCTGCACGCCGCTGTAGCCTAACGACAGGGCATGCGCCTTGAGCAGGAACATCAGTTTGACAATGACAGGCGGCACTTCTTGCCCCACGCTGCAAGCATGGCTTTTCACCAAATTCTCTTGCAAGGTGCTGAGGTCATCGGGAGAGATGCTGCGGTTGCACAACGATCCGAAGCCCGTGGTGATGCCATAGAGGGGAACGTCCGATTCCAAAGCTTTCTTGTCAAGGTAGTCGCGGCACTTCTGGATGCGCGTCTTGGCTTCGGGTGCCAGTTCCAATTTCAGGTTCTCGTTGATGATGCGTTCGATGATTTCAAAGGTCAGCAGCCCGCTTCCTATTTGATATACGTTTGTTCCCATAGCCGTTTATTTGATTTTCTCTTTTACATAGTGCAATATCTCTTTTTCCATTTCGACCGCTTCCAGTTCCAAGCGGCAGGCTTCGGCAGCCATGTCGTTGGCAAAGGCTTCATCATCGATGGACGACAGATTGATGCGGACATTAAGCAAGGCACCTAATACGGCATTCCTTGCACACATTATGGCCACGCAGGCATCGGTTACGGCATTGGCATTGCCATGGCGTGCCACTTCGGCAATGAAAGGCATGGCTTCGGCAGCGGCATGCGCCACTTCCATCGGTATTTGCGCGGCATGCTTGGTGGCTTGTTGGATGGCCTGATGGCGCAGTTCCTTTTCTTCGTCTGTTTCCTTTGGCAACTTGAATGCTTGGAACACGCGGTCGTAGGCTTCGGCATCGCGGTCGATGTAGCGCGCCATTTCCTGCCTGAGCGTGGCGAAACGTGCGGAGAGTTCCTGCATTCGTTCTTCCACGTCGGCGTATTTCTTTCGCCCGATGGTCAGGCGGGTGACCATCTCAGCTAATGAAGCGGCCAGTGCGCCGCACAGTGCGGAGATGCTTCCTCCTCCGGGGACGGGTTCGTTGCCTGCCGTCTTGTCGAGGAATGCTTGGATGGTAAGGTCGGTAAGTGACATAAAGCAATTAGATTTTAAAGGTTCATATTGATGATGTTTCCGTTTTTGACGGTCATTTCCACGGCGTTCATGCCGGTGTAGTAGGGCAGCACGTTGTATGTGTCGGCATGGAGCATCACGAGGTCGCCCTGCTTTCCTTCCTCGATGCTCCCGATGCGGTCAGCGCATCCGACGGCCGCCGCGCCGTTCAGCGTGAGGGCGGTGATGGCTTCTTCCACGGTGAGGCGCATGTAGATGCAGGCCAAAGCGAAGGTGAGCGGGATGCTTCCAGAACAGCAACTGCCGGGGTTGAGGTCGGTGGCCAGCGCGACGGCGCACCCGGCATCAATCATCTCCCGGCCTCGTGCGTAGGGTTCACGTAAGGTGAAGGCGGTGAGCGGCAGGAGAGTGGCTACTACGTTGTTCATTGCCATGGCTCGGATGCCTTCATCAGAGGCATGCAGCAGATGGTCGGCACTGAGGGCATGCAGTTCGCCTGCCAGTTCCGCGCCTCCGAACGGCACCATCTCGTCGGCATGCAGCTTGATGCCGAAGCCCATTCGGGCGGCAGCCGCCAGCAGGCGGCGCGACTGCTCTACGGTGAACACGCCTTCCTCGCAGAACACGTCGCAGTGCTTTGCCAAACCTCTTTCCTTGATTTCGGGCAGCATGTCGCGGATGAGGAAGTCAATGTACTCCTCCGGCCTTCCGGCATATTCGGGCGGCAAGGCATGTGCGCCGAGGAACGTGGGTATGATGTCCACCTTGCGGTTGGGGTTGGCGTTAAGGTTGCGCATCACTTCCAACTGTTTCATCTCGGTGTCGCGATTCAAGCCGTAGCCGCTTTTGCCTTCCACAGTGGTCACGCCCATGCGGCTCATGGTGGAGATGAAACGTTCTGCCTTCGTCTCTAATTCCTCACGGGTAGCTTTGCGGGTGGCTTTCATCGTGTTGACAATGCCCCCGCCGCGCTGCATGATGCTCATGTAGCTGTCGCCTTGCATGCGCCAGATGAACTCGTCTGGGCGGAATCCGCCGAACACCAGATGCGTGTGCGAGTCCACGAAGCCGGGCAACAGCACTTTGCCTTGCGCGTCCACGGCGGGGCATCCCGGAGTCACATCGGGCTTCCCGCTGCCCACGTAGGTGATGATACCGCCCTTGATGGCCACCGAGCCGTTGGGGATGGTGAGCAGTTTGTTCATCTCCTTGCCCCGGCGGGCGGTGCTTCCTGTCGGGGTGACGATGCGGGCGTTGCAGATAATCAGGTCGTTTTGCATATTCCTTATTATAATAGGTGTCCTCACTCCATGATGCGGGCTTCTAATACTTGCTGCATGCTGAAGTTCTCTAACCCCAAGTAATAAGAGGCCGTGTCAATGAGGGCTTCCATGGGAACCAGCCCGATGATTTCGCTGCCCACCACGTTGACCCCGTAACGCCGTGCCTCGAAGCGCACCATTTCCATGGCGCGGTAGAGGGCGGTGCGTGTGTAGTCGGTCATGTTGATGGACACTTGCGTGATGCCCCGGTCCTTCAGTTCCACGCCCATGGCCTTGCAATAGCGCAAGCCGCCTCCGATGAAGCGTATCTTCTTGGCGATGTCGTGGGCGATGTTGAGGTCGGGCGTGGAGAGGTTGATGTTGTAGGCCACGAGAGGCATGCGCGCCCCAATGGCCACGGTGCCTGCGGTGGGGTGGCGTTCGGCAGGGCCGAAGTCGGGCTTCCATTCGGGCAGATGTATTTTCTCGGCCATGCCTTCGAACTCGCCTTTGCGGATGGCGGCAAGGTTTTCGCGGTGGGGGGCGGTGGCGGATTTCTCATAGAGGAATACGGGGAGGGCGTAGGCATCAGCCACCCGTTGCCCCACTTCGCGGGACAGGGCGATGGCATCCTCCATGGTGCAGCCTTTGATGGGGATGAACGGCACCACGTCGACGGCGCCCATGCGGGGATGTTGCCCTTGGTGGTGGTTGAGGTCGATGAGCTTCACGGCCTTGCCGATGGCTTCGATGACAGCCTCTTTCAGTGCATCGGGTTGACCCACGACGGTCACCACGAGGCGGTTGTGGTCTTCATCGTTGCTGTAGTCCAACAGTTTTACGCCCTCACGGTGTCGGAACGGTTCTACGATTTGGTCTATTTTCGCGTGGTCGCGCCCTTCGCTGAAGTTCGGCACGCATTCCATGATTTTTGTCCAGTTCATGATATGGTTTCAGATTTTAGATTTTAGAGTTTAGAATATAGAATTAAGAAGTCAAGGAGTTAAGAAGTTAAGAAGATTTCAGAGTTCAGATTTCTGATTTCATATTCCAAATATGCATTCTGAAATCTAAAATCTGAAATCCTGAAGCCTCGTCACCTTGTCATCTTGTCAACAGTTTCCTCTATCAGCCGGTCGTCGGCCAGGTAGGGCATGGTGATGTGGTAGCCGTCGGCATGCGTGCCGTTGAACTGCGCGGCGGTCTCCATGGCGTGTTCGTTCCTTGCCCAGGAGCGGCGCGCCACGCCGCCCATCACGTCCCACAGCATGGCAGAGCGCAGGATGCGGTCCACGCGCTCGCTGCCGTCGCACACCATGCCGAAGCCGCCGTTGATGGCTTTGCCGATGCCCACGCCCCCGCCGTTGTGGAGGGCGACGAGGCTCATGCCGCGTGCGCAGTTGCCGGCAAAGCATTGCACGGCCATGTCGGCCATGACGTTGCTGCCGTCCTTGATGTTGGCTGTCTCGCGGAAGGGAGAGTCGGTGCCGCTCACGTCGTGGTGGTCGCGCCCCAGCATGATGGGGCCTACTTCGCCGTTGCGCACCATTTCGTTGAACTTCAAGGCGATGTTCATCCGCCCCAGTGCGTCTTGGTAGAGGATGCGGGCTTGCGTGCCGACCACGAGTTGGTTCTTTTCCGCGTCGCGTATCCAGTTGTAGTTGTCCAAGTCTTGCCCCCGGCGGCTCTTGGGGATGCATGCCATGGCGGCATGGTCGGTCTTGATGAGGTCCTCGTGCTTGCCGCTGAGGCACACCCAGCGGAAGGGACCGTAGCCGTAGTCGAACAGTTGCGGACCCATGATGTCCTCCACGTAGGAGGGGAAGATGAAGCCGTCTTTCTCGTCTACGCCGTTGCGGGATATTTCCTTGCACCCGGCATCATAGATGGCTTTCATGAAGGAGTTGCCGTAGTCGAAGAAGTACGTTCCCCGGTCCACTAATTCGCGCACCACGCGGAAGTGGCGGCGCAGGCTTTCGTCCACCCGCTGGCGGAACTGTTCGCGGTCTTCCTTCAGCATCCGCGTGCGTTCCTCAAATGTCACTCCTGCGGGACAATAGCCGCCTTCGTAGACGGCATGGCATGAGGTCTGGTCGGAGAGTAATTCGATGTGTTCATTGTTGGCCACGGCGTATTCCAGCAAATCTACGATGTTGCCGTGGTAGGCGATGGAGCAGGGTTCTTTGCGCTGCATGGCTTGGCGGGCGGTGCGGAAGGCTTCGGGGATGCTGGCAGTGATGTGATGCACCCATCCTTGGCGATGGCGTGTCTCGATGCGCGACATGTCCACTTCGGCAATGATGGCGGCCGCCCCGGCTATCTCTGCCGCTTTGGGCTGTGCGCCGCTCATGCCTCCCAAGCCGGACGACACAAAGAGGTGGCCGCGCAGGTCGCCGTCCTGCGGGATGCCGAGCTTCATGCGCCCGGCGTTGAGCAGGGTGTTGAACGTGCCATGCACGATGCCTTGCGGGCCGATGTACATCCATCCCCCTGCGGTCATCTGCCCGTAGTTGGCCACGCCCATCTGGGCGGCGGTTTCCCAGTCGGCCTGGTTGTCGAACATGCCCACCATCATGGAATTGGTGATGATGACGCGGGGCGCGTCGGGCCGCGAGCGGAACAGCCCCAAGGGATGGCCGCTTTCCACCACGAGCGTCTGCTCCTCGGTGAGTTCCTCCAAGTACATCTTGATGAGGCGGTATTGCATCCAGTTCTGGCACACTTGGCCCGTTTCGCCGTAGGTGACTAACTCGTAGGGGTAGAGGGCGATGTCGAACGACAGGTTGTTGTCAATCATCACTTGGAAGGCTTTCCCTTCCACGCATTTCCCTTTGTATTCGTCAATGGGCTTCGCCTTGAGATCGCCTTCGGGGCGGAAGCGGTAGCCGTAAATTTTGCCGCGTGTGCGGAGTTCTTCCAGCAGTTCGGGTGCCATCTGCGGGTGCAGCTCGGGCGGGATGTAGCGCAGGGCGTTCTTTAGCGCGGTGCGGGTCTGGGCGGGGGTGAGCTTGTAGCCTCGGTCGGGCGCCCGGCGTATTCCTTCTGCGAAGCGGGGGTATGCGGGCAGTTGGCCGGGCAAGGTGAAATTTTCCATATCCGTTCTTTTTTAAGGTTGCTTGGCAAATGTAAGCAGATTCTGCCAGATTTCCTATGGTTTTGCTGTTTTTTTGTGGCATATTGTTAAGGTTGCCCGTATGGAAAGTTGGATGCATGCGGGAGAAAAGTTGGGTTTTCCCCGATGAAAAGTTCTGCCGTCGTCGACGTTTGTATAGTTGACGACGACATTTATGCAGATGACATCGCCGTTTGTGCAGATGTCGACGACAGCAGAAGAACATGCACGGGTGACTGCAAGTTTTTGCACGGCTGTGCGGAAGTTTTCGTGCGGCCAGATGAAAGTTCCCATACGGGCAGGCAAAAAAAGGAGGCGCACCTTTTGGCGCGCCTCCTTCGGCTTATGTGCTTATGTATAAGTATTGAGTCATCTCTTGACGAAGCGTTCTGTTTTTGCTGTCCCGTCGGCGGCTACGATGTTCAGCAGGTAAGTGCCTTGCGGCAACGCGGACACGTCGAGGCGGCAAGCCGTGCCGCTTGCTTCTTGCTGCATCAGCAGGCTGCCGGACAGCGTGTAGAGGCGCACGCTTTGGATGCCTTCGCCGCAAGCCACGTCCACATAGTCCGAAGCCGGGTTGGGGCCGACGGTGAATGCGGCGGTGTCAGCGTCGGAGATGGAATTGGGGTTGGCGCTCTCATCTTGTATCTCAAGCATGAAAGTATCCCATGCGGTATCCCCGATGCGGAGGCATTCACCTTCAGCATCACAGATGGATAATTTGTAGAACCCTGTTTCCAATTCATCCACGCGGATGGTGAAATCGTAGGTTCTTGATTCGCCTGCCGGGATGTTGGCATCTACAGCTTGGCCGTAAAGCAGAGTTTCTCGTCCCCAGTCATCCAATATGGCTAAGGCCAACGTGCCTTCATAGTTGCCGCCGCCTTTGTTCTGGATGGTGGCGCTGAGCGGGTTTTCGCTTCCTTGGTAGAAAGTGATGTAGGTGTTGGAATCCAGTTCGTCGGTTTCCACGATGCTCAATGCGGGTGCTGTAGGGTCTGCGCCCACTTCCATGTTGTTGACGGTGTAGATGTAGCGGAAATAGCCGCTTTCATTCTCGGCTACTACGTCGAAGTAATAGCTGTCGTCCGGTTCGATGCCTGTGACGGTCTCTGTGAACGTCAATAGTTTGCTTTCCCCGTTGGCAATGGTGACGGCCTGCGGGGCAGACATGAACGCGATGCTGTTGCCATCCGCTATCTGGATGTAGATTTCCCCGCTGAACTCCATGCCTTCGTTCTTCACCATTACTTTTGTGGTGAACTCTGCGCCTTGCGTAATGGATGCCGGCAAAGTGCTTTCTTCTTCCACGACGGAGAGTATCGGTGAGGTTTCAGGGTTTAAGGTGATTTCCACGTCATAGGCTTCACTAATGGGGTAGAAGTTGTCACCTTCAAGGTAACCAATGTACAGGGTGTAGCAACCGTCCGTTAACGCGCCTACGTTGCCAGTTGCGGTGAAGTTGAAACTGCCGTCGCGCGGCACGTTCACTTCCTGCGGCCCGGATTCATACACGATGATGCTTCCGAATATGCTTTCCTCCACAAGGATAGCCTCCACTTGCCCGTTGAAGTTGGCTCCCGCATTGGCAATGGTGCCTGCCACGGTAAAGTCTGCGCTCTGCATGATGGCGGAAGGCACATTGATGGCTGTCCATGAAAGCACGGGAGTGGTTTCCGGGTTGACTTCCACATTCACGATGCTTCCTTCGCCAACCGGGATATAGTAGCCGCCTGCCACGTAGGCGATGCTTAGGAAGTATTGTCCTACGGGGATGTCCGTGCTTACGGTGCCTGAGAAGCTCAATTCCTTCGAGTCGCCGCGTGCGATGCTGGCCTCTTGAAATTCATTGGCCCAAACTGCGTTTCCGTAATAGGGGTCGTACATCACGAGACCTATCTCCCCGTTGAAGTCTGCGCCCGTATTGGCAATAGTAGCCGGCATGGTGAACTCTGCTCCTTGCATGACAGCTTCCGGGTAAACCGTTTTTGCTTCATCTGCAGCCAATACCGGGCCTTCATTTTCCAGCACTTCTATTTCTACATCGTAGCTGCCGTTTGCCAGCGGGATGTTGTACATCCACCCTTCTGCTTCATCCACCCAGACGATGTTTAAGGTATAAGTTCCTGCCTCCACGACGATGCTGGGGAGGTGGTAAGGAATCTGCACTTCTTGGGTGGCGTTGGCCGCGATGCTTGCTTGGACAAAGTCAGTGTAGTAAATCATGTTGTCGTATTCGTCGGCCAGTGTCATGGAAATGGATCCGTTGAAGTCGATGCCTCCCGTGTTGGTGATGGTGACAGGCAATGTGCCGTCCTCGTTTTGGTTCAAAGTCTCCGGCATCGTTGTCTCAGCAGTCATGCTTAAGATGAAGTTGGTGGCTGGGTCGGGCAACACTTGGATAGCGAAGATGTTGACTTCCGGGTCATCGTGCAAATAGAGGTAATCTGTTGCAGTGCCGATGCCCAAGTAATAAACTCCGGCTGGAATTTCCTTGCTGTCGATGTACCCGGGGATGGATACTTTTTGAATGCTTTCCTTTGCTACGCTGACCGGCACATACTCGGTCTCATAAACAATATCGAACCCCCAAAAGGAATCACCTGTAAGCAGCACCGCGCATATTTCATCTTCAAAATCTGTTCCGCTTTCATTATATAATGTAGTGGTGACAATGAAGTCTGCATTTTCCTGCATCACGGTGGCAGCAGCTTCTGCATAATCAAAAGTAGGCAGGGAAACTTCGGTCGTTTCATTCGCGCGTGACGGTGCTTTCTTTGCTTTGACGGGCGCAGCGGCTTTTGCGCCGGGCATGGCTTTCTGCCATTTCAAACTTTGCTTTTGCTTTACAGGGCGTTGCTTGGAGATTTGCAACGATGTTTTTGGGTTCGCTTGGCAGGCAAGCTTCCTCTTTGTCTGAAGCTGTTCAGACGACCATCCTGTGCTTATAGATAACAAGACACAGAACAACATAAGTAAAATTTTCTTCATAGCATGAAAATTTAAAATTGTTAGTACGCGCCCAAATGTATTAAATATTGGCACGAAACAAAAAAATATGGCTTAAAAAGTGAGTGCTTGCGCCTATTCTTTCTTAAAAAAGCATGGAAAATGATGTATTTGCATGGGGCAACAGTCAAATCAGCTAATGCCCGTTAGTTGCCCAAACATTATTTCGTAAACAAAAAAGATAATCCCCAGATGCCTGTTTAATGCATTTGGGGATTACTGTTTAGCATTTTTGTGATTCCGCTGCGATTCGAACGCAGGACCCACGCCTTAGAAGGGCGTTGCTCTATCCAGCTGAGCTACGGAACCAACCTCAATTTTGGCGCAAAGGTACAATTTAAAATGATAAATCAAAAGGAAAAGCTGATTTTTATATTTGCAAGGAGAAGGAATGTTTCGTTATAGGACTTCTTCAATTTCATTTTCGTAAACATACCATAGGTATCCTTTTATTTCTTTGTATTTGTTCATTTGTGAAAGCAATTTCATGTATTCCTGTACTTGCATGGCATATTCAGGTTTCTTCTTTCCAAATTTCAAATCGACGATAATGGCTCTGCTGCCTTTCACCATGACACGATCCGGGCGTCGGACGGTTGTTCGTTCGCCTTTTCGGAAGATGATGTCGCGCTCTGTAAGAAGGTCATATTCGCCAGAATACCATTGGGAAACAATAGGTAAAGAAAGGACTTTGATAGCAAATTCCTGCAATCTTTTCTTTTCATCTTGCGAACTGATGACACCTTCAAACAGTAGTTTGGCTGCAGAAGCATTAATGTCGTTTTGGGTTTGAATATTGGAAAAGAAAGTATGGAGCAATTGTCCTTGGCTGACATATTTCTCGGAAACATCTTCTTTTCCTCTGATGAATTGTGCCGAACGGTTGGACTGCTTGAATTCAATATTATGGTTGAATGTTTCCATATGTACTTTTTTCTTGGCAGGCGGTATGGTGAGTTTGTTGTAGTTTCGTTTCTCGACAGAGTGAGATGATGGAACTCGATTGCCATACTCAAAAACCATTTCTTCATCCCATTCTTTTCCGTCTTGGGTTTGGATGGAATGGATAGATTGTATCAAAAGGTCAGAAACCGTATTTTTCCGGTTAGATTTGCCGAAAACGAGGAGATTCTTTTCAGCACGAGTAAAAGCTACATACAGAATGTTCAGGTTGTCAACCCAAAGCTGTGTTTTTTCTTCTTGATAGTTGCTTTTATAGACGGATTCGTCCATTTTTGAAGAATAATTGATAGGAATAAGGTCTAATTCATTGAATGGAGATGTGCTTGGTGTACACCATATAAGTTGGGTGTTCTCATTTTCTAATTTCCAATCGCAAAATGGCACAATAACGGTGTGAAACTCCAGCCCTTTTGAGTCATGGATGGACATGATACGTATTCCTTCTATTTCTTCAGAAGGAATTGTTTGTTCTCTTAGTTTTTCATCCCAATAAACAAGGAACAGGCTGATATCGGATGGATTGTTTTGCAGATATTCCAATACTGCGTCGTTGAAAGCAAACAAGTAGGCCTCTTGATTTTCTATCTGTTCTATATTGAACAAACTAAAAAGTGATTCAACCAATTCATATAGAGGCATGATTCGGAGATTCCCCAGTTGGCTTATAAATTCTTCTGGCAAATATTTTTCAAGATGATACGCAGGCAAGTTCCCGATTGACAAGGCATGGTGCAACACGTCGTTTTGGTACGCCATGGCAAGTTGTGTGGCTGCAATTCTATTAGTAGGGTCTGATAAATAGCGTAACGCGTTAATTACCATGCAAAGCGCAAGCGACGCATCCATCCGAAATGCATTGTCTGAAACGACACGATAGGGCATGTTCTGCTTGAAATAGTCAGCAATTAGTGGGATGACTTTATTCTTTCTTACAAGAATGGCAATGTCTGAAGGATATACCCCTGATTCAACTAAACGTTGTATTTCAATGCCGATGCTGTTGAGCATGCGTTCTTCATAGGTTTTATCCTTATCGCTGTCGAGAAATTCCATTCTTACATATCCTTTGTCCTCTTTCTGCGTGGAAAGTTGACAGACATCAGCATAAGCGGAAAGAAGTTCCTCGCAATCTTTGTTTTCTTTTTCTTTGTAAGTTTCGTTCAAGAAACGGCAGGCCTCTTTAAATAGCCGGTTATTGAAACAGATGACATTGTTTTCGCTTCGATAATTGGTGGTTAAAGTCTTAATTTTAATAGGAAATGCCCCAATTGAATCTTTTAATCCGTTCAGAATCCTCCAATCCCCGTTTCTCCAACGGTAGATAGACTGTTTCACGTCACCTACAATTAAACTGTTGCTACCTTGCGAGAGTCCTTCGAGCAAAAGCAGTTTAAAGTTATTCCATTGCATTCTTGATGTGTCCTGGAATTCATCTATCATCACATGTTGGATGTTGATTCCGACTTTTTCGAACACAAAAGAAGGGTCGTCGTCTTGCACCAAGTCATGAAGCAGAGCGTTGGTGTCTGAAAGGAGGAAACGGTTGTTGTCTCTATTTTGTGTTTTTACTTCTTCGTCGATACTTGCTAATAGTTGCAGATTGTTCAGATAATGCAAAGATAGGTCGCACGAGTTAAGCAGGATATTATTAGAATGACGAATCTTTTCACATTCTTGTAGCAAAGGCAATAATTTGTTTTTCACAACAGGACGAAATGTGTCTTTGCTTTTGGATGTTTTAGGTAGCCATTCTTCTGCATCGCTTAGAAACTTTTCTATTGTAACATTCCGGACTTTTTCATTAATGATTCCGTTGCTTATCTTTAGAAAATATCCAATTATGGTTTTTCCGTATTTTATATCAGATGAGTTGATGCCGTTTTTTTCCATGGTTTGTTGGAACTGTTCGGCAAGTTCTTTCATTTGCTTTAGGATGTCTTCACGTATGCTTTTTAATTTGGCGCGGTAATTCCGCAGATAGACTTCCTGTTTCAACTTGGTACGAAGCCGGCTTCCTTTTTCAAGGTATTCTTCATTAAAAATGTTCAGTCCGAATTGCTTTATTTCATCCGATATATTCCATCGGTGGTCATTTTCTATTTTCTCATTAATATATTCTAACAGCCAAACAAGGACAGGGGAATTGCGTGTCAGTTTTTCAATCATGCCATCCACGGCATCATTCAACACGCTGACATTGTCTATTTCGAGGTTCATGTTGGTTCCCAACCTAAGTTCACGTGCTAAATTACGCATGACAGATTGAAAAAAAGAATCAATGGTTTCTATCCGAAAATAACTGTAGTCATGCAAAATGTAGTTCAATGCTTTTCCTGCTGCGGCCATGATGTCACTTTGGGTCAGATGCAGGCTTTTCGTGATATTTTGAATATAAGGTGCAGAATTAGTGTCATTAATAGAAATCCCGTAAAGCTGGGTAAGGATTCTTTCTTTCATCTCTTCCGTTGCTTTGTTGGTGAATGTTACGGCAAGAATATTGCGGTAGGCACGTGGGTTCACAATTAGCAGTTTGATGTATTCAGTTGCTAATGTGAATGTTTTGCCAGAACCTGCAGAGGCTTTGTATATGACTAATTCTGGATTCAGATTCATAAGTTTATCCTTTGGCTTCTTGGTACAAGAAACGTTTTATGCTTTTCTTGGCCGTCTTTTCGAATTCTTCTGGATAAATTTTTATTTTAGCAATTTGGGAATAGGCTGGAAGTTGAGTGTTCAGGTTCTTCCTATTTTCTTCCATGGCTGCTTCTATTTGGTTGAGGGTAAGTCCATGGGCATAGGCATCGTCGAAGTCAGGATATATCAATGCAACCAATTTGTCGCGTTGCAATACGATTAACGATTCTGAAACATATGGCATATTATTGAGCTTGCTTTCAATTTCTTCTGGATAAATATTTTGCCCAGAGGAGTTGAGTAATACATTTTTGCTTCTTCCTTTGACATAAATGTTTCCATTGTTGTCCATAATGGCAAGATCACCTGTATGAAGCCATCCATTGGCATCAATGACTTGTGCTGTTGCTGTTTTGTTCTTATAGTATCCGAGCATTAGGTTCTCTCCTTTGCAGATAATTTCTCCAGCAATGTTTCGTGGGTCAGGTGAATCAATTTTTACTTCCATTCTGGATGCTGCTTTCCCGCATGAACCGAGTTGCAGATCTTTCCAATAACTGGAACAGATGATAGGACCGCATTCAGTCATACCGTAAGCAATTGTATAAGGGAAATCTATTTTTTTCAGGAATGCTTCAACATCTGCATTAAAGGGTGCGCCGCCGATAATGATTTCCAAGAAATTGCCACCAAATGCTTCCATGGCCTCCTTTTTTACAGATGCTTTAAGCCTGTCATTAATAATAGGTACATGGAGCAGGAAACGACCAATATGAGTATCCACACGCGGAAGAATATGTTTCTTTATGATTTTTTCCACGATGAGCGGCACGCATGATATAACTCGTGGACGTATCTCTGCAAAAGATTGCATGATGATTTTCGGAGACGGCATCCGTGTGAGGAACCAAATGTGCGCTCCTGCACAGAAACCGTATAGAAAATCATACACCATGCCAAAAACATGCCCCATGGGAAGCATGGCTACGATTTTGTCGCCGGGTTGCAGATTGATTTTTTCGTGGCAGTATTTTACGTTTGATAAAATGCTTCTATAAGGCAGCATGACACCTTTAGAATAGCCAGTAGTTCCAGATGTATAATTGATAATAGACAGAGCTTTAGGCGTGTCTTTTACGTAAGCAACATGTTCAGGGCGGAAATTGCGTGGGAATTTATGGCCATAGCTTTCATTTAAATGTTCACGGACATAAGATAATGCGTCGGATCGGGATATTAAAACGGAAAAATCCAATAAGCCCACAATGCCTTCCAAGCGGGGCATAGCTTCTTCGTTAAGATTTTCCCAAATCTGGTCACCCACAAACAGCATTCTGGCTTCAGAATGGTTGACGATATTGTGGATATTGTCTGCTTTAAATTCATGTAAAATAGGGATGATGACTGCACCGTAGGTGATGGTTGCTAAGAATGCTACTGCCCAATTGGCACTGTTCCTGCCGCAAACAGCTATCTTGTCGCCTTGTTGTATGCCTGCACTTTCAAATATAAGGTGTAATTTTTCTATTTTGCGTGCAACATCTTTATATTGCAATGTGGCACCTTTGTAATCGGTTAATGCATTGAGATCCCAATTCTTTATAATGCTCTGTTCGATGAGGTTTATGAAACTCGTTTCCTTTTCCATTCTTGAGGAATTCTATTTAATCAGTTGCAAAAGTAGAAAATGATTAACAATAAGTAAAAGAAGAATGGTTTGATTATGTAAATTTAACCTATTTGCCTGACATGCTGAGGGCATTGATCTTTTCTAAAAAAGCGACGAAAGCATGGTCTAAGGTTTTTTGATCATTCATTTCGTAAATGAAATGAGTAGAATGAGGTAAATATATGATTTGCCTGTATTGCTGGTGAATTTCTTTAATGAAGATGTTTACACTTGCAGGACTGACTAATTCATCTTTTCCTGCATGGACTATAAGTATAGGAATGGAAACTTGGCTAAGCATCTCACGTGTGCGACTGATTAACTGGAATAAGTCGATCAATCGTGGAATCCAGGTGATGTATCTGATTGGATTACAAGGAGACACACTAGAGGCTTTGAATGTTGCCATGGCAGGGTCATCAAGGCTCAAATTCTTGCAAAGTCCTGCTTTTATAATATTTCGTATAGCTTGCCATTGGACACGCACTTTCAAAGGGGAAGCTATGGCCACAATTCCTACTATTGCTTTAGAATTGAGGCCATAAGCTAGAAGCGATAATAACGTCCCCATAGAATGTCCTACGAGGATAATCTGGGAATAAACTGCTTGACAAGTATTTACATAATAGCACACATGCTCTAACCATTCTTTTTTGTTGCTTTGCGCAAAATCTTTACCACTTCCTCCATGTCCTGGCAATAAGAGGGAGGTCGCTGCATAACCCGCTTTATGGCCTATTTCCATCAGATGTTCGAATTGTGTTGGGCCTTCTATTATGCCATGGATAAAGATGATTATTCCTTTTGCATTATCAGCAGGAATATAAAGGGAGGCATGCTGCTTGTCTCTGTCTTTTTTCATCTTGATCTTCTCTCATGTTGCAATACTTGTCTGTTCTAAAATTACAGCCTGACTCTCTTGCAGTTTATTGCAGTTTCTTCAATGGATAAGCAGTCTTTGTAACTTTTGATAAAAGTATTGAAACCTTCTACTTCTTCTATCGTAGGTGTTATTTCTATTCCTGTATTACCTATGAAAACATGTTTATCTAAGAAGTCTGCAAGTGAATCATGCTCAATATTGTTCACTAAGTAAGAACCTAATAATGCCATTCCCCATGGGCCGCCTTCGCCAGCTGTTTCTAAGGTAAAAATAGGAGAATTGAGTGCTGCTGCCAAGATGCGTTGGCCTACACCTTTCGTTCTGAACAATCCACCATGTCCGGTGATGCGGTCAACTTTAATTTTTTCCTTTTTGAAAAGGATGTCATTCCCTATCTTAAGCACACTTACTGATGCATACAAATGGGCGCGCATGAAGTTTGCTAAACTGAACTTGTCATTGGCAGAACGTACAAACAGAGGTCTTCCTTCGGCTAATCCAATGATGGGTTCTCCAGAGAAATAATTATAAGAAATAAGCCCACCACAATCTGTTTGTCCAGTCAGTGCATGGTTATAGAGTTTGCCGAAAAGTTCATCCATGTCTACAGGAATGCCCATCAACTCTTGGTATTCCTTGAAGATATTGACCCATGCATTAAGATCAGAGGTACAGTTATTGCAATGCACCATAGCAACAAGGTTCCCGTCTGGTGTAGTAACCATGTCTATCATTTCATAGGGCTTCGAGAGGTTTTTCTCTAATACAATCATGGAGAAGGAAGATGTTCCTGCAGACACATTGCCTGTGCGGCACTTCACGGCATTAGTGGCTACCATTCCTGTACCAGCATCGCCTTCTGGCGGACAGAAAGGAATACCAACTTTTAAATGGCCGGACACATCAAGGCGTTTGGCACCTTCTGGCGTAAGGGAACCAGCGTGGGTACCAGCTAATAGTGCTTTCGGTAGGATATCCAATAATTTCCAGCGATACTTATGGGGTGCTATTAGATTATCGAATTTTGCTACCATCTCGGTCGAATAATTTTTAGTGACGAGATCAATAGGGAACATGCCTGAAGCATCGCCGATTCCCAACACACGTTGACCTGTCAATTGCCAATGGATAAAGCCTGCAAGAGTGGTCAGATAATTGATGTCATTCACATGTTTTTCATTATCCAAAATGGCTTGATACAAATGAGAGATACTCCAACGTAGTGGTATGTTGTAGGCAAATAATTCAGACAAAGCTGTTGACGCTTGCTTGGTATTAGTGTTGCGCCATGTACGGAAAGGAACAAGAATTTCTTCGTTCTTATTGAAAGCCATATAGCCATGCATCATGGCACTGATGCCAATAGCAGCCAAAGTTTCAATTTCGGTGTCATATTGCTTTTTCACATTTTCGCGAAGATCGGCATAGCAATCTTGCAGTCCGCGCCAAATGTCTTCCATGCTGTAAGTCCACAAGCCATCTGCCAACAGGTTTTCCCAGCTATGGTTTCCTTGGGCAATGGGTTTGTTTTCTTGGTCAATTAAGACTGCTTTGATGCGGGTAGAACCAAATTCGATTCCTAATATTGCTTTGCCGGTTGCAATAGTTGATTTTACGTCCATGCTCATAAATAGTTGAAGGTGACGGATTGCAAGCTATGAGAAACGATAATAATCTCTCAGGCTTGCAATCCTATTAATGTTAGCAAAGTGCTTTGTTTAGCATGTAATATATTTCGTTCATGCGTAATTCTTTCTTTAGGTCGCAGATAGTAGTGTCTTTGTTAATGTATACCATCTCGATGCCTGCTATTTCGGCGTAATCTTCCCAATATTCGGCCGTCAGGTCATAAGAAAAACAAGAGTGATGTGTGCCTCCTGCTAATATCCAAGCACTCGTGCCTACTTCGAAATTGGGTTGAGGTATCCACAGTGCTGAAGCAACGGGAAGCTTTGGCAGCGGTTTCGATTCGATGCACTTCACGTCGTTCACAATCAGACGGAAGCGATTGCCGAGATCTACGACCGTGGCTGTGCATCCTGTGCCGGCTTTTGACGTAAATACCAAACGAGCAGTTTGGCTTTTGCGGATTCCGATGCCGAGGAAATGAACTTCCAAGCGGGGCTTTTGGGCAGCGATGAGTGGACAAACTTCTAACATGTGAGCTTGCAGGATGGCACTGTTGGTATTATTGAAGTTTAACGTATAGTCTTCCAAGAAAGAGCAGCCATTAGGCAAGCCTTGGTTCATTACCCATGCCGTACGGTAAAGAGCAGCGGATTTCCAGTCGCCTTCGGCACCGAAGCCATAACCTTCGGCCATTAAACGTTGGGATGCCAGACCGGGAATTTGGTCGAAGTGGCTGCCATCCGTCTGTCCCAAATCGTCGAAATTGGTTGTGAAGCCTTTGGCTCCTTTGGCTTTTAGAATAGCGCGCAGGGCGATTTCAGCCTTGGCCGAGTTCCATACTTTCTGATAAGCTTCGGTATGCTTGTCTTCCAGTTTCTTGTCGTGGTCATATTCTTGGAAGTAGGTTGTTACAAGGGCGTCCACGTCTGCATCTTTTACTTGTGCGTGATACTCCATCAGTTCGCTGACCGGGCAATAATCTACGTGATATCCCATGCGTACTTCTGCTTCTACTTTATCGCCGTCAGTTACAGCCACGTTGTTCATTTGGTCGCCAAAGCGGATGATAAGCATATCTTGCGCATCAGCCCAAGCAGCACAGGCTCGCATCCAAATTCCGATTTTATGTTGCGTGTCTTCGTCTTTCCAATATCCTGCCACCACTTTGCGGCGAATACGCATGCGGGTGCAAATGTGGCCGAACTCACGGTCGCCGTGTGCGGATTGGTTGAGGTTCATGAAGTCCATGTCCATTGTGTCCCAAGGTATTTCTTTATTATATTGGGTATGCAGATGGAGGAGTGGCTTCTTAAGTTGTTGTAAGCCATGTATCCACATTTTGGCAGGGGAGAATGTGTGCATCCAAGTAATGATGCCGATGCATTTATCATCATTGTTGGCGGCTTTCATCACAGCTTCTGCTTCCTTGCTTGAGTTGGCTGTGCCTTTATAAACTACTTTTATTGGAAGTTTGCCTGACCCGTTCAGGCCTTTCACCATTTCATTGCTGTGTGCGTCCACCGCTATTACTGCATCGCCGCCGTAGAGGAGTTGTGCCCCGGTGACGAACCATACTTCATACTGTTCAAATGAGCTGTTCATAATTTTACTGTTAAATGTACTGGTAAATATTTGTTTATTTCTTTTGTCCATAATAAGCATTGGGGCCATGTTTGCGGTTGAAATGCTTTTCAATGAGCAAAGGATTCATGGTCAGATTAGGATTGACGCTATAAGCAATGAAAGCCATCTTGGCCACTTGCTCCATCACCACAGCGTTGTGTACCGCATCATGCGCATTCTTGCCCCAAGCGAAGGGACCATGGTTCTTTACTAATACGCCGGGTGTATGCATGGGGTTCAATCCTTCAAAACGGCGTACAATGACATTGCCTGTTTCCAATTCATAAGCATCTTTCACTTCTGCTTCGGTCATGTCGCCCGTGCAGGGAATGTCATTATGGAAGTAATCGGCGTGCGTGGTGCCGATGTTGGGAATGTTGCGTCCGGCTTGCGCCCATGCCGTGGCATAGGTCGAGTGGGTGTGCACTACACCGCCTATATCAGGAAAGGCTTTGTACAGCACTATATGTGTTGGGGTGTCTGATGATGGGCGGAGATTCCCTTCCACTACTTTCCCGTCAAGGTCTACTACCACCATGTCGCTGGCTTTCATTTCGTCATAGTCCACACCGCTGGGCTTTATCACCACTAATCCGCTTTGGCGGTCGATGGCTGACACATTGCCCCATGTGAAAATAACCAATCCGTGTTTTACCAAATCCAAATTGGCATGGAATACTTTTTCTTTTAGTTTTTCTAACATATCCTTGATTCTTTACAATTTAAACTTCTGGCTTTCCTTATATGCTTTTTCGTTGAATTGATACAGGGCTGCGCCTCTCTTGGAACCTGTCTTGTCAATCATGCCGGTTTTTTCAATACAATTCATCTCGGCGATGCGTTTGCGGAAATTCCGTTTGTCTAACGGCTCGCCATAAATGACTTCATAGAGGTTCTGCAATTGCGACAAGGTGAAAAATTTGGGCAGGAGGTTGAAACCGATAGGCTCTGCAGCAGCCTTTTGACGCATCAGCGTGCGTGCTTTCCCCACCATTTCCGCATGGTCGAATATCAGGGGGGGCACTTCGTTGATGTTCATCCAGTATGCATTGTGTTGGCGTACTGACTCCCGGTTGTATTCATCGATATCAATCAAGGCATAATACGCCACTGAGATGACTCTCCCGCCCGGATCCCTATGCACGTTGCCGAATGTCCCGACTTGTTCCATATATACATTGTTCAGCCCTGTCAATTCAGCCAATACCCGTTTGGCAGCATTGTCTACGCTCTCGTTTTCCTGCACAAATCCGCCCATCAATGACCACTGCCCCTGTGCAGGCTCAAAGTCTCGTTTGAGCAAAAGGAGGCTCAATTCGCCTTTCAGAAAGCCGAAGATAATGCAATCTATGCCGACATAGAATCGCGGATTGGCGCCATAATAATCGTTTGTCCTGCCCATGTCGTTTTACCAGAAGTAAGCATAGAACAATGCGCAGAGTGCGATGACGCCTAATGAGGCGATAATGTCCCACACGCTCCAGCTTTCACGGATGGATTTTCTGTATTCTTTGGTAAAGGTGATCGCTGCGATTTGTTCCGCACTCGGTTTTGGCGTGAAAGCGGAAATGATGAACATGGCGATGATGATGGCTGCTAACAACCATACTTCGAATATCAGCCAGTTCGTCTGCCAGAACCATGCGGTGCAGTCCCAGAATGCGCCCTCCATCTGGGATTTGCCAGAGTTGGTTAGCACGTTGGTCAGCAGGCGCAGCATGCCAACCAGGAAACCGCCGATAAGCCCCCATTCGCCTGCCTTCGGCGTAATGCGTTTCGAGAAAATGCCCAGCGTGAACACGGCTACCATGGCTGGGGCAATCAGCGACTGGATGTCTTGGAGGTATGAATACAGGTTGCCCATGTTCATCATGATGGGCATCCAAGCCAGCCCTAAGACGACAACGGCTATTGTGGCGATGCGTCCTACCAATACATAATGGCTTTCGCTTTTGCCTTTCTTCATCGGTTTGTAGAAATCTTCAGTAAACAGTGTGGCGCAACTGTTGAAGAAGGCTGCCAATGAGGCCACGAGGGCGCAGATGAACCCGATGGTGACAATGCCTTTCACGCCGGCTGGAAGGATGTTCTTCACCATCATGGCAAAAGCGCCGTCCGTGTCGTGGGCGTTGGTGATGTCCATTACGATGCCGCTGCCTGTTTTTTGCGACAGCGCGAATGCTACCATGCCGGGGATAAGGAACATGAAAACAGGAAGCAATTTGAAGTATCCGGCGGCAATTGCTCCACGGCGGGCGCGTTTCATGACAACTTCATTGCTTTCCCCTTTTGTCTGCCCTAATACGCGTTGCACGATGTGCTGGTCCGTACACCAATACCAGAAGCCGATAATGGAAGCTCCTATGAATACTACATAGCCGGGGAATTGCGGATACATCGGGTCGGCTGGGTCAGTGTGGAACATGTGGGTTGTCCCGAAGCCGTCGTGGGCAGCATTGCACACTGCCATCATCTGCGACCAGCCATTGGCGATGCTCCCGTCGCCCAGCATGCTCAGTCCCAAGAACAATACGAGGAATGAACCGATGATGAGGATAGGGGTCTGGATGGCAGATAATGTCATCACTCCTTTCATGCCGCCAAACACGGTGAATATGGCTGTCACGACAATCAAGCCGATGGCGCCGTACCAGAATGGCAGCCCCAGCAGGTATTCGAAGAAGATGCCGCCGGTGAAGGCTGTCACCGACACTTTGGTCAGCACGTAAGCAATCAGCGTGATGATGGAGAGCCAAGAGCCTGTGCGCTGGGTATAGCGGAACTTGAGAAAGTCCGGCATGGTGATGATTTTGCCTAATTTGTTGTTCAGGAGCTGGTAGAAAGGCACGAACAGCCATCCCAATATCAAGATCATCCATCCCTGCATTTCCCAATGGGCCATGCCGACACCGTCTTTTGCGCCGGTTCCGGCTAAGCCGACCAGATGTTCCGAGCCGATATTGGCGGCAAAGATGGCTGCGCCGATGATGTACCAAGGCTCGCCTTTGCCGAAAAGGTAGTCTTGGCTGTCGGCGTTTTTCATCTTTGCTTTGTCTTTTTGGATGGCACGGCAAATTGCCCATGCGATGGCTGCGACGCCTGCGGCAAGCACCGTCCAGTCGAGCCAGATGAATTCGTTAGAGTTCCAGTTCATGAGGGTATGTTTTTATGGTATTCAGTTTCATGGTTCCACCGAGAATTTGAAGATGCATTCGCTGGTGTAGGTTTGGCCCGGCTCCAAGACTGCCGACGGCCATTCGGGTTTGTTGGGGCTGTCCGGGTAGTGTTGCGTCTCCAAGACCACGGCGGCGTGTTCGTTGTAGGCAATGCCTTTCTTGCCTGCGATGCTTCCGTCCAGGAAGTTCCCGGTATACATTTGCACGCCCGGTTCGTTGGTGTACACTTCCAGCACGATGCCGGTGTCGGGCGATTTCAGGCACGCTGCCACTTGCCGGATGTCGCCTTTCGTGTTCAGCACCCAGTTGTGGTCGTATCCTTTCCCGTTTTTCAGTTGGATGAAGTCTTGGCCGATGTCTTGTCCTACTGGTTTTGGGGTGGTAAAGTCCATGGGCGTGCCTGCCACGGGAAGGATTTCGCCAGTGGTCATGAACGTGCTGTCCACGGGGGTATAGTAATCGGCATTCAGGTACAGGATGTCGTTGTTCACAGGCTGTGCCGGGTTCCCGGACAGGTTGAAGTAGGAATGGTTGGTCAGGTTGATGATGGTTTTCTTGTCGGTCGTCGCGCTGTATTTGATGTCGATGGCGTTGTCTTCCGTCAGTTTGAAAAGCACTTTGGCCGTGACGTTCCCGGGGAAGCCTTGGTCGCCGTCCGGCGAGATGCGGGTCAGTTCCAAGGTTGTCCCGTCGATTTGCCGGGCGGTGTAAGGCTGGTATTGCCAGCCTTTCGTGCCTCCGTGCAGGCAATGGCCGAAGTTGTTCTGCGGCAATTGGATGGTGTCGCCGTCCAGCACGAACCGTCCTTGGTTGATGCGGTTGGCGTAGCGGCCGATGGAAGCCCCGAAGTCGCTTTCAATATGGATGTAGTCATGGATGTTGTCAAATCCCAAGGCTACGTCGTGCATGTTGCCGTCTTTGCCCGGCACCATGATGGAGACGATGCGCCCCCCGAAATTCGTGATGCAGGCTTCCATCCCGTTCTGGTTCTTCAGCGTGAAGAGGCCGATGCCTGTCCCGTCGATGGTGGTTTGGAAATCCTGCGGGTTCAACCCCGACAATGTGATGTTTGGACTCTGCGTGCAGGCCGCCAGCATGAATGCGGCGATGCCGGAAAACAAAAAGTGTTTTTTCATACGTGGTATATTATTAATTAGGTATAAAATTTTTCGGGTGTAAAAATAACACTTATATATGGCGTTTCGGGCAAAAAGACATATGTTTTGCAGCATGTATTCCGTTTGGTTTGCCCGGGTTGGCCTGAAAAGAATTCCAGTTTGCCCGCATGGAAACTTCCGGCCACCCGTGTGGAAACTTCCAATCAGCCGTGCAACTTCTTCTGTCGCTGTCGGCATCTGTACAGACGGCGACGACGTTTGTACAGATGACTGCGTCATTTATACAAACGACGGCGTTGGCAGAATTTCTTGGCCGCATGAATGGAAGTTCTTGCCGGGAAGAACCCGTTTTCCTGCTGGCATGTTTCCCGAAAATGGATGTGCCGTCCCTGCGGAACAGCGCCTGAAAATTTTGTTTTCGCTTGCTTCGGCGCTCACCCTTGCGTACATTTGCCTTGCGAATATAGGATGCGGTTCGGCAAAATCAAGTTTGAAAACTTCGTTTTCACTTGCTTCTGCACTTACCTTTCACTATATTTGGCCGGAAATTATGAATGGACATTTATGAATGTGACTATGAAAAAATGGAAATTGTGGGCAGGCGTGATGGCTCTTGCGGCCTTGGTGTCCTGCCAAGAAAGGCATTTCATCTCAGATGCCCTTGAACGGGAGGAGGCAGAAGCCGACTTCAATGCCCGGAAAGAAGCGTTGGGCATGACGGAGATTTTTGATGTGTTCAACCGCGAAATGGCTCAAGAGGAACGGGAGGCCATGATGTTCCTTTATGCGTACATGCCGGTTTCCGACTTGGCGGACCATTCCGGCGATTACCATTTGGCCAACGTGAGATGCGTGCTTCAGGCACGACAGGAAATGCCATGGGGGCAGGAAGTGCCGGAACGTGAATTCCGCCATTTCGTGCTGCCGCCCCGCGTCAACAATGAAATCCTCGACGACTTCCGCACCGTGTGCTACGATGAACTGAAAGAACGCGTGCAAGGGCTTTCCCTCCACGATGCCGTGTTGGAAGTAAACCATTGGTGCCATGAGAAAGCCACTTATGCGCCCAGCGATGCGCGCACCAGTTCCCCTTTGGCCACTATCCGCACAGCTTACGGCCGTTGCGGTGAAGAATCCACTTTGTTGGTGGCCGCTTTGCGCACGGTGGGCATCCCTGCCCGCCAGGTTTACACGCCGCGATGGGCGCATACCGACGACAACCATGCATGGGTAGAAGCATGGGTGGACGGAAAATGGCATTTCATGGGCGCCTGCGAGCCGGAACCTGTGCTGGATTTGGGATGGTTCAACGCTCCGGCAGCCCGAGGCATGCTGATGCACACGAAAGTGTTCGGGAAATACCACGGGTCGGAAGAAGTCATACGGAAAAGCACTTTGAACACGGAAATCAACGTGACCTCCAATTATGCGGAAACAGCCCAAGGCCAGGTCCGCGTGGTAGACGCGGAAGGGCAGCCGGTGGACAGCGCGAAAGTGGAATTCAAGCTGTACAATTATGCGGAATTTTGCACGGTAGTCGTGAAACATACGGACAAGAAAGGGCAAGTGTCCTTGGCAGCCGGCAAAGGCGACATGCTGGCATGGGCATCTAAAGGCGGGAAATTCGGCTTTGGAAAGCTTTCGTTCGGGAAAGACAAAGAGATAACCATAAAACTGGAGCATGCGGAAGGCGACGCATTTTCCTTGCCGCTCGACATCGTGCCGCCGGTGGAAAAGGCCGTGGCAGTGGCCGTCACGCCGGAACAACGCAAAGAGAACGACCGGCGGTTCGCGCATGAAGACTCTCTCAGGAATGCTTACATGGCCACTTTCATGACAAAGGAGCAGGCGGAAGAATTGGCAGCCGAGAACGGCACGGACAAGGAACGCACCGTTGCCCTTCTCCTGAAATCGCGCGGCAACCATGCCGAAATTGCCCGTTTCATTGCGGAAGCGCCTGCCGGAAAGAAAGAAGCCGCCCTCAGCCTGTTGGAGAACGTGTCTGAAAAAGACTTGCGTGATGCCCCGGCATCCGTGCTGGCCGACCATCTGCTGAACACGCCGTCGTCCATCTACCCCTCTGCTTATTTCGACAAATACGTGCAGAACCCCAGAGTGGCCTATGAAGCATTGACCCCCTACAAGTCTTTCTTGCAACAAGATACCACCCTTATCCGCCTTGTGGAACGGAATCCCGGCTCGCTCATTGAATGGTGCAACCGCAACATCACGGTAAACGACGGCATGAACGATGCCAATGTGTACATGTCGCCGGAAGGAGTGTGGAAAACGAGAGTGACGGATGCCCGTTCACGCGACGTGTTCTTCGTGGCCGTGTTGCGGGCGGCAGGTGTGCCGGCACGCATCGATGAGGTGACCTCCAAGGTGCAGTTCGCCACGCTTGACGGCATTTGGCTGGACGTGTCGTTCAGCACTTCCGAGAGCCCCGTTGCGCCGTCCGGGCAACTTGTGGCAACCTACCGTCCCGCCAAGGCGTTGGAGAACCCGCTTTATTACTACCATTACACTCTTTCGCGCTTCGACAACGGCACATTCCGCCTGATGAATTATCCCGAAGATGCTTCCGGGAGTTGGAAGGAACTGCTTTCGAAGCCCTTGCGCATGGCAGCCGGTTATTACATGTTGACCACCGGCACCCGCCTGGCCAGCGGGAGCGTGCTTTCGCAAACCACGTTCTTCACAGTGAAGGAAGGGGAAACGACCCGCATCGACTTGACGATGCGCGACAACCCGGACGTGGTGAAAGTGATTGGCAACCTCAATTCCGAAGCCTTCTTCCGGCCTGCTGGCGGCGGCACACCGCAAAGCTTGCTTTCCGCCACCGGGCGTGGCTACTATGTGGTCGGCATATTAGGCGTGGGGCAAGAGCCAACGAACCATGCTTTGCGCGACATCGCGGCTGTCAGCGGCGAGCTTGAGGAGTGGGGCAGAAGCCTTGTCCTGCTGTGGGCAGACCCGTCCATGGAGCAAAAGTTCCGCGAAGATGAGTTCCCCGGCCTGCCGTCCACCATCGTGTGGGGCGCAGACATTGACGGGAACCTGCGGAATGAAATCATTGCCAACATGAACCTGAAGGGCAATGTCCATTTGCCGCTGTTCGTGATTGCCGATACGTTCAACCGCGTGGTCTTTGTGTCGCAGGGCTACACCATCGGCTTGGGCGAGCAGTTGCTCAAAGTCATCCGCCAGCTTTAGGAGGACGTTTGAACGGCATTGAAACAGAAGCCCCGCTTCCTGCATCATTGCAAGGAGCGGGGCTTCTGTTTATACATTATTATATTATAAGGGAATGCAGGAGTCATCCTTCCAGCAGCCGGATGGTTTCCGCCACTTTGGCGGCATCGGTCCGCTCTTGGGTGTACTCGTCGATATGGACAGTGCCGCCCATCGACACGGACGGGTTTCGGAAAATCATCCGGCTTTCGATGGGGGAGCGCGCCGAGAAATGGAACTCGCGGCAGCCGGTGCCTTGGGCAATCTTGGCAATGTTGGCGGCGCGGATGCCGCATCCCGGCATGATGGTGATTCTCTCCGCCGCCTGTTCCTGCAAAACTTTCAGCCGGGGAATGCCTTCTTCTGCCGTGCGCATGCCGCCGGATGTCAGGATGCGGTCGCATCCCAAGGCAATAATGTCCTCCAATGCCTGCGAAGCGTCCCGGCACATGTCGAACGCCCGATGGAAGGTGACAGACATGCCTTGGGCAGCCTCCATCAACTTCTTCATGAGGGGTAGGTCCACCTCTCCTTCAGCCGTGAGGCAACCGAACACCACCCCGTCGGCACCGGCACGGCGGGCGTTGCGGATGTCTTCCAGCATGATTTCCTGCTCGACGGGGGAATACAGGAAATCCCCTCCACGGGGACGGATGATGACATGCAGGCGGATGGCGAGCAACTTGCGGGCAATTGCGATTTCGCCGAAGGAAGGCGTGGTGCCTCCTTCGGGTATCCCGGCGCAAAGCTCCACGCGGCAGGCTCCGCCTTTTTGCGCTTCGATGGCGCTTTCCACGGAATTGGCGCACACTTCAAACTGAAAACCTTCTGCCATCATTCTGCCAAAGTCAGTTCTACTACATAATCTGTGTCGGCAGGCACTTCATTGAATTGGAGCAATGTCCCCTGCTTGTTTTGCGAGAACTTCACCTTTGTGCCATCTTTGAACAGCACGGCTTTCTTCACTTTCGCGGTCAAGGGCAAGTACAGCCCGTTGTCTTGCAGATTGAGAATATGCACGAACAGGCGATTCCCTTTTTGCGTGGTCACGCCCCAATCGTGGGGTGCCACCAGTCCGCCCCGTGTCCCGTAGATGGTTTCCCCGTAGGTCTGCATCCATTCGCCGATTTCTTTCAGGCGCGACACGGCTGCGGCGGGCAGTTCCCCGTTGGGTTGCGGGCCGATGTTCATCAGCAGGTTGGCGTTCATGCCTGCTGCCCTCACCAAATATTGGATGAGTGTCTTTGCTGATTTGTAATCTTGGTCGGTAATCTTGTATCCCCACATGCCGTTCATCGTTTGGCACGTCTCCAATGGCAGTCGGCTGATGTCCTGTCCAGACAATCCTGCCGTGTTTTCTCCGGGAAGGTCGCGCTCGAAGATTTGGATGTCTTCCCCTTCGAACGGCACTTGGTGGTGGTTGTTGCCGATAAGGCAGGCGGGCTGCAAGCGGTGGATCATGGCGTATTGTTCCGGCAGTTGCCAGTCAAAGTCCGGGTCTTGGTCGTGGTCCCACCAGCCGTCGAACCAGATGGCACGTATCGGCCCATAGTTCGTCAGCAGTTCTGTCAGTTGGTTGTTCATGAATTGGTAGTAGGTTTTCCACTCGCCGTGCGTCGTCCGTCCCGTGCCTTGCCCGGTCCGGCCAAGAGGGTAATAGTCGTCGCGGTACCAGTCCAGGTGCGAATAATAAAGGTGGAGGGCGATGCCTTGCTTGCGGCATTCGTCGGCCAGTTCCTTCAGCACGTCGCGCCGGAACGGTGTGGCATCCACGATGTTGTAGTCCGACCATTGCGTGTCGAACATCGAGAAGCCCTCATGGTGGCGGGTAGTGAAGCAAATGTACCGGGCGCCCGATGCCTTGATGGCGGCCACCCATTCGGCGGCATTGAATTTCGACGGGTAGAAGCCTGAAGCCAATTTCGCATATTCTTGGTAATTCAAATCCTTGTTGTGCATGGTCCATTCGCCGGTGGCCAGCATGCTGTAAAGCCCCCAATGGAGGAAGATGCCGAATTTGTCGTCTTGGAACGCTTGGCGCGATGCCAAGTTTTCTTCAGTAGGCGTGTACCAGCCGGATGGTTCTTCCGCATGCATGGCTTGCGGGAACAAACCGCCCGCAAGCAACATGCAGAGGGCGGAAAAGAGGAAATGGTGTTTTTTCATAATGTGGTTCAATTGATGTGACGGCAAAGATAGGAACAAAACTGGAATATCCATGAAAGGCACGGCGGATATTTGCCGTCAGCGCACTGCGGGTTGTTTCTTTTTCCATTGCCTCTGGTAATGCAGGAGCATGCCCACCGCCGTGAGGAAAGCAAAAACATCCGACAAAGGCATGCTGGCCCACACGCCGTTCACGCCCCACACCGGGGGAAGCAGCAACAGGCAAGGCAGCAGGTAAATCAACTGCCGCGTGAGGGACAGGAAAATGGACACTTTGGCCTTCCCGATGGACTGGAAAAATTGGGTGATGACCATTTGGCAGCCCACCAAAGGATACATCATGACACAAGCGCGCAGCCCTGTTTCCGCGAAGGCAGACAGTTCGGCGTTGTCGGTAAACATGGAAGTGATGGCCTGAGGGAAGCATTCGCAAGCGATGAATCCTGCGGAAGTGATGGCGGCTCCTGCGATGATGCCGTATTTCAATGTGCGTTGCACCCGTTGATGGATTCGTGCGCCATGGTTGTAGCCCACGATAGGTTGCATTCCCATTGCCAGGCCCAACACCACCATTGTAAACAAAGTGAGGACGCGGTTGATGATGCCGTAGGCGCCGATGGCCAAGTCGCCCCCATGCTCTTTCAGGCTGGTATTGATGATTACCACGATGGCCGAGGCGCAGATGTTCATCAGGAAAGGCGACAGGCCGATGCTGAAAATGCTGGCGGCAATGTGTCCTTTCAGCCGGTAGATGCCTCGTTCGAACCGGATATAACTGTCTTTCCGCATGAAATGATGCAGGATCCACATCATCCCGGCGAATTGTGATGCCACAGTGGCCAGCCCTGCGCCTGCCATTCCCCATTGCAAGCCGAAGATGAGAATGGGCGCCAGCGCCACATTGCCTGTCAATGTGACCATGGAAGTCAGCATGGCTTTGCGCGGATACCCTGTGGCCCGCATCAGGTTGTTGAGCCCGATCATGGTGTAGGAAACGGGAGTGCCGAGGAGGATGACCTTCATGAAGTCGTGGGCATAGGGAAGGGTTTCCGCGCTCGCCCCGAAAAACACCAGTATTTCATCCAAGAAAAGCAAGGAGATGCTGCCGAACAGGATGCCGTTGATGATGCCGAGCGACAGGACATTGCCCAGCACTTCGGATGCGCCGCGCATGTCTTTCTGCCCCAAACGAATGGAAGCGATGGTGGCGCCGCCTACGCCGACAAGCGTGCAGAACGCCATCACGAGGTTCATCAACGGGAAAGAGATGGCCAGCCCTGAGATGGCATACGCCCCGATGCCGTGTCCGATGAACACACTGTCGATGATGTTGCACAAAGAAGTGAGCGTCATGCCGATGATGGCCGGCAAGGAATACTGCACAAGCAGCTTTCCGATAGGCTCAGTCCCTAAGGTGTGCGGGTTGTTGCGGGTGGGCATGATGCGGCGTTATGTTTTTTTAAGCAGGGCAAAGGTAAGAAGAATTTGCCTTTTTCAGGCAGAATGCGGTAACTTTGCCACCGTTAAATCAAATTAAACATCATGACAGAAACCAACCAACCCATTGCCGCCTTGTTTGATTTCGACGGGGTCGTGGTCGATACCGAACCGCAATATTCACAGTTTTGGGGCGAACAAGGACGGCGTTACCATCCGGAAATCCCTGATTTCGCGCAGTTGATAAAAGGCACCACCTTGGTGCAGATTTTCGACAAATACTTTCCCGGCGAGGAAGACGTGCAGGCCCGCATCCGCGAAGATTTGATAAAGTTTGAAGCCAACATGGATTATGTGTACGTGCCGGGCATCATGGATTTCCTGGCCGACCTGCGGGAACACGGCGTGCGCTTGGCAGTGGTGACCAGCAGCGACCGCACGAAGATGGCCAGCGTGTACAGGGCGCGTCCTGAACTGGAGGAGCAGTTCGACCGCATCCTCGTGGCCGAAGACTTCGCACGTTCCAAACCTTTCCCGGATTGTTACCTGAAAGGGGCGGAAGTGTTTGGCACAGTGCCGGAAAGGTCGTTTGTGTTCGAGGATTCCTTCAATGGCCTGAAAGCGGGCAATGCGGCGGGCATGACCGTCATTGGGCTGTCCACCACCCATCCTGCGGAGGCTATCAAGGATTTGGCCGTGGCCGTCATCGGCGATTTCCGGCATTTCACCTACGGCGACATGGTGCGCCTGTTGCCATGATGCCGGGGAAACGTGTATTTCTTTCCCTTTTCTTGCCCGCTTTGATAATAAGATGTAATTTTGCGGGCAATTTTTAAAACGTAAAAGAAATGGCTGGTTACATTACAGACGACACAAGGAAAGTGACAACCCACCGCTTGTTGGAAATGAAACAAAAGGGGGAAAAGATATCGATGCTGACATCGTATGACTATACGACGGCGCAAATCGTGGACGGCGCGGGAATCGACGTGATATTGGTCGGCGATTCTGCGTCCAATGTCATGGCAGGGAACGTGACCACCTTGCCTATCACCCTCGACCAGATGATTTACCATGGCAAATCTGTGGTGCGGGCGGCGAAGCGTGCCTTGGTGGTGGTGGACATGCCTTTCGGTTCCTACCAGGGCAATCCTTTGGAAGGTGTGGCTTCTGCCATCCGCATCATGAAGGAAAGCCATGCTGACGCATTGAAACTGGAAGGCGGAGAAGAAATCATCGACACGGTGAAACGCATCATTTCTGCCGGCATCCCCATCATGGGCCATCTGGGGTTGATGCCGCAGTCCATCAACAAATACGGCACTTACACCGTGCGCGCCAAGGAAGATGCCGAAGCGGAAAAGCTCGTCAGGGATGCCCATCTGCTGGAAGAAGCCGGATGTTTCGGGCTGGTATTGGAGAAAATCCCGGCACGGTTGGCAGCACGGGTCGCCAAGGAACTGTCGATTCCCGTCATTGGCATTGGCGCGGGCGGTGACGTGGACGGGCAAGTGCTGGTCGTGGCCGACATGTTGGGCATGACCAATGGGTTCAGCCCGCGCTTCCTGCGCCGTTACGCCGACCTGCACACCGTGATGACGGACGCCATCGGGCGGTATGTCTCCGATGTGAAAAGCGGTGATTTCCCCAATGAGAAAGAGCAATATTGACGGCTTTCAAAGCATAGCCTATGCCCGGCAAGCGGATTGAAGAACTGGATTTCCTGAAGTGCGTGCTTATCCTGTCGGTGGTCACCATGCACTTGGTGTACATCGAGCAGCGTTTCCCTTACATGAAAGAAGTGATAGGCATGTACCAAGCTTCCTGCTTTTTCCTGATTTCCGGCTATTTCGCCAGCATCCGCAAGCCGCCGGCTGCTTTTGGGCGGAGCATGCTTTGGCTTTTCGTGCCTTACGTGGTGATGGAAGCGGCCTACATTTTCGCTTCCTATCTGCTGCCGGTGCGCGAAGGGGCCGAGTCCATTGCCCCGGCGGCAGTGCTTCGCTACCTGTTTGTCGCGCCGGTAGGCCCGTATTGGTATCTGCATACTTTAATATTGTGTACAGTTTCTTATTATATGGTGTGGCGGATTCCCGCTGCGCCGTTCACGCGCTTGCTGGCATTGGGTTTCTGCTTCTACGGGCTTTCGGAAGGATGCGGCCTGATGTTGTTTGCCAACACGCTCTATTTCCTGGCGGGCGTGGCCATTCGTGAGAGCGGGCTTCGCTTCACGTTCTTCTTCCCGGCCTCGTGGTGGGCGGTGGTTCCTTTCGTGGTGTTGTGCAGTTTCCCGGAAAACCTGTGGCGCGGCACTTTGGCCGGTGCTGCCATCAGCGGCTTGCTGTTCTGCTTCCTTTTGGCCGTGTACCGCCGTTTGCCGCATGCCGTGGCCCGCACGGCCAACTACATCGGCCGCCACACATTGGTCATCCTGCTGTTCTCTCCGTTGTTCACCTTTGCGGTCAAGCCGTTGGGCGGCTGGTTTTCTTTCGACCCTACGGGGCTTCTTTTCTGGATGCTGGCGTTGGCCGTCAATGTGGCGGGCTGTTTCTTTGTGGCTTGGTGCTTGGATGCTTTGCATCTGTCGCGCTGGATTTTCGGGAAAACACGAGTTTTGGAGCCTTTCCGCCGGGCTGCGGATTGAGGCTTTGTCGTGCAATTTGCACGCGGTTTTCTTGAAATATTACTGCCTGCGCAGCTTGTTTTCCCTGTGGCTTCCGCCCTTGCAAGGGGAGAGCCGTTTACCCCTTCAGGGCGCAAAACAGGCCGTTTTTATGCTAAAGAACATAAAATTTGGGGCATCAAAAGTGCTTTTTCCTTGGATTTATTTGGAAGTATGGGCGGAAAGGCCGTAACTTTGCCGCACGTTTCAGGATAACATGCCTTTGACAGCCAACAAAATGGCGGAAAGGCGTAAAGAAAGTTCCGGGTGGAAACGGCTGCATGGAGGCAGCCCCGGATAGTATTCACCAAAACCAAGTTACATGAAGCATGTAATAAAATGGATCTTTGTTGTATTATTTATTAGTTCATTGACATCATTTGTGAAAAGAGACAAGCAGGCGGTCGGGCTAAGGGTAGGGGACATGGCCCCGGATTTCAGCATGGCCGATGGCCGCCCGTTTGCGTTGGACTCCTGCAAAGGCGGGTATGTGCTGCTCAGTTTCTGGGCAAGCTACGATGCCCCTTCCCGGCTCCACAACGCGCAGTTGAACAATGTGTTGCCGGGTTTGCCGGAAGAAGTGCGGATGGTCTCCGTGTCGTTCGACGACTATCGTTCGATATTCCGCGAGACGGTGCGCGAGGACCGGCTCTGCTTTGCGGACTGTTATTGGGAGAAGCCCGCTTCTTCCGTGTACGAACTGTATGAACTGGAAAAAGGTTTTGCCAATTACCTGCTGGATGCCGACGGGGTGATTGTGGCCAAAAACGTGTCGGCATCCGAACTTTCCTCCTATTTCAATTAAGGGAGGGAAACTTCTATAAAAAGGAATGGACGAATGCAACAAGGCCCCGGCAGGCAAAGCTTGCCGGGGCTTTTTTTGTGCCGTCGGGTGAATGGCTGGCGGATGCCTCCGGAAACGTTCCAATGATTCAGCAAAATCATTGGAACGTTTTCGTAAAATCATTGAAAGGTTTTTGAAAATCTTCTATGAACTTTTTCTTGCACGATTAATAATCGTACACGTGTACGATTATTAATCGTCATGCCGGACGATTATTAATCGTGCTGGAAATCTTTCTGTGGAGCGCACAAAATTTTTCCTGTAAAATTTCAAATTTTACAGGAAAAACCATTCAACTTTTCCCGGAAAATCCGGGACTTCATAGGGGGGGCGGGGCGCCTTTGCACGGCTTGTCATCTGCCGCGTTCCTGGATGATGCAATCGGCAGGCGCCTTGATGTTCTCATCCAGCGTGACAGAACCGATGGCATCTGCCACTATTTTCCCGGACATCGGATTCTTGATGTTGGTGATGCTGCCTTTTATGTCGGCATCCAGTACGGAATATTCAAACGCACGGTCGCAGGCGGCATCAAACGTGCAATTCTCCAAAACCAGGCCGTGCGCATAACAAAGGGGCTGTTCGCCCGCAATGTGGCAGTTCACCAAGCGCAGGTTCCTCGAGTGCCAGCCGAGGTATTCCCCGTTCAGCTCGGAATCATAGATGGCCACATTCTCTACTTCCCAGAAGGCATCCTTGGTCGTTATCTTCGCATGATGTATTTCTACGTTCCTGGCGTACTGGAAAACGTATTTGCTGTCGCTCTCCAATCCGTCCACATAAATGTCGTTGCTGAACATGAACGGGTAAGTGCCGCCATGCAGCGCGAGGTTCTTGGCCCGGATGCGGTTGCATCTCCAGAACACCTCGTCCGCATCGTTCATTTCAACATTTTCAATCTCTATGTCACTCATCTCGCGGAACATCTTGGGCGCGTCGACGACCGTGTCCGCCATTTTCAGGTGGTCGGAATACCAAAGTGCGGAACGGCCGCCCACGGCAAAATAACAGTTGCGGATGGTGAAGTCATGCACATGCCAAAAAGGGTAGTTCCCTTCAAAACGGCAATTCGTAGCTATAATGTTGCTGCATTCCTTGATGGCAGACTCTCCGGCAAGTATGGACACGTTGTCCAAATGGAGGTCGTGCGAGGCAAACAAGGGGCGTTCGCCCCCAAATTCCTTGTTGCTGATAAGTTGCATGATTTGTCTTTGTCTCCAATAAACGAGTTAAACGATTAGCATCTCCAAGCTTGCTTGGCAAGCATTTCCAAGATGTTTAAAAAACTTTGCGTGCCGCAGCTTTGCATCCCGGCAACTTCTCTCTTTGTGCAAGTCATTCTTGCACAAAGGGTTTGAGTCCTTTCACCGCTTCGGCGGCGGTGATGCGCTTGCCGCCGTTGTCCAAATCAATCAGGATGTAGCGGTCGTTGCCCATGCCTAATTCCTTCATGTAGGACAGTTGCCGCAAGCCGTGCCGGGTTTCGATGCGTTCCACCAAGTCATGATGCTCAGCTTCTGTCATGGCATATATCAAATCCACGCAGGCTTGGTCGAGCGCCAGAATGTCGGTCGACGAAAGGATGCCGGCATTCGGTGTCACTACCGGGGCGGCATTCACACCTTCGCAGTCGCAGGAAACAGACATGTTGCGCATCACATTCACGTAGGTGATGTGTTGCCCGAAGTGGTCGATGACTGCTTTGGTGGATTCCGTCATGCGCTCCATGAATTCTTCTTTGCGGATGTCCCATGGGTTGTCTTGCCCCGGAGTGGTGTGTATCCACGCTTTTCCGATGCGTCCGTCGGCGCATCCGATGCCGATGTTCTTGTTGCTTCCTCCGAAACCGCCTTGCGAATGCCCTTTGAAGTGGGTCAGCACCACAAACGAGTCATAGCCGGCCAGATGGCTGCCCACGGACATTTCCTTGAACCATTTTCCTCCTGTGACAGGAATGGCCAACGTGTCTTCCTCGTCCATGATGTCCACCGGGCAGAACGTCCAGCCATTCACCTCCAGCGTCTTCCGGTGCTGCTCGGTGGTATAGCGGTCGCCTTGGTAATAAGTATTGGTTTCCACGATGCTGGCATCGGGAAGGTCTTTTTGCATCAAGGCTTTCACCCATTCATGCGGAATGATGTTGGGGCCGTGCTGTTCTCCGGTGTGCAGTTTCACGCCGGTTTTTCCTTCGATATGGGCGTTTACTTGCTCGTAAGCCTTGATGAGCCCTTCCGCGCTCAAGTCGCGAGTGAAATAAACAATGGATTCATTGCCGGTGCGTTCTCCATAAGGCACGTATTTGTTCCCGTCTTTTCCCGGCACGGGCGGCTGCGCCATGACAGTTGCCCCCAAAGCAAGCAGGCTTGCTATGGCTGTAATTGCTGTACGTTTCATGATTGGCATTTTTTTATTTCGGTGCAAAAGTAAGCACTTCATTGATATTGTCCAATACCCGGACAACGGATAGAAGTACCTCAAGCACGGATTTAAGTTCATTTGTTGTTATTTGAATATCAGAAAAGCATGCAAGGGCGGCATTGAGGGGGCAGAGGATGCCCGGACGAAGATGGGTTCCTGTGCGGCTTTTTCGAGGTCAATCGGGCGCACCCTTCTTGCTTGTTCCTGTTGGGATTCCTTCATCGTGGGGCATGCGCGCGATGGAGTCGGCCTGCGCTTTCCTGCGCCGGCGGTCTATTTTCCTTTTCCATGAGATGATGTCGCGCCAGGCATTGAAATCCTTTTTGTAGGCAATGCCGACACCTTGCGTGGTCAGCGTGGTTTTGGTGTAATAACGGTCGTTGGTTTTGTTGTAGGCTTTCAAGCGTATTTCGCCGGATTTCGTGAGCAACCATTCCACGTCGAAGTCGCCGATGAAGTTCGTGTTGGCCATCGGGTTGTCGCGGTAGCCGAAATTCCCGTTGATGAGCAGGCGGTTGTCCAGCAACTGCGCGGAAAGCATTCCTTCGACTTCCACGTCGGTCCACCCTTCTTCGCCGGTGCTGAGCGTTGTCCCGAAATTCCAGTTTTGCAAGTCGAGGGCTTGCGACAACATGTTGTTGAGTTGCCCGGACAGGGTGGATGACAGCATGGAACTCATGGCATTGGACGATTGCCCGGTATTGTTGCCGTAGTCGTAGGTATAGAATTTGCCCACTCCCAACAAATACAGCATCTGCATGTTCATTTCTTCGTCGGTGCTGATGGCGCTGCGCACGATTTCCCTTTCTTCTTCGCTGACGTTGGGCAGTTCAATGTCGAAGCCCACATTGGGCTGCGTCAGGTTGCCCGTAATGTTCATGAGGCAGTTCACTTTCACGTTGTTCTGCGAAAATGTTTCGCCGATGCCCAAGTCGCTCAGCGATGCGGAGTTGACCGTGTAAGATGCTTGGATGTTGAGGTTGGCATCCAAAGGGCTGCCGTTGAAGTCGATGCTGCTGCCTGACTTGATGAGGAAGTCCTTGCGGATGACTTCTTGCAGGCTGAACTTGTAGATGCCTTGGTCGATGTTGTAACTGCCGAACATTTTCACGTCGCCTTTGTTGAAGAATTCCACGCGGATGTTGCCGTTCCCTTTCCCGCTGATGTAATCGCCTGCTATGGGATCCATGATGATTTTCATGGTGCCGTCGGGGGTTGCGTCCACCAGCAAGTTCAAGCGGATGTCGACAGGAGCTTCCTCAATGGTTTCTTCTTCATTGTCGAGATAGCTCCCGGCAACAAAGGCAGAATCGTAAACCTCTCGCCGGGGTGTTTTGTCGACAAAGGTGACGAATTGGCTGTTGGTGGCAGACACTGCGGGTTTGAGCATGTAGGTGAAACTGCTGTTGGCATTGGTCGTAACGGCGGCATCCACATTCAAACCGGCTTTGCTGCCGTTGAGCATGGCATTGCCTGTGCCGTACAGAGTGCCATAGAATGGCGTTTCAGGGCTCTCTTTCGTGTTGAACACCAGCATGTTGTTGATGTCGATAAGGAAACGGTAGCTCAAATCCTTGAAATGTTGGTGGCGGAGGTAGCCATTGAGCCTTCCGCTGTGGCCTTCTGGATCGGATATGGCACAGCTGTCGAACCGTATTTCCGACGGGCGCAAGTGGATAGAGTCCTTGACGTTGAACACGGCATTAAGGACATCGAATTTCATGGAAGCGTCGGCATAAACATCGCCTTCCAGCATTAGCGACTTGAATCCTCCGAAGAAACGGGCGCGCCCGTTCATCCGTCCGTGTACGTCAGAAGCGATGTTGCGCATGTAGTATTGCAGGAAATGGAGGTTCGTGCTGTCTGCATCGATATGGAGTTCCAGTCCTTTCTTTTCCGGGTAAATGTATCCTGCCACCCGTGTCCGGGAGATGCCCGGCTCTTGCGCCCGTGCATCGATGTAAATGCCTTCTTTGTTTTTGTCCCACTGCCCGGTGACTTCCATGTCGCCCATCAGGCCATTGTTGAATTTGAACTCACGGATGCGCAAGCCGGCATGGAGCGACGGGTTGTGGAACACGTGGCTGGCCGTGGCTGTCCCGGTGGCCATCCCGTTGAAGCTGACGTCTTTCAGGCGCACGATGTCGAAAACATAGCCGATGTTGATGTCGTTCAGCTGCACTTTTACGGTATCCGAAGGGCGGTCGGTCAAATTTCCGTGGATTTTGATGTATTGGTCTTTGTGCCGGAATAGGAAATTGTCGATGTACACCAACCCGGAATCGACGGCGATGCGCGAAGGGTGGATGTCCCAGATGGAATCATTCAGGATGATGTGCGTGGGAAGTATGCGGACTTCTGCCTTGATGCCCGGTTTGGCCCGCCCGTCTTTGGCCAATAGCGCCGATGCCTTGAATTGCCCGCTGTAAGTGGCTTCGGCGTTGTTTCCCCAATTGATGAAAGTGGCGATTTGGTCGTTGTGGGCGCGGGTGTCCACTGATATATTGAAGATGGAGTTGTTTTTCATCTTCATGCTGGTTCTTGCAAGGCATTTGAACCGGTCTTCCGGATTCTCGCACAATATCATCCCTGACTCAAAACGGCGGTTTCCGTAACGGAACGCGGGAAGATAGCTTTCGATGCGGAGCTTTTGCGCGATGTCGTTGAAATAGCCTTGCGCTACGGCATGTGAATAGATGCTGAAAGGCAAGTTGAACATTTTTGCCAGTTCATCGGTGTTGTACACATGCACATCGAACGAGAAATTGTTTTCAGGGGTAGCAACTTCCTTGTTCAGGCTTAGCAAAGACGGGATGTAACGTTCCACCGTTTTGATGATGCTGGCCGGGATGGTGTGGTAACGGTAATGTCCTTTCACAGTGGCTGTGGCGTAGGGCGATTCCAGAGTCAGCACCTTTTCGCCATTGTTTTGCTGGCGGGCGGCAATGCCTACATGGTTTATCAGCAGTTCGTTTGCAGTATCCTTGAAAAAGATGCTGTCGATGCGGATATCGCCGATTATGTTGTCCGGCGAATTGCCTTTGAAGTTGACGTTCAATGCCAACGACATTTCCATGTCCGGGTATCGGGGTACAAGGTGCAAATCATAAAGCCTGGCTTTGCTTAAGCGGGCATTGAAGTTGAATTCAGGGATTTCCCCGGAAAGGTTGATATTGCCGTCTAACGAAACATGGCCGTTGGGGTCGTCCAACTGTATTTTCCCGTCGAATCCTTTTTGCCGGTAAATGCCGTCCAAGCGGATGTTCGTGTAATTGTATCGCTTGATTTCTATGGATGAAATCAGCCCGTTTACATCGGCATAGGGAGGCTGTTCCCCTTTTTGGGCTATCTGCACATTGGCATTGGCGTATGCTTTCCCGAAAAGGCCAGGGTTTCCGGAAAGCAATCCCAAGTCGAGCGCTTCTGTGCTTATTGTTCCCGATACTGCGGCATAGCGGGCAGCTTTGTCGGTTTGAAGGCGCAAGTTCGCCGTGACATTGCCTGCTTCGGTGCGGAATAATCCAGACAAGGAAAGGCGGTTCAACTGCCCGTTGATGTTGCCGTTGAAACTGATATTGCCTGCCCGTTGCACAATGTTTGGGGCAGGTTTTGCCAACAGGTTGCGGAAAAGGTATTCGCTTCCTTCCTGCCGGACGGCAAGTTCTGAAATCTGCCCGTTGACTTGCGCGGAAGTTCCTTTTGAAAGCCCGTTGAATGCAAACCATCCATTGAGCCGGATGTTGTTTCCTGCATGGAATGCCAGGCGGGTGCAACGGAGGCGGTTGCCGGTGCCTGCGAATGAGGCATGCAAATTGAGAGTGTCTGTAAAATGGCGCAAGGCAGATGTGAAGCATGCGAAATCGCCCGGCGTGATGCGTGAAGGAAGAATGTTTCCGCTGAAACGTATGCTGTCCATCGGATGCTTGAATGCGCCTATCCCATCATAGCTGGCCTTCACGGTATCGAGGCGGAAAGAGGTGCCGGGCAAGTTGAGCATGAAGTTTTCCAGGCACATGTGCCGGCTGTTGGCTGTCAGTTTGGTAGCCAGTTTTTGCAAGGAAAATCCGGAATGCTCATGAAAGCTCATGCGCTTGATGGCGGCATTGACCGAGTCTTTATTTAAAGCTTTCAATGAGATGTTGGCCATAAAATCCTTGATTTCAATATGGCGCGGATTGAATAGCCCAGGAGTTTCCTGCTCTGACAATACATGGTAGGACATCTTTCCACGCCGCATCAGGATGGAATTGATGCGCACGTCTTCGACCTTGAACTTTGGGTGTTCGGGCCGGAATGCTTCTATAACGAACAGGATGTTTGGGTCGGATTGCAAGTCTGTTTGCGTGACGGCAATGTTGAACCCGAACAGTTGCACGCTGCTGATGCTGATTTTTTGTTGCAATAATGCCGTTATTTCCATTTTGGCAGAGAGCCGGCTCACGGAGAGCATCTCTCTCCCGGAACGGTCGTTGACGGTTAAGTCGTCAATAATGACGCGGTTGAACAGCCCGAAAGAAATGCGCCCGATGGACAATTCCGTACAAAGCACGTCTTTCAACATGCGGGTTGCCAACGAAGTGAGCCGTTGCTGAACGGCAGGCAATTCCAGCAAGATGATGATTCCCAGGTAGAGGAAAACGGTTACCCCAAGAATCCATCGCACTATTCTTCCTAATTTCCTGATGACTTCCTTTTTTATGGTTGGACGAACAAAGATACAGGATATTTTGGTTACAGGCATTTAAAATTGCAAACCTTTTGCACTTGTTTTCTTAATTTGCCGTATGGCTGCTGGCGTTCGGGCATTCAGTTTGTACGATCCATGCTGCCAATTCCATGTTTTTGAGCTGGTGGCAAACTGAGATGCCCGATGAAGGCGTTTTCTCTTTTTTTGCTTACCTTTGCAGCAAAGGGCTGTAGGATGGAAAAGTTCAGGAAGATTATTCACATAGATATGGATGCTTTTTATGCTTCAGTGGAACAGCGCGACAACCCACAGTACAAGGGCAAGCCATTGGCTGTGGGACATGCTGACAAACGGAGCGTAGTGGCAGCTGCCAGTTATGAAGCCCGCCGGTATGGAGTAAAGTCGGCCATGCCTTCGTTGCGCGCAAAGAGGCTATGCCCGCAACTTATTTTTGTGCCAGGAAGGATGTCGCATTACAAGGAAGTGTCTCTCCAGATAAGGGAAATTTTCCATGAATATACGGACTTGGTGGAACCTTTGGCATTGGACGAGGCTTTTCTGGATGTGACAGAAAATAAAAAAGGCATTTCTTTGGCAGTGGATATTGCGAAAGAGATAAAGCGGCGCATCCGTGAGGATTTGCATTTGGTGGCTTCGGCTGGCGTGTCTTACAATAAATTTTTGGCGAAAGTGGCATCCGACTTCCGAAAGCCGGACGGCCTTTGCACCATTCATCCTGACCAAGCGTTGGAATTTATCGCGCAACTTCCGGTGGAAGCGTTTTGGGGCGTAGGAAAAGTGACCGCACAAAAAATGCATGAAATGGGGGTGCATAATGGTGCTGACTTGCGGAATTGCAGCCGTGACATGTTGCGCAGGCATTTTGGGAAAATCGGTGATGTGTATTATGATTTCGCAAGGGGAGTGGACAACCGCCCGGTCGAACCGGTACATGTGCGCAAGTCTATGGGTTGTGAACATACTTTGGAACGGGACATTACGTTGCCTTCGTCTGTAGTCATAGAACTTTATCATGTAGCTACTGATCTGGTGGGACGCATTGAACGTTCAGGATTCAGGGGGAGTACGCTGACTTTGAAATTGCGTTTCGACGATTTTACACAGAAGACTCGCAGCCTGACTGTTTTTCATGAACTGGTCGCTTTGAAAGATATTCTTCCTGTTGCTAAGCAATTGATGAAAGAGGCTCAAGAGGAGAACCGCCCTATACGGCTCATCGGGCTGTCAGTTTCTAACCCTTCTGTTGACGGAAGCGAAGTGCATCGGCATCCTGTACAATTGAAAATTGATTGGGATGAAAGATCCTGATATTGGCATAGAGCATGGCGAGGATGCCTTATGCCGGAAAACTGGACAAGAAGGTTTATTTCATTGAAAAAGGCATCACGCGCTCTTATGTGTTGCATGATGGAAAACAAATTACGACATGGTTCTCTAAGGAAGGGGATGCCGCTTGTGGTTCTTGGGATTTATATCGCCACCCATTCCACGAAAGTAAACGAACGCATGGTGCAGGACTGGGCGGAAGACGAGGAAATATACCGTACCTACGCCTTGCCCGTCAAGATAGAAGACAGTGTGTGGATTGGCGGAGGTGCCATTTTGTTGCCCGGAGTGACGATTGGCAAGAACAGTGTCATCGGGGCAGGCAGCGTTGTGACCCGTTCCATTCCTGCCAACTGTGTGGCGGTGGGCAATCCTTGCCGTGTAATCAAACAAATAGAAGGCAATGAGTAAGTACAAGCATATCCTGTTCGATATCAACGGCACGTTGATTGATACGGAAGAGGCCGTTATGGCTATATTTTGCATTTTTGCCACTTGGCAACTTCCTAACTACTTAAATCTCAATTTCTATTGCGTTAATCTGCTGGTTTTGTTCGATTATTCCAGCGATATTGCGTATTTTTGCACGGATTGACATAAAGGAAACACTCGTGAGTATGAACAAGAATACGATGAATGCCATTACCTCCATCGGTTTGGCATTGCTGGCAGGCTTGGGCGTATCTGCCCTGTTGATGTTGCAAGGCAGGCAACCCTCGTTGGATGAAGTAGATGTGACAGATTCTACAGAAGTGAATGAAATCGTGTATAAATATGGCATCCCTACGGATGGCTACAATGTCAGGTATGGCATTGTGAAGGAACGGCAAACTTTATCAGACTTGTTACGTGAACATGGCTTGACCGTACGTGATGTCCATCGGCTGAATGAACGGTCGGAAGGTGTATTCGACGTAAGGAAGATACGTAGCGGTCAGGCATATGCCGTGTTTACAACTAAAGACAGCCTTCCTGTTACGAAATATTTTGTGTATGAAGCCGACCCTCGTTCTTATGTCGTTTTCGATTTGGACGGGGATTACAGTGTACGACGTGGCGAAAACCCAGTAGAATGGCGGGAAAAAACGGCATCGGGCGTAGTGGAATCCTCATTGTGGGTAGCCATGCAAAACACGAATGCTTCGCCGCAATTGGCAGTGGTGTTGTCCAATATTTTTGGATGGACGATTGACTTCTTCGGTTTGCAAAAGCAAGATGAATTCAAGGTTATTTATGAACAGGAATGTGTGGACGACAAAGAATTGCAAAGTTTCCATGTTTTGGCAGCATCGTTTCGTCATGGCGACAGCACGTATTATGCTATTCCTTTCGTGCAAGACGGTGAGGAACTTTATTACAATGAAAAAGGGAACAGTTTGGAGGGAGCTTTCTTGAAAGCTCCTTTGGATTTTTACCGTATATCTTCACGCTTTACTAATAGTCGTTTCCATCCTGTGTTGAAGCGTTATCGGGCTCATCATGGAGTGGATTACGCAGCACCTACTGGAACGCCGGTATATGCCATTGGAAATGGGAAAGTGATAGCAAAAGGATATCAGGCAAGAGGTGGCGGCAATTATTTGAAAATACGCCACAATAGTGTTTATGTTACCACTTATATGCATCTGTCGCGTTTTGCAAAAGGCATCAAAGTAGGGTCTGTGGTTAAACAAAAAGAAGTGATTGGTTATGTAGGCTCCACCGGACTTTCTACAGGACCGCATCTTGACTTTCGTGTACACGAAAACGGCAAACCCATCAATCCTTTACTCATTAAATCGCAGCCCAAGAAACCTATCAGCCCTGCTAACATGGCGCAATTTGCCATTGTCCGCGATTCGCTGATTCATGAATTGTCGTTACTGCATGAAGAAAAGGCGAAGCAATGAAATGAGATGTGCTGTGCTGTGCAGATGTTTATTTGGGTGCTTTAGTGTAAAGGTAAACCGCAATGATGGCATAAAGAATGTTGGGCATCCAGACAGCCAACATTGCTGGCATGTTTCCATTGATAGCAAATGTGGATGAAACTGTTTGAAACAAAATGTAAGAAAAACTCAATGCAAGTCCCAAACCGAGATGCAATCCCATTCCACCTTTTGTTTTCCTTGAAGACAGTGTCAACCCAATTGCTGTCAGGATGAATGAGGCGAACGACATGGCTATCCTGCGGTGGTATTCTATCTCAAACTCCTTGATGTTGGCAAATCCCCGTTGTTTTTGTTTGTTGATGTATTCTTTCAGTTCCGGGCTTGTCATCATCTCCTGCTGGTTGCGTGCAATAAGAAAGTCGGACGGCTCCATGACAATGGTGGTGTCAAGCTCGGTGCCTTTTATGATTTGTTCTTTCCGTCCTTTCAGTTCGCGAATCATATAGTTTTTCACTTTCCAGCGATGGACGGAAGTCGTGTCATACGTGATGCTTCGTGCAGTGAGGTGCGACACCATTTTCTTGTCTTCAAACTTGTCGAGTGAAAAGCGGTATCCTGTTTTGTTGTAGTCTTCGTAGCGTTCGATGTAAGCAATGACACCCGTGTCCACTTCCAATTGTATATTTCGGGCGTAAGTGACTTTCTTTTTCTTGATGTATTGGTTCTCAAAATCCAATCGGGTGATGTTGCCTTCCGGGATGACAAAAGCACCTAAAAAGAATGTAAGAATAGCAATCAAAGCCGCTGAAATCATATAAGGGCGCATTAACCGTTTGAAACTCATGCCGGTGGAGAACATGGCGATTATTTCTGAATTTTCAGCGAGTTTGGACGTGAAAAAGATAACGGCAATGAAAACGAACAAAGGACTGAACAAATTGGCAAAATAGGGAATGAAGTTCATGTAATAATCAAAAACGATGTCTTGCAAGGGAGCATTGTTCGTCATGAACTTGTCCATCTTTTCATTGATGTCAAAAACCACTGCAATGGATATGATGAGAGCGATGGCGAAGACATAAGTGCCTAAAAATTTGGCGATGATGTAACGGTCGAGTCTTTTGATGATTTTATGGCGCAGCAAATTCTTCATTATAGTCGAGCGGATATTTGTTTGACCATAGCAGGTTTCCATGTAGAGAAGTCGCCGGCAATGATGTGGCTGCGTGCTTCTTTCACCAACCACAGGTAGAATGCAAGGTTGTGGACAGAGGCTATTTGCATGGCCAGCAATTCTTGTGCATGAAACAGATGCCTGAGGTAAGCTTTACTGTAAAGAGTGTCTACATACGAAGCACCGTCTTCCTCAATGGGTGAAAAGTCGTTTTCCCACTTCTTGTTTCTCATGTTCATGATGCCGTTTTTTGTGAACAGCATGCCGTTTCGGCCATTGCGGGTAGGCATTACGCAATCAAACATGTCTACACCTCGTTCTATGCCTTCCAGTATGTTTACAGGAGTTCCTACGCCCATCAGGTAACGGGGCTTGTCCTTTGGCAAGATTGCATTGACCAACTCAATCATTTCATACATTTTGTCCACCGGCTCGCCTACTGCCAATCCGCCAATTGCATTTCCATCGCATTCTTTGGAAGCCACAAATTCAGCTGCTTGCTTCCGCAAATCAGAATAAACGCATCCTTGCACAATGGGGAACAGGCATTGTTCATACCCATACTTGGGACTTGTTTCATTAAAACGTTTAAGGCATCGGTCTAACCACCGATTGGTCAGTCCTAATGATTTTTTCGCATACTCATAATCTGAATCACCGGGAGGGCATTCATCGAAAGCCATCATAATATCAGCACCAATAATGCGCTCTATGTCAATAACTTTTTCCGGCGTGAAAAAATGCTTGGAACCGTCAATGTGAGAACGGAATTCAGCACCTTCTTCTTTTAGCTTACGGATGCTTGACAAAGAAAACACTTGGAATCCTCCGCTGTCTGTAAGGATAGGACGGACCCATCCGTTGAATCCGTGCAATCCGCCTGCTTTTTCCAAGGTATCAAGTCCGGGACGCAGATAGAGATGATAGGTATTCCCCAGAATGATTTGTGCCTTTATATCGTCTTTTAGTTCGGTCAAATGGACTCCTTTCACCGTTCCTGCCGTTCCTACTGGCATGAAAATCGGCGTTTCTATTTGGCCATGGCCAGTTGTTATCAAGCCAGCACGGGCATTGCTTTTAGAGTCGGTATGTTGTAATTCGAATTTCATTTTTCTTGCACGGCAAAATCTATGGCATCTTCCACTTTCTCGTTTGTAAGTGCTAATTCAAGTACTTCCTTGATATCGTTTACGTAATGGAATACAAGCCCTTTAAGATAGATTCCTTGAATTTCCTCTATATCTTTTTGGTTTTCATTGCAAAGAATGATTTCCTTGATTCCGGCACGTTTGGCCGCTAATATTTTTTCTTTGATGCCACCCACAGGAAGCACTTTCCCTCGCAATGTGATTTCCCCCGTCATGGCCAACCCCTTTTTAACTTTACGTTGTGTCAGCGCAGAAGCAATTGAAGTGGCCATTGTGATGCCAGCCGACGGCCCGTCTTTGGGGATTGCGCCTTCAGGAACATGAATATGAATGTTCCAATTGTCAAATATATCCTCATTGATGTTCAGCAAATGGGCGTGTGCCTTGATATATTCCAATGCCAACATGGCAGATTCTTTCATGACATCCCCTAAATTCCCTGTCAATGTAAGTTTATTGCCTTTTCCTTTGCTTAGGCTTGTTTCTACAAAGAGGATTTCACCACCTACGGCGGTCCACGCCAAACCTGTCACGACACCAGCGTAGTCGTTGCCTTGGTATTTGTCGCGTGAATACTCAGGAATGCCCAAATATTCTTTCAGATCTGATTCCTTGATCTCGTGTGTTGGAAGAATCAAATCGATAGCATATTGTCGGGCTATTTTTCTCAATACCTTGTTGATTTTCTTTTCCAGTTCGCGCACGCCAGATTCCCGGGTATACGATTCAATAATGGCCTCTAATGCTTGTTTTGAAAATTTCAATTCCCGCTTTTTTATTCCTGTTGCCTCCAATTCTTTAGGCACCAAGTGCTTGCGGGCGATTTCCACCTTTTCTTCCGTAATGTACCCGCTGACTTCGATGAGTTCCATGCGGTCAAGCAGGGGTTGAGGGATTGTATTCAGGTTATTAGCGGTTGCAATGAACATTATTTTCGACAAATCGTAATCGACATCCAAGAAATTGTCATGAAAAGCATTGTTCTGTTCAGGATCCAACACTTCCAGCAAAGCTGACGCAGGGTCGCCTTGGCGGTCGGAACTTACTTTGTCTATTTCATCGAGGACAAATACCGGATTCGATGATCCTGCCTTGATCAACCCTTTGATGATTCTTCCCGGCATGGCTCCAATGTAGGTCTTGCGGTGTCCGCGTATTTCAGCTTCGTCGTGTACGCCACCTAAAGACATGCGGATGTATTTTCTTTTTAATGCAGCGGCAATGGATTTGCCCAATGATGTTTTCCCTACGCCCGGAGGCCCGTAAAGGCAGATAATAGGAGATTTCAAGTCGCCTTTCAACTTCAGGACGGCAAGGTGTTCCAATATTCGTTCCTTTACTTTCTCAAGGCCATAGTGGTCTTTATTCAAGACTTTCTCTGCATTTTTCAGGTTCAGGTTGTCTGTCGTATAGATGCCCCAAGGAAGGCTCAACATGGTTTGCAGGTAATTCAATTGGACGTTGTAATCCGGTGATTGAGGATGTGTACGTTCCAGTTTTGCCAATTCTTTTTTGAATGTGTCATGTATTTCCTGGCTCCATTTCATTTTTTCGCCTTTTTGGCGCATTTCTTCTATTTCTTGTTCTTGCCCGGTTCCTCCCAATTCATCTTGGATGTTTTTAATTTGTTGTTGCAAGAAATATTCGCGCTGTTGTTGGTCGATGTCTTCACGTGTCCGCATTTGTATTGACGCTTTTATTTCAGCGAGCTGTACTTCACGGTTCAATATTTCAAGCAGCTTGTAGGCGCGGTTGGAGAAAGACGGCATCTCCAACAGTTGCATTTTCTCTTCTTTGTTTAATGGCAGGTTGGTACAGATGAAATTGATGAGGAACATGCGGTTGTTGATGTTCTTGACAGCAAACACGTTTTCCGGTCGCATGGTGTCTGAAGTCTTGATGTAACGCACTGTAAGATCTTTGCAAGCCTCGGTCAAAGCTTCGAATTCTTTATGCTTCGATGCGTCTTTCTCAGGCAGGATTTCATCATTGGGCTTTACATTTCCTTGCAGATAGGGATGGTTGCCTGTAATTTCTAGCAATTTAATTCTTCGGATGCCTTGCAATATTACTGTGGTGGACTGATCCGGCATTTCCAATATGCGCAACACTTTGGCTACTGTCCCAGTCGCATAGAGGTCATCCATCCCAGGATTTTCGATTTCCGGATTTTTTTGGCAGACGACGGCGATGAAACGGTCGTTTTTATATGCTTCAGTGATTAGCCGCAGAGAAGATATTCTTCCTACGCTGACGGGAAGCACAACGTGGGTAAACAGCACCATGTTGCGTAACGGCAACACGGGCAAGTTCTCATCAACCGGTATATTGGACAACAATTCCTCGTTCCCGTCAAAATCGGCGATCAGCGAGAAAGGACTGCTGTTTGATTCTTCCATGTCATTTAGGTATTTAATCTTTTTCATGTTTGTAGTATGTATGATTAAATGTCAAGCTGGCAGTATGAAAAACAGCCGCAAAGTTAGTTTTTTCTTTATCAATAATAAAAATTCCATTTTAATAATTATGCAATAGCTGTGCCATTTTATGCTTTAATTATTATTATCTTCGCGGCGATTTTGTTTTTTTATGTTTATAGGAGCATGTCAAATCCTTATTTCCGATTCAAGCAATTTACCATATGGCATGATAAGTGCGCCATGAAAGTGGGTACTGATGGCGTATTGTTGGGCGCATGGGCACCGGTGGAGAATGCTGCCACGATATTGGATGTGGGTACAGGAAGCGGCCTTGTCGCTTTAATGTTGGCGCAACGTGCTGCTAATGCTTGCGTAGTGGCTGTGGAGATTGACCCCATCGCGGCAGAACAAGCCAAGGAGAATGCCGCATTGTCGCAATGGGGCAATCGGATACATGTGGATTGCGTGGATTTCAACAGTTTCCAGACGGATGTGAAGTTTGACTTGATCGTATCCAATCCTCCTTATTTTAGCCACTCATTGAATTGCCCGGATTCACGGCGGGCGATGGCGCGCCATGCAGGCTATTTGTCATGCGGTTCTTTGCTGGAAAAGAGTGCGGCTTTGCTTTCTTCATCGGGGAAAGTCGCGTTGGTCTTGCCGACCGACGCAGTTGCGGATGTACACGGGAAGGCTGTGTCATTAGGCCTGCATTTGCTTCATCGGACTTATGTGCGAACGGTGCCGCATGCAGCACCGAAGCGTGTGTTGCTGGCTTTCAGCAGGGAAGTCTCGGAACTGATGGAGGATGAATTGGTGATAGAGTCTTCGGAGCATGTGTACACCTCTCAGTTTGTTGGGCTTATGAAAGATTTTTACTTGTATTTGTAGCTTTTGGCATAGTCATTCCCTGCTCTCGTCCTTTCTGCGTTCCATGAAGATTTTGTTTTTTGCGGATAGTTCATCAAGGACTCCGCTGAAAGGCTTGAAGCCGCTGAAATAGTCAGCGGCCATTTGAAGCATGTTGCCTGTCTTCCTCCCCTTTTCGGGCGGCACGCATACCCATAAGTCATGCCCCACGATTTCCACGTTCAGGACACTGCCTTCCATGACGGGGTCGCCGTCGAAATGAATGACCCCTGGCTTGTTCCGTATAATTGTTATTTTGTTGCTCTTAAACGTTTTGATCCGGCTGTTTTGGTCAATGTTTTTGTTGAACAGTTGGAAGGCCAATGCCGGGATGTCAAGTATGGTGAATGGCTCTAAAATAGTGACATCCATCAGCCCGTCGTCCAATGATGCTTGCGGGGCAATGTAAGCGTTGTTCCCGTATTGCGATGCATTGGCGCAAGCTATCAGGAAGGCTTTATGCTTCATGGTGCTGTCTTCCCTGACGATTTCATAGGTTTCCGGCTTGTAGTTCAGGCATTCGTGGAGCGTGTTTTCCAGATAGGTGAGCATGCCTCTTTTCCCGGCAGTGGCGAATTTCAGGCTGACAAACGCATCGAATCCGACACCGCATGTGCAGAAAAACGGGTTGTTGTTTATCCTCCCGTAATCTATGCATTCTATGTTGCAACGGTTGATGTTTTCGATGGCTTTCTTTATGTCCATGGGTATCTGCAAATGGCGCGCAAGGCCGTTGCCTGACCCGCATGGGATGATGCCCAATGCCACCGGGGTGTGGATGAGGGAACGGGCTATTTCGTTGACTGTCCCGTCGCCGCCGATGGCCACCACTATGTCGGCGCCATTGGCAACGGCTTTTGCGCTGATTTCCGTTCCATGCTTGGCGTGTTGCGTGTAGGCCACTTCATAGGTGAATTTCGCGCGGTTGATTTGTTCTTTGATGGAGGCTAAGACAAAGTCTTTGCTGAAGGTTCCCGATATCGGGTTGACGATGAAAACGATTTTTTTCAGTGGTTCCATGATGGGCAGGCTTAATGGATTTGCAAAGTTAGCATAACATTTGTCAATTTGCCGGGATATTCGGAAAAATGTGCTTTGCTTCTTCATTTTGCCCATGCAAAATGGCGCTTAATGATATGCTTTTTTTGCCAGTGCGGGGAAAAAACTTTGTTTTACGCGGGTGGAAACTTCTGCTGCCGTCGTGGCGGGGGGAAAATGCCCCCGCGGGTGTTACGACCACGACCGCAATTGGACCACCCGCGCACACCGGAAGAAATTCCCGGGCGG
>CASFPE010000018.1 GCA_949296575.1 uncultured Bacteroides sp. | reverse complement strand
TTGTCTTGGAACATAGCAGCCATTTGTATTAGACTGCAAAGTTGCAAAATCAAGTCCGTTTCATCTCAAGAAACCACGTAATTGACTATATTTCAATAATTTCAAAGAACTATTTATCAACTTTTACGGGACAGTAGTGATGCGCGATTTAAATTTAAACATTTAAACGCAGCTAAATTGTTAAGAGACGGTAACATGTGTAACTTTCGAACTTATGGTTTAACCAAGATTAACTTCAACAACGGATTATGAAGAAAATTATTTTATCTTTATTTGTGTGGTCTGTAACTCTATATACTTCAGCACAAATTGGTATTGCTAATAAAGCATTATCTCTGCAAGATAATAGTTTCGTAGGCATATTATGGGAACCTACAGGAACCGTAAATTATCAAGAAGTTAATGGTGAAGGTATTTATGGACTTGTGATTTCCTTGAATACAAGTGATACTTATCTTGATATTGAAGCAGGCCATAAAGTATCCATTGAATTTACAGATTATACACGGGAGATTTATCCAATACAAATTTCCGACAAGTCTTATGATAATACCATTATTAATTATGATGTCGTCAGTATTTATACACGTAGAATTTTGATTTTTCCTGATTATGAGAATTTGACAACTAAACAGATAAAAAGAATCGTAATACAGAGAAATAATGGGAAAGTTTGGATAATAGAAACTAAGCCTAAAAGAGGGAAAAAGCTGATAAAAGAATTTGCAGAATCAATGTCTGAAGCCTATGAATCTTATAAAATAAAAGTATCTAATGATGCTTATTTTAATGAATAGGCAAATCAAGACGATGTGTCATAATTGCAAACAGCTTCGTTATTATCGGGATTCGGGCTAAGTCGTTTACGAAAGTAAACTCCTGTCGCCCTCACTCTCAATGCCTTGCATTTTATCAATTCTATAACCACTTCCCGCCATCGGAGTAAAGATTGCGACATGCCTCCAGCAAAAGAATATACAGATAAGACGAAAGTTTTTCGGGTTATACCCATAAAAAATACGGGAACATTCGCTATATTTGCAGGCATATCCTAAAAGAATGCAGCTTATGGTGGAAAGAGAACTATACATGCAACAAATCCGCCCGTTCATAAACCGCCCGTTCATAAAAGTGATCGCAGGCATCCGGCGATGTGGAAAATCGGTTGTTTTGCAATTGATTGCAGAAGAACTGAAGCGGCAACAAGTGGCAAAGGAACAGATTGTTTACATGAATTTCGAAAGCTTTGAATGGATAGACATCACGGATGCAAGGGCTTTGCATGGGTACATAAGAAACATTGTAGAAAAAAGCAAAGGCAAAGTCTATATCCTACTGGACGAAATACAAGAAGTGAAGGATTGGGAAAAGGCCGTCAACTCATTCATGGCGGATTGGGACGTGGATGTGTATGTGACCGGTTCCAACTCACGATTGCTTTCATCCGAACTGTCCACTTATTTAGCCGGCCGGTATGTCAGTTTCCATATCATGCCTTTGTCGTTTCATGAATACCTTTTGTTTCACGGCCTTCTTTCCTGCGAAAAAGGCGCATTGCGCGATGAATTTCAAAAATATCTCCGCATGGGAGGCTTTCCTGCCATCCATACAGGCAACTATGACTACGAAGCCATTTACAAACTGGTTTACGACATTTACTCGTCGGTCATCTTGCGCGACACCATACAACGCCACAGGATACGGAATGTGGAATTGCTGGAACGGGTCGTGAAATTCGTGTTCGACAACATTGGCAACCGCCTCAATGCCAAGAACATTGCCGACTATTTCAAGAGCCAGCAACGAAAAACGGACATCAACACCATTTACAATTATTTGGGCGCATTGCAGGATGCTTTCATTATCCAGCGCGTGCCACGCTACGACATCAAAGGGAAAGAATTGTTGCAGACGAATGAAAAATATTTCATCAGCGACCTTTCCTTGATGTATGCCGTGATGGGCTACAAAGACCGAATGATTTCGGGCGCATTGGAAAACATCGTTTATTGGGAAATGAAACGCCGGGGGTATGACGCATTCGTTGGAAAGCAAGACAACCGTGAAGTGGATTTCATCGGCATCCGCAGGGATGAAAGGATATACGTCCAAGTGACTTACCGCATGGAATCAGACGCAACGGCGGAACGCGAATTTGCCCCTTTGCTTTCCATCAACGACCATTACCCCAAATTCGTGGTGAGCATGGACGACATCTGGCAAGACAATATCAACGGGATAAAGCACAAGCATATCGCTGACTTCCTGACAGACAACAATTGGTGACCCGCCCCATGCCCATCCTTATCCGAAAATCCGCAATGGCCGACCTCTCCACCCTGATGGAACTTTACGAATGCGGGCGCAGCACCATGCGGCGCAGCGGCAACCTGAAGCAATGGACGCACGGCTACCCCACGCAAGAGGTGGCGGCGAGAGACATCGAGCGCGGCCACAGCTACCTTTGCATCGACGGAAGCAGCGGGCAAGCCGTCGGCACATTCGCCTTCATCGCCGGGGCAGACCCCACGTATGCCCGCATCTACGGCGGGCAATGGGCGGACGACAGCCGTCCCTACGCCACCATCCACCGCTTGGCCGGGCGCGAGGATGCCAAGGGAGTGGCCGATGCCTGCATCAACTGGTGCTTCGCCCAACTGCCCAACCTCCGCGCCGACACCCATCGCGACAACCACATTATGCAGCACATCCTGCGGAAACACGGCTTCCGCTATTGCGGCATCATCCACCTGGCCAACGGCGACGAGCGGCTGGCCTACCAGAAAGTCCCGGAATGACGCCACGGCAGCCCCCGAAGCGCCCGCAAAATCCTCCCGAAGGTTTTGGAAACAGTTCTATGAACTTTTCAAAAATGTTCTATGAAGTTTTCAAAAAAGTTCTTAGAAGTTTTTCGAAATGTTCTATGAACCGTCCAGGCACGCTCCCGGACACGCAAAAACCATTCCCAATAAAATCTGAAATTTTATCGGCAAAATGCGCACGCTTTTCAGGAAAAATTTGAAATTTTATTGGGAAAAATTCCGGGTTTTACGGGAAAACGCTAACTTCGTCCCATCAACCATCTAAACCGCACGCATCATGGAAAAGGCAAAAGTATATTTCACGGACCTGCGCACCTCGCCCACATCGAACCTGTTGGACAAGATGGAACGCTTGGTGAAACGGGCGGGCCTGGCACAACTTCCTTTGAAGGACAGCTTCGTGGCCATAAAAATACACTTCGGCGAGCCGGGGAATCTGGCATACATCCGGCCAAACTACGCCGCACGTATGGCCAACGTGCTGCAAAGTTACGGTGCAAAACCTTTCCTCACGGATTGCAACACGCTGTACTCCGGCAAGAGGTCGAACGCCGTTGACCATCTGCAAAGCGCCATGGAGAATGGTTTCAACCCCATCTCCGCGCAATGCCCGGTCATCATTGCCGACGGGCTGAAAGGCACCGACTACCGCGAGATACCCATCCACGGGAAGTATTGCCCCGCGCCCAAGATAGGAACGGCCGTTGCCGACGCAGATGTCATCATCAGCATGAATCATTTCAAGGGACACGAACAGGCAGGGTTCGGCGGGGCTCTGAAGAATCTCGGCATGGGAGCCGCTGCCGTGCCCGGAAAGTTGGAACTGCACGCCTCAGCCCAGCCCAAGATTGAGAAAGGCCACTGCATCGGCTGCAACATTTGCGTGAAGCATTGCGCGCACGATGCCATCCATCTGAACGAAGAACGCAAGGCGGAGATAGACTATTCCCGTTGCGTGGGCTGCGGGCAATGCGTGGCCCTGTGCCAACATGAGGCCGCCGTAGTGGGCAGTTGGGACACGTCGGAGAACATGAACTATAAGATTGCCGAATACACGCAGGCCGTGCTGAAAGACAAGCCGCACTTCCACGTGAGCTTCGTGATGAACGTGTCGCCCGAATGCGACTGCTGGAACCACAACGACGCGGCCATCATCCCCGACCTCGGCATCCTGGCCTCCGCCGACCCCGTGGCGCTGGACCAAGCCTGCGCGGACTTGGTGAACAGCGTGCCGGTGCTGCACGGCAACAATGCCTTGGGCAACAAGCACGAACACGAAGATTTGTGCGGGTGCGACAAGTTCCGGCTCATCCATCCCAACACAAATTGGCAGGCCGGCCTGCAACACGCCGAGGAAATCGGCATCGGCACCCGCGAATATGAACTGGTGAAAATGTAATAAACCATCCATGCCATGAAAAAGACAGCCTTGACCATCCTGCTGGCTCTTGCCTGCGCTTGCGGCATGGCACAGCAAAACGACGGAATCCCATTGGACAGCATCCGGCTGGAAGCAGCGGAAGACTACAAACCTTGGGAAGGAAAAGCCTTGGAAGCCGCCCAATGGGTGATGAACGCCTCCGTGAAACAAATAAATCAACATTTGGAAATACCCCGCTTCATGTTAAGATGGATTTCGGGATGCCCTTACATCCAAATCAACATGAATACGGATGTCTTTCCATTTGATGACGATACAGCCGATTTCATAATTGTATTTTTCGCGGGATATTCTGAGTATGTCATCCGTACAAAAGACGATAAAGACGAACTGGCAGGTCATAAGGCTGCCGTGGAAGCCTGCATCCGCTTCTACCAAAACAACATAGAAGAACTGCCCACCATCCGTGGGATAGAGAAGCTCATCCGGCTACAAGGCAAAGGGGAATTAGAAGAACACATCAAGCAGACATTGGAAAAAGCCAAAGAGCATCCCGAAAAATACAAACCGCAAACGGTACTTTTCAATTAAAAATAAAGGACTTCTCCCCCGTCGGAACCGGCATGGCGGCGGAGGAGTCCCTGCATGTACGCCACGGCTTCGGGCAAGCCCGCCGGGCCGTCGTAACCATTGATGATGGCCAAAAGGCGCGTGGTGGAAAGGTCCAGCTTCGTCCGTTCATGGTCGCTGGTGGGCGTGCCGATTCCTCCCGTGGCGTCGCGATAGACAGGCAGTCCCTCGATGTTCAACACGCCGCGCCCGATGCCCTCGTAAGGCTCGCCCGCCCGGCCGATGCCCAGCACAAGGCGGTTGCCGTCAATCTTGCCCGCATCGAAGCCGCCGATGGAATAGCCGGTGCGGATAGAGACCAAGTTCACCAAATCCACCAACGTGTCTATCTGATACAAAGGGATGCCCCGCAATATCCTGCGGCAAAGTGCCTCGGCAGAAGGGCGGTAGCGGCTGGGGTCTTTCCCGCAAGCCTTGTAAGCCCTGCGGGTGGCTTGGATGGCGGGCAGCTGCTTGAGGCTGTCCAAGGTGAAACGTTGCCGGTAATCTTCGGTAAACGCATCGATGTCTTTCCACAAGCCTTCGCTATACGGACTGTTCGCCACGCGGGCAAGGACGGCTGCCCCTGCAAAACCGGGGCAGGCTTTCCGGATTTCTTCGGATACTTCTATCTGGAACATACGCTTTCAATTCAAGGGTTCAACTGGATGCCGGACAGGATGCGCCCGGACTTTGCGCCCAGCCTTCGGGCAGAAAAGAAACGGCCGGAATGACGGTACGTGCAGATGCCCGCCACCTCCACATGGGATGCATGCAGGCCGCATTGCAACAGTTCGCGGCGGTTGGATTCCCACAAATCAATGTGCCACTTGCCCGTTGCCGCATCCCGGCGGGACACGGACGGCATCGGGAAGCCTGCTGAAGCGAAAGCTTCCCACACCTCATCGCCCACCTCGAAGGCATCCAGCGAGATGGAAGGTCCGATGCCGGCCCATACATCCGCCGGGCGGACATGGAACGTGCGCGCCATCTCGCCCAACGCCTCCCGCACAACATGCCGCACCGTGCCGCGCCATCCGGCATGCACGGCAGCCACTACACGGCGGCAAGGGTCGTACAGCAGGATGGGGACGCAATCGGCCGTGGAGACGCAGAGGCAGCATCCCGGCACGCCCGTCACCAAAGCATCCACGTTTTGAAGGATATCCTCCCGCTGTGCTTCTGTCATTTGCAGGAAGTCCTGCCGGAGGACACGCACGGCGTTGCCATGCACCTGCCGGGGAATGGCCAGGCACAACGGGCAGACGGGCAGGGATTCACAAAGGATTTGACGGTTGCGGGCCACGCATTCCGGGTCATCGCCCACGTAATGGGTGCAGTTCATGGCAGCATAAAGCCCCTTGCTGCATCCACCGTCGCGGGTCGTCACAAAGTGGGAGATGGCAGGAGCAAAAGCTGCCAACTGCCCGAACTCCGCCCACATGCCATTGCCTGCCGCCGTCATCATCGTTCATTTCCCCGGTTCTTCGTCCCAGTCCTCGTCTTCGTAGTCGTAGTCGAAACCGTCGTCGCCGACATCCTCGTACTCGTAAGAAAGGTCATCGTCGGCATCCTCTGCCTCCAGTTCTGCCTGCAAACGGCGCAGGTCTTTCGGGCGATGCACGATAGAGGCTGCGGTTGCTCCCTCGATGCGGTTGCTCTCTTTGTTCAGTTCCTCCCAAAGGATGTCCTTCAACGCCTGTATGCCCAAGCCGGATACAGAAGATATGAAAAGGTGGGGGACGTTTTGCGGCAGCGTGGGCGCTATCTCGGCCATCAGTTCTTCATCCAGCATGTCGCTCTTGGTGACGGCCAGCACGCGCTGCTTGTCGAGCATCTCCGGATTGAATTGTTCCAATTCGCGCAGGAGGATGCCGTATTCGCGTGCAATGTCATCGCTGTCGGCCGGCACCATGAACAGCAGCAGGGAGTTGCGTTCAATGTGGCGCAGGAAGCGGAGCCCCAATCCTTTCCCTTCGCTCGCCCCTTCAATGATGCCAGGGATGTCGGCCATGACAAAGGATTTTCCGTCACGGTAAGGCACGATGCCAAGGTTCGGCTCCAAAGTGGTAAAGGGATAATCGGCTATCTTGGGCTTTGCCGCCGACACGGCGGACAGCAAGGTGGACTTCCCGGCATTGGGGAAACCGACCAGCCCCACGTCGGCCAGCAGCTTCAACTCCAGTATCACCGTGAGTTCCTGCATCGGCTCGCCGGGCTGCGCAAAGCGTGGCGCCTGCCGCGTGGCCGAACGGAAATGCCAGTTTCCCAAGCCGCCCCGGCCTCCTTTCAGCAGGATGGCTTCCTGTTCATGCTCGGTGATGTCGCAAATGTATGCGCCGGTCTCGGCATTGTACACGACCGTGCCGCACGGCACTTCAATGATTTTGTCCTCGCCATTCTTTCCGAAGCTGCGCCCCCGGCTTCCCGGCTGGCCATGCCCTGCAAACACATGCCGCTCATACTTCAAATGGAGCAGGGTCCAATAGTTGCGGTTGCCCCGGAGGATGACATGCCCGCCCCGGCCTCCATCGCCGCCGTCGGGTCCTCCGTTGGGTACAAACTTCTCGCGCCGCATGTGGGCGGAGCCTCTGCCGCCTTTCCCGGAGCGGCAGTATATCTTCACATAATCTACAAAGTTGGATTCGGGCATGGTGATAAGGATTTAGAATTTGAGAATTTAGAAGTCAAGAAGTCAAGAAATTCCGAACTGTTACAGTCAGGCATCATTGACAATGTTTTGGCAATAAGCCCTAAGCATCCTGCTGATTTCTGCTGCATCTCGTTTCAAATCAGAATAATCACTTTCAGCAATATAGCCCAAATCTTTTGAAAGAAGCAAGAAGTTGCGTGTTTCTTCCAACGAGCCTTGGGCGATGTTATAGAAATGCAGCTTGTCTTTTTTGCTCACCCGGATGAATCCTTCCGCAATGTTAGCCGTAATGGAAGCGGCAGCCCGCCTCATCTGATTAACCAATGCAAAGACTTCTTCTTTAGGATACTGCTTAGTCAGGCGATAAATGCCCAGCACATATTGGTGCGCCTTTTGCCATACTTGCAAATGTTCAAAAGATTGCGCCATCGCCTCCGCCATTATCTTGCTGACTACTGACTACTGACTACCAACTACTGGCTACTGTCTACTTTGCCGCCTCAATCGCCTTGCAAATATCCTCCGTGATGCGGTTCAACTCGCCAAGGCCGTTGATGTGGCTGTACTTGCCTTCTTTCTTGTACCAGTCAATCAGGGGCGCGGTCTGGTTGTGGTACACGTCGAGGCGCTTCTTGATGGTTTCCTCGTTGTCGTCGGCACGGCCTGATTCTTTCCCGCGCTTGATGAGGCGAATCATCAGTTCGTCTTCCGGCACTTCCAAGTCGAGCATCACCGACACTTCTTGCCCGCGCTGGGCGAGCATCTCTTTCAATGCCTCGGCCTGCGCGATGGTGCGAGGGAATCCGTCGAAGATGACGCCCTTGCTGTCCGTGAACGAATCGAACACATGCGCCAGGATGTCAATCATCAAGCCGTCGGGTATCAGCTGGCCGTTGTCGATATAGCCTTTTGCCGTCTTGCCCAATTCCGTGCCGTTCTTCATCTCGGCGCGCAGCACGTCGCCCGTCGAGATGTGGTTCACTCCGTATTTCTCCACAATCCTTTCGCTCTGGGTTCCTTTCCCGGAACCGGGAGCGCCAAAAATCACAATGTTCAGCATCTTGTTACTTATCTTGTTAATGTCTAATGCAGGTTATTCCACCACGGTGTAAATGTCGCGGTAGTTGCGCCCGTAGCCGTCATAGTCCAAGCCGTAACCCACGATGAAGTCGTTGGGAATCTTCATGGCCACATAATCGATGTTCAAATCTACCGTCAGCTTGTCCGGCTTCACGAGCAGGGTGGCAATCTTTATCGCCTTGGGGCGGCGCGTGCCTAATGTTTCCAAAAGACGCTGCATGGTCTGCCCCGTGTCCACGATGTCCTCGATGATGACCACCGTGCGCCCGGTGATGTCTTCCGACAATCCCATCACCTCCTTGATGACCCCCGTGGAAGAAGTTCCCTCGTAGGAAGCCAGCTTGATGAAAGAAATCTGGCTCGGGATGCGGATGTGCTTCATCAAGTCGGCGGCAAACATGAACGAACCGTTCAACACACTCAGGAAGATGGGATTGGCATCTTTCAAATCCCGGTTGATTTCGTCCGCCACCCTTTCCACTTCCTTTTGGATAAGCGGTTCCGGAATGGAAACGGCAAATTCCTTGTCCTTAATCTTTATGGTCTCCATGCTACGGTCTGTTTTTTATGAAAGTTGGCGCAAATTTAGCACATTTGGGCCAAAAGGACACTATAAAGCCCGGCATTTTTATCAGGCTGCCTGCGCGACCCCTTCGGTTTGCCCGTGCGAAAACTTCCGGGAAGCCGCATAAGTTCTTCTGACACCGACGGCGTTTGTACGGACGACATCGGCATTTGCACAATTGCCGTCGCCATTTGCACAAACGACAACGGCGGCAGAAGCTTTCTCCCGCATGATGCAGGTTTCTTTCCTGCATGGATAAAAGAAAGCGCCCGCGTGGCACAAGAAAACGAAAAGGGGGCTGCGCCAAAATTTATCATTTTGACACAGCCCCCTTAGGGGTGTTAGAATTAATAAAATGCAAGGCAGTGAGGGTGAGGGCGACAGGAGTTTACTTTCGTAAACGACTTAGCCCGAATCCCGATAATAACGCAGCAGTTTGCAATTATGACACACCGTCTTGGAAATGCCTCATGCAGCCTCGCTTACAGGCCGAAAGCAAACAGGTTGATGCCGTCGTAGACCGAACTTGCAATGCCCAACAGCAGCACGCCCGCCATGCACAAAGCCAAACTCAGCCGCGTGTAGCCATCGCTGCGGAACGTGGCGATGGGCGCGTCGGAAGAATTGATGTACATCGCCTTCACCACCCGCAAATAGTAATACAAGGAGATGATGGTGTTGAGCAACGCAATGACCACCAGCACATGGAAGCCTTCGCCGAACGCTGCCATGAAGATGAAGAACTTCGAGAAGAAACCGGCAAAAGGAGGTATTCCCGCCAAAGAGAACAATGCCAGTGTCATCATGAACGCCAGCTTCGGGTTCGTCTTATACAAACCGTTGTAGTCGTCCATGTCCACCTTCCCGCTGTTCTGTTCTATTGCATTGATAATGCCGAAAGCCGCCAAGTTGGCCGCCAAGTAAACCAACAGGTAGAACACCAACGAGGTCATGCCCATGGCATTGCCGCCAATCGCGCCCAACATGACATAGCCTGCTTGCGAAATGCTGCTGAAAGCAAGGAAACGCTTCAGGTTCTGCTGGCGCAAAGCAAACAGGTTGGCCACAGTAATCGACGCAATGATCAGCCAGAAAAGCACCGTTTGCCACTCAGCCACCATCGGAGCGAAAACCTTCATCAGAATCAACATCAGCGTGAAGGCTGCCGCGCCTTTCGACACGACAGAAAGATAACCTGTCACCGTGGTCGGAGCGCCTTGATAAGCATCTGCCGTCCACAAATGGAAAGGCACCAAGCTGATTTTGAATCCCAAGCCGGAGAAGAAGAACACCAATGCCATCACTTGCAAAGGAGTCCCGGACAAACGCGCCGCCATGTCGTCGAAATACAGCGTCCCCACCGTCCCGTACAGCATGGATATGCCATAAAGCATCAGGCCAGACGAGAACAAAGCCGAAAGAATGTACTTCGCGCCCGCCTCGGCAGAATGGTGCTTGTACTTGTCGAATGCCACCAAGCAGGCCATCGGCACAGAGGCCAGTTCCAATGCAATGAAGAACATCAGGAAATTGCCTGCGCTAATCATGAAGTTCATCCCCAGCAAGGTGGAAAGGAGCAACACGTAAAACTCGCCTTGCTTATGGCGGGTGTCGTCGCGCAACAACCAATTATTGGCCTGCAACATCACCACCATAGCCCCGATGGCCAAAACCGTCTTCACGATGCTCATCATCGGGACATATTGGTACATGCCGCCGAACAAGCTGAAGCTTTCACGGGAAGGCGCCACATTCACCAACACATGCACCGTCATCAAGAGGCATGCCAGCGGCTGGAAATAACCACGCGCCTTCCCTTTCACAAACAAATCGAAAAAGAAGAGCAACACTATCACTGCAATCAGCGACAATTCAGGGCGCATATAAATAAACTGACTATAATCCATATCAATTAAGAGCTAAATGTGAAACAATCGGCAAAACACTTTCATGTATCATGTCGCTAATCCAGAGCGGAGCCAATCCCAATCCGGCCACCGCCACAATCAAGAAGACAACGGCCAAACGCTCATCCCATGTGGCATCGGTGAGCTTCAAGTGATGCTCGTTCGTGCAAGTCCCATACAGAATCTTCCCCACTACACGAAGGATATAGACCGCCGTGATGACGATGGACGTGCAGGCAATGATGGTCACCGTGCGGTGGAACACGTCGTCGTTCATGAACGCGCCGTTGAAGATGGTCATCTCCGCAATGAAACCACTTAAACCAGGCAAGCCCAAGTTTGCCAAGCCGGCAATGACATAACCCACGGCAAGGAAAGGCATGATGCGCATCAACCCGTTCAGTTCCCGGATGTCGCGGGTATGGGTCCGTCCGTAAATCATGCCAATGAGGGCAAAGAACAAAGCCGTCATCAACCCGTGGGAAAGCATCTGAAGAATGGCACCCGTGGAAGCCGTGCTGTTCATCATCAGGATGGCAAACAGCACCAAGCCGCAATGGCTCACAGAAGAATAGGCGTTGATGTATTTCAAGTCTTTCTGCACGCAAGCAGAGAAAGCACCGTAAACCACTGAAATAGTCGTCAAAATAATGAATATCCAGCTTAATTCCTGGGCTGCTTCCGGCATCAGGTACATCGCAACACGGAAACAACCGTAACCTCCCAACTTCATCAGCACCCCGGCATGAAGCATGGACACAGCCGTCGGCGCCGAAGCATGGCCGTCAGGACTCCAAGTATGGAACGGGAACAATGCGCCCAGCACGCCAAAACCGATAAACGTCAACGGGAACCAAATGCACTGTTGCTCGAACGGGATGTTGTGCAAAGCGGCAATTTCCAAAATGTTCATTGTCGTGGCACCCGAACCAAAGTAAATGCCCAAAATGCCTGCCAGCAAAAGTGCGGAAGCGCCCATCAGCATCAGCGTCAGCTTCATGGCGGAATACTCTTTCCGCCCGCTTCCCCAAACACCAATCAACAAGTACATCGGAATCAAAGCCACTTCATAAAACATGAACATCGTGAACAGGTCTATGCAGATGAAGAAACCGAACACGCCCAAGCTCAACAAGCAGAACCACAAGAAGTATTCTTTCGTCAGAGGCTGCAAACGCCACGATGCGAAAGTGCCGGTAAACACAATGATGGCCGAAAGCAGCAGCATGGCCACCGATATGCCGTCCACCCCAATCGTGTAATGGATGTTCAACGGGGCATACCACACGTAATCGGCCATGAACAACATCTCGTCGGTATTTCCGGAAGCACGCTCACCCAGATACATGAAAACAAGCGCCACTGCCAAGCCCAACAGGACGGCAGAACCGGCCACCATCACGCCACGTATCTGGTTGATGCTCTTACTCAGCCAAAGCCCCAAAAGCATCAACAAAGGAACTAATACAAACAAACTCAATATATTCATATCCTATATCTTATCTTTATATCAATAACAAAACAAGAACCAACACAAGCACGCCGCCAAGGAACACCCTCGTATACTGCTGCACATTGCCGCTCTGCCATCCACGGATTTCCTCGCTGGAAGCATTCGTGCACCACGCAAGGAAGTTCATGAACTGATCCACCACATGACGGTCGAACCATGCAATCGGCGTGGAAACACAGGCAAAAATAATCTTATGCGTGACAAACTGGTAAATGTCATCGATGTAGAACCGATGATATGCCGCACGATGCAACCCCTTGAACGTTTTTGCCAATCGGTCGGCCACAGGCTGGCGTTCGCGAAGATACATCCAAGTGGCAACTGCGATGGCAACTACCGCAACGCAAACACTGGTAATGGCTACCTTCGGGTCTAAATGTATCGTGTAAGACTGCCCGTTGCTGCTGATGAACTCGCCGAAAGGAATGAAACCGGCCCCGCAGGTCACCAAAGCCAAGAAGACCAAAGGTATCGTCATTGAAAGAGGAGCTTCATGAGGAGTGTGCTGCGCATGCAGTTCCTTGTTCTCACGTCCCCAGAAAATGCCATAATAAAGCCGGAACATATAGAAAGCAGTCATCGCTGCAATGAAACTCATCACCCATCCCATTACCGGGCTGAACTCAAAACAAGCCGTCAGTATCTCATCCTTCGAGAAAAAGCCTGAGAACGGCGGGATGCCCGATATGGCCAAGCACGCTATCAGGAAAGTAATGTGAGTGACAGGCATGTATTTGCGCAAACCTCCCATCGCCGACATCTCATTGGAATGCACGGCATGAATAATGCAGCCTGCCCCCAAGAAAAGCAATGCCTTGAACATGGCATGTGTGAACAAGTGGAACATTCCAGCCATGTATCCCAAACCGCCATGATGCGGGTCGGCGGAATAGCAAACGCCCAATCCAACCATCATGAACCCTATCTGTGAAATCGTGGAGAAAGCCAGAACACGCTTGATGTCGCTCTGCACGCATGCCACCGAAGCAGCATAGAAAGCAGTGAACGCCCCGACGTAAGCCACCCAATGAAGGACTTCCGGCGCATAATCGATGAACAACGGGAACATCCTCGCCACTAAATAAACACCAGCAACAACCATCGTGGCCGCATGAATCAATGCACTGACAGGAGTGGGGCCTTCCATAGCATCGGGCAACCAAATGTGCAACGGGAACATCGCACTCTTGCCTGCGCCGCCAATGAACATCAGCCCAAGAGCCAAAGGTATCATCGCACCGGCAGAAGCCAACATCTGCAGCTGGGGCGTGAACGTGAAAGTCCCGGCATAATAACCATAAAACAATATGCCGACCAAAAAGCCCAAATCTGCAAACCGCGTGACGATAAAAGCTTTTTTGCTGGCAGCAATGGCTTCCTTCTTCGTATAATAGAAACCTATCAGCAAATAAGAACTGACACCCACCAACTCCCAAAACAAATACATCTGGAAGATGTTAGTGGCCACCACCAAGCCCAACATAGACATGGTGAACAGACTCAAGAAAGCATAATACCGTTGGAACCCCCTCTCGCCTTTCATGTAGCCGAAAGAGTAAATATGCACCATCAACGAAACCGTTGAAATGACCACAAGCATCATCACTGAAATAGGATCCAGCAGGATACCCATATCAATATGAAGATTTTCCGAAATGGGCAGCCACACCTCGTTGTAAGGCATCAACGTGGGAAAAGCCCCATCCACTCCTCTGCCAGCAGCAAAATAATCAAACGCCGTATAATAACTGGCTATGGCAACTATGCCCAATACCACAGTGCCGATAGTCCCGGCCAAACGGTTCGACATCTTCATCCCGGCCAATCCCAATACAAGGAATGACAAGAAAGGAAGAAGCAGTATCAATATTGTGTATTCCATATTCATCATCCATTTATCATTCTACAATTACTTTGCATGTCAACCATTCAACTCATTCATGTTCTTTACCTGAATATTGCGTATGTTCCGGTAAATATTGATGATGATGGCAATGGCAACTGCTGTTTCAGCCGCGCTGACCCCGATGGCAAACAACGCGAAGAAAAAGCCTTCAAGTTGGCCAGGAAACAAGAAACGGTTGAACACGGCAAAATTTATATCCACTGAGTTTAGAATCAATTCCACGGAAATCAATATCGCCAACAAATTGCGGCGGGTAAAAAAACCATATATTCCCGCAAACATCATAACGGTGGAGACCACCAAATAATACTCCATGTGTATCATAGCTGCTATCTTTTACGTGCAATTAATATCCCCCCGATGATGCAGGCAAGCAACAATACGCTGATCACCTCGAAAGGCAATATATACCCATACTTTTCACCACTCATCATAGACATGCCGATAGCACTTACCGGCAATTCCCCATGCTCGAAATGCGAAGGCAGGAAGTTGTTTTTTAAAGTCAAGAACAAACAAATCACCAATCCGGCAAGCGAGGTCAGCAATCCTGCAAACATCTTTGAATTCTTCAGCTTCTCCGCACGGTCGCCTTGGCTTGACGTCAACAATATGGAGAATACATACAGCACCGTGATGCCACCCGCATATATCAACAACTGCACAGCTCCCAAGAACGAATAGTTCAATTGAAAATAGATACCGGCAGTCCCGAAAAGGACAAACAGCAAATAAGTCGCTGCACGCAAAATCCTCTTCGTCGTAACAGCCAATATGGAACTTGCCACGATAAACACGGCAAGAATCAAAAAGACAATCAATTCCAATGTAATTTCCATATCCTACTCTTTCGTTATATTAAGTATTTTCTGCAACTTCCCTCGTTCAAACACTGCATGCTCAAATTCCGTGGAAAAACGGATAGCATCATGCGGGCAAGCATTGACACACAACTGACAGAACATGCACGACCCCAAATCATAATGGTAACGCACCAAACGGCGTTTCTTCTTTCCTGTTTCAGGATCTTCCACCATTTCCGAATCGATGCGTATCGTATCATTGGGGCATGCCATCTGGCACAAACCGCATGCAATGCATTTATTATTCCCTTGTTCATCGTGCGGCATGACCAACGTGCCACGAAAACGGTCGAACATCTCCAACGTGGCCCTGTTTTCAGGATATTGTTCTGTGACTTTCTTCGTGAAAAACTCCTTGAACGTCACCCGCATTCCGGTCAACAAAGTCTTTATGCCATGAAACAGGCCGGCAAAATAGCCATATTCTTTTGTCTCACTCATATTTCCAAATCTCCTTTACCTTAAAAATGCCATCCAAATACAACGCATACCACCATCAGCAACAAATTGAAAAGCCCTATGGGTATCAAATATTTCCATTCCAAAGTCAATATCTGGTCGATGCGCAAACGGGGGAAAGTCCACTTAATCCACATCAGCAGCCATACCACAAACAGGGCTTTCGCAAAGAACCACACAAACCCCGGAATATAATCCATCACTTGGTTGAACCCGTCCAAACCGGGAATATGGAGCGGCATCCAGCCTCCCAAGAATATCGTGGCTGCAATGGCCGACACGATAAACAGGTTCACAAACTCGGCTACATAAAACAAGCCGAAGTGCATGCCTGAATATTCGGTATGGTATCCGGCGGTCAATTCGGATTCTGCTTCCGGCAAATCAAACGGGCCACGGTTCACTTCCGCATTGCCTGCTATCAGATATATAATGAAAGCAATCACCGCCGGAAAATGCCCTTTGAAAATAAACCACCCATCAGCCTGACGCTCCACAATCTCACTGAACTGCATCGTGTCCGTCAAAACTACAATGGTAAGGATAGACAATCCCACTGACAATTCGTAACTAATCATCTGGGCGCCGCTCCGCATCGCGCCAATCAACGAATACTTGTTGTTGGAACTCCAGCCGGCCAACAACACCCCGACGATGCCAATGGAAGAAGCCGCCATCAGGAAGAACACTCCGACATTAAAGTCCAATATCTCCATCCCTTTGTTGACCGGGATGCAGGCAAAAGCCAATATCGATGACAGAATCACGATATAAGGAGCCAAGTTATAAAGGAATTTGTCGGCATGGCGAATCGTGACAATTTCCTTTATCAGCATCTTAAACACATCGGCAAAAAGCTGCAACGTCCCCCACGGGCCGACACGAACCGGACCAAGGCGGCACTGGAATGCCGCGCAGACTTTTCTCTCCATGAAAATCATGATAATGGCAATGACTGCATAAGCCAACAACAAACAAACGCCGATTGCCACACATTCTATGAACACGGCCAACTCCACCGGCATGACGGAAGTTAAGAACCCGTGTATCCAACTTGTCACTATACTGAAATCAAACATATTCTATCTTTTTAGTGTCAACGGTCAATATCCGGTATAATATAATCCAACGTCCCGCCTATCGCAATCAAGTCAGCGATTTTTCCTCCCCGGCAAATCGTGTCCATGCATGAAACGAGGGGAAGCCCTGTGGAGCGGAACTTCAAGCGATAAGGGTTCTTGTCGCCATGACTTTCGATAAACACGCCGAACTCGCCACGGCTGGCTTCCACCGCTGCGTAATAGCTCCCCTCAGGAATACGAATAACAGGCTTCATCTTCAACTGGAAATCGCCTGCCGGGATGTTGTCAATCAGTTGTTCCACGATGTTCAGGCTCTCCATGATTTCATCCATGCGCACCATATATCGGGCAAAGCTGTCGCCATCGGTGTAAAGAATTTCCTTGAAGTCCACCTTGTCATACACTCCGTAAGGGATGCGTTTCCTCACATCACAAGCCCATCCAGAAGCACGTCCCGTGCCGCCGGTAGCCCCGAATGAGATGGCATCCTCACGGCTCAGCACGCCTACGCCTTTCAACCGATGCTGGGCTATCACATTGCCCGTGAACACGTCATGGTATTCCTGGATATTGCGGCGCATGTAAGGAATGAACTCTTTCACCCGATGCACGAAATTGGGATGGATGTCGGCCTGCACGCCACCTATGGTGTTATAATTCAATATCAGGCGGCCACCGCAAGTTTCCTCGAAAATGTCGAGTATCTTCTCGCGGTCACGGAAACCGTAGAGGAACGCCGAAGTAGCACCCAAGTCCTGGCAAAGGCAGGAGAAAAACAGGATGTGCGAATCGATGCGTTGCAACTCGTCCATGATGGTGCGGATGTACTTCACACGGTCGCTAACCTCCACGCCCAGCCCCTTCTCGATGCACATGCACAAAGCATGGCGACTCTGCATGGCCGACAAATAGTCCAAACGGTCGGTCAAAGCCAACGTCTGCGGGTAAGTAAGGCTTTCGCACATTTTCTCTATGCCCCGGTGGATGTACCCGCAATGCACATCCAACTTTTTGATGAATTCTCCTTCAATCGACACCCTGAAGCGCAACACGCCGTGCGTGGCCGGATGTTGGGGACCGATGTTGATGACATATTCATCATTGTCGAACAACACTTTGCGATGTTCGATGATGCTGCCGTCCGGCTGGAGGTCGAAGCTCTCCACGTCATCCTTGGCCACCTCGTTGCTCATCCGCAGGGGGTTGATGTCCTCACTGTCATCGTAATCCTTGCGCAAGGGATGCCCCACCCAGTCATCGCGCAAATAGAGGCGGCGCATGTCGGGATGATTGACGAAACAGATGCCGAAATAGTCGAACACTTCACGTTCGTTGAACTCGGCGGCTTTCCACACGTCGCATACAGAAGGCAGGCTGCTGTTCACCCTGTCTGCTGTCAATGTCCTCACGACCAGCTGATGACCGTATTCCGTGGATTCCAGATGGTAAACCACGCCCAAGCCTTCTTCTCCCCAGTCCATCCCGGTGAGGCTGCGCAGGAAGTCGAACTTCAGTTCCTTTTCATTCCGAATGGCCACAGCAAAGTCGTGGAACTTCCCGGCGGGGATGGTCCACATCCCGTCGCCACGGTCGTTGTAAACGGCTTCCGGCACTAAAGATAATATTTTCGCTTTTAAATCCATGTCCTTGCGATTAGTCCTTTTCTTGTTCCACATTCAGTTCGTCTCTCTCCGCATTCAGGTCGCGTTCCATCAGCCGGGCATATTCCTTCTTGCTAACCTGATGGTTGATTCCCCCAAGGAATTTCTCAACTTTGACCTTACGCTGCAACTGCATCATGCCATACAGCATGGCTTCCGGGCGCGGCGGACATCCCGGCACATATACATCGACAGGCAGCACCTTGTCCACACCTTTCACCACATGGTACGACTTCTTGAACGGGCCGCCTGAGACGGCACACCCGCCCACGGCGATCACGTATTTCGGATCGGCCATCTGGTCGTACAAACGCTTCAGTACGGGTGCCATTTTGTTGGTAATCGTTCCGCTCACCAAGATGACATCGGCCTGTCGGGGGCTGTTGCGCGTAATCTCAAAACCAAAACGTGCCACATCGTAGCGAGCGGCACACATAGCCATGAACTCAATACCGCAGCAACTGGTGGCAAACGTGAAGGGCCACAGCGAATTGCTCCGGCCCCAGTTTATCAGTTCATCGAGGCAACCCACAACCACGTTCGTCCCATGGGCGTTCAGTTCCTTGAGCATTGCCTCCAAATATTCGTTGTTCTTGAAGTCGTCGTAGCGCATCGACTTTATCTTCGGCTTCTTTATTTCCATTCCAACGCTCCTTTCTTCCAAGCATAAGCCAAGCCCAATGCGAGGATCACTAAAAAGAATATCACACTGACCAATCCGTAAATCCCCAAATCCTGCACAACAACGGCCCATGGGAACAGGAAGATGGTCTCCACGTCGAACATCAGGAACAAGATGGCGAACAGGTAGTAACCCACCTTGAACTGCATCCACGACTTTCCTCGCGTCGGAATCCCGCACTCATACGCTTCGCCCTTCTGCGGATTGTACGAGCGGGGGGAAATAGCGCGAGCGATGCCCATTGCGGCGGCCACAAGGACTATCGCAGTGAGTATCACGACAATTAATAATGTAAAATACATAGTTATTTGTTTAGATTGAATAAGCTAACCTTTTGCTTGAAGGCAGGCACAAGCAGCGCGGCTGCCCCATTTGCGGGCGCAAAGATACGACTTAATTCTATTTAAGCAACCATTCCGTCGGCATAAAATGAAAAGCCAGCAGATAGCCGCCCGCCTCCAGCCGTATAAAGCACTTGCCCATATGGGAAACCCGCCAGCACGTTAAGGGAAAGGACTTCCGCCCATGCGGGAAGAAAGTTCCGCTTGCCCCAATAGAAACTTCCAGCCACACGGGCAACTTCTTCTGCCAACGACGGCGTTCGTGCAGACGACGACGGCATTTGCATAGATGGCGATGGCGTTTGTACAATTGGCGACGATAGCAGAAGTTTCCAGCACGGTAAACGGAACTTTGCAGGCAGGAAAAAGAAAAAATATACGCAGGCAAAATGGATTTGCTGCCCGATAATTTTGTACTTTCGCACGGCATAACAGAAACGAAAAAACAACATAAGAGCTATGATAAAGATATTCACAGGCGCGGAAATCCGCAAATTGGACGCTTACACCATCGAGCATGAACCCATCGCTTCCATCGACCTCATGGAACGGGCCGCGCAAGCACTGGCTCTCGCCATCGAGAGCCGCTGGGGCAAGGAACGCCCCCTGAAAGTGTTCGCAGGGCCGGGCAACAACGGAGGCGACGCATTGGCTGTGGCGCGCATCATGGCCGGACGAGGCTACGCCGTCAGTGCCTACCTTTTCAACACCACGGGGAAACTCTCCGACGAATGCCACGCCAACAAGGAACGCCTCATGGAAGCTGAAGGTGCTGAGTTCACGGAAATAACCACCCAATTCGCCCCCCCGCCGCTCGATGCCCGCGACATCGTCATCGACGGCCTGTTCGGCTCCGGCCTGAACAAGCCTTTGAGCGGGGGCTTCGCCGCCGTGGTGAAATACATCAACGCCTCGCCCGCCACGGTGGTGTCCATCGACGTGCCGTCCGGGCTGATGTGCGAAGACAACACCTATAACATAAAAAGCCACATCATCCATGCCGGCCTGACGCTAAGCATCCAGCTTCCCAAGCTGGCCTTCCTCTTTGCCGACAATGAGGACTACGTGGGCGAATGGCAACTGGTGGACATCCGTCTCCACCCGCAAGGCATGGAAAGCCTTTCCACGGAATATGCCCTCACCGAAGAAAGCGACATCAAGCCCCTGCTGCGCAAGCGGAAACGGTTCGCCCACAAAGGAATGTTCGGCCACGGGCTGCTGATAGCAGGCTCATATGGCATGGCAGGCGCCGCCGTGCTGGCCGCCAAAGCATGCCTGCGGAGCGGAATCGGGCTGCTCACCGTGCATACGGCTTCACGCAACAATGAAATACTGCAAACCGCCGTCCCCGAGGCCATGGTGGAACCCGACCTGTATGAATACTACTTCGCCACGCCTACCGACACCGACCGCTGCCAAGCCGTGGCCATCGGGCCGGGCTTGGGACAAGACATCAGCACGGCCAACGCCTTGGCAGAACAACTGAACCTTTGCACATCGCCCGTCGTGCTCGACGCCGACGCGCTCAACATCCTTTCCGAACACAAAGACTGGATGCAATGCATTCCCAAGCACTCCATCCTGACTCCCCACCCGAAAGAACTGGACCGCCTCACGGGAACCAGCCGCAACGCAGCCGAACGCCTGCAAAAAGCACGCGACTTGGCCATCCGCCTGCAATGCTGCATCGTGCTGAAAGGCGCCTATACCGCCGTCATCAATCCCGAAGGGCATTGCGCGTTCAACCCCACCGGCAACCCCGGAATGGCCACAGGAGGCAGCGGCGACGTGCTGGCCGGCATCCTGCTCGCCCTGCTGGCGCAAGGCTACACGCCGGAACAAACTTGCCGCCTCGGCACCTACGTCCACGGCATGGCAGGCGACATCGCCGCCCGCCGAAAAGGAGAAACCAGCATGACAGCCTCCGACATCATCGAATGCCTGCCGGAAGCATGGAAGACGTTGCAATCTTAATTTACCATAAAACAAGCCGGAAAGGCAAGATATTTTCCTATTTTTGCGGAAACCATGTATCATAAAAAAGAATGAAAAGATGAGAACGATATGCCTATTATGCGGGCTGGCAGTGGCAGCATCCGGCCTCGCCCAGACAGAAGTCACCCCCTACATCCCGGGAAAAAGCACGGAAGCCGTGACCTACTTCCTGCCAAAAACCGTCATTGAAATCGAAGTGCAGGCCGACAAAGCGACCTACACGCCGGGAGAATTCAGCAAATACGCCGACCGCTACCTTCGCCTCAACGGCATAGCCACCGAAGAAAGCACGCAATGGGAAATTAGCAGCATCACCGTGAAACCTGTAGGGATGCCCGACCCTGCCAAAGTGTTTTCCGTGAAACTGAAAGACAAGACCGCCGCCCTCCTCGTAGGGCTGACCCCCGATGGCATCATCACGTCCATCAACCTGCCCTATGAAAAGAAAGAAAAAGAAAAGCCGGCCGCAGAACCGAAACCCGCGCGGAAGATAGACCCGCACGACCTGATGACAGAAGAAATGCTGATGGCAGGCTCCACCGCCAAGATGGCGGAACTCGCCGCAAGGGAAATCTACGACATACGCGAAAGCAAAAATGCCATCCTGCGAGGGCAAGCCGACAACATGCCCAAGGACGGGGAAGCCATGAAACTGATGCTCTCCAACCTGGAAGAACAGGAAAACGCCTGGCTCGAACTGTTCTGCGGAACCACCACGCACGAAAGCCGGACATTCACCGTGCGACTCGTCCCCAACAAGAACTTGGAAAAAGAAGTATTGTTCCGCTTCTCCAAACACCTCGGCGTGCTTGACAACGACGACTTGGGCGGAGAACCCGTCTATGTGACGCTCACCAACCTGAACACCGTCCCCCAAGCCAGCGGGGAAGATACCGGGAAAAAGAAGCTGGAAGGCATTGTCTACAACGTGCCAGGAAAGGCAAAACTCACTATTTTCAACCGTTACAAGACGTTCTTCGACAACACCGTATTGGCCACCCAATTCGGCAACACGGAAATGCTTGCCAAAGACCTTTTCAACAAAAAAACCACCACGCAGGTCATCTTCGACCCCGTGAGCGGAGCCATCCTGAAGATACAAAGGGAAGGGGAATAAGCGCGTCCCCTCCCCTTCTCCCTTTCCTATCCCCGCATCTTGAGCAGCCCGTGCCGGTGCAGATGGGAAAAGAACAGGGCCACACGCGCTTCGTAGCCCTCGCCCTCCCCCTCGAAGTGCGGGGCAAGCAACGCAATGATTTCCCGCACGGTGCGCCGGCCGTCCACCAAGTCCAAGGCAGCCGTGCCATGCTCATCGAAGTCCACATGAGCATATAGCGGTTTCCCCTTCCAAGAGAACAACCGTTGCAGGAACCGATTCTTGAAACGGGGAAAGGCCATCACCGACAGCCCTTCCTCTTTTCTTAAAACCATGCCGTCCGGCACGCAAGGGATTGCGTCCAGCAAGTTGGCCTGCTTCTTCGCCATGCGCCTATTTCTTTATGTTGGCTTCTTCCAGGCCGTAGCCTTTCTTCTTGTCTTCGGCCTTCAGCAACAGGGCGAACACCAAGGCCAGCACGCCGAATGCCGTGAATATCACCATGGGCAACGTGTAGTCATACGTCTGCACGCCGTCCACTACCGGCCCCTTGCAATACGTGTCCAGCACCCATCCGATGAGGAGAGGCACGCCCATCAGCCCCCAGTTCTGCACCCAGAATATCAGGGCATAGGCCGTGCCCAACTGATTCTCCGGGATAATCTTCGGCACGGAAGGCCACATGGCCGAAGGCACTAATGAGAAAGCAATGCCCAGGCATATCATGATGAGCGTGGCAAACCACCACACGTTGAGCAAGGGCAGGGCGAACAGGAAGTGGACGCCAATCAGCATCACCGCGCCGATAATCATCAGCGTGGCGCCCTTCCCGATGCGGTCATACACGTTGCCGAACAGGGGAGTGAGGAACAATGTCCCCAGCGGCAGGAGCGAAGGGATGGTGCCTGCCAGCGACGGGTCCACTTCATACTTCTGCACCATCAGGTCGGTGGCATACTTCAGGAACGGGAACACGGCGGAATAGAACAGCACGCAGAGCAGGGCAATCAGCCAGAATCCCTTGTTGCGCATGATGGAAAACACGTCTTTCACGCGGAAAGGTTCTTCGTTCACGTCGGCTTCGCCCAGTTGCGCGTCAAACTTCTTGTCGATGAAGCTGTAAATGAAAAAGGCAATCGTGCCGATGCACAGCATGACGAGGCACAACAGGATGGGCGCCGAGATGTTGGGATGCAGCATGCCGCCATCGTCTGTCCAGCCGAAAGCATTGGCAAAAGGCACGGTCACTGCCATGGCCAGCATCGTGCCGAGGCGGGCAGTGGCCATCTCCAATCCCATGGCCAACGCCATTTCTTTCCCCTTGAACCACTTCACCACAATCTTCGACACCGTGATGCCTGCCGTCTCCACGCCCACGCCGAAGATGGCATACCCCAAAGCGGCCAAGAACACTTGGGCTTTCATCCCCATGACCATGCCGCTTTCTGCCGACAAGTAGGTGATGGCATAGTATTTCAGGCCGCAACCAATCACCATCAGCAGGCAAGCGCCACGCCCGGTGAAGCGCACACCCATCTTGTCCAAGATGATGCCGCCGAATATCAGCATCAGCAAGAACACGTTGAACCACCCGTAAGCGCTCGTGAAAATGCCGTAATCCAAGCTGTTCCACATCAATTCTTTCTCCAGCATGGGCTTCAGCGGCGACATCACGTCCGTCAGGAAATAGCCGCACAACATCGTGAAAGCCACCAGTGCAAGCACGCTCCAACGGGCTACCGGCGAGTCGTTCATCATTTTCTGCAATTTCTCTTTCATGTTACTTTCCTTTTAATGTTTCGTTTTTTGGGAGGCAAACTTACGGAATTTTTGCGAAACGCCGCACAGAATCGGCAGAATTACGAAACCAAGATGGAGCATCCGCCCGCAAAAAGCCCCATCACCCTCCCCAACAAACGCCCATGCTTATGCCAATAAAATCCGGATGCTTCCCATAGAGCCGCAAGATTTCGCGGCTCTATGCATGCTGGACGCTTCTACGAACTTTTTTAAAAACCTTCCAAGGTTTAGGGCCAAACGTTCCAAGGTTTGGGGCGCAACCTTGGGAAGATTTTATGAGTTAACGAGGGAACAAGTTGGCAAGGGAACAAGGCTTTTGACGCAGCGGTCTCTTGAAATCTGGAATCAGAAGTCTGAAATGATGAGACTCCTTCGGGAGGATTTTGCGGAAGGCGCGGGAAACTGCCCGGACGCACAAAAGAATCCCGCCAACGGGAGGAGCGCATGATGCATTCCGGCCATCGGCGGGATAAAGGTTATGCGTGCGTATCAATGGGCCAACTTGCCGTCGGAACCCAGCACGTTCAGGATTTTATGCTTGTACATCTTTTCCATCTCGTCGCGGGCAGGGCCCAAGTATTTGCGCGGGTCAAACTCTGCGGGTTTCTCCACGAACACCTTGCGGACAGCCGCCGTCATGGCCAAGCGCGAATCAGAGTCGATGTTAATCTTGCAAACTGCAGACTTGGCTGCCTTGCGCAGTTCTTCTTCGGGGATGCCGATGGCTGCTTCCAGCTTGCCGCCATACTGGTTGATCATGTCCACATACTCTTGGGGAACGGAAGATGAACCGTGAAGCACGATGGGGAAGCCCGGCAGTTTCTCCATCACGGCGTCCAACACGTCGAATGCCAAAGGAGGAGGAACCAGGCGGCCTGTCTGCGGGTCCACGTGGCATTGTTCCGGCTTGAACTTGTAAGCGCCGTGCGAAGTGCCGATGGAGATGGCCAAGCTATCGCAGCCCGTGCGGGTGGAGAAGTCGATCACTTCTTCAGGATTGGTGTAAGTGTGGTGTTCGGCAGACACTTCGTCTTCCACGCCGGCCAGCACGCCCAATTCGCCTTCCACCGTCACATCATATTGATGCGCGTATTCCACCACTTTCTTCGTCAAGGCCACATTCTCTTCGTAAGGAAGATGCGAGCCGTCGATCATCACAGACGAAAAGCCCAAGTCCACGCACGACTTGCAGAGTTCGAACGAATCGCCATGGTCCAAATGAAGCACAATTTCAGGATGCTCGCAGCCCAGTTCCTTGGCATAGGCCACAGCACCCTCGGCCATGTAGCGGAGCAATGTCTGGTTCGCATAGTTGCGCGCCCCTTTCGACACTTGGAGGATGACCGGGGATTTCGTCTCCACAGCAGCCTTGATGATGGCCTGCAACTGCTCCATGTTGTTGAAGTTAAAAGCAGGAATTGCATATCCTCCTTTTATTGCCCTGGCAAACATCTCTCTTGTGTTCACCAAGCCCAAATCTTTGTAATTTACCATTTTACTTTTATTTAAACATTAATGATTGAATATCCATTCCAAGCCTTTCCGGCTTCACAGGCAAAAGTAGTGATTCTAAAACACAAACCCATGCTTTTGCGGGAAAAATTGCCTAACAGCAACAGGGATTTCACAAAGATATTCACTCTATAAAACTATTTCAAATGTTATGCCATGCAGAGTTTGCAATCTGTCATTTCACTTCCTTAATCAGATAGACAATCACGGGCAAGTGGTCGCTATACCCGTTCAGCCAGATGCCGCTCGCCTGCGTGCGCTTGGGATAACCTTTGAATTTGCCTTCCTGCTGGAAAAGGAAATTCCGGCGGAACACCTCGTTCTTGTAGAATTTCAACGTGGAGCGGTCGTCGCCCAACAGGTTGCCGGTCAGGATGATTTGGTCAAACAAGTTCCACTTTCCCCTGTACAGCAGCGAGCCGGTGCCTTTCTTGGCCAGCAAATCCCACCAAGGGTTGTACAAATCGTGCGGGCCTGCGTCTCTCATCTTCCGCTTGGCGCCCAAGGCATCCTTCACACTCTTGTCCATCGGGTCGTCGTTCAAGTCGCCCATGATGAATATCTTTGCCTCAGGGTCCACGGTGAGCAGCGAGTCCTTGATGGCACGCACCTGTTCGCCCGCCCTTTCCCTTGCAGGGGATGCTGCCGCGCGCGAAGGCCAATGGTTCACAATGGCATACACATGCTCGCCTGCCATCTTGCCGCCCGCCACGAGGAAACCACGGGTGGCGCTCGTCGTGTCGTTTATATATATATAAGGTAAAAGCACGCTTTCCTCCAACTGGAACAGCCGGGGATTGTACAAGAACGCGCAATCGATGCCCCGCTTGTCCAAACCTTCATAGTGGATGAACTCATACCCACGGTCTTTCAAGGCCGGCTGTTTCAGCAAGTCGGCCAGCACGCGGCGGTTCTCCACCTCTGAAAGTCCGATAAGGGCAGGCCCCATCGGCAGCCTGTCGGTCGCGATCTGTCCCAACACCTCCGACATGTTCTTCAACTTGGACGTGTACTTCATGGTATTCCATTTGTTGGTCCCATCCGGAAGATACTCATAATCATTCTTCCCTGTATCATGAATTGTGTCAAACAGGTTCTCCAAATTATAAAACGCCACGCTGTACAACGCAAACTTCTTTTCTTGCGCTTTCCCATAGCCTGCCGCAAACACAAGCAGGCAGAAAAGGAACATCAGTTTTTTCATATCACACATTTTTTTATATAAATAGCTAAATTTCCATTCCAAGACAAACCGCCGTATTATTACAAAGGCTTGACAAATATCCTAAAAAAAAACGGATTCACAACAACTTTTAGCGATTTTGTTCGATTTTACATTGTACTACCGTTTTTTCTTTGTTATTTTGTATCGAATATGAAATATCCTCCCTGCAAAGAGGAAAAATGAATAAAGCTAATTAATATTAAAACCTACCTTATGAAACAAAAATTAGGATTAGCATTCACCCTATCTTGCCTTTCATTAGGACTGTCTGCCCAGCAGGCAAATCCTACGGATGCATCCCGCGAGGACAATGCTGCATTCGTTTTCACGGAATCGCAACTGAATGAAAACGATGACATGTCGCAAGATGCCAATGCATTTGTTTTCTCCAACGATGATGTGTACCTATCCAACGTAGGATACTTGTTCAGCCCCATGAGATTCCGCGTCAGGGGCTACGACTCGCAGTACAACGACATGTACATCAACGGCATACGTTTCAACGACGCCGAAACTGGAAGATTCAGCTACGGCTTGATTGGAGGACTGAACGACGTGACCCGCAACAAGGAAGGCGTGGACGGCTTCTCCCCCAACCTCTTTTCATACAGCCCCATTGGCGGTGCCACAAACATCAACGTGCGGGCCAGCCAATATGCCCCCGGCTCGAAAATCACCTTGTCGGGATGCAACCGAAACTATGTGATGAGAGGCATCTACACCTATTCCACCGGATTGATGAACAACGGCTGGGCGTTCACCGGATCGTTGTCTTACCGCTGGGGAAAGAACGGAGCCATCGAAGGCATCTATTACAACTCATTAGGCTACTTCTTGGCAGCAGAAAAAGTGTTCAACGACCGCCACAGCCTGGCGCTTTCCACATGGGGTTCGCCAACAGAGCGTTCACAGCAAGCTGCTTCCACCGAAGAAGCCTATTACTTGGCCAACAGCCATTACTATAACCCCAACTGGGGATACCAGGACGGCAAGATGAGAAATGCGCGGGTAGTGCGGGCTTTTGAACCATCAGCCATAGCCACATGGAACTTCAACATCAACGACAAGATGCGGCTGGTCACTTCGTTTGCCGCCAAATACACCAACGACGGACGAAGCGCATTGGGGTGGAACGGGAATGCATCCGACCCGCGTCCCGACTATTACAAGAAACTGCCCAGCGCCTTGTTCAACGTGTATGACGACTCCACGCCACTGGCACAGGAACAAATCGACCTGTTCAACGAAACAACGGAACGCTGGAAAAGCTCCAAGGCCAACCGCCAAATCGATTGGGATCAAATGTATTTTGCCAACGCGCAAGCCAACGCCTTGGGCAAGGAAACGCTGTACTACGTGGAGGAACGCCACAACGACCAACTGGCCTTCAACCTCTCCTCCACTTTCAACCATAACCTTGAGAATGGCGACAACTACACAGTGGGCATCCTGGCCGGAAGCAGCAAAGGCATGCACTACAAGAAGATGAAGGACCTGATGGGCGGAGAGCTTTACACCGACATCGACAAGTTTGCCGCACGCGATTACGGCTACAACTCCATCGTCATCCAAAACGACCTGACGAACCCCAACCACCGCATATCGGAAGGCGACAAGTTTGGTTACAACTACAACATCATCGTCAACAAGCAAAGTGCATGGGCGCAATACAACGGCCACAGCGAATACATCGATTACTACGTGAGCGGGCAAATCGGCTCCACGCAGTTCTGGAGGGACGGAAAGATGCAGAACGGGCGTTCACCGCTCCATTCGTTGGGCAAGAGCGGCACGGCACGCTTCCTTGAAGGCGGCGGGAAGTTCGGCATCGTTTACAAAATCAACGGGAAGCACCAGTTGATTCTCAACGGAAGATACGAGGACCGTGCGCCGCTGGCCTACAACTCGTTCATCGCGCCGCGTATCAAGGACGACTACGTGGACGGGCTGAAGACGGAAAAAATTGCAGGAGGCGACTTCACATACAGCTTCAACACACCCGTCGTCATCGGGCGCATCACCGGATACTACACCCGCTTCTTCGACCAAGTGGAGATGGATGCGTTCTACAACGACAACGAATCGCGCTTCACCTACTTGGCCATGAGCGGCATCGAGAAGGAACACTGGGGCGTGGAAGCAGCCGCCACATTCCGGCTCACGAACGAATTGTCGCTGACGGCCATCGGCACGTGGTCTGACGCACGCTACATGAACAACCCGAATGCCATCAAGACATACGAGAGCGAAGTGGAAGGCGAACGCCAGCAAGACCGTGTGTATGCCGAAGGACTCCGCGCCAACGGCACGCCGCTGTCGGCATACAGCCTCGCATTGGACTATAACGTGAACGGATGGTTCTTCAACGTGACGGGCAACTATTACCACCGCACCTACATCGACTTCTCCACCTACCGCCGCTTAGGCTCCGTGCTGAAACGCTACGGAGGCGAAGTAGATGAGGACGGCAACTTGGTGAACGCCAGCATCCCCGAACAGGAAGAACTGGACGGCGGCTTCATGATGGACGTGTCCATCGGCAAGTACATCCGCCTGAAAGACGGGAAAAGCCTCAGCATCAACCTGAACATCAACAACCTGTTGAACAATACCGACATGCGCACCGGGGGATATGAGCAGAACCGCGACGACTCTTACGACGACGGCTCGGCACGCGCCTACGTGTTCTCGCGCAACTCCAAGTATTACTACGCATCCAGATGCAACGCTTTCCTGAACTTGGGATTCCGTTTCTAATATTTTGAATAACTGACAACGATAAAAACAGGAACAATATGAACAAGACCATATCAAAACTCACCGCCGGGCTGGCTCTCCTCATCGGCATGGCATCGTGCGCCGACCAGTTCGACGACCCGAACATCTACAATGCGTTCGGCAACAACTACATCCCGGAGCAACGCACCATCAGCATCGGTGAACTGAAAAACCTGCACGCTTCCACCATCTCCAACAGCGGCTACGCCCCCATCGACGAGGGAACCATCATCAAAGGAGTGGTCATCGGCGACGACGAGAGCGGCAACCTCTACAAGCAACTGATTGTGGGCGACGAAAGCGGTGCCATCACCGTCAGCATCGACAACACGGGGCTGTATGCCAACTGCCCCGTCGGGCAGATGGTGGCCATCGATTGCACCGGACTCTACATCGGGGGCTACGGGGAGCAGGCACAGATAGGCACCATGTATTACAACTCCGAACGCGGCACCTACCAGATAGGCCGCATGCCGTCGTTCACATGGGAAAGCCACGTGCGCATCCTCAACCGCCCGCAAACCACTTACGATGAGTTGAAGCCCATCGTGATAGACGGCGCATGGCTCGATGCCAACAGCCAGGACGACGCGCCGTTCCTCGTGGAGATGCACAACGTGACCATCGACGAAGCCGACGGCGAAACACAGATCGCCCCAGAGGAGGATGTGGTGAACAGCAACGCCGTGGAGCGCACCATCCGCTTCAGCGATAACAAAACATTGGTGATGCGCACCAGCTCGTATGCCAACTTCGCCCTCGACGTCATCCCGCAAGGCTCGCTGAACATCACCGGCATCCTGGGACGCTACCGCGACACGTGGCAGCTCACCGTGAGAACCCTTAACGACATAGAAATCAATAAATAAACAAGAAAATACTTAGGCTTATGAAAAAGATTCTCAATTCTTTCATTTTCGTGATATTTGCCGCATTGGCATTCAACGCATGTAGCGATGTCCCCGCGCCTTACGACATCCCCGGCACGGGAGGCGACAGCGAGACAGAGGAAGGCGTTTACATTGACGAGACATTCCGTACCAGCCTTGGATCGTTCACCAGTATCTCAGCACAAGGCAACCTGAGTTGGAAAATCGATTTCCAGAGCGCTTGCATCACAGGCTTCCAAGACTATGACGGAGACGGCCAAAAGGAGAACCAAGCAGGCATTACTTATTTGGTGTCACCAACCATCGACTTGAGCGCATCCACCGGGGCGTACATCACATTCGACCATGCCCTTGAATACGAACGGGGAAGCATCTCCGACAACAACCAACTGGTCATCAGCAAGGACTATGCGGGCGATGTGAACACCGCCAACTGGGAGGTGCTGCCCATCAGCTATGACGGTGTCAACAACGGTGCCGGAAGCGGCTCAGACGGATTCAACTTTGAAAGCGCGGGCAATATCAGCATTCCTGCCGCTTACATCGGCGAAGGCAACACGGCCATCACCGTTGCATTGCGCCACACTTGCGACGACAGCTTCTCGTCCACTTGGGAAGTGCAGAACTTCAAAATGGCTGAAGGCACCGGCGAAGATACCGACAACCCGGACAACCCGGACAATCCGGAAGGCGGCACGGCAGAAGACCCGTACACGGTGGCCGAAGCACAGAGCATCATCGCCGCAGGCACCTATACCAGCGACAATGTATATGTAAAGGGAATTATCTCGCAAATCGATGAAGTTGCGCCGGATTTTGGCAACGCCACCTACCATATTTCCGATGATGGCAGCACGAACGGCCAATTGGAAGTATATCGCGGTTACTACCTTGGCGGCGAGAAGTTCACTTCTGCCGACCAAATCAAGGTGGGCGACGAGGTGATTGTTTACGGTGCCTTGACTTTATATGTCAGCCAATATGGGGAAACGCCTGAAATTTCAACAGGAAGCCAAATCTATTCCTTGAACGGCACAACCAGCGAGGTGGGTGGCGGCGAACAAGGCGGAAGCGGCACCGACAGCGAAACCGGCGACTTCCCGGAGACCGGCCCCGGCTCGCAAGACGAACCTTATGACGTGGCAACGGCCATGGCCAACCAGAACAGCGAATGGGCCTATGTGACGGGTTACATCGTAGGCAGCGTGAAAAGCGATGACAGCATCAGCAAGATTGAGAGCAACTATGACGTGGTGTTCGGCGAAGGCGGAACGGCAGTTCGCGCCACCATGGTTTTGATTGCAGACGACCCCGCCGTGACTGACTACACGCAATGCCTTGCCGTGAACCTGCCTTCAGGAGGCAGCGTGCGCTCGGGCATTAACTTGCAAGACAACCCCGGCAACTTGGGCAAGAAGCTGACCATCGGCGGGAAGTTGCGCACCTATTTCAATATCCCGGGACTGCGCGACATGAACAAAGACGCATCCTTCACGTTGGAATAACCCGTCCGCATCCTTTCCGGAATGCATCACGGCGCGGCGCGGACAGCGTGCCGCGCCGTTGCTTTCCCCCTCCCGGTGGAGGGCGGGAGGCGCGCGGCGGCGGGGCGCAAAGGGAGGCGGCGCGTGGGAAAAAGCGATTTTTTCCCGAAAACGTTTGCCATTATGAACAAAAGCCGTATCTTTGCATCCGCTTGAAAAAGCGCATTGCACTTTTCGCGTTGCCACTATAATATAAGGTATATAACAAATTAAAGCATACTGATATGAAAAAAGGAATCCATCCAGAATCTTACCGTCCGGTAGTGTTCAAGGACATGTCGAACGGGGACATGTTCCTGTCGCGCTCCACTTGCGCCACGAAGGACACGATTGAATTTGAAGGCGAGACTTACCCGCTGGTCAAGCTGGAAATCTCCAGCACGTCGCATCCTTTCTACACCGGCAAATCGAAGCTGGTGGACACGGCGGGGCGCGTGGACAAGTTCTTGAGCCGTTACGGCGACCGGAAGAAGAAGTGACCCATATCGTTTCATCACGAGAGAGGCGCGCTGCGCGGCGGACTCCCGCCGGGGGCGCGCTTCGTTTTTATCCCACTGCATCATGAAGGATTTTGCATCAGGACTGGAGCGCATGGCCAAGGCATGGGCATGCGCGGCTTTCGCGGCGCTGGCCTTGGCGGCGTGCGGGGGCGACGAGCCGGCTCCGGGGAACGGGGGCGCGGGCGGAGGCAACGAAGGCGGAGGCAACGGCCAAACGGAGGTGGCGGACCCGGACAACGTGAACGCCAACCCGGCGTCGAGCCCTTACTTGCGGCGGCTCGAGGTGCCGCGCGTGGCGGAGGAGGGGGCGACGGTGTTCATCCCCCACACCACGCAGGAGAACGGGCGCACGGTGGTGAGCTTCAGCACGGAGCAGGACACGGAGGCGCGCCATCCCCGGTGGGTGGCCTTCACGTTTGACGCGACGACGGCAAGGGACAACAACGTGGGCCGGTCGGGCAGCTTCCGGGCCGACCCGGCATTGGCGGCCGGCTTGCAGAGCAACAACGGCGACTTCGGCACGGGGGGCAGCGGCGACGGCATCGACCGGGGGCACCTCTGCGCCTCGGAGGACCGGCAGTATTCGCGCGAGGCGAACGCGCAGACGTTCTATTTCACGAACATGTCGCCGCAGTACTCGCGGTTCAACCAGCAGGTGTGGGCCGCGCTGGAGGGCGTGGTGCAGGACTGGGGGCGCACGTACGTGAACGGCACGGACACGCTGTTCGTGGCGAAAGGCGGCACGCTGGGCCGGGGCATGACCCTCAGCGAGCCGGGGACGAACGTGATGCCGCGCTACTATTTCATGGCGCTGCTGAGCAAGAAGTGGAGCGCGGCGAACCAGCAGTTCCAGTACCGCGCCGTGGGCTTCCTCCTGGAGCAGCGCGAGCAGGCCTACCAGCGGCCTTACCGCTTCAGCGAGCATGCCATGAGCATCGACCGCCTGGAGGAGGAGACGGGCATCGACTTTTTCTGCAACTTGCCCGACCGGGTGGAGGACAACGTGGAGCGGCTTGTCAACCTCTCGGCGTGGCCGGGGCTGGACTGAGGCGCAGCTTTCCCAAGACGGACGCACAGGCGGGCTGAAACGCCCTATAGGGGAGCAAAAAATGCCCTATAGGGGAGTTTTAACCGCCCTATAGGGCATTTTCAACGGGTCTATAGGGCGGTATGGCTCGTGGTAATATATCTTGAAAAACGCCCCCGCGAGGGCGCGAAAAGGGGGGCGCCGCCGGCTGCGCCCCCCTTCGTTTGGAATCTGAAACCGTCAGAGCGCCACCTTGCGCCGCGCCACGATGTAGATGCCGGGGGGCAGGGGCACGCGCGTCTCGCCCGGCGCGACATGCACGCGCCGCACCATGCGCCCCACCACGTCGTACACGGGGACGACAGCCTCCGCGCCGGACTGGATGACGAGCTGCCCGCCCTCGGCCCGCACGCTGAACGCGCAGCCGGCCAGCCGGTCCACCCCGGTGGGCCCGAACGGCTCATCCTTGCGGTTGCCCCACACGTACTCCTCCAGCCCGCGAAGGTCGATGAAGGGGTTGCGGTTGCCCTGGATGCGGTAGACGGCGTTGTTGCGGTCCACCTCCTTCTGGCTCACGGGGTCCTCGCGGCTCCACTCGAGGAGCATCTCCACCGCCCACGCGGCGAAGGCGGGATAGGCCGTGCGGTTGAGCATGTCGCTGTCCCACCCGGACACGCGGTCCTCGTAGGCCGTCACCATGTAGAAATAGGTGCGGGCGAAGTCGCCCTTGTACTCGTCGTTGGGCTCGAACACGACGCCCGTATATCCCGGATAGGTGCAGTTGCCCAGCTTGCTGAACCCGCCTTCCGACTGGTACCGTTCGCCCTTCGTCTCCCCAAAGGGGAAGTTGCCCCGACGGTTGTTCACATAGCCGTCCGTCGGGTAGAGGTGGAACAAGTCCGTGTACATCGGGTACGCGTCGTTGAACCAGCTTTTCGGCATGGAATGCTCGCGGTTGTAGCAATCGCCCTCCTCGTGGTAGTTGCCGCACTGGTCGTCCTGGAAGGCGAAGACGGTGGTGGAGGAGTACATGTCCCACACGCTGCCGTCGCTCCGCCGGTCGGTCTCCAGGAAGTCCGTCCACAGCTGTTTGTACGACCGCTGCTCGTGGTCGCTGATGATGCGGGAGAGCGCCGTCTTCAGCGCCGCGCCGCTTTTCCCCTCCGTCCCGTCGTAATAGCCGGCGGGCGCCTGGGCCTGCGCCGTGGCCGCCATGCAGATGGCCGCCGCGCACAGGAGGGTTGCCCACATTCTTTCGAAACTTCTCCTCATATCTCTGTCATTGTTTGATGAAACGTCCGTCAATCCATTCGTAGCGCACCGGCTTCCCGGCCAGGAAGGGGCGCAAGGCCCGCGCCGACTCCTCGTCCATGTAATCCGGCGTGGTGCAGGTGAAATCCACCGCCGCGCTGCCAGCCGAAAGCGAAGCCCTCAGCAGGAACACGTCCGCCCGCAGCAGGGCGGCGTCGCGCCGCGCCGTGTCGATGGTGTCGGCCCGCAGCAGGAAGTCGCCCGGCACCGGCAGGGTGATGAAACGGTCGGCGGGCAGCGGCTCCCACGCCGTGGTGTAGAAGCTGAGGCGGCTATCCTCCGCCGGCCCCCGGCACGTGGTGGCGGCCACCACCACCCGCGTGCTGTCGTCCGCCTGCAGCAGCTTCATCTCCAGCGTGCCGGCGGAAGAAGTCTCCAGCAACAGGTAGTCCGCCGTCAACGCCCGCATCTCCGCCACGCGGCCGAACTTGTTCTTCACCCGGGCCCGCATGCCCGCCGCGAGGAAATCCACGAAGTCCGCCCGGTCATTCCCCGTGAAGGCCGGCAGCAGCGAGTCGGGCATCGCCACGAACAGCTCCCCCATCGTCTGCGACCGCGCCCCGGCAAAAACGGCCACGCACAGCATGGCCAGCAACACTCTTTTCATACGTCCTTTCATTTTGAGCCCAAATATAAGAATAACATCCCTATTAACACCAGCAGAAGGTCCACGGCCTTGCTTTTTAAATTCTTTTCACGGAAAAGCAACGCCCCGCAGAGGAACGACACCACCACGCTGCCCCGCCGCACCATCGACACGATGGAAATCATCGACCCCTCCATGGAGAGGGCGTAAAAGTACACGAAGTCGGCCGCGCTGAGGAACAACGAAATCAGCGGGATGCACCAGTGCCAGCGGAACGGCGACGTGTGCCGCCGCGACGGCAGCCATAAGGCAAGCAGCGCCGCCCCCATCATCGGCACCTGGTAGACATTGTACCACGCCTGCACCGCCATGCGGTCGAAGCGCGCCATCAGGTATTTGTCGTACAGCCCGCTCGCAGCCCCCAGCAACGCCGCCAGCACCACGAACACCACCCAACGGTTGTGCGCGAAGTCGATGCCCTCCTTCCGCCCCGAACGGCTCAGCATGAAGAACGAAGCCACGGCCAACGCCACGCCCGTCCACTGCCAGAGGTTCAGCCGCTCCCCGAATACGAGCATCGCGCCCACCAATACCATCACCGGCCTCGTCGCATTGATGGGACCCACGATGGTCAGCGGCAAATGCTTCATCCCCAAGTAGCCGAACACCCACGACGACAGCACCAAGGCTGACTTCAGCACGATGAAGCGGTGGACTTCCCACCCCGCCTGCGGCACGTAGAACAGCCCGCCCTCCAGCGCGCCCGGCATCCGCGCCGACACCACGATGAAGGGCAGGAACAAAAGGCTCGAGAACAACGTGTTGAGGAACAGCACGGGAATCACCGCGTTGTCCCGCAGCGACTCCTTCTTGAACACGTCGTAGAACCCCAGCAACGCCGCCGAAAGAAAAGCCAGAAGCAACCACATGTCCCTCTCTCCTACATTATATATAAGTCTGCCGGGTATTCCACATCGGCCAGGAACAGCCCATGGGCCGGCGCCGAACTGCCCGCCCGGCAGCGGTCCTTCGCTTCGACGACGGCCCGGAAGCCGTCCACGTCCATCTTCCCCCTGCCCACGTCCATCAACGTACCCACGACGGCCCGCACCATGTTGCGCAGGAAACGGTCGGCGCGTATCGTGAACACCCACTCCGCTTCGCCCTCCGGCGTCCACTCCGCCTGCATCACGCGGCAATTGTTCGTCTTCACGTCCGTGTGCAGCTTGCTGAAGCTCGTGAAATCCGTGTATTCCCGAAGCACGGCAGCCGCCTCGTTCATCCGCCCGAAGTCAAGGCCCGGCGCCACGCGCCACGCCCAGTCGCGGCGGAAAGGCAGCTTCGCCGTCGCCACGTGGTACTGGTACGTGCGCGACAGGGCGTCGAAGCGGGCATGCGCCCCCTCCCTCACCCGCCGGATGCCATGCACAGCGATGTCGGGCGGCAAAAGGCGGTTCAGCTTCGCCGCCAGCCATGCAGGGTCGAAAGGACGGTCGCTGTCAAAGTGCGCCACCATGCGGGCGGCATGCACCCCTGCGTCCGTGCGCCCTGCGCCCACCACTTCCGTCTCCGCCCGCAGCAGCAGCGACAACGCCCCCGCCAGGCATCCCTGCACGCTCGCGCCGTTGGGCTGCACCTGCCAGCCGTGGTAGTTGCGCCCGTCGTAAGAGAGTTCCATGAAATACCGTTGCATGCGCCATGCCCCTCCTACAAGCGGGTGGTGACGTGGAAACACCCTTGCTTCACCTCATACTTCACGTAGCACCACTCTTTCTTCCGCAGGTCGCGCAACACCTCCGCCAGCACCATCTTCAGCTTCCACGGGTCGGTGCCGGCCGCCGTCGTGTCCGCCGGTTCAAAGCGGCGGTAGCTCACGTCAAACGTCGTGCCGTAGAAATGGGCCGAGTTCAGCGTGGCGTTCACGTTGCGGCGGCTCAGCCGTCGCGCGTCATGCTTGGTGCGCAGCACGGAGGTCACGATGATGCGGCTCTCCGGCAAGCCCTTGGCCGCCAATGAATCCTGGAAATTCGAGCCAATCTTGGTAAGCAGCACGCTGGCCGACGGTACCAAGTAAGGAATGGAATGCGTCAGCGAGTCCATCGCGTAAAAGCCGTTTGGGGCAATCCGCAGCAAACGTTCCTTTGCCGACACAGCCTCCTCCCAGTTTTCCAAAGGCGTGATGCCCTTCGCCACCGCCGCCGAGAGATGCACGTCGTTCACATCGTTGAACGTCCGCTGGTAATTGCGTACACCCAAGATTTTATTGTACGTCACGCGGGGCTCGCTTCCGCCTGCCGGCGCGGCCTCAGCCGTTCCCCTGCCGCCGCATGACAGGCAAGCAGCCGATGCCACGGCAAGCATCCCTGCACAAATCCATTTCATATCCATAGTCCTAAGAAACATTCTGGTTCGCCCGGCAAAGATAGCCTAAAAATGCCATTGCCCGCCCATGCCCGGCGACAAGTTTAAAACAAATTATCACTGCATGCCCGCCAACATCCTCCGGCAGTTTGCCATACTTGCCTGCATGAAAACTTCGGCTTGCCCGTATGGAAACCTCCATCCACCCGCATGAAAACTTCCGGCCACACAGGCAACTTCTTCTGCCGGCGACGACAACCGTACAAATGGCGACGACGTTTGCCCGGTTGACGACGGCATTTATACAAATGACGACGGCAACAAAAGTTTCAAGCGGGGAAAACCGAAGTTCCCACCACGCCAAACCGAGAAAAGCGCCACACCAAGCCGGAATCCTTTCCGGCAAAAAATGCCAAGGAAAAGCCGCCAATCCAAAACGAATGATTAAATTTGCGGCAAAATCAAGAACATTTCTGGAAACAACCATACAAGGCAAAGGCTAAAAGTTCATCCATGATAGAAAAACATATCGTATTGGAAGATGTGGACCCTGTCATCTTTTATGGGGTCAACAACGCCAACATCCTGCTCATAAAAGCCCTGTACCCCAAATTGAGAATCGTGGCAAGAGGCAACGTCATCAAGGTGATGGGCGATGAAGAAGAAATGTGCGCCTTCGAAGAAAGCATCCTCAAAATCGAACAGCACTGCGTGCGATACAACTCCATCGGCGAAGAAGCCATCATCAGCATCATCAAAGGAAGCACGCCGCAAACCGAAAGCAACAGCGATGTCATCGTGTACAGCGTCAGCGGCAGGCCTATCCTCCCAAGGAGCATCAACCAACAGAAATTAGTGGAAGCTTTCCAACAGGACGACATGGTATTCGCCGTAGGACCCGCAGGCACCGGGAAAACCTACACCGCCATCGCGTTGGCCGTGCGGGCCTTAAAAAACAAAGAAATAAAGAAAATCATCCTCAGCCGCCCGGCAGTAGAAGCCGGAGAGAAACTCGGCTTCCTGCCCGGAGACATGAAAGACAAGATAGACCCCTACTTGCAGCCCCTCTACGATGCCCTGCAAGACATGATCCCCGCCAACAAGCTGAAAGAATACATGGAGATGAACATCATCCAAATCGCACCCTTGGCCTTCATGAGAGGACGCACGCTGAACGATGCCGTGGCCATCCTCGACGAAGCGCAAAACACCACCCCCCAACAAATCAAAATGTTCCTCACCCGGATGGGCATGAACACGAAAATGATCATCACGGGCGACATGACCCAAATCGACCTCCCCGCCTCGCAAACCTCAGGCCTCGCGCAAGCCCTCAAGATATTGAAAGGAGTGAAAGGCATCAGCCTCGTGGAATTAGGGCAAAAAGACATCGTGCGCCACAAGCTGGTGACCCGCATCGTCGAAGCATACGAGCAATATGAGGCGGCGAAGAAAGCCGAACGGTTGGACAAGAAACAAAAGCAACAAACTTTAACTGAATAACAGAATGGAAAAAGCATTAACAAGAACAGACTACAACTTTCCGGGACAACAGAGCGTGTACCACGGGAAAGTGCGCGATGTGTACAACATCGGCAACCAGAAACTCGTCATGGTGGCCACCGACCGCATCTCGGCCTTCGATGTCGTCCTGCCCAAAGGCATCCCCTACAAAGGACAAATGCTGAACCAGATAGCCGCCAAGTTCCTCGATGCCACCACCGACATCTGCCCGAACTGGAAATTGGCCACCCCCGACCCAATGGTCACCGTAGGCGTGCTGTGCCAAGGATTCCCCGTGGAAATGATTGTCAGGGGCTACCTCTGCGGAAGCGCATGGCGAGCCTACAAAAGCGGCGTAAGGGAAATATGCGGAGTGAAACTCCCCGAAGGCATGCGCGAGAACCAAAAGTTCCCCCAACCCATCATCACCCCCACCACCAAAGCCGAAATGGGACTGCACGATGAAGACATTTCAAAAGAAGAAATCCTTGCCAAAGGGCTGGCTACCCCAGAAGAATACGCCCTGCTGGAGCAATACACCTTGGCCCTGTTCCAACGCGGGACAGAAATTGCCGCCAAACGCGGGCTAATACTGGTGGACACCAAATACGAGTTCGGGAAGCACAATGGGCAAATCTACCTAATGGACGAAATACACACCCCCGACTCCAGCCGCTACTTCTACTCCGAAGGCTACCAAGAACGCTTCGAGAAAGGGGAAGCGCAGAAGCAACTGTCCAAGGAGTTCGTGCGCGAATGGCTGATGGACAACGGATTTCAAGGCAAAGAAGGGCAGCAAGTACCAGAAATGACCGACGAAATCGTCCGTTCCATCAGCGAACGCTACATGGAGCTGTACGAACACATCACCGGGGAGAAATTTGAAAAGGCATCCACCGATGACTTGGCCGCACGCATTGAAAGCAATGTGAAAGAATACCTCTGCAAATAGGACAACAATGGGATGAGAGGCCGGGAGTGGTGCCTTTCATCCCATTCCATTTATACAAAGGATGAACTACCCGCAAGAAAACATCAAGCCTTACAACGCTGAAGAAAGGAAAAGCGTGCAAGTGGAAAGAATGTTCGACTACATAGCCCCCGCATACGACGGGCTGAACCATGCCCTTTCCTTAGGCATCGACAGAATCTGGAGGCGCAAAGCCATACGCTGGCTGGAGCAATTCCACCCCCGGCGCATCATGGACATTGCCACCGGCACGGGCGACTTCGCCATCCTTGCCTGCAAAATGCTGCATCCCAACATGCTCGTAGGCACCGACATATCAGCAGGCATGATGCAAATCGGCAAAGAAAAAGCACGCAAAGCCGGGCTTGACGAGAAAATCACATTCGCAAAAGAAGACTGCTCAGCCCTGTCGTTCCCGGACGGGAGCTTCGATGCAGCCACCGTAGCGTTCGGTATCCGCAACTTCGAGGACTTGGACAAAGCACTGTCCGAAATCCACCGCGTGCTGGCTCCCCACGGAGTGCTGGCCATACTGGAACTCTCCACCCCGGAACGCTTCCCCATGAAGCAACTCTACGCCCTTTATTCCCGCTTCATCATTCCGGGAATCGGACGGATATTCTCCAAAGACAGCCACGCCTACCACTACCTGCCCGACTCCATAAAAGCGTTTCCCCAAGGAGAACGCATGCAAGGCATCATCCAAAAAGCAGGATTCAGGACCGTACAATTCAAACGGCTCACTTTCGGCATCTGCACTTTCTATATGGCAAAGAAATAACCAAGCAAAACTCACTTCAATCATGGACAAATACGGTTTAATCGGCTTTCCGCTCAAACATTCCTTTTCCAAGGACTTCTTCAACAAAAAGTTCCAGTCTGAGAACATTAATGCCACTTATGAGAATTTCGAAATTCCAGACATCAAGGATCTTCCAGCCATTATTGAAGAAAACCCGAACTTACGGGGACTGAACGTCACTATCCCATACAAAGAGAAAGCCATCCCATTCCTAGATGATATAGACAAAACCGCAAAAACCATCGGCGCTGTCAACGTGATAAAAATCAACCGTCAAAAAGGGAAAGCCAAGCTCATCGGATACAATTCCGACATCATCGGATTTACCCGCTCCATTGAACCCCTATTAGAACCACACCACAACAAAGCTTTAGTGCTGGGAACTGGAGGAGCCGCAAAAGCCATCGGCCACGGATTAGAACTGTTAGGCATCGCTCCCATGTACGTGACCCGTCAAGCCAAAGCCGGCATGCTGACTTATGGAGATTTGACCCCTGAAATCATGGAACGATACAAAGTCATCGTCAATTGCACACCGGTGGGAATGTACCCCAATGCAGACGATTGCCCTGACATGCCATACGATTGCCTTACCTCTGACCATCTGCTTTACGACTTGATATACAACCCAGAACGCACCATCTTCCTGAAAAAAGGAGCCGCGCACAAAGCCATCGTAAAAAACGGACTTGAAATGTTATTGCTGCAAGCCATTGCCAGCTGGGAAATTTGGAACAAATGAGACATAAAGCATTATTCAAATACACGGTCATTTTCCTTGCCGTCATCGCAGGGAGCATCATTGCGGGCAGTTTCTACATGCTTGACTTCGCGCTCAAACCGCAAAACCGTGGCAAGGATATCGAAGGTTCATGCCAATATATGTACAGCCAGTACCCGCACCTCAAGCCTTGGGCAGACAGCCTGAAACAGGTTCACGCCCTGAAAGACACATTCATCCAGGCAGAGGACGGCACAATGCTGCATGCCTTTTACGCAAAGGCAGCCCGACCCACTGGCAAGACAGCCGTTATCATACACGGTTACACAGACAACGCCATACGGATGTTCATGATAGGATACCTGTACAACAAAGAGCTAAACTACAACATCCTGGTGCCCGACTTGAGGAATACTGGCCTCAGCCAAGGCGAATACATCCAAATGGGCTGGCGGGACAGGCTCGATGTCCTAAGATGGCTCGACATAGCCAATGCCGTTTATGGAGATACCGCACGGATTGTGGTTCACGGCATCTCGATGGGAGCCGCAACAACCATGATGGTCTCCGGAGAACCTCAACCCGCTTCCGTCAAATGCTACATAGAGGATTGCGGATACACCAGCGTATGGGACGAATTTGCCTACCAGTTGAAAGAAACGTTCGGCCTTCCGGCATTCCCCTTGATGCATGCCACAAGCACTTTATGCAAGATGCGCTATGGATGGGACTTCCGGGAAGCCTCCGCCATCAAGCAAGTATCGAAATGCCATAAGCCCATGCTGTTCATCCATGGGGAAACGGACACTTTCGTCCCCACGTGGATGGTGCATGAACTGTACAAGGCCAAACCGGAACCCAAGGAGCTTTGGTTAGCTCCCACATCAGTGCATGCCATGTCGTACAAAGACAACCCGGACGAATATACGGAAAGGGTAAAAAACTTTGTGGACAAATACATCCCATAAAGACAAATGAAGTACTTTTGCAAACTGAATACAAGAATATTATCCTATTATTATAAAATATGAATAACCAACGATACATGCAGCGCGGCGTGTCGGCATCCAAGGAAGATGTGCATAACGCCATCAAGAACATTGACAAAGGCATTTTCCCGAAAGCATTCTGCAAGATCATCCCGGACATCTTGGGAGGAGACCCGGAATATTGCAACATCATGCACGCAGACGGTGCAGGGACAAAATCCTCCTTGGCCTACCTATATTGGAAAGAGACCGGCGACCTCTCGGTATGGAAAGGCATTGCGCAGGACGCGCTCATCATGAACATTGACGACCTCCTCTGCGTAGGAGCCACAGACAACATCTTGGTGTCCAGCACCATCGGGCGCAACAAGCTGCTCGTGCCGGGCGAAGTCATCTCGGCCATCATCAACGGGACAGACGAACTGCTGGCAGAACTTCGCGGCATGGGCGTCGGCGTGTATGCCACCGGCGGCGAGACAGCCGACGTGGGCGACTTGGTGCGCACTATCATCGTGGACAGCACCGTGACCTGCCGCATGAAACGCGCCGACGTGATTGACAATGCCAACATCCGTCCGGGCGACGTGATTGTAGGGCTTGCTTCCTACGGCCAAGCCACCTACGAAAAGGAATACAACGGCGGCATGGGCAGCAACGGGCTGACCAGCGCACGCCACGACGTGTTTGCCAAGTATTTGGCAGAGAAGTACCCGGAAAGCTACGACCACGCCGTACCCGAAGAATTGGTGTACAGCGGCAAGCTCCGCCTGACCGATGCCGTGGAAGGCTCGCCGCTCGATGCCGGCAAATTGGTGCTTTCCCCTACCCGCACATATGCCCCGGTGGTAAAAAAGCTGCTCGACGCGCTCCGCCCGCAAATCCACGGCATGGTGCATTGTTCGGGCGGCGCACAAACCAAGGTGCTGCACTTCGTGGGCAACAACTGCCGCATTGTCAAGGACAACCTTTTCCCCGTGCCGCCCCTTTTCCGCACCATCAAGGATCAGAGCGGCACGGACTGGGACGAGATGTACAAGGTGTTCAACATGGGACACCGATTGGAAGTCTATCTTTCGCCAGAACATGCCGAAGAAGCCATCGCCATCTCCCAGTCGTTCAACATCGATGCGCAAGTCATCGGCCGCATCGAGGAGGGCGAGAAGCGGGAGCTAATCATCCGCAGCGAGTTCGGGGAATTCAAATATGAATAAGCCATGGCAGGAAACAATACTTTATTAGAAAAGCTCGACGGCCTGCTGGCACGCTTTGAGGAAGTGTCCACGCTGATTACCGACCCCGCCGTCATCGCCGACCAGAAACGCTACGTGAAGCTCACCAAGGAATACAAGGAATTGGGCGACCTGATGAAGGCACGCAAGGAATACCTGCAATGCCTGAACGGATTGGAGGAAGCCAAAGCCATGATGAACGAGAGCGACCCGGAGATGAAAGAGATGGCCCGCGAGGAAGCCGCTGCCTGCGAGGCTCGCATCCCGGAATTAGAGGAAGAAATCAAGCTGCTGCTCATTCCCGCCGACCCGCAGGACGACCGCAACGCCATCCTCGAAATACGGGGCGGCACGGGAGGCGACGAGGCGGCCATCTTTGCCGGCGACCTGTTCCGCATGTACTCGAAATACTGCGAGTCGAAAGGCTGGAAGTTGGAGGTGAGCAGCGCCAACGAGGGCGCGGCGGGCGGCTTCAAGGAAATCATCTGCTCGGTGACGGGCGAGAAGGTGTATGGCACGCTGAAATACGAGTCGGGCGTACACCGGGTGCAGCGCGTCCCCGCCACGGAAACACAAGGCCGCGTGCATACTTCGGCGGCATCCGTGGCGGTGTTGCCCGAAGCCGAACCTTTCGACGTGGAGATAAACGAGGGCGAAATCAAATGGGACACCTTCCGCTCAGGCGGCGCAGGCGGGCAGAACGTCAACAAGGTGGAGAGCGGCGTGCGCCTTCGTTACAACTGGAAGAACCCCAACACCGGCGCGGTGGAGGAAATCCTCATCGAATGCACCGAAACGCGAGACCAGCCCAAGAACAAGGAACGCGCCTTGGCACGCCTCCGCACCTTCATCTACGACAAGGAGCATCAGAAGTACATCGATGACATCGCCTCGAAGCGTAAGACAATGGTCAGCACCGGCGACCGCTCGGCCAAAATACGCACCTACAATTACCCCCAAGGGCGCATCACCGACCACCGCATCAACTACACCATCTACAACCTGGCCGCCTTCATGGACGGCGACATACAGGACTGCATCGACCACCTCATCGTGGCCGAAAACGCGGAACGGCTGAAGGAGAGCGAACTGTAGCACCTATTATATTAATATAACACACTGCATCATGAACAAGCAACAACTCATCGAAAACATCCGGCGCAAGCAGACGTTCCTCTGCGTGGGCTTGGACACGGACATCCAGAAGATTCCCCAACACCTGATGGCGGAGGAGGAAGCCCCCGTGTTTGCCTTCAACCGCGCCATCATCGACGCGACCGCCCCTTACTGCATCGCCTACAAACCCAACCTGGCGTTCTACGAATGCCTCGGCGTGAAGGGATGGCAGGCGTTGGAAAAGACCGTGCGCTACATCCGCGACCGCTACCCCGACCAGTTTATCATCGCCGACGCGAAACGCGGCGACATCGGCAACACCTCGGCCATGTACGCCCGCTCGTTCTTCGAGGACCTGAAGGTGGACGCCGTCACCGTGGCTCCCTACATGGGCGAGGACAGCGTGACCCCCTTCCTCACGTATGGCAACACGTGGGTCGTCCTCCTGGCACTGACCTCCAACAAGGGTTCGCACGACTTCCAACTGACGGAGGACGGGCAAGGCGAACGCCTCTTCGAGAAAGTGTTGCGCAAAAGCCAACAGTGGGCAGGCGACGACCGCATGATGTACGTCGTGGGCGCCACGCAAGGGCGCATGTTCGAGGACATCCGCCGCATCGCGCCCCGCCACTTCCTGCTCGTCCCCGGCGTGGGAGCGCAAGGAGGCTCATTGGAAGAAGTGTGCCGCTACGGCATGAACGCGGAATGCGGACTCATCGTCAACTCCAGCCGCGCCATCATCTATGCCGGCCACGGGCGCGACTTTGCCGAAGCAGCCCGCCGCGCCGCGCAGGAAGTGCAGCAGCAGATGGCTGCGCAACTGAAAACCATCTTTTAACCCTTAAACCCGCACTGCCATGCCGCAATACCAAGACCTCCCCCACAACTACCTGCACTGCCTCGCGGGCAACGAGGCATGCCCCCGAAAGGACACCTGCCTGCGGGCCATCGCCGCCCGCATGTTGGAAGAGAGCGGGGCCGCATCCCCCGTAGGGATACAAATCATCAACCCCAACGTCGCCCGGAAAGTGGCGGGAGAGGAATGCCCCTACTACCGCGACAGCACGCCCGTGAAGTTCGCACGGGGTATGAGCCGCCTGTTCGACGACGTTCCCGCAGGGAAGGTGGACACGCTGCGTTCCAAAGTAATCGGCTGCTTTTCGAGCCGGAGCATCTACTTTTTCAGCCGCAAAGGGGAACGCCTCATCACGCCCGAAGAACAGCAAGCCATCGCAAGAGTGTTCCAAAAATACGTGCCGGGCGTTGAACCCAAGTATGATGCTTACGTGACAGACACGCTTTGGTAAGCCGCCTGTTGCCAACCCATGAAGAAGTATTGCCTTGTAAACTGCTAGTTTATCACGATAAACTGAGAGTTTATCAGCATAAACTGCGAGTTTATCACGGTAAACTGGAAGTTTATCACAGTAAACCGGGAGTTTGCCACAGCAAACCGTCCTATCTATCACTAACCCTAAAGCATCCCGTCATGCCGCAAGAAAGCAAAATCATCAACGACCCCGTGTTCGGGTTCATCAAAGTGCCGAAAGGACTGCTCTACGACCTGCTGCAGCACCCCGCCATGCAGCGCCTCAGCCGCATCCACCAGATGGGCCTCTCGTCCGTGGTCTATCCCGGCGCGCAGCACACCCGCTTCCAGCACTCCTTGGGCGCCTTCCACCTCACCACCGAAGCCCTCAAGCACCTCGCCGCCAAGGGCAACTTCATCTTCGACAGCGAAGCCGAGGCCGTACAAGCCGCCATCCTCCTCCACGACGTGGGGCACGGCCCCTTCTCGCACGTGCTGGAAGACACCCTCGTCCCCGGCATCGCCCACGAAGACATCTCCCTGCTCATCATGCAGCAGATGAACCGGGAAATGGGCGGGCGGCTCACGCTGGCCATCCGCATCTTCCGCGACGAATACCCCAAACGCTTCCTCCACCAGCTCGTCAGCGGACAGCTCGACATGGACCGCCTCGACTACCTGCGCCGCGACAGCTTCTACACCGGCGTCGTCGAAGGCAACATCGGCTCCGCCCGCATCATACAGATGCTCGACGTGCGCGACGACCGCCTCGTCGTCGAGTCAAAAGGCATCTACTCCATCGAGAACTTCCTCACCGCCCGCCGCCTCATGTACTGGCAAGTGTACCTCCACAAGACCTCCGTGGCCTGCGAGCGCATGCTCGTCCACACCCTCCTCCGCGCCAAGGAACTCACGCGCCAGGGGCAAACCCTCTTCGCCACCCCCGCCCTGCGATACTTCCTCGCCAACGACATCACCCGCGAACGCTTCCTGGCCGAGCCGGAATGCCTCCGCCAATACCTCCAACTGGACGACAGCGACATCTGGGCCGCGCTGAAAACATGGGCTACGCATCCCGACAAAGTGCTGTCCGCCCTCAGCAGCGGCATCATCAACCGCCGCCTCTTCAAGGTAGAAGCCACCGCCGAGCCTGCCAGCCCCCAGCGCATCCGCCAACTGCAGGAAAACATCAGCCGCCGCCTCGGCATCACCACCGAAGAAGCCCGCTACTTCGTGGCCACCCCGCAAATAGAGAAGAACATGTACAACCCCGCCGACGACAGCATCGACATCCTCTACAAAGACGGCAGCATCAAGAACATCGCCGACGCGTCCGACATGTTCAACATCTCCCTTCTGTCCCAAAAGGCCACAAAACACTACCTATGTTACCTCAGATAGGCGGCAGCAAGTGATTTTTTGCCCCGCAAGTGCGGGTATATCAAAAAAAAACACGTAATTTGCAACATTCTTAAAAAAAGGCATGCAGATGCGATGCCGCATAACGTAAACGCAACAGATTATGGAGTTCACAGCTAAACAAATCGCAGACTTCATCCACGGTGAAATCATCGGGGACGAAAACGCAAAAGTACATACATTCGCGAAAATAGAAGAAGGCACACCCGGCGCCCTCTCCTTCTTGTCGAACCCTAAATACACCCCCTACATCTACACCACCCAGTCCACCATCGTGCTGGTGAACAAAAGCTTCACCCCCGAACAAGAAGTGAAAGCCACCCTCATCAAAGTGGACAACGCCTACGACAGCCTCGCCCGCCTGCTCACCCTCTACGAGCAAAGCAAGCCGAGGAAAACAGGCATCCACCCCCTCGCCTTCATCGAGCCGACCGCCAAAATCGGAAAAGACGTCTACATCGCGCCTTTCGCCTACGTCGGCGAAAACGCCGAGATAGGCGACCGCGCCATGCTCTACCCCCACGCCACCGTGGGCGACCATGCCAAGATAGGCAGCGGCACCATCCTCAACGCCAACGCCACCGTCTACCACGGCTGCCGCGTGGGCAGCAACTGCATCCTCCATTCCGGATGCGCCATCGGAGCCGACGGCTTCGGGTTCGCGCCCACCGCCTCCGGCTACGACAAGATACCCCAAATCGGCATCGTCATCATTGAAGACAACGTGGAAATAGGCGCCAACACCTGCGTGGACCGAGCCACCATGGGAGCCACTGTCATCCACGAAGGCGTGAAGTTGGACAACCTCGTGCAGATAGCCCACAACGTGGAAGTGGGCAGCAACACCGTCATGGCCTCGCAAGTGGGCGTGGCAGGCTCGGCCAAAATAGGCCAATGGTGCATGTTCGGCGGGCAAGTAGGCGTGGCAGGCCACATCACCGTGGGCAACCATGTAACCACAGGAGCGCAAGCAGGCATCGCCGGAAGCGTGAAGCCCGGCAACACCATCCAAGGCTCGCCTGCCATCGAGGCAAAAAACTTCGCACGGTCATCCATCGTATTCAAAAAGCTGCCTGAGATGTACGCCACCCTCAACAGCCTCCAAAAAGAAATAGAAGAACTGAAGAAACAAATAAACAATAAATAAGCTCATGTTAAAACAAAAGACACTAAAAGACAGCTTTTCATTAAGCGGGAAAGGACTGCACACAGGACTTGACCTGACCGTCACCTTCAACCCCGCGCCGGAAAACCACGGATACAAGATCCAGCGGACCGACCTTGAAGGGCAACCCATCATCGATGCCGTTGCCGACAACGTGGTGGACACCACACGTGGCACTGTTTTAGCGAAAGGAGACATAAAAGTCAGCACAGTCGAACATGGCATGGCAGCCCTCTACGCCTTAGGCATCGACAACTGCCTGATACAAGTGAACGGGCCTGAATTTCCCATCCTCGACGGCAGTGCCATCCAATACGTGGAACAGATAAGGAACGTTGGCATTGAAGAACAGACTGCCGTCAAGGACTTCTACATCATCAAGTCCAAAATAGAAATCAAAGACGAAACCACAGGCTCGTCCATCATCGTGCTGCCTGACGACGACTTCAGCATCAACGTGCTTATCTCTTACGACTCCACCATCCTCCCCAGCCAATTCGCCACATTGGAGAACATGGCCGACTTCCCGGAAGAAATCGCCGGAAGCCGCACGTTCGTCTTCGTACGCGACATCGAGCCTCTGTTGAAAGCCGGATTGATAAAAGGAGGCGACCTCGATAACGCCATCGTCATCTACGAAAGGCCCATGCCACAAGAAAGCTTCGACAAGCTGGCCGACGTGATGGGAGTTCCCCACATGGACGCGCAACATCTGGGATACATCAACCACAAGCCCCTTGTGTGGAGCAACGAACCGGCACGCCACAAATTGCTCGACATCATCGGCGACTTGGCGCTGATTGGCCGCCCCATCAAGGGACGCATCATTGCCACCCGCCCAGGGCATACTATCAACAACAAGTTTGCACGCCAGATGCGGAAAGAAATCCGCCTGCACGAGATACAGGCACCTATTTACAACTGCAACCAAGCACCCGTCATGGACATCAACCGCATCCGCGAACTGTTGCCCCACCGTTACCCGTTCCTGCTGGTCGACAAAATCATCGAACTGGGTCCCAACCACATCGTCGGCGTGAAGAACATCACCGTGAACGAACCTTTCTTCCAAGGACACTTCCCGCAAGAACCCGTCATGCCCGGCGTGCTGCAAGTAGAAGCCATGGCACAAGTAGGCGGATTGCTGGTACTCAATTCCGTAGAAGAACCGGAAAGGTATTCCACCTATTTCATGAAAATCGACGGTGTGAAGTTCCGCCAGAAAGTCGTGCCAGGAGATACTTTGATATTCCGCTTAGAACTGCTGGCACCTATCAGGAGAGGCATCTCTACCATGAAAGGATATGTCTTTGTGGGAGAAAAAATCGTTTGCGAAGCCGAATTCATGGCTCAAATTATCAAAAACAAATAACCAATGATCAGTCCTTTAGCATACATACACCCTGAAGCCCAAATAGGAAACAACGTGGAAATCGGCCCTTTTGTTTTCATTGACAAGAACGTTGTCATCGGAGACAACAACAAAATCATGCCGAACGTGAACATCCTGTACGGGGCACGCATCGGAAACGGGAACACAATATTTCCCGGTGCTGTGATTGGCGCCGTTCCACAAGACTTGAAATTCAAAGGGGAAGAAACCACAGCTGAAGTGGGCGACAACAACCTCATTCGTGAAAACGTGACCATCAACCGTGGCACAGCCGCCAAAGGCAGAACCATCGTAGGCAACAACAACCTCCTCATGGAAGGCGTACATGTGGCACATGATGTCCATGTAGGCAATGGATGCATCATCGGCAACGCGACCAAAATAGCCGGCGAAATTGTCATTGACGATAATGCCATCATCAGCGGTGCCGTCCTCATCCACCAGTTCTGCCGCGTGGGAAGCTACGTCATGATACAAGGCGGCTCACGCTCCAGCAAAGATGTGCCGCCTTTCATCATTGCCGGCCGCGAACCCATCGCTTATTGCGGCATCAACATTGTAGGACTGCGCCGGAGAGGATTCAGCAACGAACGCATTGAGAACATACACAATGCCTACCGCCTTGTTTACCAAAGCGGGCTGAACACTTCAGACGCCCTGCACGAAATAGAATCTCAACTTCCGGACACCGAAGACATCCGTTACATCACCTCGTTCATCCGCAATTCTGAAAGAGGCATCATCCGATAAAAAACCTATAACAATCGCATTACATATGATATACAGATTTACAATGATATCCGATGAAGTGGACGACTTCATGAGGGAAATACAAATAGACTCAGAAGCCACTTTCTTCGACTTTCACGAAACGATACTAAAATCAGTGGGCTACAAAGATGACCAAATGACTTCATTCTTCATTTGCGATGAAGACTGGGAAAAAGAAAAAGAAATCACCCTCGAAGACATGGGAAGCAGTTCTGAGGAAGACATCTGGATTATGAAAGAAACACGCCTCAGCGAACTCTTAGAAGATGAGAAACAAAAGCTGCTTTATGTATTCGACCCTCTGACCGAACGGGTGTTCTTCATCGAACTGTCCGAAATCATCACAGGGAAAGACCTGAAGCATGCCATCTGCTCCAAACGGGAAGGAAACCCGCCCGCTCAAACGATCGACTTTGACGAAATAGCCACAACCAACACTTCTACCGAAGATCTTGGAGAAAACTTCTATGGCGACCAAGACTATGACACAGAAGAAATCGACCCAGACGGATACGATTTAGGCAGCGGTGGCAATCCTTATGATGAAGACAGGTATTAACTATCCCACACTAATTGTCCTATTGGGGCCAACTGGTGTCGGGAAAACAGCACTCAGCCTGTACTTGGCAGAACAATTGCAGGCTGAAATCATATCTTCCGATTCCCGGCAAATCTACAAAGAAATACCCATAGGCACCGCCGCGCCCAACCAAGAACAATTAGCAAGGATAAAACACCACTTCATCGGCACATTGTCGATATTCGATTACTACAATGCCGCACAATACGAACAAGACGTATTGAAACTTTTAGAGGAATCCTTCCAGGCAAGAAACGTGATGCTGCTTTCGGGAGGCTCCATGATGTACATCGATGCTATTTGCAAAGGCATAGATGATATTCCTACTGTTGACAACGACACAAGAGAATCAATCATCCAGCAATACCAGGAAAAGGGGCTTGAACACCTACGAGCCGAACTGAAACTTCTGGATCCCGAATACTACAAGATTGTTGACCTTAAAAACCCCAAACGGGTCATGCATGCATTGGAGATATGCTACATGACAGGCCGGTCCTATACCTCCTTCCGCACACAATCTGCCAAAGAGAGGCCGTTCCGAATTTTGAAAATCGGTTTGACACGTCCTCGCGAGGAATTGTATAGACGAATCAACCAAAGAGTAGAAACCATGATGCAGGAAGGATTGCTGGAAGAAGCCAAACAAGTTTACCCCTACAAACATTTGAACTCACTCAACACCGTAGGTTACAAAGAATTGTTCAAATACCTCGATGGGGAATGGGAACTGCCTTTCGCCTTAGAAAAAATAAAGCAGAACACACGCATTTACTCCCGCAAACAAATGACGTGGTTCAAACGCGACGAAAACATCACATGGTTTCATCCCGAACAAGCAGAAGACATCCTCCGCTTCATCCGCCAACATCTGCAATCCCTTCCTACTGCTTCACAAGATATTTGCCCATCCCCTCGGTAAAGCAAGTTTTCAGGTTCCCTATTTCGTCTTCATAAATAAAATAAGCATCAATTGCAGGGTTCGATTCGGCAAATGCCTTGGCTCTCTCCAGCCCCATCACCATGAACGCTGTCGCATAAGCATCCGCCGTCATACAGTCCGAAGCTACCACTGTGGCCGACAACAGGCTGTGCTGCACCGGATAGCCGCTTTTCGGATCAATCGTATGAGCATATCTTTTCCCTCCCTTATAATAGAAATTTCGGTAATTGCCGGAAGTGGCCATCCCCGCATCCGTTATTCCCAGCACCACTTGCAAGTCCTGATTGACGGCCAATGAATCTTCCACCGGCTTGCTGATGCCGATGCGCCACAAGTCATGCTTGGGATTACGGCCTTTCACAACCACTTCACCACCTATTTCCACCATGTAACTTTGAATGCCTTTCCGATCAAACAAACGTGCCACAGCATCGCAGCCAAAACCTTTAGCAATCGCACTGCAATCCAGCATTGTGCGGGAATCGGACTTCACCACCCTGCCATCCTGCAAACAGACTTTCTCATGCCCCACAATGTCCAGCAGGCTGTCAATCATAGCCGAATCCGGGAATATGCTCTCCTTGAAGCCAAAGCCCCAAGCATTCACCAAAGGAGCAACTGTGATGTCAAAACAGCCGTCTGTCTCTTTGGCTATTTCCTCCGAACGCCGGAACACTGTCGTGAAAAACGTGTCGGCCTGCGCTTCTTCATTGCGATTGATACGGGATATCACCGAAGTTGGATTAAAAGGAGACAAAGAAGCATCTACTTTCTTCAATTCCGCCTCTATCTCATCCTTCAAATTGTCCGCACATTGGTAAGTGATGCGATAAACAGTGCCGAACACCAATCCTTCGTCCGTCTGAAACACATTGTTCCGCCTTAATATCAAGACAGTGGCCACGATAAAAAACAACAAGAGGGGCAACTCCCATTTCATGTTTCTCTTTCCCATAAGCTATATTATTGACAAGATAAATGTTCCACCAATATCTTCACGCCGATGGCCACCAGCACCAAGCCGCCCCACAACTCCATCCGCAGATTATGGCGACAGCCAAAGAATACGCCAAACAACAAGCCTGCCAACGACAGCACGAAAGCCACAAAACCGATAACCAGAACCGGTGGCAGGACGGCCTGTATGTCGTTCATGCCCAAGAAAGCGAAAGTGACTCCCACTGCCAAAGCATCGATGCTCGTGGCCACCGACAAGGCCAACAGCACTTTCGGATTCGCCAAATTGTACTCATGCTTGCAATCGTCGTGCTTAAAGCTTTCTAATACCATCTTGCCTCCCAAGAACAGCAACAGGCCAAACGCAATCCAATGGTCCACCTGCTCTATCAAATGGCTGAAACGGCTCGCGCCCAACCAACCCACGAAAGGCATTGCAGACTGGAAAAAACCAAAAGAGAAGGCAGTATACAACATCACTCGCCAATTGACCTGCTTCATGGTTATGCCGCTGGCAATAGACACCGCCAAGCAGTCCATGGCCAAGCTCACGGCAACCAGCCAAATTTCTAAAGTCGTCATCGCTAAAAGGGCAGTTGGTAAATAAGGTTATACGTAAAACCGAAGTTAGACGACTTGTTGTCGCCGTAACCGGGTATGTACCACGGCGTTGTGTTCAGCGTTTCCTTGGCCGAGAAACGGAACTTGAAACGCGCCGTCCAGCCCATAAAGAAGTTTCTCACAATCTTCACCTTGATGCCGAGGAGCATCTCCATCCAATGAGCGCTGGAACGGACTCCCGAATAACTGAACGGGATTGTCCCTCCCCACACTTCATCACTCATGTCGGGCGCGGCGACATCGTATTTGAAGGCTGAAAAACCGTAACGAAAGCCCGCAAACAGGTAGTTCTCTGTCTGCTTCTTCGCCATCAGGTTATAGTCTAACCCAATGCGGGCATAGGGCGCAGCCGACTTGTAATGGATGGAATACGTCTCGTCCGTCATGTCAATCGTGCCGAAGCCTACTTCCACCACCGGAAAGAATTTGTTCCTGAAATCGGCATTCAAGGAGACTTCCGCACTCGTGAAGTCGTAGAGCAGGAAGCGGCCTATCACGCCGAACACATCCGCACCCACCGACAAGCCGCCGTACAATGGCGCCACCGCCGCCGTGTCTGCCGACATTGCGTCGCGCTGGGCATGCAAAGGCCACAGCAGGCTACTCGTCAGGAGTATAATATATACGGTAATTATTCTTTTCATTATCATCAATGTCCGGGTCGATTAGCTGAATGGAGTCCAGCAGGATAGAAGTATGTTCCAATCCGTCCAAATGATAGAACATGCTGATGCCGCAATCTATCGAAATGAAATGAGGATGGTTGGTGTGCATCACCGTGATGGTATCGCGCAGGAAACGGCTGTAATGCAGCACAAAGGTGGTCGTGCTTGCAGAATAACTTAATGGCAAGGTAACATGGTCGATGCCCCGCTCACGGTTCACCAAAACGGAATCCGTATCAAGAGCCGTCACCGTCAAAGAGTCAAACAAACTGACCGGCGCACGATTCAAGCTATTCACAAAAGCAAAACGAACAGAAGGCCGCCCGCCCAGCGAACAATCGCTGTCCGAACATGCCGAAAAAGCCAAAGGTAACAGCGCCACAAGGCACACCGCAAGGGCGGTTACAGCAAAACGGGCAATATAGCGGCTTTTCATTTCCATCAAAGCACCTTCTCTATTTTGTAATTATTGCGCTCCGGCGCGTTCCTCACAACCAACTCGCTGACAAAACCTGCCAAGAAAAGCTGCGTACCCAGCAACATCATCGTCAATGCGATGTAGAAATAAGGGGAATCGGTCACCAAGATATAAGGCTGGCCATGCCGCAAAGCGTACAATTTGGACACACCCACCACAACAACGGCAATGAAACCTATCAGGAACATCAACGAGCCGAGGAAGCCGAAGATATGCATCGGCTTCTTGCCGAACTTGGAAAGAAACCACAGGGAAATCAAATCAATATAGCCGTTGAAGAAACGGTTCAGCCCGCCAAACTTCGTCTTGCCGAACTTGCGGGCCTGGTGATGCACCACCTTCTCGCCGATGCGGGCGAACCCGGCATTCTTCGCCAAGTAAGGGATGTAGCGATGCATCTCGCCATACACCTCGATGTTTTTCACCACCTCCCGACGATAAGCCTTCAGCCCGCAATTGAAGTCATGGAGGTTCCTAATGCCCGAAATGGCACGTGCTGTGGCATTGAACAGTTTCGTGGGAATAGTTTTCGAAAGCGGGTCGTAGCGTTTCTGCTTCCAGCCCGACACCAAGTCATAGCCTTCCTCTTTCACCATGTGGAAAAGTGCCGGTATCTCGTCGGGACTGTCCTGCAAATCTGCGTCCATCGTAATCACCACATCGCCTTGCGCCCGCTCGAAGCCGCAGTACAAGGCAGGCGACTTCCCGTAGTTGCGGCGGAACTTGATGCCTTTCACGCAAGGGTTCTGCCCATGCAGCCGCTCTATTACCTCCCAAGAGCGGTCGGTGCTGCCGTCGTTCACGAAAATCACTTCGTAAGTGAAGCCGTTGGCCTGCATCACGCGCTCTATCCATGCGCACAGTTCCGGGAGCGATTCTTCCTCGTTATACAAAGGCACGACTACGGATATGTCCATATCTCTCAATCTATCTTAGTTTGTTCTTTTTCCTGTGAAACAGGCTCCTTTCCCGCCTTTCGCATGGCCAGAAGGGCAATCGGGACGGCCAAGATGCTGCCGTACATCACGTTGGAGGAAAACAACTGCACGGTGATGTCGATGGGCGACATGCTTGCCTCCCCAAATGCCTCCAGCAGCAAGTCTATCTGCGTGTCCATCTCTGCGCTGATGCCTCTCTGCTGCTCCAGCACTTCCACGCAAGCATTCAGGATGAACCCTTGGTCGATGAATTGGAAATACACAAAATGAGCCACTGCCGCCAGCAATGCGGCATAGATATAAACCAATGCCGTGAAAACCCACGCCTGCGAAAAACGGATGCCTCCTCCACAGAAACGGTTCCTGTAAGCACGGACGTAATAATACGCCAAGAAGGGAACCGCCAAGGTCAGCACCATGAAAGCCAGCGACAGGAAAGGCATCCTGAACCCCAACGGGAACAAAATGAACTTCCCTATCCAAAACACGCCCATGCAAGTGCCATATTGCATGGCGCAACGGTACATCATGCTTTGCGTTGCATTCATATCGCCTGTTAAACTTATCGTGTGCAAAAGTAGCACATTTCTAATGAAAGCCGCCTTTTTCCCCTCGAAAAAATGCAAAACACCCGCCTTACATTTTCCCAAGCATGCGGTGAAAACTTCCAATCACGCGAGAAAGGAATGCTGCTGTCATCGTGAAAAGCATCTGAAATCCTCGCAATCTAATGCAAAGTTCTGATACACAAACGACTTACCTGAATGAAAAAAACGGCTTCATGGCAATAAGAACCATGAAGCCGTTAACATCAATGACAAACAATTATTCAATAACTAAATTATTTCCTACCATAACATTAGTCACAATTGTGCCAGACGGAATTTCTGCTTGCTCACCCTTGATAGCCAGACATGCTAATCCCGGCCAAACAAACCAACCAATGCCAACACCTAATCCAATAGCCAATCCTTTTTTAGGACGACCTTCCACATTCATTGTTCCACCCATTAAAGGGACAAGTTGCCCATCTACAGCTTGAGTATTCAAAAAAGTAACAGTTAATTCTCCTGGACGGCCACATCCTTTTGCTTTCCTACGATCCACTTGCAAAGCAACGGGAGTTCCAGCCTTAATTAGGACTTTGCCTTCAGACATTACGTCATTTTCCACTATGGCCACAGGCGTAGAAACTTGCTTACTGTTAATTGCATCTACGATACGAATTTGCATAAAAGTCCCCCTCTGCAAAGGAACACCGGCGAAAACAGTCATACCCATGCATAACATGAGCGCAATAATAAAAATGTTCTTCTTCATAAATAATACATTCTTAGTTAAAAGAATGCACAAATATATTATTAGTAGTAAAAAAACGACAAAGGTACTCAACTAAAATGTGTTAATAAGACTAAGTGGCTAATGGGAAAAAGCAAAACGCATTAATCCACCATGAATAAGAATCCCCGCAGCGGCCTGCTGGCTGTTGCGGGGATTCACACATTATATTATATGCACTGGCAGCAAGGCTACATGTTGCGGCCGTGGCAATTCTTGAACTTCTTGCCGCTGCCGCACGGGCAGGGGTCGTTGCGCCCCACGGTCTTTTCCGCACGGATTGGCTCGCGCTTCACTTCGCGTGTGTCCCTTCCTGCCGCATGCTGCTGGGCAGGGTCGTTCAAGTCACGCTTCTCCTCATGGTATTGCTGGCGGGAACGTGCCGGTTCCGGGGCTGCCTCACGCACTTGCGCAGGCTGTTGCTGCTGCACCGGGATTTGCCCACGCATCAAGATGGAGACCGTCTGGTTGTTGATGCGGTTCACCATGGCATCAAACAGGTTCACCGATTCCAGCTTGTAAATCAGCAACGGGTCTTTCTGCTCGTAGCTGGCGTTCTGCACGGAATGCTTCAGTTCGTCCAACTCTCGGAGGTTTTCCTTCCAAGCCTCGTCGATGGTGTGCAGCAAGATGGCCTTCTCAAACGATTTCACCACCTCCTTGCATTCGCTCTCGTATGCCGCCTTCAGGTTGCACGGGATGTTATAAATGCGCTTGCCGTCGGTAATCGGAATCAGGATGTTTTCATACATCTGCCCTTGGTTCTCATACACTTGCTTGATGACCGGGTTGGCAATCTGCGCCAGGCGTTCCGTCTTCCGTTTGAAGTTCTCCATCGCTACCGCAAAAGTCTTGTCCACCAATGCGTCGCGCTTCTCGTTGCGGAAGTCTTCTTCTGTGAAAGGAGCTTCCATGGCCAGCACTTGGAGTATGTCCATCTTGGCTCCTTCATAATCATTGTTCATGATGGCATTGTCGCAACGTTCCCAAATCATGTTAACAATGTCCATGCCGATGCGTTCACCCATCAGCGCATGGCGGCGTTTCGTGTAGATGACCACACGCTGCTTGTTCATCACGTCATCGTATTCCAGCAAGCGTTTGCGGATGCCGAAGTTGTTCTCCTCCACTTTCTTCTGCGCCCTTTCAATGGAGTTGGAAATCATCTTGTGTTCAATCATCTCCCCTTCCTTGAAGCCTAACTTGTCCATCACGCTGGCAATGCGGTCCGACGAGAACAGGCGCATCAAGTCGTCTTCCAAAGAAACAAAGAACACAGACGAGCCGGGGTCGCCCTGACGACCGGCACGTCCGCGCAACTGGCGGTCAACGCGACGCGATTCATGCCGTTCCGTGCCGATGATGGCCAAGCCGCCTGCTTCGCGCACTTCGGGGCTTAGCTTGATGTCGGTTCCACGGCCTGCCATGTTTGTTGCGATGGTCACGATGCTCTTTTGCCCGGCCTGCGCCACGATGTCGGCTTCTTTCTGGTGCAATTTCGCGTTCAGCACGTTATGCTCTATCTTGCGCATGTCCAGCATCTTGCTCAACATCTCGGAGATTTCCACCGAAGTGGTACCCACCAATACCGGGCGGCCGGCGGCCACCATCTTCTCGATTTCCTCGATGACCGCCTTGTATTTCTCGCGCTTCGTCTTGTAAACGCGGTCGTTCATGTCGATGCGGGCAATGGGTCGGTTCGTGGGAATCACCACCACGTCCAGTTTATAGATGTCCCAGAACTCGCCTGCTTCCGTCTCTGCCGTACCCGTCATGCCGGCCAGCTTATGGTACATGCGGAAATAGTTCTGCAACGTGATTGTGGCAAAAGTCTGCGTGGCTGCTTCCACCTTCACGCGTTCCTTGGCCTCGATGGCCTGGTGAAGCCCGTCGGAGTAGCGGCGGCCTTCCATGATACGTCCTGTCTGTTCGTCCACAATCTTCACTTGGCCGTCGATGACCACGTATTCATCATCCTTCTCGAACATGGTGTATGCCTTCAGCAACTGGTTGATGGTATGCACCCGTTCGGACTTGATGGCGTAGTTCGTCAGCAATTCATCTTTCTTCGCCAGCTTTTCCTCGTCCGACAGGCCGGTTTCGTTCTCCAATGCAGAGAGTTCCGACGTGATGTCAGGCAGGACAAACAAGGTGGGGTCTTCCGAGTTTCCGGTAATCAGGTCCACGCCCTTGTCCGTCAAGTCCACGCTGTTCAGCTTCTCGTCAATCACGAAATACAGCGGTTCCACTGCTTCGGGCATCCGCTTGTTGTTCTGCTCCATGTAAATTTCTTCCGTCTTCAGCATGCCGGCCTTGATGCCCGGCTCGCTCAGGAACTTGATCAACGCCTTGTTTTTCGGCAATGCCTTGTGGCTGCGGTAGAGGGCGAGGAAGCCTTCTTCCTGTTCCTTCTTGTCGTCGGAAGCAATCAGGCGTTTCGCGTCCGTCAGGAATTTGGTGGCCAATGTCTTTTGCACGCTCACCAAGCGTTCCACCAACGGGCGGAGTTGCTCGAACAATTGGTCCTCGCCTTTCGGAACGGGGCCGGAGATGATCAAAGGCGTGCGGGCATCGTCAATCAACACCGAGTCCACCTCGTCGACAATGGCGTAGTTATGCTGCCGTTGCACCAAGTCTTTCGGGCTGATGGCCATGTTGTCGCGCAGGTAGTCGAAACCGAACTCATTGTTGGTGCCGAAAGTGATGTCGGCCATGTAGGCTTTCCGCCGCGCTTCAGAATTGGGCTGGTGCTTGTCGATGCAGTCCACGCTCAAGCCATGGAACATGTAAAGGGGTCCCATCCATTCGGAGTCGCGTTTGGACAGGTAGTCGTTCACCGTGACGACATGCACGCCGTTTCCTGTCAATGCGTTGAGGAACACGGGCAGTGTGGCCACCAACGTTTTTCCTTCGCCGGTCGCCATTTCCGCAATCTTTCCTTGGTGAAGCACCACGCCGCCAAACAGCTGCACATCGTAATGCACCATGTTCCATGTGATTTCGTTGCCGCCCGCCATCCAATGGTTTTGGTAAACGGCCTTGTCGCCTTCGATGCGCACAAAGTCTTTCGTGGCGGCCAGTTCGCGGTCGAAGTCGGTGGCTGTCACCACGATTTCCTCATTCTCCGTGAACCTCCGGGCGGTGTCTTTCACGATGGCAAAGGCTTCCGGCAGCACTTCGTTCAGTGCCTTCTCGTACTTGTCCAGCACTTCTTTCTCCAATTTGTCGATTTTGGCAAAAAGTTCCTCACGGTCTTCCAGTTCCGTAGCTTCCACGCTGGCTTTCAGTTGGTCGATCTGCGCCTGTTCTTCGGCAGCCGATTCGCGGATTCTCTGTTTCAACTCCTGCGTCTTTGCCCGAAGCCCATCGTTGCTCAACTTTTCAATTTCCGGGTATGCGGCTTTTATTTTTTCTACCCACGGTTGTATTTCTTTCATGTCGCGGGTAGACTTGTTCCCGAATATCTTGCTTAGAAATTCATTAAATCCCATTATATAATCTGTTTATAGTCCAAATATTGATTTTGCGTTGCAAAGGTAATTCAAAAAAGCGACTTTACGGCAAATCGGTTTGCTTATTTGCCCGTATGTCTTCCAAAGGCGGGTTCGAGCATGCATTGGGCGCCCGGATGCGCATCATCCCGGCCAACGACGGTGCAATGCGGCCTACATTCACCGGCGTGCGGACAAGGCCGGGCTTCACGTCCCATCCGAAGAACACGAGGGGGGCGGCCATGCACGCCTTGCGAACCACTTTCGTGTCCTCTGCCTTTTCCTGCACCACCGTCCATCCGGGCAGCACATCAACCAGCAAATCGCCCGAACGCTCGCGGTGGAAAGAATTCCGCACCCGGTAAACCTCCGGGGTCCATGCGCCCAACAGCAGGCGGTAAGCCGTGTACACTTCGCTGACACCGCTGAATTGTATCAAGAAGTCGGCAGACTTGCCGATGACTTCCGGCAAGTCCAGTTGCTTTTTCTCTATCACTTCATGGTTCAGGTAGATTTGCGAGCCATGGTATGCTTCCACAAAAAGCCCCTCGCCATAAACGGCGTTCAGGTACATGTTCAGCAAAGCGGCGCAACGCTCCGGGTAGAACTTGCCTGCGGGAATCCTGTATTTCGCCAGGTCAGGGGCATCGGCATCCGCATAACCCGTGGAAAAGATGAAAAACAAGGTGTTGCGCAAGCCCACTTCCCGGTCTATCAAGTCCAGCAGTTCGGCCAGGCTCTGGTCCAAGCGCACGTAAGCGTCCTGCATTTCCAAGGGGGCTTCCATCACCGTCTTGTGCGCATAGTTGCCCGCATAATAGGACAATGCCAGGAAATCAGGGATGCCGTCCTCGCCCATCGGGCTGTTGCGCAGGCATTCTGCCGCCACGCGGTTCACCTCGTCATTCACAAAAGGCGTTGTCTTGAACGCACGGTAAGAAGCGCCCCTGAAGTCCTTGAAGGAATGCCGAAAGGTATCCTGCTCCCACTCTGAGGAAAGGAACGTGTATTTCTCCGCAGGCCACAACGGCTCCCATACGATGTCGCCGATGCGCTGGTCCAGCCCCTGCCGGTCGTTGTACTGCGTCAGCCAGTAAGGAAATTCGGGATAATACGTCGTGCCGCACCATTTCCCCGTGGCATCATTCAGCCAAAATGCGCCGTCGCCCGCATGCCCGGCGGCGATAACCGCCGCTTCGCGGAAAGGAGCGATGGAATAGACATAGGCCCGGCCCTGCGTGCCGGCCTTCAGCTCATCCGTCAGCGTGGAAGACAACACCGCAGCCGCCGACGTGCTTTCATCCGTGTAAATGCCCATGTATGCGGGGTCTTCCACGCAATTCAAAGGCCGCACCGTGCGGCGGTCCATCCAGTTTTCCGCAATGATGCCGTTGACGCTGGGCATTGCACCTGTGTAGACGGCCGCCACCGACGATGCTTTGTCTACCGCAGAGAAACCATAGTCCGCATTCTGGTAAACACGGCCTTCTTTCCACAAGCGCTTGAAGCCCTTTTCCCCGTACAAAGAGGAGAAAGCTTCCACGTAGTCTGCCCGCAATTGGTCTATCGAAAGCCCGACCACCAACCTTGGGACAGAAGGCAATGTCTGCGCCGGCAATCCAGAGAAAGCCAAAGCCGTAATCAAGGATGTCAGCAAACGTTCTTTCATTTATTGGTCTTTATACATCAAAGCCACGTGGCTCGCCGAACGGAACCACAAACTTGCGGCCAAAGGTAATACTGCCAAGTTGAATTTTTGCGGGAAACAGCCGAAAAGCACAATAAAAAGTGTTAAAACAACAAGATTCGCCCAATGGTACACATCCCGCTTCCCTTTTGCCGCCCTCCAAACAAGGACGGGCAGGTACAACAGATGGACCGGATGGAACACTGCCAGCAGGTAATTGGGAGACACCGCCGGATGAATCGAAAAGAAAGCGAGGAAAGCGACGACGCATCCCGCCGCGCCGGCCGCGCCAAACAGCAAAGCATCCAACCCTGCATAATTTTTCCGGCGCAAAAAGCCACGCACACTGAAAAAAGCCACCGCAAAAAACAAGAGCCATGCCGCCTGCAAAGGGGTCAGCCAATAGTGTTCTGCATGGTCCGCCTCCGCTGCCGGCCGCACCACCGGCGCGGCCGGACGTGCCAAACGCCGCTCAACGCCCGTGGACGCATCCGCAACATAAGCCGAATCCACGGCATGCATCAGGTAAAACGGCGCAAACATCTGCAATCGCAAAGGCACAGGCCGGTCGGCCGGGCTGCCCAAGCAAAGGTCCATCCCGAAGCAAGCCCATTCATGCCCCACAGCATGTTCATGCACAATGTCGCGGAACGACCGCTCCTTTTCCGCTCCCTTGTAAAGGACTTCCCCGTGCAGATGGTTCTCTATGCAGTCGCGCGCACGGGTCGTGCAATTGTCATAAAAAAAGTTGTAAAGGTAAGTGCGGTTCTCCGGGCGGCTGTTCCACAACAAGAAACCCGCCATCTCCCGCTTCTCGGAAGGCGACAGAAGAAGCTCTTGCCCGTAAACCACGGAACCACGCTCCATGTATTCCGCCCGGAAGTCATCAAATGAATTGACGCCCAGCATGTAATGCGTGTCGCCCTTGACAAAGCGCCAGACAAAATGCGGCGCATTGAAACTGAACATGCCGTAATTGAACACCCAATCCACGCCCGTCGTGAGATTCTCATAACGCAAAGCTGTGTGGCCGAACAAAGCATAAATTTCCCCGCCAGGAGAACAAGTCAGCAAGCTGACACGCACCGAATCGGCAGGAGCCGGAACTGCCTTCAAAGGCAGGCTTTGCACAAACAAAAAGCAGGCGCAAAGCAACAACAGATTGCATTTCCGCATAAGCATGGCAAACAAACCCAACATTCCTATTTTCATTTATAGCGCGCAAAGGTAAACAAATCTCCCAACATACAGGAATCTCCCGCCAAATATTCCGCTTCAACGCCCCCCAAAGCTCTCCCGAACCTCGGCAAACATCCACCAGCCGCCATGGACACGCCCGCAACCGTTTCCCTTGGAAACGAGGCAACGGACATGGAAAATCCATGAATCTTACGCCATGGTTCCGACAACCTTTCAGGAAAGATTTTATGCACGATTATTAATCGTACACGTGTACGATTATTAATCTTCAGGCTGCACGATTATTAATCGTGCAAAACACACCTTGCAAAGGCTTCTACAAAATGCTATGAATATTCCGTACAAATAAACCCAAAAGCGAAGACGCCGGCACGAAGTTTCCTTGGACTCTTGCGGAAAAACAGGATGCCCACCGTCATCCAGCCCCGGACAAACCCCAAAAACAAAAGGATGGAAGCAGGAAATCAGCCGCGATGCCGTGCAGTTTTGTTTTTTTAACGGCGCATAAAGGAAATTCTTTTGATTACAAGCATAAAAAGTAGCATCTTTGCAAACAATTTCCTCGGTTAAGGAAAGAACAAAACAGAATAGTTAGTTACGATGACCTTATATAAAAAGATTCTTTGCGCGCTCCCTTTGGCACTCCTTGCCATCCACGCCTTGGCGCAAAGCAACGGAGAAAGCGGTTCTTCACCTAACACCAACTCGCCCTACACGCGGTATGGATGGGGATTGCTGTCTAACCAAACCATGGGGAACAACACCGCCATGGGAGGAATCGCCTACGGGTTGCGCAACGGCGCGCAAATCAACACGGCCAACCCCGCATCGTACACCGCCATCGACTCGCTGACTTTTCTCTTTGATGGAGGATTCTCTTTCCAAAATGCCAATCTGGGCGACGGCAATGCCAAAATCAATGCAAAAAACACCAGTTTCGACTACATGGCCATGCAGTTCCGCCTGCACAAAGGATTGGGCATGACCATCGGCATCCTGCCGTTCAGCAGCGTGGGATACAACATCAGCACGGAAAGCAGCATGCAAAGCCCCACCCACACCAGCCTGAACGCCTACCACACTTATGCAGGCAACGGCGGACTGACACAGATATTCTTAGGCATGGGCGTCAAAATCATCGACAACCTTTCGGTGGGCTTCAACGCTTCCTACCTGTTCGGCTCCGTCACGCAAGCCACGCAAGTGAGCTTCTCCGACGCGTCGTTCGACCTCTCTTACAAAGAAAACCACGTGAAGGTGAAAGACTACAAGCTGGATTTCGGCATCCAATACACACAAGCCCTCAATCCGCAAAACAGCCTCACCATCGGCGCCGTGTACTCATTGAAGCACAAGCTGAACAATGAATCCTACACAGCCATCCAAAGCATCGCCACGCAGACAGGTTATTCGTTCGACCTCCCCCACAGCTTCGGGGCAGGCATCAGCTACTGCCGCAACAACCAGCTGACCGTAGGGTTCGACTACAGCCTGCAAAAATGGGAAGACGCACGCTACTTCAGCAAGACCCGCCAGTTGAACGACCGTTCCAAATACGCCGTAGGCGTGGAATACATCCCTAACCCGTTCAAGCGGAACTACTTCAGCCGAATCAAATACCGCGCAGGAGCATATTACTCCAACTCTTACGCCAAAATGGCCGACGGCAACAGCGCCGACGAGTTCGGAGTATCCGCCGGATTCGGCTTGCCCGTCTTCCAGAACAAATCCATATTGAACGTGTCCGCGCAATACATCAAAGTGAAGCCGCAAGCCAAAACCTACATGCTGGAAGAAAATTACCTGCGACTATGCATCGGCTTGACGTTCAACGAACGCTGGTTTGCGAAATGGAGGGTAGAATGACAGAACAACATGAATTAAATATTTATACAATGAAAAAGAAAGTTTTTTTAGCAGCCGCTATCGTATGTGCAGGAATGACCACATCCTTTGCACAGAAAGGCGTTGAAGATGGCTCCAGATTCGGCCATGGTGAAGACAGTATCAGATGCCTGAGGAACATCAGCATCTACACAGAGTACGTGAAAACCGACAACTTCAAAGATGCTTACGAGCCTTGGAAAGCCGTCTTCACTGAAGCACCCGTCGCACAAGTGGGAACATACACGAACGGCGCGAAAATCCTGCGCTGGCTCATCGAGAACGAAAAGGATGCCACCAAAAAGCAAACTTACTTCGAAGAATTGATGAAAGTGCATGACCAACGCATCCAATACCTGGACAAGCTGAACAAATTGGTCAAAAGAGGCACCACCAAAGGCGCAATCGTAGGACTGAAAGCCCACGACTATTACACCATGGGCGGCAAAGACCTGAACCAAGCTTACGCCCTTTTCAAAGAAGCCATCGAACTGGACACTTACAACACAGAATACTATGTGCTGCAAGAGTTCATGGACATCGCCACACAGAAATTCAAAAAAGATGACGCTTACCGCGAGCAACTCATCCAAGACTACCTGTTCGCCAGCCAATACACCGATGAAGCCGTGGAAAAGGCAGCCAACGAGAAAGACAAGAAACGCTACGAAGTGGTGAAAGAGAACTTGGACGCTTACCTGGTGAACAGCGGCGCCGCCGACTGCACCATGCTGCAAACCGTTTACGGGCCGAAAGTGGAACAAAACAAGAACGACTTGGACTACCTGAACAATGTCATCAAAGTGATGAGGATGCTCAACTGCCAGGACGAAGAAGCGTATGCAACCGCTTCCGTCTATGCTCACCAACTCAGCCCGACGGCTGAAACAGCTGTGGGATGCGCATACAATGCGTTCAAGAAAGGAAACTCTGACGATATCATCAAATACATGGACGAAGCGCTCAGTTTGGAGAAAGACAGCGTGAAGGCTGCCGAATATGCTTACAACGCTGCTGCCATGCTGACCTCCGCCAAGAGCTATTCCATTGCAAAGAGATATGCGAAAGATGCCATCGCGCTCAACCCGACCAAGGGTGCGCCCTACATCTTGTTGGCGCAAATGTATGCGGCAAGCCCCAACTGGAGCGATGAGCCGGCCTTGAACAAATGCACCTATTTCTTGGCCATCGACAAGCTGCAACGCGCAAAGAGCATCGATCCCAGCTGCGCAGAACAGGCACAGGAACTCATCAATGCTTACTCTGCGCACACGCCAAAGGCTGAAGACCTGTTCTTCCTCGGCATCAAGAAAGGAGATGCCGTCACCATTGGCGGATGGATTGGGGAAACCACAACCGTGCGATAAACACCGCGTATGCCTGAACATCGCGTGAAACATACATTCACCAGCATAACAATTGCCGCCTTGGCAATTGTTATGCTGTTTTTATCCCACACATCATGCTCCAACAAAGACAAAGAACTGGGCGAAGCCATCCTTGAACGCGACTCGCTGCCCGGCATGAGGACATTGGGAGTCAACACGCTCATATCAGACTCCGGCATCATCAAATACCGCCTCATTGCGGAAGAATGGGACATCTTCGACAGGAAACATCCCCCCTATTGGGCGTTCGAAAAAGGTATCTACTTGGAACAGTTCGATTCCCTGATGCAAATAGATGCCAGCATAAAAGCCGACACGGCCTACTATTATGAAAAAGAAAAACTATGGGAACTGCGAAGCAACGTGTTCATCCAAAACCGAAAAGGCGAGAAATTCGACACGCAACAACTGTTCTGGAACCAGAAAACCGAAAAAGTCTATTCCGACAAATACATACGGATAGAACAAACTGAAAACATCATCACCGGTTACGGGTTTGAATCCAACCAACAACTGACGCAATACGTCATCCACAACAGCGGAGGCATCTTCCCGGTCGACAAAGCACCGAAAGACACCATCGCCCCCGACAGCATCCACCCATAAAACGACCTGAAAACGTCATGGACATACTTCTTATATATATAATCATTGCAGTCGCTTTTTCCGCATTTTTCGCCGGAATGGAAACGGCATTCACCTCTTTCGACAAACTCAGGTTTGAAATGAACAAGAAAGAAGGAAGCCTGGCCACACGAATCCTCTCTACTTTCCTCAAAGACTCTAACACGTTTATATCCACCTTGATAATCGGATACAACATAACCCTCATCATCTACTCCATTTTGGCGGCCGAATGGCTCCGAAAAGCCTCAGAGCCATACAACATCCATTCGCCATGGCTGCTCACCATCGCGCAAATCGCCATCGCAGCCTTGGTGATTCTAATCGCAGGAAGGCTCATCCCGCAAATCATCTGCAAAGCTGCCCCCAACCAATCGATGCGCTTGCTGGCTGTGCCGCTCTATTTCTTCTACACCATCCTGCGCCCGCTCTCCCGATTCATCTCAGGGCTTTCGCGGCTCATCCTGAAATTGTTCAACGTGAAAACAAACAAAGAAGCCACTGAAAAGGCTTTCACAAAAGTAGACCTTGACCATCTCATCCAAAACAGCATCGACAATTCCAACGAAGAAGACATCAACGAAGAAGTGAAGATTTTCCAAAACGCCCTCGACTTCTCGAATGTGAAAATCAAAGACTGCATGATCCCAAGGACCGAAATCGTTGCCGTAAAAGAGGATACCAGCATCGAAGAACTGAAAGCCCTGTTCATAGAATCCGGAATATCCAAAATCATCGTGTACAAAGACAACATCGACAACATTACAGGATACATCCATTCTTCTGAAATGTTCCGCGAACCCGCGAAATGGACCGACCGGATACAGCAAATCCCCATTGTGCCGGAAACCATGCCAGCACACCGGCTGCTGCAACTGTTCATGCAAAAGAAAAAAACGCTGGCCATTGTCGTCGATGAATTCGGGGGGACATCCGGCCTGGTCTCTTTAGAAGACTTAGTGGAAGAAATATTCGGCGACATCGAAGACGAACATGACACGACTTCGTACACCGCCAAACAAACAGCACCCAACGAATACCTTTTGTCTGCACGGCTGGAAATAGAAAAAATCAACGAAATGTTCAGCCTCAACTTGCCCGAATCCGATGATTACCAAACCATAGGAGGGCTCATCTTGAACAAATACCAAAACATTCCCAAACTGCACGAAGTCATCAAAATCAAACAATATGAATTCAAAATCATCAAAATGACGACGACAAAAATCGAACTGGTGAAACTAAAAGTCGCAGAATAATATTTTTTTAAGCAATAAATAGGTGCATACCCGCATTTTTTGTATCTTCGTGCGCTAATTTACTAAATGAATAAATAATAAATAATTAAAAATCAAATACTTAAATGGCAACATTACAGAAAATCAGAAGCAAAGGACCATTATTGGTCATTGTTATCGGCCTCGCGTTGTTTGCTTTCATCGCAGGCGATGCTTGGAAAATTTTTCAGCCCCACCAAGGCAACCAAGACATTGGTGAAGTCAACGGGAAAGGCCTCTCGGCTCAAGATTACCAAAAAATGCTGGACGAATATGCCGACATTGTCAAATTCACTTCCGGCATGTCTGCCATTCCCGACGAACAGTTCACGCAACTGAAAGACGAAGTGTGGAGAACCTATGTCAACAGCGAACTGATCAATACCGAAGCAGAGAAAATCGGCTTGACTGTTTCCGATGAAGAAATCGAAGCCATCATCAACGAAGGTTCCAACCCGATACTGCAACAAACACCTTTCAGAAACCCGCAAACCGGTGCTTTCGACAAAGATGTGTTGAAGAACTTTCTGGCTGAATATGCAACTATGGACATGACGCAAATGCCGGCACAATATGTGGAATACTACCAAATGATGGAACACTACTGGAACTTCATTGAAAGGAACTTGAAGCAGAACCGCCTAATGGAGAAATACCAGACGCTGCTCGCGCAATCCATCATCTCCAACCCCATCGAAGCACAGGCTTCTTTCGATGAAAGGACCAACCAATATGACATGCTCCTGGCCGCTGTCCCCTACTCTGCCGTCGCAGACTCTGCGGTGACTATCGAAAAGTCGGATTTGCAAGCATTGTACAACAAGAAAAAAGAACAGTTCAAACAAAACGTGGAAACCCGCAACATCAAATACATTGATGTGCAGGTTACGCCCAGCGACGAAGACAGAAACGCCGTGTTAGAAGAAGTGACCGACTACACGAACCAACTGGAAAATGCTACGGAATACGTGAGTTTCGTGCGTGCCACAGGTTCAGAATTCCCATATGCGGATGTGTTCTACTCAAAAGACGCTTATCCCAGCGATGTGGCATCCCGCATGGACTCCGTTTCTTTAGGAGAAGTATACGGCCCCTATTACAACCAAAGCGACGACTCTTACAACGCATTCAGAATCTTGGCAGAAAAGACGTTGCCCGACTCTGTCCAATTCCGACAAATACAAGTCTATACCGACAATGTTGAAAAAACAAGGACGCTGGCCGACAGCATCTACAACGCCATCAAGGGTGGCGCTGACTTCGCGGCATTGGCAAAACAATACAACAACTCCAACGGAGAAGCCAACTGGCTCACTTCCGCGCAATACGAGAACGCTGCATTGGATGCCGACAACACGAAATACATCAACACCATTTGCGGCTTGGGCATCAAGGAAACAACAAATCTGTCATTGGGACAAAGCAACGTCATCATCCAAGTCCTTGACAAAAAAGCCATGAAAGAAAAATACAAAGTAGCGGTCATCAAACGCCCTGTAGAATTCAGCAAGGAAACTTACAACCAAGCATACAACAAATTCAGCCAATTCGTGGCAGCCAACCAGACTTTGGAAGAATTGGAAGCCAATGCGGAAGAAAATGGCTACCGCCTCTTGGAAAGAAAAGACTTCTACAGCTCAGAACATGGCATCGGAGGCGTACGCAACACAGGCGAAGCCTTGAGATGGGTGTTTGCAGCCAAACCGGGCGAAGTTTCCCCATTGTATGATTGCGGAGACGAGAACGACCGCTTGTTAGTCGTGGCCTTGGAAGGAATCAACAAGAAAGGCTACAGGAGTATGGAATCCGTGGAAGGCATGCTGCGAATTGAAGCCATCAAAGACAAAAAAGCTGAAATCATCATGGCAGGCATCAAAGGAAAAGACATAACGAACTTCGAAGAATGCAATTCCATAGACAATGTGGTAACCGATTCCGTGAAACACGTCACGTTCTCTGCCCCCACTTTCGTTTCCAAAACCCGTGGCAGCGAACCTTTGTTGGGTGCCTACGCTTCTGTTGCCGATGTCGACCAACTGTCTTCTCCCATAAAAGGAAACTCTGGCGTGTACCTCCTGCAAGTCTACAATAAAGGCAAACTGAACGAAACATTCAACGAAGAAACAGAAGAAAATAGAATCAAGAACAACACGATGCGCACCATCAGCCGCTTCATCAACGACCTTTACCAAAAGGCCAACGTAGAAGACTCGCGCTACCTGTTCTTTTAACTAAAATAAGAAACCAGAAAAATCCGTGGCCATTGTTTCCCCTTTGGCTACGGATTTTTTTTACGCCAAACATTTCCTGCCTCCTCTCTCTCATTTCTTCTTTTATACTATTATTTGCAAAATAATCATAGAAAGGATGGATATCCACTTCCTTTTTCGTAATTTTACCGTTTGAAAGGTTTGAAACGTCCCTTTCAAAGGGAATGGCCGCTGAAAAAGCGACTTTTCCACCCAAAAATTCGATAAAAGAAAAACAATATATATAATGAACCAAAAATGGATTTATCAACCTCCTACACATGAAGAAATAGAAGAGAGCAGAATTTTATCAAAGGACATAGGAATCCATCCCATATTGTGCTACTTGCTGATAAAGAGAGGTATCGATACACCGGCAAAAGCACAAAAGTATTTCCGCCCGCAACTCGGCGATTTGCATGACCCGTTCCTGATGAACGACATGGACATCGCTGTTGACCGGCTGAACAAGGCAATGGGAAGAAAAGAACGCATCCTCATCTATGGTGATTATGATGTAGACGGGACAACTGCTGTAGCCCTGATATACCGGTTCCTGCAACAGTTTTATTCCAATATCGATTATTATATCCCTGACCGCTACAACGAGGGATACGGCATTTCCATGAAAGGAATCGACTATGCCGAACAAACCGGTGTGAAATTAGTCATTGTATTGGATTGCGGCATAAAGGCTGTTGAAGAAGTGGCTTATGCCAAAGAGAAAGGCATCGATTTCATCATTTGCGACCACCATGTACCTGATGGCACATTGCCACCGGCTGTGGCCAACCTCAACCCTAAACGGGCAGATTCCACCTATCCCTACCAGCACCTGTCAGGATGCGGCGTAGGATTCAAGTTCATGCAAGCATTTGCCCTGAACAATGGCATTGACTTCCATCATCTCATGCCGCTGCTCGATCTCACTGCCGTCAGCATCGCTTCAGACATCGTGCCTATCATGGGCGAAAACCGCATCTTGGCATACCATGGGCTGAAGCAACTGAACTCCAATCCCAGCATCGGCCTAAAAGCCATTATCGACATTTGCGGGCTCAACGGAAAAGAAATCACCATCAACGACATCATCTTCAAAATCGGCCCACGAATCAATGCATCCGGACGCATACAAAACGGGAAAAAAGCCGTAGACCTGCTGACCGAGAAAGACTTTGCTTCTGCATGGGAAAAAAGCGCCCAAATCAACCAATTCAACGAAACACGGAAAGACTTGGACAAAAGCATGACAGAAGAAGCCAACCATATCGTGGACCATCTTGAAGGGCTTGCCAACCGGCGTTCCATCGTCCTCTACAACGAAGATTGGCACAAAGGCGTGGTAGGCATCGTAGCATCACGGCTCACAGAAATATATTATCGCCCCACCGTGGTACTCACGCGCACCAACGATTTAGCGACCGGTTCGGCACGTTCCGTTTCCGGCTTTGATGTGTACAAAGCCATTGAAAATTGCCGCGACCTGTTAGAAAGTTTCGGCGGACACACATATGCCGCAGGCTTATCGATGAAAATCGAGAACGTAAAGGAATTCACACGCCGTTTCGAAAATTTCGTCGCCCAACATATCCTTCCAGAACAAACCAGCGCCGTCATCAACATCGATGCTGAAATCAATTTCAAAGACATCACGCACCGATTCTTTGCCGACCTGAAGAAATTCAACCCTTTCGGGCCGGAAAACCCTAAACCTGTATTCTATACGCCGCATGTATATGACTACGGGACCAGCAAGGTGGTGGGGCGCGAACAAGAACACATCAAGTTGGAACTGGTGGATGACAAATCCAATAACATCATGAACGGCATCGCTTTCGGGCAAAGCTCGCAAGCCCGGTACATCAAAACCAAGCGTTCGTTCAACATTTGCTATACCATCGAGGAAAATACCCATAAGCATGGAGAAATCCAACTGCAAATAGAAGACATCAAACCCACAGAAAAAACGGTACTTTGACATATCACGAAATACTCAAACAATATTGGGGGTATGATTCCTTCCGGGATATCCAACAAGATATCATCGAAAGCATCGGGGCAGGACAAGACACTTTGGGACTCATGCCCACAGGGGGAGGAAAATCCATTACTTTCCAAGTACCGGCATTGGCCAAGCCAGGCATGTGCATTGTCATCACACCGCTCATCGCGTTGATGAAAGACCAAGTGCAGAACTTGCGGAAAAGAAACATCAAAGCTTTGGCCATCTACTCGGGCATGACCCATGAGGAAATTCTCGTGCAATTGGAAAACTGCATCTTCGGTGACTACAAATTCCTCTACATATCCCCTGAACGGTTAAGCACGAGCGAATTCCGCAACTGGCTCCGCAAGATGAACATCAACATGATTGCCGTAGATGAATCGCACTGCATCTCACAATGGGGATACGACTTCCGCCCATCCTACTTGAAAATAGCAGAAATCCGGGAACTGCTTCCAGATATTCCAGTCTTGGCACTGACGGCCACAGCCACGCCGGAAGTGGCAAAAGACATACAGGCAAAACTGCATTTCAAGAAAGAGAATGTGTTTCGGATGAGCTTTGAAAGGAAAAACTTGGCCTATATCGTCCGCAAAACGGAAAACAAGGCCAAGGAACTACTGCACATCCTCACCAAGACATCCGGTTCCGCCATCATCTATGCCCGCAATCGGAAAAGCACCAAAGAAATTACTGAACTGCTGCAAAAAAACGGCATCACAGCTCAATTTTACCATGCTGGATTGACAAACGAAGAAAGGAACTTGAAACAACAGCAATGGAAAGAAAATGTTTACCGCGTCATTGTGGCTACAAATGCTTTCGGCATGGGAATCGACAAACCGGATGTGCGCCTTGTTGTCCACGTGGACTTGCCTGATTCCATCGAAGCTTACTTCCAAGAAGCAGGACGAGCCGGACGCGACGGGCTGAAAGCTTACTCTGTCGTCCTGTACGCCAATACAGACAAAGCCATGCTTACCAAACGCATCTCCGACACTTTTCCAGAAAAGAAATATATAAAAGATGTGTACGAAAGCCTCAACTATTATTACCAAATGGCAATGGGCGACGGGCAAGGCTGCACTTATGACTTCAGTTTGGAAGAATTTTGCCGGAGATTCAAATATTTCCCCGTACAGGCAGACAGTGCCTTGAAAATACTCGCACAAGCCGGATACATCGAATACACAGACGAACAAGACAATGCCTCCCGCCTCATCTTCACACTACGCAGGAATGAACTGTACAAACTGCGCGACAATGACAACAATACAGACAAAATAATACAACACATCCTGCGAAACTATACAGGCGTATTCACTGACTACGCCTACATCAATGAGGACAACATCGCCCTGCAAACCGGACTGAACCGGCAAGAAATTTATCAAACCCTCCTCTCATTGTCGCAACGGAGAATCATCCACTACATTCCACGCAAAAAGACTCCCCGCATTACTTACATCTGCGGAAGGGTGGAACCGCATCGGCTATACATCCCCCCCTCTGCTTACGAGGAACGAAAAAAGCGCTACACGGCACGCATAAAAGCCATACTCAACTATGCAAATTCAACAGAACATTGCCGAAGCCGCATGCTTCTGCAATATTTCGGTGAATACAACGACCACAACTGCCAGCAATGCGACATATGCCTCTCCCGGCATGAATCTGGTTTAAAGCAAGGCGAATTCAATGAAATACGGGAAAACATTGAACGAATGCTGCAAAATGGAGCCATTCCTCCTGAAACCTTCCAAGAAAAGCTGCAATACAACCCCCAAAAATTGCAAACCGTACTCCATTTTCTCATCTTAGAAGAAGAACTGGAAACGAAAGACGGGATGGTAACACTAAAAGGGCAATCCATCTCCAAGCCAGCAAATCAGGCTAAATGTTTGCCAACCCAAAGAAAAGCGCACAAGGGCATATAGCAGGCAGGATGAGATAAATTTTTTCCGCTTTCCCTGACAAAACAGCTACAAAATCCAACTAAATTCATAACTTTGCAAAGTCCTCCCATGCCGATTCTGCTTTAATGCGGTTAGACAGGGCGGGCATACACATATATAAAAGGCGTTTACTTGGACGCTTTGGTTTTGACATTCTAAGAATCTCGCAAATTCAAACTGTTCGTCAAAAACAAAGCAACGGTGAATGCCTCTCGGGATGTGTTATATACAGCCCTCATTGCATTCCCGCAGGGATGCAATAGATAGGTGTGATATATACATGCATCGGCGTGGGGCTTTCGACGTTGCTCGTTTCGACGAACAGGGCAATGCGAGAGCCTTTAGAATGTGGAACGAGCAACAAGGGTCGGCTCCACGTTTTTTGTACATGTCTTTTCCAATAACATATTAATCCCGGCAAAAGGAGCCTTTGCTGATAATTTATTTAAACCATGAAATTACATGAACAGTTGAAGGCACTTTATGCTTCCAGATGGAAGGAGCTTTGCGATGCCTTGCAGAACGTGGTTTGCAATGAGCAAACAGAAGTGAAACCCGCTTATCCTTTCTTGTTGAGCCTGACCCGATGGGAAGAAGGCCAGCCTTCAGAAAGTTGGTATGCCGATGCTAACCTGAAAGTGATGGTTTTCGGACAAGAAACCAATTCTTGGACGGGAGAGAGTGATGATTTTGGCACGCCTCCTTCTCCCGTATTTTCTCCCGACATCTCGATGGAGGCCGTAATGGGCATTTATGAAGATTTTTATGCCACTTATTATCATGACGGAACGTTTAATTATAATGGCCCGCGTTATGGCACATTCCATTATGGCTTCAATCGTTTTGCATCGTTGTTGAATGCAGCCTTTCCTGGCAAGCAAATTGCTTACGTGTGGAACAATCTGGTAAAAATAAGCAAGGCGCAAGGAAAAGGCTTTTGCGGCGCGGAAATTTATGCGCTGGAAAGAGCGCAATTTCCCGTCATTCGGGAGGAACTCAATATCCTGAAACCTGACCTTTTGCTTTTCCTGACCGGGACGTATGACGAACGCATTCGGGACAACTGGCCTGATGTGCAGTTCTCCGCATTACCATCCTATGCTGAGAATGAAGTAGCGAAGGTGATTTCATCGGAATTTACCATTCCTGCCTATCGGACAAACCATCCGAGCGCACGTTCGCCGAAAGGGGAGATGGAAGTGCGTTATGGGGCGATAGTGGATGATTTTGCAGGAAAATTGATGTGACATGGGTAAATGTAATTGGTGCGGACGGGAGGTTGAAAACGGTATATATTATGGACGATGGTTATTCCCTTCATTCTATTGTTCAAACCGTTGTTTGAATAGGGCTATAAGCACTGGTGTAGAAAAGTCCGGAGAAAAAAGTCATACTTCATCGCCTATTCAACGAATTATAAATATCGTGATGTTAGGCGCATTTGCCATTCCCGTTTTATATGCACTTATCGATGGCATAATAAGTTATATAGTTAAGTTGTTCAATTAATTAATCTGATAAATATGTTAAATGATGAAGAAACACAAGAAGTGTCAGAGTTGATCGAAAGGTCAAAACATACAAATGCCGGATTGGGAGGGTACATTGTATATATGATTGTGCTTCTCGGCATACTTGTAGTAGATGCTATCTATTATAGAATACATACGTGGTATGATGTTGATTACGACATATATACCGGATTATTTCAGTTCGTCATATTTCTTCATACGACCATATGATAGCCGAAATTCGTGACAATGAGCTATACAAGCGCATATTTGGCCTTTTATATATCATCAGTTGTTGCGGCTTATGGTATTGGACTGTATCTGTAAAAAAAGATAGAACATAGCAGCAAAGACAGTGCTGTGACCAATGATGATACGATACGATAGCTTTTGTCATTATAATAAGATCAAAATTTGTAACAAGAACAAGAATTAAATTATTTGAGAACATGAAACAGATTATTATCCCAACCGTATTGATGATGCTTACGGTACACGCAAGTGTTGGACAAACCCTCAAAACGTACAGCGGCCTGTACAAAAACGGAAAAGCTACCTATACCTACTATGAAGACGAGAATGGGGAAAGGGTGAAGCACGGGAAGTTCACATACAATAAAGTTGATAAAGGAATAGGCGTAGGAGGAGGGATGAATATCTCGTACGCTACAACAATATCTGCCTCTGGAAACTACAAAAACGGCGTAAAAGACGGGACGTGGACTTACAAAAACAAAACAGCAGGTGAAGGCATCACTTTCGCAGACTTTTCAGCCGTTATCAATTATGCAGATGGACGAATGGAAGGAACGTTGAATAATGCGGGAACCATCTTCCAAATGAGAAACAACAGAATAACAGGCCAAGTGAAGAAAGTGAAGAAAGTCACGAAAACACGAAACGAAGATTGGACTCTGACTGGCCAATTTGACGAAGAAGGTTTTCCCGATGGAACTTGGACTAAGAATTACAAATCATATGGCAACCTTTATGAGGATACTGAGAAGTATGTACATGGATTATTGGTCGCCAAACAAACAAAAAACGAATCGACAGGTGAAATTACGAGATACGAATTTAATGATGTCAATCCCCAAGAATATCTTGTCGCGTATAATCCTGACAAAGACTCTACCATAGTGGGCAAGCTGATTTGCCAAGAAAAAATATATTCCAAACAAGGAGAGAACAATTACTCATATCTTGAAGATGGCCTGATGCCTGAAATATTTGGAGTAGAAATAAGGACGATTGTCGAAAAAATAAAAGAAGAAAGTGGATTTGGTTCAGAACAAGAAAAATATGAGGGCATTCCTTTTAAAGAAATTGTAGTCATAGGAAAAATTGAAGCCCCTAACGAAGGTGAGGTATTTGACTTAGTAGAACAAATGCCGAAATTCCCTGGCGGAGACACCAAATTAATGGAATATCTCTCAACGCATGTGCAATATCCCGAAGATGCACAAAAAGATGGGATTCAAGGCCGTGTGTTTGTGTCATTCGTGGTAAATCGCGATGGTTCTATTTCGAATGCACAAGTCACACGCAGCGTTGACCCGTCTTTGGATAACGAAGCATTGAAGGTGATTAATAACATGCCTCGCTGGATACCCGGCCAACAGGGAGGGAAAAATGTTCGAACGAGATATACATTACCGATTGCATTCAGACTTCAATAAATAATTTAATATGAAACATAGAAATAGTACAAAGCTACTGCCCTTGTTCGTTGCATGCCTGTATTGCTTTAGCTGCAACAATGAGAAAAATAACACAGTTGATTTAGGGACAGAAGAAACAGTTGCAATAACTTCCAACGAATTGAATGAAGACTATTCGGCATGGATGAATCTGCCGGGTGAATATGTGGATAGATTCGGAGTGATTGCTGCAGAACCAGTATGCAGCATATATAGTTGGGGAGAAAACAAGGAAAGCACCATGTCAGTGATTATTTTGGAAAACCGAACCACAGGGCAGCGTGAAGGATTCTTCAATAGGGGAAATATCTATTCGCTATCTGCTTTGAACGAATTAATCTCTGCACTTGAGGATATAGGACGGCAAATAAACACACAGACTTGTCGCTATAAAACAACTCGGCAATACATTACCCATCATGGCATATTAATACATTTCGCTTACGATGGTAATCAATGGGATGAAATCGTTGTTCAATATGATAACAGAGACGAATATGACTCTTCCGACGAAATAGAAGCCGATTACCTTTTCGGATATATAGACGGATTGAAGTCGTGTGTGCAATTCATCACGGAGTTCAAAGAAAAGAAATGGAATAACATATCTGGCAAATGATGCTAAAAAGAGGAATCTTGACAGACTTAAAATATCAAATCAAGATTCCTCCCTTATTTGTAAAAACATCCTTGAATCACGTAACGAACGAAGTTTATTCAAACCGCGAAATCCTCATAAATCATTAATTTCCAATCATATTTCCGTGATTTTCTCAGCATCTCGCTTTTTTGTGTTATCTTTGCACGCATCAAATGAACATCAACAAAGAATTACCAATATGGCAAACTTCCTGAAATCGATCTTCGGCGGGAAGGCCGAAGACCCACAAGCCGAACAAGAAAGAAACAACAAGAAGAACTTCGAGATATTCAAATATGACGGCATACGCGCCTTGCGCATGGGCAGGGCTGATTATGCCATCCGTTGCTTCTACGAAGCCATTGCCATCCACAAGGAAATGGGAACCATGAATTTCTTGGCCAACACCCTCATCCAAACCCATGAACTGGAAGAAGCACGCGACGTGCTGGAAGAAATGGCCGCCTTATGGCCGGAACAAGGCAACACGCACATCATGCTAGCCAACGTTTATTTCATGCTGGAAGACTATGAAAGGATGAAAAACGCCGCCACGAAAGCAAAAGAACTGGCCACGGAAAACCCTGCCGCATACCTGCTCATGGCCAAAGCCGAACATGGACTGAAAGATGAGTTCAACGCCATCGCCCACCTCACCGTAGCTATACAAAAGAAAGATGACTACACCGATGCGCGCCTGTTGAGGGCAGAAATCCTGATGAGCATGCAGCAAGGCACGGAGGCACAAGAAGACATAAAAGCCGTATTGGCCTGCAACCCTGAAGAAGAAAACGCCCTGCTCCTGCAAGGGAAGCTGAAAGAAACCCTCGAAGACAACGAAGGCGCACAGGCAGCATACGCCCAAATCATCGAAACCAACCCCTTCAACGAGCAAGCATACCTGCACCTTGGCGCATTGCTCGCCAAAGAAGGGAAATTAGACGAAGCCATTGCCTGCTACGACGAAGCCATTGAAACGCTACCGCAGTTTGCCGCAGCCTACCGCGAACGCGGGCGCACCAAGCTCATGAAAGGCGACAAGCAAGGATCCATCGAGGACGTGAAGAAATCCATGGAACTGAACCCCGAAGAAGAACAACGCATCAACGGGGAGTTCGACAACTTCAGGGACTTGTATGCCAACGTGCCTCTATGACGTTCCCCAAAAACTACCACGCAGTAATGAACCAACTACTACGTAGTAGTGAGCAGACTACTACGTAGTAATTTCCGCGTCCAGCAAACATGTCATAGTCAACCGCTTGCAAGGCATCCACGCCACCTTTTCCACTTGCCGTTGAAAAAAAGAGCGACAAATGCTTGCATTTAAAATAAATTCATTACTTTTGCCGCATCAACGAACAAAAAAACATATATGAAGTCGTTTAACTATACATTTTCTTTCTTTTTTTACTTTTACTTTAGCAGTAAGGGAAGCGGGAACTTGTATATATGAATCGATAATCACATCAATCAAATAACAACTGAATCCCGCTTCCAAGAGGCGGGATTTTTTTATTTTAAAGGACAAACAGATGAAAAAAGTAGCCATACAAGGGACATTGGGTTCATACCACGACATTGCAGCACACAATTACTTCAACGATGAAGAAATCACGCTGGAATGCTGCTCCACCTTTGCCGACGTGTTCAATTGCATCAAGGAAGACAACCTTGCGCTCGGCATGCTGGCCATAGAAAACACCATTGCGGGAAGTCTCCTGCAAAACCATGAATTGCTACGCGACAGCAACACCCGCATTATCGGCGAATACAAACTGCGCATCTCACACAGCATCGTCTGCCTGCCCGACGAAGACTGGGACGACTTGACCGAAGTGAACTCCCACCCCATCGCCCTAATGCAGTGCAGGGAATTTTTGGACAGTCATCCTGCGCTTAAGGTCGTGGAAACGGAAGACACCGCACTGAGTGCCGAGACCATCCAAAAGAACCGGCTCCACGGGCATGCTGCCATCTGCTCGAAAGCCGCCGCGCAACTTTACGGGATGAAGATATTGCAGGAAGGCATCGAAACCAACAAGCATAACTTCACCCGCTTCTTGGTGGTGGCCGATGCATGGAAAGCCGATGACACAAGGAATAAAAACGCCTCCATAGACAAGGCAAGCATCGTGTTCTCGCTGCCCCACACGGAAGGAAGCCTCTCGCAAGTGCTTTCCATCCTCTCGTTCTACAAGATGAACCTCACCAAGATACAATCGCTCCCCATCATCGGGAGGGAATGGGAATATTTGTTCTACGTGGACCTGACATTCAACGACTACCTGCGCTACCGGCAGGCATTGGACGCTATCTCCCCTCTCACCAAGGAACTGAAGATACTGGGGGAATACACTTCATTCAAAACCAACTGCTAATACACAAGGATATGGAAGCAACAGACCGCATACGACCGGCCGACAGGCTGGAAGAAGTGAGCGAATACTACTTTTCACGCAAGCTGAAAGAAATAGCACGGATGAACGCCGAAGGGCAGGATGTCATCAGTTTGGGAATAGGAAGCCCCGACATGCCTCCCTCGGAAGAAACCATACGCACGCTCTGCGAAAACGCCGTGCGACCCGACGTGCATGGATACCAGCCCACCACCGGCATCCCCGAACTGCGGCAAGCCTTCGCGCAATGGTACAAGAGATGGTATGGCGTGAGCCTCGACCCCGGCAAGGAGATACAACCCCTCATCGGTTCAAAGGAAGGAATCCTCCACGTCACCTTGGCTTTCGTGAACCCCGGAGAGGAAGTGCTTGTCCCCAACCCCGGATACCCCACCTACACCTCGCTGAGCAAGCTGCTCGGCGCAAAGGTGGTGAACTACAACCTGAAGGAGGAAGACGGATGGATGCCCGACTTCGACAAACTGGAGCGCATGGACTTGAGCCGCGTCAAGCTGATGTGGACCAACTACCCCAACATGCCCACCGGCGCCAACGCCTCGATGGACCTGTACCGCAGGTTAGTGGACTTCGCACGGAAGCACGCCATCGTCGTGGTCAACGACAACCCGTACAGCTTCATCCTCAACGACAAGCCCATCAGCCTGCTGGCCGTGGAGGGGGCAAAGGAATGCTGCATCGAGTTCAACTCCATGAGCAAGAGCCACAACATGCCCGGATGGCGCGTGGCCATGCTCGCCTCCAACCCACAGTTCGTCCAATGGGTGCTTAAGGTGAAAAGCAACATCGATTCCGGCACCTTCCGCTGCATCCAACTGGCCGCCGCGCAAGCCCTCCAGAATGCCCCCGAATGGCACCAGGAGATGAACGTCAACCTCTACCGCCGGCGGAGGCAATGGGCGGAAAGCATCATGCAGGCGCTTGGCTGCACCTTCGACAGCCGCCAGGCGGGCATGTTCCTCTGGGGGCGGATACCTGACGGCTATGCCGATGCCGAGAAGCTCACCGAAAAGGTGCTGCGCGAGGCCCGCGTGTTCATCACGCCCGGATTCATCTTCGGCTCCAACGGCGCACGGCACATCCGCATTTCGCTTTGCTGCAAGGAGGAACGCCTGCGGGAAGCATTGGAACGCATCAAACAAATACAACTGTAACCATAACAAACCGTACAACCATGGAATTAGAATCAATCTTACTCCCCGGCATCGAGCCTGAAAGGCCCATCGTCATTGCAGGCCCATGCAGCGCAGAGACAGAAGAACAAGTGATGGAAACTGCCCGCCAGCTGGCATCCAAAGGCATCAAGATATTCCGGGCAGGCATCTGGAAACCCCGCACCAAACCCGGAGGCTTCGAAGGCATCGGCGTGGAAGGACTGGCATGGCTCAAGGAAGTGAAACGCGAGACCGGCATGTACGTGGCCACCGAAGTGGCGACGGCCAAGCACGTGTACGAAGCCCTGAAGCACGGCATCGACCTCCTCTGGATAGGGGCGCGGACATCGGCCAACCCCTTTGCCGTGCAGGAGATAGCCGACGCGCTGAGGGGCGTGGACATCCCTGTCCTGGTGAAGAACCCCGTGAACCCCGACCTCGAACTGTGGATCGGCGCGCTGGAGCGCATCAACAACGCCGGGCTGCGACGGCTGGCCGCCATACACCGGGGCTTCAGTTCCTACGACAAGAAGATATACCGCAACCTGCCGCAGTGGCACATCCCCATCGAACTGCGCCGCCGCATCCCCGAACTGCCCATCTTCTGCGACCCCAGCCACATCGGCGGGAAGAGGGAACTCATCGCATCCCTCTGCCAGCAGGCCATGGACTTGAACTTCGACGGGCTCATCATAGAGAGCCACTGCAACCCCGACGCCGCCTGGAGCGACGCGGCCCAGCAGGTCACCCCCGACATACTCGACTATATCCTCAACCTCCTCGTCATCCGCAAGGAGACGCAGACCACCGAGAACCTCAACGAACTGCGCCACCAAATCGACGAGTGCGACAACACGCTCATCGAAGTGCTGGCCAAGCGCATGAGGGTGTGCCGCGAGATAGGCACCTTCAAGAAGGAACACAACATGACCGTGCTGCAGGCCGGGCGGTACAACGAAATCCTCGAAAAGCGGGGGGCGCAGGGAGCCGCCTGCGGCATGGACGCCGGATTCATCAAGAAGGTATTCGAGGCCGTCCACGAGGAAAGCGTGCGCCAGCAAATGGAGATTATCAATGAATGAAGCAGCCAGTAGTCAGTAGCCAGCAGTCAGGAACTGCCAACTGCCAGCTACTAACTACCGACTACTAACTACCAGCTACTAACTACTACCAAAATGAGAATACTGATATTGGGAGCCGGGAAGATGGGCTCCTTCTTCACCGACCTCCTCAGCTTCCGGCACGAGACGGCCGTGTACGACACCAACCCGCTCCAGCTGCGCTTCGTGTACAACACCTGCCGCTTCACCACGCTGGAGGAGATAAAAGACTTCGAGCCGGAACTCGCCATCAACGCCGCCACCGTGAAATACACCCTGGAAGCGTTCCGCAACGTCATGCCCGTGCTGCCCAAAGGCTGCATCCTCAGCGACATCGCCTCCGTGAAGACGGGGCTGAAAGCATTCTACGCCGGGTGCGGCTTCCGCTACGTCTCCACCCACCCCATGTTCGGGCCCACCTTTGCCAGCCTCAGCAACCTAAGCAGCGAGAACGCCATCATCATCAGCGAGGGCGACCACCTCGGGAAGGTGTTCTTCAAGGACCTCTACCAGTCGCTCGGCCTCCGCATCTTCGAATACACCTTCGAGGAGCATGACGACACCGTGGCCTACTCCCTCTCCATCCCCTTCGTGTCCACCCTCGTGTTCGCCGCCGTCATGAAACACCAGGACGCGCCCGGCACCACCTTCAAGCGCCACATGTCCATCGCCCAAGGGCTGCTGTCGGAAGACGACTACCTCTTGCAGGAAATCCTCTTCAACCCCCGCACCCCGGCACAGGTGGAGGGCATCCGCACCGAACTGAAACGCCTGCTCGACATCATCACCCGCCGCGACGCGGAAGGCATGAAGCAGTACCTCGCCCGCATACGCGCCAACATCAAGTAGGCCGCGACAGGCAAGGCCCTGCACCGCGACGTGTATGGAACATTTACCACAACGGAGGCCGATCGCAGGCCGCCGTTGAGGGGAGGCGGAGACCACAATGGAGGTGGGGTGGAGACCACAATTGCGGTGGAGGGGTGACCACAATAGTGGTGTCGTCACCCCATCCACAATGGGCTGTGGGGCATGTTTTGCAAGCCCGTCCGGCAGCCTTCCGCAACACCCGCCCGGCAGGGACAGCCGCAAAAAGGCAGCCCGCCCAGCTTCCCATGATGGAAGCCCGGCGGGCTGTGCTGTACAAATCCATTACTACGCAACCCGGCCTGCTGGCGCAACGTCAACGCGCCACCTTCAGCACCTGATGCTGCCCGCCTTGCTCTATACTTATTATATAAATGCCGCGAGGCAGGGCCTCCAACGACAGCGAGGCAACGCCCGCCGCATGCAGCACCCGCGCGCCGCTGGCATCATGCACCGTGATGTCCGCCAAGCCGGAAGTGGTGAGGATGCCATCCGCGTAAGTGGAAAGGGAGGCAGCAGAAACAGCAGCAATGCCCGTGAACCTCTCTGCGTCCTCCTCAATGGCGAGGAAGTTCTTCCACCCTGCGGCGGCACGGTATGCATCCGCCGTACCGGCAGGCACATGGAGTGTGGCAACGGCATAGGTTCCCGCATCGAAGTCATCGTCCATGATGGCGGGCGGGACTACGGCGTGGCAAGCAATGTGTTCCAACGGAGTATTACGGAAAGTAGGGCCTTCCATTTCCTGGAAGGTAGAAGGGAAACTGATGATTTTCAGCGAGGCGCAGTTCGCAAAAGCAAGCCAGCAGGTTTTCTGCAACCCTTCCGGCAGCACAAGGCTTTCCAATGATGTGCAGCCATAGAACACTTGGTCGCTGATGTACTCCAAGCCCTCCGGCAGGCTGACGTTTTTCAGCGCGGTGCAGTCTTGGAAAGCTGACTCATAAATATCCGTCATCCCTTGGGGCAGCGTGACACTTTCCAACGAAGCGCACTCCGCGAAAGCATAACTGCTAATTTCTGTCACGGAATAACTTCCCCCCTCGTATTCCACCGTGGCAGGAACCACCACCTCCACAGGACTGCCCGTGTAACCATTGACGTAAGCACGCCCATAATCCGCATATAGGCCGTATTCAATCCCGCCAACCGTGAACTCTTGTGCCTGCGCCCGGCCTGCCAGCGCAAGCACCGCCGCGCAGGCCAATAAAAGTGTCTGTTTCATCATAAGATAAATGTTTGGTTTATGTTAGTAATATGGTATAGGAAAGGGACACCCCGCACGCGGCGGGATGCCCCCGATCATTATCTCGCCACCTTCAGCACTTGCCGCTGCCCGCCTTGCTCTATACTTATTATATAGATGCCGCACGGCAGGGCGTTGAGGTCAAGCGTGGTGGCATCCGCCGCATGCAGCACCCGCGCGCCGTTGGCATCATGCACCGTGATCTCGGCCAAGCCGGAGGCGGTGACCACACCATCCGCATACCGGGCGAAGGAGGCACCCACCGCCACGCTGCCGATGCCCGTGGAGGGCAAGTCGCCGTCGATATGCTGGAATTGCTCCCATCCTTCGGCAGCACGGTAAGCATCCACTACGTCGGAGGGGACGTGGAGCGCGGCTTCCGCATAAACAGCCTCGTCAAACGTGTCGGCCTCAATCGCAGGCGGAGTGGCAGCATAACTGTAAACGTCCGCCAGCGGGGTCTCTGCAAATGCCATGCTGCCTACCTCCTGCAAGGCGGCGGGCAGGGCGATGCTCCGCAACGAAGCACATTCCGCAAAGGCATAGAACTCGATGGCCGTGACGCTCTCCGGCAAGTCAATGCTTTCCAGCCCCGTCTCGCAGAAAGCCCCTTCGGGAATGGCTTGCAATCCCTCAGGCAGGGTGACGCTCGACAGCGACATGCAACCTTCGAAGGCATACGCGCCAAAGGCCGCCATCCCCTGCGGCACAACGATGCTCTCTATCGACTCGCAGTACGCGAACGCCCCTTCGCCAAGGTATTGCAACCCTTCGGGCAGGGCGATGCTTGCCAGCATGGAGCATTCCTCAAAAGCTCCCGCGCCGATGCTTTGCAACCCGGCGGGCAAAATAATCTCTTGCAACGACTCGCAGGCACAGAAAGCATACTCGCCGATTTCCACCAGCCCGGCAGGCAGGGTGACGCTTTCCAGCGAGGTGCATTCCTCGAATGCCGAATCGCCGATGCGCTGCAAGCCCTCCGGCCAATGGATGTCACGCAGCGAAATACAGCCCCCGAAACCAGCGACACCGATTTCCGCCAACGTGGACGGCAAGGTGACGCTTTCCAGGAACCGGCAGTACCCGAACGCCCCAAACCCGATGGAAGTGACCCCTTCCGGGATGGCAATGGAGGTCAATCCCATGCAGGAATAGAAAGCATATTCGCCGATGGAGGTGACGGCGTAATCCTCGCCCTCGTATTCCACCGTGGCGGGGAGGACGAACGAGCCGGCGGCCGACGTGCCGTCCATCACGGAGGCGGTGCGCGTATCGGGGTTCACCACGTACAGGATGCCGTCCACCGTGGCCTTGTCGAAGAAGTTCATCCAGCCATTGGCGGCGCGGTAGGCCGGCTCTGCCCCGGCCGGCACGTGGAGGGCGGCCTCCATGTAATGTTCCCGGTCGAAGGACTGGTCGTCCAACACAGGCGGCACGGCGGCCCGGCAGGTGATGTCGGCCAGCGGCGCCTCGTAGAATGCACTTGCGCCGATGCTCTCTAACGTGGAAGGCAGGGTGATAGCGGCCAGCGACTGGCAACGCGAAAAAGCATAGTCGCCAATCGCGGTCACTCCGTCCGGGAGGGTGACATCAGCCAGCAAGATGCAGCCATTGAACGCATCCCCGCTGACCGTCGCCAACGAAGAAGGCCATGCGATGCTTTCCAACGCCGAACATTCCATGAAAGCAGCGCCACCGATGCTCGCCAGCGTGGACGGCAGGGTGATGCCCGGCAATGCCCGGCAAGCCGTGAAAGCACCGACGCCGAGGCTCTCCAGGCCCTCCGGGAGGGTGACGCTGGCCAGCGACGTGCAAGCCGAGAAAGCATAGCTGCCAATGGCCATCACACCTTCCGGAACCGCGATGCTGGCCAGCGATGCGCAGTTTTGGAAAGCCGACTCTCCGATGTCGCGCAGCCCTTGGGGCAACGTGACGCTTTCCAGCGACATGCAATCCATAAAAGCGCCATTGCCGATGGCGGCCACGGGATAGGCCGTCCCTTCGATTTCCACCGTGCCAAGGATATTGGCCGTGGTAAGACCCACGTATGCTTGGGACACGGTGGCGGTTTGCGCCCCCTCTTCCACGGTGTACGTGATGCCCTCAACAGTCGCGCTGAGCGACTGCGCCCGGCCTGCCAGCGCAAACACCGCCGCGCAGGCCATTGTCAATAAACGTTTGATCATAATGCAATTGATTTATAAATGAAACTTGAAATAAACTGTCCGCCTTGCGCTTCCCGCCGGTGGCAGGGCCGCGTTTCTTGATTATTAGGGTTAATTAGGATATAATGGTGCATATTGTGTTATAGTCGTATCTACATTGCGCAAATGTAAGGGGTTATGACGAGATACGCAAGCATCCGGGGGAAATTTTCCTGCCCGTTCCGCTGAGGGCGGGGCGCGATGGCCCTCCCGGCGACGGCGCAAGCCGTACCTAAACGTGGGTACTTGCCGTACCATAACTGTGGTACTCGCAGTACCATAACTGTGGTACTCACAGTACCATGCTGGTGGTACTCACAGTACCATGCTGGTGGTACTCACAGTATCAAGCGCACGGTACTGCCAGTATCAAGCGCACGGTACTGGCAGTATCAAGCGCACGAAGGGGGACAAAGCATTCTGTAACAGGGAAAAGCATCACGGTTGCGGCACGGTGATTTCCCCGGCAAGGGACACGCCCATGAGCCGCCGCACCTCGGCGGGGGGCAAATCCTGCCCCAAGAGGAACATGAGCTTCGTGATGGCCGACTCGGTGGTGCTGTCGTGCCCGCACACCACGCCCGCCTCGATGAGCTGGCGCCCCGTCTCGTAGCGGCCCATCTCCACGGCGCCCGCCCCGCACTGCGTCACGTTGACCACCACCATGCCCCCGGCCACTGCATCTTTGAGCCTGCGCACGAGCCACGGGTGGCGGGGCGCGTTACCCGCGCCGAAAGTCTCCAGCACCAGGCCGCGCAGGCCGGGGATGCCCAAGGCGGCGGCCACCGCTTCCTCGCGGATGCCGGGAAAGAGCTTCAGCACGGCCACCGCCGTGTCCATCCGCGTGTGGCACCGCAAGGGCGCGCCGCCGGGCGCGCGGCGGATGAACTGCCGCTCGTACTTGATGTGGATGCCCGCCTCCGCCAGCGGGGGATAGTTGAAGGAGCGGAAGGCGTTGAAGTTCTCGGCATTGACCTTCACCGTGCGGTTGCCGCGCGTCAGGTGGTTCTCGAAGAAGATGCACACCTCCGGCACGACGGGGCGGCCTTCCTCCTGCTCCGCCGCAATCTCGATGCTGGTCAGGAGGTTCTCCTTGCCGTCGGTGCGCAGCATGCCGATGGGCAACTGCGAGCCGGTCAGGATGACGGGCTTGCCCAAGCCCTCCAGCATGAAGCTCAGGGCCGAGGCGGTGTAGGCCATCGTGTCCGTGCCGTGCAGCACCACGAAGCCGTCGTAGCGCTCGTAATTGTCACGGATGAGGGTGGCCAGCCGCCCCCACGTGGAAGGGTCCATGTCGGAGGAGTCGATGGGAGGGTCGAAGGAGCAGGAGCCGATATGGAACGAGAAACGTTGCAGCTCCGGCACCTGCAACCGCAGTTGCTCGAAGTCGAAGTTCTCCAAGGCACCCGTCTCGGCATTCTCTATCATGCCGATGGTGCCGCCGGTATAGATTAGCAATATGGAAGCATCCTGTGCGGTCATCCTGCGGTTTTCTTCAACAATCACCGGCAAAGGTAGCACATTATTCCATAAATCCTATCAAAATGACAAGAAAGTGCAGCCTTCCGGGATGTCTGCGGGCAGGGGACAGGCGGACAAACGCCGCCGCCTCCGGCACTTTTATGCGCAAGATATCACATTTTTTATGGGAATCATGATAGAATGTTCGCAAAAGTTCCTATATTTGCGACATCATAACATTTCAACAAAAACCAACCATGGGCAAATATTATCACCGCCATGCGTCCCCCACGACACGCACCATGACCCTTCGGGGTTGAGGATAGTATTTGTGTATCTACGTGATTCACGTTTGCAAAGGCAAACATAACCCCACAGTCAACTCCATCGTCAAACCACACCGTGCGTTCCCCCTGCGGGAAAGCACGCAAAACCAGAATATCTGCATGAAAGTAATGAAATTTGGCGGGACCTCGGTCGGTTCCGTGGAAAGCATCCTCACCGTGAAACGCATCGTGGAATCGGCCCAAGAGCCGGTCGTCGTCGTCGTGTCCGCCTTAGGCGGCATCACCGACCAGTTGCTACGCACAGGCGCACAGGCGGCATCCGGCAGCCAAGCGTTCCGCGAATCCTTCGCCGCCATCGCCCGGCGGCACGCCGAAGTCGTGGAAGGCCTCTTGCCGGAAGGCGGCAACAGGACTGCCCTGCAAAGCAAGGTGGGCCAATTGCTCGATGAACTGCAAGACATCTTCAACGGGGTCTGCCTCATCAAGGACCTCTCCCCGAAGACCTCCAACGCCATCGTCAGCTACGGGGAACGGCTCTCCTCCCTCATCGTCAGCCATGTGATAGACGGCGCCGTGCGCTACGACGCGCGCCTGTTCATCAAGACCGAACGGAAGCACTCCAAGAACGTGGTCGATACCGACCTCACCGCCCGCCTGGTGAAAGAGACGTTCCGGGAACTGCCGAAGGTGGCTGTCGTCCCCGGCTTCATCGCCAGCGACAAGGCCACGGGGGAGGCCACGAACCTCGGCCGGGGAGGCTCCGACCACACCGCCGCCATCATCGCCGCCGCCCTCGACGCCTCCATCTTGGAGATATGGACGGACGTGGACGGCTTCATGACCGCCGACCCCAAAGTCATCTCCTCTGCCTACACCATAAAGGAACTGAGCTACGTGGAGGCCATGGAACTGTGCAACTTCGGCGCGAAGGTGGTCTATCCTCCCACCATCTACCCCGTGTTCCACAAGAACATCCCCATCCGCATCAAGAACACCTTCCGCCCCGAAGTGGAGGGTACCTACATCTCCAACCGCAAGAGCGAAGGCGGCAAGGCCATCAAAGGCATCTCCTCCATCAACGACATGAGCCTCATCACCGTGCAAGGCTTGGGCATGGTAGGCGTCATCGGCGTGAACTACCGCATATTCAAGGCATTGGCCAAGAACGGCATCAGCGTCTTCCTCGTGTCGCAGGCATCGTCGGAGAACTCCACCTCCATCGGTGTGCGCACCGTGGATGCCGCCCTCTCGTGCGAGGTGCTCAACGAGGAGTTCGCCAAGGAGATAGAGATGGGCGAAATCACCCGCATCACGGCAGAGAGTGGCTTGGCCACGGTGGCCGTCGTAGGCGAGAACATGAAACATACGCCGGGCATCGCGGGCAAGCTGTTCGGCACACTCGGCAAGAACGGCATCAACGTGATAGCCTGCGCCCAAGGCGCCTCGGAAACGAACATCTCCTTCGTGGTGGAGGCAAGCTCCCTGCGCAAGTCGCTCAACGTCATCCACGACTCCTTCTTCCTGTCGGAATACCAGGTGCTGAACCTCTTCGTGTGCGGCATCGGCACGGTGGGGGGCAGCCTGCTGGCGCAAATCAACATGCAGCAACAGAAGCTCATGCAGGAGAACGGGCTGAAGCTGAACATCGTGGGGATAGCAGATGCCAAGAAAGCCCTCTTTGCCCGCCACGGGCTGGACCTCGCCACCTACCGCGACGACCTCAAGGAGCAAGGGGTGAAAAGCTCGCCCGCCGTGCTGCGCGACGAGATACTGCGGATGAACATCTTCAACTCCGTCTTCGTGGACTGCACCGCCAGCGCGGAGATAGCCGGGCTGTACAAGGACCTGCTGTCGCACAACGTGTCCGTGGTGGCCGCCAACAAGATAGCCGCCTCCTCCCGTTACGCCGACTACTACGAGCTGAAGCACATCGCCCGCCAGCGGGGAGTGAAGTTCCTGTTCGAGACCAACGTAGGCGCGGGCCTGCCCATCATCAACACCATCAACGACCTGCGCAACAGCGGCGACAAGGTGCTGAAGATAGAGGCCGTCCTGTCCGGCACGTTGAATTACATCTTCAACAAGCTCAGTGCCGACGTTCCCCTGAGCAAGGCCATACGGATGGCACAGGAGGAGCATTACTCCGAGCCTGACCCCCGCATCGACCTCAGCGGGACGGACGTGGTGCGCAAGCTGGTCATCCTGGCACGCGAGGCCGGCTACCCCATCGAGCAGGAGGACGTGGAGAAACACCTGTTCCTGCCCGATGAATGCTTCGAGGGCAGCCTGGACGACTTCTGGGGCAGACTCCACGCCTTGGATGCCGGGTTCGAGGGGAAGCGCAAGGTATTAGAGCGGGAGAACAAGCACTGGCGGTTCGTGGCCCGCTTAGAACAGGGGAAAGCCTCCGTGGGCCTGATGGAGGTAAGCCCCGGACACCCCTTCTACGGGTTAGAGGGCAGCAACAACGTCATCCTGCTCACCACCGACCGCTACCGGGAGTACCCGATGATGATACAGGGATACGGCGCCGGGGCCAACGTGACGGCGGCGGGCGTGTTTGCAGACATCATGAGCATAGCCAACATCTAATATATAAAGGTATGAAGCACATCATCATATTAGGCGACGGGATGGCCGACCGGCCCATCCCCGCATTGGGCGGGAAGACCCTGCTGCAGGCCGCCCGCACCCCTTTCATGGACTTGCTGGCCCGCGAAGGCAGGACAGGCATGCTCCGCACCGTACCCGACGGCTTCCACCCCGGCAGCGAGGTGGCCAACCTCTCCATCCTGGGCTACGACCTGCCCGCCGTCTATGAAGGGCGGGGCGCGCTGGAGGCCGCCAGCATCGGCGTGGACCTGCAACCGGGCGACATGGCCCTGCGCTGCAACCTCGTCTGCATCGAGGGCGAAGCGCTGAAGAACCATTCGGCAGGCCATATCCACACGGAGGAGGCCGCAGAACTCATCCGCTTCCTGCAAGGGAAGCTCGGCAGCGAACGGGTGCATTTCCACACCGGCGTGGCCTACCGCCACCTCCTGGTCGTCAAGGGCGGCGACAAGCGCATCCGTTGCACGCCCCCCCACGACGTTCCCCTGCACCCCTTCCGCCCCCTGATGGTGAAGGCCGGAACGCCTGAAGCCGAAGGCACCGCCCGCCTCCTCAACGACCTCATCCTGCAATCGCAGGCACTGCTGGACGCCCACCCCGTGAACCTCCGCCGCAAGGCCGAAGGCAAGGACCCCGCCAACAGCATCTGGCCGTGGTCGCCCGGCTACCGCCCGAAGATGCAGCCCCTCCCGGCCACCTTCCCGCAAGTGCGGCGCGGGGCGGTCATCTCCGCCGTCGACCTCATACAGGGCATCGGCATCTATGCCGGGCTGCGCTGCATACGGGTGGAGGGCGCCACCGGGCTGTACGACACCAACTACGAGAACAAGGTGGCCGCCGCCTTGGACGCGCTGCGCACCGACGACTTCGTGTACCTCCACATCGAGGCCAGCGACGAAGCGGGGCATGAGGGCGATATCGCCCTGAAGCAGCGCACCATCGAGGACTTGGACGCACGGGTGGTGCGCCCGGTGTACGAGGCCGTGCGCCAGTGGGACGAGCCGGTGGCCATCGCCGTGCTGCCCGACCACCCCACCCCGTGCGAACTGCGCACCCACACCGCCGAGCCGGTGCCGTTCCTCGTATGGCGCCGGGGCATCGCGCCCGACGGCGTGGCCGCCTTCGACGAAGCGTCGTGCCGCCAAGGGAGCTACGGGACGATGGAAAGAGACGAGTTTATCCACGCATTTATCCAATAAAAAGCAACATGCAATATTACAGCACCAACAAGAACACCGCCCCGGCCACATTGGAGGAGGCGGTGGTGCGGGGCCTCGCCCCCGACAAGGGCTTGTACATGCCCTGGGAAATCAAGACTCTCCCGCAAGACTTCTACGACCACATCGCCGGCATGACGCTGCCGGACATCGCCTGCCGCGTGGCCGACGCGCTGTTCGGCGGCGACGTGCCGCAGGACGTGCTGCACGGCATCGTGCGCGACGCGCTCAACTTCCCCGTACCCTTGGCGGAAGTGGAGCCGGGCATCTGGTCGTTGGAACTGTTCCACGGGCCCACACTGGCCTTCAAGGACGTGGGCGCCCGCTTCATGGCCCGCCTGCTCGGCTATTTCATCCGCAAGGAGGGACGGCAGCAGGTGAACGTGCTGGTGGCCACCTCCGGCGACACGGGAAGCGCGGTGGCCAACGGCTTCCTCGGCGTGGAGGGCATCCGCGTCTACGTGTTGTACCCCAAGGGGAAAGTGAGCGAGACGCAGGAGAAGCAATTCACCACCCTCGGCCGCAACATCACGGCGGTGGAGGTGGACGGCACGTTCGACGACTGCCAGGCCCTCGTGAAGGCCGCCTTCACGGACAGCGAGCTGCAAGCCCGCATGGACCTCACCTCGGCCAACTCCATCAACGTGGCCCGCTTCCTCCCCCAGTCGTTCTACTACTTCCACGCCTACGCGCAACTGCGGCAGGCGGGGCACAGGGGGGCCGTCGTGGCCTGCGTGCCGAGCGGCAACTTCGGCAACCTCGCCGCCGGCCTGGCGGCCAAGCGCATGGGCCTGCCCATCGCCCGCTTCATCGCCGCCAACAACCGCAACGACGTGTTCCTGCAATACCTCCGCACGGGCCGCTACGAGCCGCGCCCGTCCGTGGCCACCATCGCCAACGCCATGGACGTGGGTGCCCCCAGCAACTTCGCCCGCATCATGGACTTGTACGGAGGCAGCCACGAAGCCGTGTGCCGCGACATCACCGGCGCGGCCTTCACTGACAGCGAGATACGGGCCGCCATCGCCTCCCTCCGCCGCCGCACGGGCTACCTGCTCGACCCCCACGGGGCCTGCGCATACCAGGCCCTGCGCAACGGCCTCCGACAAGGCGAAGCGGGCTTCTTCCTGGAGACCGCCCACCCGGCCAAGTTCCCCCTCACGGTGGAGGAAGCCGCAGGCTGCAAGGTGGAAGTGCCGGAGCGCCTCCGCGCCTTCATGCAGGGGCGGAAAGAGTCCGTCGCCATGGGCAACAGCTTCGACGAGTTCAAAGCCCTCCTCCTAAGCCGCGCATAGGCCGGACGGCACCCCGCCCTCCCTGCACCGCCAACTGAAACAGACAGCCCCCTTCCACGGCACGCAAGCCGGCGGGAGGGGGCTGCTTTCCGTCTGCCCCGCGCCCTGCGCGGCATCCCCCGTGCGCCATCACGAAGGGGGAGCGGGAGGGTACATGTACCCCCCAATACCCCCAACGCATTCCCCCCATGGGGAGGGTACGCATTCCCCCTCCCCCTACCCAACGCATTCCCTCCCCTATGGGGGAATGCGTTCCCCAACCCCACTCCCAATGCGTTCCCCCCCGGCACACCATGCGCACGGTGGAGGCACCCCCAATGCGTTCCCCCTGTGGAGGGGGAACGCATCCCCCCGCACGCCACGGCAGGGAAGGCGGAAAGAACACCCCGCGCACCCCCCGCAAGGCGCCTGCGGGGAGGCAGGGCGGAGATTTCCGGCAGGAGGAAGGAGAAAAGGAAGGGATTCACAACCCGCAGGCGCGGCAGTGCCGGAAACTTTCCCTATCTTTGCGGATCGATAATAATGACAAGGAAGATGGCAAAGCTGAAGACCGTTTACGTATGCACCCAATGCGGCATGGACTCGCCCAAGTGGGTGGGCAAATGCCCCGGATGCGGGGCGTGGAACACCTACGTGGAGCAGACCGTGGCCGCCGCCCCGCCCCGCCTGCGGGCAGAAGCCGGGGGAAGCGCGGCGAAAAGCCGCCCCGTGCGCATCAACGAACTCAACGCGGAGGAAGCGCCCCGCATCCGCCTCGGCGACGACGAACTGGACCGCGTATTAGGCGGCGGGCTGGTGCCCGGCTCGCTGGTATTAGTGGGGGGAGAGCCGGGCATCGGCAAGTCCACCCTCGTGCTGCAAACCGCCCTGCGCCTGCCGGAGGTGCGCACCCTCTACGTGTCGGGCGAGGAGAGCGCCCGGCAGCTCAAGCTGCGGGCCGACCGCATCAGCCACCCCGACTCCGGCTGCCTCATCGCCTGCGAAACGTCGTTAGAGCAAATCTATGCCCACATCCGCGACACGCAGCCCGCGCTCGTGGTCATCGACTCCATACAGACGATTGCCACCGAGGGAGCCGAAGCGTCGCCCGGCAGCATCACGCAAATCCGCGAGTGCGCCGCGTCGCTGCTCAAGTTCGCCAAGGAGTCGGGCGTCGCCGTGCTGATGATAGGCCACATCAACAAGGAGGGAAGCATCGCCGGGCCGAAGGTGCTGGAACACATCGTGGACACGGTGCTGCAATTCGAAGGCGACCAGCACTACATGTACCGCATCCTGCGCAGCATCAAGAACCGCTTCGGCAGCACCTCGGAACTGGGCATCTACGAAATGCGCAACGACGGGCTGCGCCCTGTGGCCAACCCCTCGGAACTGCTCCTTTCGCAGGACCACGAGGGCATGAGCGGCATCGCCGTGGCCGCCGCCGTGGAGGGGGCGCGGCCTTTCCTCATCGAGACGCAGGCCCTCGTGGGCACCGCCGCCTACGGCACGCCGCAACGTTCGGCCACAGGATTCGACATCCGGCGGATGAACATGCTGCTCGCCGTCCTGGAGAAGCGCGTGGGGTTCAAGCTGGCCCAAAAGGACGTGTTCCTCAACATCGCGGGGGGGCTGCGGGTGAACGACCCCGCCATCGACCTGGCCGTCATCACCGCCGTCCTCTCCTCCAACATGGACATCCCCGTCGACAGCCAGACGTGCCTGGCAGGCGAAGTGGGGCTGTCGGGCGAGATACGCCCCGTGAACCGCATCGCCCAGCGCATCGCCGAGGCGCAAAAGCTGGGATTCCGGCGCATGCTCGTCCCCAAATACAACGCCCAGAGCCTGGACAAAAGCAACCTCCGCATCGAGGTAGTGCCGGTGCGCAAGGTGGAAGAAGCCTTCCGGCAACTATTCGGATAACACATTATTATAATATATGCAACCATGACCTACGAATACCAACTCCGGCTGCTGCCCGAACAGGCCGCCAACGAACAGAGCATCCTGCAATGCCTTGCCACGGAAAAGGGACTCGACCTCCCCTCCGTCAACGCCGTCCGCGTGCTGAAACGCAGCATCGACGCGCGGCAGCGCACCATCTACGTCAACCTCCACGTGCGGGCCTACGTCAACGAGGTGCCCCCGGCACAAGAATACACACCCGTTGAGTACCATGAAGTGGACGGCCGCAGGCAGGCCGTCGTGGTGGGGGCGGGACCCGGAGGGCTGTTCGCCGCCCTCCGCCTCATCGAGCAGGGCATCAAGCCCGTGGTGCTGGAACGGGGGAAGGATGTGCATGAGCGCAAGAAAGACCTTGCCCGCATCCCCCGCGAGCAGGCGGTGGACCCGGAATCGAACTATTGCTTCGGCGAGGGCGGCGCGGGCGCCTACTCCGACGGCAAGCTCTACACCCGCAGCAAGAAGCGCGGCGACACGGATCGCATCCTCCGCATCTTCTGCCAGCACGGGGCCAGCACGGCCATCTTGGCCGACGCGCATCCCCACATCGGCACCGACAAGCTGCCCCGCGTCATCGAGAACATGCGCCGCACCATCCTGCAATACGGGGGGGAAATCCACTTCCAAACGCGGGCGGATGCCCTCATCGTCCGCAACGGGCAGGCCATCGGCGTGCAGACGGCCGGCGGGCAGGAGTTCCACGGCCCGGTCATCCTTGCCACCGGCCACTCCGCCCGCGACGTGTACCGCTGGCTTCACGCCCAACGCATCGCCATCGAGCCAAAGGGCATTGCCGTCGGCGTGCGCCTGGAGCATCCCCAAGAGTTGATTGACCAAATCCAGTACCACCGCCGCGAGGGACGGGGCGAATACCTCCCCGCCGCCGAATACAGCTTCGTCACGCAAGCCGACGGGCGGGGGGTATATAGCTTCTGCATGTGTCCCGGCGGGTTCATCGTCCCTGCGGCCAGCGGACCTGAGCAGGTGGTGGTGAACGGCATGTCGCCCTCCAACCGGGGTTCCCGGTGGGCCAACTCCGGCATGGTGGTGGAGACGCGCCCGGAGGACATCACCGGCTATGAACAATACGGCGCGCTGGCCCTCCTGCACTTCCAAGAGGACTTGGAACGCCAGGCATGGCTGCAAGGGGGACGCAGCCAAACCGCACCGGCGCAACGCATGGCCGACTTCGTGAACAAACGTCTGGGTGCGTCCCTGCCCGACAGTTCCTACACGCCGGGATTAGTGGCCTCGCCCCTGCACTTCTGGCTGCCGGGCTTCATCAGCGAACGCCTGCGGCAAGGATTCCGCCACTTCGGGAAGGCATCGCACGGCTTCCTGACCAACCAAGCCGCCGTCATCGGGGTGGAAACCCGCACCTCGTCGCCCGTGCGCATCCTCCGCGACCGGGACACGCTGCAACATGTGGAAATACAAGGGCTGTTCCCGTGCGGGGAAGGAGCCGGGTATGCCGGGGGCATCGTCTCGGCCGGCATCGACGGCGAACGCTGCGCCGACAGCCTGTCCCAATACCTGAACGCTTCCCATGGATAAGGAAATAGCCATCATAGACAGCAACGTGCTTTGCGCCTTAGGGCTGAAGACCATCCTCGAAAGCCTCATCCCCACGGCCTCCATCCGGCGGTTCGCCACCTTTGCGGAGATGGAGTCCTGCGGGGCGGAGCGGTATGCCCACTACTTCGTGGCCGAGCAAACCTACTTCGAGCATGCCGCCTTCTTCCTGCCCCGCAAGCCCAAGACCATCATCATGGCAAACGGCGACAGGCAGAAGCCGCCGGCAGGCATCCCGGTGCTGAACGTCGCCCAGCCGGAAGATATGCTCATCAAGCAAATCGTGGAACTGCACCGCCACGGGCAGGACTACCACCACCATGCCTCCAATGCCCCGTCAGGAACACTCACGGCAAGGGAAGCAGAGGTACTCGTGCTGCTTGCCAAAGGATGCATCAACAAGGAAATAGCCGACAGGCTGAACATCAGCCAGACGACGGTCATCACCCACCGGAAGAAAATCATCGAGAAGCTGGGCATCAGGTCGGTCTCCGGGCTGGCCGTCTATGCCGTCATGCACGGGTACATCGAGGCAGGCAGCATCTGAGCCTAAAAACGAAGGGCCAGCATTCCCCCGCCGCCCCTTGAAGCGGCATCGTAATAGGGGAACACCGCCACCTTGCTCCCCTTCCCTATCCTGTCAAGCCGGAACCATTTCCGCTCCAAGGGCAGGAGCCAATACCCGATGCGGGCACTCAATATGCCAATGCCTGCCCCGGCCAGCACGTCGTTGCACCAATGCCGCTCGTTGTAAAGCCGCAGGAATGCCACTCCGCAAGCCACCGTGTAAGCCCCAATGCCATACAGGGGCGAATCGTCCTTGTACTCCATCCTGACCAGTTCCGCTCCCATGAAAGCGGTGGCCGTATGCCCAGAGGGGAAGGAATTGCGCGTACTGCCGTCCGGGCGGCGCTCCCTGACCGTGTATTTCAACCCATTCACCATGATGCCCATCGCGGCGTATGAGGTGGCAACCACGCAAATGCGCTCCACGTAGCCATGCTTCGCTTTCGCGCCCAACAGGCTCAGCCCCAGATGGGAAACGACCGGAAGATATTGCAAATAGTCGTCCGCCCGGAAATAACGCCCGTCGCGCCAGCGGCCCAAGGCATCGCGGACATCCCGGTTGGCCGCCTTCAACTGGGGAACGGCCAGCCCCAACGTGCCGGCTGCCACTAACGAGGCAGGCAACGCCAACTGAACCGGGCGGAACTGTTCGCCCTCCTCCACCCGCACCGCCACGCTGTCGCGGCCTTCCATGGCAAAAAGGGAAGACCCGCCACACAGCAACCCCAAGGCCAACGCCATCATGCTTTTAAACAACATATGCCCCTATTTTTACAATCTGCACCGCAAAGATAGTTCTTTTCTCTCTCCATGCCCCCGAATTATCCTCACAAATGGGGATTGCATGCCCGGAAAATTCACATTTACTTTGCACGCGGAAAACCAAAGCACCCACAGACAATGAAAAGAACAAGCTTATTGCTGACCGCCCTATTGGCTGCGGCCACAGTTTACGGCCACAAGGAGGCACTGCCGACTGACACAACCGCCGCCATCACCTTTGACGACGTGGTGGTGACCGCCCCTTCGCCGAAAGGGAACGCCGACCTGAGGCAAACACCTGCCGCAGCCTCGCGCATCACACAGCAAGGCATGCAACAGTACCGTATCAACTCCATCAAAGGCATCAGCCAGATAACGCCCAACATCTTCATCCCCGACTACGGCTCGAGGATGACCTCTGCCGTTTACATACGCGGCATCGGGGCGCGAATCAACACGCCCGCCGTGGGACTGTACGTGGACAACATCCCTTACATCGACAAATCGGCCTTCGACTTCAGCTTCTACGACATCGAGAGCATCGACATCCTGCGCGGCCCGCAAGGCACGCTCTACGGGCGCAACACCATGGGCGGCCTGATCAACGTGCATACCCGATCGCCCTTCACTTACCAAGGCACGGACATCCGATTAGGCGCTGCCACCTACCACAACTACAACGCTTCGTTCACCCACTACCACCGCATCAGCCGCAAATTCGCCTTCTCTGCTGGAGGGTTCTATGAATACCGGGGAGGGTTCTTCAAAAACAACGCTCCCTCCGTGGACAAAAACGCCGACCGCCTCAGCAGCGGGGGCGGTCGCATCCGGGCTATCTCTTTGCCGCAAGACAACCTGAAACTGGACTTCACACTAAGCTACGAACACAACAACCAAGGGGGATACGCCTACGGGCTGTACCACCCCGCCACGGGTGCCATCGACCCTGTGGCCTACAACGACGAAAGCACCTACCGCCGCAGCCTCGTCAACGGCGGGATGAACATCGAGTACCAGCCCGGCCCGTTCGTGGCGAGCTTCATCACCGGCTACCAGTACCTGGACGACCGGATGTTCCTCGACCAGGACTTCACGGAAAAGGACATCTTCAACCTCATGCAAAAGCAACGCATGCACACGGTGTCCGAGGAAATCGTGTTCAAGTCAAAGCCAGGCGCAAGGTGGCAATGGACCACCGGCATCTTCGGCTTCTACCAGAGCCTGGACACGGAAGCCCCCGTCACATTCAAGCGCGAAGGCATCAACGAGATGATAGAAGGCAACATCAACGGCGTGTTCCAAGCCATCCCCTTCCCGTCGATGAGCCTCCAAGTGGCCAACGACCGCCTCCGCATCCCCGGCTATTTCAACACGCCCGCGTGGAACGCCGCCGTCTATCACCAGTCCACCGTCAACGACTTCCTCGTGGACGGCCTGTCGGTCACCGCAGGGCTGCGCCTCGACTATGAACGAACCAGCATGACCTACAATTCCTACAACGACCCGATGGACTTCGACTTCCACATCGCCTTTGCGCCTGGAAACCCTGCCATGACATTAAAAGGACTGTCCGCACAATCCGTCTTGAAAGGGGAGGAAAGCCACAGCTACCTGCAGTTCCTTCCTAAATTCGCCGTGCAATACAGATTCGACAAACGCAACACCCTCTACGCCTCCGTCAGCCGGGGATACCGCTCCGGAGGCTACAACATACAGATGTTCTCCGACCTCATCCAAGGCGAACTGAAGAACGCCATGGTGGATGCCTTGAAAGACAAGATGGCCCAAGACTTCCATATCCCTGAAGGGCAAATCGGCCAAATGCTGGGCAACATCCCCGGCTACGGCGAACACCCCGACATCAGCGAAAGCACCATCTACCGCCCCGAATACAGCTGGAGCTACGAAATAGGCGCACACCTATCCTTGCCCGGCAACAAATTAGATGCCGACTTGGCCGCCTTTTACATGGACACGCGGGACCAGCAAGTGGCCCGCTTCTCAGAAAACGGCTTCGGCCGCATGACCGTCAACGCCGGACGCAGCCGCAGCATCGGCGCAGAAGCCGAAGTGCGGGCGCAAGCCACGCCCAACCTGCTCCTGCAAGCCGCCTACGGGCTGACCCATGCCACCTTCCGTTCCTATGCCACCAACCAGAAAGACGACACAGGCGCCGTCGTCACCACCTACTACAGCGGCCAGTTCGTGCCATTCGTGCCACGCCATACCCTCACCCTCAGCGGAAGCTACACATTCCGCTTCCGCCCGCAGGCCGCCTTCCGCCACCTCCTGCTCAACCTCTGCTACAACGGAGCCGGAAAAATCTATTGGACAGAACAAAACGACATGGCGCAGGATTTCTACGGCACGCTCAACGCCCGCGTCTCCGCCCAAGCAAAGAAAGTGCAAATCGACCTCTGGGGCAGCAACCTCTTAGGCCAGCAATACGCCGCATTCTACTTCGAATCGCTGGGAAACCGATTCATCCAGAAAGGAAAACCCCGCCAATTCGGCATCGACCTCCGTTTCCGGTTCTGACACAGCCGCAAAGGATTCCAATTCATGCCGGGAAATTCCTCCACCCATGCGGGAGAAAACTTCCGCTTACGCGGGAAGAAACTTCAATTTGCACGGGCAGAAACTTCTGCCGTCGACGGCGACAGCACAACCGACGACGACAACTATACAAACGACGGCGGCATCCGTACAAACGACGACGAAGCCAGAAGAAACTATGCGGCCAAACAAAAGTTCCAGCACCGCCGAACGGAAGTTTCCATACGGCCAAACAGAAAAACAAACACAACTGCCAGAGAAAATACTATGCGCAGAATCTACAGGAAAGGCATAAAAAAGGAGTACCGCCGTACTCCAACCTTGTTAACCTTAAATCTAATACTATGAAAAACACGTTGCAAAAATACAGGATTTCCCGGAAATGCAAACAATCCGCCCTTTAAAGAATATGTTATATAACATAGTTTAAGTGCCTCGCCTCCATCCGTTAAAAAACGAGAAGCAGACAACATCACAAAAACCAATCGAAGCATGAAGCTTTTTCAGCCCGACATCATTGCACATCAGCATTTAATGCCTATCTTTGCCAGCCAGTAGGAAAGAAAAACTGATAAAACAAACAGGAATGGTTTCCGTAGACAACCTATATGTGGAATTTGGAGCCACGCCGTTGTTGGAAGACGTGACATTCGTCATCAACAAAAAAGACCGCATCGCATTGGTCGGGAAAAACGGCGCAGGGAAATCCACCTTGCTGAAAATACTTGCCGGGCAACAAAACCCCACATCCGGCACAATTTCAGTTCCTAAGGACATCACCATCGGCTACCTGCCACAAGTCATGGCCTTAAGCGACCAACGCACGGTAATGGAAGAAGCAGAACTAGCCTTCAGCCATATCACCGAAATACAAGCCGAAATACAAAAACTCAACAATGAACTGGCGGAAAGAACCGATTACGAATCGGAAAGCTACCGGAAACTCATCGAACGCTTCACGCACGAAAACGAACGCTTCCTGATGATGGGAGGCACCAACTACCATGCCGAAACAGAACGCACCTTGGCCGGATTAGGATTCCGGCGCGAAGACTTCAACCGCCCCACCTCCGAATTCAGCGGAGGATGGCGCATGCGCATCGAATTAGCAAAAATCCTGCTCCGCCGCCCCGACGTGCTGCTCCTCGACGAACCCACCAACCACTTGGACATCGAATCCATACAATGGTTAGAGGAATTCCTGAAAAACCATCCCGGAGCCGCCGTGCTGGTATCACACGACAGGGCGTTCATCAACAACGTCACCACCCGCACCATCGAAATCAACTGCCACCGCATCTACGACTACAAAGTGGCCTACGATCAATTCGTCGCCTTGCGCAAGGAACGCCGCGAACAACAAATGCGGGCTTACGAAAACCAGCAGAAACAAATACAGGACACCGAAGAATTCATCGAACGCTTCCGCTACAAAGCCACCAAAGCCGTCCAAGTGCAAAGCCGCATCAAACAATTAGAGAAAATCGTCCCCATTGAAATCGACGAAGACGACACCTCCACCCTGCGGCTCAAATTCCCGCCCGCCCCAAGGTCAGGCAGCTACCCCGTCACCATCGAAGGGCTAAAGAAAGCATATGGCAGCCACGTGGTCATCCACAATGTCGACATGACGCTCCACCGGGGCGACAAAGTGGCATTCGTGGGAAGGAACGGAGAAGGGAAATCCACCCTCGTGAAATGCATCATGGGAGAAACCGCCTACGAAGGCAAACTCACCATCGGCCACAACGTCATGATCGGCTATTTCGCACAAAACCAAGCGCAACTGCTCAACGAGAACCTCACCGTGTTCGACACCATCGACTACGTGGCCAAAGGCGACATCCGCACCAAAATACGCGACATACTCGGCGCATTCATGTTCGGCGGGGAAACCATTGACAAAAAAGTCAAAGTGCTGTCCGGCGGCGAACGAAGCCGCCTCGCCATGATCAAGCTCCTGCTCGAACCCGTGAACCTGCTGATATTGGACGAACCGACCAACCATTTGGACATGCGGTCGAAAGACGTGCTGAAAGAAGCCATCCGCGACTTCGACGGGACAGCCATCATAGTCTCCCACGACCGCGACTTCCTTGACGGGCTGGTCAGCAAAGTTTACGAATTTGGCGGGGGCTTGGTGAAAGAGCATTTAGGCGGCATATACGACTTCCTGCAAAAGAAAAAAATAGAAAACCTGAACGAATTGCAACGAAAAGCCCCGCAACCTGCCCAACAATCAGGAAGTGACAACAACGACGGCAAGCTGTCGTACGAAGCACGGAAAGAACAAAACCGGAAAATACGCAAATTAGAGAAGCTAATAGCCGACTGTGAAAAAAGCATCACGCTATTAGAAGCAGACATCAAAGAAGCAGAGCTGAAAATGTCAACCCCGGAAGGAGCATCCGACAAACAGCTTTACGCCCATTACCAAAGCCTGAAAGGGCAACTGGAAACAAAAGAAGCAGAATGGGAAAACGCATCCATCGAACTTGAAGAAAACCTAAACATCAATTAAATACAGTTTATATGAAGATGAAGTATTATTTGCCTATCATGGCGCTTGCATTGGCTGCCTCAACAGGCTGCAACAGCAAAAAAGAGATGCCGCAAACTACAGGCATCGACCTTGCCAACCTCGACACCACGGCACTGCCTGGTACCAATTTCTACCAATACGCTTGCGGAGGATGGATGGCCAACCACCCGATACCAGAGGAATATCCCCTCTACGGCTCATTCACCATCCTCAGCGAAACCAACCGCAAACAGATGCAGGAACTCATTGAAAGCCTCTCCACCGAACAACATCCCCAAGGAAGCGTAGGCCAAAAAGTGAGCGACCTCTACCGCATCGCCATGGACAGTGTGAAACTGAACCAAGAAGGCGTGATGCCCATCAAGGCCGAGTTAGAGGAAATCGCCGCACTCAAAGACAAAAAAGATGTCTATGCACTTATATCCAGCTTGGCCCGCCGTGGCATAGGCAGCTACTTGGCACTCTACGTGGGAGCCGACGAGAAAAACAGCAGCATGAACGCCGTGCAAATCGGACAAGCCGGACTGTCAATGGGCAACCGCGATTACTATTTGGAGAAAGACGAAAACAGCACCCGGATACGCGAAGCATTCAAAGCGCATGTACAGAAAATGTTCCAACTGGCAGGATATGACAAGGCCATCGCACAAAAAGCCGTAACCATCGTCATGGACGTGGAAACACGCCTTGCCAAAGCTTTCCGCAAAAAAGAAGACCTCCGCAACCCCCAACTCAACTACAACAAGATGAGCATGGATGAAATCCGCACAAAATACCCCACATTCAACTGGGATGCCTATCTTGCCGGATTTGGGCTGAAAGACGTGAAGGAAATCATCATCGGGCAACCCGACGCGCTGGCCGCATCCGCCAAAGAACTGGACACCTTGCCGGTAGCCGACCAAGCACTCTATCTGCAATGGAAACTCATTGACAGCGCAGCATCCTGCCTGAGCGACGACCTCAACGAACAGAACTTCGACTTCTACAGCCGCACCATGTCAGGCACGCAAGAAATGCAGCCCCGCTGGAAACGCGCTGTAGGCACCGTCAGCGGCGTATTGGGTGAAGCCATCGGCCAAATGTACGTGGAGAAATACTTCCCCGCAGCAGCCAAAGAACGCATGGTGGCATTGGTGAAGAACCTGCAAACCGCATTAGGCGAACGCATCCAAAACGTGGAATGGATGAGCGACTCCACCAAAGCCCTCGCATTGGAGAAACTCTCCACCTTCCATGTCAAAATCGGCTACCCCGACAAATGGAAAGACTATTCCGCGTTGGAAATAAAGGACGATTCTTACTGGGCGAACATCGAACGCGCCACGCAATGGGCATACGATGACATGACAGCGCGCGCAGGCAAACCCGTAGACCGCGACGAATGGCTGATGACCCCCCAGACCGTCAACGCCTACTACAACCCGACAACCAACGAGATATGCTTCCCCGCTGGCATCCTGCAACCCCCGTTCTTTGACATGAACGCCGACGACGCATTCAATTACGGAGCTATCGGCGTAGTCATCGGGCATGAGATGACCCACGGATTCGACGACCAAGGCCGCCAATACGACAAAGACGGCAACCTACGCGAATGGTGGACTGCCGACGATGCAGAACGCTTCAAACAACGTGCGCAAGTCATGGTGGACTTCTTCAACAACATCGAAGTAGCGCCCGGCGTGCATGCCAACGGGGAAATGACCCTCGGCGAGAACATTGCCGACTACGGAGGGCTCCAAGTGGCCTACCAAGCCTTCAAGGCCGCCACAAAAGACAACCCGCTGCCCGTGGTGGACGGCTTCACGCCCGAACAACGCTTCTTCTTGGCCTACGCCGGGGTATGGGCCAACAACACCCGTCCCGAATATGTCCTCTACCTCACCAACATCGACGTCCACTCTTTGGGCAAATGGCGCGTCAACGGCATCCTGCCGCAGATAGATGCATGGTATGACGCATTCGGCATCACCGAGGCCGACCCGATGTACATTCCCAAGGACAAGAGGGTGTCCATCTGGTAAAACACAGCCATCCAAGGCAATTCCTGCAAGGGGCGCATGCTTTTCCACGTGCGCCCCTTGCTTTTATCCCGCCCGAAAGTTTCCGTATCTCCGCGCTTTGCCCTATCTTTGCGCCCAAACCAACAAGCAAGATGCGCAGCAAAAGGCATATTACCCTCATCTTCCTCGTGGCATGCATCGCCATGGTAGCGGCCAACGCATTGCCGCACCACCACCATCGCGCCGCCGCATGCTTCGCCATGAACCACGAGGCGCATGCTTCCCTCCCTGCCCACCAAAACGGCCCGCAGGAGGAGGCCCCCTGCCACACAGCCTGCATCACCAAGTTCCATTGCTATAAGGGCAACACCGGCCATGGCCTGCGCCTTTGCACAAAAGCGCAAGCCAACCCGGCAGGTATAGCGGCTGCCACGCCCGGCGGCCTCCCGCATGCCGCGCCAAAATCCCCGGCACCGCCCTACTGCGAACGCCTGCACCCCTCCGCTGCGGCCTCCTGCCGCAGCCCACGCGCCCCGCCGGCCATCCTTTGACCCCTTGCCCCTTCGCAACCCGGTTGCACGAGGGAACGCTTACCTTTGCCGCCATCTCCATAGGAAGCAAAGGGAGGTGATTCCCATGCCATGCCTATGGACAGCAGGCCACCATGCCTGCGCATAACATGCCACCATGCGCACGGGCAACGCACGCCACAACTGTGGCACATGCACGCCACGGCTGTGGCACACGCATGCCACGATTGTGGCGCATGGAAAGGGATGCCAAGGGGGATGCTTGAAGGAAGCGTCCCTCCCGGCTTCACCCACGGCACGGAGGAAGCCACGCCTTCCGCCCGAAGGCAAAAAAGCCATACGGCTACATAATTGACAATGACATAAACCTGAAATGAACCAGAATATGAAAGCAAACATCATCCTGACCGCAGCGGCAGCCCTCCTGCTGGCCGCCTGCCACCACCATCCCCACGAGGAACAACACGCCGGGGAAACCGCCGCGCATGCCACAGAAGCGCACGCCGGCGAAATCGTGTTCCCCCACGCCAAGGCCGAAGCTGCCGGCGTGAGAACCAGCGAAGTGCAACCCCGCCCCTTCCGCGAAGTCATCCGCGCCAGCGGGCAAATCCTCCCCGCGCCCGGCAGCGAAGCCACCGTGGCGGCCACCATCGGAGGCACCGTTTCCTTCCCATCCCGCATGGCCGAAGGCATGCCGGTGGCCAAAGGCGCCACATTGGCCACGCTCTCCGCCACAGGCATGGAGGGCGGCGACCCGGCGCAACGCGCCAAGGTGGACTACGAAACAGCCTTGCAAGACTACCAACGCGCCCAAAAGCTCCTCGACGGGCAAATCATCTCCCAGAAGGAATACAACAGCATCCGTTCCGCGTATGAGAACGCCCGCATCGCTTACCAATCCGTCGCCGCCGGAAGCACCGCCAACGGGCAGGCCGTGGCGTCACCCATCGACGGGTACGTCAAGCAATGCCTCGTCCGCGAAGGCGACTACGCCGCCGCCGGGCAACCGCTCATGACCGTCACCTCCACCCGGCGGCTGCACCTGCGGGCCGATGTCCCCGCCAAACACTACCCGCGCCTGGCTGCCATCACCTCCGCCCGCTTCGAAACCCCCTACGACAACCGCGTGCATAGCCTCGACAGCCTCGGAGGGCAACGCCTTGCCTACGGGCGAACCGCCAGCGCGGAAACATCGTTCTACATCCCCGTCACCTTCGCTTTCGACAACCGCGAAGGCATCCTGCCCGGCAGCTACGCCACCGTCTATCTGCTTGGCGAAACAGAAGAAGACGCCATCACCGTCCCGCGCAGCGCAATCATCGAGGAGCAGGGAGCCTACTTCGTGTACATCCAACTCGATGAGGACTGCTACCGCAAACAGGAAGTCAAGCCCGGCTCCACCGACGGCGTGGCGACCCGCATACTCCAAGGGCTGCACCCCGGCGACCGCATTGTCACCCAAGGTGCTTACCAAGTGAAACTGGCAGGCGCATCCTCCGCCATCCCCGCCCATTCCCATGAACATTAAAACCCTACGGACATGTTAGACAGAATCATACATTTCTCCCTGCACAACCGGCTGTTCATCCTGATAGCCGCCGTGCTGCTTATGATAGGGGGAACCTACGCCACGCTCCACACCGAGGTCGACGTGTTCCCCGACCTGAATGCGCCCACCGTCGTCGTCATGACCGAAGCCAATGGCATGGCAGCCGAAGAAGTGGAACAACTCGTCACCTTCCCTATCGAGACTGCCGTGAACGGGGCGACCCACGTGCGCCGCGTCCGTTCCTCGTCCACCCACAGCTTCTCCGTTGTTTGGGTGGAGTTCGACTGGAACACCGACATCTACCTTGCCCGGCAGATTGTCTCCGAGAAACTTGCCACTGTCAACGAAAGCCTGCCGGAAGGCATCGGCAAGCCCACCCTCGGCCCGCAGTCGTCCATCCTTGGCGAAGTGCTGATTATCGGCCTCACCGCCGACAGCACCTCCATGCTCGACCTCCGCACCATAGCCGACTGGACCATCCGCCCGCGCCTGCTTTCCACGGGAGGCGTAGCACAGGTAGCCGTATTAGGCGGCGATGTCAAAGAATACCAGATACTGACAGACCCTGCCCGCATGAAGCATTACGGCGTAGCACTGGCCGACGTGATGGCCGCCACCCGGCAGATGAACCAGAATGTGAACGGAGGCGTCATCTATGAATATGGCAACGAATACATCGTGCGAGGCATGTTGACCACCACGCAGGCCGAAGCATTGGCACAGGCTGTGGTGAAAACCTCAGCCGCCGTCCCCGTCCGCTTGGGCGACATTGCCGACGTGCAAATCGGCGCCCGCCAGCCCAAGTTAGGCACGGCATCCGAAAAAGGGCGGCCCGCCGTGCTGCTCACCGTCACCAAGCAGCCGGACACCAGCACCTTGGAACTGACGGAGAAGCTTGATGCCACCATGGCCGAACTCCAAGCCACCCTGCCGCCCGATGTCCACGTATCCACAGATGCTTTCCGCCAAAGCCGCTTCATCGAAAGCTCCATCGGCAACGTGCAAAAGTCGCTCTATGAAGGCGCCATCTTCGGGGTCATCGTGTTGTTCCTCTTCCTTGCCAACACGCGCACCACCGTCATTTCCCTCGTCACCCTGCCCCTGTCCATGGTGATAGCCATCTTGGTGCTTCACCTCATGGGGCTTACCATCAACACCATGAGCCTCGGCGGCTTAGCCATTGCCATCGGCTCGCTGGTAGACGATGCCATCGTGGATGTGGAGAACGTATGGAAACATCTGCGCGAGAACCGGCTAAAGCCCGAAGGGGAAAGGCAGAAAGTCATCGATGTCGTGTTCCATGCCTCCCGCGAGGTGCGCATGCCCATCCTGAACTCCACCCTCATCATCGTGGCGAGCTTCGTGCCGCTGTTCTTCCTCTCCGGCATGGAAGGGCGCATGCTCATGCCCTTGGGCGTGGCGTTCATCGTAGCCCTGTTCGCTTCCACCATCGTGGCGCTCACGCTGACCCCGGCGCTCTGCAGCTACCTGTTGGGCTACAAGCACAGCACGAAGATGCCCAAGGAAGCTTTCCTTGCCACATGGCTGAAAAAGTGGTACGGCATCGCCCTCGAACATGCCCTGCACCACAAGCGCATCATCCTGGGCGGGACGATAGCCCTGTTCGCCGTGGCTGCCGGGATGTTCTTCACGTTGGGACGCAACTTCCTGCCCCCGTTCAATGAAGGTTCGTTCACCATCAACATCAGCAGCCTGCCCGGCATCTCCCTGCCCGAATCCGACCGCATCGGGCAACAGGCCGAGGAACTGCTGCTCACCATTCCAGAAATAAAGACAGTGGTGCGCAAGACGGGCCGTGCCGAATTAGACGAACATGCCCTTGGCGTGAACGTCTCCGAGATAGAGGCGCCGTTCGAATTGGACGGCCGTTCACGCGAGGAACTGACAGCTGAAGTACGCGAGAAGCTGTCCATCCTGAACGGCGTGAACGTCGAAATCGGGCAACCCATCTCCCACCGCATCGATGCCATGCTGTCAGGCACACAAGCCAACATCGCCATCAAGCTGTTCGGCAACGACCTGAACCGCATGTTCGCCTTGGGCAACCAAATCAAGGAATGCATACAGGACGTGGAAGGCGTGGCCGACCTGAACGTGGAACAGCAAATCGAACGCCCGCAGCTAAAAATCACCCCCAAGAGGGAGATACTTGCAAGATATGGCATATCTTTGCCGCAGTTTGCGGAGTTCGTGCAAGTGCATCTGGCAGGCGAGGTGGTCTCCCAAGTCTATGAAAGCGGGAAGACCTTCGACCTCGTGGTACGCGCCAAGGACGACTGCCGCGACGAAATCAATAAAGTCAACGAACTGATGATAGACGCAGGAAACCAGAAAGTGCCTCTTTGCCAAGTGGCCGACATCACTTCCACAATGGGTCCCAACACCATCAGCCGCGAGAACGTGAAACGCAAGATTGTCATTTCGGCCAACACGGAAGGGCGCGACATCCGCAGCGTAGTGAACGACATACAATCGCGCATTGCCCAGCGCATCACCCTGCCGGAAGGATACCACATCGAATACGGAGGGCAGTTCGAGAGCGAGCAAAGCGCGTCGCGCATCCTGCTGCTCACCTCCCTCATGTCCATCGTGGTCATCTTCTTGTTGCTTTACGGGCAATTCCACGATGCAAGGCAAAGTGCCATCATCCTGCTGAACCTTCCCCTGGCCCTCATCGGCGGAGTGTTTGCCCTAACAGCCACCACGGGCGAGGTCAGCATCCCCGCCATCATCGGCTTCATATCGCTGTTCGGCATCGCCACGCGCAACGGGATGCTGCTCGTGTCGCACTACAACCTGCTGCATGAGCAAGGCTTGTCACTGCACGACTGCATCATCCAAGGGTCGCTGGACCGGCTCAACCCCATCCTGATGACGGCATTGTCGTCGGCCTTGGCGCTTATCCCGCTCGCCATGGGAGGGTCGCTGCCCGGCAATGAGATACAAAGCCCGATGGCCAAAGTCATCCTGGGAGGGCTGCTGACCTCCACGCTGCTGAACGGATTCATCGTGCCTATTGTTTACACATTAACAAACCCCTCTAAACCAACTCAATCATGAAGAAAGGACTCATATTCACTATCTGCCTGGCTGCAGGCATGAACCTGTCCGCACAAAGGCATAGCATCGAAGACATCTTGGAGAGCATCGAAGCGAACAACAAGGAACTGCAAGCCAGCAGCCATCTGGCAGAAGCACAAAAGCTGGCCAACGCCTCCGACAACAACCTGCCCGACCCGTCCGTGAGCTACGCCTACCAATACGGGAAGCCCGGCGAACTGGGCAAGACGGGGGAATTGGTGGTATCGCAAGGATTCGACTTCCCCACTCTCTACGGCACGCGCAACAAGCTGAACGGCCTCAAGGCGCAGGCGCTCGACCGGCAATACGCCATCGTGCGCCGCGACATCCTGCTGCAAGCCAAAGAACTGTGCATGGACATCATCCACCTGAACCGGCAGGAAGAATTGCTTGAACTGCTATTGGACAACGCCGAGGAACTGGCCGGGCTTTACGAGGAACGCTTGGAGACGGGCGATGCCAACATCATAGAGTACAACAGCGCACAGATGCAACAGATGAAGGCTCGTGCCGACCTGGCAGCCAACCATGCGGCGCGCCTCAACCTCCTGCAAAGCCTGTCGGCCATGAACGGCGACGAGCCGGTGGAACTGGACGGCACGGCCTACCCCCCCGTGGAGAAGCCAGGGACGCTGGAAGAAGTGAAGCAGCGCGTGCTTGCCGCCGAACTCCAGGTCGCCGCCATGGAGAGCGAAGCCGAAGCCGCCCGCAAGCAAGTGGCCCTCGACAAGTCCGGCTGGCTGCCCTCGATAGAGGTGGGATACCGCCGCAACACCGGCGTGGGCGAACAGTTCAACGGCTTCATCATCGGAGGCTCGCTCCCCCTGTTCAGCAACCGCCACAAGGTGAAGGCCGCCAAGGCACAAGCCCTGTCGGCCGGCCTGCGGGAAGACAATGCCCGCTTGCAGGCCGAAGCAGCCGTCACCGCCCTCTACCACGAAGCGGCCAGCATCCGCCTCACCATGAATGCCTACGACATGCAACTCGTCCGCGAGAACAGCCGCCTCTTGGAGAAAGCCCTCGAGGAGGAGGAAATCAGCACGGAGGAGTACCTCACGCAGATGAACAGCTGCATACAGGCGGAACTGGAGTACGTCCAACTGGAGAACCAGTACCAGAAAGCCGTCAGCCGCCTGTTCAAGAACGAACTGTAAGGACGCGAAGAAGCCCGGCTCCCGTGGAGGGGAACCGGGCTTCCTGCATCCATGCCTGCGCTGCCTCAGAACAGCTTCGACGGGTATTCGCCCGCATCCACCAGCGCCTGTATCTTGTCCACCACGCCTTGGCGGTCGGCAGCATACGTCACGCCGAACCACTTCGCCGTCGTGTCCAGCACCTTCACCCGCGCCGTCCCCTCGGTAATCAGCTTGTTCACCATCAAGGGGATGAAGAACTCGGCCTTCAGGTTGCCCATGTTCGCCCGCAGGAACTCCGCGAAGTACGCCTCCGAGTGCCGGAAATAGTCGGGCGTGAAGCCCCACATGTTCATCGACACCGGCGTGTTCTCCGCCACGGCCACCCACTGGCCCTGCTCGTCCTTGTAGCACACGCGCCCGTCCACGCGCATCACCTCCGTGCGCTCCACCACCGTGGCGAGGAAGCCCTCGGCGTTGGTCTCGCAAATGCCGCGCGCCACGGCGCCACTCTCCGACAGGGTGTTGCACACGCGGTAGCCCACCATGCAGTAGTCATTCTCGCGCCCTTCCATGCCGGAAAGGTAACGCCCCATCACCGCGAAGCTGTCGCGCCCGTAGAAGTCGTCGGCGTTGATCACGGCAAACGGCTCGCGTATCACGTCCTTGCCCATCAGCACGGCGTGGTTCGTCCCCCACGGCTTCGTGCGCCCCTCCGGGCAGGCGAACCCCTCAGGCAGGGCATCGAGGCCCTGGAACACCAGTTCCACCGGTATGTGGTTCTCGTACTTGCTCAATATCTTGGCGCGGAAGCCGTCCTCGAAGTCCTTGCGGATGACGAACACGACCTTGCCGAACCCGCCGCGCATGGCGTCGAAAATAGAATAGTCCATGATGGTCTCGCCGTTGGGTCCCAGCCCGTCCAGCTGCTTCAAACCACCGTAACGGCTGCCCATGCCGGCAGCCAACACAAACAATGTAGGTTTCATATCATTTACAGTTTATTAGGTTGTGAAACATATACGTGCCGCAAACTTACAACAATTCCCCGACATACGGGCAAAATACGGGCGGAAACCTTCTGCCGCGCCGCCCTGAAATGCCGCCATCCTTCCCGCCCCATCGCCAGGCAGTAAGATATTGCAACAACGCCGCCCCTGCGGATGGCCTTGCTGGAAGCCCGCCGGGCTTCCGCCTTGTCAACTGGTTCGCTCGCCAACTCGTCGCCTTGGCCATCCATCCACCCCGCAAAACATGCCCCACAGGCCATTGTGGAGGGGGTGGAATCATGAAGCGCAACAGCCACCCTCCATGAAGCGCAACAGCACCACCCCATGATGCGCGTCATGGCACCCTCATGGTGCGCATCATCCACACCTCGCCTTGCGCGTCATGGCAGCACCATGATGCGCGTCATCACCCCACCATGCCGCGCATGGTAAACAGTCCTTACAGCGTGGCAGCATGGGCGCATCCCGCGCACCATCCGGCCGCCCCCTTGCGCATGGTAAACAGTCTATACATGGCGCGGCATCTATATAATATGTATAGACATGGAGGGCCAGCGGCACGTGATGAAGGTGGCGCGTTAATCCGGCACAACAGAAGCACTCCGCCACACAAGGCGATACAGCAAAGGGGCGCGGCACAGGCTGCGCCCCTTCCATATCCGCCCTGCTGCCCGGCACACGCAGGCCGCCCCGCCGCCCAGCCCATTTGCCAACTCCACTTGGCAAACCGCCGCCTCCACAACGTTATTTAAGGTTTCCCGGCGAAAAAAGCAACCACGCACCGGCAGGCAGAAAAAGAAAAAGCCCTAACTTTGCACCGGTTTTCGGGAAGCCCTCCTTCCCTGCCACACAATGATGGTTACGAACATTATTTATTCTATTCATTAAAAAGAAAGCAAATATGACTTACTCACAGGAAGTTGAACACATGTGTTGTGTTGCAAAAGGACCGAACCACGGCCCGGCTCCCATTCCTGAAGAAGGGAAATGGATTCAAGCAAAAGAAATCAAAGACATCTCCGGCCTGACCCACGGCGTGGGATGGTGCGCCCCGCAGCAAGGCACCTGCAAACTGACGCTGAACGTGAAAGAAGGCGTCATCGAAGAATGCCTGGTGGAAACAATCGGCTGCTCCGGCATGACCCACTCGGCTGCCATGGCCTCTGAAATCCTGCCGGGAAAGACCATCCTGGAAGCATTGAACACCGACTTGGTATGCGATGCCATCAACACGGCCATGCGTGAACTGTTCCTGCAAATCGTCTACGGGCGCACACAGTCTGCCTTTTCAGAAGGCGGCCTGATGATTGGCGCAGGCTTGGAAGACTTGGGCAAAGGGCTCCGCAGCCAAGTAGGCACGCTGTACGGCACCAAAGCCAAAGGCACCCGCTACCTTGAACTGACCGAAGGCTACATCACCCGCATGGCCCTCGACAAAGACAACCAAGTAATCGGCTATGAATACGTCCACATGGGCAAGTTCATGGAACAAGTGAAGAAAGGCGTTGACGCCAACGAAGCATTGAAAGCCGTGACCGGCACCTACGGGCGCTTCAAACCCGAACAAGGCGCAGTTAAATATATTGATCCACGTAAAGAATAATAGGAGGACACAGATTATGATTAGACCAGTACAGTTTGAAAGCCAAGACCGCCGCATGAAGCAGATTCTGGCTGCATTGAACGAGAACGGCATCAAAGACATTGAAGAAGCTAACAAGATCTGTGACGAAGCAGGTCTCGACCCCTACATGACTTGCCAGGAAACGCAAGGCATCTGCTTCGAGAACGCAAAATGGGCATACGTGGTGGGTTGCGCCATCGCGCTGAAGAAAGGCTGCAAAAACGCCGCTGACGCTGCCGAAGCTATCGGCATCGGCTTGCAGGCATTCTGCATCCCAGGTTCTGTAGCCGACGACCGCAAGGTAGGCATCGGCCACGGCAACCTGGCCGCCCGCCTGCTCCGCGAAGAAACCCAATGCTTCGCATTCTTGGCAGGGCACGAGTCGTTCGCCGCTGCAGAAGGCGCCATCAAGATTGCCGAAATGGCCAACAAGGTGCGCAAGAACCCCTTGCGTTGCATCCTGAACGGTTTGGGCAAGGATGCTGCCATGATTATCAGCCGCATCAACGGTTTCACATACGTGCAGACGAAGTTCGACTACTTCACCGGCGAATTGAACATCGTGAAGGAGACTCCGTATTCCGACGGCCCTCGCGCGAAAGTGAAATGCTACGGTGCCGACGATGTGCGCGAAGGCGTGGCCATCATGTGGCATGAAAATGTGGACGTGTCCATCACAGGCAACTCCACAAACCCGACCCGCTTCCAACACCCGGTGGCTGGCACTTATAAGAAAGAGCGTGTGCTTGCCGGCAAGCCTTACTTCTCAGTAGCATCAGGCGGCGGCACAGGCCGCACCTTGCATCCAGACAACATGGCTGCAGGCCCTGCTTCTTACGGCATGACCGACACATTGGGTCGCATGCACTCGGATGCCCAGTTCGCCGGCTCTTCTTCAGTTCCCGCACATGTGGAAATGATGGGCTTCTTAGGCATCGGCAACAACCCGATGGTAGGATGCACAGTGGCTTGCGCCGTGAACGTGGCTTTGGCACTAAGCAAATAACCCAATACACATAAACGAACAAAAGCTCCTGCGGTTCAATGAACTTGCAGGAGCTTTTGCTTATAGGATTTCTCCCCAAAGCACTGCATCCATAACCAACGCACAGAGGTGCCAGGCCAGCCAATCACGCAGCCCCGGAAAGCAGGGACGAAACCTGCGCTTTTCCCGAGCAACCCTAAAAAAGAATCCCGCATGAGTTGCCTTGTCCCGATAAAATGCTAATTTTGCGACATGGACAATAGCAAGAACCCCATCATAAGCTTCATCGTGGCATGCTACAACCTCCCCGCAGGGATGTTGGCCGAATGCATCGACAGCATATTAGAATTGCCGCTCCAACGCAAGGAAAGGGAAATCATACTCATTGACGACGGTTCACGCGAAAGCCCGGTCCGTGAATTGGCCGGAAGGATGGATGAGATCACATACATCCGGCAGGAGAACAAGGGATTAAGCGCGGCAAGGAACACAGGCATCAGCATGGCCACAGGGCAATACATCCAATTCGTGGACGGCGATGACATGCTCATCAAAAGGGGGTACGAGAAATGCCTCGGCCTTGCGAGAAGCAACGAATACGATGCTATCCTGTTCGTCCCGACAAGCAACCTCAAAACCAAAGGCAAAAAACGCCCCGCCATCCGATGCGCAAGCGGCGAAGCATACATGGCAAACAACAACCTGCATGCCGCCGCATGGGGATACCTGTTCAGGAAAAGCATATTAGGCGGATTGCTTTTCACGCCCGGCACGCTGCATGAAGACGAAGAATTCACGCCGCAACTCCTGCTACGCGCCGCAAACATCTGCGTGACCGGAGCAACAGCTTACTTTTACCGCCAAAGGCCGCATTCCATCACCCACAACACGAGCAAACGGAACATTATAAAACGGCTTAACGATACGGAACGCATCATAAACCACCTCGCCCAAATAAGCAAATCAACGGAAGCCTTGGCCAAACAAGCAATGGAAAGGCGCGTGGCCCAACTCACCATGGACTATATCTATAATACCATAAAGCTTGCCCGGTCGGCCTCCCAACTCGAAAAAAGGCTCAAGCGTCTCGAGAAAAACGGATTATTCCCTTTGCCCGACCGCCGCTACACGGCAAAATACACGCTGTTCCGCGCCATGCTGTGCAGCCGGCCCGTTCGGAAATTGCTCATGAAACTGCTGGGATAAAGCAAATATCCCGGCATAGCGACCGTTTCTCCACGCACAAATCCTTGATGAAAGCGGTAAAAAACGCTCCGCCTGCTTGCAGAATAGAAAATAATCACTACCTTTGCACCCGCAAAATGGGCGAGCCCTATACGGTCAGCTCCTGACAAATCCTCCAGGGCTTGACCGCAGCAAAGGTAGTCGGTTGTAGCGACCGGTGTAGGAAGCTTGCCCACCCCGCCTCTTTAGCTCAGTTGGCCAGAGCACGTGATTTGTAATCTCGGGGTCGTTGGTTCGAATCCGACAAGAGGCTCAAGGAAAAGGAGACTTTCAGGTCTCCTTTTTTTGTTGCAGCAAGCTTCCCTGCCGCAACAAATCTTTTTGGCGGCAAGCCTTCTCGCATTTGCGGCGCGCAAAGAGCCACCAGCCGCTTATCGCAGCCAATGTCATTCCACCAAGCAACGAAGACAAACCGATGCGGCAATGGCAGCCATGCCACGAAAGGACAAGCGCAGGCTTTCCCTGTTCAACTTTGCAAGACGGGCTTCAATGCACGGGCATAAAACAAGAGGCAGGAAAGGGCGGTGATTCCGCCGCTGATGGAAGCAGCGATGGCCGGGCCTTTCGGGGAAAACGCGCCTGCCCTTCGGGCAAAATTCCCCAATTCATCATGAAAGATTCCCGTGACGATTATTAATCGTCATCGTGTAAGATTATTAATCGTGCAGGGAATTCTTCCCATAAAATTTCAAAAATCATTGGAAGGTTTGGGGCAAAACCATGGAAGGTTTTTAAAAAACCTTTGGGACGATTTTCGGAAGCCTTTGGAAGAATCAAAAAAAGAACTACCTTTGCCTTGACAAAAACAGTTATCAAACAGTTGGAAAAGCGTTTCCATTTGGTACTTATTGGGAAAAGACATTTGAGCTTTTAGCTCTTATTCTCCATTCTGAAAACCGCCAATTTGAAAGTCCGGGGAATAAGTAGATGAAGGTTCACGCTCGTATGGGCGTGAACTGTTCGTACTTATCCATGGACACGGTGCTTGGCGGTACCTCAGAATTACGATAAGCAACGAATGGTTCCGCCTTTTTTGTTTCCGCCATGGTACACATCGGGACGCTGATAAAAGAAGAACTCCGCCGCCAGGAACGCTCCGTGGCATGGTTTGCCCGCAAGCTGTGCTGCGAGCGCACCAATGTGTATTCCATCTTCAAGCGCGAAAGCATCGACACCGCCCTGCTGCTGCGCATCTCCTGCATCCTGCACCACAATTTCTTCCAGTATTACCTCAAGGAACTGCCGGACGACTCGCCGGAAAAACAAGAAAAGCCCGGAACAAAAACACCCTGAAAACACCTCGTCATTCTAAAAAATGTGTATATTTGCCTCCGCAATAATCTTGATTTCGTGCAAATTTGGCCAACTGATAATCTTGAATACGTGAAAAATGAGAAGGAAAATATACGATAAGTTGCCATAAAACAACATTTAGAAGCACGCCGCCATCCTCCTTCAAACTCACAACATCCCTCCTCCATCTCCCCGCATCACCCTCTCACAAACTTCCCGGCCGTGATTTTTATTCCACAGAACCGTGAATTATAGTCACGGGGCAACCAATGTTTTTCATTCACAGGCATCCTAAATTTGCACCTGTAAACATTATGTTTGTGGAATATGGCAAAAAAGATTCTTAGCTTAATACTCTGCACGTGCATCCCGCTTCTGCACATACAAGCAGGAGACATTCTACCAAGAGGAACAGCCGTGCCTGTCAGAATCATCTCTGCACTGAACAGCAAACACGGACAAACGGCACAAGCCGTAGTGGAATACGACATCAGAAACGAGGAGAACAAAATCTTGATTCAGAAAGGAACCCCTGTTGACATACAAGTAAAAAGGGAAAAAGCAAGAGGCGTTGGCAGAGAAGGATATATCCACGTTCAATGCATGTCCACTAAAGCCATAGACGGGCAAACCATCCTGCTCCAAGGCGAATGGGAAGAATATGGGGTAAGCAAAGACGGGCTGGCATTGGGATTGGGCGTTGGGTTGGGACTGACATTCCTTCCTTTCGTAGGGCTCGCTTTCCTTGCCATAAAAGGAGAAGAAGCCACCATAAGCCCCAACACACGAATCCCGCTCGTGTTTACTACAGAAACCTATACAATCCAACATGGGAAATAACAAAAGCATACCCTTTCAAGGGAAGCACCTTTATGCTTTTCAATTATAAACATCCCCCGATTGGTGCAGGGATACAATTCATTATCCGTTATGAAAAAATTACTTTTAGCAAGCGTGGTTGCTGCATGCGTGCTTGGATTGTCAAGCTGCGGCATATCTCAAAACCTGACCAGCAACCAAAACCAGAACCAAACAAGCGTAGTGCTTTCGCAAGACAACTACAGAATCATTGGGACTGCCAGTGGTGAAGTGACAGGACGTTACATATTTGGATTGGGCAACATCCGAAAACACGCCTTGCGTGCGAATGCCATCGACGAAATGACGAAGAATGCCAAACTCAGCGGCTCGCAAGCCATCGTCAACACAACGGTAAAGCAAAGCGTGAAAATGATTACCCCGATTTATGTGGAAGTGACAGTTACCGCCACAGGCAACATCGTTGAATTCACGAACAAGTAAGCTATTGCCTTGAGGCCTGCATGAATCCCAGTGCTTGCCACTCTTTCCATTGAGCTGCAAAAACTGGGATTCATTCCATTTTTTTCCTATACCACCGAAAGCAAGTTCCATGCTTGGACATGGCGGATGCCATTATTGGATGGCAAGACGAAATCATCCAACGAAACAACCCATTTCTCATAACTGTCCCGTATCATTTCCAATGGCATGTATTCCCTCATCACCGTATTCTCGTCAACCAATGCATAAGAACTCTGTATATAAATAATCCGGTCATTCTTCCGGGCAACAAAATCAACTTCCTTTTCTTTGGAATACCCGGTGTAAACATCATACCCTGCCCGCTTCAACTCCAAGAAAACAAGGTTTTCCAGCTTATACCCGATACCGTATGCAAATCCTGCATACAGGAAATTCTTATAAGCAAGATCGTTCATGTACAGCTTGGCTGTTCCTGCCAACACCTCTTTCCCTTTTATGTCATAACGTTTGCACCGATGTATTAGGAAAGCATCTTCGATATAACCGATGTAGGCAGCAACAATGTCGTAACTGGTTTTACGCTTTTTCCCTTTGAAATAATTCACAATGCTGTTAACCGATATCATGTTGGAAGCATTGTTCACTAAAAACGCGAAAATGTCTTCAAGCAATTTAGGCTCACGCACCTTATACCGCTGTATAATGTCCTTCAACAAGATGGAATCTTTCAGAGCCGAAATATAATTGCAGCGGATTTCCTGCCTTTCCGGCAAAGAGAACAGTTCAGGAAGCCCTCCTGCATTCATATAAGCCATGTAACTCTCTTTGCCACACGGCAGATTCCTCATTCCTAAAAATTCCCTATAACCGAAAGGATAAATTGCAAACTCAATGTATCTGCCGGAAAGCAACGTGGACAACTCCCCAGACAACATCTTTGAATTAGAGCCACTGATGAATAGTTCATATTCTGTGGCATAATCCTGCGAATAAGAGTTGACCGGCTTTTCCCACCCTTCAATCAGCTGTATCTCATCAATAAATATATAGATCTTCCCAGAAGGATTCAGTTCGCTTTTATAAAGTTCAACCAATTCTTCAAGGTCCTTATGCGTCTTTATAAACTCAAAGTCTGTAAGCTCCCGGTTTATGAACAAAGTGTTTTTAGGATTAACACCCGTTACAACCAATTCTTGGGCTATCTGCCTCAATATATAACTTTTTCCTGTGCGCCGTTGCCCAATTAATACCTTGACCAATCGATTGCCGATGTAATCGGTAATCTTATCCGTATATTCGGCACGTTTAAACCCGAAATCAAAATGCGCCGATTCCCAGAAATTGTATTTACGAAGCACGTTCAATCTTTCGTCCATAACCTAAAGTTTGATGCAAATATAGCAAAGTTTCGGTTATAAACGAAAAAACGTGCGGAGATTGCCCGTTTTTCGGTTATACTTGAATAGTTTCCCCCTCTATTCCTCCTCGTCGTCTGCGGAATCAAAGTCGCCCAAGAAATCCGGCATCATGAACTCTTCCAGGCTGCGGCGTTCCTTCTTGGTGGGACGGCCTGTGCCGCGCGCACGGTTGACGAAACCGCTTATCTTGTTCATCTCCAACAGTTCGTACTGGTCGGGCGTGGTGACGTTTTCCATGTATTCGTTCACCAACTTGGCACCCACGCGGTTTTCTATCGTCTGCAACACCTTGAAAGAATACGTGACGGGGGGCTTCTTCACTTGCACCACGTCGCCCGCCTTCACCATCCGCGACGGCTTTGCCTGCACGCTGTTAATCCACACATGCCCTTTCTTGCAGGCTTCGGCGGCAATCGTGCGCGTCTTGAAAATGCGCACCGCCCACATCCATTTGTCAATCCGTGCCTCTGCCATCCTCATTTCTTGTTGTAAGCATTCATGGTGATGCTGATGCCTGCCAGGCAAAAACTTTTAATGATTTCGCCCGCCTGCGCCAAACGTTCCGGCAAAGCAGCCTGCTCTTCGGCAGAGAAACGCCCCAGCACATAGTCGATTTGACCGCCCCGTGGAAAGTCGTTGCCGATGCCAAAGCGCAAACGGGCGTATTCCTGCGTGCCTAAGGTGGCGGCAATGTGCTTCAACCCGTTGTGTCCGCCGTCGCTGCCTTTCGGCTTCAGCCTCAACGTGCCAAAAGGAAGCGAAAGGTCGTCCACCACCACCAGAAGGTTTTCCACAGGGATGTTTTCCTTTTGCAGGTAATAACGCACGGCATTCCCGCTCAAGTTCATGTAAGTGGACGGCTTCAGGAACAGCAGTTGCCTCCCCTTCAGCGACAGAGTGGCCGTAGCACCATATCGCCCGTCGGCAAAAACGAAATTGGACGCCTTTGCCAAGGCGTCCAACACGTCAAACCCAATATTGTGGCGGGTATCCCGGTATTCAGCACCGATATTGCCCAAGCCTGCTATCAAGTATTTCATTCAAAAAATCCAATCTTATTTTCCTGCTGCGGCTGCGGCGCCTCTTGCGGCACGCGTCAACTTCACGGCGCAAACCACGGCATCTTTCGCATTCAGCAATTCCAATCCTTCGTAAGAAAGGTCGCCCACTTTGATGGTCTTGCCTAAGCCCAAGTTCGTCACGTTGATGGTCAAGCGTTCCGGAATTACATTATACAAAGCTTTCACTTTCAATTTGCGAACTTGCAACGACAGCTTTCCACCGGCTTTCACACCTTCTGCCAAGCCTTCGATGGCCACCGGCACTTCCATGACAATCGGTTTCTCCTCATTGATTTGGTAGAAGTCCACGTGAAGAATCGTGTCTTTCACCGGATGGAACTGGATTTCTTTCATTACGGCATTCACCAATTTCCCGTCAATGGTCAAGTCCACCACATAGATATGGGGAGTGTAGACCAACTTGCGGAGGCTGTCGTAAGGAACAGAGAAATGGGTAGCCACCGGCTTGCCTTGCTCGTCCTTGTCCACGCCATACAACACACAAGGAACTTCATTGTTCCTGCGCATCGCTTTCAGATTTCTTTTTTGTGCAGATGAACGTTCTGCGATGCTTCTCGACGTCCCTGCCAATGCAAATGATTTCATTTTCTAATTTTTTTGTGTTACTCTAAATTAAGTTTTCAATCACGTTGCTTAATTCACCATCACACATGATGCTGCAAAAAGCGGCGCAAAGTTAGCAACAAAATATCAAACATGCAAACACATGCCTTCAAATGAAGGCAACGCTCATTCAAAATCGATATCAATCTTTATTTCACTATCCTTTGAAACGGTTTCTTCCGGGGCGCCGGACTCTTTCTCCTCCTTGCCGTTGCCGCCCTTTACCGGGCATTCGCCTTGGGCATTATTAATAAACCCGATGGCTTCGGACAAGCCGTCCATGAATTTTTCGAAATCTTCCCTATACAAAAATATCTTGTGCTTTTCGAATGTCACCTGCGACTCGTCTCCTCCATTCGAAAAAATTTTCTTGCTCTCCGTTATGGCCAGAAACATTTCATCCTTACGGCTCTTTTTCACGTCCAGATAATAGATGCGCTTTCCTGCCTTGATGGATTTGGAAAAAAGGATTTCCTTATCGCTCATCTCGCCATTGTCTCTCTTTTTGAATTCTTCCATTGTCTTTTCGAATAAATTTAAAACCGGGGCCAAAATTGGATATTTTTTTTTATACATCAAAAGAAAAAGGCATAAAGTTGGCCTCCGAACCCACTTTTTCAACGCAAGCCACAATTATTGCAGAAAAAAACGATTTTATTTGCCCATTAACGGCAAATTTAACTACTTTTGCGGCTCAAATGAATCGATAAACATAAATATATGATCAACAGAGTTCTTATCCGTCTTAAAATTGTACAAATCATTTACGCTTATTACCAAAACGGGAATAAAAACATAGACACGGCAGAAAAAGAATTGTTCTTCAGCTTATCAAAAGCATACGATTTATACAATTACCTATTATTGTTGATAGTGGAAATAACCAGGCATGCGCAGAAAAAAATCGATTTGGCTCAAAACAGGCTTACTCCAACCAAGGAAGACATGACCCCGCACATCAAGCTGGCAGAAAACAAATTCGCCATGCAATTGGAAGCCAACCAGCAATTGGACGATTTTGCCAACAACCAAAAGAAGAACTGGGCCGAAGGGCAGGAGTTCATAAAGAAACTCTATGAGGAAATCATTTCATCAAGCATCTACAAAGAATACCTCGCCATTGAAGCGCCGGCCTACACCGACGACCGCGAACTGTGGCGGAAACTCTACAAAACTTTCATATTCAACAATGAGGAACTGGACCAGCTTTTGGAAGACCAAAGCCTCTATTGGAACGACGACAAGGCCATTGTGGATACATTCGTCATCAAAACCATCAAACGCTTCGAAGAAAAAAACGGCGCCAGCCAAGCCCTGCTGCCGGAATTCAAAGATGAAGAAGACAAAGACTTCGCCCGCAAGCTTTTCCGACGCGCCATTTTGAATAGCGACTATTACCGGCACATCATAAGCGAAGGCACCCGCAACTGGGACTTGGACCGCGTGGCATTCATGGATGTCATCATCATGCAAATAGCCTTGGCCGAAATACTGAGTTTCCCCAACATACCCATCAACGTGTCGCTGAACGAATACATCGAAATCGCCAAAAGCTACAGCACGCCCAAAAGCGCAGGCTTTGTAAACGGCACTTTGGATGGAATTGTTAATCAATTAAAAAAAGACGGGAAGCTGACGAAAAACTAATATTTTTGTGAAACATTTGATTCAATATTAATAATAAAGAACCATGGAATTATTGACAATTTTATTGCAACAACAAGGCGGCGCAGCTTCAGGAAGCTGGACTTTCTGGGCAATGATGATAGCCATCTTCGCTATCATGTATTTCTTCATGATACGCCCGCAAAACAAGAAACAAAAAGAAATCCAAAACTTCCGCAAGAACTTGGAGGTGGGGCAGAAAGTGGTCACCGCAGGAGGCATCTACGGAAAAATCAAAAGCATTGATGACGCAACCGTAGTATTGGAAATCGCAGACAACGTGAAAATCACGATTGACAAAAACTCCATCTTCGCTGCTGCTCCTGACCAAGCACAAGGAGTTGCCAAATAAGCAGAATGTTCAATATAAAGGACATAGGGCTTTACTGCAAAAAAACAAAGGAAAAGATTAGGAATTTCCTGCTCAGCGACAACAGCAAGGAATTCTTAATCTTTTTGTTTTTCTTCATCATCTCGTTCGGGTTCTGGCTGCTTCAAACACTGAAAAACGACTATGAAACCAATTTCCAAATACCCGTGCGGCTGAAAAACGTCCCTGACAACGTGGTGATCACATCGGAACCGCCCAGCAAACTAACCATCCGGCTGAAAGACAAAGGGACCGTTTTAGTGAACTATATGTTTGCCAACAAATTGTATCCAGTGAATATCAATTTCAATGCATACAAAGACAACAGCGGGCACACCCGGGTGGCAGGCAGAGAACTGGCAATCCCAATCAGCGGGCAATTGAAAAGTTCCACCCAATTGCTATCCGTTGCACCAGACACTTTGGAATTCATCTATACAGAAGGAAAAGGGAAAAAACTTCCTGTGCGCTTTTGCGGCAGCCTCTCCACCGACCCTTTGCACTATATCACCGACACGGTCTTTTCACCGGATTCAGTGATGGTCTACGCACCTGCGCTTATCGACGACACTTTGGAGTACGCCCCCACTGAATTCATCCAACTGGCCAATTTAACCGACACAACCACAAAAAGCGTGGAACTATGCAAAATGAAAGGCGTGAAATACGTTCCAAATGTCGTAAAAATGCAACTCCCCACGGATGTCATAACGGAAAAAACAATTGAAGTATCCTTAAAAGGCACCGGATTTCCCCCCGACAAAATCCTGCGGACTTTCCCCATGAAAGTAAAAGTGACTTTCCAAGTGGGATTAAACCGATTCCGGTCTGTCGACCCGGAAGACTTCACCATTGAAGTACCTTACAATGAATTGCTCGGCGACACCACCGACCGATACAAAGTGAAAATAAAATCATGTCCTCCCGGAATAAGCCATATCCGGATTGTCCCTGAGGAAATTGATTATCTGATCGAACAGACCCATGGCTATTAAAATAGGAATCACCGGAGGAATAGGCAGCGGGAAATCAGTCGTTGCCCATCTGTTCCGCATCATGGGAATCCCCGTTTACGACACGGACCACGAAGCCAAGCAACTGACTGCAACCAATGAACAAATCCGCCAAAAACTAACCCGCCTGTTAGGCCACGACATTTACCAAAACAATATGCTGAACCGGGAAATGCTGGCAACTTATATTTTCGGCAACCCGCAACACCTGCAAGAAGTAAACCACATTATCCACCCCTGCGTAAAAGCCCACTTCCGCCATTGGGTGGCACAACAAAAAGGAAATGACTTTGCCGCAATGGAATCAGCCATATTGATAGAATCCGGATTCACAAGCGAGACAGACATCATCGTCATGGTGCATGCACCGGAAAACATCCGCCTGCAACGTTGCATGGAAAGAGACCAAGCCGATGCAGAATCAATCCGAAAACGGATGGCCAGCCAAATGGCAGATGAAAAAAAACTGCAATATGCCGACTATGTAATCCATAACGATGGCATCCGGCCGCTCATCCCACAAGTTGAAATGGCCATGCACGCCTTGCAAAAACGCTTTCTCTAATATTATGTAATTTATTGCCGACAGGTTTGCCCGTATCGGAGGCGAATATTACTTTTGCCAAACTATTTTTTACTAACTTAAACTTTAAAAGAATCATGTTGAAAAACATTTTGTCCATTTCCGGGAAACCCGGGTTATATAAATTGGTGTCGCAAGCCAAAAGCATGCTGATTGTGGAAAGCGTCACTCCGGAGAAAAAACGCATGCCTGCCTATGGCAATGAAAAAATCACTTCGCTGGCCGATATCGCCATGTACACAAACGATGCGGAAAAGCCCCTAAAAGAAGTGTTAGAAGCCATCAAGGAAAAAGAAAACGGAGCTACAATCGCCATCGACACAAAGAAGGCCACAGCTGATGAACTCCGCCAATACTTGTCGGAAGTGTTGCCCGACTTCGACCGCGACCGCGTTTACCCCAACGACATCAAGAAACTCATCTCATGGTACAACATCTTAGTGTCGAATGGAATAACTGACTTCTTAAGCGAAGAAAAGGACGAAAAAGAACAACAATAATGATTCTGCCCCGCAAGTTCATTTACAAACTTGCGGGGCAGAATCATAAAAACACGCTTCATCAATTCCTGAAAATCAAATGGTCGCCGCCTACGCCCACAATAATCGGCTTGCTGCGATCCACTTCTTGTGCCAACAACTTGCGTGACAAATCGTTCAGCAAATAACGCTGGATGGCACGTTTCACGGGGCGGGCACCAAATTCAGGGTCATATCCTGTGCTGGCAAGGAACTGCGTGGCGGCATCCGTCATCTGAAGTTCCACACCGTTTTCCGACAACATTTTCTTAATGCCGTTAATCTGGAGCGTCACAATCTGCTCTATCTGCTCTTTGTTCAACGGCAAGAACATGATGGTCTCGTCAATACGGTTAAGGAACTCCGGCCGGATCGTCTTCTTCAGCATCGACATCACTTCCTTCTTCGTCTCCTCAATGATGACTTCCCTGTTCTCAGGAGTCATCCGCTCAAACTGTCTCTGTATGTAGGAGCTTCCTAACTTGGATGTCATGATGATGATGGTGTTCTTGAAATTGACGACACGCCCCTTGTTGTCCGTCAAACGGCCATCGTCCAACACCTGAAGCAGAATGTTGAACACATCCGGATGCGCTTTTTCTATCTCATCGAACAACACGACCGAATAAGGCTTCCTTCTCACTGCTTCGGTCAACTGACCGCCTTCGTCATAACCTACGTATCCGGGAGGCGCTCCAATCAATCGCGATACAGAATGCTTCTCTTGGTACTCGCTCATATCGATACGGGTCATCAGGCTTTCATCGTCAAACAAATACTCGGCCAATGCTTTCGCCAGCTCTGTTTTGCCCACACCGGTCGTGCCTAAGAAAATGAACGAACCGATAGGACGTTTCGGGTCTTGCAAGCCTGCACGGCTGCGACGGACGGCATCAGAAACAGCCGATATGGCTTCATCTTGCCCTATCACCCGCAAGTGCAGTTCATCTTCCAAGTGCAACAGTTTCTCGCGTTCGCTTTGCAGCATCTTGCTTACAGGAATGCCCGTCCATCGCGACACCACATCCGCAATATCCTCTGCATCCACTTCTTCCTTGATCATCGCACTGTCGCCTTGCGTGTGATGCAATTGTTCTTGTATTCCTGCAATCTCATCATTCAATGCCTTCAACTTGCCATAACGTATTTCGGCTACCCTGCCATAATCGCCTTCACGTTCCGCCTTGTCAGCTTCAAACTTCAGTTGCTCTATTTGCTGCTTGTTCTGCTGTATCTTGTTCACCAAAGCCTTTTCGCTTTCCCATTTTGCCTTGAATGAGTTTTCCTGCTCTTTCAATTCCGCAATTTCCTTGGTAAGCTGTTCCAGTTTCGGTTCATCCTTCTCGCGCTTGATGGCTTCGCGTTCTATCTCCAACTGTTTGATTTTCCGGGTGATTTCATCCAACTCCTCCGGCACTGAATCGCGCTCCATGCGAAGTTTCGCAGCAGCCTCATCCATCAGGTCAATCGCCTTGTCCGGCAAGAAACGGTCAGTGATGTAACGGTTAGAAAGTTCCACGGCTGCAATGATGGCATCGTCCTTGATACGCACTTTGTGGTGGTTCTCGTAACGTTCCTTCAACCCGCGAAGGATGGATATGCTGCTCAGCACATCCGGCTCATTGACAAACACGGTCTGGAAACGGCGTTCCAAAGCTTTATCTTTTTCAAAGTATTTCTGGTACTCGTCAAGCGTAGTGGCACCGATGCTTCGCAATTCGCCCCGTGCCAAGGCCGGTTTCAGAATGTTGGCGGCATCCATAGCACCCTCACCTTTTCCTGCTCCTACCAAAGTGTGGATTTCATCGATGAACAAGATGATGTTGCCATCGGAATTTTTCACTTCATTAATAACGGCTTTCAAACGTTCCTCAAACTCACCTTTATATTTGGCACCGGCGATAAGCGCACCCATGTCAAGGGAATAAACTTGCTTGTCTTTCAGGTTCTCCGGCACGTCGCCCCTCAGGATACGATGTGCCAGACCTTCCACAATGGCTGTTTTTCCCGTACCCGGTTCGCCAATCAAGATAGGATTGTTCTTGGTGCGCCGGCTCAATATCTGAAGCACACGGCGTATTTCCTCATCCCGCCCAATGACAGGGTCAAGCTTCCCGCTCCGGGCAGCTTCGTTCAGATTGATGGCATATTTGTTCAATGCCTGGTAAGTGTCCTCACTGGATTGCGAAGTCACCTTTTCGCCTTTCCGAAGCTCGGATATGGCAGCCTTCAATTCCTTTTCTGTCATGCCTGCGTCCTTCAATATATTCGAAGCCGTACTGTTCACCTTGAACAATGCCAGGATTATCAGCTCCAAAGAAACATATTCATCACCATACTCCTTGCTATAATCAGCCGCTTTCTGGAAAACCTCGTTGGCCTCACGGCTAAGGTAAGGCTCACCGCCGGAAACCTTTGGCAGAGAAGCTATTTGCCTATCAAGGACAAGAGCAATTTGCTGCGCGTTCATGCCCAGTTTCTGGAACAGGAAGTTCGTGATGTTCTCGCCCACTTTCATCACTCCGGAAAGCAAGTGAACCGGCTCGATGGCTTGCTGTCCCCGTGCCTGCGCCACATTGACCGCCTCTTGCACGGCTTCTTGCGATTTGATGGTAAAATTGTTGAAATTCATATCTTCATTCTCCTTTCTTTATTTCATGATTTGTCTGGTCTGCGTCTTCTGCCTTTGGCATTTGCCGCAAATCCATTTCTTTCCCATCAAACGCCCTGCCATATATTCACATCTCATCAATATTATGCCTAATTGACATACAATCAGGTTGTTACAATGAAATTATGGCATATTTATGCATGATTTGTCAGCAAAAGATGTGGATATTTTATAAAAAATGGACAGGATTCTTTGGTTTATTAAACGAACTTACTACTTTTGATGTCGTTTTTAAATTTACTGTTTATGAGAAAACTTACATTATTATTAGGATTGACCCTGATGGCATCGGGAACCATCGCGCAAAATGAAGCAGTCGCCGAGACACTTCCCTACGTGGAATCGTTCGAGAACGGCGAATGCCAATGGACGCTCATCGACAACAACACCGACCCCAACTCATTCAAAATGCAATTCAACGTGCTGGGTGAAGAACCTTTCCACGGAATCACCTATTTGGTTTCAGGACCCAGCACCATCGAATCAAGGAACGCATGGGCATTCTCCGTGCCGGTGCGTTTGGAAGCAGGAACGGACTACTATGCCAGCACATGGTTTTTCGGCGCAGGCGTTCTCAGCACTTGCGATGAATTTGAGATAACTTACGGGACAGAAGCCAACGAAGCTGCCCAGACCAACGTCATCATGGACTACACCGGCGACAAGGCCATCCAAGCATTTGAATGGACAAAGGTGGAAAGCACCTTCCAAGTGCCAGAAAGCGGGGAATACGTATTCGCCATCCACCACTGCACGCAGGCAACCAGCGTGAGCGGCGTGGGTTTCGACCGCTTCTACATCGGGACAACCCCGGACTCTTACACCGACGACCCGCAAGTGCTTCCCGAACCGAAAGGCGAAAAGGTGGCTTATTCTTCCACCCACACCAATGTGTCCGGGGAAGAACATGAAACATTGGCCTACATCGTGTATGGCGAAAACAATACAGTATATGTCAAAGGCTTGGCGCCCGACATGCCCGAAGCATGGGTGCAAGGCGTGGACAGAGGCTCGGAAATCGCGTTCCCCACGGAACAATATTTGGGCAAGTACGACAACTTGGGCAGCGTGTACGACTTGTGGATGATGGCAGGAACTAACCTCCACCAAGAGACCCAAGTGATTGACGGCGTGGAATACCCACGCAACGTTTACACGGCTGCCGCTGAATTTGTCCTGCTGAAAGAGGGCGACCGATTGGTGGCCAAGGATGACAACTACGTGATTGAGCAAAACGGCGAAGGCGGATTCATCATGAACGGCTACGGCAACATGACCCTCGCACCCCTTGAATACCCCATCATCACCCCCACGGAAAAGGGCGATACGTACAGCATCCGCTATGACTCGTCCAACGGGGCGGCCAACACCACCGGCTATGTCTATATGGCGAACGACTCCATCTACATCCAAGGCTTGTGCCCGAACCTGCCGACGGCATGGGTCTATGGCACGGTGAAAGACGGCGTAGCCACCTTCCCCGGCGGGCAATGCATCGGCACTTACATCTTGGGCGAGCCGGTTTACTTCTGGGGCTGCCAAGTGACGGAAGGCGCGGAAGGCGATGAAGTGCAGGCCACCGGCGACTACACCATGCAAGTGAACGGCGAACAAATCACCGGCAACGGGCAGTTCGCCTTCATCTATAGCAACACGGACGTTATCTGGGGAGAAAACCTCTCCATGGAAAAGATAGAAGCAGCAATGGGCAAACCGGCCCCTGCACAGGAAATAGATTTCGTCAGCGAGATGGGAATGGATTACATCTACATAAGATATGATGTGCAAGACACCGAAGGCAACCCCTTGCTAAAAGAAAACCTCTATTTCCGCATCTATTTGGACGACATGATTTACACATTCGACCCGTCAATATACATGATGTTAGATGAGGCAATGACAGACGTGCCGGTCACTTTCGATGATGGATTTGACTTCATGCCGGGCAACGGTTCCATGACCATCTTCATGTACGAATCACTCATCAACACCATCGGCGTGGAGATGGTTTACAAGATGGACGGGCAGGAAACCGTCTCTGACCGCGCTTACTGGACGGTGGACGAAGGCTTCATCGGCACCACAGGCGGTTCTTCCATCAGCAACACCGCCGCCGGCAAGACAGTGAAGGAAGTGACCACGGTGAACATGGCCGGGCAAGTGGTGCCTGCCGATACGAAGGGACTCGTGCTGCAAGTCATCACCTACGACGACGGTACCCGCGAAACCGTGAAGAAGTGGAACCGGTAAGCACCCTTGCGGCATGAAACACTTCGCATGTTTACTATTGGCATTGCTTGCATATTGGGGCTGGAGCAGCCCCGCATGCGGGCAATCTGCCTACTATTACACGTACTGCGACGGGCAGTGGAGCAGCAGCGGCGTCAACGGGCGTGCCGGAGCAAAGACCGTGGAAGCAGCCATCTGCATCCCAAAAGAAGAACTTTCCCCATTGGCCGGAGCCAGCATCACCAGCATACGGTTCGCCCTCTCCAGCACCACTTACTTAGGAGGCGTGACGGTGTGGGTGCGCGAAGGCAGCCTGCAAGCCGCCAACGCCGCCGAGGCCGCTGCGGGCGGTTTAGCCAAAGGGTGGAACGAGGCACAACTGCCCACACCCTACCTCATCACGGGCGATGAAGACCTCTACTGCGGCTACTCCTTTGAGCAGGAAGGGGAAATCATCAAATGCATCTCTTTGGTGAGCGGCATACAGAACGACAACAGTTGCTGGGTGGGCAACGACGGCACATGGGCCAACTATGCCAACAAAGGCGCATTGAGCCTGGAAGTGGGCATCACGGGCGAGAACCTGCCGCAGCATGACTTGGTGATTTCCAACTGCGCAGCCGACAACGACGTGCTGTCAAGGGACGAGGACGTGCTGTCCATCCGGGGCGAGGTAGCCAACGCGGGTATGCAGACCGTGGAAGGCTTCGACATCACCTGCACCGTCAATGGCAAGACGTATTCCGACCACTATGACAACGTGCTGGAATACCGCGACCGCACGGAGTTCTACTTCGTGATGTTCGCACGGGAGATTGCCGAAGGCTACCAAACGCCGGTGGAAATCACCGTGTCCGCCGCCGGGACAACAGACGAAACGCCCGACGACAACACCCAGTCCATCACCGTGACCACGTATGACAAAGCATTCGACCGCACCCTGCTCTTGGAGGAGTTCACCACCGAAAACTGCAGCAACTGCCCGGAAGGGGCGGAGCGACTGAAAGAAGCCCTGACGGACGAATACAAGGAACGCGTGGTGTGGGTGTGCCACCACGCCGCCTTCGGCACCGACTGGCTCACCATCCCCGAAAGCGAGCAATACCTGTGGTTCTTCGGCGGGAGCAACTTCGCCCCCTCCGTCATGCTGGACCGCACCCACTTCGACATCGAGGAGAACACCCGCGACTACGCCCCGATGAGCATCTTCGAGCCGGAGGTGATGCAGCGGCTTTTCGACCAGGAAATGGCCGAGAAAGCCTTCGCCAGTGTGGAAGCCGCCGCCGTGTATGACGACAACGGGCGGGCGGAAGTGACCGTGAAAGGGGAGAAAACCCCGGTGTTCGCCCAGCAAGCCCCCGATGCGCGGCTCACCGTGTTCCTCTTGGAAGACGGCATACAGGCGCAATACCAAATGAGCAAAGACCCTTATCCCGGAGGCAGTGACTATGTGCATGAGAACGTGGTCCGCGCCGTGCCGACCGGCGCATGGGGCGTGCCGGTGGAATGGGACGGCGACACATTTGAAGCCACCTTCAACTTCGCCCTCGGCGACAGCTGGCAGCGCAGCAACCTGAAGGCCGTAGCTTTCCTCCACACCTTGGACGAGAACGATCTCAACGGCTGCCCCGTGCTGAACGCCACGCAATGCCCCGTGCAGAAAGGCACGACCGGCATCACAACCGCCGAAGCAGGAGGCAAGGCCGTGGCCCGCAAACTGTACTACTCCATCGAAGGCATCCTTTTGGACAGCCGCCCGGAACAGGGATTCTACATCGAACGAACCCTCTACCGCGACGGTACGGAGGAAACGCGCAAAGCTTTCCGCTAATCCCCGCCGCCTGCAAAGAACCGCCCGCGCATCCACCCTACCGGCCAAGATGCGCGGGCATCTTTTTGCGCCTGCCCGTGCAAAAACTTCCTGCCGCCCGCACAAGAACTTCGGCTCACCCGCATCACTTTTTCCGCCGCCGTCGCCACCCGTACAGATGACGACGACATCCGTACAAATGACGGCGACATTCATACAGCCGCCGTCGACGGCAGAAGTTCCTGCCCGCATGAATGAAAGTTTTCTCCCGCACAACCGAAAATTTCCACCCCGCCAAACAGAAGTTTCCTCCCGCTCATCTCCGCCAACTATCCCGCAGAAATATTGAATATGCCACCGTTTCTTCGTATCTTTGCGCCTGCAAAAACAAGGCATTGCCAACGAAAATGAAAAAACAGACAGCAATATCCCTCGCCTCCATGGCCGCCGCATGCGTCGTGTTGCTGGCCGCCGTGGGCAAAAACAAGAAGAACGATATGGAAAACAAGCAAGAAACGATGGTCCTGATAGAGACCAACCTTGGAGACATCAAGGTGAAATTGTATGACGACACCCCGCGCCACCGCGACAACTTCATCAAGCTGGTGGAAGAAGGAACGCTGGACGGCACCCTTTTCCACCGCGTCATCAAAGACTTCATGATACAAGGCGGCGACCCTGAATCCGTCAACGCCCCCGCAGGCAAACAGTTGGGAACAGGCGACGTGGGCTACACCCTCCCCGCCGAGTTCGTCTATCCCAAGCATTTCCACAAGAAAGGAGCTTTGGCCGCTGCCCGCCAAGGCGACCAGGTGAACCCCCGGAAGGAGTCGTCGGGCTGCCAGTTCTACATCGTCACCGGGAAAGTGTATTCCGACTCTGCCTTGCTCGACATGGAGCAACAGATGAACAACGCCCGCCTGAACAACGCTTTCAACGCCTTGGCGCAAAAGCACCTGAAAGAAATCTACAAACTGCGCCGCGCCAACGATGAAGACGGGCTGTATGACCTTCAAGAGAAACTCGTTGCCGAAGCACAGGCGCAAGTGGACAGCCTGCCGCCTTTCCGCTTCACGCCGGAGCAAGTGGAAGCCTACACCACCGTGGGAGGCACACCCCACTTGGACGGCGAATACACCGTGTTCGGCGAAGTGATGGAAGGCATGGACATAGTGGATGCCATCCAAAAGGCAAAGACCGGGCGCGGCGACCGCCCCGTGGACGACATCCGCATGACCCGCCTCACCCTCATCGAAGAATAACAACGCCCATGATAGAAGTCAACCGGCATACATTGGCCAACGGCCTGCGCATCGTCCACAGCGAGGATGCATCCACGCAGATGGTCGCCCTGAACATCCTCTACGACGTGGGGGCGCGCGACGAGCATCCGCAGCACACCGGCTTCGCACACCTGTTTGAACACCTCATGTTCGGCGGCTCCAAGCACATCCCCAACTACGACCGCCCCCTGCAAGCAGCCGGGGGCGAGAACAACGCATGGACCAACAACGACGTGACAAACTATTACCTGACCCTCCCCGCGCAAAACGTGGAGACGGGATTCTGGCTGGAGTCGGACCGCATGCTGGAACTGGCCTTCACGCCGCAAAGCCTGGAAGTACAACGCCAAGTGGTGAGCGAGGAGTTCAAGCAACGCTACCTCAACCAGCCCTACGGCGACCTCGCCTTCCTTGTCCGCGAACTGGCCTACCGCGTGCATCCCTACCGCTGGCCCACCATCGGGCTGTCGATAGAACACATCGCCCAAGCCACGCTCGACGAGGTGCGCAGCTTCTTCTTCCGCCACTATGCCCCCAACAACGCCATCCTCGCCATCACGGGGAACATCACGGCGGAACGGGCATTCCGATTGTCGGAGAAATGGTTCGGCGGCATCCCCCGGCGCGATGTGCCGCCAAGAGATTTGCCCGAAGAACCCCGGCAAACAGAAGAACGCCGCCTCGCAGTGGAACGCAATGTGCCTGCCCCGCTCCTCTACATGGCTTTCCACATGCCGGGGCGATGCCATCCCGGCTACCATGCTTTCGACCTGTTGTCAGACCTGCTGGCAAACGGCCGTTCCAGCCGCTTGATACAGCATCTGCAAAAAGACCGCCACATCTTTGCCTCCATCGATGCCTACGTGTCCGGCACCATCGACCCCGGGCTGCTACACATCAGCGGACGTTTGGCGCCAGGCATATCCATGGCACAAGCCGAAGACTCCTTATGGCGCGAACTGGAAACGCTGAAACAGGAAGAACCCGGCAAAGAAGAACTGGAAAAGGTGAAGAACAAATTTGAAAGCAACCAACTGTTTGCCAACCTCAACTATTTAGACCTCGCTGCCAACTTGGCTTTCTTCGAACTCATCGGGAAGGCAGAAGACATCAACGGAGAGGTGGCCAGATGCCGCGCCGTAACGCCCGGCGACATCCGGCGCACCGCTCAAGCAGCCTTCACCCGCGAGAACTGCTGCGTCGTCCATTACCTCGCCAAGCCGTAAAACACCTTTCAAATGATGTTCCAACAGTATAAAAACTACTACCGCCAGCTGACCGCCATCGGCATCCCCATCGTCATCGGGCAGATAGGCGTCATCGTCTTGGGTTTGGCCGACACGCTCATGATTGGCCACCATAGCACACAGGAACTGGCGGCAGCCTCCTTCGTGAACAACGTGTTCAACCTGGTCATCATCTTCAGCACCGGTTTCTCCTATGGGCTGACCCCTGTCATCGGCGCACTGTACGGGCAGAACAACCTGAGAGCCACCGGCCAAGTGCTGAAAAACAGTTTGCTGGCCAATGCCTTGGTAGCTTTGGGGCTAATGTCGGCAATGGGCGTGCTGTATGCCTTCGTGGATCGTTTAGGGCAACCCGAAGAACTGCTCCCGCTCATCCGCCCCTACTACCTTATCCTGCTGGCTTCCCTCCTGTTCGTCCTCCTGTTCAACGGATTCAAGCAATTCGCCGACGGACTGACCGACACGAAAATCTCCATGTGGATACTATTGGGAGGAAATGTCCTCAACATCGTCGGCAACTACATCCTGATAAACGGGAAATTGGGATTCCCCGAATTAGGGCTGGCAGGAGCCGGGCTTAGCACGCTGTTCTCGCGCATCCTGATGGTAGCGGTGTTTGCTTTCATCTTTTTCTGCACCCGCCGCTATGCGCCAAGCCTGCAAGGCTACCGCAAAGGGCGCATCAACAAGAAAGACTTCTTCCGCCTGAACCAATTAGGTTTCCCCGTAGCCTTGCAGATGGGCATGGAGACAGCTTCGTTCAGTTTGAGCGCCATCATGATAGGATGGCTGGGGACAATCGCCCTCGCCGCCCACCAAATCATGCTGGCCATCTCCCAAATCTGCTTCATGATGTACTATGGCATGGGAGCCGCCGTGGCGGTCTTGGCCAGCAACCATTACGGGCGCGGTGAAGTGACGGCCATACGCCGTTCGGCAAACGCCGGTTTCCACCTTATATTATTAATGGCTGTCGCCACCTCCGTGCCCATCTTCCTGCTGCGGGATTATTGGGGCGGGTTGTTCACCGACAATGAAACCGTCGGTGCCACAGTGGCCACATTGGTCATTCCTTTGTTAATATACCAATTTGGCGACGGGTTGCAAATCAATTTCGCAAACGCCCTCCGTGGAATCTCCGACGTTCGCCCCATGATGTTCATCGCTTTCATTGCCTATTTTGTCATCTCCCTGCCGGTGGGCTACATCTGCGGCTTCGTCTTGGATTGGGGCATTACCGGCATATGGATGGCTTTCCCTTTCGGGCTGACCACTGCAGGGATACTATACTACTTGCGGTTTCGCCACAAGACCCAACATTTGTCATTCTAACTCCCAACCGGCATGCAAAAGCAAAGCAAATGGATCAAGTTTGAAGTCACCATCGGCTACATCCTCCTCATCTCGCTGTTGGTGTATTCCGCCTTGTTCGTCTACCAAGAGATGGAACAATTAGCTGAACCCGATGCCTATGAAGAAGAAATGGAAACCAAACGGAAACTGCTGAACAGCACGTTGGCCCAACTGTACGAAGCAGAAGCCATCGGACAATCGCTCAGCATAGGCAATCTGTCGGACTATTCTGCCTACCGGAAGTCCATGCGCAAAGCCTCAGCGCTGATAGACAGCCTGCGCCACTTGGCATCGGATTCCCTGCAATGGCAACGGATGGACAGCATTTCCTGGCTGCTGTCAAGGAAAGAACAGAACATGCTGGGGCTGCTAAAAGCCCTTAATGACACGACCTTGGATCATGCCTACCAACAAAACGTGCAGCAAATCATCGAACGGCAGGATTCCGTAGTAAAACAGGACCGGGTGCAAAAAAAGGTGGTCGTGAAGCAGGATTCCTATCAAATGCCACAAGAAAAGAAAGGTTTCTTCAAACGCTTGGCCGAAGCATTCATGCCACGGAAAAGGGACACGGCAACGGTGACCAACACTTCACACGAAATCATCACCGACACCCTGACCTTTGAATACAATCCCGCCGACACCGTGGTCAGCATCCTGCGGAGCATACAAATAGAAATCAACGACAAGCAACAAAAACGGGTCAAGATGCTGCAAGCAAAAGCAGCACGCTTGCGCTATGACAGCCAAATACTAACCTCCCAAATCAACCAGATATTAAGGGACTTTGAACAGGAAGAAATCAACCGCTCGCTCGCAAGGATGGAGCAAGTGCAACTCATCCGGAAAGAATCCATGCAAACCATCGGGATAATAGCTATCGGATCCACTGTGCTGGCGCTCGTGTTCTTGATTCTCATTTGGAGGGACATCACAAAAAGCAACCGCTACCGGCGCGAATTGGAGAAAGCCAAGCAAAAGGCAGAAGACTTGCTGAAAACACGCGAACGGCTGATGCTGGCCATCACCCACGACCTCAAAGCACCCGTAGGCTCCATCATAGGCTACATCGACCTGCTGGAACGCCTGCTTTCCGATGAACGCCAACTGAATTATCTGCACAACATCAAACGCTCATCCGAACATTTGCTGAATTTAGTGAAAAGCTTATTGGATTACCATAAACTGGATTCCAACAAGATGGAAATTAACGCCCTGCCGTTCAGCCCCAAACAACTATTCGACGAAATCAACGCTTCGTTCATTCCCATTGCACAAAAAAAGCAATTAGAATTCCACTACAAAATAACACCGGCCTTAAACGGAAACCTTTGCAAAGGAGACCCCTTCCGCATCCGCCAGATTGTGGACAACCTTGTTTCCAATGCCATAAAATTCACCTCCAAAGGAAATGTCTCCCTCACCGTAAATTATAGCGAAGGACAACTCATCATCCTCGTCGGCGACACGGGGAAAGGCATAGCCAAAGAGGAACAAGAAAAGATTTTCCAAGAATTCACACGATTGAAGAACGCGCAAGGCGAAGAAGGATTCGGCCTGGGCCTTGCCATCGTCCATAAATTAGTGGCATTGCTCAAAGGGCAAATCACCGTCAACAGCACCATCGGCAAAGGCAGCCTGTTCACCGTATACCTGCCTCTGCCAACTGCCGCAAAGGAAGAAGATACAGGCAAGGAACCACCTGCAACCATCGCACCCTTAAATGTCCTGCTGATTGACGATGACCGCCTGCAATTAGACCTCACTGCAGCCATGCTGGAACAATTGAACGCTAAAGCCACGTGCTGCCAACACCCGGACGAACTAATGGGAAAAATGAAACGGCAGAAGTTCGACATCCTCCTTACAGATGTACAAATGCCTGCCATTGATGGTTTCACGCTGGCAAAGTGCCTAAAGGAGTCCGGCAACAATGATATAGCAAACGTCCCGGTCGTTGCCGTAACAGCCCGAAGCGACATGGAAGAAGCAGACTTCCAGCCAAAAGGGTTCATCACCTGCTTGCATAAACCCTTTTCTTTGGAAGAATTGAAAGACGCGCTATTGAAAGCCTGCCCTCAATGCCGGCTTTCCATGCCTGAGCAAAAGACAGGAACAAGTTTTGCCCGCAATGGCAATACGCTGAATTTCCATGCGCTCACAGCCTTTTCAGAAGGCGATGCCCAAGCAGCAAACGAAATATTAAAAACATTTATTCAAGAAACAGAATCGAACAACCATGCGCTGCAAGAAGCCCTTTCAGCCCAAAATGCCACAAGAATCACTGCTTTAGCACATAAAATACTCCCCTTGATGCGCATGATCCATGCGGAAGAATGCACCTCCGCTTTGGCATGGCTGGAAACAAACCGAACTTCCCCATTCACCGACGACATGAAGCAACAGGCACAAGCCGCCATTCTGCACATCGAAAAGGTAATAAAAGAAGGGAAAACACTCCTCGAATAATATTAAAAGGTATTAACAATACAAACAGAATAAGGGAAAGAAACGTATTTTTGTATCCTTGCAAAGGATATCAAAATGACCGCTTCCATACTGATCATAGAAGACGACATCACCTTTGGAGTCATGCTCAAAACATGGCTCACCAAAAAAGGGTTTACGGTAGACACTGCCAGCAGCATTGCGCATGCACGCAAGCTGCTTCAACATAACACGTATGGGCTGGTTCTTTCTGACCTGCGGTTGCCAGACGGCGACGGAATCCAGCTATTGGAATGGATGAACGAAAAGAAGCGACACCTTCCCCTTATCATCATGACTGGATATGCGGAAATACAAACAGCCGTAACTGCCATCAAGTCAGGGGCAAGCGATTACATATCCAAGCCTGTCAATCCTGACGAACTCTTGAAGAAAATCAACGATGCCCTTTCTTGCCCGCAACCAGCCGCAGATGAAAGCCAGAAGAAAACAAAATCTCCTGAGCATGCAGCCGCAGGACACAACAATGGCAACCAGGCATGGCAAGAAGGATATTTGGAAGGGAACAGCGAAGCTGCAAAACAACTGTTCAACTATGTGAAGTTGGTGGCGCCAACTTCCATGTCGGTATTAATAAACGGCGCAAGCGGAACCGGGAAAGAATATGTGGCGCACCGCATCCACCAATTAAGCAACAGAGCAGACAAACCCTTCATTGCCATCGATTGCGGCTCTATACCCAAAGAACTGGCCGCTTCTGAATTCTTCGGCCATATCAAAGGTTCGTTCACAGGAGCATTGGCCAACAAAACCGGGGCTTTCGTGGCAGCCAACGGAGGAACCATATTCTTAGACGAGATAGGAAACCTCGGCTACGAGGTGCAAGTGCAATTATTAAGGGCACTGCAAGAACGCCGCGTGCGCCCCGTCGGCTCTATTGAAGAAATCGAAGTAGACATCCGTTTCATTTCGGCCACCAACGAAGACCTTCAAGAGGCCATCAAGAAAGGCTCTTTCCGGGAAGACCTCTACCATCGCATCAATGAATTCACGTTGAAAATGCCAAGTTTGAAAGAGCGAAAAGAAGACATCCTGCTATTTGCCAATTTTTTCCTTGACCAAGCCAACAAAGAACTAAACAAACGTCTCCTCGGCTTCGACTTCAAAGCAGCCGAAGCCCTGCAAAGCTACCAATGGCCCGGCAACTTGCGACAATTGAAAAACACGGTAAGGCGAGCCACATTGCTTGCGCAAAGCAACTACATCTGCATCAACGACTTAGGTTATGACATGAAAGAAGAAGCTGCTCCTGCCTCTTTCCCCCTGCGCAATGAAAAACGGGAGAAAGAACAAATCTTGGAAGCACTGCAACAAACCAACTACAACAAAAGCAAAGCAGCCGCTTTGCTGGGGATAGACCGGAAGACGCTTTACAACAAGCTCAAACTTTACAACATTGAAGGATAAAGCAGGGATTTATTACACACTGCTTCCACATATTCTCCACACTTTCCACACTTCGGGCAAAACAGATTGCAAAGGCATCACGCTGAACGACAATGATTTGCATAAAAGCAGCAAATATTGGCACGATCCTTGTTGCCTTATTAAGGCATAGATGAACCAAACCCATCTATCCAATTAGCATAATAATTAAATTAAGCACAGACGTTTCTATTTGAGAGAAGAACCGCTGCCTGTATTAGCGAATACAAAGGCAGCGGTTTTTACTTGTTTCAGCAGAGCGGTTCAAACGCTTTCCACAGCTTGTCTTCCGGCAAAGGCGCTTCAACCTCTATCCGCTTTTTAGAAACAGGATGCACAAAACTCATTTTGCGCGCCAGCAAGCTGATGCTGCCATCAGGATTTGAACGCGGGAATCCATATTTCAAATCGCCCTTGATAGGGCAACCTATTTTGGCCAACTGGCAGCGAATCTGGTGATGCCTGCCTGTCTCCAAACGGACTTCCAGCAAATAATAACGGTCAGAACGCGCAATGAGCTTATAAGACAAGAGCGCTTTCTTTGAGCCTTTCACTTCCTTGTCATACGCATAGGACTTGTTCTGCTTCTCATTGCGCACCAGATAATGGCACAATTCCGCTTCGTCCTGCGCCGGACGCTCCTTCACAATGGCCCAATAAGTCTTCTCCACCTCCCCGTTCCTGAACATGTCGTTCAGGCGCGACAAGGCTTTGCTGGTTTTTGCAAACATCACCAAGCCACTCACCGGCCGGTCCAACCGATGCACAACGCCAAGAAACACATTTCCAGGCTTCGCATACTCCTCTTTCAAGTATGCTTTTATTTTCTCTGAAAGAGGAGTATCGCCTGTCTTGTCGCCTTGGACTATCTCAGAACTGTCTTTGTTGGCAATGATGAGATGGTTGTCCTCGTAAACAATAGTCATCGCTTACATGTTCATGCCGCCATCCACTTGGATAACCTGGCCGCTGACGTAAGAGGACATGTCCGATGCCAAAAACAATGCCACATTGGCCACATCTTCCGGCGTTCCGCCACGGCGAAGAGGAATCTTCTTGCACCATTCTTCCCTCACTTCATCCGACAATTTTGCCGTCATGTCCGTGACGATGAAACCCGGAGCAATGGCATTCGCACGGATTCCTCGCGACCCCAATTCTTGCGCGATAGACTTAGCCAACCCTATCATGCCGGCTTTCGATGCCGAATAGTTGCATTGGCCTGCATTGCCGTGAACGCCCACCACAGAAGCCATGTTGATGATGCTTCCCTGCTTTTGGCGCAGCATGATCGGAGTGCATGCATGAATGAAGTTGAAAGCGGATTTCAGGTTGACTGTAAGGACTGCATCCCACTGTGCTTCGCTCATGCGCATCATCAGGCCGTCTTTCGTGATGCCTGCGTTGTTGACCAAAATGTCGATGCTGCCAAATTCCTCCTTGATTTGGTTCACCACTGTTTGCGTTTCCTCAAAGTTGGCGGCATTGGATGCGTATCCTTTTGCCTTTACCCCGAAAGCTTCCAGCTCACGAACCGTATTTTCCGCATTTTCGTCAATCACAAGGTCCGTAAATGCAATGTTTGCGCCCTCAGACGCATACTTCAAGGCAATGGCTTTCCCTATGCCCCGCGCAGCACCGGTAATCAGCGCTGTCTTACCATTCAATAATCCCATAATCAATCAGTTAAAATGTATTTGAATCATATTGTTTGTCTCTGCAATGCATTGAACACCATGTTGCGCACATACTGCCGTCGCGTCTTCACATCCAAGCCCAGTTCCAGATGCCCGCGTATATAAGGGACTTCAATCCCCTTCAGGCAATAATGAATGACCATGGCTGTCAACTGGATATCGTCGATCTTGAAAATACCCCTTTCTTTTCCCTCTCCAAGCACAGTTTCAAACAGCAGCACCTCCCGCATGTCAAACTTCTTCCGCACCTTTTCCACCCTCCAAATGTCACGGAAGAAACCGGCGCGCAACGTGCCGTTGCGATAAACGACTTCCTTCACCATGTCTAAACGCGTGAAAATCATTTCTAACAGTTTTTCATCCGGCTCCATGTCGCGTTCCATCACCTCCTGCATTTTCCTTGACAACACCTCAAGCTCAGACTCCACCACTGCCAAGTAAACATCTTCCTTGTTCTTGAAATAGGTATACAACGTGCGCCGGCCACGCTTGGAAGCAATAGCAATATCGTTCATCGTAGCATTCTCAACCCCGACCTTGGCGAAAAGTTGCCGGGCAGCATTCACAATCTCTCTCCTCGTCTGCGAAACAGCCATAACAAAATGCACATTGCTTGAAAAGATGAGCAAAAGTACAGCTTTTCCCCCTACTAAACAAATATTCGCCACACTTATGCCAAAGATTCGCAAGCGCAAAGCAGAAAAACCGGCCTTTACAGCCTTGAATCTGCATAAAATGCCACCAGCCCAAAAAATATTTCGCCTTTTGCTTGCACAATCCAATCATAAGCCGTACCTTTGCACCACGAAAAAAAAATCGCGGAGTGGAGCAGTTGGTAGCTCGTTGGGCTCATAACCCAAAGGTCGTCTGTTCGAGTCAGGCCTCCGCAACACTTCCAAAGAAACAGGATGCATCCGAAGGAATCTGAAGGTGCATCCTGTTTTGCTTTTTATCACTTCCGCCAAAGGAAACCGGGCATATCCCGGAAAAACTTCTCCCCGGATTTCCATCCCACGGCCACTCCCCTTGGACAACCATTGCCTGCGGCTGGATGACGGCATGAAAAGCAACCATCTCCTCACCCGCATCGGCACGGTGTTCTGCCAATTGGATTGGAACAACGAGCCGGAATCCATCTGGGAACTTGCGTTGCGCTTCAATGCGCCGCAAACGCCCGACGACGACAAAGGCCTGAAACGGCTGATGGCGAAATTCACGCCCAATTTCGACCAAGAGCCATGGAAATACCAGGCTTTGGAACTGATTGGCGCGGAGTTCAATTGGGACAACTACGGGCAAAAGCCACGCTGACCTTTTGGAAAACCGCCACGCCCCGCAAAGCCCGGAAAAACATCCTAAAGGTTTTGGAAAATCCTCCTGAAGAGTGAGGCAAAACCTTCCAATGATTTTCAAAAACTTCTATGTACTTTTCCCTGCACGATTATTAATCTTCACGCATGACGATTAATAATCGTGCAAGGAACTTTTCTATATAAAATTTGAAATTTCACCCGTAAAACGCGCCCGCTTTACAGGTAAAATCTGCTTTACTGCCAAGAAGAATCATCCCACCCCCCTCCATCCATCAGGCTTGTCCCCCTGATGCTTCCGCCTGCATGCCCCGCAGGCAGACATGCAATCCTCCCCCCGCCACGCCAACGCTTGCCATAAACTGTTTCTTCTTTCAATACTTGCATGGATGCATCACACCGCAACAACAGAAGAAGCGCAGAGAGCAGGCAACACCTGTCAATGGGAATTTTGAGGCCATGTCATCGGCATTGCATATAATATGAAAAAAGCGGCATTCCCAATTTCAGTTTGAGACGACCGCTTTTATCCAACTAAGCATTACCGCTTTTTGCCAAAGATGGCATCGAGAATCATTTTGCCTACTTTCCGTTCCAAACCTTGTTTGGTCGTGGGTATTCCCGTCTTTCGGCTCATCTTCTGTTTGGCTGCCGTTATGCCAACCGCTCTTTTCCAAGAGAAACTCAGTCCACGTATTTTCATAATATCCAATATACTAATGCGTAGCATATAAATGCTATCAGTCCCCAAAAGAGGACATAGAGAATGTTCCTGCACAGATATAGGACGAGGGCTAAACATCCCCATTTGCCAAGTTTCATAAGCTACATTACAGTCCTTTCTTTTTGAATGCTTCCACCAATTTCTTTATCAGTGCGTCTATTTCACTGACAAGACCATCCATGAATGCGGCTCTGGATGTCGGATTTTTCAATTTGCCGATTCCTTCTGAATCCATATTCTTGAAGTTCAATATATAGCGGGAAGACGGTTCACTAAAACCAGCCCAGTCTTTGCCGCTTTGAAATGATGTACCCGAACCGTCTATTGCTTCTGTCAATATTTTATCTGTATTGGTATCGCCCGTATAACTTATTCCAAAAAGATATTTATCTCTCATATAAATTTTGAAAGTAATATCCTTTCCTTTCTTCGTACGATAAATGTTAAGTGTCACGCC
>CASFPE010000017.1 GCA_949296575.1 uncultured Bacteroides sp. | reverse complement strand
GTCTTTACATCTTTTAAATTCTTTTCCCAAGGCAGCGATATCGACTGTTCTGTCACTTTGGTGCCGGTGCTGTCGTTATATTCCACTGTCACATCTACCAGTTCAGTCATGTCTCTCATGTCGCCCACGCTGTATGTGATGTTGACTGTCTTGGGGGTTGTGCTTCCTCCGCCTGTGTTTCCGGGATCGGACGGATTATCCTCTTTGTCGCATGACATGAATGTTGCAGTCGCTGCCAGGAAGAGCAGCATTGAAAGAAATTTGATTTGTTTCATTCTGTTTTACTTTTTATGGTTATTAATCGGGCGCAAAGGTAGGATGATTGTTCTGTTTTGCGGCAATTATGGTCGCAATGGTTGTGCCAAATCTCGACGGGAGTTGTGCCAAAATTTGACGAGCGACATGCAAACGGGTGATAGTCAGGGGTTTCCTCTTAATGCCTTTCCGACTCCTCTTTTTGGTATGTCTGTGTCGTCATGCCGTATTTTTTCATGAACAGACGGTGAAATGTCCTGAGCGACATGCAGCATTGTTCCGCCACGGCATCCATTTCGGTTCTGGATAATTATTGTACCTTTGCAATCAAGACAGGAAAAGGATGTATTTCAATGGACACAACAGCAGATAAAACGCTTTCCGTTGCTTCGGTGCCGGAAACGCAAGGGATGGAACAGAATATAAAGGATTGGGCGCAGTACTCTCAATGGATTGCCGCCGCCATGTCCAAACGGATGTCGGAACTTGGCCTGACACAGAAAATGCTTGCCGGAAAGATGGGCTGCACCCAACAGTACATATCCAAGGTGTTGAAAGGGAAAAAGAATATGTCGTTGGAAACCATCTGCAAGATTGAAAACGCATTGGGCATTGAGATTATCAAAAACCTGAATGAAATTAAGTAGTTAAAGAGGTATGGCTAAAGACAGGGAAAAGATAGAGGACAAGGCTAATGAACCGGTCGCAAATTGCGACCAGTTACCTATGGCTGCCGATATACAGCCGATGATTCGAGTAATCAGAGGTCAGCAAGTTATTATTGACAGGGATTTGGCTCTGTTGTATGGTGTGGAAACCAGAGCATTGAATCAGGCAGTAAAACGTAATATCGAGCGGTTTCCTGACGACTTCATGTTTCAACTGGACAAAGAAGATGTTGAAATCTTGAAATCACAAAATGTGACTTCAAGTTGGGGTGGCGACAGAAGGTTGCCTTATGCTTTCACCGAACAAGGTATCGCCATGCTTAGCTCCGTCTTGAAATCACAGACTGCGGTGGAAGTGAACATCCGCATCATGAGAGCCTTTGTGTCCATGCGCCGTTTCATCGCTACCAATGCCCAACTGTTCCAACGGCTTGAAACGATAGAATATCATCAGCTTGAAATGAAGCAGCATCAGGAGGTGACGGACAAGCGCATCGACGAGGTGTTCAAACGACTGGAAGCCAATATCCCTCCCATGCAGGGTATATTCTACGACGGGCAGGTGTTTGACGCTTACCGTTTTGTATCTGACTTGATACGAAAGGCAAAACGCACCATTGCGCTGATTGACAACTATGTGGATGATACGGTATTGACCCTGCTCGACAAAAGGGAAAAAGGAGTGACTGCCACTATCTACACGCAGCGTGTCAGCGACCGGTTCCAACTGGATGTTGACCGTCACAATGCCCAATATCCGCCAGTCAGGATAGAGCGGTTCAACAAAGCGCATGACCGTTTTCTGCTTATAGACGACGAAGTGTACCACATCGGGGCATCGATTAAGGATTTGGGCAAAAAGTGGTTCGGGTTCACGCTTATGCGTGACATTCCGGCCTCAGAAATCATCAGTAGAATCAAGGATTAGCCAATGTGCAAATTGGTTTTAAAACAACAAGGTAATAATGGATTATACAATATACGAATTTTCGCTTTTCATTGCGTTGCCGTTGATGCTGTTCTTCGGCTTTTATTT
>CASFPE010000016.1 GCA_949296575.1 uncultured Bacteroides sp. | reverse complement strand
CGGAAGGAGCAGAGGCGACCTACCGCGCTGCGGAACATTGGGCGTGGTTCTACGACAGCATGGCGGAGAACGGCATCGTATATAAAGCGCAAGAGGATGGGCAAAGTGCCGCTGCCGTCTATGCCGACCGCACCATCACCGCCGCCCATATCCCCGCCACAGTGAACATCAACGGCACAGACTACCCCGTCACCGCCATCGGCGATAATGCTTTCTCATCCTGCGATGCCCTGCAAAGCATCGACCTGCCCGAAGGGCTGCAAACCATCGGTTACAGGGCTTTCGATGGCTGCGATGCCCTGCAAAGCGTTGATATTCCACAGGGAGTAACCGTTATCGGCGAAGATGCTTTCTCATACTGTTCTGCCCTGCAAAGCGTCATCCTGCCCGAAGGATTGCAAAGCATCGGCGAAAGTGCTTTCGAGGATTGCACTTCCCTGGAAAGCATCACCCTGCCCGAAGGGTTGCAAAACATCGATAGCTATGCTTTCTCTCGCTGCACTTCCCTGCAAAGCATCATCTTGCCTGAAGGGTTGCAAAACATCGATAGCTATGCTTTCTCTCGCTGCACTTCCCTGCAAAGCATCATCTTGCCTGAGGGGTTGCAAGCTATCGGCTGGCAGATTTTCAGGGACTGCACCGCCTTGGAAAGCGTCACCCTGCCCGAAAGCCTGCAAAGCATCGGCCATGGAGCTTTCTATGGCTGCCCGTTGCAGGACATCACTTGCTTGGCCGCCACCCCGCCTGCCATCGACGGCAGTTCATTCGACAGCGACACTTACGCCAATGCCGCCCTTCATGTCCCTGCGGGAGCATGGGCAGCCTACCAGGCTGACCCTTACTGGGAACGCCTGATCCGCTACCCTAAGATAGACGGCGTGCAATACTACATCGACTTCGCCGCGCAAGAAGCATCCGTGACCGGTGCAGACACGGGCATCACATCTGCCACCATCCCCACCACGGTGGAACACGAAGGCACAAGCTACCCCGTCACCGCTATCGGCAATCAGGTTTTCCGGGACAACTCTGCCCTGCAAAGTGTCACCATCCCCGAAGGGCTGAAAGTCATCGGCGAAATGGCTTTCTATGGCTGCACCGCCCTGCAAAGCATCATCTTGCCCGAAAGCCTGCAAACCATCGGATGGGAGGCTTTCTATGGCTGCCCGTTGCAGGACATCACTTGCTTGGCCGCCACCCCACCGGCCATCAGCAGCAACACATTCGACAGCGACACTTACGCCAATGCCACCCTTCATGTCCCTGCGGAAGCATGGGCAACCTACCAAGCTGACCCATACTGGGAACGCCTGATCCGCTATCCTGAGATAGGCGGCGTGCAATACTACATCGGCTTCGCCACGCAAGAGGCATCCGTATCCGGCACCAACGAAAGCATCACCACGGCGAATATCCTTGCTTCGGTGGAATACGACGGAACGGAATACCCTGTCATCGCCATTGAAAATGAGGCGTTTGCTTCCTGCCAATCCCTGCAAAGCGTCACCTTCCCCGAAGGGCTGCAATCTATCGGCGAGGAGGCTTTCTATGGCTGCACTACCCTGCAAAACATCGACATCCCGCAAAGCGTGACGAAAATCGGCAGCAGCACTTTCTCTGGCTGTTCTGCCCTGCAAAGTGTCACCATCCCCGAAGGAGTGATATACATTGGCAGTAGCACCTTCTCAGGTTGCCGTTCGTTAACGTCCATCGATTTGCCTTCCACGATGCAAGAAATAGGTAGCGGTGCATTTGAAGATACCGGCTTGAGAGATGTATATTCCCGCGCATTGACCCCGCCGGTGATCAATGATGACACATTCAGCCAAAGCACTTACCGGTTGGCTACGCTCTATGTCCCGGCAGAAGCAGTGGAGAATTACCGCAGTGCGATGGGATGGGTGCTGTTCGACCACATTGAAAGCGACCTGCCCCCAGTGTCCATCACTAACGTGGCTACGGGTGCATCCCTTGCCCGGTACGCGAACGGCATCCTTACCACCTCCGGCTTGGCCGACATCACAGTGTATGCGCAGAGCGGCGCAGTGGTGCGGCACGCGGCGGATGCCACCTCGCTTTCATTAGAGGGTCTGCCTCACGGCATATATATAATATGTGTAGCGCAAGGCAGGCAGCAGCAAGTGATGAAAGTGGCGCGGTAATCCGGCACAACAGAAGCACTCCGCCACACAAGGCGATACAAGGAAGGGGCGCGGCACAGGCTGCGCCCCTTTTTGCATCCATCTGACCTTTTGCACCATAATCATGCACAGAATATGCAAAATAACATAAAATAGAGCGGGTATCCACGGGAAAAGCCGTATATTCGCTACCGTTTAGTATTAACCACAAAAAGAATCTAATATGGAATTACCTTTTGCTGAATCTTGGAAAATCAAAATGGTGGAACCCATCCGGAAAAGCACACGCGCCGAGAGGGAACAATGGATCAAGGAAGCACACTACAATGTGTTCCAACTGCGGTCTGAGCAAGTGTACATCGACCTCATCACCGACTCCGGCACGGGCAGCATGACCGACCGCCAATGGGCGGGCATGATGATGGGCGACGAAAGCTATGCCGGCGCACGCTCGTTCTTCCACATGAAGGACATGATTACCCGCCTGACGGGCTTCCAATATGTCATCCCCACCCATCAGGGGCGCGCCGCCGAGAACGTGCTGTTCTCTTATCTTGTGAAGGCGGGCGACGTGGTGCCGGGCAATTCCCACTTCGACACCACCAAGGGACACATCGAGGGGCGCAAGGCCATCGCCTTGGACTGCACGGTGGACGAGGCGAAGGACACGCAATTAGAAGTCCCCTTCAAAGGCAACGTGGACCCCAAGAAGTTGGAGAAAGCGTTGCAGGAATACGGCGACCGCATCCCGTTCATCATCGTGACCATCACCAACAACACCGCAGGCGGACAGCCTGTGTCCATGCAGAACCTGCGCGAAGTGCGTGCCTTGGCCGACCGCTACGGCAAGCCGGTGGTGTTCGACTCCGCCCGCTTTGCCGAGAATGCCTACTTCATCAAGACCCGCGAGGAAGGCTATGCGGGCAAAACCATCAAGGAAATCACCCGCGAGATGTTCAGCTTGGCCGACGGCATGACGATGAGCGCGAAGAAAGACGCCATCGTGAACATGGGCGGCTTCATTGCCACCAACCGCCAGGACTGGTACGAAGGAGCGAAAGGCTATTGCGTGCAGTTTGAAGGTTACCTCACCTACGGCGGCATGAACGGGCGCGACATGGAAGCCCTTGCCATCGGGCTGGACGAAAACACGGAGTTCGACAACCTGGAGACACGCATCAAGCAAGTGCAATACTTGGCCAAGAGGCTGGACGAGTTCGGCATCCCCTACCAACGCCCTGCCGGAGGGCATGCCCTATTCGTGGATGCCACGAAGGTGCTGACCCGCGTGCCGAAAGAAGAGTTCCCCGCACAGACGCTGACCATCGAACTGTACCTTGAAGCCGGCATACGCGGCTGCGAAATCGGTTACATCTTGGCCGACCGCGACCCCGTCACCCGCGAGAACCGCTTCAATGGGCTGGACCTGCTGCGCTTGGCCATACCGAGAAGGGTATATACCAACAACCACATGGATGTCATTGCCGTGGCATTGAAGAATGTGTTCGACCGCCGCGAGCAAATCACCCACGGCGTGCGCATCGCATGGGAAGCACCGCTGATGCGCCACTTCACGGTGCAGTTGGAGCGCCTCTAAGCTCGTCCACCGTATAAGTGAGTACGAACTCCTTGTCGAGCAGATACTTTACCGGGAACTCCTTGCGGGTTCCCGTTTTCAATTCTATGGCGTTCAGTTCGCCTTCTTCCTCCTCCATCTCAAAAGGGAAGATGCGGATGTGACGCTTCAACTCCACACCGTCCATGGACAGCACTTTGTACACCGCCTCTTTGGCCGACCAATAGAGCAGCAACTGGTAAATATCCTCCACATCGGCCTCCTCCAGTTCATCCTCTTGCATGAACTTCTCCCGCACCCGATAGACAGTCATGCCGAAATGCTCGATGTCGATGCCCACCCGGAAGCGCGGGTGCAATGCCACTGCGGCATAGCCTTTGGTGTGCGACACGCTGATGTGGAAAGAATGGTCTTCAAGGTAAGGCTGCCCGTTCTCCTCGTGCAGGATGAGCCTGGGCTTGCCGCACAAGTCGGCCAGCAAAGCATTCACCGATTCCGTTTCAAGCGTCCGCTTGTTCTTGCCGGGGGCTGGTTCCATCTTCCAAATGCCCCACGCCAATTCACCCTCGGTGCGTTTCAACAGCAAAGGCATGTCAACGGCAAAATGTGAAAGTTCGCATCATCTGTTCCACGTCTTTTCGGATATGCGCCACGTAAGGAGCCAATGAATCCGCATCAGGCGTGGCATTGAAATACAGAGAAGCATTGAAAAAATAATTTGCACTGTCCGTCAGAGCCAGTTGCAAAGGCGTGGCCACAGGGCCTTTGATGTCGTATAAGATACCATAAACATGATTCACGTCATCGGCATAAAATTGCTCATCGATCCCCGTTGCCATCTGCACATGAGAATAAGCCAAGGCGCGGCTTTCTCGCGCCATTGTTTCAAGGTCGCCTGATTGCATGCCATGCCATGTGCAATAGATACAGGCATTCAAGCCTGGATAATTGATGTTGCAAAAATATTCCTCTGCTTTGTTCCGTTGCACGGAAAACACAGCTTGGTCGGACACTTCAAATCGGAAAGGAAGGGTGTCGGACGACATGGAGTAAACCGCATCAGGCAGCATGGGCTGTTTCTTGCCAGAACAGTCCGAGAAAACCATAGAGACAAGCAGCAACACTACGGCATAACTTCCTATGAATAAACGGTATTTAGCTATTGGTCTCATTTTCTATCGTGAACTTTACTTTCAGTATCCGGCGGTCATTCATGGCCAATACCTCAAATTTATATTGTTTATATAGCAAAACCTCATGCAATGCCGGGAACTCTCCCTTGATTTCCAACAGCAAGCCAGCCAACGTATCCGCATCGCCGCTCACCGCTTCAAACTCTTGCGGGTCAAGCTTTGTAATCCGATAGAAATCGGTCAATTGGGTCTTTGCCTCGAAAATATACGTACTCTCATCCTGACGGACATAGTTTCGCTCCTCCTCGTCATACTCGTCATTGATTTCACCCACAATTTCCTCAATAATGTCTTCCATCGTCACAAGGCCTGAGGTGCCTCCAAACTCATCCACCACAATGGCAATATGTATCTTGTTGGCTTGGAAATCACGGAGCAGGTCATCAATCATTTTCGTTTCCGGCACAAAATAGGCAGGCCGCATCAAAGACTGCCACCTGAAGTTGTCCCCTTTCCCTAAATGAGGAAGCAAATCTTTAATGTACAAGATGCCTTTGATGTTGTCTTTGGAAACAGAATAAACCGGTATGCGGGAATAAACATTGTCGACGATGCATTGCAGAACTTCCTTGAAAGACGCTTTAATGTCAAGGTCCACCATGTCCAGACGCGAAGTCATAATCTCTTTGGCCGTCTCCCCGCCGAAACGTATGATTCCTTCCAGGATGTTATTCTCATCTGATATTTCATTCTTGTCCGTCAATTCCAAGGCATGCGACAATTCATCCACCGAAAGATTGTATTTCCGCTTTTTATTGCGCGCATCAATGGCTGTGGCAATACATGAAGATACGGCCGAAAGAGGCCTGCATGCGTAATCCAGCCCATAAATGAAAGGAGCAGCCTTCCGGGAAAAACTTAAAGCATTTTGCACAGAATAAATTTTCGGCAACATTTCCCCGAACAACAACAGCAGGAAAGCCGCCACAACGGTAAAGAGGAACAATTCAAGCCCCGTCCCCCATCCCAAATGAATCCATTTTGAGAAGAAATAGTCCAACAGGATGACAAACGCCACGTTCACAATCGTGTTCGAGATGGAAAGCGCGGCCAAGAAACGTTCGGAATTATCAAGCAGCCTGCTTATCTTCCTGTCAGAAGGATGGGTGCTTTCTGAGAGCTGCCCTCTTTCCTCCGAAGTCAGGGAAAAGAAAGCGACTTCGGATGCAGAGATAAAACCGGAAAGGCACAGCGACAAAATGGCGCACAACAAAACAATCCCCCCCGCAAAAGCAAGGGGCGCAATCGTCACATTAGTAAATAAAAATGCCCAAGGGCATAAATACACGTCCGAATCCAAAATACATGTTTTAGTTAAACAATCTAGAACGGCAAATCGTCAGTGCCGCCATCAAAAGGCCCGGCTTGTTGAAGCGGCTCGTTTGCCTGCGCTGCCCCTGCGGCATTATTCTGCTGCGGCTGAGGCATTCCTTGCGGGTTGGCGTTGCCATTTGCATTTGCTTTTGGAGAAAGCATTTCCATATTGTCGGCAAATATTTCCGTCACATACCTCTTTATCCCGTTCTGGTCATCATAAGAGCGTGTCTTTATTTTGCCTTCTATGTATAGTTTGTCTCCTTTGTGGACGTATCTTTCTGCCACGTCCGCCAGCCCTCTCCATAAAACTATATTATGCCATTCCGTCCGTTCCGGCACTTGGGTGCCATTTTGCAGCGTGTAACCTCTTTCTGTCGTTGCCAAGGGAAAACTTGCAACGGCCACTCCGGTGTCAAGATGCCTCACATCAGGATCTTTCCCTACATTGCCTATCAGCATTACTTTATTCAAAGACATAATATATATTTTTTTGATGTGACAAAATTAGATAGAATTGCGATACCACACAAACATTTGGCCGGTTATTTGATTTTTTTCTTGTTGTTCCCGCCTCCCGGCTCCTCGCTTTCCAATTCTGGCAGCATTTGATAAACCGGTTTGGGGAACGCGTATTCTTTGACTTCCTCCCTCGGCACGCATGCGAACAAGCGGAAAGCGCCTTCCGCATCTGCATCTTCAGGGACAACCACCCTGTAAAACCTTATATGCAACACTTGGTGGGAAAGCACATGCCTCATGCTTCCCGCAAAAGAGGCGGACAAGGGAATATTGCCGCCTATGCTTGCAAACATAGGCCGCCTCAACAAACCCGCCAAGTCCAAAGGGGCTTCCGTTTCAACCAACGGCAGTTCATAGAGCCCTTTCCAAATATCATCGGATTCCCGCTTGCGGATATAGGCCCAACCACCTTTTGTAACATATATGTAAGAGAGATAACGCTCACGGATGGCGGTTTTCTTGGTTTTCACAGGCAATTTCCCGGCCATGCCGTTGGCGCAAGCCCAACAAGAATCCCGCAACACACAGGCATTGCAGTCCGGCGACGACGGCACGCATTGCAAAGAGCCGAAGTCCATCACCGCTTGGTTGTAGGCACCCGGCTGCTTCTCATCCAGCATTTCCTGGGCCAAAGCAGCAACCATTTTCTTCCCTCGAAGCGAATCAACAGGTTCTTCTATGCCGAAATATCTGGAAAACAGCCGATAGGCATTCCCATCCACTGCCGCATAAGGCAAGCCATAAGCTATGGAGCAAATGGCAGCAGCTGTGTAATCCCCCACTCCTTTCAATGCCCGGACTCCTTCATACGTAGCGGGGAAAACGCCTTGCATGCTTTTAGCTGCCGCATGAAGGTTGTGCGCACGGGCATAATACCCCAACCCTTGCCAATACTTCAACACTTCGTCTTCGGTGGCTTCAGCCAAAGCATCCAAAGACGGGAAACGCCGGACGAAACGATGGTAATAGTCCGCGCCTTGGCCCACACGGGTTTGCTGCAATATGATTTCAGAAACCCACACATGATAAGGGTCTTTGCTATGGCGCCACGGCAAGTCACGTTGATTTGCCCGGTACCAATCCATCAATTTAACCGTGAAATCCAAACCTGCATTCGTATTCATGCGGCAAAAGTAGTTGAAGAATCCATACGGGAAACATTTTTTCTCAAATTCTTCATAATATATTTCTTGGATAGCCCAAAAAGCTATATATTTGCAGTCCAAAAAATTAAGAAATCGTATAACCACTTATTTAATAATAGCAAATATGACAAAAGCTGATATCGTAAACGAAATTGCCAAAAATACAGGCATTGACAAGACAACGGTCCTTGCAACTGTAGAAGCATTCATGAGCGCCGTGAAGAAATCATTGGAAAATGAAGAGAATGTATATCTCCGTGGATTTGGTAGTTTTGTCGTCAAGAAGAGAGCCCAAAAGACTGCCCGCAACATTTCCAAGAACACCACTATCATCATTCCAGAGCATAACATACCGGCATTCAAGCCTGCCAAGACATTTACAATCGCAGTAAAGAAGTAACAAATCAACAACAATATTATTAACTCATAAATTTTTAAAATTATGCCGAGCGGAAAGAAGAAAAAAAGACATAAAATGTCTACCCACAAGCGGAAAAAAAGATTGAGAAAGAACAGACATAAAAGCCGGAAATAGACTTTAGTCTGTGATTGCACAAATCAGAAATAGAGAACAAACTTGCAAAGCTCACTACATTAGATGACAGTTTTCGAGTTTGTTCTTTATTTAGAAACTGCTTGGATTCCAGCACGCAAGGAAAGTTGCGGCACAAGGCGGGAAACATTATGGGAAAATGCCCGCAACTTTTCAGGTAAAATTTGAAATTTTACTATGAAAGATTCCGGCTTTTACCCGGTAACGCCAAAAGCCTTCCCGCATTGCCTCCAAGCAGCCCCTGAAGAATCATAAACATTTAATTGAAAAACAACTGTGACCAGCGAACTTGTAGTTAACGTACAGCCCAAAGAAATCTCCATCGCGTTGTTGGAAGACAAACGCTTGGTGGAGTTGCAAAAAGAAGGCCAAAGCCTTTCTTTCTCGGTGGGCAACATGTACTTGGCCCGTGTCAAGAAAATCATGCCGGGCCTAAATGCTTGTTTCGTGGATGTCGGTTATGGAAAAGACGCTTTTCTTCATTACCAGGACTTAGGTCCGCAATTCAACTCTCTGAACAAATATGTAAGGCAAACCATCAGCGACAGGAAGAAACTCAACCCTGTATCGAAAGCAACCATCCTGCCCGACATAGACAAGGACGGCACGGTGTCCGACACGTTGAAGGTGGGGCAAGAAGTCTTCGTGCAAATCGTGAAAGAACCTATTTCCACCAAAGGGCCGCGCCTCACCTGCGAACTGTCGTTTGCAGGAAGGTATCTCGTCTTGGTTCCTTTCAACGATGACGTGTCTGTCTCGAAAAAAATCAAGTCCAGCGCAGAACGCGCCCGCCTGAAACAGCTGCTGCAAAGCATCAAGCCCAAGCATTTCGGCGTCATTGTCAGGACAGTGGCCGAAGGGAAACGCGTGGCCGAACTGGATTCAGAACTGAAAGTGTTGTTAAAGCATTGGGAAGATGCCATCGCCAAAGTGCAGAAAGCCACCAAGCTGCCCACGCTGGTGTACGAAGAAACCAGCCGGACCGTGGCTTTGCTGCGCGACCTGTTCAATCCTTCTTTTGAAAACATCTACATCAATGATGAAAAAGTCCACAAAGAAGTGAAAGACTATGTGGCGCTCATCGCGCCCGAAAGGGAAAACATCGTGAAGCTCTACAAGGGCGAACTTCCCATCTTCGACAATTTTGCCATCACGAAGCAAATCAAATCCTCGTTCGGGAAAACCATTTCCTACAAGAACGGAGCCTACCTCATCATCGAGCATACCGAAGCATTGCACGTCGTGGACGTGAACAGCGGCAACCGCTCCAAGTCCAACAACGGGCAAGAAGCCAATGCCCTTGACGTAAATTTGGGGGCAGCCGACGAACTGGCACGGCAACTCCGGCTTCGCGACATGGGAGGCATCATCGTGGTGGACTTCATCGACATGAACGAAGCCGAGAACAGGCAGAAGCTTTACGAACGCATGTGCCAGAACATGCAATTGGACAGGGCCAAACACAACATACTCCCATTAAGCAAATTCGGCTTAATGCAAATCACACGCCAGAGAGTGCGTCCCGCCATGGACGTGAACACCACCGAAACCTGCCCGACCTGTTTCGGGAAAGGAACCATAAAAGCGTCTATCCTCTTTACGGATACATTGGAAAACAAAATAGACTATTTGGTCAACAAATTGAAGATAAAGAAATTCAAACTGCACATCCACCCATACATCGCAGCCTACGTGAACCAAGGAGTCGTCTCCATGAAACGCAGGTGGCAAATGAAATATGGCTTCGGAATCAAGATCATCCCCGATCAGAGCCTCGCTTTCTTGGAATACAAATTCTATGATTCCAACAAAGAAGAAATCGACATGAAAGAGGAAATCGAGATTAAATAAACTGAAAGAAAAGCTGCCTTTGAAGGACAGCTTTTCTTTATTGCTTCCCTTTAACACCCCGCACGCATGGAAAAAGCAGCCCGGAAATACACAAACAAGGAAATCTGGACGGTCACTTACCCCATCCTGATCAGCCTCATCATGGAACAATTAATCGGCATGACCGATACAGCTTTCATGGGGCGCGTGGGCGAAGTGGAATTAGGCGCATCAGCATTGGCCGGCGTCTACTACATGATCATCTTCATGATAGGCTTCGGCTTCAGCATCGGAGCGCAAATCATCATCGGCCGTCGCAACGGAGAAGGGAACTACCGGCAAATCGGGGCCATATTCTACCAAGGCATCCTCTTCCTGTTTGCCTTGGCAGCCGTCATGTTTGCCTTCTCGCAACTGTTCTCGCCCTTGATTCTCAAAGGCATCATCCAGTCCGACGAGGTTTTCAACGCCACCATCTCCTACATCAACTGGAGGGTGTACGGCTTCTTCTTCTCTTTCATCGCCATCATGTTCAGGGCTTTCTTCGTAGGCACCACGCAAACCAAGACACTCACCCTCAACTCTATCGTCATGGTGCTGTCCAACGTGGTGTTCAACTACATCCTCGTGTTCGGCAAATTCGGGATGCCGGCATTGGGCATTGCCGGGGCAGCCATTGGTTCTTCCCTGTCCGAATTGGTGTCGCTCGTGTTCTTCATCGTCTATACCTGCCGGAAAATAGATGTCCGCAAATACGGTTTGAACCGCTTCAGCGGATTCCGCATAGCCACATTGAAGCAAATCTTCAACATCTCCATCTGGACCATGATTCAAAACTGCCTTTCCATGTCCACATGGTTCCTGTTCTTCATCGCCGTCGAACATTTAGGCGAACGCCCGTTGGCCATCACCAACATCATCCGCAACGTGTCGTCCATCCCATTCATGATTACCATGGCTTTCGCTTCCACGGGAAGCACATTGATAAGCAACCTGATAGGCTCCGGAAACATCGCCTGCGTGAAAGGCACCATCCTGCAAATCGTCCGCATGGCCGCCTTGATTGTCCTGCCCGTCATCCTGTTGTTCTCCATTTTCCCGGAAGTGATTCTTCATGTGTACACCGACTCCGCCACACTGGTCGAAGCATCCATACCGGCACTTTGGGTGCTTTGCTCATCCTATCTTTTCACCCTGCCGGGATTCATCTATTTCCAAGCCGTGTCCGGCACGGGGAATACCCGCGCCGCACTCCTGTTAGAGTCGACGGCATTGACCATTTACGCAGCCTATATCGTTTACACCATTTTCCATCTCCACTGGGACGTGGCTTGGTGCTGGACGGCCGAACACGTGTACAGCCTGCTCATCCTCACCCTCTCTTGCCTCTACATCTACAAAGGGAAATGGCAGGATAAGAGAATCTGAAAGGAAGCGCGTCAACGCAATTTCAGCCGGTCGCCCACTGTGGGGATGTATTCTTCCGGGTCTTTCCGGTTCATCTTGTAGAGGTTCTTCAGGCGGATGCCGTACTTCTGGGAGATGCTGTGCATGGAATCATCCGCTTTCACAATGTGAACTTGGAAACGTTTTCCAGCTTTCTTCTTCTTCCGCTGAAGGTACACAATGTCGCCTTCGGCCAACGTGTACTTCTTGTGCAAGTCATTGTAATCCACCAGTTTCCTCCACTTGATGCCAAACTCCTTGCCTATCTCCTTGAACGTGTCGCCCCGGCGCGCCACCACATAAAGCAGTTCATTGGCAACGTACACTTGGTGGGGCAAGGCTTCTTGCCCCTTTCTCCGCTTGCGCTTCTTCGAATCCGCGTCATATTTGTACAGTTCATAATCCTCGATAATCTGTATCAAGCGGTTGGCGTATGACGGGTCTGTGGCATATCCGGCCTTCTTCAACCCCCGCGCCCAGCCTTTGTAATCCGTGATGTCCAGCCGGAAAAGGAAAGCATACCTCGCCCCCGTTGCCAGAAAGCGGGAATGATCTTCGTAGGAATCACTCACACTCCGGTAAGCCCGGAAACATTCATTGCGGGCATCGTCGTCATACCGCACCGAACGCCCGCGCCAACGGCTTCCGCATTTGATGCCGAAATGGTTGTTGGATTTCCGCGCCAATTCGCTGCGTCCCGCGCCCGATTCCAACAAACCTTGCGCCAACGTGATGCTCGCCGGTATCTTGTATTCCTTCATCTGCTCCACGGCAATGCCGTCATACTTGGCAATGTATTCTAAATAACGCTTGTTGCGATGCTGGGCATAGGCAGCGGAAAACGTGGTGGCCGCCATCAGCACAACCAGAAAAAGGGGACGCAAATATTTCATTTTCATAACTTGTCAAAGGATAATCGTCACAAAAATCATAAAAATAATTGGATTTTCCATCCCTTTCGCTAACTTTGTTACCTGCAAATCCTATAAAGACCACGAAAATGAAAGAAATGGATATCCGCATTCCCGTGCGCGTGTGCCAATACGAAGAACTGACAAAGCAAGAACAAGCGTTGATAGACCTCGCAAAAGCGACCACGCAAAAGAGCTATTCCCCCTATTCGCGGTTTGCCGTCGGGGCAGCTGCTTTGTTGGCCGACGGAACCATCGTGACCGGAAGCAACCAAGAAAACGCAGCTTTCCCTTCCAGCACCTGCGCCGAACGCACAACCCTCTTTTATGCCAATTCGCAACACCCGGACACGCCGGTAACAGCATTGGCCATCGCCGCGCAAACAGGCGGCAACTTCACCGATGCCCCTATCACTCCATGCGGCGCCTGCCGCCAAGTCATCTTAGGCACAGAAACGCGCTTCGGGCAAACCATGCGCATCCTCCTGTACGGCAACAAGGAAATATACATCATCGACGGCGCAAGAAGCCTGCTCCCCCTCTCGTTTGACGGCAGCGAGATGGAATAACTTATTGTGAATCATGAGCGACAATACATTTACACCTGCCAAACCTTTTGTGAAATGGGTGGGCGGGGAAACGCAACTTTTGGAAGACATCAAACGTGCTTTGCCATCTGATTTTTCACAGAAGAAGGATATTGTCTATGTGGAACCTTTTCTCTATTTGTCATGAAACAATATGAAGCCGTTATTGAAACATTAAAGCAATTGGGAGGGATTGCTACACTGGGGCAATTGTATCAGGAAGTCTTTAAAATAAATGATTGCCAATGGAATACAAAAACGCCCTTTGCAAGCATACGTAGAATTGTGCAAGAGCGCAAAGAAATTTACAAAATAAAACCTGGGCTATGGGCTTTAGCCTCTTGTCAGAAGCAACTTGAAGCAAATGGATTTATAGTGGAGAATGCTCATAATGCAGACTCCATACAGATGAAAGAATTTAATCATTCTTATTATCAAGGTCTTTTATTGGAAATCGGTAATTGCAAGGACTTATTAACCTATGCACCTGAACAAGATAAAAATAAAAGGTATGCCGGTACTACATTGAAAGATGTACGTACCTTGAATAAAATCCCTTCATTTTCTTTCCCTGAATTAGTGCATAGAAGTTCCACAATTGATGTAATTTGGTTTAATAGCAGAAAAATGCCTCACGCTTTCTTTGAAATAGAACATTCTACCGACATACAAAATTCGCTTCTTAAATTCTTCGACTTGCAGGATTTCTATTGCAAGATGTTTATAGTAGCAGATAATAAACGCATGAATGAATTTGAGAAGAAATTGCATTATAGTGCATTTAAGGAATTGTTAGATAATAAGCGTGTCAATTTTTTAAGCTACAATACCCTGAACAAACAGTATAATATAGCTATTGAAAGCAAGCGAAACTCCATATTCTTGTGATCACATTTTAACATAGCCAAGCCATTCCATATCTGAGATTAGCTGATATACTGATTCATATTCAGATATCAAAGTGATCTTTTTTGATCACGGAAGTTATATAATGATCTTTTGCTACTGATGATTTATTTTTGATATTCTTTTGTATTCCAAATATGAATTATGAGGGAATACAGATTTGAAATAACAGAAACATTATCAAGGCAGATAACCATTCAATCCACATCAGAGGAAGAAGCCTACCGAAGAATAAAGGCTTTATATCAAAATGAATTTCTCATTCTTGACTCTTCTGATTTCACAGATGTTGAATTTACCCATCCAAAAGAGAAAGCGCATAAGGAATATCCTTGTATTTCGCATGATAGAATACTCCCTTATTTCAAATCTTCCGACCGTGCCTTTACCCTCCTCCACGGCGACTGCATCGAACTATTGAAACAATTCAGTTTCAAGTTCGATATGATATTTGCCGACCCGCCTTATTTCCTGAGCAATGGCGGAATAAGCGTGCAGAGCGGTAAAGTCGTGTGCGTGGATAAAGGCGAATGGGACAAGGGCGGAACACGGGAATACATGGATTCGTTCAACAAAGCATGGATAAAGGAATGTCGTGAAAAGCTGAAAGACAACGGGACAATCTGGGTTAGCGGAACCTATCACAATATTTTTTCCATTGCCAATATATTGACAGAATTGGGCTTCAAGATTTTGAATGTCATCACATGGGCAAAGACCAATCCGCCGCCTAACATCTCCTGCCGCTATTTCACCTATTCCACGGAGTTCATCATTTGGGCACGGAAATCACCTAAAATCCCCCATTGCTATAATTATGAAATGATGAAGCAAATCAATGATGACAAGCAGATGACAGACGTTTGGACCTTGCCAGCCATTGCCCGATGGGAAAAATCATGCGGCAAACATCCTACGCAGAAACCTTTGCCTGTGTTGTCCCGCATTATTTTGGCATCCACCCGTAGCGGTGCATGGATTCTTGACCCATTCACCGGCAGCAGCACCACAGGCATTGCCGCCAACTTATTGGGCAGACGTTTTTTAGGCATTGACAAAGAAGAAGAATATCTCATCCTTAGCCAAAACCGCAAGAGGGAGATAGAACAAATATCAAACTTTACTCTTTTTCGCAAGAAGATTAAAGATATAGCTCTCTTAGACAAGAAAGGATTATTTTCGGTGAAAGAAGAAGGTGTTTTCAATTATGATTTGCCTTTTTAACAACCCCAACATCAACATCTCAAAAGGCAGTACGCACTAAATAATTTAGAATGCTTATACATATCCTCCAAAATAACGTACTTTTGCGCCGGAATTGAAAAACTCAGAAATCATGCGTGCTTCCGCAAAAGAAACGTTATGGTTCATCTTCCATGAAGGCGAACTTTTCATCACGAACGAAAACGGGACGCATGCCGTACCCTGCGGCATGCGCCCGCCCATCGAGATACCCGAAGGGGCAAACGTGCATGCCATCGGCGAAATCGACGGCATCCCTTGCAAGACCTTCCAAGTGTCACAGCAACCGCCATGCCATGAGAACGGGCAATGGGCGGGATTGCGCGAATCATACGACTACATCGACCTGAAGCAATATAAGATGGCTGGCAAAGCGGCACAGATACTTTACTGGGACCGCAACAGCCGCTACTGCCCCGCATGCGGCACGCCCACCGTGCAAACCTCGCCCATCTGCAAGCAATGCCCCCGGTGCAAACAGGAATATTACCCGCCCATCTCCACGGCCATCATCGTGCTGGTGCGGAAAGGCGACTCCATCCTGCTGGTGCATGCCCGCAACTTCAAAGGCACTTTCCACGGGCTTGTCGCGGGATTCCTCGAAACGGGGGAAACGTTGGAGGAATGCGTGCAAAGGGAAGTGATGGAAGAAACAGGGCTGGCGATAAAAAACATCCGCTACTTCGGCAGCCAGCCGTGGCCGTACCCATCGGGACTCATGGTGGGATTCACGGCGGATTATGACGGAGGGGAAATCAAACTGCAAGAGAACGAACTGACTTCTGCCGCTTTCTACGCCAAAGACCATTTGCCGGAAATCCCCAAACGCCTCAGCATGGCACGCCAACTGATAGACGGATGGCTGAAGGAACAAGAAGAAAAAAATCGGTGAAATTGTTTGCCGGTTCAAAGATAATGCCTATCTTTGCAGCGCTTTTTCAGGAAAGCATTGCACATGGTGAATGTAGCTCAGTTGGTTAGAGCATTGGATTGTGGTTCCAAGGGTCGTGGGTTCGAGCCCCATCTTTCACCCTCTGCTTTCATAAAGAAGGGAAGATTCATTGCTGAATCTTCCCTTCTTTGCTTTGCACTTTCCTTTTTTGCCGAAACAAATTAAGTCGAGCAAACTTTGATTCACATGCCCATACAACTGGAATATCTACACTGCTATTTAGTCAAAGCTGTGACAAACATCTCTGTCCGCTCGCCAAAATGATTCACCAAAAAAAACTTAGAACGGTCTTGAAAGCCTTTCACCGTCATAAAATACATGCAAAAATGTGCCATTATAACCATATACTCAAATTTTATTGCGTATTTTTGCATAATTGCAAAGTATAGAACATGAAGTCATTTGCCGAATATAAAGAAAATGCTCCGAATTGGATTACAATGGCCAATGGTGAGTTTTATCCAGATATATTATCTGATGCGTGTGAATTATATAAACCTGTCCTCATTTTGTTTGGACAATTGCTGAAATCATCAGAATCATCTGTACGTTTGCTAAGGGAGATTTCAGATATTAAACAACAATGGATGCGAGTACAGCTCTATCGTGTTTTTCGCAAATATGTTTCGCCGCAAACTCCTGTTGAAATGCTCAAAAAGAAAACAATGATTCCTATGGTGTGTGAGCAATATGGGAAAAATTTCAGAGCCATTAATCAGGTTCAAGAAGCATTTTTAAGTCGTCCTTTACCAGATGAAGCACTTTGCGCTGTGCTTTGGGAATATAAAGACAGAGGACAGAAAGGGTATGATTTAACAGAGCGTTTCTTTACAATGTTTGAAACTGCTATGCCTGGATTTAGAATTGAAGGCCCTATTAGAGCAGGAGCCGATATCCAATTACAAAGCGTATTTAAGGATTATCCTAATCCGAATCGTCCAGTAGACTTTGTGATAAAGGACAAAAGTGATAATGTTCTTGCCATAGGTTTTGCCCGATATGATGGAGACAGAGGAGGCGCTCAAGAAGATGACCGTACTGGAGGATATTCTAATTGTGCCAAGGAAATACTTCAATATACAGAAAGTCATAATCTTTCTACTAAGGTCATTTTTGTAAATGACGGTCCGGGGCTATTGCTCGGTTCAATGTGGAATGATTATGCAAACCTTGAAAATATCAATCCAAACAAAGTAATGGTACTCACTTTACGAATGTTTGATGAGCGTTTAACTGCCGATTGGCTTAAAGGCAAGTAAAATATGGCAGTAGGAATAACACATATAAATCAGCAGTACATCCAGCGTGTGAAATTTGAACCTGAATCAAACATTTGTTTTCGTCAGATTGCATGGAATCAAGGTAAGGGTATAAAACGTCTTTACCATGCAGATAACATTGATGTACTTTTTACGCTCACGCGAGATGAAACTGTGTGTGGAAAAGTCGCACTTATTTATATAGATCCGCCATATAATACGGGAGGCGCATTTGAAACACGTGAATTTAAGCATGCATATAATGACTGTTTTTCCATAGAAGGCTACCTCTATTTCATGCGCATAAGACTGGAGTTGATGCATCGTTTATTATCAAAAGAAGGTTCTATTTATGTTCATCTTGACAGTAATATGGTTTTCCATGTGAAAGTAATGATGGATGAAATATTTGGTATGCAGAACTTCAAAGGAATGATAACCAGAAAAAAATGTAAGTCTAAAAACTTTACCCGGAAAACGTATGGAAATATTTCCGACTATATCCTTTTTTACTCTAAAGGCGAAAATACTATATGGAATCGTCCATTCGAAGAGTGGAGCGATGAAAAGATACTGAAAGAGTATCCATATATAGAAGAAGTAACAGGACGGAGATACAAAAAAGTGCCGATACATGCACCAGGCACTCGTAACGGATCTACAGGAATGCCTTGGAAAGGGTTAATGCCGCCTCCGGGAAAGCATTGGCAATTCACTCCTGACAAACTCGATGAAATGGATGCAAAAGGTGAAATCTATTGGTCTGCTAATGGAAATCCGCGTCGCAAGGTGTATCTTGACCGTAGTAATGGTGTACCCGTACAAGACATTTGGTTGGATTATCTTGATGTAAACAATCAAAATACTCTTGTTACGGGTTATCCAACCGAAAAGAATATAAGTATGTTAAAGCGTATTATAGAAACTTCATCCCGTCCGGGAGATATCGTATTAGATTGCTTTGCAGGTTCTGGTACTACACTTATTGCAGCAGAAGACTTAGGACGGCAATGGATTGGCGTTGATATAGGGGATGAGGCAATAGCTACAATCGTAGAACGTTTTAAGAATGGAAGTAAGCCCATTGGAGATTACGTGAATAAAAAGAATGTTTCACAAAAAACAATGGATTTATTTGGAAATGCAGAGTATGCATTAGATGGCAAACAGACAAAAAAAGAATACACTAACATAACATATGACTTATTTGAAGAAATGTAGTTCCTGAACTTCTGTTTATTGCACGGGGTATCCATTCCTTTATCGAAAGGCACCAATCATCACAACAGAAAGGGTTCAGCTTCCTGTTCTGAAGAATAAAGCGCAAGCGTGCAAATCTGCACGCTTGCAGGATTACACATCCTTCATATTAGAACCGGACAGATTTGTACGAAGAATAATCACTATAAATAGGACTGCCTCCGCCAGAAGTTTTCCAATAAGCCCTAATCTTGAAATATGTAGTCGTTCCACTGCTTGCCGGGTAATATACAGTTGCAGATGTAGTATTTCCATTGCCTATATCTTCCAATATGTAATATGAACCTGAAGCCGAACTGCTTGAAAAGATTTGATACCCGGTCGCCCCAGAAACTTTAGACCATGTAAACTTGACATTGGAGCCTGATTTAGTTGCTGAGAAACTGGTCGGACGAGACAACGGAATTTCTCTGCTATTGCCATATCCCAATCCTGACTTTCCGGCATCATTAACAGCTATTACGCCATATCTGTTAATTCCCGGATGAGGGTCAGTGTCACGATAACTTCTGCTGGTAGTCGTGGCAAGCAATTCAAAACTGGAAGTTTCCGGATTGCGCTTATATACTTCATAGCTTTCGGCCGTTCCAAAACCAGTTCCAGCAGGACAAGTCCATGACAAGGATATGGTGGAAGTTCCCGAAACTTCCACTTGCGGAGTAGCAGGAACAAGCGATGAAGAACCGCCATTCTCATAATACGCATAACCGCTATAATTACTTTTTCCTTGAGCATTAACAGCTTTGACCTTATAATAATTGCTCCCGTCAAGCGGATTCCTGTCATAATAATGAGTTGCAGTCCCTGCGTTGCCCAGCAATGAATAACTTCCATTAGCCGTGCGGCCACGATACACTTCGTACCCAGTAGCACCTTGAACGGGATTCCACCTCACAACAATATTCGGCAACATGGCAGATCCTTCATTGCTTGCAGTCACTCCTGTCGGCGCATCCAGAACGCCTTCTCCTTCACCTTCGCCTTGCCCGTCTCCATCTTCTTCATCGCCGCCGCTGCCGCCGGGCGTGAAGCTGCACCTTGCTGCCGCGCTGTAACCGCTCAAATCCCCGTTGAAATCCATCGTCCGCACGTAATAATAATATGTGCCGCCAGACAACGGTTCATCTTCGACAGACGTAGCCAAAATGCCCCGCTCGATGCATTGCGCCGAAGATGTGGAAGCTTCATTCTTTGCCCTGTACACATTGTAACCGGCCGCATTCCCCACCTTGCTCCACGAAACGGTGATGGAAGAACCTTCTTGCACGGCACGCACATCAGAGGGCGGCGGCAAGGACGATGACGAATCGCCCTCGCCGTCATTGCCGCCGGCTGCATTTGCCGTGTAAAGGCAAAAAACAGGACTGCTGAAATAGCTTTCCGCATTATCTTTAGAACGGCAGGACTTCACGGAAAAATAATAGCCTTTGCCTTCTTCCACCACCGTGTAAGTGAAGGAAGCACTCCCGGACGTCCCGCAGAAAGCATATTCCGAGATAGGGACAACAGCCTGAAATTCATCTTTTTTGACCACATAGACCGAATAATAATCCGCGCCTTCTGCCATATCCCACGACACCTTGATGCCCGGCGGCGCAGTGTTCACAACGGCAGTCACGCCCGTAGGAGGCTGCAAGGGAGGAAGATCTTCCTTGTCGTCGCACGAAGCCACAAAGCCCAACAAGGAAAGGCAAAGCAACACCAGCTTAAGAAACGAAATGTTTTTCATAATACATTTGTGTTTGAAGGCTCCAGTTCCCCAAGCCTGTAAACAAAAAAGAGACGTGGAACTGCAATGCCACGTTCTAAAGTTGAGGTCCTGAGAAAACCTTGATACAAGTGTGGAATATAGCAGCCCACGCCATATAGCGTGAGAGCCACTATGCCATCCTCTTGTATCAATTCGAAATTTCTCAGGTTTCAACTTTACAAGATGAGCATAACGCCTCTTATTTTCTTAAAATCAAAACAGCAAGACACTTCCCGCTTTTTTACAAAAATATATGATTCATTTATGCGATGCAAGCATTGCGCAAAAATTAACATTCCGAGCCTCCCGCAAACCCTCCACGGACTTCCCGGAAACAGTTCACAGAACATTTCGGAAAAGTTCTTAGAACAATTTCAAAAACCTTGGAAGGTTTCGCACGAAACCATGGAAGGTTTTGCACGAAACCTTGGAAGGATTTTCAAAAACCTTTGGAAGAGATTTTCCGGCAAAACCTTATCCCGCATGAAGCACACGAAAGGAAGCGGAAAGGCTTGCCCGGCTCAACGCGAAAAACTATCTTTGCGCCCAAAGAAAAAGAACAATGCCAACAATCCGAAAAGCACAACCCGCAGATGCCGGGGCCATTGCCGCCATCTACAACGATTACGTGACAAACAGCACGGCCAGCTTCGAAACCCGCCCCGTCAGCACGCAGGAGATGCGCCGCCGCATCGCGGGCGTCGCCGCCCGCCACCCTTATTATGTATGCGAGGAAGACGGGGAAATCCTCGGATTCTGCTACGCGCATCCTTGGAAAGAACGGGCAGCTTACCTCCACACATGGGAAACGACCGTGTACATCGCCCGCTCCCATTGCGGGAAAGGCATCGGCCGCCGGCTGATGGAAACGCTCATCGATGCCTGCCGCAACGCGGGATGCCACGCGCTGGTAGCCTGCATCACGGGCGGAAACACGGCAAGCACCGCCCTGCACCGGCGGTTGGGATTCCGCCAAGTTTCCCTGTTCAAGGAAGTGGGATGCAAGCACGGGCAATGGCTGGACGTGGTGGACTATGAATTGCTGCTGTAAACCGCCGCAAAAGGTTGCCCGGTTCAACGCGAAAAGCTATCTTTGCAGTGCAAGAACTACACTAACATTATAACGCTTTATGAGAAAAGGACTGATATGCATGACCATGGCCGCAGCCTTTGCTGCCATGCCAGCCGCCGACGCATCGGCGCAAAAGAAGAATACGCAGAAGCGCGAGAACTACGAATTCTACTTCGAGATGCCGCGCTACGTGGAGGAACTCAAGAAGGAACTGACCTATCCCATGGCCTGGGGCAACAGCCCGATAACGGACTTCAACGAGTGGCGCAAGGCGGGCAGAGCCAAGGTGCTGGAATGCATGATGGCACCGCCGCGCCGCGCCGAGAGCTTCGACATGAAGGTGATAGGCGAGGAGAAGCGCAACGGCTACACGGCGCAACGCATAGAGTTCAACATCAACGCCTACTCGCGAGTGGTGGCTTATCTGCTCGTGCCCGACGGAAAGGGTCCGTTCCCGGCCATAAATGCGCTCCACGACCACGGCGCCCACCTCTACATCGGCAAGGAAAAGATGGTAAGACCGTTTGATGTGGACTCTGCCGTGGTGAAGGATGCCGACCAATGGGCTGCCAATCTGTACGACGGGCAATATGTGGGCGACTATCTCGCCCGGCATGGTTACGTGGTACTTTCCGTAGATGCGCCCATGTGGGGCGAGCGTGGACGCAAGGAAGGAGTGAGCCGTGAGAAGTACGACATCATAGCCGGCAACATGATGATGCTGGGGCGCAACCTCAGTGCCTTCATGACTTATGACGACATCGCCTCAACCGACTTTCTCGCTACGCTGCCCGAGGTCGATAAGGACCGCATCGGTTGCATAGGTTGCTCCATGGGTGCCTACCGCGCATGGATGCTCTCGGCGCTAAGCGACAAGGTGAAGGCCGGAGTAGCCGCCTGCTGGATGGTAACCACCGACGTGCAACTGTCAACCAAATATGGGCGAAAGGAAAACGGCGGCTTCGCAAACTGCATACCCGGCCTGCGGCAATACCTCGACTACCCTCACATAGCGAGCCTGGCCTGTCCAAAGCCCATGCTTTTCATCAACGGCACAAAAGACAAACTCTTCCCCATCGACGGCGTGAAGCAGGCATTCAACATCATGCACGATGTATGGAAGAGCCAAGGAGCCGATGAAAATTTGATTACCGAGATATGGGAAGTGCCTCACTCCTGCGGCAAGGAAATACAGAGAAAGGCACTTGACTTCCTCGACAAAGCACTGAAGGGGAAAACAAAGTGAAATCGCCCACCCGTGGAAAAGAACGGGCGGCCTATCTCCACACGTGGGAAACGACCGTGTACACCGCCCGCTCCCATTGCGGGAAAGGCATCGGCGGCCGGCTGACGGAAACGCTCATCGATGCCTGCCGCAACGCGGGATGCCACGCGCCGGCAGCCTGCATCACGGGCGGCAACACGGCCAGCACCGCCCTGCACCGGCGGTTGGGCTTCCGCCAAGCCCCCCTGTTCAAGGGGGTGGGATGCAAGCACGGGCAGTGGCCGGGCTGGTGGGCTACGAACTGCTCCTCGCGCCGCAAGCCCCACAGAAAGAATAACGCTCCGGCCCGGCCAAGGGATGTCTTTGCAACATTGCAGAAAAGCAAAAAAGCGGGAAGGCCATTGGCCGTTCAATCGTCCGCTTGCTCAACGACATCGAGCGGATCTGACGGATCGTACCCTGCCTCGCTTTCGGCGGCCACAGGGAGGGATTCATCCGCCACGGCATAAGGCTTCGCGGCTTTCTTCCTGAGCCGGTCCAAGTAGGAATGGTTAATCCAATACTCCATTTCGAACAAGGTCTTTTCGCGGACGGCGGGTTTCAGCTGGCACTCCCATATCGTCATCACGCCCCATCCCATCTGCAAGAGCTTTTCCTTGTTGCGCCGGTCGCGCTCCTTGTTTCGCGCAATCTTCTTCGCCCAATAGTCATGGTTGGAGGCAGGGAGATGGCCGTCCACTTCATGCCCGTGCCAGAAGCAGCCATGCACGAAGATGGCCACGCCATATTTGCGAAGCACGATGTCGGGCGTGCCGGGCAGTCCTTTCACATTCTTGCGGTAGCGGTAGCCGCGATGGTACAGGTAGCGGCGCACCAGCAGTTCGGGCTTCGTGTCCTTGCTGTGGATTTTCGCCATCACGGCGGAACGCTTTTCTTTGTCCCAGATATCCATGGATTCTCCCTCTTTGGCCGCAAAGTTAACACATCCAAGGGAAATCACCCAACTACTACGGGGTAATTGCCCAACTACTACGTAGTAATGGGCCGGCTACTACGGAGTAGTCGCACGGCCCATTCCATAGAGAAAGGCGGGACGAGGTTCACTCCTCCTCCAAACGCCCCGTCACCCGCAGGTATTCCGTCTCGTAAATCTTATACTGCGTCTGGGCTTCTATCAGGTTGCTTTCCGCCTGTTGCCACTGCGCCTGGGCATCGAGCAGGTCGGTCAACGTGCATAGACCGGCCAAGTAACGGCCATTCATCGTCTGGCGGTTGCGGTCGGCCTGGGCATACCCCAGGCGGGCGGTCTCCACCAAGTTGTAACCATCCGTGAGGTTCTGCACGGCCTGCCGGGCTTCGATGCGAAGCAGGCGGGTGTTTTTCTCCAAATCCAGGCGGGCGCTCTGCAAGTCCAGTTTGGCCTTCTTCACCTTCTTCAACCCCTCGCCCCAATGGAAAATGGGGATGCTCACCGAGGCCATGACCAATGCCAAGCCGTCATCGAAGTCCTGCGTAAAGGGGATGTAACCGCCCTGCCCGTCAGAAGCCGTCCCGTTCAACTTCGCATTGCCGTAATAAACATAGCCTGCGGAAAGCCCGATTTGGGGCAGCACGCCGGAACGCGCGTCTTTCACCTGCTGCTCGGCTATTGTCACCTGCTTCTGCAACAAAGCCAGTTCGGGGCGCGCGGCAATGCTTTCGTCCAACTGCTCCGGCGCAGAAAAGGCGATGACCGTATCGGTCGGCACAATCTCCGTCTCCAAAGGATAGCCCAACACGTTGCATAAAGCCAGGCGGCAAAGGTTGGCGCCATTCGTTGCTTTCTGCCATTGGTAATGTATCTCACTCTTTTTGGCGGTAATGCGGAGCAAGTCGTTCTCCGTGGCCATTCCTGCCGAAAGGCTCCGCTCCACTTGCGCGAAGATGCTGTCCATCTGCTGCTTGTAGGCATCCAGCATCCGCACCTTCCACAACACGGCAATGTAGTTCCAATAGGCATTGTCGGCATCGGCGATGACCTGCATGCGCACCTTGCGGAGGCTTTCCTGCGCGGCTTCCACGCCCATCCTTGCCATCTTGTTGCCCGCACGTATCTTCCCGCCGGTGTACAAAGGCTGCATCAGGGTGATGCCCGCCATGTACATGCCGCGCATTTGCAGTTCCATGCCCATCATGTCGAGGTCGGGTGCCATGTAAGCCCCGGTGACACTGGCATCGAACTTCGGCAAGTAACCGGCAAAGGCAATGGCTTTGTCCAACTCGGCTTTCCGCAATTCATTGTCGGCATGCTGCAAGTCTTCGTTGTGTTCCAACGCCAGTTTCCGGCATTCGGCGCACGACAGGGCAAGAGGTTCTTGCGCCACCATACAGGCAGCCCCTGCAACGGTTGCCACGAACATCATTATCGTTTTTCTCATTATCTTATTTGAATGCATCATTGTTTTTCAATTTGAGGTTGATGAATATGGAACAATGCCGTATAGAAAAGCGGCAGCAGAATCAACGTGATGATGGTACCCACCGTCAACCCGCCCATGATGGTGATGGCCATGGAGCCATACATGGGGTCGCCCAACAGGGGAATCATTCCCACGATGGTGGTCAACGACGCCATCAGCACAGGGCGCACGCGGGACACGGTCGCTTCAATCACGGCGTGGTAAGGATGCTTGCGTTCCTCCGTCTGCAAACGGTTGATTTCGTCCACCAGGACAATCGCGTTCTTCACCATCATGCCAATCAAGCCCATCATGCCGATGATGGCCATGAACGTGAACGGCTGCTTGAACAGGAGCAGCGAAGGCGTGATGCCGCACAGCACGAACGGGAAGCACATCAGTATCAGAATCACCTTTTTCCAACTGTTGAACAGCAACAGGAGAATCATCAGGATAATGAACACCATCAGCGGGACGTATTTCAGCAAACCTCCGATGGCTTCCGTCTGCAACTCGTTTTCGCCCACCCAACGCATCTTGTAGCCATCGGGAAGCGGGATGGATTCTATGTCGTCCGTAATGCTGGCCAGCACTTTGGCCGGCGTGGCATCATAGAGGTCGGTGTTCGGGTCGCATTCTGCCTCGATAGCGCGTTGCCCGTCCACGCGCATCACCATATTCTCGTCCCAAGCCAGGCGCACATTGCCTGCCACGCTGCTCAACGGCATGCTGCGGAACATCTTGTCCTGAATGTCGGCCACGCTCTTGCTCCCCGTCATCACGCCTTGCAAATCCTCGTCAGAGAAATGCATGTTCAGCGTACTCCACACCGGGATGTTGTCCAAATCCTGTATCCTGCTGCCGTCCTCATTGCGCACCAGCAGGTTCACGAGCAGCATGCGGTCCTGCTCATTCAGCACGCCCACCGACATGCCATCCGTGGCGGCCAGCAAAGCATTGCCCACATCGCCACGCTCGATGCCGGAACGCAAGGCATCTTCACGAATATAGTCCACCACCAACGCCTTGCCTTTCGGCTTCCAGTTGTTCTCCACCGAATAAGGGTCCACATACGGGCAGCGGCGCATGATGTCTTCCGCTTGGCGGCTCAAGCCGCGAAGCACGGCAGGGTCAGGGCCGGAAAACTCCACTTCCACCGTGTGCGACGTGGAGATGGAGAAATTGTACTTGCGGATGCGGATGTAAGCATCGGGATAAAGCTCACGAAGCTGCTTGCGGATGCCGGGTATCTGCTCCATCACCGTGTCATAGTCCTTGCAATCCACCATCAGTTCGCCGTAGCAGTCGCCGCCCGACGTGATGGGGCGCACCAAGCAATAAAGGGCCGGGGCGCTTCCCATGCTGGCGGCCACCCGCTCCACTGCCGGATTCTGCTCCAACAGTTCGCTTATCTCCAACAAATCGCGGCGCACACGTTCCGGGTCGGTTTGTGCCGGAAGGCAATATTCCACCACGAACTGCTCATAATCAAAGTCAGGGAAAAACAAATTCTTCACTTTCGTCAACCCGAACGCACATGCCAGCAGCACGGCAACAGCTACGGAGATGGTCAGCCGCTTATGATTGATCAGCACCGATATGCTGCGGCGCACGAAACGATGCACGGGAGAGTTCAACACCCCTTCCTGCTTCTCTTTCGAGGAAACACGGGAAGGCAGCCACGACTTGGCGCACACCGGCACTTGTATCAATGCCAACACCCAGCTGGCCAACAAGCTGACGCAAAGCACAAGGAACAAATCGCTGGCATATTCGCCCACTGAACCCGGCGACAAGAACACGCACAGGAACGTGGAAGCCGCAATCACCGTGGCACCCAGCAAAGGCCACGCCGTGTTGCGCCCGATGCGGTAAAGGTAAGTCTTCGGCCCGTAGCCCCGCTTCTTGTCTATCAGGATGCCGTCCATAATGACAATGGCATTGTCCACCAGCATGCCCATCGCCACGATGAAAGCACCGAGGGAGATGCGTTGCAGCGTGGTGCCGCACACCAGCAAGACGGGAAACGACACGGCAATGGTCAGCACCAGGCCGAAACCGATAATCACGCCGCTGCGGAACCCCATGGTGAATATCAGCACCAAGATGACAATGGCCACGGACTCCACCAAGTTCCACATGAAAGAACTGATGGCTGCGTCCACCTTGTCGGGCTGGAAGAAGATCTTTTCCGTCTCCATCCCTGCGGGGACTTGCTTCATGGCTTCGGCCAGCTTGGCATCCACCAGCTTGCCTACATCCGGCACGATGGCATCTGCTTCCATTGCCACGCAGATGGCCAATGCGGGTTTGCCGCCCACAAAGAAGCCGTTGCGTTGCGGCGATGCATAAGCCCTCTCCACACGGGCCACGTCGCCCAGCCTCACTTGTTTGCCGTCCGGGAGGCTGACCAAAAGGTTGCGGATGTCCGCTTCATCCTCCACGGCATTGCCAACCCGCAGTTGCAGGCGGTCATCGCCATCTTGATAGTTCCCGGCATTCACCGTCTTGCCCGCGCTCTGCAACGCCATCATGATTTGCGCCGGAATGATGCCGTTGCGCGAAATCTTCTCTTTGGACAGGGTGATGTTGATGACCTCATCACGGTTGCCCACAATGTTGATGCGCTTCACCCCCTTCACGCCCAACAACTCGCGGCGAAGGTATTTGGCATACTTATAAAGTTCCGGGTACGTGTATCCTTCGCCGGTGAAAGCATAGAAGATGCCGTACACGTCCATCATGTCGTCGATGACCACCGGCGCATAGCAACCCTGCGGCAAGCGGGAAGCGGAATCATTCACTTTCCGACGCAAAAGGTCGAAATGCTGTTCCAGTTCCGTCAGAGGCACCGTCATCTGGAACTCCACGGTAATCATGCCGGATCCGTCATGGCATTCGCTCCGTATCCGCTTCACGTTCGGCAAGGCACGGAGTTCGTCCTCCAACAATTGCACGGCTTTCAACTCCACTTCATGGGCGCTGGCGCCGGGATAAGGCACCACGACCATCGCCTGCTTCACGGCCACCACAGGGTCTTCCAGCTTCGGCATCCAGACAAACGAAAGCACGCCTGCAATCAATATGCCGGCCATCAGCGACCAGAACAAAATGGGGCGGCGCACAAAAAACTCAGTCAGTTTCATCAGAGCAGCCCTCCCACGTTAGTCCCTGAAACGTTTTCATCAATGGCTTTCACTTTCTCGCCCTCTTGCAAAAGGCGGACACCCGCCTTGACCACCTGTTCGCTGCCTGACAAGCCCGACGCAACGATGGCACGGCCTGCGTGGTCGATGCCGTCCAACTCCACACGAACCTTATGCACGGTGGAGTCCCCGGCCAGCACCCACACGTATGTCTCCTCTTGTTCCTGGAACACGGCATGGAGGGGCAACACGAACTTTCCGGCCTCCTCCCCGCCATCCATCCTCACGTTGACCTCGATGTTCATGCCGGCCGTCAGGCGTTTGTCCGCCGAACCGTCGAACACGAGGCGCATCTTGTACAGCTGGTTGCCATCGGCCTTGGGAGCGATGCTCAACACTTGCATGGCCATCTGCTCTCCTCCTTCGTCGAAAAACGGGCGGCACGATACGCTTTTGATGCATTCACGCTGCAAATAAACGCTGGCCGGGAGGCTCACTTCCACTTCCATCCTGCGGGTGTCCAGCAGGGTGATGACGGGCGTTCCGGCATCCACCATCTCCGCTTCCTCAAAGTTCACGCTCTGCACGTAGCCGCCCATCGGAGCATAGAGCCGGGTGTAGTCCAGCTTGTTGCGGTTCACTTGGAGCTGCACGCCCAATTGTTTCAGCCCGGCCACGGCTTTCTCGTAATCATTCACGGACACATTCTTTGCCTCATAGAGCTTCTTCAGGCGAGCCACCTCGTCGGAAAGCTGGTCATACTGTATCTGCAACGCTTCCACCCCCAGGCGGTAGTCGGCATCGTCCAACGTGGCCACCAACTGCCCTTGCCGCACATAGTCGCCTTCCTTCACGGCCAACAAGGCAATCTGCCCCGGTGTTTTGAAACCCAAACTGATTTCGCCGGCCTCGCACACTACGCCGGAAAACACCTTCACGCTTTCCGCACCCAAGTTTGCAGGCTGCACCAGCATGACGCTGCGCACGAAAGGCTCCGGCTTCGATTGGCCGCATCCCGCCAGAAGGGCAAGGGCGGCCGATAGGATAAACACTGTCTTTTTCATCTTTTTATATGCTGTTTTGATTTTGATTTCGTTTCCGCTTGCAAATATCACGGTTTTTCAGCCAATGACTTCCCCCTATTGGGAGAGTAAAATGTCCTAAAGGATGTTTTTTGCACAAAAACGATTGCAAAACAAAGGAAATATCATCCTAAAAGGATACATTTGCGCCCAATTGAAGCATAAAAAGAACTGAACATGAAAAGCCAATCAGCATTCAAGGACTTCGATTTCATGATGCTCCCCATCGTCAGCAACAGCTTGGTATACAAAGACGAGTTCATGCTGGCCGACAACTTCAACTCCCCGTTCGACATAGAAACGGCCAGCCAGTTCATCAACACCAGCCACCCGTTCAAAATCAACTTCACCATGGCCCTGCTTTGCTTCAAGGGAAGCATACGCATCCGGCTGAACTTGGAAGAACACCTCCTGCAAACCAACGACGTGCTGACGATACTGCCCGGATACATCGGCGAATGCTTGGAAATCAGCCGCGACTGCAAAGTCGTGCTAATAGCCTACACATGGAAAAGGCGTTTCGGGGAAAGCAGCGCAACCTATTCCATCGCTATGTTCAACCGCATCACAAAATTTCCCCTCCTCCGCATGCAACCTGGAAAAATGGAAGAAATCATGGCCATCTACCGCCTGATGCGGAGGAGGATGCAAGACACGGGATTCCAATACACCGGCGAAGCAGTGGGCGGCTACATGCAGGTGCTGGCATCCATCTTCTACCAACGGGTGCACGAAGACCTTGAGCAGAGTCCGGAACCGGAAGCGGGAAACCGGCAAGAAGTGCTGTTCAAGAAGTTCATGGAATTGGTGCAGGAACACTACACGAAAGAAAGGAGCGTCGCCTTCTATGCCGGCAAGATGTGCCTCACGCCCAAATACCTCTCCATCTCCGTCCGCAAGGCCAGCGGCCGCCACGCCGGGGAATGGATACGGGAACTCGTGATACTCGAAGCGAAAGCCCTGCTGAAAAGCCGGGAATACACCGTGCAGCAAGTGTGCGACATGCTGAACTTCGCCAACCCCTCCTTCTTCGGCAAATACTTCAAAGCCGCCACCGGATGCTCGCCAAGGAAATACATGCTGGAATGACCCGCCCCTTCTCCGCCTTAACCCGGCAGGAATTTCCAACCTTGCCGGTGGAAAGTTCCTTTCACGCCGGGAAAAACTTCGGAACGCACGGGAAGGAACTCCCTCCGACGACGGCAACTGCACAAACGCCGCCGTCGTCTGTGCAAATGTCGCCGCCGTCTGTACAAACGACAACGACAACAGAAGAAGATGCACGGCTGACCGCAAATTTCCACGCCGCTGAGCCCTACTTTCCACACGGAAGAACCAAAGTTTTCTCCCTGCCACCCGCAAGGCTGTTCCGAATAATCTGCGTATCTTTGCATGCCGAACAATAACCAAACGACCTATGGATAAACGAAAAAGAGCCGCCTTGCCCGTCCTCTGCGCCGCTTCCTTGGCATTGCTTGCCACCTCGTGCGGGGAAGACCGCACATGGCAATACGAAGAACTGATAGCAGAGGACCTGTGGATAAAAGCAGAAATGGATAACATCTACCTGTGGAAAGACGACATGCCGGCCGATGATGACCTGGACTTTTTCCAGCCCGCCGCCACCTTTTTCCAAAACTTGCTCTCCCGCTCCTGCCAAGACGGAAAAGGAGACCCCTATTCCTACTTAGAAGACCAAACGGAAGAAACACGCGTCGTCGACCGCGAATCCACCTACGGGTTCGACTTCCTGCTGTTCCAGCCCACGCAAACGCCCCGGCAAATCGTGGCACGGGTGACACTCGTGCAGAAAGGCTCACCGGCGGAAAAAGCCGGGCTGAAGCGCGGCAACTGGATTTCACAAGTGAACGGCGAAGCCCTCACCAACAGCAATTACGAAGAAAGCCTCTACAACGGCGCAGGCATAGACCTGACCCTCGCCCGCGCCGACACCGCGCAAGGCACTGCCCTATGGACAGACACGGCCACCATCCACATGGAAGCCTCACAACGAATAGAAAACAACCCTTTCTACGCAGACACGGTGTACCATATCGGAAACCGGCGCATCGCTTACCTCATGTACAACGCATTCAGCACAGGGCCGGACGATGCCGCCGCAGACAACACTTACAACAACCAAATGCGCGCCATCTTCGGGCGTTTTAAGACAGCCGGCACCACCGACTTCATCCTCGACCTCCGCTACAACCCAGGAGGATACCTTAGTTGCTCGCAAGTGCTGGCCAGCCTCTTGGCACCGGCCGAAGCATTCGGGCAGCCCTATTGCCACTTGGCGTTCAACGACCTGAACACGGCACGCGACACCACCTACACCCTGCGCAAAGACCTGGCCGGAGGCAACAACCTCGGCCTCAACCGCCTCTATGTCATCACCACAGGGCAAACGGCATCTGCCTCAGAAGCCGTCATCAACGGGCTGAAGCCTTACATGGAAGTCATACTCGTGGGAACAGGAACAGAAGGGAAGAACGTGGCATCCATGCCTGTCAGCAGCCCGGAGCATCCCGGCATCATCCTCCACCCCATCGTGGCACAACTCTCCAACGCCAAAGAGGAATCAGATTACCACAACGGCATTGCCCCCGACCACGAATATGATGAATCCGAAGAAGCCACTTTCGCCGAACCGCTTCAGCCCATCGGCTCCACCGGCGAGTTCCTGCTGCGCCACACGCTGGACCTCATCACCGGCAACACGACCAGCGAACCGGAAACTGCGCCGCGCCACCGACTGCCCCTGAAGTTAGCGGGAAACTCCATGGACCGCCACCGCCAGCAAGCCATCCACAACCCGTGAACAGGAAAGAAGGAAAAGCAGGAATACCTTACCAGAAACTGTAAGATATTCCTGCCGACAAAAGCGGCACAATCGTGCAACCGTTAATTTCCGCAACTGGCGCAAACGGCCTTTTGTAGACCCGCACCAAAGGTTCGGCATACACCCGGCAACCATTGGCCACTTCATAACTCAAGTGCAATCCGGCCTCGCCGCCAAACCGCCACTGCTTTCCCGTATAATCATACGTCACGACAGGGCCGGCCACGACTTCCAAATCAAAAGGACGGACAGGGTCATAGCCTTGAAAGAAACCCAACAGGCCGCCCATGTAATCAATGCCCACCGTTGTGGAACACCAATCATCTCCCTTGATTTTTGTCTTGGAATAAGCATAATCCGCACTCAGCCGCACAGCAGAAAGCGGAGCAAAACGATAACCGAAAGCCGCCCCCGCCTGGTATCCATAACAATTCCACCGGTTGGCCATTTTCAAAGGCACGTTCGTGCCACCACCCGCAGAGACAAAGAAACCAGGATAAAACAAACCATCCGCGTTGTGTTCCTCGATTTGCGTCTTCGATGCACGGCGCAATTCCAAACCCACATTCACCGCCCAAAGCTTGTCATTGTAATCATAACGCTCCGTCACCACGGAGTTCTCCCGACGCATGTCCAAATGATAAGGAATATGAAGTATCCTCGGCTCCAAGAAAATGCCGATGTTGTCACGCACGTAATACTTCAACTGCAAAGCCGCCGTTGCCCCCACATAGCCGTCCTTTATCTTATGGTAAGGCAACTCGATGCGCTTGCTCATCTTGCCAAAGTCCACACCGGCCATGGCCACCACGCCGAAACGGTTGTCCTGCCGCGCCGTGAAAAACGAAAGCAAATCCACCAGCAGTTCGGCACGGCCACCGGCATAGGCCGACAGGTAATATTCACCCGGACGCTCTTTCGCGCCCCAACGGTTGAATCCGGCATAGGCCGACAACTGCACGCCGAACAAAGGCATCAGCCATTTGCCCACAGAAAGGTTGGCAGAAGGCCCTACGGCATTGGACAGGCTGATGCCATCCGGCGAGAAAGGAGCTTGAACACCTCCAGAGAAGCTGACAAACGTGTTCGACAACCAACCATTTTCCGGGAAAAAAGAGTCAGAACTCAAGTTGACCTCAGAAGTGGTAAAACGGTAGTTGATGCCTGCCAATGCCCCGTAAGCCAAATCATACTTGTGCCAGTTGGAACCGCCGGAATGGTCAACACCGTCGGAATAGAACGTCACGCGAGGCTCCAATACAAAGTCCATGCGGCTAAATGGATGCAACTTCAACTGCAAGCCCAGATGCGCTTCGAACACCTGCTTCACCTCTTTTCCGAAAGAAGAAAGATGGTATCCAATGCCTTCCACAGTGGACACTTCGAAAATGCGCCCGGGGTCGTAACCCAACGCAAACGAAGATATATTAAACAAATGGTCCACTTGCAACCCTCCATGAACCAACTTGGACTGGTCTGTGTTCCGATTCCAATAACCCGCAGAAATGCCCGCCCGGAACATGTTGGCCGGATTCAACGCCTTTCCCACCGATACGGACAAGTCAGGCCCCACGTCAAAATGGTGCATGCCCCAAGGAGCCAGCCGCTGGATGCCTCCCGACAACATCAAGAACGTGTTGTCCATAAAGCGCGTATTCTTGAACTCCACCTTGTCCGCCGGCCTCTTGCGCCTCTGAAGCGTATAATCTATGGCATTGAAAAAAGAAACGGAATCACGCCTGCCCGAATCCAAACGAGCCGTTTCAACCACAATGGAATCAGCCGCCGCCACAACTGCCACCGTGTCGGACAACGTGACCCGGGCCGTATCCTGCGCTGCCAAGAACTGGCAAGCGAACAACATGCTTAATAAAAAAGAACTCCCTCTTTTCAAAAAACGGTTACTCATCATCTTCTTACCTTCTTTGCCCTTGCTTAATAATTTGCCATTCCGGCGTTCAATTCTTTCTCCAATTGGTAATCATCCAGCACGTAGTCCACCATGTCTTCACTGAACTCGCCGTCATTCATGAAGATGTCGATGAACTCCTCATCTCTCCGGAAGCATTCTTTCATGTTCAACGTGATGTCCAGCATTCCCAAATCTTCCCCAAGAGTCCGGGCATTGATAATGGCTTTCAAATACCAATAAATTGCTTTTTCGGAAGGCACATCTTTCAATGCCTGTTCCGCCAAAACGTTGTTGCCCACCGCCAAGTTCATCACCACACGGTTGATGGGCGTGGACTCCCTCACACGGTTCAACACTTCGCGGTTCCGCTGCTGCTCCTCTGCCGTTGCACCTCCCCGGTAGTAGCCTTTCAAGCATAGGGCAAAAGCCTTCACCATCTTGTTCTTTTCCGTATCGGGAAGAATCTGAGCCAGAATGCTGGCTTCATCAAACTTGTCGCACTTCAAGTACATCGCCAACTGGTTGGCCACCACCTCCTCCTTGTTGATGATATAATTGGTAAATGGGTCGCGGTAGTTCACTTGCTCCCGCTTCAAGTCAATAAATGGTGCCAGAATGCTCAAATCGGCCGTGTCCCGCTTCAAATAGGAAATAGCCAAATTGTTGGCTGCCAAAATCCACGGCTGGATGTTCTTGCCCATCTTCTTCGATTCATCATATGCATCCCGGTACAATTTTTCCAACTCCGTGGAATCCTTCACCATATTGAACAAATGCCAATATTCATACAAAGCAAAACGCTTCTTCCCGCTCTTGTAATCGGGGTCGACCGTGTAGCGATGATAGATTTCCTCCGGGGTCAGTTCACGGAAGATCTCATATTTGTATTCGTAACGCACCGTGCGCAGCTTCGGCAAATACCCTTTTATCAAGCTGGAATAGTAAGGCAAACGGGCAATCAGGGACGATTGGCGGTCACGGCTGCTTTCGTTCTTCTCCACAATGCTGCGTATCTCTGCCGCTTGGGTGAACAGAGAATCTGCCTCCAACAACTTGGCCACCTCCAACCATGACGCCACCTCTGCCTGGGGATTCTGATACACACGATCCAAGACGTATTTCGGAAGCACTGATGTGATGCTCTGCTGGGCATATTGCACACGGCGGCGAGCTAATGCCAAGTTGGAATTGTAACCGCCATCAGGCGATGCTACGCCTGTGATGTGAAACTCCTTCAGCGTAGTTCCCTCACTGTTGATGATGTTCATCAGGTCCGACTTCAGCTTGTTGATTTCAATGTCGTTCTGGGGATTGTCAGGGTCGAGTTCCGCTTTCCCGATCAAGAAGGTCAGCGAAATGTTGCCGCCCGTGTCGCGCCGTTCACGCTTCGCCCGTACTCTGAACTCATTCGGATCTAACTGGTATTGCGGGAATGAATACTCCAGAAATCGCAAGGGACGCTTGATGCGGCAAGTGGTGAGCATTTGCACCACCGAATAGTAAACGTCCATATAATCCTCCATCTGGATGAAGGCATCCACATGGTACATCCGCTTCGGTACAAGAAATTTGGCGGAAATAGGTATCTTGAGCCGCGCCCGGTCTTCCGTCAGCGGTATTTCCTGAAGGTAAGCCGTCAGCGGGTCGTTATTTTCATCATAATTCATCCTCCGTTCCTGTGTAAGGTGGTATTGTTCACCGTCGTACACATAAGGAGAAAGGAAATTGACCGTGTCTTTCTTCACGCAATCTACCAAAAAAGGCTGGATAATCAACCGTCCGTTGGATTTCCCAAGATGCTGCGGAATAGGAATATCCACCACCGCGCTAATCATGTCGCCATTAATCTCCGGATTAGGCGGCATCACTTTAATTTCTTTGCTAATGCCCACCACATTGACTTCCGCCAAAGCAATGGCGCCGTCAATAGCCACGTCGATGTTCAACCGCCCGTCCACCGGGATGATTTCACTGCTCTTCGACATGCCTTGCTTAAAAATCAGATAACCATTGTCGGCCACCCGAATTTCATAATAACCTCCATCTTGGACACGTTCCTGCCCGTCGGACACCACCATTTGGTCCACAGAAGTATCTTTGGCACCCAATATGGCATAAGCATCTTCTGCCGCGCCGATGGTGTTGAAAGCAAACACATACACTTCGTCGGCATACGAGAAAATATGGGTCCTGTTGTTCTTATCAAGTACCTTCCCGCTTACTAATTTGATTTGCTGCGCCCCAAGGACAGCCGGAAGAAAGAGAAGCAACAAAAGCGCAAAGATGCGCCACATGCCATGATGAGCCGTCATACGCCCAATGACGTTATTTACCTGCAATACCATATATATCTATTTAATGACGTAGGAGATGGAAACGCCCAACTTGATGGGCAGCAACTTATAGCCGTTGGCATTCGTACGCTTGCTGCCATCGGGGAAAAAGTCATCGTAATTATCATTCACATTATATTGTTTCTGCTGGAAATAAACCGCACCAAAGCCGCCATAAACCTCCAAATTAAAACGCTTCTTCAATGCAAAATTATAGCCGAAAGTCACACCAATGCCTGCCGCGTCACCATCGAACACGTTCTTGTTCCATGTCATGTCGTAAGTGGCCAGCAATGCCGCCACGCCAATGAACTCACGGGTCATAGGCCGTCCGTTAAACCAATAACGGAACTCTGGTTGCAAGCCTGCAAGTTTCGACTCCAATCCGTAAGGCTTGTAATGCCCTAATAAAGAAACATCCACACTGGCATGTTCACCGGTCACAAACTCGCACGAGAAGTTCGGTGTCGCTGCCACCCACATCAAAGCATTTGTCTTTATGGCAACATGCTGCGCCCAGCCATGAGCAAAAGGCATCCATGCGAACAACGACATCAACGCGACAATAACAATGGAATGTTTCATTATGGTTATGCTTTTAAGGGAATACCCGATTAGCCCCGTTCTATCCGGTGAAGGAAGCCAAGTTCACGAGGAGAAATAAACTTCAAGCAATTGCCTGTCACCTTGCAAACAGGAGCCTCACGGGTATTCATATTCTCTTTTTTGTGTTTAAGCTGATTGGAAGGAGATTCCGAAACCGAGGTGCCGGAACCTCCTCTGCTATCTAATAACAACGATTAATGAGCATCCAAGCCCGTTTCTGTACCATCCTGCCATGCTTGCAATGTGGAGTTCACCAACACATCTTGCGGCAGGTATGTCAATGTCAATTTGGTGATACGGCCGGCTTCCAACTGTACAGTTCCAGGATCAGTCACGTAAATAGGATACTCGATGTTACCCTGCGACTCGCGGTCGCTGCGGGTCATCACCAACATGATTTCCGTGATTTCATCACCCGGATAAAGCAAGAATTTGCAGCCGGTCTCCACCGGATTGCCGATGGTGGCATCATCCACCACAATGTCCAAGGCATCCGAGGTACTGATAACATTGCCGCCTTCCGGTTCAGCAATAGTAATGCTTCCGTCCGTCAACGACATGGTACCAGTGCTTCCACCTTTGGTGGTTACTACAATCTGCTTCAAAGTGGCCGATTCTGGCAATGTTTCTGCTTCACCTTTCTGAATATGAATATCCATACGAGCCATGGCATGTTTGAACATCAGGTTAATCGGGTCTTTTTGCAAAGCCACGCTTTGTGTGGAAGTGCCATTTCCTGTATAAAGATAGTCCTCGGTATCATCAATACCAGCTGCCACCGTCACGGGAATAGTAGCAGTTTCCAAATCCACTTCTTCCGTGTACGGACTGTAGGCAAACACCAGCAAATCTTTGTCATCGGCTGGGAACTTTGCCACCACATCAGCACGCAATTCTTGATTTCCCGCCAAAGCTTCCATGGCAGTATAAGCACCGTTCGACAAATTATCTTGAATCAAATAACCGCCCCAATTGCCATTAAAGGAAGTACCCGGTTCCGCTATCAAGCCATAGATGCCCACGCGCAATCCTTCGGGAAGGAAAGAACCTTCGATGACGGCGCGAGTCTGGTTCACACCCGAACAAAAAGACACTTCCGGCATCTCCTCTGCATTCTCCACGTTGCCCACAATGGCTTCATCGGAACTGCATCCAAAGCACAAGGGCAACAGCAGGGATGCGAATATCAGTTTTTTCATTTTCTTGTCTCCTTTCTAATTGTGTTTAAACATCCTTTTAATTGATTTCAAACTCTCCGCCATTTGGCAATTCTGTATCCGCCCAATCTGTCAGCGTTGCTTTCAATTCCACTTGGCCCGGACCATAGAACACCATGCTCACGGTATAAGAGCAACCCGGTTGGAATGATTCACCGTCCGAAACACGGATAGGCAATTCAGTCGTATAGTTGTAGTCGTTGCCTGCGTCGTAAACTTCCATCGTAGCGTTCACCACGCCGGTGCCATTCGCCCAGAACATGATGCTCTCGCCAAGTTGCGTTTCAGACTTCGGCACAGCAAATCCCGTCACATCCGTCCCTTCCGCATCTTTCAGGGTCATTTGCCCCAATTCACCTTCACCGGCAGTGATGGTGCCTGCCGTCAACGTATCGCCGGTCAATTGCATCTGGATGGAAGTCACCATGTCGTTCAAAGTCAACGACTGCACGGTCTGCTCGCTGGCATCCGGGTCTGAATTGCGATCCTCCACCATGAACACCAAACGGGTCAACTGGTGCTTGAAATCAATGTTCGGGCCGTAAGAAAGGCTGTTTTCTTCCATCACACGGATGAACTTCGCAGTATATCCATCGCAGCCCACTTCTTCTATTGCTTCTTCCGAAGCACAAGCCTTGCCGAACAGCACGTCCTGCGTGCCGTCCAAAGTGTAGTTCACGGCATAGCCGTTCTCGTTTTCCACTAAACCATCGGCCACGTAAGGATGGTAGCCGTAGAAATGGTAGGCCACATCGCTCAGCACGGGGTAGTAAACGGCCTCTACACCCAAGTTGATGGCATCGGCCTCGATGGTACCTTGCAAGTTGTTGATGAAGTAGCGGCTTGCGTCCGTAGCCAATTCCGCATCTTTCGGCACAGCAAAAATGCCGACCTGCGTGCCGATCCAATTGTCTGCATTCAGAGCAGCCCTTGTGGTGACGGAAGGCGACTGGGTGCCCAACACAACTTCTACCCGTTCTTCATTATTCTCGTTGCCAGCGGCAGGGACGTTCACGCCCTCTTCCTGGCTGCATCCTGCCAGCAAAGCAGGAACAGCGAATGCCCAAAATAAATTCTTTTTCATTTTTCTTATTCTTAAATGGTTATATTCATTCATTTTCCCAGTAGGAACTTTTCATTAAATATCTGCCTCCGGGTCGTATTCAATCTCACCGCCCTGTTCCCAATCCAGCAAGGTGGCCGACAATTCCACTTCTTGCGAGCCATACAGCGTAATGTTCACCATGTAGGACTTGCCCACGTAAGTGCCGTCCTGCGGGTCGGCGGGCAACTCGATGGAAGGGAGGTTGTCGATTACGTATTCCGTAATCTGCTCGTTCAGCCTTTCTTCAATGGTCAGTTCCACCTCATATTCGGCAGCGGCAGGCAACATCAGTGATCCGCCAATGCGCGTCTTGCTGGCACCCGCAATGGCTTGCCCTTCCGTCGGGATGCCCTGCAAAGGCAATTCAACGATTGGATTGTTTGTTTCATCAAATGCATCCAACACGAACTGCGGGTTATCTCCCTCCACAGTGGCCAAAACCAATTTCCCTGTGGCGACTGAACGGATGGCAATGCCCTTTACGGTCAATTCCGTATCGTTGCCTTCCGGATTTCCGTCCGTCAACTGGAATTGCAAACGGGTCAGCAAGTGGCGGAACGCCAATTTCGGAACCACGTTCTGGCGAGCAAGGCTCGCGCTACCGGGACGGTCAGACTTGGCAGCCATCAAGTCTTGGTTACCATCAATGGTAAGAGCGTAATAAACAGAATCTTCGGTTTGCACGAAAGAAAGCCCGCTTCTCTCCCTTTCCGTTTCTGTCAATCCCAAATGACAACCATAGAAATCATAGCTTGTAGCTTCCGGCAGATAGTAACGCACCCTGGTATCATTCCATCTCAACGTGGATGTCCCGTCCTCCACGCTTGCGCTTACATCTTCCAAATCTTCATAATTCTCCCCGCTTATAAGAACCCTCATCGGTTCGGCAAAATTCGGGTTCGCGCTGTTGTAGGCCGTGATGTAAAGCAAGTCTGTAGCGGAAAAGCCCAGCGTGTCGCCCTCAAGGCCGATGTCATTCCCGTCAATGCTTCCCGTCCCTCTGGTGGAAGGCGAAACGCTAATGTCGGCATTCGTCATAGAGAGCCGGATAGGCACCAAGTCGCCTTCTGCCACTTGTGTGGCTTCTTCGTTCGAACAGCTTGCCAGCAAGGCGGCTGCCATCATTGAAAATAAAATACTCTTTTTCATACTGTGTAAATATTAAATTGAGATTAATTATTAGTTGTTCCTTCTTCAAAGTCATCTTCAGTTACATCCACCGTGCCGCCATCTTCCCAAGGCTCCACCGTGGCACTCACGCCGATTTTCTGCACGCCGTATATCACCACACGGATTTTGTATTGCCGCCCTGCCTCGAAAGCAGTACCACTATCCAATTTCAGTTCCGCCACTGCCGTTTCGATGCCCGGCATCTCGATGTCGGAACCATCGGTTGCCTGCCCCGTCTGGTCAAACAAAACGGAGATGCGGTAGGATTCATCCGGTGCCACCAGCATGCTTTCGCCTACCCGCACTGCTTCCACGCTGAACGGGTCGGCACCTGCCACAAACGGGTTGGATTTGTAGCCCCCTACTTCTGTCCCATCTTCTTTCACTTCTGCCACATGATCGGTCAACGGCGTGCCATTATCGCCTTTCAATTGCAAGAACTCACGGCTGCCCCGCTCCCAGTTCAATCCCATCTTAGCCGGGTCAACATGCACCACCGTGAATTTGCAACGGGTCATCGACTCCACACGGATGGCTTTCACCACCACGTCGTCAGCTTCTTTCGCACCCGGATAAATCTCAAACTGCAAACGCGCCAACAAATGACGGAAACTCATCTCCGGCTGAACGCCCCGCCGTGCCGAATAAGCGCTGAAAGCTGTCTCACGCACCATCTCCAATTCGTCCGGGTCGGTCAATGCCCCCAACTGTTCATCAGTAGCTTCACTTGCCACTGCATGCATTAGGTCTTGTGTCCCTTCAATCTTGATATTCTCAATTTCGATGCTGTCCTGCGTCCGATTCACGCGCAAACCCATCTCTTGGTTATAAGCCAATGTATCAATATAGTAAGCATAAAACGCGTAAGGTTCTTGGGCAGCCGGATAATACAGTGTCTTGGTGGTCTCGCTGCGGTCGCTCCACGCCAATTCCCTTTCCGCCGGCAACACGTCGGCTTCCTTTCCACCACCTGCCAAAGGATTCGATGCATCCAACGAACCGTCAATCAAACAAGACGCTGACACAGAAGATACGCCCCCGACATTATCGCCCGACATTGTTTCTTCAAAACTCTTTCCAGCCCTGTCTTTCAGGAAAGCATACACGTATACTTTAGCATTTTTCCATACTTCATTCCCCTCTTCCCTTTCGTCCACTGCCCCTGTCAAGCCTTTTGTAGATGCGGAATACGAAGCCCTGCCCAGCGACAGCTGAACAGGCACAGGAATATTGTCGTCCACGTTCTCCTCGGACGGATATTCCTTGAAAGAATCATCCGAGCATCCCGACCATGCAGCCAACAGAAGGCCTACTATAAGAAATTTCCTTTTCATTACTGTCTTTATTTTATTGTTTGCTATATTTCAATATCCGTTCCGCCATCCTCGATGACCACCCATTGGAACAACCCTTCATTCCCTTCACTGTTCATGATACGGTCAAAGTCCACCTCTAAACGCCCGATGTCGAAAACCATTTCCTGTATATCGGGATTCGGCAAAAGGGTCTCCCCATCTTCCGAAGCGACCACCAAATTGGCAGATGTCAACAAATGAATCAGGTTCAGCCGCACAGTATGTATTCTGCTCTCGCTTCCCTTGCTCACAGCAATCGACAATTGGATGATGCCGGCTCCATAAATGGATGCTTGGCTCTTATTGGGGAACAGTCCCAATACGTCCACACTTCCTTCATATACCGGCGAAGAAGCGTCCGAATCATCCATTTTTTCTGCCATGAAGCACACGCTATGCCGACTGTCAACCTCTCTTATTTCTTTTGTTGATAAGGAAATACAATCCACAACCCCAGACAGTTCACAAGCCACACGGTCAATAGACACTCCTGTTTCTTCTTCCAACCCTAATGAAAAGCGGAATGTGAGATGTTGGGTGACAGGTTCTGGCGACATCAAGATAGACGTTCCGGCAAAGATGCTCCATCGTTCCACTGATGAGAACAATTTCCCCGTATTGGCAATATACGTATAAGCCGGATTCAAGTTGTTCCATTTCCCAGTATCGAAACCCGGCAAGTCCGGGTACACGATGCCATTCACTCGTAAGCGCAATGAGTCCAACCGAACCGCATTGTCTGTCTTGAAAGCATCTCCTTCTACCAGTTCCACCAAATCATGGTTCTTGTTCACGGTAATCACAATATAATCGCCGCCTTCCACCCGAATCGTTTCTTCCTGTGGTTCGTCTTCCTCCTCTCCGGTTTCAGGTGCTTCTTCATCTCCTTCTCCCTCAGAGGCACCGTCTTCCCCACCCGCTTCCGGTTCTCCGCCACTTTCTGCCTGTTGGGTCACATTTTCATCTTCCAAAGGAGCTTCTTCCGGCAATGCATCTTCTTCTAATTCTTCCGACGGAGTTTCCGGAATCACTCCTGTTTCCTCTTTCCAACCTTCAGACGATATGCCATACACATAATGCCGGGTATTGATGATACGGCTGAACACCATATACATGCTGTCCGGCTTTTCTTCAGCAGCCGTTTTCCCCCAATCAAAATCTATTGACAAAGGCAATGTGTGCGGATGCTCCGCATTGTAACACAATTCCACTTCCGTGCAAGCTGAACACAATATAAATGCTGCAACAAGTTGCCCTATCCACCTATTCATGGCTGCCTCCTTCCTTGTTTTCAAACAACCCGCTATTTGAGGAATTCAACACCCCTTCCCCCATGTTGTTCATCATGCGTTCCAATTCTTTCTGTTCTTTCTCTCTTTTCCTCTCCGCCTTCGATTTTTTCTTCACAGGCATTTCCTTCTTTTCAGGTTCCACATCTTCTTCCTCCGAAGGCACATTTGCCGAGTTGTTTCTTTCTTTGGCGGTCTCTGTTGCCTCGTTGTGTTGCTTCTGCCGCTTCTTCTTTTTCGGCCGATGAGCATCATCTTTCGAAGTTGCAGGCGTTATTTCCGAAACACGGTTCTCCTGCGGCAATGCAGAAGTTTCCGGTTGAAGTTCTTCCTTTGCTTGTCCCGATGGCTGCGATGCCTCCGGCATATTCATTTCTTCTGCGTGTACTTTCTCCCCTGCATTTCCGCGTCGCCTTTTCCGCTTTTCCGTAGAGCGTGGCGTTTCCTTGGTTTGTCCAGCAGAATCGTTCAACTGATTTAACTGCAACCGCGATGCATCTTCTATCTGCTTCAACGAATCCTGCAACTGCCGCTGCTCCCTTTCCTGCAACCGCAACGCTTTCTTCGCTTGTTCCACAGAATCCTTTTTCAAAGCTCTCTGGTCCCTTATTTTCTGAATGGAATCCCGCCGTGCCATTTTTTGGTTCTTCCGTGCTGTGCGTGCCTCCAATTTCTTGTAATCTGTTTTTCCATACTTTTCTTTAATAGAAGTAAAACGATACACAAATGCTACCCGCACATCATGCACCACCGGGAAAGGGGTCACATGCATGCCTTTGCACTCATCTTCTATTCTTGGGTAACAATTATCCGAACGGTCATAACGGAAAACATCGTAACGGTTCAATGCCATGCCGACACTTGCGCCAAACTCAAAATCGACCGCACCATGGTCGTAAGTATACAAAGGAATGCCAAAACCTCCTGATATGCCAATGCCATAACCATTGCCTTGCACGCCTTTCTTTCCCAACTTGACCGTATATTTATTGGCATTCACATAACCACCGACATAATAAGCCCGCCAGAAACGAGGATTCAATCTCTTCCGGCTGAATAAACGATCCGTCCATGTCAATTTCTCTCCTGCCTGCAAAGTCCTCATTTCCGTCCGCCAATAATAACGGTAACCGATATGCCCATCTAAAATATTAAACAAAACGGGAGATTTGTACTTTTGCCATGTATTCCAGTTTCCTCGAAAACCAGCCTCAATGGTGGATTTATTATAAACGGAATTCGAAACATCAAATTCAACGGCCACATTAGGAACGGTCAACAACCAATCAAAAGCATTGGTCCGGAATGCCCATCTGGATTTGAAGGGAATGGTTTCCGGCTCCTCTTGTGCTTTCCGCAAAGAAATGCCCGCACGAGTTTGAGCAGACAGGGTTGCTGCGCCCAGCAAAAAAGACAAAACCATCCCGAAAAACAGGACATTCCGCTTCGGCATAAGGAGTATCGTGCTAATCCAAGTTTTCGTGCAAAGAAAATTTATATCAATGTTTGTATTTCCAAATTTATTTTGTAATTTCATGCCGTCATTTGATTAAGCCGTGCATCCAATAGTAATCTTTTTCTGTTTCTATTTGTGAATACGGCCACAAATGTACGTCAAAACAATGGAGTATATGCAAAAATTCCTCTATTAAACATTAAAATATACAAATAAAAGAAGCGTTTGTTATTGAAAAAATCCCGTGAAAAAGTACATGAAAAAAACGCCCTGCTGGCGCAATCAATAAATGCTTCGGCCAGCAGGACGGATATGAGCCTATTCTATGCTGTAAATCACTTCACCGACGGCAACGTCGCAGGCCGTTTCGGCAATGTTACTTTTCGGCAGTCCTTGAAACCGGAAGATATCACACGATTGTAATATTCTACATCACCAGATGCGCTTCGCTCGGCATAATACATCTCCACAAACGGATAATATTCCTTCACATGTGCCAACAAATCCTGCAAAGAAGGAGCCGTGTCCATGGCAGCATATTCTTCATAGGTATAATCCAGAAACACTGTATTGGCATTGATGCCCCGATTATCAAGCAAATAGCCGCCATCCAGCACGGTGGGTTTCGCCAACTTTCCATCCAAATACAAGTCCGAAGGCGCCGGATATGAAACAATCCTCGTCCGGCTTTCATCCATCGTAACCGGCACATTGCCGCTGAAGTCCCTTGCAGTCTTATATATCGCGACCTTGGGCAAAGCCGAGACCACCGGCTTCACACCCACCTGTGCCGGTTTCGGTTCAAATGCATCCATGCCTGCATCCTTTTCCATTGGCTTCTTTGTCGCACACGAAACGGTTGTCCCTGCCGCCAAAAACAGCAGGGAAACCTTTTTCAATAGCACATTCCATCCATGCATCGACATATTCTCCCATTATTGTTTCACCATCTTCCGCACCACACGTCCTTCTTCTGTCACAATAACCAAAAGATAAGTGCCTGAAGGCAACGAACAGACATCCATCCGAGAACAAACCGCCCCATTTGCATCCATAGACTGCAACAGCATGCCGCTCAACGAATAAAGTTCCAAACGCGCTATGGGCTTGTCTGTTTCCACAAACACCTCATCGGAGGCAGGCAGCGGATAAACCCGCAAGCCCACTTTTGTCTCACTACCTATCGAAGTTGGGTCATCCACTTCCACTGCTTCGCCCAAGGTAAACACAAACGTTTGATAGGCAGCAGGGCCTAACCAATCTCCGCCATTCTGATCATAAATTGCAACAAAATAACGGTTGCCTGCCACGCCATCCGGCAGTGAACCGGTAAATTCCACCGTAGCCGTCTCGCCGTTATCCAACATAAGCGTCTCTGCATCCAGGTTGCCTGCCCATTCATTGGCCGGATAGGTATAAATGTAAGGAAGCAAACTCCCGCTATACAAGCCGCCATCATTGCGGATTACCGCCGTCAGGCGCATGTCGTTCATCGGCACATTCTGGTTGTCGCCAAACGTCATGGCCGTTGTCAGCACCAAGTTCGGCGCAGCCGGTTCGGGCAACAGTTCTGCTTCCACCCCACCCATAATCGTATAATCTTTATCGATGATTACCAGATAATAATTGCCTGAAGGGCAATCCGGCGTGCCTTGCATCACCAACGTTTCCTCACCGCCCGCAGCAATATCCAAACGATAGGCCGAAGAAATATAATAAGCATGAAAATCTTCATCACAAAAGGCGAAATAAACATCGTCATAATAAGCGCCTCCCGCGTTGGTGAACACCACCTGCAATTCCATCATGCGGTTTTGGTAAAAGTAATGATTCGTAGCCAAAGAAGTTATTTCCAATGCAGGGGTCATGTCCGGCAATTCAAAGTTCACCGCCTGTTTCGTCACCGTCACGATGGCATACGAAGGGCTGCTCCGATGGGCATGCACAGGTTCCCATGCCGCGCTTCCTTCCAATTGATAACACAAACGCATCGTATAAATGCCTTCGGCCAATGAATTGGGTACACTGAACGGAACCGATCCTTCCTCAAACCCATAAAAAGGGTCAATCGGCATCCGATCGCTGATTTCCTGCACAAAAGCTATTTCGCCAGTTTCCTCATAAAGCACATATCCCAATTTCAAAACAGCCGTCTGCCATCCCACATTATACAAAGCCTTGAAACCTACTTCCACATCATCGCCACGTGAAATGACATTTTCCGAAAACACCAGCACGCTGTCAGCGCAGATTTCCGCATGCGAAGATTCAACGCCCGTGTCCGGACGGATGCCGATATTGATGGCCTCGTCATAATTATAGCCACCGGCTGTGCCACCGATGCCTTGATTCGAAGGTTCAAGGGCAGAAAGTTTGAAATAACCGTTCGACAAGCCGCCCCATCCCCAGTTGAAATGGAAGTAACCGTTGCGGTCATAGCCGTCACACACAAAGGAATGCCCTCCGTCGTTCCCCGTCTGCCCGCTGTATTCTATCGGACGGCCATTGTCCAGTTCATTGCGGATAATGGCTTCCCATTCCGAGGAAGTGTAATAATCGCGCATTTTGTATTCCATCCCGCCGTCATAACCGAAATATTCAGACAACGCTTTCGGTATTTCAGAAGAATACGCCCCGCTCGACAAACCGTACATCATGTTCATGGCCACGCCGCAATGGTACATCAGTTCAGCCACGGCGTCTTGCGATTCTTGTGAGCTATTGGCATTGTACGTCGGCTGCATCCAATCCCATGCATATTCCGTTGCCCCGAAGTCGGCAGAAAGCGTCTGCCCTCTCCCGTTGATGTCGCAACCATACGTATGCTCACCAGTGCCGCGTTCCGGCCAACGGTGGTAATACATGATTTGCGCCACGGCAGTAGCCACACATCCCGTCACGCAACGTTGCGTCGCATCATACATCGGGCACATGTTGTTGTAAGGCGCGCTCTGGTTCCAAGCGATATCCCCCAACAAAGGTTTCACTTCCCTGTCCAGCGGAGTTTCCACCCGTTTCACCGGTGCATCTTCCGGCTGTTCCAGCAGCCATTCCATTTCCTGCTGGTATTTTTTCAACCATCCTTTCATGTTTTCCGGAAGATTCTTGTAATCAAACGTGCCATTGTCGGCATAACCCAACACTTCGCCTGCACGGTCGTCAGCAGCTACCATCACGAAACCATTGCCTGCCCCCCGGCTGAACACATAGTAACAGTTCTCCTGCAAAGCCGTCTGCGCAGTGTACACCAACTGCATCGAAGCCCGTTCGCGGGGAGCTTTCATCCGGTTTCCGGCTACAGCTTCTTGTGAAAAACGTTCGGCAATAGCCTGCGCTTCTGCCACATCAATCCGTCCGGCAAAGGCACTTGCAGCCACCATTGCCCAACCTATCAGCAACAATAAGGTTCTTTTCATTTCATGCACTTTATTAGTTATGGGCGCGAATATAACAAAATAAAACATTCTACAAGCATTTTCATGGGAAATGAATGCAAAATTCCCGAACTTATCCCTTACTTTTGCATCGTATAACTTCAAAAAGCAATACCAATATGAGAAAGATGATAATGTGGGGCTGCGCCTTGGCCGTTTCCGCATTGCTCATGTCGATGGCCGCAATCGACGACAAAAAGGACAAAGACAGGAAGAATGACAGCACGGAATGTTGCTGCAAAGACTGCAACTGCCGTGAATGCACATGCCGCACTGATTGTAGTGAATGCCGCGACTGCCGCCATTATGAAGATTGCCGCGACTGCTGCGAGTTCCATCGTGACAGTTCATGCTGCGACCGCCACCATCACCACCATCACCGCCATTCTCATCACCGCCACGGCTGTTGCCGGTAAAGGGGAAGAAAGGATGCTTCAGCGCATCCCTCGTGCTTTGTAGATGCGTTCCTTGGCATTATTGATGCTTTGGAACTTTTCTTCAGCCGCCTTTCGCACATCTTCTCCCAACGCGGCCACCTTGTCGGGATGATGCTTCAATGCCAAGCGGCGGTAAGCCTTGCGCACTTCTTCATCCGTGGCCGATGGGGCAACCTCCAACACCTTGTAAGCATCTTCCAACGTATCGCCATGAAGGTTCAGCATGGAGTCCGCTTCTTGTGCCGACAGGCGCATGGCTTGCGCCACCTCGCGCAAAGCATGGATTTCCGCCTCGCACACGTTTTGGTCGCTGCGGGCAATCTGCACCAAGAAGTCCAGCAACTGCAACCGTTCGCCATACGAAAGGTTGTCGGCCATCTGCGCCCCGCATTCATAAATCGTTTGCCGGAAAGCTTGCGGGTTGTTTTTGTCCATCTGCTTGCGCTGCTCAAAGAGGTTCAGCAGAATCTGTTCCCCTTCCTGCACGGCTTCTTCCCCGAAATTGCGGCGAAGGAACTGGCGCACAAACTCCATTTCGCTATGCATGATGCGCCCGTCAGCACGGATGATGTACGAAGCCATCACCAACATCGAAAACAAAAAGCTGTTCCTTCGTCCCATGCTGCCCGCATTGCCCTCTTGCGGCTCGTATTCATACGTGCCTTGCTGCTCTGAAGCTTTGTCAAGCATCGAGCCTAATGCGTATCCGGCCAAAGCGCCCAAAGGTCCCATCGCCATGAAGCCCACGATGCCCCCAATCCATTTTCCTAATCCCATCTCTTATCAATATTGTTTCAAACCATTCAAAATTTAAGGAGACAAAGATAGCGAAAGGTGAGTGCAGAGGCAAATGAAAACAAAGTTTTCAGATGGCAAATCCGCCGGGACAATTCCATCATTCCTTGTCTGTACTTTTTCTTTTGTTCAAACAAAAGAAAAACGTACCAAAAAGAAAAATTGCCGGCTGCCGTTGCGGGGCGGCTCCATCGCTGCTTTTCCTAAAGAAAAAGAACTCACTGCGTTCAAACAACTTTTTCTTTTTTACGCAAAAGCACCGATTCCGCTTCTTCGCCCCTCCACTAAAGGCCGGAAATTTTTAATTAGTTTCATACAACGCTTTTCACCAATTAAGAATGAAAAATTAATAACGGACGGCGCAGCCGCCAACTTTTCAATCTTCATTCCGAAAGCTGATATATAGGGATTTGCAATCCACGGTATTCATTCCGGCGGATTGCAAATCCGCCGGAACAAGAATCTTTCAGATTTCTGATTCCCAATTTGAAATCTCAAATCTTCATTCCAAAATCCTAAAGACTTCTTTATAACAAAGCCGCAACATTTTGCAGCTCTACATTCTGACATTTGAAATCTATGGTTTGCCTTCCGTAAGCAAAGCCGCCTTTTCTTCAAAATCAAGTTTAATCTCCTGCCATTTCGGATGACGGTTATCGATGATAATGCAAAGGAACAAATCTTCATCCTCCACTTTTGCATGGGCTTGGCAAATTGTGAAATGATCCCTGTATTTATCAAACCAAGAAAGGAACAAACGATTCCGAGACATTTCACGTCCGTCACTGGTGTCACACAAATACAGCAAGACTTCATGATTGGATTGAAAAAACTCATTGACAATAGCAAGAATTGTAGCTTCCACTTTTGGATCATGACTGCTTTTGGCTTCTTCAATCTTTCGGATAATAAATTGATAGGTATCACAGCCAGCCAATACAATATCCTCTTTATTAAAACTTATGCTGTAATGAATGCCGAAATCCGTTTGGAAAAGGAAATCATTTCCCGACAAGACAATTTCATACGGTGCGTGTTCAAGAAGCCGCCTCAAGGAAAATTTAATCATACAAGAACCACGTTCCCTTTGATTCCTTCCCGCTTCCATTCCTCTGCAGTCCGCTTGCGTGCCTGTTCCTTATGCTTTTTTGCCTTTTTGATGGCTTTAAGCAAGCATTCTTTTTCTTTCTTTAAATCTTTTTCCATGACTCCTTTCTTTCAATGCCACAAAGATAGCTCAAAGATTGCAGATTCCAAAGTCAAGAATCTACATTTTGAAATCAAAAGAGCTACGTCTCTGTCCTTTCGGATTTGAAATCCGAAAGCTGGAATCTGGGGATTTGAAATCCCCGTATTCATTCCGGCGGATTGCAAATCCGCCGGGACAAAGAACTACGCCTCCAGCTGCGAGTGACAAGCTACGAGCTATAAGCAATTCTTGACTTCTAAATTCTATCTACTGACTACTATCTACTGCCCACCGCCTCCACCACTTGTTGCACGGTAGCATCTTTCAGCAGCACTTTGTGGCGGCGATCCAGCAAATAGAGGGAGGGCATGGCCTTCAAGTCGTAGAGCGACTGCTCTTTCACTGCGCCACGGTCGTTGCCAACGAGCCATGCGGACGGCAATTCCGGCAAGGCTTTGCGCCAGGCTTCTTCGTTGCCTTCGGTGTAAACGGCTAATACCTTCACGCGGCCTTCGCGAATGGCTGCGGACAATGCCCCGCTGCCTGCCAACTGCAGCAGCACTTCGTGGCAACTGGGGCATTCAGGGTCGTAGAACACCAACAGCAAGGCTTCGCTTCCTGCCGACGTGGCATGCAGGGTGCGCCGTGCGCCTTCGGGGGTGAAGTACGCAAAATCCTCCGCAAGCGTCCCCACGCGGTTGCGCTGCACCAACGCCAAACGGAAGCTGAAACTGCTGCGCCATGCCGCATCGATGGCCGGGCTTTGCGCCATGCGCTGCAGATAAATCTGGTAGAGCGACTCGTTGAAATACGGGGAATTGGCGTTGTAAAGGTAATCGTCGAACAACTGCATGAACACCGTGCGGGCCTGTTCCTGCCTCTCCATGCCGCTGCACAGGTTGCCGATGGCCAGCCCGGCCTGTTCGTCGGGCGTATGGTCGGCCAAGAGGTAGATGAAGTTCACGAAACCTTGCTCGGTCACTTCCGGCGTGTTCACCAACGCCGTGTCGGCAAAGTCGAAGTTGTCCCAATAGTGCAGCAGGAGGAACTCCTTGCGTGCTTCGGGCGTCGTGAGGGTGACGGGTATTTCCGGGAAAGGAAAAGCCTTTTCTTCCTGCTGTGCCTGTTGTGCAACGGGTGCAGCGGAAAGGGCATCCCCCTTTCCGCCACTGCCCCTGCATGAAAACATGAAGCATGAAAAAAACAATATAAGTATGCACCCTTTCTTCATCCCGTCAATTCCCGGTTGCCGGATCCACATCCTTCACGCAGCGCACCAAGCCCTTGATGTCATCGTTGGCCAAACGCACGATGGAGCCATCGCTGTCATACTGCACCGAGTAATACTTCTTCCCGCCTGCATTGGCATCATTCTGGAAGCTGTATTCCGTCTGGCAATGCACTTCATCATCCGTTCCCAAGCCTGTCAACACGCCGGCGGTGAGCATCATCATCAGTTCCCTTTGGTTGGGCAAGCGCCATGTGCCGACATCGGTGCCATCGGCCCTCTCGCTGTATTCATGGCAGATGGAAGGAAGCGTGCGCACCTCGCTGGCCGTCCATATCTGGTAGCCATCCACCACGGTTGGCGCACGATGGATGGGCGCTTTCCGATAGAAAGGCGCGGCGTTGGCCTGTGCTTCGCCCGCAGCAGCACGGTCGATGGCATACACGTAAATGCCTCCTGAATTGGTGAAAATCACGTCACCATCTGCTGTCACCGTATATATGGCCACGGCTCTTTCCACGGTAGTTTCGCTGCCTGAGGTGAATGTGGCGTTCTCTGCCGTCCACCCTGCGGCATTGCTGTCTTCGCTTGCAAACTCAATGGAAATCACATCCCCTGCCGTGCAATCCGGCACAATGAGCATCATGTTGTTATTGTGGAACAGCAATGAGCCGTCTTTCATGATGCGGATTCTGTTGCCTATGTCATCTCCCTTCTCGTTTCTCGCAAAAGCCAATCCCACCAGTTCCGCAATAGCCGTGCCGTTGGCCGTGAACGTGCATGGATTCCCTGTTGCAGTTTTAGAATAATAGAAATCACCGCTTTCTCCATCCCAGTCCGTGTCCGCCGCCAAGTTATCCAATGTTTCTTGGCTCCAAGTGGTGAAATCCCATGTCGGATCTGTCAACAAAGGCACATCCGGCTCTGGTTCCGGCTCAGGATCCGGGTCTGTACCCGGATCGGGATCTTCGCCGCCACCCGGATCTTCTTCACCCTTCACGTAATCCTGGGCCACGGCAAAGGCGTAGTACAGTTTGTTGGCCGTAGCCAATTCGTTGTGCGGTTCCAACTCGCCGCCCACCATCCTCGTGCGGAACACGCCGCTGTTCAGGTGGTTAAAGGTGATTACCGGGTTGCCATCGGCGTTTGCCTCCGCCAGCGTGTAAAACGGCGTGCGGTTGTTTCCAGCGATATCGGCCTCATCGCCCAAGTTGCGGATGCAGCGGTAGGGGCGTTTCCAATCGTTCAGCCAAGTAGTGCTACTCTCTGATTCGCCGTATTCACTGCCCATATCGTTGTTGTTGAAGGGGAATGTCTGCGTGCTGAAGCCTTCCTCTGCCCACACAATCCACGGCGTGTCATTCGTTTGGCCGCTGGCCGTGCGGCTGCCCCACGTGCTGGTGAGGTAGTGCGTGCGCGTGTAAGTGGTATAGTCCGAATAGAGGCGGGCCTCCATCGCCAAGGCTTCCGCGCCCGCATAGATGGCGGCGTATTGGTCCAGCGAAGGCAAGTACCAGTGGATTTCATCGTTGTCAATCGTACCGTTGCCGTCCTCGTCGCGGTTGCGCATCAGGCAGGCGTAGGCCGCATAGGCATAATCATCCGGCACGGCATAGCGGTAGGTGGTGCCTGCGGGCGCCACGATGTCGGCGCCATTGCCCGCTTCGCCGGCCTCCACCATCGTGTAGCCCTCCTCGCTGTCGGCCAAGGTGTAGCCCCAATGGCCGGGTGCTTGACCAGCCAGCATGGCCAAGGTGTTAGCGCGGCCCGTTTCACTATCGGTGGGTTTCGTGGCGGGATTGCCCATCGGGAGGCGTCCCGTTTCGTTGAGCGTCTCCACGCCAAGGCCGATGCCCGCGTAGTAGGCATCCATCGTCTGGATGGCGCGTTGCGAAATGATGTATTTCGTGTGAATGGTGGTGCTGGCCTGGTCGGCGCTGTTGCGGATGTCGCCGAAGATGTATGCCTCGCGGTTCGTCTGGTTCACGTAGCCGCCCCAGTTCTGGATGCCCAACTGCGTGGCCACATCGCCCGTATAGACGTATTCGTTCACAAAGCAAGTCACCGTCAGGCCGCCGTCCGCATCGGCCGCGTTCCCGTCCTCGCGGTTCTTGATGGCCAGCAAGTTGTCCAACAAGTCCTGCAAAGTCCACAGTCCATCGCTGGTGTCGCCCGGATAGGCTTTCAGGGTTCGCAAATAGTTGCCGTCCGTGCCTTTGTCGTTGGGCAGGAACTTCAGCCAACTGTCATCGTTGCTGCCGAAGGGCGAATTGATGCGGTACTGGAAATCATTGCGCCCGCCGACTGAAGTGTCGTAACGCCCGTTGTCAATCTCTTGCGCGGTGAAGGTCAGCACAATGGCTTCGTTGTGGCAATCGATGTCGAAATACGTGCCGTCCTGGAAGAACACTTCTCCTTCGGCGCCCGGCTGCTTCTCCGTGTTGCCCTCGGTTTCTACCTCCACCACGATGTTGTCCACGCCGTTCACCGTCACGTTGTACGTGTAGCGCACGTTGCGGCGGTTGCTGAAGTCGTCCATCGATGTGTCGAAATCGCCGAGATGGATGATGTAGTCCACCGTGGCGCGCATGCCGATGTTCGTGGTGCCGTCGCCATTCGATGTGCCGCCTGTCGTCACGGTTTGCGTGGTGTTTCCCGTGCCTTCATACAATCCGTGCAGCACCACATAGGTGCCGTTGCCCGGCGCATATTGGAACACGGCGTTGCCGTTTTCATCCTCCTTGTTCTTGCCCTCCGTATCTTTTTCGCGAAGATCGCGGTTGGCATAAGTTGTGCCACAGGTTTGCCGCGCCTGCTTGATGTTTTCCGGCACGTAGAAGGAAATGCTGTTTTCGCTGGCCTGCACGGAAGACACATTGAAGTAATCGTCTGCCTGCTCGTTGCCCGTGTCATAGTTGCGGCGCGTGGTGCCATCCGTGCCGTAAAGCGGCACCAAGGAAGTTCGGTTCGGCACGCGCATCACGCGGTAAGACAACAGCGTGAAGCTCGTGCAATTGGAGTTTTCTCCCGCCGCGATGTTCATGCAGATTTCGGAATCCGTGCGGTAGAGCGGGATTTCGGTCGTCGTCTCTCCCGACGAAGTTTCCGTGAATGTGCCGTTGCTGGCCAAAGTTCCTTCCAACATGCCCGACAGGATGTAGCGCGTGGCGGCAATGCGGTCGATGGCATTGGCGTTGGTTTCCGCCAACTTGGCCGTGATGGTTTGCAAGTCGTCCAAAGAGTTCACCGCCATCACCTCTTTGTACAACACGGAACCCTCCGTTGTGGCCGTTTGCCCTTCGGGCACATATTCGGAAGGCCGAAGGATGGTATTGGCAATGGCATAGACGGTGACGGCGCCGCTCGTGGTGTTGATGGAGACAGACCCTGTCAATGTGCCTGAAGCATCGATTTGCCCGTCTCTCAAGCCATCATCGGTCGTGAACAACTGCTTGTCCTTCAGTTCGCCGGTGTTCGTGTTGAACACCAGCACCACGAGGTCGTTCACGCGATACTCCGGGTCGGTGACGGCACGAGTCTGCACCATCACCTCTCCCGGAATGGAAGGATGCGCATTCAGTTGCAAGGTGACGGGGATGCCTTCCTCCACCCCGCTCCTTTTCACGATGTCTTCGTCTTGGCAGCTTGCGATGCATGCGGTGAAGCCCGCCAAGGCTAATGCCCATACGCTGTTATGGATAACTCTCCTCATATCTTAGGTATTAAGTTTTCAATTAAAAATTAATAATTAAAAATTAAAAACGAATCGCACCAATTAACGGGGCGGTTGCGCCGCCAACTTTTCATTTTTAACTTTTCATTATCATCATTCTCGTTTTTGCTTGGTCGTCTTAATAATGCTTACCAACAACTTTATCAGTTCTTGGCAATCGGCCTGCAATGATTGGAAAGCTGCATCCGACAAACATCCGGCTTCTTTCAGCAGGATGAGCCAATATTCTGTTTCATTGGCCTCTTTCAATGCAATGCTCAACTTATGGACGAAATCATTACGGCTTTCGGCAAATTCAGCTTCACGAACCAACGCCCCCACGGAAGTACCGCTTCTCAATATCTGTTTCGACAATACATATTCTTGTGTGTTCTCCACAATATATTTATAGGCTTTGGTAATCCTCAATGCAAAATCCAACGACTTCTTACTGACTGTACTGTCTTTCATGCTCCCCATTCATCTTTCATCCTGTTGTTAATTTTTAATTATTAATTATTAACTATTAACTATTAATTAAATTCCACTTCGTTCTCCACTTCTTCCCAAGGCACCACGCGATACGTCCACGTCATGTTGAACGGGGCGGCTTCCAGCGTGATGATTAAATCGAGCAACGTGTTGCGCTGGAGGACATCGCCTGCTTTTTTCAAAGTGATGGTGCGCTGCGTGCCTGCGGGCCATTCGGCGGAGAAAGTCAGTGCGCTCGTGCATTGGCCTTCATAGACATAACGCGTCCATTGCCACGTGTTGTCCGCTCCCGTGCCGATGGGCACAGGATTCTCCCACTCGTTGGTGCCGTCCAGCGTTGCCGTCACTTCGCCATCGGGCGGGAATAGCCCGGTGGACGCAGCCGTATAATTGCGCCAAGCGATGCCCGTCAAGGTTTGGTCCCCGCCCGTTTCATTGATGATGCGCACGCGCAGTTTGGCCACGGCGCGGATCAACTCCATCGTGAGGTTCTGGTTCGTGCCGGAAGGCACAGTGACATCCTTCAAAACGCAGGCGGCGGGGATGGCTTGCTTGCCGTTGAGGATGCTCATGCGCAGAGCGTCATTCAGCGTCTGATTCAGCAAAGTTGCCAAGCCATCGGGCGCGATGCTGCTGTTGTCGGTCGGTTCGTTGGCAATGGCGTAGAAATTATACGTGCCGGCCGGCACGCCCTCGAAGGTGACGGTGGCACTGGTGGCCTGATCTTCTGCCGTGAAGTCCCGCGTGTAGTTGAACAGGATTTCGTTGCGCCCGTCGTCCACGCGCTGCATGATGATGCGCAGATGCTGCATGGCTTCAAGAACGTTTTCCGGGCCTTCTTCGCCGCTTGCCAAAGGGGCGGCGGGCGCGTTAGCACGGGCGGTGAACGACAAAGTGACCGTTGCACTGTCCTTCACGGCCTCCTCGTCGCTGTTGCATGCTGCGAGCAAGGGCAGCACGGCTGCCCAAGCCACGCAACGCAGGATATTTTTCATCGTTTTTCTCATATTGTAGTCTCCTCCTTCTTTTCCGTTTGCTTATTCCACCCAACCAGGCGTTACTTCCTCGATGTACCACGACGGCACTTCGATGGTGACGCTCACGGCATCTCCTTCGGGTTCCGTGTTGACCGTCAGGCTGACGGGCAGATAGGCTTCCTGCTTCACGGCCTCGGCGGCCAGGTTGTTGGCGGTGATGTAATCGTACAGGCTGAAGCGTGCCACCTCACGTCCCGTGCCATCCGCGAGGACTATCTGGTGGCGGCACAGGGCGGCATCGAGCGTTCCTTGGCTGTCGATGCGAAACAGTGCCAAATCGTCGGTGCGGTACACGCCGCTTTGCGCGTCGTACACCAGCGCGGGACGGATGGTGCCGGTGGCTTCCCGGTGGATTTCATTGTTGAAGTTGGTCTGCATGTTGGCTCCCTCGATGGAAAGCACATAGCCTTCTGCCGCACGCACGGGGGCAGGCAGGCCGTGTATCTCGATGTCCATGTTGACGTGGGCGGAATGCATCTCGACAGTTTCATGGATGTATTCCAACCGGCCCGGCACGTCGATGTCGAGGCTGCCGAGATAGTTATGGTCATGGGTTTCAATCGTGCCGCCTTCTTCGTGGGCGGGATGCTGGATGAACATGGCATCGAACGCGCCGGCATCCGTGTGAGCCACCGTGGTGTTGTCGCCATCGTTGGCTACGGCCACAAGATGGTAACGCCCTTCCGCAAGGCGAAACAACGGGTCGTCCGAATGGCTGGCCAGCATGGAAGCGTCGTAGGCCACCACGTCCACCAAACGGTTGCTGCTGTCGAACACGTAAAGGTCAATCTTGTCCATGTACTGTTGCAGCACGTCTTCCTGCCCGTCGGCCACGTAGCGGAAACTGATGGCCACGTTGCGGCAGTCGTCCAAGTCTTCTTTGATGCAGCCGGTGGCCGTCATCATGGCTGCCAGCAGCAATCCCATTGTCAGGTTTTTATAGTTCATCTTTTTTTAGTTAACGAGTTGACGAGTTGACAAGGCAACAGGCCAACAAGGTTTCTTTATTCTTTTATTTTGTAGAGACGTGGCGTGACGCGTCTCCCCATTGTTTTCTCTTTTTTAAGTTGACGAGTCGACAAGGCAACAAGCCAACAGGGTTCTGTACTTTTTCTTTCGTGCAAACGAAAGAAAAACGTACCAAAAAGAAAGGTTGCCGGCTACCGTTGCGGGGCGGCTGCATCGCCACTTTTGCTAAAGAAAAAGAACTCACTGCGTTCAAACAGCTTTTTCTTTTTTACGCAAAAGCATCGATTCCGCGCTTTCGCCCCTCCACTAAAGGCCGGAAATTTTTAATTAGTTTCATACAACGCTTTTCACCAATTAAGAATGAAAAATTAATAACGGACGGCGCAGCCGCCAACTTTTCATTATTCATTTTAATTCTTCATTCATCATTCATCCCTCGTTTTCCATTATTCATTTTTTTTTTCAATCATCCGCTCTGAAATCAGAATTCTAAATTCTGAAATCCCATCATCGAAACCTTGAATGGTTTTGACCCACACCTTCCAAGGTTTTTTGAAATCTTCTATGAACTTCCGCGAAAAGTACTATGAACTTTCGTGAAATGTTCTAAGAACTTCTGCAAAAAGTTCATAGAAGATTTCCGATTTTACTATATAAAATTCCGCCTCTCGCCGGGTGCTTGTCCGATTTCTGATTTGAAATCTGAACTCTAAAATCTAATTAATCTGCCCAAGAAGCATACGTGGTCTGAACCATCCATTGAGCTTCAACGACGCTCACGTTGACTGCATACGTGGTGTTGCCATTTTCGTCCGGCACAATGTTGTCCGTTGTCAACTCCGCACTTGTAATCTGGTAAATCTTGCCGTTCTCCAATGCAATCGGGGTCGACATATCTTCATCAGAATAATAGTTTTCGATGATGGCCCATCCTGTTGCAGGAAGCACTGTGCCGCTCGCGCCTGCGATGCTGCTGAAAGCAATTTTGAATTTCGGGTTATTAGCCACGTCATCGCTGCCGAAGAAATTGTAAGCATATACTTTAGAGGCTTCATCCGGGAAAGTTGCATTAAGGAAAGAAACGCCTTCAGCGTCTTTCAAAATAGCTTCAGCACCTGTTCCCCCACCATTTGCAAGAAACTGATAGTCGGTCAAAGCGCCTGCCACCGTCGGCTTGATGTTGTCCATATACACACCGTCAATCGTGATAGAAGAAAAGTTTGCTTTAGAAGCATCAGCCAGCTTGATGCCGCTTACTTCGAGGCGGGCTACCGGGATTTCCAATGTTACTTCTGCGGTATAAACAGGATACTGCATCTCATCTTCACCAGCAGCACCTGTCAAGCCGTGTTGGTGGTTGTCGTCATAAGTGGATTCGCCAGGGGTCTGCGTTTGAGGAGTCAATGTTACATCAGCTTTGCCAAACACAGGAATAGCAGCCGGTGCCTGCTGCAAATCCGTTGCGATATTGAGTTCTTTGCCATCGGTATCCGTCATGTCAACACCACCATTCATGCTGACTTCCACAGATGTAGGACTCTTCACGTTCCAGAAAGTCACAGCTTGCCCCGCCTTCCATTGGTCAGGAGTCAACGTAATCTGGCCGCCACCTTCACTGGCATTCAGTTTGATTGTCACGTTTGTACTTGCTTGCGGTTCTACCTTTGCTGCCGTCCCTGCATCTGTAATGGCACGTGATATTTCCGGGTTTTTAATGCGGATGGATACCGCACCCACACCTTCGGGAGCAGGGTTGCCCACCTCGTTTTCGTTGCTGCATGCTGCAAAGGCCATTCCTGCCATTGCGAGCATCATGATTTTGTTCATTTTCATTTTTTCGTTCTCCTTTTTTTAGTTAGTACTATGTTTACTTATTTTTAGTTGACAAGTTTACAAGGTGACAAGGCTTCAGGCTAAGTTTCCTTTTTTGCAAAGACGCAACATTTTGCGTCTCTACACATCCTCGTTTTTCATCATTCATTATTCATTTTTAATTCTTCATTCATCCCATCAGAACTCTGAAATCAGAACCCTGAAATCTGAAATCTTCTTGACTTCTTAACTTCTTGACTCCTTGACTCCTTAATTCTATATTCTTATATTCTAACTACTGACTACCGGCTACTAAGACGCAGCACGCCGCGTCTCTACTCTGCCAAATACTCCATCATCTCCTCTATCTTCTGCAAATTGCCCGTGGCAGGAGCATAGCCTGCTTGGTGGCCTTCGCGGAAGGCACGGACGGCAGCTTCCTCTTGCCCCTCGTGTGCATACGCGATGCCCAACAGGTTGAGCAACTTTCCTTCGCCATCAGACTTGCCTTCGAGCAGGCGGATGGCTTCCTGATATTCGCCTGCCTCGATGCATGCCAAGGCCGCATTGTTGCGCAGCACGGTGTTCTGCGGGTAAGCATCCACGGCTATCTGCAACGCTTCGCGGTATTCCGGCGTGCCTTGCCCGTAGCTGTCGGCCACCCGTTGCAGTTCGGCGGCGGAGAGCATGTCGGGACGCTCGCGAAGCAAGCGGCGGGATTCCTCCAAGGAAAAGCTGCGGATGTTGTACTCGATGCGGTATTCGTTGCGGCGCAGCGGGCCGTACATCTCATTCAAGAGGCGTTGGTAAACATCCGACGGGTCGATGGCCTTCAGTTGTTCTTCACACCGGTCGCGGTTGCCCGTGCAGTGGTCGATGATGTCCAGCACTTTGTCCTGGTGCAACAGGCGGGGGTGCTTCAGCACTTCCGCGCGCAAGCCTTCCCAGTCCTCGCCGTGGCCGGAAACGTGCCAAGCCGTGTCGGGGATGTCCACGTTCTGCCGCTCCACGTATTCCTTCAAGGCGTTGGCACGGCGTTCAGACAGGCGGATGTTATAGTCGAACGGGGCTTCGGGCGAAGCATAGCCGGTGATGTAAATACCCGTGATGGTGAGGTTCACATCGTCTTTCACGGCATCAATGGATGCCTGCACGCTGTCTAATTCCTGGCGGTTGTTCTTGAACGACGGCACAATCCTGTCGGCATCCTGCCGGAATTGCAGCCTTGCCACCTTGGTGACGGCACGCCGCTTCACTTCTTCGGCGGGCGTTTCCTTGGGGGAAAGGGCATAAACGGGCGGGGTGAACGGAAGAATCGGCCCGGTGTTGGCGTTCTCGTCGCCTTCGTCGCACTGCGCACACCCGGTGACGTAGCCGCGCAGTTCCAAGCCGCCCTCAATCATCCACCGCTTGAACGGCACGGATGCTTCGTAATGCACGGCCTGCTCCTTGCGGTTGCGGCGGCGTATGCGCGTGGTGTCCTCGTCGCGGCCTGCCAAAGCATCGTCGCGCCGCATGGCTTTGTGGCGTATCTTGCCGTTGACGACCAATGGTTCCAACGCCTGCTCCTGCGAGCGATCGCCCGACACGATGGTGGGCACCAACTGCAAGGAGTGCTGCTTCTTCATGTCCATCTCGCTGATGTCGAGGTCCATTTCCACCACAACACGGCGGCCTTCCTTGGCCACATCGCGGCGTTGCACCTCCACTTTCTCCAAATAAGCCGTTTGGGCGGCCGCCCATTGGCCTCCTGCGCACAAGAAAAGCACGGGTATCAATATCTTTTTCATTGCGTGTTCCTCCTTACTTTATGACATAAATGAGCGATATGGCGGCTTTCGTCACGCCAAGGTAATTCTTTTTGCCTTCGCCGCGCCATTCGCCGCACGTGGGGCAGTCGTATTCATCATAGTGCTGGCGTTCGTAGCCCAAGCCGATGCTGGCCTCCAAGCTCCAGTGGTTTCCGAGAATCCATTGGTAGCCATAGGCCAAGCCTGCGCCATAATAGAAGCCTTCGTAACGTTTGCCTTTGACGGAAGGATAGAGGATGGGGTCGATGTTACCCACATTGAACTGCCCGCCCAAGAGGTGAAGCCCAAGGAAATGGCCGTTGAATGCCTCACAGAACCAATAACGCGCTTCGGGCTGTGCCATCCAGTGCCGCCACTTCTTGTCGTTCTTGAACGTCCAGGCATTGTAATTGCCGGAAAGGTCGAGCGTCCACTTGGGCGCCAAACCGACTTCTGCGCCCAAATTGATGGTCGAAGTGAGGTCGTACAGCAAATTGGTCTTCACGCCGATGTTCTGTGCGGAGAGCGTAAGGCTCATGGCCGCGAACACGAAGAAAAGAACCCGTCTCATTGTTTTCATATTTGTTTTCACAATTACATTTATACTTATGCGCCCGCATCTGCCTTGCGCAACGGATGCACCGCATGCGCCAAGCCCTGCACGGACTTCATTCCGTTTTCTCCAAATGTATTGTAAAGTCAAGGTGAAGCAGCAATCCGCCTTTCGCATCAAGGCGTGCTAAAAGTACCGGTCAACAAGTTTTTTCCTAATTCATTGCATTTTCATCTCTCTGCCGTGACCTGTTTCGTTTACTTCCAGAAACCGTCTCCTCCTCATTTTCTGTGCAATTGTTGTTTTTCCCATTCTTTTTGCCGTTTTCCTTTACGAATACTATAATAGGAACGGCAAAACGTTATTGGCTGCAAAAATAACTAAAAGAACGAATCATGTTGCAGCCCCGCTGCTGTTTTTGCATTATTTAATATTAGGGAGGCAGTGGATAGTAGTTAGTAGTTAGTAGTTAGTAGTTAGTAGTTAGTAGTCAGTAGTTAGAATTTAGAAGTCAAGAAGTCAAGAAGATTTCAGATTTCTGAGTTCTGATGGGATGAATGAAGAATGAAAAATGAATAATGAAGATTGAAAAACGAGGATGAATGAAAAATTAAAAATGAAAAGTTGGCGGCTACGCCGCCCGTTTTTAATTTTTAATTGTTCATTATTAATTGCAGAAAGAAGCCTGTCATCTTGCCAACTCGAAAAAATGATCCACGCAACTGAAACCAGACTCACTTCTTATTGAATATCAAATCCAGACCCTGGCTGCGATAAAAGTCAAAGCGCGTATCACTCGAAATGAGAGGCATCCGCTCCGTAATAGCGTGTGCAATAATCAGATGATCGGAAGGGTCCTTGTGGCACTGTGCCTCATTCAATGCCATCTTTGCATATGTCATCAAGTGTTCCTTCTTTATCGGCAGAATGGTAATGAAGTATTCATCTTCTATGGAACGCACCATGGCTTCAGCAGTACGCCAACGCTTCGACCATAAGCCTTTATTACGATAAGCTACGACTAATTCTTTCACCGACTCCGCGCTGATGCACAACACAGTGTCCGGTTCTTCGATGATAGCTGCCACGTCCCGGCTCAGCAAATCCGGATCAGCCATCGCATAAATCAATATATTGGTGTCAATCAGATATCGCATGGCAGGTCACAACAGCAATGTCGGGTCGTTGACAACCACGCTGCCCCTCCATTTCTGGATAGCTTTCCAAGTCCTGCTGATTTTCTTCTCATTTCCTTTGCCGTCTTCTTTTTCAGGCATCGGCATCTTGACCGTTGGCTTCTTTACGTTGTCTTTCATCATTTCCTTTTTATAGCTTCACTCCGCAAAGATAGTGAAAGGCAAGCGCAATGGCAAACGGGAAACAAAGTTTTTTCAGTAGACAGTAGATAGTAGTCGGTAGATAGTAGTCAGTAGTTAGTAGTTAGTAGTCAGAATTTAGAAGTCAAGAAGATTTCAGATTTCAGAGTTCTGATGGGATGAATGAAGAATTAAAAATGAATAATGAAAAACGAGGATGAATGAAGAATTAAAAATGAATAATGAAAAGTTGGTGGCTGTGCCGCCCCGTTATTAATTTTTAATTGTTCATTATTCATTGTAGAAAGAAGCCTTGCCAACTTGTCAACTTAGAAAATATAGCAGTGATGCGCCCATGCCTGACACTTGAAGAAGCTGGAAGCAGTTTCAGCCGAAAAGCTCCGCGTGCGAACCCAAGCGCAGAAGCTTCACCACTTGTTCCTGCTCGTCAACCCACACAAGAAGGAAATCGCCCTCCACATGGCACTCCATGCAACCGGCATATTCGCCGGTGAGCAGATGGGGACGCGACGAAGAAGGCAAAGTCTTTCCCTCCTCAAGCATTCGAACCACCTGAAACAATTTTTCCAACTTACGGGGCTGATTGCGATACCTCTTGAAATCTTTACGAAACCGGGTACTATAAATAACCGTTTTCATCCCTCTATGGATTTAATAAATGCTTCCAAAGTACTCGTATCCACAACACCCGCGAACTTTCCTGAACGCGCTTCCTCGATGGCTTCCAAGGTTTCGGCATTCGGCTGGCAATAAGCAGCATCCATCAGAATGGTTTCCACGTAATTGTTCAAACTGCGGTTCTCGCGGCGGGCTTCCTGCTTGAGGCGTTCCACCAAATCAACGCGCAAACGAAATGCGGTGAGCCTGCGTTCTTTTGTCGTTTCCATTGTCTATGCCATTAATAGGGTTAAACGATTCTGTTATCGCACGCAAATATATAACAATTGTATAACATGCGCAAGAAACCGTTTTGGATTTCCACAAAAAATCATCCTCAGAACCTGCCTCACCCCATCACAGTGGCCACAATCCGGCGGGAGCCTCCCGAATGACGGAACTCGCAAAGGTAAATGCCTTGCCACACGCCCATGTTCAACCGATGGCGCGTGATGGGAATTGTGAGGCTTGCGCCCACCAACACGCTCTTTGCATGAGCCGGCATATCGTCGGGACCTTCCAACACATGTTCATAATAAGGCTCGTTTTCGCGCACTAAATGGTTGAAAACCGCTTCCATATCCGTGCGCACATCCGGGTCGGCATTCTCGCTCAATGCCAACGACGCGCTGGTGTGCTTGATGAACAGGTGCAAAAGCCCCGTTTCCGGCAAAGGAGGCAAATGGCGCACGACTTCTTGCGTGACCAGATGAAACCCTTTGCCATGCGGCGGCAAAGCAAACTCAACTTGTTGTATCATGGCTCTCTCTATTTCCGTTCTTACTCTTGTTCCCATTGAAGGGCAAAATCCACCATTTGTTCCAGCGCATTCACCTCGCGGGCAGACATCCGCACTTCCACTTCCACCTTGTTCACATCCGTCAGAGAACATTCCACGTCATCGGCCAACGACAATGCCGAACGCACCAAGGCCATCTCAGCACCACCCATCGACATCGCCAGGTTGACAAGAGGTTGCTCCAAAATGCCTTTGGCATTCACACGCATAAAGATATAAGAATCTTCCACTGCCTGCCTCCATTCCTTGTCCATGGAAGGCGTTTTCTTCTTCCATACTTCGGAAGCCTCTGCGTCGACAGCAGCAAAGAACACACCATCACGAAGGCCATAAACAAACCTCATGCCCCTGCCGGCATCCACAGACCAAGAGCCATCGGCCTCCTCGCGCACCTTCGCCCCGAAAGTTTCATGCAATGCCTTCACAGGAAGGCTGTCGTTCACCTCCGCAAAGCAAACAAAGGCCGGCACGCCATCGGCAGTCAACGACGGGACACCAACAACACAATCCCCATCGATGGAGGCCAGCACGTTTTTCATGTCCACCCCCCAACGCCTGTCCAATTCAGAAAGCTTCATGATGAAGAAAGGGTCTGAAATCAACCATTCCACCAATGCAGTCCCGTCGAGGTTCAAACCGCCATAACACAAAGAGGAAGCCGGGAAACGCTCTATATAAGCGGAAGTATGCTTCCGAAGAAAAGCAGCCCGCTGCCGCTGCTTGGCCAGCATAGAATCAGGCATCACGCTTTCCATCTCCCAATGGATGCTGCCTTTCTTAAAAGACAAATTACCGATTGCACGGGCTTCCTGAGACCATGCATGCCGCACCATATTTGCAGGAAAGAAACTTCTCAAAGAATCAGCCCAATCCGGCATCGCGGCATAAACAGCGATATCGCTCTTTTTGAAACACATGCGGCGGAATCCTTCATCGCGGGCCAAGCCTGCCGACGCATCCGCCTCCAACCATCCTTGAAGCGCGGGAACCACCTCCGTGGTATCCGCTGGCTTTGTTTTCGCAAGAGCCACGAAAACAGACTCATTGAAACAAGCCACACAATTTTCACCGAAAAACGCCAACCGGCAATCCTGCACGCCGGCTTCCTCTAAAGGCGAACAAAGATGCTCGCCGGCCAAAGCTGAAAACGCTTCTTCCAGACGACGGCTGTCTGACACCTTGGCCACGCAACCCATCCTGCCTGTGGACGACTGGAGAAAGAAATACATCGGATCGACAACAGAAAGGCCGGAAACAAAAGGAGCAGCCATCCAAGGCGCCGCTTCGACACCCAAAAACGAACCTGAACCATGATTCAACCAACCGGACAACCTGCGCTGCGCCTCCGCATTGCCTATCAAACCACTCTTTTGCGCCAACGAACCCCAATCGACCGAGACCACAATCGATGCGTCGCCCGGTATGGCAGAAACATAGTCGGCCTGACGCGCACAGGAAAGAAGCATCAAAAGCCCTGAAACGACCGGCAATAAAACCGGGAAAATCCTCTTTATCATAACTATTATTCCATAATGACCATTCTCATAAACCGTTCAACAGACTGAACGTGTGGCATGCCGCCAAAGCTGCCGTCTCCGTACGCAGCCGGGATGCGCCCAAACTGACCGAAGAAAAGCCCAAAGCCAAAGCGGTTTCCACTTCTTCCGCGCTGAAATCGCCCTCAGGTCCTATCAGGATAGTAGCACTTTCCCCCGCATGGAGGAGGGTCTTCAACGGTTCTTTCCGGCCTTCATGGCAATGGGCGATGAAGCGTTGCCCGCCATGCTCCTTGCGCACAAACTCATCAAAAGGCAGCATGCCATTGAGCTTTGGAAGAACTGCTTTCAGGGATTGTTTCATGGCCGATACCATGATTTTTTCCACCCTTTCCAGCTTCACCATCCTCCGTTCCGAATAACGGCAGTTCAGGAACGTCAGTTCATCCACGCCAATCTCTACCGCTTTCTCCACAAACCACTCCATGCGGTCCATGTTTTTCGTGGGCGCCACAGCCATGTGCAGATGCCCGCGCCAAGTTTTCTCCCACGGGGAAACCTTCTCCACCGAAACGGCACACCTCTTGCCTGCCACCGATGAAAGGACGGCATCATAGAAAAAGCCCCTCCCGTCAGTGAGCCGCACACGGCTGCCCGCACCTAAACGCAACACGCGAAGGCAATGAAGCGCCTCCTCCTCCGGCAACTCCGGGGACATCTTAATATCCGGTGCATAAAACAATTGCATAATTTCCTCCTGCCTGCCGTTACAAATCCAAAAAACCATCATTGGGATGGATGCCTCCCTGCTTTCGCAAAGCAATCTCATCGCGAATCTTGGAAGCGGCCTCGTAATGTTCTTCTGCTACCGCCTGCTTCAAAAATTCTTCCAACACCTGAATGCTGAACGCCGACATCGGGAAAGTAATCGAAGGATTCTCGTCGCCCAACTCCATATGCTCGCGCGCCAAAATGCCTGCATCCACAAAAATAGGCGCCTTGAACCTCAACGCCAAAGCAATGGCATCCGACGTGCGCGCATCAAAACAATGCTGCTCGCCATCGCGCTCGAAATAAAGGTAGGAATAGTAGACCCCATCCACCGACTTGTAAATGAAGACTTCTTTCAGAAGCACGCCAAAAGCGCTGAAACAAGTGAAGAACAAATCATGCGTGAATGGCCGGGGCGCCGCCAAACCTTTTTGGGCATATGAAACAGCCTGCGCTTCCGCACCTCCTATGATCAGCAAAAGCCCCCGCCGTTTCCCCTGCTTTTCCTGCAAATACAGGCCATAACCGCATGTCAGCTTGATATTGGGCGAAACGCCAATCACTTCCAATTCGATTTTTTTCTGTTCCATCCCAACTCCATTTTAATCGTTTCCCATTGCCGAAGGCCGGTGCTTATCCCTGAATATCAAAACAAACAACACAGCCACCACCAAAGCATAGGCCGCAAATACATACCACGCCGACTTCCATGCCTCCACTTGAGGAAGGCTGCTGTTGAAATCTACAAAATGATTGACTACCGCTTGCGCCCCCAATGTGCCGACCGTAGCACCGAATCCGTTGGTCATAATCACAAACAGCCCTTGCGCACTGGAACGGATGGAAATGTCCGTCTCTTTATCGACAAACAAAGAGCCCGATATGTTGAAGAAATCGAAAGCCACGCCATACACGATCATGGACAGGATGAACATCCACACGCCATTTCCCGGATCGCCCGCGCCGAACAGGCCGAAACGCAAGACCCATGCCACCATGGCAATGAGCATCACATACTTAATGCCGAAACGTTTCAAAAAGAACGGAATCAAAAGAATGCACAACGTCTCAGAAATCTGCGACAAGGAAATCAAGATATTGGCATGCTGAACGCCGAATGTCTCCGCATATTCCGGTATCGACCCGAAACTGCTGATGTAGGGATTGGCAAAGCCATTGGTGATTTGCAAAGAAACGCCCAACAACATCGAAAAGATGAAGAAAACCGCCATTCTCTTATGACGGAACAAGGTGAATGCCCGCAACCCCATTGCCTCGGCCAAAGACTTCCCGTTTCCGCCTTTCGACACCGGGCATGAAGGCAACGTCAGAGCATAAAAAGCATATACCAAACCTATCAAGGCACAAGCAAAGAACTGGCCGTAATTGTCTTGCAAGCCCAACAGGTCGACCGCCCACATGGAGCAAATGAAACCAATCGTGCCAAACGTGCGGATAGGCGGAAAATGGCTCACTGTGTCCAAACCTGCTTTGTCCAACGACGTGTAAGCCACCGAATTGGCCAAAGCCAACGTAGGCATGTAGAACGCCACACTCAATGCATAAAACGTGAACAATACTGAAAACTCGGCGTCTGCCCCATGCCGCATGCCGTAATACCCGGCCATCCCCATGAACAAAGCAGCCAAGAAATGGCTCAAGCCCAACAAACGCTGCGCAGGAATCCAACGATCGGCAATGATGCCCATCACGGCAGGCATGAACAAAGAAACAATGCCCTGCATGGCATAATACATGCCAATGTGGGATGCCTGCCCGATTTCGACCAAATAACTCCCCATTGACGTGAGATAAGACCCCCATACGGCGAACTGGAGGAAATTCATGATGACCAGCCGTATCTTGATGTTCATAACTTATCCATTTTCAAAAGTACAACACGCAAATTTACGCAATTATTCCATCCCGCCAAGCCTTATCCCGTTTTTTTTCGGCAATCCATCTGCAACACACCGCACACTGCCTGAAAAGATAAAAGCACCCCGCCGTCATATTCCGGGATATATGAAACACATATCAACAAAAAAAACTATATTTGCCCCATAAAACATACGTAACATCTTAAAGCATTCAAACATGAAAAAGACCTTTCGCAGACTGATGGCATGCCTCTTCGCGACATGTTGCGCAGGCATGAGCCACGCACAGCAAGTTCCTCCCATCCCTGTCGACCCGAACGTCAGAATCGGGAAACTGGAAAACGGGCTGACTTACTACATCCGGCACAATGAACTGCCGGAAAACCGCGCCGACTTCTACATCGCCCAAAAAGTGGGTTCCATCCTTGAAGAAGACAATCAAAGAGGGTTGGCACACTTCCTGGAACACATGTGCTTCAACGGCACTACTCATTTTCCCGGAGATGCTTTGATACATTACTTGGAAACCATCGGCGTGCGCTTCGGCGAAAACCTGAACGCCTACACATCGGTAGACGAAACGGTATACAACATCTGCAATGTCCCCGTCACACGCGACGGCATCATCGACTCCTGCCTGCTCATCCTCCACGACTGGTCGAATGATTTGACGCTCGCCCCCCAAGAAATCGACAAGGAACGCGGCGTCATTCACGAAGAATGGCGCACCCGCACAGGAGCCATGATGCGCATGTACGAAAAAGCATTCCCCACCATCTACGAAGGAAGCCGGTATGCTTACCGCCTGCCCATCGGAACCATGGAAGTGGTGGACAACTTCCCCTATCAGGCGCTACGCGACTTTTATGAAAAATGGTACCGGCCCGACCAGCAAGGCATCATCGTGGTAGGCGACATCGATGTAGACCAAATCGAAAACAAAATAAAGAACCTGTTTTCCGACATCGAAATGCCGGAAAATCCCGCTGAAAGGATTTATTATCCTGTACCCGACAACAAAGAACCCATCATCACCCTCGAAAAAGACAAAGAACAGACCAGCGTACTCATCTACTTGTACAACAAACACGAAGCTGTGCCTAACGAAGCCAAGACAACGGTGGACTACCTTATATATAATTACACACGGGGCATCATCTCGCAAATGCTCGATGCCCGCCTCAATGAAATGAGGCAAAAACCGAACCCGCCCTTCATCTATGCCGGCACTTACGACAGCAACTTCTACATGGCAAAGACGAAAGACGCCTTCACCGGCATCGCCACCTGCCCGGACAATGGCATCGAAACGGCACTTGCCGCACTCTACCGGGAAATAGAACGCGCACACCGCTTCGGCTTCACTGCCTCGGAATACGCCCGCGCCAAAGCCGAATACCTGCGCCACTTGGAATCGGCCTACAAAGAACGCGACAAGCAGAAGAACGGGGCTTACGTGGACGAATACGTGCGCCACTTTATCGACAACGAACCTATCCCCGGCATCGAACAGGAATATGCCATCATGAACCAAATTATGCCACTCATCCCTGTGGATGCCGTCAACCAAACGATGGGGACGCTCGTCAGCGACTCCAACTTGGTGGTGTCTATCTTCTGCCCCGACAAGGAAGGCATGCAATACCCCTCGAAAGACGACATCCGGAAAATCATCGACGGCATCCGAAATGAAGAAATAGAACCTTATGTAGACCAAACATCCGACGAACCTTTGGTGGCTGAAAAGCCTCAACCTGGAAGAATCCTTTCTGCAAAAGAAGGGCCTTTCGGGACTACCGTCATGGAACTTTCCAACGGTGCCAAAGCAATATTGAAGAAAACAGATTTCAAAGCAGATGAAATCCTGATGAATGCCACCAGCCCCGGAGGAACATCCCTGTTCCCCGAATCGGAAATCATCAACATCAAAGCCCTGAACGATGTGATGGCCGTGGGCGGATTAGGAAACTTCAGCACCATCGACTTGGAAAAAGCATTGGCCGGAAAGAAAGCCAATGTGAAAACCTCCGTAGGCTATTCCAAAGAAAGTATCAGCGGAAGTTGTTCGCCTGAAGACCTGGAAACCATGATGCAACTGACCTACCTTTCGTTCACCGCGCCACGCATGGACCAGGAAGCTTTCCAATCCTATAAAAACCGGACAAAAGCTTCCCTGCAAAACATCGAAGCAGAACCTTGGGTGGCATTCAACGACTCGGCCATCACCGCCTTGTACAACCACCACCCGCGCAAAATCCGCCTGAAAGCCGACATGATCGACAAAATCGATTACCAGAAAGTGATGGACATGTACAAAGACCGCTTCAAGGATGCCAGCGACTTCACTTTCGTATTCGTAGGCAACATCGATGCCGACTCCATCCGCCCGTTCATCGAAACCTACATTGCCTCCCTCCCGGCCACGCACCGCAAGGAAAGCATGGAGGCTAACGGCATGCACATGCGGAAAGGGAATTACAGGAACGTGTTCACACGCCAAATGGAAACGCCAACGGCCAGCATCGTGGCATTCTGCGTCGGCGACATGCCCTACACGCCTGAAAACATCACCCTAATGAACGTCCTCTCGCAAGTGCTTGACATCGTATATACTGCTGAGGTACGTGAGAAAGAAGGCGGTACCTACGGAGTAGGCGTGTTGGGAGACTTGTTCAAGTACCCCTATGAAGAAGCCTGCTTGCAAATCGTGTTCGACACCGACCCCGGACGCTACGAACAGATGCAAGACATCGTGTTAGAAGAAGCCCAGAAGATAGCCGCCAACGGCCCGAAAGCCGAAGACTTGGAGAAAGTGAAAGAGTTCATGCTGAAAAAACACAAAGAGAACCTGAAAGAAAACGGCTACTGGCTCAACGTTCTCAAAGAATACTATGAAACGGGAGAAGATGTAAACACGCATTTTGAAGAATTTGTGGCCAACCTCACCCCCGCCCAAGTACAACAATTCGCGAAAGACTTGATGAACCAAGGAAACCTCACCGAAATCATCATGACTGTTCCTGAATAAAGCACAGGCAAGGCGGAGCTTATCACTCCGCCTTGCCTGCTCCTATCCCCAATTCTCTCTCAAGAACAATGATTGCCATTGACCTTTACCGCCATCGGAAATTAGCTGACCAACGGCAGCCCGCAGCCGACCAAAATCGCTTTGCCAAATATCTTGCTTATTTTGGCGTGGCTTTCTGGATTGCTTACCTTATATTTATAGGAGTCATACTCCCTTCCATGCTCGACGGCCTTGCGCCCAACATGGAACCTTATCACACCTTAAACAAAGGATTAGGCATCATCTTCCTGGCTGATTTCCTGTTCCGTTTCGCCATACAAAAGACACCTGTGCAGGAAGTCAAGCCCTATCTGCTATTCCCCGTGCGGAAAAGCAAAATCCTCAACGCCTACCTCCTCCTTTCTGCCACAAACGGATACAACATCGTATGGCTCTGCCTGTTCATGCCATTCGCATTCCTCACCGTGGCACGATTCTACGGCCTGCCAGGAGTGGCAGGCTATTGCATCGGCATTTGGATGCTCACCCTTCTCAACAATTACTGGTATCTGCTGTGCCGCACCTTAATCAATGAAAAAGGAATTTTCGTTTTGCTTCCTGCCGCCGTGTATGTCTCACTCCTTCTTCTTCAAATTGCCGAAGGAAAAAACTTCGTAAGCACATTCACGATGGACTTAGGCGAAGCTTACATCGAATGGAACGCTGTTGCCTTCATCGGAACCATTGCCGGTGTCCTCCTCATGGCATTCCTCGTGCGCAATGTGCAAGGACACTATATATATAAAGAATTATCCCGCACACAAGACACGAAAGTGAAACGCATATCCGACTACCGCTTCTTGGAACGCTATGGAGAAGTGGGCGAATACCTCCGTTTGGAACTGAAACTGATTGCCCGAAACAAGCAATGCCGGGCTTCCTTCCGCACCGGATGCCTCCTCATCATCATGCTGAGCGCCTGCGTGTCGGCTGACATCTACACCAGCGACACGGGGAAAAGTTTCGCGCTGGCTTATTGCTATGCCATATTGGGCATTCAGTTGGTCAACATCATGAGCTATGAGGGCAACTATTTGGACGGCCTGATGAGCCGGAAAGAATCCGTCTACACGCTTCTCCGGGCCAAATACTATTTCTATGCCACCATGGCCTTCCTTCCTTTCATCCTCCTGCTGCCTGCCGTAATCATCGGGAAAATCACCCTGCTGGCTTCTTTTGCCTACCTTTTCCTTGCCATAGGCCCTATTTACTGGCTGTTCTTCCAATTGGCTGCATACAACAAAAAGACAGCTACACTCAATGAAAAGATTACCGGGAAAAACCGGGGAGGAACCTTCTGGCAAATGATGCTCTCTTTTGCCGGGTTCATGATGCCCATGCTGCTCAACTCTTTGCTCACCCCTCTCATCGGGGCAGAAACGACCCAATGGGCATTCATCGCATCCGGCATTGCCTTTGTACTGGCTTCTCCGTGGTGGATAAGAAATGTATATCGGCGTTTCATGAAACGAAGGTATGCAAACATGGAAGGATTCCGCAATTCGCGATAAGCCATTGCAAGAAACATGTAAAACAAAACATTATGATAGAAATTCAAAACATACTGAAAACTTACGGAACAAAGACAGCCGTGGATATCCCCCAATACCACATCGGAAAAGGCGAAATGATAGGGCTTGTGGGAAACAACGGAGCAGGAAAAACCACTTTGTTCCGCCTCGTCCTTGACCTTCTGAAAGCCGACCGGGGAGAAATCCGCATAGACGGCCTTCAAACAAATAAAAGCGAAGAATGGAAACAGTTTGCCGGGGCATTCATTGACGACAGCTTCTTGATAGACTACCTCACCCCGGAAGAATATTTCCACTTTGTAGGAAAAATGTATGGGTTAAGCAAGACAGAAACCGATGAACGCCTGCAACCATTTGCCCGCTTCATGAACGATGAAATACTGAACCAAAAGAAATACATCCGAAATTTTTCCATGGGCAACAAACAAAAAATAGGAATCATCTCGGCCATGCTCCACCAGCCCCGCCTGCTCATACTCGATGAACCGTTCAACTTCCTCGACCCCAGTTCGCAATCCATCATCAAGCATCTGCTGAAATCCTACAACGAACAAAGCGGTGCCACCGTCATCGTGTCCAGCCATAACCTGAACCATACCATAGACATCTGCCCACGCATTGCACTGCTTGAAAACGGGCGCATCATCCGCGACATTGAAAACAAAGACCATTCAGCCGGACAAGAATTAGAAAACTATTTCAACATCAATGAATAACTTCAAAACAAATACAGGAAGAACATGGACATTTCTTTTGGCATTGTCCATTGTGCTATGCTCATGCAAAAGCACCGCGCCCCAATACGACTACCGGAAACTGGCCCGTGCATCCATCCGCTTAGGCGTGGATATCGACATGAAAGACAACCATCAGCTATACATAGAAGCCGCAGAATGGATAGGAACGCCCTATCGCTACGGAGGAAACACCCCAAAAGGGACTGACTGTTCCGGCTTCACTTCGCAAATCTACAAGACCGTGTATCGGAAAAGGCTAAGCCGCAATTCCGAACAACAACGGAAGCACGACTGCCAACGCATTCCCAAAAGAAAACTTCATGAAGGGGATCTCGTGTTTTTCGCTACAGGAAAATCGCGACGAAAAGCCACTCATGTGGGCATCTATTTGAAAGACGGATACTTTATCCATGCCAGCACCCGCAAAGGAGTCACCGTTGACCGCCTAAATGCCCCCTACTATCGCCGACATTGGCTATCTGCCGGACGAGTAAAATAAAAAAGCATGAATTTATTTGCTGAAACCACACAAAACCATTACCTTTGCGCCCAATTAGTCCGTGCAGGGTAGAAAAGCGGTTCCCCCGTGATGGGAAAGGAACACACCTTCCGGAAAAAACCGTGTAATTCAAAAAAAGAAATGTACGTAATCGTAGAAATTAACGGTCAGCAATTCAAAGCCGAAGAAGGAAAAAGGTTGTTCGTTCAGCACATCCAGAATGCAGAAAACGGCGCAATTGTTGAATTTGAAAAGGTATTGTTGTCCGACAACAATGGTGAAATCAAAGTAGGTGTCCCCACCATAGAAGGGGCCAAAGTGGTGTGCGAAGTGAAATCGCATTTGGTAAAAGGCGACAAAGTCCTTGTATTCCACAAAAAAAGAAGAAAAGGATACCGGAAGTTGAAAGGCCATCGCCAACAATTCACAGAGTTAACCATTAAACAAATTGTAGCTTAATCATTAAAAATTAGAAGAAAATGGCACATAAGAAAGGTGTAGGTAGTTCAAAGAACGGCCGTGAATCCGCCAGCAAAAGATTAGGCGTCAAGATATTCGGCGGCCAAGCATGCAAAGCCGGCAACATTATCGTTCGCCAAAGAGGAACCGAATTCCATCCGGGCAAAAACATCGGAATGGGCAAAGACCATACTTTGTTTGCATTAATCGACGGTACGGTATGTTTCAAAGTGGGAAGAGAAAAAAGGAGATTTGTCTCTGTCCTTCCGAATGTTGAAGCTTGACGTATTGCAAAATAACAAAAAAAGGATGCATAATGCATCCTTTTTTTGTATGTAACCGAAATCCTTCGCTCATTATTTCCTTTTTCTATTTATCTTTGCAGGGATAAAAATGTAAAACCTAATAAATAAGAAATATATGCTTACCATCAAGTTAATCACAGAAAAGACGGATGAAGTGATTCGTGGTTTGGAGAAAAAGCACTTCAAAAATGCCCAAGAAGCCATTGCGCACGTTATCGAATTAGACAAAAAAAGACGAAATGCGCAAAACCAATTGGATAAGAATCTGGCAGAAGTCAATTCCATATCCAAATCCATCGGGCAACTCATGAAAGAAGGCAGGAAAGAAGAAGCCGAAAAAGCACGCGAAAAAGTAAGCCAGATGAAAGAAGGCAATAAAACTCTCCAAGCCGAAATGGACCAAGCACAGGCAGACCTTCAAGAACTCCTATACACCATCCCTAATGTGCCTTATGAATCGGTGCCTGAAGGAGATGGAGCAGAAGACAATGTCGTAGAGAAAATGGGGGGGATGGAAACGCCATTGCCGCAAAATGCACTCCCACACTGGGAGTTAGCAAAGAAATATGACCTTATCGATTTCGATTTAGGAGTGAAAATAACCGGTGCAGGATTTCCGGTTTACAAAGGGAAAGGAGCCCAATTGCAACGCGCTCTCATCAATTTCTTCCTTGACGAAGCACGAAAAGCCGGATACACGGAAATCATGCCTCCTACCGTAGTCAACCCAGCATCAGGATACGGCACAGGGCAACTACCAGACAAAGAAGGGCAAATGTATCATTGCCAAACCGATGACCTCTATTTGATTCCTACAGCAGAAGTGCCTGTAACGAATATCTATCGTGATGTCATCTTAGATGAAAAAGATCTCCCTATCAAAAACTGTGCTTATACACAATGCTTCCGACGCGAAGCAGGCTCTTATGGGAAAGACGTAAGAGGCCTCAACCGCCTGCATGAATTTTCTAAAGTAGAACTTGTGCGCATCGATACGCCTGAACATTCCCGCCAATCCCATCAAGAAATGCTCGACCATGTAGAGAGCCTGCTCCAGAAACTGGAACTTCCCTACCGCATTCTCCGCTTATGTGGAGGAGACATCAGTTTCACCGCTGCACTCTGTTTCGACTTTGAAGTATATTCTGAAGCACAGAAACGTTGGCTGGAAGTCAGCTCTGTTTCCAATTTCGACACCTACCAGGCCAACCGCCTGAAGTGCCGTTACCGTACTATGAATAAAAAAATCGAATTATGCCATACGCTGAACGGTTCCGCACTGGCCTTACCGCGTATTGTGGCCGCCCTCTTGGAAAACAACCAGACTCCAGAAGGCATCCGCATACCAAAAGCTTTGGTGCCTTATTGCGGCTTCGACATGATTCGATGAAGAAAAAAGATAATGCCTGAAAATACGCCAACGAATGCAAACATAAAAAAACCGTCCTCATTTTAGAAGACGGTTTTTTTGCATTCCACCACAATAACACTACCTTTGCCAAGAAACAACACTCCCGAAAAGGAAACTATCCAACAAGAAATATGAACAGAATCGTATCTAAAGAACATTTTTCTGAAAAAGTATTCAAATTCGTAATAGAAGCTCCGCTCATTGCACAATCGCGAAAAGCAGGACACTTTGTCATTGTGCGCGTCGGCGAGAAAGGGGAACGGATGCCTCTCACCATCGCCGCTGCCGATCCACAGAAAGGCACCATTACGCTCGTCGTGCAAGAAGTAGGCCTCTCGTCTACTAAATTATGCCAGCTTGAAGCCGGTGATTATATCACCGATGTCGTCGGTCCTTTGGGACAAGCAACCCACATCGAACGTTTCGGCACCGTCGTATGTGCCGGAGGAGGCGTGGGCGTAGCCCCTTTGCTGCCCATCGTACAAGCACTCAAAGCAGCAGGCAATAAAGTGATTACTGTTCTTGCCGGACGCACCAAAGAACTTATCATCTTAGAAAAAGAAATGCGTGAGAGTTCGGATGAAGTCCTCATCATGACCGATGATGGTTCTTATGGGCAAAAAGGACTTGTTACAGAAGGAGTGGAAAAGATCATCCACCGTGAAAAAGTAGATAAATGTTTCTGCATAGGCCCTGCCATCATGATGAAATTCGTGTCCTTGCTCACTAAAAAGTACGGTATATCCACCGACGTGTCTTTAAATACCATCATGGTAGACGGTACTGGAATGTGCGGGGCATGCCGCGTTACAGTAGGAGGAAAAACAAAATTCGTATGTGTAGACGGCCCCGAATTCGATGCCCATCAAGTAGACTTCGACGAAATGCTCAAACGAATGGGGGCATTCAAGGACATTGAACGGGAAGAAGTACATAAATTGGATGCGCATTGGCATGAGAACATGGGAAATGACGACCGCAAAGAAGGCCGCAATGCCCCTTGGCGCGAAGAACTCCGCAAAACAATGAAAGCCAAAGAACGTATGGCGATTCCCCGCACCAAAATGAATGAACTAAATCCGGAATACCGTTCGCACAGCAGGAAAGAAGAAGTCAATCTGGGATTAAATGAAGAACAAGCACTGACAGAAGCCCGTCGATGCTTGGATTGCGCAAATCCGCAATGCATCACAGGATGCCCTGTAAGCATTGACATCCCCCGGTTCATCAAACACATTGAAAAAGGAGAATTCCTGAAAGCCGCTCAAACGCTAAAAGAAACCAGTGCGCTACCTGCAGTATGCGGACGAGTGTGCCCGCAAGAGAAACAATGCGAATCCCAATGCATCCACCTTAAGACAGGAGGAGAACCTGTAGCTATTGGCTACTTAGAAAGGTTTGCTGCCGACTACGAGCGCGAAAGCGGACAAATATCCATCCCTGAAATCAAAGAAAAGAACCATATCAAAGTGGCTGTCGTGGGTTCCGGACCTGCCGGGCTTTCTTTTGCAGGCGACATGGCCAAATTAGGGTATGATGTCACCGTATTCGAAGCGCTCCATGAAATAGGCGGCGTACTCAAATACGGAATCCCGGAATTCCGTTTACCGAACCGCATCGTGGATGTGGAAATCAATAACCTCTCCCAAATGGGTGTCCATTTTGTAAAAGATTGCATTGTGGGGAAAACTATCAGTGTGAGCCAACTCAAGGACGAAGGTTTCCGTGGCATCTTCGTAGCATCGGGAGCCGGCCTGCCCAACTTCATGGGCATTCCCGGAGAAAATTCCATCAATATTATGTCATCCAACGAATACCTTACACGCGTCAATTTAATGGATGCCGCCAGCGATGAATCAGACACTCCCGTTGCATTCGGGAAACGAGTGGCCGTCATAGGAGGAGGGAACACGGCCATGGACTCCGTACGCACTGCCCGACGGTTAGGAGCGGAACGTGCCATCATCATCTACCGCCGTTCCGAAGAAGAAATGCCTGCACGCATCGAGGAAGTAAAACATGCAAAAGAAGAAGGCGTGGAATTCCTCACATTGCACAATCCCATCGAATATATCGCTGACGAACAAGGAAAGGTCAAACAAATCGTACTCCAGAAAATGCAACTTGGAGAACCGGATGAATCCGGAAGAAGGCGGCCTGTACCCATCCCTAATGCCACTGAGACGATTGATATCGACATGGCTATTGTAAGCGTGGGCGTATCCCCCAATCCAATTGTCCCCCATTCTATCCCCGGTCTGGAACTCGGCAGAAAAGGAACTATCTGCGTGAACGAAAACATGGAATCGTCTATCCCGATGATTTATGCTGGAGGCGACATCGTACGTGGAGGAGCCACCGTTATTCTCGCCATGGGAGATGGAAGAAAGGCCGCTGCTGCTATGCACAAAAAACTGGCACGATAATCCATCAAAATCTCCTTCTTAACTTGAATCTTGGGGCTGTGTCAAAATTTATCATTTTGACACAGCCCCTTGCTTTTCTTTGCAAAACATCTGTTCCCTATCACCCATTCTTGCCCAAACCTGCGTTAATTTAAACTAAGAAAGGATAAGGCGCAAACATCTTGAAAGGGAAAAATCTATTTTTGCCATCACTTGATTATGCTTACGCCCTCATGAAGAAACACTCCTGCTTGTTCATCCTGCTTTTTACTACCACATACGCACCGTCCTTTGCCCAAGAGTGGACGCAAGAGGATTCACTAAGGCTGCAAAGCATCCTTGCCGGGCAAGACGACATTGAAATTAACCCGAAAGAACGCTTGAACATTCGCTTGGAAACCCCATTGCATGGCATTCCCCAAGAAAACATCTTTGAAAAACATTATGAAAACATCTTGAAATACAACTGCGATCTCCCCTCCTCCTTTTTGCCCAATGACACTTTCCCATCGTCCCGCCGTATTTACATCACCCTTCGTCCTTACGGAATCTTCGGATTCACCTCAAATACAGACGTTCTTCCCATGGCAGTAAAAATTCCACTCCGTGCAAAACAAAGTGCAGGAAAAACACCGCACCCTACTGCTGTATCTTTCTCCATGGACAACATCTTGCTCTATCTCTTTTCAAAAAAAGGACGTGCAAGAATACGCAATGCCCAAAACGCCAATGCCTGGAAAACTTACTGACCCTACCAATTGTCACTTCATGAAAACAAAATACACGGCCATCACCAAACAAAGGAATGCCGCCAAATGATTCCAATGAAGTGCCTCCCCTTTAAAAAACACAGTCGTAAACACTGTAAACACAATCAAAGTAATAACTTCTTGTATCACCTTAAGCTGCATAAGCGAAAAAGGACCGCCGTTGTCACGAAATCCTATACGATTAGCAGGAACCTGAAAACAATACTCAAAGAATGCCAACCCCCACGAAAAAGCAATCACTGCAATGAGCGGCAAAGCTTGAAACCACGCGAACTCTTCACGCATCTTCAAATGTCCATACCAAGCAAAAGTCATGAAAATGTTGGATATAACCAACAATAAGATTGCATAAATTCCTTGTGTCCACATACACTATATGTTATTTCCCTATGTTTCTAATACCTGCCTCCAAAACCATCCTCCCGCTTTTGAGGCAACAATTCGTCCTGCACATTTTCCATACTTCGCCAAAGGCTGTAGCGTGCCTCGGGATTCAATTCTTCGATGCGCGCCAACACTTGCTTCATCTCTGCACGATGAGACTGTTCTTCGTAAGGACAGTTCTTCATCAGGGGATGGTATCCATGCACACGAGCCATAACACGAAGGTCGGCCTCATTCACTAAACAAAGAGGACGAATAATAGTCATATCAAACTTGCGCATACGAAGAATAGGCGGCATAGCAGAGAAAGCTCCCTGAAAGGCCATATTCATCAACAGCGTTTCCAACACATCATCCATGTGATGCCCCAAAGCGATTTTATGGCATCCTTGTTCCTTGGCAAGAGCAAAAAGAGCTTTCCGACGGTTCCACGAACACAAAAAGCAAGGTGATTTACGGGTGCCAGCCCCGGCATCAAAAGAAGCCTCACGGCACATGAGTTCTACACCCAGACGCGCTGCAAAATTCCGCAAATAATCCATATCTGCACGATAAGGCACGTTGCTCATCCATATATGAGCCGCTATTACCGAAAAGCGAGGCTTCCATATACGGGAACGTTCTGCCAAAAGCTCCAACAAGGCCAATGAATCCTTTCCGCCAGACAAACCTACCAAAATACGGTCTCCATCAGAAACTAAACCGTAGTTTCTAACCCCTTTTGCAAAACGTTCCCGTACACGGCGAAGTACTTTTTCTTCCACTGTCAATGCCCTCATAAATCTACCTTTATGAAAAACGGCACAAAATTAGGCAAAATTCGGCGGAAAGCAAGTCACTCCTGCACTGAATGAACCCGTTTGCAATTCAGCTATATAATTTAAATTAAAAGATAGTGAGATTACACGATGACAGCAACTAGCAGAAAAAAGTTTCCTACAACACATTTAAAAAAGAAGAATTAACAAAAATAATCCGGAAAGCAGCATGCGCATTCTTAGAAAATGCCTATTTTTACATGAAAATAGAACAAAGAACTCATAAATGGCCAAAAATATCCTGCATACTATATGGATCGCCATGTGCATCATTACATGCACCACGCTGTCGGCACAAACCTTGGAGCAAGCTAAAACCTTGTTCCGGAAAGGAAAATACACAGAAGCCAAACCTGTATTCCAACGCTACGCCCGAAACTATCCAAACAACGGAAGCTACAATTACTGGTACGGTGCATGCTGCTACGAAACCGGAGAAAAAACACTTTGCGAAAAACATCTCCTCATCGGCGCACGTCGCAAAGTACAAGAAGCATTCCGATATCTCGGACAACTTTACACAGAGCAATACCGCTTTGATGAAGCAGTTGACAACTACGCACAATATGTCGGAATGCTGGAAAAAGCCCAAAAGCCTGCCGAAAAATGGCGTCAACGGCAACAACAAGCCGAGGAAGCAGCCCGCATGTTGCGCGGAGTAGAACGAACAGCAGTGATCGACAGTTTTTCAGTTCCTAAAGAGGAATTCATGGCCTACTATAAAACCAGCCCTGAATCAGGAACACTTATCCCGCCCAGCAACGGGAATGGCGCTGCATACCGCACACAACTTGGCAACAAGATTTATGCCAGTATTCCGCAACAAGGGCAACTCGACCTATATACCCGCGCTCCACAAGGTGAAGCATGGGGGACTCCGAGCCCCTTGCCAGGGAACGTCAATACATCTGCTGACGAAAATTACCCATACGCTCTTTCTGATGGAATCACCCTTTACTATGCTAGTAACGGAGAAGGATCTATCGGAGGATACGACATCTTCGTCACACGCTACAATTCCCGCACAGGCAATTACCTATTGCCTGAAAATATCGGTATGCCCTACAACTCGCTTTTCAACGACTACATGCTTGTTATTGATGAATACAACAACCTTGGTTGGTTTGCTTCAGACCGCTTCCAGCCACAAGACAGCGTATGCATTTACGTATTCATACCCAACAAGGCTAAATACACCTACGATCCTGAGACCACACCTTCCGACACTTTGCGTAAGCGAGCCATGATTAGTTCCATTGCCGACACATGGGATGAATTGGCCGGGCATGCCAACGAAGTGGAACCAGCACAACGACGTCTCGCCATCGCCATGCACACACGCCTTGATAATACGCCACAGCATGAATTCACTTTCGTAATTGATGACCATACTCTTTATCACCGATTTGAAGACTTCCATTCACCTGAGGCACTTGCCTTATTCCGTCAATGGCAAAAAGCCAAGAAGACACTTGCCCAAGCACGCAAGAAATTGGAACAGATTCGCAATACTTACGCAAGCATGCCAGAAACACAACGGACGGACTTAGCCCCCACCGTTCTTGAACAAGAAAAGAATGTGGAACAAATAGAAGCCCAAACGAAACTTTTAGAGAAACAAACCCGAAATACGGAATTTATCCGATTGTCAAACTAAATCAAAAAAGGGAAACCGACATGGACATTTTTATTACTCTCTTGCTCATTGCGGCCGGTATCTGCCTCTTCATGGTGGAAGTATTCATCACGCCAGGTATCAGCGTGGCAGGTATCTCCGCAGGCATCTGCTTCATCTATGCCGTATGGCACACATTCACACATGTCGGCACAGTAGCCGGATTTTCCTGCATTGCCATAATAGCCATAGGATGCATTGCTATCATCATCGCTTTTATGCGTTCGAAAACGCTCGACCGTCTTTCCTTAAAAAAAGAAATAAATTCCAGTACGGGAAGCCATGCAGCCACACTCGTGAAACCGGGTGATGAGGGAATTGCTACCACACGCCTCGCCCTCGTAGGAAATGCGCACATCAACGGACACATTATCGAAGTAAGGTCAGCAGATGGTTTCATTGATGAGGGAACTTCCATCACTGTGTGGCGCATCGACCAAGGTGCCGTCATCGTGAAACGCGCCATACGCCTATAAGAAGCATCATAAATAAAAATTAATCCTAACTTATAAAACAAAACAACCATGAACCTATCCATCATCACCATCGCACTCTTTGCCCTTGGCGCTGTGTTGATCATTGTGCTGTTCTTCCATTACGTTCCCTTTTTCCTTTGGCTTTCCGCCAAAGTATCAGGCGTAAACATCTCTCTCATACAACTTTTCCTGATGCGCATCCGAAACGTGCCTCCCTACACCATCGTGCCTGCCATGATTGAAGCTCACAAAGCGGGACTTAATACCATTACACGCGATGGACTCGAAGCACACTACCTTGCCGGAGGACATGTAGAAAAAGTGGTACACGCACTCGTGTCTGCAGCGAAAGCCAACATCGAACTGACTTTCCAGATGGCTACCGCCATTGACCTTGCCGGTCGCGATGTATTCGAAGCTGTGCAAATGTCTGTCAACCCCAAAGTAATTGATACACCTCCCGTAACCGCCGTTGCAAAAGACGGAATACAACTTATCGCTAAAGCACGGGTCACTGTACGAGCCAATATCAAACAATTAGTGGGAGGAGCAGGCGAAGATACCGTACTTGCACGGGTAGGAGAAGGAATCGTGTCGAGCATCGGATCATCTGAAAACCATAAATCTGTACTCGAAAACCCTGATTCCATTTCCAAGCTCGTACTCCGAAAAGGACTTGATGCCGGCACTGCCTTTGAAATACTTTCTATTGACATTGCCGACATTGACATCGGCAAGAACATCGGTGCTTATCTGCAAATGGATCAAGCACAAGCCGACAAAAACATTGCCCAAGCAAAAGCAGAGGAACGCCGCGCTATGGCTGTAGCACTCGAACAGGAAATGAAAGCCAAAGCAGAAGAAGCACGTGCCAACGTGATACAAGCAGAAGCAGAAGTACCCAAAGCCATGGCGGATGCTTTCCGAAGCGGGAACCTCGGCATCATGGACTACTACCGCATGAAAAACATCCAAGCGGATACCGACATGCGCCAAAGCATAGCGCAACCCAATTCACATACACCCGGAGAAGAATCCTCCATTTTGAAATAACCTCAAAAACAAAAAGCCATGGATTCAAAAAAATACTTCGCCGAATCGGAACTCATCATCAATCCTGACGGATCCACTTTCCACCTCCACATCCACCCGTCACAATTGGCAGACAAAATCATCCTCGTTGGCGACCCCGCCCGCGTGGAACTTATTGCTGCACATTTCCAACAACGCGAATGTGAAACGACCAACCGGGAATTCCATTCCGTGACCGGCACCTACAAAGGGAAACGAATCACTGCACTTTCTACTGGAATCGGATGCGACAACATAGACATTGTCATCAACGAACTTGATGCATTGGCCAACATTGATTTCCAAACACGCCATGCTCACACATATTTACGGCAACTCGAAATCGTACGCGTGGGGACTTGTGGAGGATTACAACCCTACACACCGACCGGCACAGCCATCTGCTCACAAATATCCATCGGACTCGACGGGCTTCTCAATTTCTATGCCAGCCGAGACATTGTGTGCGATCTTCCTCTTGAACAAGCATTTTTGCAACACATGGGGTGGAACGGGCACCTTTGCACTCCTGCACCTTACGCAGTGCATGCAGATGAGGAACTCACACAGCGCATCGCAGCAAACGACATGACGCGTGGCATCACCATTGCTGCAAATGGATTCTATGGCCCGCAAGGAAGGGAATTGCGCATTCAATTGGCTGACCCGCAACAAAATCAGAAAATAGAATCATTCCAATACAACGGCATGCACATTACTAATTATGAAATGGAAAGTTCTGCCGTAGCAGGATTAGCACGCCTCCTCGGACACAAAGCAACCACCGTCTGCATGGTTATCGCAAACCGAGTGGCACAAAAAGCTGAAACGGGATACAGAAATGACATTCTACATCTAATCAACACTGTTCTTGAACGAATCTGAGTAAAGCAAAAATGTGCCGAACGCATTCACAATGATAAACAAAATGTAAAAACGAAGGCAGGATTCCCCGCAAAAACAAAAAAAAACAAAAAGAATTTGCGCAAAGGCGTAAGCTTGCCTACCTTTGAGAAACAAATAAAATCAAAAACAACAAAGATCATGAAAAAAATCTTTCTTACTTTGGCAATATGCCTCACTACAACAGGAATTTTCGCACAAGAACAAAGTGCTGAACTCGCACAAATGCGCAATGACGGAATAGCGGCCTATGAAGCAAAAGATTATCAGACAGCATTCGACAAATTCAGCGCATATCTATCACAAACCAACAACCAAGACTCTGTAGTAGCATACAACTGCGGCATCTGCGCCGATAAAATAAAAAAACCAGCCGAAGCAGAAAAGTACTTCGACATTGCCATCCAAAAGAATTTCAACCTTGCCAATGCATATATCGGCAAAGCAAGCGCCCTAAAAGACCAAAAGAAAAATGACGAATATGTAACCACTCTCCAAAAAGGACTTGAAGCTGTACCAGGAAACAAAACCCTTGTACGCCTTTATGCCACTTTCTATGTCAACCAAGGAATTATCGCTCAAAGAGCAAATAAATTAAGCGATGCACAAGAGGCATTCAAAAAGGCACTCGAAATACAACCAGGAAACATCAATGCCCTAAACTCACTCGGCACACTTTACTATGCACAAGGAGCTGCGCTTGTGCAAACAGACCTAGACAAGGCCAAAGGAGAGTTTGCGCAAGCCAAGACTTACTTGGAAGAACTTTTGCCACTGCTCTCTGATACCAATGCTGCGCAAAAGAAAATGAAGGCCAATGCCAATACCATACTAAATTATATCAATAGCCTACAATAAGCCAACATAATTAAAAGAAGAAGGGCTGCTCCTATGGGCAGCCCCTCCTGTATAAAATATGCCACAAAACGACACTATCTGCGCTATTGCCAGTACCCAAGGTGGGGCTATCGGCCTAATCCGCATTTCAGGCCCACAAGCAATCTCTATTACCAGCCACATCTTTATACCCATCGCTCCAGCGACCCCTTTAAAAGAACGAGAACCTTACACATTAACCTTCGGATACATTAAAAACGATCAAAGTGAAATCGTAGACGAAGTACTAATCTCACTGTTCCATGCTCCACACTCCTATACGGGAGAGGATACAACCGAAATATCCTGCCACGGTTCCTCTTACATCCTCCAACAGATAATGCAATTGCTCATTACCCATGGATGCCGTGCTGCATCTCCTGGAGAATACACACAACGCGCTTTCCTGAATGGGAAAATGGACTTGAGCCAAGCTGAAGCCGTGGCAGACTTGATTGCCTCGTCTTCAGCAGCCACCCATCGCATGGCCATAAACCAGATGAAAGGAGGGTTCAGCCAAAAACTGAAAAGCTTAAGAGAACAATTACTACACTTCACGTCCTTAATAGAACTAGAACTTGACTTCAGCGATCACGAAGAACTGGAGTTTGCCGACAGAAGTGAACTAAAAAGCCTTTGTAACGGAATTGAGAACGAGATTAAAAAATTGTGTCAATCATTTTCATTAGGCAATACCATAAAAAATGGAATACCAGTGGCTATTATCGGTGAAACGAATGCAGGAAAATCAACGCTGCTCAATACGTTGCTTAACGATGAAAGAGCTATCGTCAGCGACATACAAGGAACCACACGCGACACCATCGAAGACACAATAAACATTGATGGACTCATGTTTCGCTTCATTGACACAGCCGGCATTCGTGAAACGCACGACAAAATCGAAGCCATAGGCATCAAACGAAGCTTCAAAGCCATTGAACGAGCAAACATTATACTTTGGATAATTGACCAAACCGAAGCGGAGAAACAAATCGCAAACCTCTATAGCACAATCATCCCTTTATGTAAAGATAAACAACTCATTCTTGTTCTCAACAAAAGCGACCTGAATACATCACCCACCTCTATCAAATCCCTTGATTTTCCTGAAAGCACCCAAGTTATTTCCCTCTCAGCTAAACAAAAAAAAGGAATCAAACAACTCCAATCCCTCCTGATCGAGACCGCACACCTTCCCGTTTTATCATCAAATGACATCATCGTCACTAATGTGCGCCACTACGAAGCGCTCACTCGCGCCTTGGAGGCCATCCATCGCGTACAAGAAAACCTCTCCACCAACCTATCTGGTGACTTCATCTCCCAAGATCTACGTGAATGTATTTTCCACCTGAGCGACATTGTAGGCGAAGTGACAACAGACGAGGTGTTGGGTAATATATTTAGTCACTTTTGCATCGGAAAATGAAAGAACGCAACTGACTGCAACGAATTAGAACCAACTATAACGAAGTCGCTGATTCCCAGCGGCTTTTTTATTTGTCCAAAATCCGGCTGATAGCAGTCGGATATAGTTGTCCACCATATTTTTCTACCGTATTTCTACCACGGAACATTTTCGGGATTTGCCCCGATGTCACACTGAAGTAGTCAACAACATGTGTTGACAATGGTTTACATAGGTAGACAAAAAGCGAAATTAAAACTATATGGTTTCACTAAAAATATGGAGAAAACAACATGGAAGTAAAAAGAATCTGCCAGTGGTGTGGTAAGCCATTCATTGCGAAGAAAACTACCACCAATTATTGCAGCCACCAATGTGCCAGTCAAGGCTACAAACACCGTATGAGAGAACGAAGACTCGAACTTCGTGAGTTACAGGATTTGATAGAAGTCAAAAGTAAGCTTGACCATCAAGACTACTTTACTTTTGCACAAGCAGCACAGTTAATGGGCGTTTCTCGCCAATACATTTACAAGCTTGTCAAAGAGGAAAAGTTGAGAGCTTCAAGAATCAGTGCAAGGATGTCAATCATTCGCAGAGCCGATATTGAACTGATGCTCAAAACACGCCCCTATGAACGAAGAAGAGTAAAAGATGATCTTGATATAACTGAATACTACACTGCCGAGCAAATTGCCGAAAAGTACAAAGTCTCGCAAAAATGGATTTGGGCATATACAAGAGAGAACAATATCCCCAAAATCCGTATCCGCCAATTCAACTATTACAGCAAGAAGCACATTGATGCGGCATTTGCCAAGTATAGGACAGACGATGCTCTGACGGAATGGTACACTCCGGAAGAAATCGAAAAGAAGTACGGTATGACCCGTGTCGCCATCCGCTCACAGGTCTACCGCAACAACATCCCCTCGAAAAAAGAACACGGGCAGATATTCTACTCCAAACTTCACTTCGACCTGTCCAAACAGACCGCCGAAGAAGACTCATCGGAATACTACACCGTGCAGGAAGCCATGAAGAAATACAACCTTACACGGGATTCTGTTTACGGCATCCTGCAATTTCACGAAATAAAACGGGAGAAGAAAGGGCGGTTCGTTCGATTCCTGAAAGTGGAGTTCGATCATGTCATGGGAGCCCGTTAGTATGCGATACTCAGGACATAATTATCAGGAAATTATTTCCTGCTGATTATGGTCTGTATAAAAGCATTAAGGATTTTCGCAGCAAAAGTCAGTTATAACCATTTAATATTCATCATTATGTCAGAATGCAAAACAGTTACTTTGAGGACACGCCCTTTGAAGAAGGGT
>CASFPE010000015.1 GCA_949296575.1 uncultured Bacteroides sp. | reverse complement strand
GTTGTGGCAGGGCATGTCATGCCCGTTGCCGGAGAGGTCTTTCAATACAGGGTTCTCGGCCATCTTCTCGTTGGTCGCCCCCTGCCGGGCGGGGTCGTACCAGCACACGAGGGCTTCCCGTATCGCCTGCGGCGTGCCGGGCGGGAAGTAGCCCGCCTGCCGCCTTGCCCCCGCCCCGGAGAGCATGGAGGCGTTCAAGGCCGACTGGTTGAAGCGCGATGTGTTGAAGGCGGTCTCGTTCATCCCTCGCCCTCCTCCCACAGGGTCGCGCTGGTTACTTCCGTGCCGCTCTCGAAGCGCACGTGCAGCCCCTCCGCCGGGTAAACGCCGTGGCGGAACGTCCAGTCCACCACTTGCTCCCACACGTTGTAGGGCATGGGCATGCAGGGCATCCACTGCCCCGCGTCCCCGGCGCGTTGCTTGATGTTGAACTCGGACACGCCTGCGGCGCGTTCCACGCGGAGGTGGTAGTCGGCGGCCACGGTGGCTTCGGCCACCCATATGCCGCCGTCTTTTTGGAATGTCAATGTCTTTGCCATATTCTTCTGTTTTGATAGTTGTACGAATTAATTAAACTTCCATTTCAATTCCCTAATTAAGCGAATATGCCATGCCGTCCATAAATGGAATTATCTTTATATTTCTGTTTCCCCCTGCATTGTATCCGTTTTATACGCAGTAGACGTGAACATCCCCGTATTCATGTTAACAGTGCAGCAACGTATGTAATTGTATAATTGCGCGGACGTGCTTCCTATTCGGAATGACGTTTCCGTCCACGACAGTTCAAACTGGGATGCATTTACGGCGTGGACGAACAACGGGAACGTCATGTTACTACGAGTGCCGAACAGCGGATTGTTACCCGTTGTAAGTGTTTCCTTTAACGGGGCAAGCTGTTCCGCACTGAGCGTGCCGGAATAGGGACCAACGAAGGGCGACACGTCGATGACGGTTGTCTGCTGCTTCAGTAACTTGGATATATTCTCATTATGTACTTCAACGATAGTCCCCTCTGGGCCTATTACAAGGTTATAAAGGTGCAAGCCATAGTCGTTGTAGATTATTGATATTTCAATAAAGTCCTCCTCATTATAGCACACGGTCACGGGAACATTGGAAGTATAATCGTCAGACGCATTGGGCGTTTTTATCCGTGCGTAGAACGCGGAATTTACCATCAATGCCAACCTGAACATGGTATAACTTGTAATATTGTTGCCGAAATAACTCCAATCTACTGCATTTCCTGCCTGCATCCCGCTGTTCACCAAGTCGCCGAAATAAAACGTTCCAGGAGTATAATTCAGCTTTTTCTTGTCTGTGCTGGACATGACTCCCGCCGAATCTTCGGTGGCGGCGGGGATTTCAAAAGCTGTGGTTGCATCATTCCCTCTATCGCTATTCGCTTGGTAAGGACGTACAAGTATTTTGTCTGTTGATGGTGATACACCCCAATCTTCGATAGTCCCTTTTATGCTATTAAGATACTGCTTGTCCGCCGCGCTCATCACGCCTGCTTTCTCCTCCGTTGCGGCGGGCAGGGTAATGGTCTGCTTGTCCTCCGCCCATTCATGGGTGTTGATGTCCTCATAATACCCTGTGTTAGGCAGTTTCAGCGTCGTGGCATCGGCAGACGGGTCTCCCATCGTGGCCGTGTATCCTGTATCCCTCAATTTGGAGACGCTCTTTTTCTCACCTGCGGACATTGCGCCGTCCTGCGTGCCGGTGGCAAGCGGTATCGCCACTTGCCCGTTGCCGTCAGGCTGCAAGGAATCCTCGTTGTTACCCACCTTGATGCTGGCAACGCCGCCCGTTCCGCCCGCGTTGGCGAACACTTTCTTCAGTTCGCCGCTTTCCCCGTCCTTTACGTAAACGGCTGCCTGCCGCGTGATTGCCCCCGCACCGGGGTTCACAATCCTGCTGGCCGCCCCCGTGGCCGTGTAGAAAGTGCAGTCGAAGAACTCCGCGCTGCCTATCACGCCTTCTTGGTAATAAGCCCTTCCGTGGATGCCGTCGCCGTCCAGCCAGTTGTTGTAGAATTTTCCGTCTTGCCACAGCACGAAGCCGTCTGGAACTCCTCCCGTCGTCCCCAGCACCACCTCGCCGGTTGGCTGCGCCACGGACTGCGGCTCTACGGACGTGACTTCGGCCACTCCGCCCGGCCACTCGCGCACCTTCCACTCCACGGGGGCTTCTGCATCCTCGTCCTTCTGCCACAGCTTGTGCATCGCGCACTGCGAGTCGGTGAAAAACACGCATTCGGGCAGCAGGCTGACGCCTTCGGGCAACAAGTCCAGCGTGTCGCCTCTGCCCCGGTAAATGGTGTTGGGGAGGAAGCTCCCGTTGAACTGGTAGTCCGTGGCCGGGGGTATCGCCCCGTCGATGCCCGTGCCTGCCGCCCAGTTGTTGTAGAACACGGTCCCGGTCTTCAGCAGGAACCGCCAAGGGTTGCCGTTGCTGCCCAATTGCAGCGCCACGGTGGAATCGGAAGAAGGATAGACCGATTCGGACATTATTTTCACGCTGCTGTCCGCCACAATGCCCGGCCATTCCACGTACCTTGGGATAACGTCCGATTCCCCGTACACTTTCTTCAACGCGCCGTCGGAGGCGATGTAAACGGCCTTTTCCCTGCGGTCCACGTGGGTGATGTCCAGCCCCGTCCCGATGTTCCACCCGTCGAGGTCGGTCCAAGGCTCGCCCGTGGCCACGTAAACCGTCCCGTCCGGCCACTCGATGGCCGCCGTCCCGGAATATTCCTGCCCGGCGTTGTAGTATTCGGAGCTTGGGATGCCCCCTCCCTCCAGCCATACGGAATAGACCTTGCCGCCTTTGAGCAGCACGAAACCCTGCGGCTCGTCGCCCTCCCCGCCCAAGGACGCATCGCCTTTCTTCACGGCCAAGGCCACCTCGCCGCCCGTGGGGTCGAGCAAGCCCTGCGGCGTGACGGTGAACGTGGAGATGACCGCGCCCGGCCATTCCACGGCCTTCAAAAATTCATCCATTGAATCCGGGACGTATTCTTCCCACTGAGTCCACTCTGACGGTTTTAAGGACAAATTCATGTGCCGCACGAACGTGTGCAACTCCATGCTGTACATCGTTGGGATTTCCGCGCTGCCGTTGAGGTCTTCGGCATGGAATCCGCCGGTGAGTTTCTGCGACACGCAATTCATCCCCCACGTGGTGGACACTTCGAGGATGCCGCACACGACGGGGAGGCTGTCGCCGAAGTCCATCAGGTACAGGCCGGGGTCGCTGATCGGGTCGGTAAGGCTGTCGAGTTCTTGGTAGGCAACGTGCGGTATGACGCTTGCGTCAACGTCTGGAACAGGTTCTGTGTAATCACCTTTGCGGACAAAATAGGTGTTCAGGTAATTCACCAAAGCTGCAAAAGACACATTCCCGTATCCGTTGGCTGAAACATTGATTTGGTTTTGGATAGACTGAAGGGTCGTTTCATCCTTTTCTTCCTTGAGAGTGATTTCATATTCAGGTATGAGGCTGTTCCCTTCTTTGATGACAAGCGAATCAATCGTGAAAAGCCCGTCGACGGCCATGTCGCTGTCTTGGATGCGCAAGATGCCGCCCTCTTTCAAAGTGTCATGGAGGCTCGTCCCTTTGGGGGCGTTGTCGTGCTGCCGGGCCATGAATATGTTGTCCACTTCAGGGGCGAACGAATAAGTGACGCGGCAAAGTTTCTCCAACTGCTTTTCGGCGGCTTCCAGCAAACGCTGGCTGGCCGCGTCCACATACGCTTTCGGCATGTAAATCCCCGTCAGCACAAATTTGTCGCCCGGCTCTATGTTGTAATCCTTGTAAGGGAAATACAAGCCAAGCCCTTCATCGTATTCCCGCTCGCAAGTCAGTACCCATTTGTTCCCATTCTTGTAAGGACGTTTCGTCCCGGTCAGTATCTTGAACTCCCGCCCTTCGCACTTCCCGGACTTCATGGAAATCACCGGGTCTTCGCCTGTCAGCTGTTCATTGATGTCAAACCCGATGTCCTTCAACGTGATTTGGAACTGTGCGCTAACATCTTTCCCGTAACGCACCGGACCGGACATTTCCATTTGGAACGCGCAGTTCTGACCTTCCGCCTCCATGCTCAGAGAACAACCGTTGCTGTCACTGCCAAGGCTGAACTGGAACACGTCAAACGAATACGTGTAATCCAATTCGCTGGCTCCAAGGATGGGGATTTCCATCCAAACGCTTTTCCCTGTTTGATTCCCGTTCATGTCCTTTACGATAAGTCGGAAGATGAAAAGGCCGTCATTGGCGGATTCTTGTTCGAAATGGAACTTGATGGCAAAATCGCCAGTCGCTTCCATCTTGTATTCCCGTCCGCTTGCCAAGCCGCTCGCCGGATATGCGCCGTCCAATATTATACGGCGAATCCTGTTTGCAGGGAAGCTTGTAGAAACTTCCACGTCATCCGTCACGGTGATTTCATTGATGCCAGGCATTGTTTCCGTGTCAATGCCTTCGTCCTGTATCTGCTCTGCCGAATAAACCTCGTCAAGGTGTCCGTTGTCCCCGCTGTCCACGGAGCATTCCATGCCTGCTTCAATGAGGTCTTGCGCCGTCATTCCTTCTATTGACGGGTATATGTCGCCAAGTCTCTCGTCGCTGCCGTCAAAGAACAACACGCCTTCCCTTATGCCTAACTCGCTGATGTTTTCGCTGTCGATATGCGGGTCCAAGGTGGAATCCGGGAATCCGGGAAGCATCAGGTTGTTTACCGCCATCGATGCAGGCAATTTCACGTCAAGCGCGGTTTTGTATTGGTAAGGGATGTTCCTTTTGTTGAACCCGGAAACCAATTCCACCGGGTCGTTGTCATTAATGCCGGGAGCAGGATTGCGGAAAATTGTCACCATGTTGTTGTAAGCAATCTGCGCATCATAAACCGCACCCTTTATTTTGACAGAACATCCTCTTATGTAATCCTCCTGCACCCATTCACCGTTTGCGTAATTAAACAAATTCGGTATGCCGGCATTGAACGACACGGCATCCGTGCCGCCATATCCGTCACTCGTATATCCGACATTATGCGCCGTGGTTTCCACCCGCCAGTCGGACGGCTCGCTGTAATAATGGATGGGCAGGTTCCGGTTGCTTCCGTAAGCACGCAGCCGCGTCACGATGGCCTTGTCGCGGTCTGTGGAGCGGGTTATATTCTTAAGCCCGTTCCCTTTCCCGTATTTGAATATGCCGGGAATGGCCACCTCGTCAGGCCCTATCGTGATGGTGCGGCCTTTCACGGTGAACGTCCCCTTGAACATGCTGTTAACATAGCCCAAAGCGTCCCATACATTAATGTTGCTTACACTGATGTTGATTTCAGACACGTCGAAATTCTGCGTGTTGCAAACAACCGTCCATTTCCTTTCGCCCGAATAAAGCCGGTCGAGGTTGGCCTGTATGCGCCCCGCCAATGCGGAAACATCCTTGGCGTAAAAAGAAAAAACGGGTAATGAAGAATAATGCTCCTCGTTGTCGGCAGGCACGTAATCCAAGAAACTGCACTGCACGAGTTCTTTCGAGCAGGAATCAAAAACCACGTCCTCATACGTGAAAGCGTCACCAGAGCATCCCTCGCTCCCGCGTTTCAATATTTCCGGGACATAATTGAGGGTAAACGTCTCGCCACGGTAAACAATGTAGTCGCCAATGGAAAAATCTATCGGCGCGGGAGAAGAAAAGGTCGCCATCAGCAGGCACTCGCCCATCCATGTGCCGTTGTATTCCACCTTCCGCGTGCGGCAACGCTCATTTCCTGATTTGTCATATACAACCCATTCCATGCTACATATTTGTTTTCGTCAGGCCATGTATATTGTTATTGTCGTCAAAGTTGACATCAACACGAATATCGGGAGATGCAACATGGAGCTTCAGCGTGAACTCAATAAATTCATCATTGCCTATTTGCCAATAATCGCCCATGTCAATGCCCTTGTAGCATGCTACTCGCCCGTCACTGATGTAAGGGAAATACACCATTATCCCGTCGTGGCTCAAATAAGTCGTCAAGTATAACATGAAATCGCGCATTTTTTTCGCCGCCGTGTCGTTGTTGATGTCGCCCTTGCAAGCAAGCTCCACATCAAAATCAAACGGCTGCAAAAGGATGCTATTGGGAATGTAAACGTCTTCTCCGTGTTCATCGGGCCAGTCATTGGAAGGCAAATCCTTTGCCTCGCCGAAAGGAAGGAAAGGGACTTCTGTGCAAACAATACCGAAATCAGAAAAACTGTTCATCATGTCATTCCCGCTTTTCTGCATCAGCATCACATTATTAATGTCCATCGTCCAATTGTTTTGTGTTTGTCAGTTGCAAATATAACAATTTATAAAATAATTCAAATTATATTCACTGATTTTCTTCTTGAAATATTTCCTATGCAATTTATTTCGCAGCCATCTCCATGCTCATACACGTACACGCTCGACGCGCCATGCTGCACAACGGTCACTTTGGCGCGGTCATGCACGCTGATGAACACTTTGCTGAACCGGGAGCAGTCTATATGCACAATGCTGTCGTGCCTGACATACACGGTGCAGGAAGAAAAGCCGTCAAACATCAGCATCCCCCTGCAACGCCCGTTCAGCACGGCCATGCACCTCAAATTCCGCGCATGCACGTCATCGTCTATGAAGATGTTGTTGACGTGCAGCAATTCTTCCGGGACAGTTTTTTTCATGAAACCCGGAGAAGGCCAGTCATGCCGGATGCAGAAGTCTATGCCATGCAAGTACTTGTCCAACATCCCTTGCATGTCCGGCTCGCCCCATCCGTCCGTCCATTCCTTGCAAAGCCCCCTCTCGATGGCTTGCTTCTTCATTTCCAAACTCAATTTCCTGTTTTCCATGCCATGTTTTATTTATTAAATGTGGAACTTGTTTACACCGTTGACGTTCCGTTGCAGCAACGTCAGTATCGCCGCCGCCGAATCTGCATTCCGTTTCGTGTTTGCGGAAATCGCTTCCAACTGCCTCAGTTGCGATTGCGCGATGATGTTAAGCCCTTGCGGGATGGCTTTCTCGATGCGTGCCAATGCCTCCTTGTTGATGCTCACGTCGGCGCGTATGGCGTTCAGGTAGCTTGCCAAGATGCCCGCCGTGTCCTCTGTGATGCTTTGTATCCCGGCGGAAAGCCCGCTGTCCGAATCGTCATCCAATTCCCTCAAGTCAATCCCTCTTTCCAAGGCGAGTTCATTAAGTTCGTCCATATCCTCATTGTAATCATCGACTGCGCTTTTTATGGGCATGATCATGTCAAGAAGTTCCACCAATTCCCCTTGGTCAAATTCATGATCTTCGCCGAATGCGCCGCTTTTCCCGTCCTCGCCGAACGCCCATATCCTTATATCCTCGAACATGGGTTCAAGGATGCCGACGGTGAGCAACTTGTTCATCACATTGCCCATGATGTCGCCAACGGCGTTGTCAAATGCCTCCGCGCCGTCAATGCCCTTTTGCCATGCGTCGTAAAGCGCGTCCCCTATCTGCGCAGCCCAGCTTTTGAAGTCAATGCCGTAAAGCTCTGCCGCCACGTCTTCCGACAAATAGCGTATGTCGTCTTTAAGTTCTGCAATCTGGTTCTTGTAATCCTGCACAGCCGATTCATCCGTGTTCTTTTTATCTTCCTCTTTTTCAAGCTGTTCCTCCAAATTTGCAAGTTGTTCTTCCATGATTTGCCGCTGGTATCCGTATGCGCCGCCTGTCTCGTATGCGGCAACCCGCTTTTGGAGCTTTTCATATTCTTCTTCATCCAACCTCGCCTTGAAAAGGACAAGCTTGTTTCCGCTAAGGCTGCTCAATTTCTTGTTGATGATGTCCAGCGCGCGCATTTCGTTTTCTGCGTCAACAATCCTTATGTCATGGCTCCCGCCAAGCCCACGTTCAATGCCGCGCTCCACTTCATCATACAATGCCTCCAATTTCTCATATTCAAGCCTCAGTTTTTCAATCTTGTCCTCCAATTTCGCGTCATGAAGTTCCGCGAATCCTTTGAACCAACTGGTAAATGAACCTACAACGCCGCTTATTACGCCGCCAATGTCCCCCTTCATCAACGAATCAAAAGCACTGGTGGCCTCCTGTGATGCCTCCGACATGATTTTTAGCCCGGCTTCCAATTTCCCTATCCCCGTGTTCGGGCCGGTGTCCTTGCCGTATGCCTCCATCGTGTCGGATATTTTGCCAACAGCGTCTGTTATCCCTTGGATGGCATCGTTGATGCCATGCACGATGGCGGAAACGATGGACAAGGTTGCCAACGCGCCGTTTGCCCCTTGCATGGCAGATTTCCCGGCAGACATCATGGCGTTTGCCGAATCCATGTTGGCCTTGGCCGCATTCATTGCCGCCTCGTCTCCGGAATCCATTGCCGCTGCATAGTCTTCCGCCGCTTTTTTGTAATCGATGGCACCCGCAGAGAAGTCGCTTTCCCCTTTCTCACGCCGCTTTTCAAACAAACCTTCCAGCCCGCCGGACATGAATGAGCCGAAATCGCCGTTCAGGTTGTTCAGCTTTTCTATCTGTTCACGGATTCTTCCCACTTCTTCGGCATACTCCTCTGCCGACATTGCGCCTTCCTGCATGCGTTCGTCAAGGTTCAGTTTTATCGCGTCCCCTATCTTTTGCGCTTCTGCCCGCGTAAGCGAATAAATGGCTGAAAAGAATTTCAGGTAATCGGAGCTTAACTTGAACTTTTCATAATTGGCATCGGCCTCTATGGCATGAATGAGGGATTCCCCGCGTGGCTGGCTGATGCTCCCGTCGTTCATCTTTTTGCGGATCAATGCAATTTTTTCCGCTGCATCCTGTTCGATGGCAATTATCTTTCCCTTGTTCGTCTGGTATTCTTCAAGTATGCCTGCAAGCTGGCCCAGTTCTTCTTCATGGTAATCATCAATCTGCTTTTTCACAGATTCATAAAGTTTAAGCACCTTCTTGGGGACGTTTCCAATTTCTCCATCGCTGATAGACTGGAATGTGAAAGGCATCCATTTCGATTCCATGATGCTGTCAAAAGCCGATTTGATGGCATCGTCAAAACTGTTGACGCTGTCTTTGAAGTCCTTGCCGAAGGTGATGTTCATCGACAAGTCCCTTTCTCCTGTGGCTTCAAACAATCCTTTGAACAAATCCCATTTTTTCACCGTGCCCTGGAGATAGCGTTCAGCATCCTCCAATGCCCTGTCCAATCCATCTCTCAGGCTGTTGCCGTCTATGTCATACACCAGCTTGTATGCCTCTTTAAGCACGTCCCGCCTTTCCTTGTTGCCCGCGCCAGCCTTGTTCACCTCGTCGATGACGGCCAATATGTTTTTCTTGTACTCCGAAGGGTCAAAACTCCCGTTTTCAAACAATGGCGCGAACACTTCCGCGCTGCGCATTTTCCCTATGGCTTCAGCGCGTCCAACCAGTTCTTCCCATTTCTTGTATTCATTGTAAGCGTCCTTGATAAGGCTGATTCGCTCACGCATTTTCTCAGCAAACTCATCTGTCCCGCCATCGCCGCGCACTTTTTTCGTCTTTCCAAAAGATTGGATGTCAATCCCTGTCATCTTTTGGTAATCCTCGACAAATTCAAGGGTGGCCTTTGCCGATTCCAAGGCATCCCGCGTGCTTTCCGTCATTTCCTTCTCAGGCACAAGGCTTAGCCTGTCGATGGTGCTTTTCGCGTTGTAAGCAGCTTCCGCCAACTTCTCATAATAAGCAATTTGATTCCCCGACTGCCCTTCTTTTACGGTAGGCAACAGCCCTTCTGAAACGGGGACTTTCCCTTCCGCTTTTCGTTCTGCCTGCATGTCATGAGCCACTTTGTACCAAGAATCCCCAAGGCTTTCTATCGCTTTTTTCTCCGCTTCGAGGCGGTTAGCAGAGGAAATGTCCCCTAATTCTTTATAAACAGCAATCTTGGCATCCAGCAGTTTCAGGTAGGCTTCTTCCTTTTCCGCATCAGTCAGGTTCGGCAAAGCCGCCTCATATGCCTTTTGCAACTGTATTATCTTCCCGTTGCTGATGCCTTCCGAAAAATAAAGCTCGCTCTGCTCCTTGGCCATCGCCTGCGCGTCTGCCAAGTCATTATAAACACCCGCAAGCCTTGAAATTTCGTCAATGGTATCAGTTATGCCGCCAACCCGCTTTTCTACGCCGCCTTCCAATATCATGACATGGGAAGGTTTTATTTCTGCATCAATGTTAAATTCTGACAGCAGGCTTTCTATCTTGCCTTTATATTCATCGTAATTGATTTCATTAGGTTTCAACCCGTTCCTCACTGCTTCTTGTATGCGTTCCCGGATGGCCCTCGCAAGGGTGTTCGCCTGCGATTCTGATATGCCGAGTTCTTCCTGCAAGTTTTCTTTCAGGCTGTCCACGGAATCCTGCAAGTCGTCCATGTACTCCTCATTGATTTTCCCCATCGCGCTGGTCTCGAAGTCCGCCTTGGCGCGGTTCAGCATCGCCTGCTTCACCTCGTCTATCTTCCCTTTCAGGTATTCGTAAGCATCGGCCTCCGCACGGATGTTCCCAAGGTAGTCCCCGTACCTCGATTGGATGGTGCTGATGGTGTCATTGTACTCTTGGCTTCCTTTCACAGCCTTGCCAAGGCGGTCAACAAGCAAGTCCAAGTCGTCGGCGGCGCTCTCGTATGCCATTGCGCCCTTGGAAGCCGTTTCCTCCAATTCTTTGCGAAGCCGGTTCGCTTCTTCCCATGCATTGTAGGCATACGCCCCGATAGCGGCCAATGCGGATATAAGGATTCCCCATGGCCCGGCCGCAGCCGCTATCCCGGACATGGCTTTCTTCAGGTTCATGAGGTTTCTGAGCAGGACAAGCCCGCCTGCCGCCGCGCCGTTTTGCGCACGTGCGTTCATTGCCGTAGCTATAGTGTTAGCATTCAGCCCTTTTGTCACCGAAAGCAACCTTGCCACCTTGATTGCATCTGCCGCGTTTGCAAGGAACACCGCCGCCTTGTATGCACCCCAAGCAGCAACAGCAGATTCCAGCACGTTCAAAAATCCCTGCCAATGCCCTGTCAGTTCCGTCAGCAAGTCCAGCCCGCCGCCTATCAAGCTGTTGTTTGAATCCGCCATCGTGGAAAGCATGATTTGGTAACTGTCTTTCAGCTTGTCCAACTTGCCAGACAAACTTTCAGTCAGCACCTCCTGCATCTGGTAGAACTGCCCGCCTTCGTTGGTCAAGTCCCAAAGAACGTCTTTCACCATTTGGAAAGGAACTTCACGCATGCTGATTTTGTTGAACACTTCGCCAACGCTCACCACGCGCCCTTCCAATTCTGTGAACTTGTCGGAAAGTTGTTGAAGCAACGGTATTCCAGCCTCCGTGAATTGCCTTAGCTCTGTCCCTTTCAGGAACTCTGCGCTCCTCACTTGTCCGTAAGCCAAGATGATGCGGCTCATGTCAACGCCAAGCCCGGCGGATATGTCAGCCAGACGCTTGGTTGTGTCGTACAACTCCTCATAAGGGATGGAAAACGCCGCCAACTGCTTGGCGTACCCCGTCAAGTTTTGGAAGTTGAAAGGCGATTCCACGGCCAACTGCTTGATTTGGCTGAATATCGTGTCTGCTTTCGCCGCGTCGCCAAGCATGGCTTCCAAAGCGATATGTTGCTTCTGGAACTCGCCGCCAACCTGTATCAGGCTGCCAAGGAAAGATTGTATAGTGTAAACAGAATACAAATTGCCTATTTCATTCCGCAAGCTTCCGATAATCCCCCCTGTCCGGGAAACGGATTTTCCAAAAGCATCGTTGGCAGCACGCTGCTGCCTCGCCGCCTCCGCGTCCCGAAGCCTCGCTTCGCGCAAATCCGCCAACGCCTTGCGGCTTCGCTCCAGCTGCGACTGGGCCTTGCTATAAGCGTCCGCCCGCATATAGTTGGTGTCAATGCGAGACCGTCTCACGTCTGCTGCGGTGGCTCCGATGCCGTTCATCCGGTTGTAAGCGTTCCGTATCGCTGCCTCCACCTGGTTGTCTTTTACCGCCACGCTTAGGTCAATTGTATATTTCTTTCCCGCTATCGCCGCATTGATTTCCTGTTGCAGCTTCTGCCCGTCCACTGACAGGCCCAGCTTCGCACCACGTTGTTCCACACGTTTTACAATCTTTTCCCAATCCTTGTCGGTCTCGTCTTTCAACCCTACCGAAAACCATAAATTGCCAAGGTTCGCCATACTGCCGTATTTTTTTTTAGTTTGTGTCCCCGTTTGCAAATCCGTATCAGAAAATTCTTCATCCGTCATCCTTAATTCTTCATTAAGGAGTATTTCGACAAATCCAATGTCACTTTCGCACCGTCCTTGTACTTCTCTTTCCACGCCCGTTCCATCTCCCGGTACTTTTCCGCGCTCATCCGCATCGGTTCGGGCTTTCCCTCGTTCTTCTTTCCACGCTTCCGATGGTCGTACACCGTTATCGGGCAGTCAGCAGCCAGCAACTCCACTTGTGCGCTCGTGTACGCATCCATGTATCCCCACATCGGTATCGTCCACAGCCCGCCGAACAACCGCAGCGGCTCTGTAAGCCAAGGGTGTTTCTCCCCTAAAGACCACGCCGCCCCCCACCATGTGCGGCTCGGATACGCCCGGCTTCCGCCCTCGTCATGTTCATCACGGTGTCCTTCATCCCGGTCAGCAACATGATAGCTATCAAGTATTCTTCCGCTGGAACTTTTTTTTTACACATCCTGATAAACTCCAAAAGCTCGCCCTCACCATATTGGCGCACGTAGTAATACCATCGCCACATCCACCAGTACAGGAACGTGATTTTGAAGTACCCGTTCAGGCGCAATGCCGCCGCGCACTTGCACACCACCTTGTCCTCATCCTTCTCTTTCAGAAGTATGTCCGTAACCTTGCGCCGGGCGCGGTTTCTCACCCACTGCACGGCCCATTCCCGTCCTCTCACCGTCACATAGTCCGTCGAATCCTCCACGATGCCGCTCAGCAGCTTCTCGTCCTCGGCTGTCGGTTCGGTTATCCTTTTCTTCCCTAATGCCATTGTCCCGAAATTCTTGATTGTTGTTCTAAAAGAAAAGGGCAGCGGCACAAAAGCCCGCCGCCCAAATTCTTCATTATTAATTCTCCATTAGGCTCAATCTCCTTCTGCCTCGAGCAGGATGTAAATCTCCACGCCCTCCGAATTTTCTATCGGAGTGACCGAAGTGTTGAAGTAAGCCGGGTTGTCTCCGTCGGCCAGAACAAGGCTCGCGAACATTTCCACGCTCGGCAATACCACGATGGCCGAATCGTCCTGGCTTGTTACGATTAACGAACCAGTCACCTTCTTCGGCGACAGCTTGTATCCCTGCCCCGCAAACGTCTTTCCGTCTATAATGCCTGCGGCTGCGGAAACAGCGGCTGCGTCCACCTTGGTCATGAACAACTCGTTCACCTCGCTTGCGAAAGTGGCAACCTGCAACGTAATGTCGGGGTCGCCTTTGTCTGCCTTGGCCACCCAAATGGTCTTCGTTGTCAATCGGATGTTCGTCACTTCTGCCGCGCCGGTGTCGAAAGTCACGCCTTCTTCCAGCACGGGCAGTTCAAAGTCCACGGTAAGCGACGCGCCCGAAATGTCGGTAGCCTTCAACTCCGTGCTTTTAAAATAAATGTGGTTGGCCTCGTTGAAAATCTTTTTCAGGTCCACCAGTTTGTTGGTTACTGTAACTCCTGCCATAATAGTCTCGCTTTTTTAATTTCGTGTTTACATTTCCGTATAATCAGACACCGAAAAATTCTTCATTCTTAATTGCCCGTTCTTCATTTAAGAAAAAGAATCCGTCATGTATATTACCAGCCTTGCCTGCACGTTCCATATCGTGAACCCCAGACCGTCATTCCCCTTCAACGCCACATAAGGCTTGAACACGGAATAACGTCCTGCCGACATAGGGAATTTTGCAGACAGCTTGTCAAGCATCTCCTGAAGCCTTGGAATATTGGCCACGCCCGTGGCCTTGTTCCGCGCAATCAGTTCAAATCGCATCGTCGTGGTTTGTTGCACCCGTTGGTCGTCTATCGTCACGGGCAAAGACACGACTACCATGTCATCCATTTGCTTCCCTTTGGCTTCGGGACGGTGGCCGGGAAACACATTCTTGCTCACGTCCCCCAGCATCCCGCAGATGGCCTGCAAACAGTCCGATATGTAGTATGTCTTGCTCATTGCCTGACAGGTTTCCAGTTTTTCGTGAATATGGCTTTGGCGTGTTGGAAAGTGTCCGTAAGCACATTCAGACCGTGCATCTGCTCAATGTACACGGAATACTCCGTGCCGGTTGTCATCACAATGGCATATCCGTTCCTTGGCACATCCTTGCACGACTTCAAGAACTGGAACGCGCTGTCTTTGCCATACAATGAATCGACATCTGCACGCCCTACCACAGCCCTTGCATCGCCTTCATAAGGACGTTTCAAGTACACGCGCACGCCTTTTGGCACTTTTTTGCGTACTGGATTCTCCTGCCACATCTTTTGATTGACATAGTAGGAAAAACTGCCGTCGATGTACAGCCCGCACGAATAGGAAGTCTGCGTGTTGCCAGTGAACCCCAAATACTCTTTGGATTTCACCGCGTCGCCAAGCAAGTCATCACAAGTTTTCGCAAGAATGTCATAGACATGCCCGCTTGTGACTTGCCTCATCCTTTTCTTGGCTTTCGCCAGTTCCGCCTTGTTCATTGCCAGTACATCCATAATTGTAAGCCCGTCAGTTCTTCGCCATGTTGAAATAAACCGTCGTCCCCAAGTTTCCCGCATAGCACTCTGTCACCATGCACCGTTCCCATGTCCCGCTCTTGTCCGTAACGTCTATCAGGTCTCCTGCAAGGATGCCCTCCACCGTACCCGGGACGCTCAGTGCGAAATCCCCTTTCACCACATCGTCTGTTTTGAAAGTACGCAGTGACGAATTGCCGTACTTCCGGCAAGCCCCCTCGTAAAGAACGGTTTCAACGCCGTCTTCAAAAGAAGTCTCGCCATCCATGCGGTAAATCTTGCACGCATGCGGATGCCTTGGGTTCAATATTTCCTTCGCCATAGCTTCATTCCCATGCAATTCATTTTGATGCTTGACTGTACAGCGTTCTCTCCATACTTTTTGTAGATTTCATTTGCCATTTGCCTCAAATTGCGCTTGTCGTAAGCGCTGCTTTGAGTGCCTCCTTCTTTATGCTTCCATTCCCCGTCCGAGTCTTCAACGCTTCCCGTTACGCTCGGCGTGGAGGCGCACCACATGTACAGGTCAGCCTTGCACAGGTCTTTCGTGCGCTTGTCAAGCGTTGTCACGTCAGTACCCGGCTTCACATCCCTGTCTATGAGGATGGCCGCAATGGCATTGTCGCTCACCTCGAACCCCACGCATCCCCGAAGATATTCTTCCACGGTGGCCACGTTGGCTTGTTCCGTATGTTGAGAATTGCCGCTCATGATTTCCAATCTCCCAATCAAGCTGTCACTGTGTACACGCACATGTACTGCGGCATGTTCGGGACGCAAAGCACCGCCATTTCGCTCTCCACGTACATCGACTTCGTTTTTGAGTTATACCGTTGCGTAAGCGACGTCCTGCCTCCGTCAAACCAAGCAATCCGTTGCGTCGGGTCATCGGCTATCACCAAAGGCTGCACGCTCTTGATGGTCCCGATTTGCCCCTCAGGAACGAATGCCACGTTCAGCGGGTCGAAGTTCTCAATTGTGGATACTTTGATGCTCTTGGTCGCATCGTCGAATTTCTCCACGGCGGAAAGGCTGTCTCGCGGGATAATCGGGCAACCGATGATGCTTTCGATGGCCGCGCGTTTTGCCTCGTCTGTCATGTTCGTTGCATATCCTTGCGCGGCAGTGCCTGGGTTATCGGCAGATGCGGCCATCGGGTACAATGCCAAGCCAATCCTTTCCAATACTTTGGAATGCATCAGCAAGTCATCAAACAAGTCGGCGGCTATCTCGAAATGACCGTTCGGGAAACCGTTTTTCCGCATCGCCTTGCGCTTGTTCTTCAAGTACAGCAACGGGTCGCTCGAAGTCCCTTCATTTACAGGGACATGCTCGGTGGATTTCCACCATCGGTTTTCGCCGCTCAACGATTCTTTGTTCCCGGATGGGATGCCGAAATCAAAAGTCAGGCCTTTGATGCCTCGCGGGTTGTTCGTCAGGTCAATCGTGAACTGCCCTTTCGACACCACTTGCATCCTTTGGTGCGTCAAGGCGTTCCTGTTACCGCCCAAAAGCTTGTCCGTGCTGTCAAACAGCAAATCCATCAACGAATTGCGCGTCTCATCCGTCAAAGATGCCTCGCCGAAACGCTGGTACATGATCATGCGTTCCCGCAGCATCTTCGCGTTCAGCGGGTAACGGTGCTTCTGTGTCGGGATTTTGTTCGACCCAATCTTGAACTCGCCAAAGCTCTTGTCAAGGCCATCCGAATCCGCATCCACGTAAACAGGAAGCGTCGTGATGTTCAAAGAGGCAATCAATTGTTCGTAAGTGTAATCCAATTGGATTTCAGGGTCCCAATCAAACCCTTCCGTCTGCAAAACATTGTACTTGTCGTTGAAACGGTCCACGAATTGCTGGAAAGAGGCATTCCCCAGCCCGAAAGTCAACAAGTCATAGTAGTTTTTCACCATCGTTCTCATAATGTGTCCTCCTCCTTGTTATTCTGTTGCTTTTTCATGGATTGGCACAATCATCGGAAGAACGGCCAGCACCTCCGTCGGAATGGCTTCGGCCAACCGGTCGATGTAAATTTCCCCTGCAAACACCACGCTGCCAGTAGCGTATTCCACATTGTCGTCAATGCAAACGTCATTCTGCAAAAGCCCCTTGATGTCGGATGGTTCTATTGTCCCACCTGCATTTGACGATGTTTTTATGTCTGTTGCTTTGGCTATGGTGATAGTGCCTGCCGCTTGGTCAAAAACGCACATCGAACCAGCGGGTATCACCTCGCCCTCGAAGTCATCAATATTCTCGATGCTTCCTCCAACGGGGTAAGCCCCTTCGATTTCATGCCAGATGTTCTTGCCGGAGCCATAGCTTTTTTCAGCCCGGCCAAATGTGTTCCCTAATGTTCCCATGTCTCATTTTGTGTTTTTGGTTGTTCATTTTTTGCCCGGGAATTTCCCTTCATCAATCTTCTTTTGGAAAAACGATTCTAACGATTTGTCATCGCCGCCGCCAAATCCGCCATCGCCTCCGTAAGGGGAAACGCCATCGCCGAAATAGGATTTCAGCTTGCATTCATAATCTTCCTTGGCTTTGGCTTCCATGGCCTTGGCATCCATGCCGTCCACATAGGCGATTTGCCGTACAACGTCATCCCAAAGAGGCTTGTTGGAAACGTTAAATTCCACAGACTTGCTTAATAATTCAGAACGCATCTTTTCAATGGCGAAGGTCTTTCGGTCATCCTCGCGTTCTTTTTCCAAGGCATCAAGCCGCCTCTTGAAGTCATCATACAGTTCATCCTCGTTGTGATTTGGAGGATTTCCCGTGTCATGATTCTTGTTCGGCTTGTAGCTTTTCACAAATTCGGCCTGCTCAAAACGCATTTGGCCGCCCATGGCTTTCACCACTTCGGCATGAGCTTTATAAAAGCCGTCGTTTGCGACATCATCCGATGAAATGGTGGGAAGCAAGGCTTCTGCATACTTTTCAAGCGTCCGAATCGTCACCCCGGTGTCTCCGAGGTATCCATTGGCTGCGGGTTCTCCCAGCTCTTTTTTCAATCCGGCCAAAAGGGTCTCTTTTTCCATGATAGTGTTTTATTTTGTGTTTGTGCCTAAGCGCAACATGCGCTTCATTCCGCAAATATACACAATCATAATTTATTATGCAACTATTTCAAATAAAATAATTGCATATAAAACAATTTTCTTTTATTTTTGCATATAAAACAATTTTCTTTTATTTTTGCATCGCACGGCATAATGCACAAGATGGAAACGATAAAAACAATAGAAGGGAAGCCCGTATTGTCGTATGATGAAATAGAGAAATTAAGGGAAAAACCTTCAGACCTTAGAATAATAGCGCAAAAAGGTTGCCAAGAAAAGTTCTTGGCGACAAATGCCGACATTACCATATTTGGCGGGAACAGAGGCCCCGGGAAGCTCCAGCCTTATACGGCGAAGATATGCACGCCTTTCGGATTCCGTGAAATGGGGGACTTGAAAATTGGAAGCATCATTTCAAACCCTGTAACAGGAGGGATGGAACGTGTCATCCAAATATTCGAGCATGGGGAAAAAGACATTTATCGTTTGTTCTTTTCTGACGGAGGAACTACAGAATGCGGGCTTGAACATCTTTGGCTGATAAAAAAAACAAACCATATCAGTAAGACAAGGTGGATTAACGGAACTGGGAAAGAGGCCGACTGGAGGGTATGGGATTTCCAAATGATTAAGGATTTCCTCGACAAGCAAAAGGGGAAACCGCATTCGCAGTGGAAACAGAATTTGCTCATACCCGTATGCGCCCCGGTCAAATTCACCAAGTCGGGGCAATGCTCCAACCAAAAGAAGAACAGAATAGACCCCTACCTGATAGGGGCTTTGCTGGGTGACGGATGCATGTCCGATACGGTAATGAATAATAATTATGTATCGCTCACGTCTGCTGACAAGGAGATTGCAATGCATTTCATCTACAACGGATTTGTCCCAAGGGTATCAAAGGATAAAAGAAGCTTGGCATCGGAATATGTGTTCAAAGACAAACCACTGATAGATGCCATCAAGAAGCTGGGGCTAAAAGGGCGCAAATCTGATACAAAGTTTATACCTGCCTGTTACAAGTTAGGAACTGTCGATGAAAGGTTGGCTATCGTGCAGGGACTAATGGACACGGACGGGACAACTTGCTCAAAAGGGCATCTGTCGTTTACGACCGTAAGCAAACAGCTTGCCGAAGATATGCAATTCGTGCTGCGCTCGCTTGGTGCGGTAGTGACAATGACAAAAGGCAAGGCGGGATATAAAAAGGAAGGAGAATACATTCCCTGCAAGGATAGCTATGATTTATACATCAAGGCCAAGGATACGTCCATGTTTTTCCGGCTGGAGCGGAAGAAGGCGAATTGCAGGCCATTCAACGGAGGGGTCTCAGACGTATGCAGGCGCATAGTGGGATATGAGTATGTAGGGAAAAAAAAATGCAGATGCATCACAGTGGATGACCCGCACAGCTTGTACATAACGGATGATTTTATCGTGACGCACAACACGTTTTCCCTCCTGATGGAAGCCTTGAAAGACATTACCAACAAACGGTTCAACGCCGTTGTATTGAGGGCGGAAAAAGGGGATTTCAAAGGCATCATTGAAAAATCGAACCGACTTTTCTCACAATTCGGCACATACAACAGGTCGCAGAACGACATGACATGGAATTTCAACAACGGGGGGAAATTGTACCTCACCTATTTTTCCGACCCTATTGAAGATTTCAAGAAACGTTTCCAAGGACAGGAATACTCATATATAGGCATAGACGAAATAACGCATATCCCGTTTGAAAAATTCAGGTACATACTCACGGACAACCGAAACTCTGCGGGGATACGGAACAGGTTCTACGGGACATGCAACCCCGACCCGGACAGCTGGGTAAGGAAATTCATAGATTGGTGGATAGGCGAAGACGGGATTCCGATAGAGGAACGTGACGGAGTGGTAAGGTATTGCTTCATGGAAGGAAGCACGCCAGACACGATTTATTGGGGAGACACGCCGGAAGAAGTTTACTTGCAATGCAAAGGGATCATAGACAAGGCATGGAAACCAGAACTTGAAAAATACGGTTTCAGCAAAATCACGTCAAGCGTGAAATCCGTGACGTTCATAAAAGGGAAGCTGGAAGAAAACATCGCCCTTATCACATCCGACCCGAACTATATTGCAAACCTCATACAGCAAGACGAAGAACAAAGAGCAAGGGACCTTGAAGGGAACTGGAATTTCAAAGCGGCGGGCGACGACCTCATAAAAATGGAGGACATGGAGGCGTTTTTCAACAACTCCTTCCAGACAGGGGACGGCATCAGGAGGGCTTCATGCGACGTTGCATTTGACGGCGGCGACAACTTGACCATGTTCCTGTGGGTCGGGAAACACATGGAAGACGTTTTCGTATGCCGGGCAAACGGGAAAGAAACGCCGCAAATCGTGAAAATGAAATTAAGGGAATGGGGGGTGCTGGAAAAAAATTTCGTATATGACCTCAACGGGATAGGCCAAGTGTTCAAAGGGTTCTTCCCGGACGCAATCGGGTTCAACAACATGGGCGCTCCAATTGCATCGATGCCAGCAGAAAAAGATGCCATAAGGCACATGTATTCTTCCTTGAAGTCACAATGCGCGTACATGCTTGTTCAAGATTTCAAGAACAGGAGGATGTCCGTGAACCCTCAATTGCTGGACATGAAGTTCTCCGGGAACGGGTATGAAGATGTCCCGCTGAAGCAAATCCTCATGAAAGAGAGAAAGGCAATAAGGGACGCTGCAAGCGAAAAAGGGTTCACGATCATCAAAAAAGAAACCATGAAAAAATACGTAGGGCATTCCCCTGACTTCATAGAAGGAATGCTGTACATGGAGGCGTTTTCCATAAAACCAGTGAAAGGAAAGCCAAAATTCACAATAAGGTACATAAACAGGAGATAACATGGACACAAGACAAATCAAGACAAAAAGGCCGTGGGTAAGAGTGAAACCGGACGGCTACATGAAAAATGGAACAGCAAGCGGGATGGCATTGCCAAACACGGCAAATGACCCGGTTTTCGGGAAAATAGTCACGCAGTCTGATTTCCTAATGGAACTGCAACCGTCAGGGCATGCGATAAACAGCGATGAATATTACCCGGACATACTGAAAGAAGAAATATACAGCATCACTGATGAAGACGGGAATGACACCGGGAGGAAAGGAACAAGGATTTACAAAGAATTTGTGCCAAGATATGCATTCGCATTCCAGCAAATCATCCTGATAAAACAACTTGTCCATCTTTGCGGGAACGACATACAATTTGAATTGAACGAAGAAAACCCCACAAGCGAGCAGAACAGCTTATTGTCAAACATACGAAAAGGGTGGCTGAAGAAAGACATGGAAATTGCCTTCTATGAATCCGCAAAATCCGTGAAATCAACAGGGGACACTGCCTTTGTCGGGTTCATGAAAAACGGGAAATTCAGATGGAAAGTGCTTTCTTTCTTGAATGGAGACACGCTATACCCGCATTACGATGAGGCAGGGGAACTGAAACTCCTTGCAAGGGCATACAACAGCTACGATGAAAGCGGCAACACCGTCACGGAATGGATGGAGGTATGGGACGACAAATTCATGTACAAGCTGAAAAGGAATGCAGGAAACCATAAAAGCATCATTGACAAATTCATCCAAAAATTAGGATACGACGGGTATTCAATCGTCCAAAAGCATCCACATGGGTTCAAATCCATTCCTGTGGCTTACAAAAGGGATGAAAACGGGCCATGCTGGTCAGATTCGCAAAACAGCATAGACGGGTACGAGCTTTCATTCTCGCAAATGGCGCAAAACAACGAAGCGTTCGGATTCCCTATCATGTACTTGCAAGGAGAAAACATCTTGCCTTCACAGCATGACTTGGACGGCTCCATCAAAGTGCTTACGTTAGGCGTGGACGACAAGGCCGGGTTCCTTGAACAACCCAGCGGCTCCGAATCCTACCAACGCCAACTGGAATTTTTCTACAAGATGATTTACGAACAATCATTCACCGTCATCCCGCCCGAACTGAAATCAGGAGACTTGCCTGCGGCAGCCTTGAAGATATTGTATTCGCCAGCCTACGAAAAAGCCATGACCGACGCGCAAGAATACCAGAAATTCCTGAACGACATGGTTGAAATATTCTTGTACGGGTATGGGATGGAAATGGAAAACTCCATAAATTTCATGTCATTGCCTGTAAAAGCATGGATTGAGCCATATGTGCATGTGAACAATTCTTCCGTGATGTCCGACCTCGCGATTGGCATACAAAACGGGTTCGTTTCAAAGGAAACAGCATCAAAGAAAGCGTCATTCTACACAGACACAGGGGAATGGGACAAGATATTGAAAGAGGAGAAACGCCAGCAAGAAGCGGATTTGCTATACCAAATGGAAAACAACAGCAGAAATGCCGATACAGGAAGCAATGGTTCCGGGGAAAAATGACATAAGACAGGCAAGGGAATACATCCGGCAAAGGCTCGCGGCAGAGGAAAGCATGCGCGGAAGCCTTGGCGCTTTCATGGAGGAAGCCGCAAAGAGGATTGTGGAAATCGCATACAAATACCGTGTCCCCCCTGCCATGTTCAGGTTCTCGAGGAACAAGGAATTGCAGGAAGAAGCCGATGAAGTCATACGGTGGCTGGAAAGGCAAATCATGGAAACCGCGCATCGGCTTTCCATGCTGGAATGGGGAAACGAAAGCCAAGTGGAAACAGATTCCATATTCGGGAAAAACCACGGGAAGACGTTCATGCAACGCAACGGCATATATTGCAGGAGGTTCAAATACGAACTGGAAGGAAGCATTGCCGCAGCCCTCATCATCGGAGCGTCCAAAGAAAAGCTTCTGCAAAGCATAAAGGAGCATTTCAAGTCGCCGTACACGAATCCCATATTCCTGCAAGCCATGAAAGAAAAATCGTCTGCCACGCGCCTTTTGTCGAACGGCATAAGCTACGGCGCAGGGCGCACCAACTCCATGTACACCGCGCTCGAAAAGCTTTCCACGCATGCCGTGTCGCAAGGATGGATGAAGCATTGGGGCGACATGCACGAAGGGGCGGAAGGGTTCTATTCATTCCGGGGAAGCTCATACCCGTGCGCCACTTGCGACAACATGGCCGGATACCACCCCATATCAGAATACCAAGGGGGATGGCATCTCCACTGCGTGTGTTATTTTGTGTTCATTTAAAAAAAGTGTCATGATAAACAGAAACGAAGAAAACATTGATTTTTCAAGAAAAGCAAAAGCGGACGCAAATAAATACAAACTGTCCGTGCGTGAAAAAGCTTTCGCCGACCTAATGGCGATGGGATGGAAAGACTTCGACGCATTCCTCGCCTCTGGCCTTTACAACCCCGTTTACAACAAAGACACCAACATGAGGGACATGAACAACCTCCTCATGCAGGACGAAGCATTTGATGCCTATCTCGCCGCAATTGGGAAAAAGGCAAGGAAAACGAAAAAAAGCACAGGGAACGGGAAAATCGAAGAAGAAGCAGAGGACAACGGCATCAACATGGCCGTGGAACTCTCCAAGGAAAACCAATTGCGGGAACTCCTCATAGCAAAGGCCAAGCAGCCAATAGGGTCAAAAGAATGGCTCGACATCAAAAAAATGATTGCCGACATCACCCAAGCCAAGAAAGACGAAATCCAGACCGAGGACACCACCATCCATTACTACTTGCCGCTGACATGCAACGTTTGCGAGTTATACCAAAAACACAAAAAGAACATGAAACATTAGTTCGACAGTGCTGCGGAAGTACAAGGAGATGCCCCGTCATCTCCTCTATATTTCATTGCTTGGTATTTATACCCGGTTTCCAATGAAAAAGACCCTTTCGACAACGGGAAATCAACCCCGAATGCCGGATTGGCCATAAGCCCCAATTCGCTTTCCCTTGCATTTCCAGAGAAAGGTATCAAAGCGGAATACCCTATGTTCAAAGAAAAATAGGGCGAAATCCCTTCCTTTACAAAATTTGCCTTCCCATTCAAGTATATAGGAATGAACGCCTCTTCCTCGCGGTAATCTTCACCCAAATACGCTTTCTTTTCAAACAGCAAATCGCACCAAGAAATTCCGAAACCGATTCCTGACCTGAAGTATTCATTGACCCTGTAACCTACCACGCCTTCCGATCCGAAAGACTTGTTTTTGTTACCACCCATTCCTATGCCGCCAACCATTCTCACAGATGCGTCAACTCCGTCCTTCCCAAACAGGCACACCGGCAACAATAACGCCAATGCAAAAACAATTTTTTTTCATATTATTGTGCTTTGTTCTAAAAAACATGCAAATATATTTATATTTTTAGCCATTACAGCAACAGCCGGGCATGTTTTAAAACATAAAAAGCAGGAATAAGCAACGCGCTTTTTATTCATTCAAGCACATTTTTTTAGCCATCAAGATACTGCATTCGCAAGGATACGGCTCAACTCATCCGTTCTCGACCGCACAGCCTCCTCCCTTGCTTAGCCCTTCTTCCATCTCGTATATCGACCGCACCTCCTCCAGCGCGGCCTTGTCCTCCTCCTCTGTCGCGTCTTTTGGCATCATGCGTCCCTGCATCGAATGGTAAGCCTTCAGGAAATCCCCGTAAAACTCCAGATCCGGCATTGCCTGCGCCATCACGTACAGCGACGTAATCCAATTTTCCAAATACTTGTGGAAATCTTTGTTTCGCACCATCATCAGGATGTTCCCGTACATTTGGCTGTCTTCCCGGTAACGTACATGCCAAAAACCGCTTGACGCACGCACAGTGATGAAATCCATGCCCGCCATGTTTTTTTTCAAAACCACAAAATTGCCGAAACGGGCAATCACGTACTTTTCTTCCTTTTTCATATCAATCAAATTTTATAATCCATGAACCCGATAATCCTCAAAGGCTCAGAATATTTCAAATTCTCCTCAACGCTTTTCATTATCCTTTCCGTTTCTTCAAACAGAAATTGGCAAATATCCTTCTTCATTACCTCCGGCATAGCGTCAAATTTCGCCTTCAACTCCTGAAAAGCCTTGTTGGTTTCATCCACATCTTCCAGTGAAAGCGTTTCCGGGATTCGCCCGAATAAAAGGCAACCTTTTTCATTCATTCTCTTATTTTCCCTGTTTTTACTTGATTAATGCAGTTCGCCACCCATTCGATGAAATAAGCCCTTGCTTCTCCATGGCTGAATAGCTTGTCAATCTCGCCAACCAACCCAAACCTGTCAGACAAGAAGTCGCAAACGTGCGACGCTTCATGCGCCATTACGCCAACGCTGCACTTGTCTTTTCTCCGAATATGAACAAATGCGCCTATCCAATTATCTTCCCTGCAACATACAGGATAAGTTGTTGCGGCAACATTATCCATCGACAGATTGTTGTCCGTAATGTCGCTGATGGTGTCATCCCCGATATTCCAAGCCCAAAACTTTTCTTTTATATCCTCCGGGGCCACATTCATGCCAACCCACAGCCGGAACGGGTACACGGCAGGGTCGAATTCAAATATCCTGTTCATCATCGTCAATGTCCTCCAAAAATTCATCATCCGTGTATTCATACCCCTCATACAACGAGCTTTTCACCGTGTCCGCCACACACGGGACATGTCGGAGGAAATCATTGGCCACGACAGGGTCATTGCACCACAGCGTATAAGTGGACGCGTTCCCTTTCCCGGCCACTTGCTTCCTTTCATACCCCATCGAAAGCAAGTCCATCGACAACTTCCGCTGCGAAACAGGCACAACGCCCGCCTTGCGGCAAAAACGGTCGTAATTCTTTTTCAATTCCGTGGCCGTGAACATCAGCTTGCAGGCATCTTCCCTCCACGAAGGGGCGCAGCACTTGTAACGCATGTATTCCGACACGCTCCCGTCAATTTTCCGCCCGTCGTCCGTCACCACGGTGCTTCTCATCCTGTTCAAGCGTTCCTCTATCTTCCCGCCAACTGTTTCCGGCATCTTCCACCCGTTCTTCTTCAATTCGCACAGCCCTTTCACAATCCAGGCGAAAATGCCCGAATGCTCCTTTCGCATGCGCTCGGCCAGCATCGTGTCGCGCTTTTCCGTGGGTATCGTCTTGTCGAAATTCACGATCACCGCCCTCCGCTGCATGCTCATGTCGTCCGGGTCGTCGCGGTTCATGAAGTCCGCCTGCTTCCACCTGTAATTCGAGTTGCACACCAGCAATGGAGGCCGCTGCATCATCGTGATGTTCCCCCCGATGGCGCGGCACGCCACCGGCTCCCCGCTGGATATGGCCTTTATCGTGCTTACGTCCGAAAAGTCGCTGCGCGTGCTTTCCGTGCAGAACATCAGCCGTTTCCCGTCCATCGAGAAAGCCGCCCGCAATTGCTCGTCCCCTCCCTTGGAAAACTGGCCCAGCTTGATGTTCAATATTTCATCGCTCCCGAACATGTCCTGCAAAACGCGGTATATGACGCTCTTGCCGTTCGCCCCCGTCCCTTGCAATATCATGAAATACTCGAAAGCCACATGCTTCCTGTCCACGAGGCACGCCCCAAGGAACATCTGCAAAAGCCTCCTCTTGTCCTTTTCCGGCAAAACGCCGTCCATTTCCTGCATGGGAAGCCACGATTCGCCCAAAAACGCCTTCCATGTGGGGCAATTGAATATCTCTTTCCTGTCAAACCGGAAACTGTATTGTTTCAACACGTCGAATTTCGGCGAAAAAGGCTCCAGCTTCAGCCTCGACATGTCGACAACGCCGTTTTCAAAGCACATGACGCTAAGGTCCGGCCTCAACACCCTGTCCCTCACGCGACCCAATACGGAACACATGTACACGTACATGCTCCTCCTGTTCCTGTCCAACGAGCCGACGCCCATGCCCTCCAGCCACGACTCGAGGCCCACCTCAATCACGTCATAAGCCACCTTCTCGAAAAACCTCCCGTTGAACATGTAGTAAGAGGAATCCGCGCCCGGGACGCACCCGAACTCCACGCACCATAAAGGCAAATCCCGCACGACCTTATTGTACCTGTCCAGCCTGTCGGGATTGCTCTTTATCGAAGATATGGCCGTGAAAACCTCTTTCTTCTCCATGCTGTACCTGCCCAACAAAAAAGACACGTATTTTTTTTGCTCAAACCTTTCCATATATGACTTTAATGGCTTACCTTAGCAACATCAAACAATCCCACACAACTCAAAAAAAACACAAATCCCAATTAGAACATACGCATATATACTGTATAAAAAGAAAAAGCAAACTACTTTTTATTACTATGAACCCCTAAAAAGGGAGAGACATCTTCTTATTCTTCTAAGAAACAGCAGCACGATACACTGGAAACACAACCGCAAAAATAAAAAATTATAATTGCATTAACAATAATCAGAACATAAATTTATTGAAAATCATAATTGTAATGCAATTACGGTTGGAAAATAAAAAAATAAAAAATTTTTAGGGGAGGTGACATCATCAATATCCCATACCCATACGGGGGGGTGGCGGTATTTGCGTGTATAGCTATATTATTGAAAATCAATCATTTGTATTTTATATTATATAAATAATATAAAGTAAGCATTTTTTACTTATTGTATAATGCACAATAAGTACGAACGGAGTGACCCGCCCTTCCTGCCTTGCTTCCTTTCTTCCTTGCTTCCTGTTCCGTGCAAACGTCCATTCGATTGCCTGCATGTTGCGCTTTCCATTTATTGTAAATAATTATAACCACGAACATATGGTGCTTCGATTGGGTTAAATTATTCCGTTGCGCATTGATTTGCAGCACAATAGCATCTGTTAATATGTGCAAAAACACGGTGTTTTTGCAAAATAATTGCCCAAATATTTTTGCGATACAAATAAAATTCGTACATTTGTAGTGTAAGAAAAAAGAAATAAAAAGCCTTGAATCTTACGGCGTGCATTGATAGGATGATGAAAAAAAGAGTTCCAAAGGTTGCCACCCTTGGAACTCCAAGCGGATGGAGGAACTTAAAGAAGTACCCCCCCCAGACAGGGCAAAAGTACTTCTTTAATTCTTCACTTCCAAATTTCTAATCTTATTTTTTTAGGAACCTCCAAAAATTGGGTTCCTGGCACGCTATGGGTTTGCGAATTACTAACATTAAAAACTTATAGCATTATGAAAACAAAGACATCAAGAAAAGAAGTTTACGAACACTTTGGCAAAAACAATGTAGTCCAATTCGGTTATTGTTCAATTGAAAGACTGGAAAACTATTTGCCGCAATCGTCTAAATCATTCCATTATACGCGTGGCGTATATGGATGGAATTGCGATGTATATTGCATAGAAGGCGATGGGCTGTTTTTCTGCATAACTTCCGGTTATAGACCTTTCGGCCGCTATGATGAAAAAATAGCCGAAATAGGTCGGAAATACGAAAGCAAGATAAGCAATGCGCCTTATGAGAATCGCGGATCCATTGCCTACGACTTTTTGAAACAATTATATAATTATTTCCAAGAAAAATAAAAGCTATTCCCGCTACCTTGGTACGGTTCTTATAACCGGCTGCATTCGGTTGCAGCGCGGGAACTAATTACTAATATTTAATTTTTTTAATTATGAAAATCTTTATCGAAAGCGAACTAAAAAATGTTGCACGCAGGTTCAACCGCGCAATTTGGAGAAAATACGAAGTTAACCGCTATTATTCAAGCGCGAAAGAGGCAAAAAAATTCCATAACTTGAAAAATTGCAATTACTACTATTACAAGGAAGGAGAAGACGGGAACGACGTAATTATAAGTAATTACTATAATGGAATGATGGACGCATACGGAAACAGGATGTAACAAAATTCCTTCCGGGTATTCACGGAGGCATAGCGCGAAACGTTCAGGCGTTGCGCCCGGTTCGAGTTCCGGGACGCGCACAAATTACTAATCATTAAACTATTACAATTATGAAAAAAGGGAATTTACCAGTTCAGGAATACGGGTTAATCAACGTGTGTATGCAAACAGTTGAAAACGGAACTCCATTAACCTGTGATGATTGCGGGCGTACAATATTTAATATTGCCACTATCAAAGGAAAAAGTGATGGCAAAATATATAATGTTGGCTTGTCGTGCGTTAAAAAACTGCTTAATAAGTCCATCTATTTCGACTTAAAAACAGAATGGGAATTTGAGCAAAAGCAAAATGAATGGAAACAGGCCGTAAATAGTTTGAATTGGTTGAAAAAGAAAGCGAATGAAGAAATATATGAATTTGCATTGTGTAAATATGAAAATGGAAAAGAATTTAATATAGAACTTCACTTTGCAAAAGATTTCGGAGGATACAAAAAAGGATATTACGGCGGGCGTTCTTCTACAATGACATTAGATAAACTCCCTTTATTTTCTGAATTTGTCAAAGCGTGAAACGTTCAGGCGTTGCACCCGGTTCAAGTTCCGGGACGCGCACAAATTACTAATCATTAAATGTTACAATTATGGCAAAGATGAATTTCTACACCGCCAACGGGTGGGCTGGTTCCAACTATGACAGCAAATTACAAACTAAAGACATCGCTAAAAAAGTGCGTGAATTTGCAAAAAAGAATTTCCCGGCGTTCAAGTTCTCCGTGCGTACTGAATGGTCCATGTACACGGATTCGATGTATATTGTATTGAAGTCCGGGCCGTGCGCCCCGTTCGTGGAGGGCTCGAAATTGGCAAACCGTGGACGGTTCGAGACTATGAGCAGCGTAAAGAGTTGGGGAAAGGACGGGTTTATGCCTGAAGTGTTCGCCGCGTTGGACGGCGTAACGTCTTATGCTGCATCATTCCGTTACGATGATTCGGACGGGATGCAGGACTATTTCGACACAAATTTTTACTTAAAAATTGAAATCGACGACGATTATACAGTAATAGAGCCGAAAGCAAAGAAAGTGAAAGGACCAAAACAGGAAGAACCGAAAGCCGAACCGGTGGAAGCTTCCAGCGTTGAGGGTCTGGAAATCGTGGACTATTCAGAAAAAGCAATCGCAGTTTTTGGAGAAACGAAAGAGAAAAAAGACCAGTTTAAAGAGTTGGGCGGCAAATTCAACCCGGCGTTAAGATATGGAGAAGGAAAGCGCGCGGGGTGGATATTCAGCAAGAAGCAGGCGGACAAGGTTCGGGCGTTGCTCGCTCCGTCCTCTAAAGAGGATGAATTATATTTTGAATGCAAAGAAGAATTTGGCGAAATGATAAATAACAGCATTAACAACGTCCGTATGATTCCGGAAAGCGTGGATACAACCGAATGCGAGTTAACCGTTAATATATCCGTGAATGGAAATGATACAAACTTATATCTATATTCTTGGTGTGGTTCGCACATTGACGATTATATGACAGGCGTATATTATTACGAAGACGAGTTAACTTATGATGAAGCGTACAATTTAGCCGAAAAATTCAACGAATATCGAGGACATCGTGTTTGCTCCGATGGTAGCGATGAACTGCGTATAAATTTTGCTACCATTGATGAAGCCGTTTCCTTTGAAGAATGGCTAAAAGAAGCAACCAAAGAAGTAGAAGATACGGAAACGCTTGTTATTCCAGACTATGAGAAATACGGTTTAGTCGATTATGAAAGCGTATGCGATGAGATGGACGGCTTTAAGCTGGGAGAAGTTGCGTTTGACCAGTGCGGGGAAATAGGAATTATATTGGCGTTTTACGACCTTGCAGAAGTTCGGTTAAATTCAAACGGCGTCTGCTGCATTGGGAATCTGAGAAAATGCCCTAAAGATATTGCCGAAAAAGAAGTAAAGTACATGGACGTAATAAGACCTGAAAAGCAGGTATCTAATAAAGAAATACATTTCGAAGAATTTCAAAAATGCTACGATATCATGTATAATGTTGGAGCCGTTAAATACGTGGTAAATTACGATGGTTTTTTAGATGATGGACGCAAATACGGCGTGCAATACGATGGAATAAGCCCGGAAAGTTCCTTGTATAAGGCATTACCGGGAATCATAGAAACGAACAACAAGTTAGAGGCGCAAACGTTTTCCATAACTCCGAAAGAATTGCCCGCGAATGTGGAGTTTTACGAAAAGATGGTAACAGGGAAACGTTATACTGTGAACGACAAGCCGGACAAATTCGGGTGCTTCCATGTCATCGACACGCTGGACAATGCCGCATGCGACTTCTACCAGACAAAAGAAGAAGCGAACAACGCGCCGAACACCTTAACGGAATTTTGAACGATGACGGGCGGATAAAACAAGCCATATAAAAAACGGAGTGCGCAAACACCCGGGAAAGTCCGGGCGTAATGCCGTAATAGGGAATGAAACCATGAACCCGCGCCGGGCGGATTCCCGGCAAACTTTAAAACTTTAGAAATGAAATATCAATATAAAATTGTGGAAACACTCGCCCGCGTGATTGAAATAGAAGCGGATGACAGCGAAAAAGCGTGGGAAAAGCTGGAAGACATGTATTATAATGGCGATGTGGTCTTATCGGCTGATGACTTTGAAAATGTGGAATTTTATCCGATAAACGACAAATAAATCATTTAAAAATGGAAAGCTGGATAAAAATAAAGGCAGGGCGACAAGAAATGGAAGATTTCTATTTCAACGACCCGGAAATATCGGTGAAATGGTATGAACGTACCAAAAACGGGCTTTACAAATGCCTTATAAGGCACAGGGAACTGCCTTCCGAACTGGAAGGGACATTCACCATAAACGAATTAAGAAGCATTCTGCATGAATAACGGGCAAAACCATTATCCCGTTTGCGAAATCAAAAAACAATCAATATATTTGTATCACACTTTAAAATCAAAAAACTATGATAGGAATAATTCTTTGGGCAATCGTCATTTTCATTTTGGCCGTCGGGTATTCCGACAGTTGGGGGTTCGTTTTAGGCATGTTCGCGTTTATAGTCGTCGCAGCAATTGCAAATGGTATATGGATGACAAGAAAGAACATCTACTTGGACAAAGACGGGAATATTGTTGACTATAAAGGACGGCCTTTAAAGCACAACGAAGAAACGACAAAAAAGGAGGACAAACAATGAGGAAGAAAGGAACAGGAAAGAAAAGCAAAAACTATTGCATACGTTTCGATTTGGAATTGGCCGAAATCATCAACAGGCAGCCGAACAAATCAAGGTTTATAAACAAAATGGTATGGAAAGGGCTTCAGCATGAGGACGAAGAAACCGAAAAAAGAACTGAATGAGGCTTTCGCGGAAAAATACCCGAAATACGCGAAAATACTCGGAATGTTCGAGGCCGCGAACCATTGCCCGGCCACATGGGAGAACGTGACAAAGGCGAATTTGGCCGCGTTCGTGGAACACATGAGGGGAAGGCTCGCAAACACCAGCGTGAAGACCTATTGCGCCATGGTGAAATCCGTGTTGAACTTGTACAGCGACGTTATGGAATTGCCTAAAGGCTACGAGGCCATTTTAAGCCCCAAGAGCGACGTTTCGCAGCAAACGTGGCTTACCGACAAGGAAATAACGAAACTGATGGAATACGAGCCTAAAAACGGCCTTGAAAGGCTTGTGAAAAACCAATTCCTGCTGGGGGCGTTGACCGGGGCAAGGCACAGCGACTATGTGAACTTCTCTGAAAAGAACATCATCGGTGGTTCCTTGGTGTACGTGTCGCAGAAAACGCACATCAAATCGGAAATACCGCTGGCACCGGCAGTGCGCCGCATACTTGAAGAAAACGAGCGGAACGGCCTGTCAGGGAAAACAGTTTCAGACCCAACGTTCAATGCGGCATTGCGCGGAATATGCCGCGCCGCCGGAATCAACGAGGAAATGAAGCTTTACCAGGCCGGGGAAATGTGCGAAGGGCAGAAATGGCAATTCATATCCTCACACACCGCGCGGAGGAGCTTCGCCACGAACTTGTACTTACGCGGGGCGGACATGTGCAGCATAACCATGCTGATGGGCCATGCGAACACGAACATGACGGAAAAGTACATCGTGTGCGGCCTCCGAAGGCTGCCGGAAAACGTGCTGGGCTATTTCCGCCAATTCAAGTGACAAATCATAATTAATTGCTGTTGCATAGCCGTGAGACACACGTAGAAACTGTATTCAATTATGCTATTCAATTCAATCGAAGAACAATTCAATGAGGTCGTCAGAGAAAGCGGTGTAAAGTACGGCCTTAACGAGTCCATCAGCGGATATTACCGCCTCGTAGTCTATAATGAAGATAATTCCAATTACGACCTTGTTCATGACGATTCAGCCTGCGAGGACGTATATGACAGAGAAAGTGCAATGGCACTTTTCATTGAAATCATCAGAGAGAGGCATAACTTATAATTCATGGAAAGATTTGTTTTAAAGAAAAGCCAAGACCTGCCTGGATGGTGGGTCTTGACTGATGCCGAGAATTTGATTGTCGTCAAGTTCAAGGAACACGAGTTCAACGAGAGCCAGAAAGTCACATTCATTGATGATGAAAAATCGGCCATCGGAAAGCTTGGGGCGCAAGGAATCGCCCGCGTGTTGCGGGAAATGGGGGATTACATGTTCACGCACTGGTACAGCATCGCGCTTCCAACCCCGGTGTTCGAGTTCAGGCAGGACGATGAAAACGACCGCATGCTGCTAATTCGGAATAAGTTCCCGAAGTTCACATTGGAAATACAAGACGATTGCGACCGGGAACAACTTTCTGAAGCCTTGAATGCCGCAAGGAAGTTTGCCGAAAATTACGGGAAGTAATTTACTTCCCGTTCACAAAATCTATCACCTTCCTGTTTGCCTCGTCGACTTTCCTGTTGTCGAACTTGATGTATATCGAAGTGACAGGCGAACCGATGCTATGCCCCAAAGCCTCCGAAATCGTTTCTTTCGGGATATCCAAGGAAGCGGCCAGAGTAGCCCACGTGTGGCGCGTCCAATATGAGGAAATTCCGGGGAAAGCGGAATTGCGCACTTTCTTCCCGCCACGCCCTACGCGCTCCGTTTCCCCGATCTGCTGCAACCCGATGTTCATGCGGTGGAGGAAATCTTTGTAATTGGAATACGAGTCAAGAACGTCAAGCAGATACCCGCCTTTCCCTGGATACTTGCTGATTATTTCCCGCGCTTCCGGCTCTATATTTACAGAATAAAGTTTTCCCGTTTTCGCCCTCTTGTACTCCAGCCTTCCATTTGCCACATCGGATTTTTTGGCGCGGAACAAGTCTGCTGCGTTAATCCCTATGAGGTAGAACATCAGCATGAATATGTCCCTGTACCTTTCTTGGTATTCTTCCACCGGGTAATCCCGCAATTTCCTGAGCTGTTCCACCGTCAAGCACCTTTTCCGGGTTTCCTCTTTCCTTATCTTGAATTTTCGGAACGGGTAAAGCGTCGTGTATTCCTCATCAATGCAATAATTGAAAATCGCCCGGACGTTCCGCAAATGTATGGCATATGCGTTTGTGGACATCCCGCTTTCCGACATCCATTTTTCAAATCTCTCCAGCCATTTCTTGTCAATGGCCTCCAATGTGCAATACTTGTCGAAAGCAGTTATTTTGTTCCTCGTTGTCGCATAGACCGTTTTTGTGCCGTCATTCGCTTTCTTGCCAACAAATTCATCCAAATAATCAATAAACAATTTTTTCTTTGAAAAGCTTCCTTCCAAAACCTCTTTCAAATGCCCTTTCAATGCATTGTCTGTCATTTTCATGATTTCGCCGGACCTTATCAAATTCATAATCTCATTGTCAACCCGCATGATTGTCGCCCTCAATGCTGAATTTCTGTTCCTGTAAACATCGGTGTTGCTTTTGTATTCGTTCCCGTCCCAGTTTTCCTCCGATGCATAAAAATCAGTTGAAAGGAAGAACGCGCCCCTGTGCTTTACGTAAATTTTTACAGGCGAAGTTCCGTCTTTCCGCTTGCTTCTTGTGTCTAAATGGAATTTGCAGTGTGCCATAATTAGTTGGTTTTTAGTTGATTGCAATTTTTTTTGCAAATTTCCGATAGGCTGAGTGTCGCGAGTTCGCGGAAAAAATCAACCAATTCATTCAGCCCTTTAGGCTGATGCGCTGACTTCCATTTCAATTTATAGCTGAAAATCAACAATTTAATCATCGTTTTACCACGCCAGCGCATAAGACTAAAAGGCTGAATGCCGCATCTTCACTTGCAATAAATTTGCAATGCAAAAGTAAGCAATAACACAAAATAACGTTCAAAAACGGCAATATTTAGACGGTTTCTAACAAAAAAAGCAGCTACAAATCTTTGTAACTGCTTGATTTTCAGGGTGAGCGGCAAACGAGGCTCGAACTCGCGACCCCCAGCTTGGGAAGCTGATGCTCTACCAACTGAGCTACTGCCGCACGCAAGAGATAATAAATAGAGCGGAAAACGAGACTCGAACTCGCGACCCCAACCTTGGCAAGGTTGTGCTCTACCAACTGAGCTATTTCCGCAAAATAACCGTCAGCCAAATGGCTTTCGTGAAGAGAAGGAGACTCGAACTCCCACGACATAACTGTCACTACCCCCTCAAAGTAGCGCGTCTACCAATTCCGCCATCTCTCCATAAGAATCAAATGCAGATTCTCATTTATGGCCTGTGCCCAGAACAAGACTCGAACTTGCACGGTTTTACCCACTCGCACCTGAAACGAGCGCGTCTACCATTCCGCCACCTGGGCATCTATTCTTTCCATCTTGCAAAGAACGATTCATGAGAGCGGAAAACGAGACTCGAACTCGCGACCCCAACCTTGGCAAGGTTGTGCTCTACCAACTGAGCTATTTCCGCAAATGCGGTTGCAAAGGTACTCTTTTTTTTATTTTCTCCAAACCTTTGGATGGAAAAAAAGAAAATATTTTTTGTCGCCGCTTATAACCTGTTTATAATCAGCCATGCATGTGAAAAGCGTCAACACATCCTGTCGCGGTAATCCTCGTAAGCGAAGTGCTTGTACATTTGCAAACGGTTGTCCAATGTCCATAAGGCGACAGACGGATGGCGGATACCGTTGAACATGTTGGTCTTTACCATCGTGTAATGAATCATGTCCTCAAAAACAATCTTGTCGCCCACGCAAAGCGGCCGAGGGAATGACCATACGCCCATATAGTCGCCACTCAGGCAACTGTTGCCGCCCAAACGGTAAACATGGGGGGTATGCGCTCCCATTTCTGCGCCGCGCACCGCCGGTTGGTAGGGCATCTCCAAGCAATCCGGCATGTGGCAAGTGAAGCTCACATCAAGGATAGCCGTCCGTATCCCTTTGTTTTCCACAATGTCCACCACCGTCGACACCAACACTCCTGTCTGCCAAGTGAAAGCAGAACCCGGTTCCAGTATGACATGCAAATGGGGATAACGCGATTTGAAGCCCTGCAACAAGCGAATCAGATGCTCCACGTCGTAATCCTTCCGTGTCATGAGATGGCCTCCGCCGAAATTTATCCATCGTAATTGGCCGAACCAAGAAGAAAACCTTTCTTCTATATGCTTCAGTGTCCTTTCAAATGCGCATGAATCGGATTCGCAATGCGTGTGGCAATGGAAGCCTTGAATGCCTTCCGGCAACGTTTCGGGCATTTGTCCGCAAGTGACGCCGAAACGTGTGCCGGGAGCGCATGGGTTGTAAAGTTCCGTCTCCACTTCCGAATATTCGGGATTGATGCGCAGGCCGCAAGAGATTTCAGGATGACAGGTTTGCACTTGCGGGTAGAAACGTTCATACTGTGTCAAAGAGTTGAAAGTGATGTGGCTGCTGCATTCCATGATGGCAGGAAAGTCCTGTTCGGTGTAAGCAGGCGAATAAGCATGCGCCTTGCTTTTGAATTCTTCCACGGCCAACCGCGCTTCGTAAACCGAACTGGCCGTGCAGCTTTCGACATATTCTTTAAAGATGGGGAACGATTTCCACATTGCGAACGACTTGAACGCAAGGATAATGTCCACCCCTGCCCTTTCCTCGACGGATTTTATCAGGCTCAGGTTCTTTCGCAACAGTTCTTCTTCCATCACATAGCAAGGTGACGGCACTTTTGAAACATCTATCATACGATTAATCTATTATTTTAAAGCGGGCGAATTTCAGCAGCAATTGTTTTTCTCCGGCATTGCGGAAACGCACGGTGGCTTTCAAATTGTCGCCGCTGCCTTCCACTTTCACGATTTCGCCCATGCCGAACCGTTCATGCTCTATTCGCTGTCCTTTTTTCACGGGTGCTTGCCCGGACGGCTTTTCTTCTTGGGATTGCACCGGCACTTTCGCCAAACGCCGTGCAGATGGCGGCGGCATGAACAAACTTCTCGTGGCATTATTTGCCTTTTGCGTGCCGAACGATGCACTCTTTTCATTTGGAACAACACGTTCGCGGGCAAAAGGCATGTCTTCGCCTTGCTTGAAATAACACCCGTCGATGTCTTTCAGGAAACGGCTGGGGAAACCGAATTCTGTTTTCCCGTAACGGAAACGGCTCTTTGCATAAGAGAGGAAGCAATTCTCCTCGGCACGGGTGATGGCCACGTAAAACAACCGGCGTTCTTCCTCCAACGCCCTATACGAATTGACACATTGCCCGCTCGGAAAGAGGTTTTCTTCCAACCCTACAATAAAAACATTCTTAAACTCCAGCCCTTTGGCCGCATGGATGGTCATCAGGGTTATTTTCTCCGCGTCATCGCCTTTGTCCGTGTCTTGGTCCGACAGCAAAGAAACTTCCGACAAGAAATCAGCCAACGACACATTCTGATTGCCTTCTTCCTGCCGCCCGGCGCAAAAATCATTCATGCCGTTCATCAGTTCTTCGATGTTTTCCTGCTTGCTCAGGTACTCAGGACTTCTATCTTGGGCAATGTCGTTGGCAATGCCGGACAATTTCACGATGTCGAATCCCGCCTCGTAAGCGTTCTTATCCTCAGATTCCTGGATGAATTGGATTATCATTTCCCGGAATCCTTGCAATTTGGCCGCCGTGCCTTTGTTCACGGCCAGCCCGTTTTTCTGCGGGTCGGCAATGACTTCCCACAGGCTGATGTTGTTTGCATTGGCGGCTTGGACGATTTTGTTCACCGTTGTGTCGCCGATGCCCCGCGCCGGATAATTGATGATGCGCTTGAACGCTTCTTCGTCATGCGGGTTGACGGCCAGCCGGAAATAAGCAATCACATCCTTTATTTCCTTGCGCTGGTAGAACGACAGGCCGCCATATATCCTGTACGGGTAATTGCGCTTGCGCAATGCCGCTTCAAAGATGCGCGACTGCGCGTTCGTGCGGTACAAGATGGCGAAGTCATTGTACCCGTCATGTTCCTTGCGGCGAAGCTCCCCTATCTTGTTCGCCACGATTTCTCCTTCCTCGATGTCTGAATAGGCTTCGAAAAGCTGAATCGGGTTGCCGCGCTTCTTTTCGGAAAAAGTGGTTTTGCGGATTTGGTCCGTATTCTTCTCTATCAGGCAATTGGCGGCTTCCACAATCGTTTGGGTGGAACGGTAGTTCTGTTCCAGTTTGAAAATCTTTGCCCCGTGGAAGCAGCGTGTGAACGTCAGGATGTTGTCAATGTTGGCGCCCCTGAACGAATAGATGCTTTGCGCGTCGTCGCCCACCACGCAGATGTGTTCATGCCCTTTCGTCAGTTGCAGCACGATTTGATGTTGGGCAAAGTTGGTGTCCTGGTACTCGTCCACCAGGATGAAACGGAACAGTTGCCTGTACTTCTCCAAGATTTCCGGGTAGCGGTCGAAAAGCAAATAGGTCTGCAACAGCAGGTCATCGAAATCCATTGCGCCGGCCTGGCGGCACCTTTCCCAATAGCGGCGGTAAATAGCCCCTGTTGCCGGGCGTTTGGCCAACGTGTCGGCATGCAGCATCTCCGCGTCTGCCTGGTAAGCATCGGGAGTCACCAGCCGGTTCTTCGCTTCCGAGATGCGGGCCTGCACGGAAGATGCCTTATAGGTCTTGTCATCCAGCTGCATCTCCTTGATGATGCTGTTTATCAAACTCTTGGAGTCGGCAGCGTCATAGATGGTGAAACGGGGCGGATAGCCGATGTGTTCCGCCTCGTGGCGGAGCATCCTTGCAAACAAAGAATGGAATGTCCCCATCCACAAACGCCGTGCCTGCTCCTCGCCCACCATGCGGGCGATGCGTTCTTTCATCTCCCGTGCCGCTTTGTTGGTGAAGGTCAAAGCCAGAATGGAAGAAGGCGCATAGCCTTGCTCCAACAGGTAAGCCACTTTATAGGTCAGCACGCGGGTCTTTCCCGACCCGGCCCCTGCAATGACTAATGACGGCCCGTCGATGTAAAGCACGGCGGCCCGCTGGCTCTCGTTCAGTTCTTCTTCATAACGGATAGGCATAAGAAGGCGGCGCTAAGTCATTTCTTGTCCAAAACCTCGAAGCAAGAGTTCTTGCTCACAAATTCAGGCACGATGTCTTTCATGACGGCCACGATTTTCATCGGGTCATAGGTGTGGCTCGTGTCAATCAGGTTCTGGATGTGCTGCTGCACGTCGCCATAATCGTATTCCCTCACATTGGCAATCATGATTTTGGGATGGTAGGTCGGCTTCGTCAGTTCTTTGTTGTTCAACAGTTCCTCATACAGTTTCTCGCCGTGTCGCAATCCGGTGAATTCAATCTTGATGTTCTCGCGCCCCGACAAGGAAATCATGCGTTTCGCCAAGTCCACGATTTTCACGGGTTGCCCCATGTCGAAGATGTAGATTTCGCCGCCGTTGCCCATGCTCCCGGCTTCCAATACCAGGCGGCATGCTTCGGGGATGGTCATGAAGTAGCGGATGATGTCGGGATGCGTCACCGTCACCGGCCCGCCTCTTTGTATCTGTTCCTTGAAGCGCGGGATGACGGACCCGTTCGAGCCCAGCACATTGCCGAAACGGGTGGTGATGAACTTCACGGACGCATCGCCTTTCTTTTGCAGATGTTTGGCCAGCGACTGCACGTAGATTTCGGCAATCCGCTTGGAGCATCCCATCACGTTGGTGGGGTTCACGGCTTTGTCGGTGGATATCATCACGAATTTCTCCGCCCCGTATTTCACCGAAAGGTCGGCCAGGTTGCGTGTCCCTGATACATTCACCCGTATGGCTTCCGGCACGTTGTTCTCCATCATGGGAACATGCTTGTAGGCTGCCGCATGGAAGATGTATTGCGGGCGGTATTCCTTGAAGATGTTTTCCATGCGTCCTTGGTCCGACACGTCGGCCACGATGGTTTCCGCGTCGATGTTCCTCCAATAGTCTTGCAACTCCAGTCGTATGTCGTGCAGGGGCGTTTCTGCCTGGTCTATCAATATCAGCTTGTATGGATTGAAGGAAACCACCTGGCGCATGATTTCGCTGCCGATGGAACCCGCCGCCCCGGTAATCATCACCCGTTTCCCCTCCAAGTGCGAAGCAATCTTCCGCATGTCTATCTCGATGGGGGCGCGCGGCAGCAAGTCTTCAATCTGTATTTCTTTCAGTTGGGTGTGGTCCAGTTCTTGGTTGTTCCACTCGCTCAGCGGGGGCGCCGTGAGCAGTTTGATGTGGTGCGACAGCAATTTGTCGGCCAGGTCCGTCTTGCTCAACTGGTCCAGCTTGGCAGGCGACACAATCACTGCGCTGATGCCCCGGTCGTCCAATGTCTCCAGCAAGGAATCGTCGTTGGCATACACCTTCACGCCCATCATCACTTTGTCCACCAGTTCCGGCTCATCCGCGATGAACCCGCGCAGGCGGTAACGGTTCTTCAGGTTCACGCGCAACGACTTGGCGATGTTCACGCCCGCTTCCTTCGCGCCATAGATGAAGACGTTGATGCTCCTGCGGCTGTCGAAATGGGATGCCTCATACATCATCTTCACCACCACGCGCGAGCTGGACATCAGGGCGAAGTTCAGCACATAGGCCATGAATATCGTGGATTCCGGCAGCATCTTCCCGCCGAAGACCAGGTAATACACGCCGTTGATGCAAATCAATACAATATAGCTGAGGGTGAGCGAAACGAAGATGCGCATGATGTCGACAAACGACGAATAGCGCAACACGCCCAAATAGGTGCGGAAACAGCGGAAGAAAAACACATTGACCACGATGGAAAACAGCAGGAACGCCTCGATGGAGAAAGAATTGTCGCTGATGTCTTCCCATTCCATGTCCTGTTTCAGGAAAAAGGCAATGAGGCACGAAAAGATGACAATCACTACGTCCAGCAGCAGGACAGCCCAAATGGGAAGGACATTGGTGGACAAGTATTTGCGGAAAAACCTGTTTCTCATTTCTCTTTACGTATATGCATAGTTATTGTATCGGCTTGCAAAGATAAGGCGTTTTTTTAGATTTCGGGCAACATTTAATGAAAATGATGGCTTCCCGCATGAAAGAAGCCATCATTCCCGCCATGCTGCACGGCGCGCGTCACAGCAGGTTGCTCGCCAGTTCGCTGAGGGCGCTCCGTTCTCCCTTCACCAGGTTGACGTGCGCGAACATGTCCTGGCCGGACATTTTGTCAATCATGTACACCAAGCCGTTGGACTGGCTGTCCAGATAGGGCTGGTCAATCTGCTGGATGTCGCCGGTGAACACCATCTTTGTCCCCTCTCCGGCCCTCGTGATGATGGTTTTTATCTCGTGGGGGGTCAGGTTCTGTGCTTCGTCGATAATGCAATACACCTCCGAAAGGCTCCTTCCCCGGATGAAGGCCAACGCTTCAATGACCAGCTGTTCGCTTTTCTGCATCTCGTCGATGCGCTTTATTTCCGTCGAACTGGATTGGAACTGGCGTTTGATGACATTCAGGTTGTCGAACAGCGGTTGCATGTAGGGCGCCACCTTTTCATTGGCGTCGCCGGGCAGGAAACCGATGTCTTTGTTGGAAAGGGCCACGATGGGCCTTGCCAGCAGAATCTGCTTGTATTCGCTTTGCTGGGCTAACGCCGAAGCCAGGGCCAGCAGGGTTTTCCCCGTCCCGGCCTTCCCGGTGAGCGCCACCAACTTGACGGCGGGGTCGTTCAGCACCTCGAACGCGAAGCTTTGTTCGGCGTTGCGCGGCTCTATGCCGTAATGCTTGGCCTTGTTCACGCGGCACACGGCGTGCGTGAACGGGTTGTAGCGGGCCAGCACGGTGGAGCGTTCGCTTTTCAGGATGAAGCATTCGTTGGGCTTCACCACGGTGTTCAGGCCCAGTTCGGCAATGTCGATACCTTCTTTCGACGAATAGATGCGGTCGATCAATGCCGCGTCGATGCCGTCGAACACTTCGTTTTCCTTCTGGAAGATGTCCGTGTTCGTCACCTTGTCCGTGATATAGTCCTCGCAGGGTATCCCTAATGAGCGGGCTTTCATGCGGAGGTTCACGTCTTTCGTCACTAAGATGGTCGGGGTTTTCTTGTCCTTTTCCAGCAACTTGTCGGCCACCGACAGGATGTCATGGTCAGGTTTGCGCTCCATGAAGGCTTCCTGCACGCGCTTCGAAGGGGCGTTGTCCACCACGATGTAGAGTTTTCCCAGCCCTTCGCCAAGGTTCACCCCGCTTTTCAGCGAGCGGCAGTCGGCCGTGATTTCGTCCAATTCGCGGACAAACTCGCGGGCGTTGTAGTTGATTTGTTCGTTCCCTTTCTTGAACCTGTCTAATTCTTCCAGCACCACGATGGGAAGGTAGATGTCGTTCTCCTGGAAATTCTTCAGGCAGTTGTAGTCATGCAGGATGACATTCGTGTCCAAAACAAAATTTTTCTTCTTGCCCATACTTTTTTAGATTTGAGAGGTTTTCATTACTTTTGCGCCGCTTTTCGGGCTGCGCCGGCCCAAGTTGCGCAATCATGCCTCTAATGTACAGGATTGCGGGGAAAGAACAGGCGCGCAGGCCGTTAAATATTATAAAATGATGGATTACGAAGAAACGCTGGACTATTTGTTCCGCAGCGTCCCCATGTTCCAGCAAGTGGGAGGCGCGGCTTATAAAGAAGGATTGGAAAACACGCTGGCGCTGGACGCCCATTTGGGGCATCCCCACCGCTCGTTCCGCACCATCCACGTGGCGGGCACCAACGGGAAAGGCTCCTGTTCGCACATGTTGGCCGCCATCCTGCAAAGCGCGGGCTACAAGACCGGGCTTTACACCTCCCCCCATCTGGTGGATTTCAGGGAACGCATCCGGGTGGACGGCGCGAAGATGCCGGAACAGTCTGTCGTGGACTTCGTGGAGCGGCACCGCCCTTTCTTCGAACCGCTCCGCCCTTCGTTCTTCGAACTGGCAACGGCCATGGCCTTCCAGCACTTCGCAACGGAGAAAGTGGACGTGGCCGTCGTCGAAGTGGGCTTGGGCGGACGGTTGGACTGCACGAACATCATCCGCCCCGCGCTCAGCATCATCACGAACATCAGCTTCGACCACGTGCAGTTTTTGGGCAACACCCTCGCAAAAATCGCGGAAGAAAAGGCAGGCATCATCAAATCCTGCACGCCTGTGGTGGTGGGCGAGGCCAACAATGAGACAAGGCCCGTGTTCGCCCGGCGGGCGCAAGCGGTGCAGGCTCCCGTCGTCTTCGCGGAAGACGCGCCCCTGCTGCGGTCGTGGCAGCGCACGGACGGCGGGAAATGGCTGTACCAGACGGAGGATTACGCCGATTTAGTGGGAGAATTGGGCGGCTTGTGCCAGCTGAAGAACACCAACACCCTCCTTGCCGCCCTGCGCCTCTTGCAGGAACAGGGCTTCCGCCTCCATGAAAACGCCGTGCGCAACGGTTTCGCCCGCGTCACGTCGCTGACCGGCCTGATGGGACGATGGCAGCAATTGGAGGAACATCCCGACGTGGTGTGCGACACCGGCCATAACACGGGCGGAATGTCGTACGTCGCGGAGCAACTGGCGCAGTACCCTTGCCGGCATCTTCACATCGTGATGGGCATGGTGAGCGACAAAGACGCAGACGGCGTGCTGTCCCTGCTGCCCGCCGACGCGGAGTATTACTTCACGCGGGCGAAGGTGGCGCGCGCCATGCCCGAAGAAACGCTGCAAGCCGCCGCCTTGCGCCACCGCCTGCACGGCCACTGTTTCCCCACCGTCAGGGAAGCCCTGGCCGCCGCCAAACGCAATGCCAGCCCAAGCGACCTCATCTTCGTGGGCGGAAGCACCTTCGTCGTGGCCGACTTGCTGGGGGACTGCTACCCCTCCGTCGGGTGAAGGGAGGGAATCCCGTCGAATAAGATTCCCCGTTCCACATAGAAGATCCTCTGCACGATTATTAATCGTACACGTGTACGATTAATAATCGTGCGGGGAAAAGCTTAGGAACAATGAGCGCAAACCTTCCAACGTTTTGCCCCAAACCTTCCAAGGATTTTCCAAAACTTTTGGGACGGTGCCTGCCAAGTCCTCCAACCTCCCCCACGCCCTTCCGGGTTCGCCGCCCGAAGCATCCGAAACAAACCTTCCGGCAAATTGCAAACTGGCCGGGGCATAGAAAAGGTGAAATCTGAAACCTAAAATCTGAAATCCAAAAATCCTTTGGAGCAATGCCCGCAAAGTGCCTGAACACTTCCCTCAAACCATGAAAATGTTAGAAAAATCTTTTCAAAGTTAATGAATTATAAATATTAAAGGACTTATTTTTACTAAACTTGGTTACAAATAAAAAATGCTTATCTTTGCGGCCATGTTCCGAATGAGGAACGAAACGTCATGTGGAAAAACTTTTTAATTGTGCCGTAATTATTACGACATTATTGTATTATAAACACAAAATACAATATATAAAAAAAGGCACAATACAATAAAAAATAAAACAACGGACATACCATGAGGAAATACAGATTGTTCATCTGGCTCGTGCTAATCGGCTTGTTGGCTTGCCCGGCAAAGCTGAAAAGCCAAGAAAATGAAGCAATGGCGGATTCGGTCATCCTGTTCCGTTTCGTGCCGCAACGGCTGATGTTTTATTCCAATGCGCACAACGACGCCTCCATCCTGCAAGCAGCAACATTGATTGAACGCCACCGCGACGCCATTGCCAAAGGCGATGCCATCGTGCGCGTGCAGGGATTCTGCACTTCGTTCCGTTCGGAGGCCGCCAACCTTCGGTCGGCCAAGAACCGCAGCAACCAAGTGAAGTCGTGGTTCATCACGCACTACGGCATGAAGGAAGAATGGTACCGCACCTCCAACCACGCAACATCCTACAAAGGCATGGACGACATCGTGGCCATCATGGCCATCGTTTACGGGAAAGAAGCGGCGGCGCAACCCGCGCCTGCCGAAGAAAAGCCTGCGCCCGCCCCGCCCCTTGTGCGGACGGACGCGCCCGCACAGCCCATGCCTGCGGTGTCGTGGGCGGAAACACCGCAAACACCTGATGCAATGCCCCTCGTGCGGCAACCGAAAGCACACACGTGGCGGGAATACAAAACCACGCCGTGGTCCGTCAAGTCCAATCTCCTCTACGATGTGTTGCTGATGCCTTCCTTGGAATTTGAGTACTACATCAACCGCCGTTGGTCGGTCAACCTGGAAGGCAACATGGCATGGTGGCACAACGACCCCAAGCACCGCTACTACCAGTTGGCCACCATCAGCCCGGAGGGACGCTTCTGGTTCAAGACGAAAGGGCTGCGCCACGGCCACTACATCGGCGCTTTCGTGGGCGGCGGCTGGTACGACCTGGAAAACGGAGGGCGAGGATACCAGGGCGAGATGGAATATGCGGGCATCAGCTACGGCTACATGTTCCCCATCGGAAAGCATTTCTCCATGGAAGCCGGCATCGGAATCGGCTACATGAATACCAAATATGACGAATACCTGCCCATGGATGGCCACTACGTGTTCCAGCAAGCCAAACGGATGAACTATTTCGGCCCGCTCAAGCTGAAACTGGCCGTGGGCTGGAACATCGGGCGGTGGGTGAAGAAAGGAGGCACATTATGACACGGAAATTCCTGCACCGCATCTCCTCGCCTGCCGTTTGGGCGATGCTGGCCGCCTTGCCCGTGCTGGCAGGCTGCCGCAAGGACTTGTGCTACGACCACGACGAGCATGGCTACGCCGTGCGCACCTACGTGGCGGCCGACTGGGAAATCCTGTGGCACCGCGCCTACGAAATCGATTGGGAAAGCCGGTGGCCCGCCCATTGGCTGCCCTACGAGTCCCTGCACCCTGAAGTGCCGGACGGCATCCGCGCCATTGTCTACAAGGAAGACGGCGGCAGAAGCGAATACAACCTTCCGCCGGAAGGGGGCCGCCTCTACATGCCCGAAGGCACGCACGACCTGTTGTTCTACAACAACGACACGGAATACATCGTGTTCAACGACCTTCCATCGGCGGCCACGGCCACGGCATCCACCCGTACCCGAACGCGGGGAGGCTTCAAGGAACTGCATGGAGAGGAGCGCACCATCACGCCGCCCGACATGCTCTTCGGGGCTTTCGTGGAAAAATATGAGGCCAAGAAGAGCTTCACCGACACGGAACTGCCCGTCATCATGCGTCCGCTCACCTACACCTACCTGGTGCGCTACGAGTTTGCTGCCGGGCAGCAGTACGTGGCTTTGGCTCGCGGAGCCATCGCGGGCATGGCCGAGTCGGTCTATCTTCAGGACGGCCACACCGGAAGCAAGGCGGCCACCCTGCTCTACGACTGCACCATGGAGGACTTCGGCGCCATGGCCTTGGTGCAATCTTTCGGCGTGCCCGACCATCCCGGCGACTTCTATGAACCTACCCGTGCGCCGCGCACGTACAGCATGAACCTGGAAGTGCGGCTCGGCAACGGCAAGATAAAGACCTTTGAATTCGACATCACCGAGCAAATGGAGCGTCAGCCGCGCGGAGGGGTCATTGTGGTCAAAGACATTGTCATCACGCCGGAAGATGCCGGAGGCGGAGGTTTCGAGGTGAATGTGGACGGATGGGGCGAATACCAGGACGTGGAACTGCCCCCGCTGTCGTGAAGGAAGAAGGAGGGAAATGAAAAAAGAAGACATGAATCAACCATATTGTTTAATTTAAATTTTTGTGTTTTATGAAGAAAAGTTTGTTATTGATGGGTTTGGCTGTGGCAGCATTCACGGCCTGCACCAATGAAGAAACCATCGAAGTGGCCGACAGCCGCATGCTGAGTTTCAAAGGCGCGTTCGTAGGCAACGCAACCAAAGCCGTGACGGACGTGACCACCGACAACATCAAAGAGTTCTATGTGTACGGTCGGTACAATAATGGCTCGCTTTTCACGGGCGAAAGAGTGTACGAAAGCGGCACGGAAGGCACGTGGATTTACGACGACCTGAAGCAATGGACAGCAGGAACGTATGACTTCGCTGCATACTCTGACGGCGGCGCAGCCAATAATGCAAGCACTACGGTCGATGTAAATTGGGACGGCTCTGACTTGACCATCACCGACTACAACGCCAGCGTGCAGAAAGACTTGGTGGTGTCCATCGCCAGCAATGCGAATGATTTGGCCAGCAGCAACGTGCCGGTGGAATTCAACTTCGCGCACGCACTGTCGATGATCAAGTTCACCATCCAGAGCGAATTGGGTGACGATGCCAATGCCATCACCATCAGCGAATTCACAGTAACCGGCTTGAACGGCCAAGGCAACTTGACCTACAACGGCACGGCTGCATGGGACGACTTGGACACGCCTGCCACATTGAGCAACGCAGCAGAATTCACCACCGAATCCTCCGCAGCCGGCGAGAGCGACCCGTTCGTCGTAATCCCGCAGACCACTTCATTGACTGTCAAATTCACGGCCACGTTGAACAACGGGGGAGACGTAAATGTAACGAAGAACTTGCAGGCCACCATCACGGATGCTACATGGCAGCCGGGCTACAAGTACAACTACATCGCCACCATCACGGGTGCCAACATGGACATCATCACGTTCGCCGAGCCGACCGTTACGGCATGGGATGAGACCAACTGGACAACCGGTTCTGCAACAGACAACGAGGGCGCTTTGACAAACCAAAACTAATTGCGCGAGCAATTCCATGAGGTTGCCCGCGAAAGCGCAAGCGGGCAGGCAACCTCCTTTTTTCATCGTTTTTGTTTTTCAGGAGGTTATTGGAACCTCACAGGCTATAAGGGGTTGAATGTCCCCTTATAGCCACCATGCAATGATAAAGAAATGTATATGGCAACAAAAGGAACCGGCTTCATGAAAAAAGGCAGCAGGCTTTGGCGGGCAGCAGGCATGGCCGTGCTGATGAGCGCATGCACCGCCACCGATGTGCTGGATGAGGGCGAAAGCAACGATGCCATCTGCTTCCGCTCCCCCGCATTGACCCGCGCCGCCGTGGAAAGTTTTGCCGAGGGCGACCGCTTCTCCGTGTGGGCCTGGCACGAAAATGCCACGGCAGCCACGGCACGAACGCCCGTGTTTGCCGACGACAACGCCACCCCCACTCCCGTCGCCAACACCGGCGGGCAATGGACTTACGAGGGAGGCTACCGCTACTGGCAAGCCGGCGAAACGTATGACTTCCATGCCCTCTACCCGGAAACCGCCGACCTGGCCGCGCAAGCCGGCGGCGCGGCTGCCAGCTATGCAGAGGACGGCACGCTTGCCATCCGCAATTTCCCGGTGGATTCTGCCGTCGACCTCATGGCAGCATCTGCCACCGGCTTGCCGGGCGACGCGCCGCAGCCCGTGAAGTTCACCTTCCGCCACCTGCTCGCGCGGATATCTTTTGCCGGACGCATCGACCCCGCCACCTTGGCTTTGCTGCCGGAATTCACGGCTGAAGTGACCGAAGTCCGCTTCTACGGCATCCGGCCCTCCGGCAACTACGAGGCCAACGGCACGGCAACCGCGCCCGCTTATGGCTGGACGCCCACGGGAAACCTCACCACCGGCAGCAACTCTTTATACCATAACAACGCGGCCACCGCCCTGCCCGCAGACGGCACGTCGAGCATCGTGATGGAGGATTGCTTCGTGTGGCCGGGCGAAGTCGGCACGGCAGTGGTCTTCGATGTCACCTACCGCACATCGGCCAATGGCAGCACGTTCACCGAACATACGGAACAAATCCACCTGGACGCTTTCTTGAGGCAATGGGAACCGGGCAAGCATTACCTGTACACATTCACCATCATGGACAGCGACCACATCCTGTTCGGCACGCCCACCGCCAATGCGTGGGACGAAGCCGCCGGAGGCATCATCGTGGTGGAATAAGGAAAACCCAAGAAGAAAGAGGAGAAAGAAACATGAAGGAAAGGAACAAGAACATACGGGCAACCGGGCAATGCGCCGCCCTCCTGCTGGCGGCAGCCGTGGCTTTCGCGGCCTGCGAGCAGGAAGAACCGGCATTCCGCCCCCATCCTGCCGAATACATCACCTTCGGCATGCCTGCCCTGACGGTGGAGACCCGCGCCGCCACCGACGGCTTCCACGATGATTACCCGCTGGGCGAGCCGTTCGGCGTGTTGGGATACTGCCTGTCTTACGAGTTGGGAAGCAACACGGAACTGAACCCGAACTCGGGCACCGGCTCATGGGCTTTGAAGAAAGAAATGGCGCCGCCCGCCGTGTTCTACAACAGGCAAGTGAACGTAAGCGCCAACGGCGTATGCACTTACGACAATCCCCGGCGGTGGTACAGCGACGGAACGGGCAACGAAGGCATCAGCGATGCGTTGACCAACACGGATAATTTCCGCTACTCGTTCTTCGCCTTCTATCCTTTCGACACGAACCCTGACGACGGCAACGGCGGCTTCCGCATCACGCCGGCCGCAGCCAACGAAGCCGGCGCGCCGGTGTTCACTTACTGCATGCCGTTTTCCGGGAACAATGCCAACGCCGCTTTGGATGACACCCGGACGCCCGACCCCATGCTGGCCATGGAAACAGACATGCGCCGGGGCGACGGCATGGTGAACTTCAACTTCAACCACATCCTGATAGGATTAGGATTCCAAGTGAACAACTACAGCCAGGTGCAGGACAACAACACCACCGGCCCGAAGGATGGGCAGGACCTCACGCTCTATTCCATCAAGCTGCAAGGCACGTTCTACCGCACCGTAACGGTCGACTTCACCGGCGGCAGCGGCGCAAGCGTCTCTTATTCCGACAGCAATGACGGCTTGTATAGCGGAACTTACACGCTGTTTGACAGCGCCGGAGGCACTGTCATCCCTTGGCAGCAGGACGGCAGCGCAGGCAGCATCTCCTTGGAACCGGAGAAATACATCCGCTTATTAGCGGGCATTGAAAGCCTCGGGTTCTTAGGGCCGAACGGGCAGGAACGGAGGCTGCTGGTGAAATACCGGTTCGGGGACGGCAGCATCAAGGAAGAACCGCTGGAACGCCCCAGCAACTTCAACCCGCGGCCCGGCACGCGCTACACCGCCCAACTGAACTGGGTGGGCGATGCCTTCGTGCTGATCATGGAGGGCGATGATACATGGGAGGACGGCGAAGCCGGCGACGGCAACGAAGGCAACGACGACATCTTATTTGAATAACCGAAGAAACCGATAAGGAAATGGCACAGTTTTTTGACAGACATACCGCAGCAATGCTTTGGGCAACCGCTATCTTTTGCCTGACGGCCTGCATGGACGACCCTTTGGTGAACGTCGGCCCCTCCGGCGACCCCGGCAGTTTCACCCTTACTTTCGAAACCGACCCGATGGAGAAACTGAAGGTGACCCGCGCCGCCGACAACAAGACCGATGCCGAAAAGGCCATCAACCGCTTGGACCTCTTCTTCTTCGACAGCAACACCGGGCAATTCCTCACGGAATACCAGGGACGTTTCCTCGGCTGGCAGACGTTCCAGGAACAAAGCACCGTGAAAGTGGACCGCAATGCCATCCGCGAAAACGGCCACAGTGCCGTCACCGTGTATGCCTTGGCCAATTTCGTGCCGGAAACCTTTTCCGACCTCAACGGCAACAACATCCCTGACGACTTTGAATCCGACGGCAACAGCACGCCGCTTCAAGTCATGCAGCAATACATTTACCGCCCGGAAAGCGGCGTGAACCTCCGGCTCCCCGATGGCGGCATGCCCATGATGGGGCATGTGGACATCGATTTCTCAGCCGGGACCAACAGCCAAATCATCACCATGGAAGCGTTGATGGCAAGGGTGGATGTCAGCATCCAGTTGAATTCTGAAATCACGCAGAACAACTTTCCTGCCATGCGCCTGGTGGACTGGACGGTGCTGAACGTGCCGCGCAAAGTGTCGTTTGCCGAGCCTGCCGCCGGAGCATGGACGGGCGATTTCGCACGGGCGGAGCTGGACACCATCACAAGCAACTACACCGGAAACGCCATCTACAACCGCAACGGCAGCATCAGTTTCTCGTTCTACCTGTTCGAGAACGTGCAGCAGCCCGCTGCCGACAGCTACGACTACCCACCCACCATCAGCGAAGCTGAAAAGCAACGCTACAAACCTTTGCTGGCCGATGCGGAGAATGCCACTGCCGTGCAGCTGCATGCTTACTATTCTACCTACAACGAAAGCGGAACGGGAAGCTCCACCTACGAGGTGCGCTACACGCTCTACCTCGGCGCCAACCACACGAACGACTTCACCGTGCGCCGCAACCACCAATACAAGAACGACATCTCCATCGTGGGGCTGACCCAGGCGCAAGACCAAAACCCCGACCACATCACGTTCGACGCGCGGGTGAATGTCACTTCCGACAACAACAAGTACTACATCGCCATGCTGCGCGAACAGAACCACGACGCGCATTTCTGCGTCACGCCCATGGATGTCTATCTCTTTGCGGATGAAACCTTGTCGCCTACGATGGATGTCATCCTCACCGAAGGAGACCTCGACCACGAAGGACAGCCGTGGATCCGCATGGAACACATCACTTCCGAACAGATGGCCGCAGGCACGGCACCCAACAGTACGGACTACATCACCTATCCCAACCAGGCCTACCATGCAGGCAACGGCAAGCGGAAGTACTTCACCTGCAACCTCGTGACCCAAACCTTGGTCAACAACACGCAAATCACCGGCGTGGGCCACCGCGACCGCATCTATTTCTATCTGGACGAGAACCTGAACCCGGCCTTGGTGGATCGCGAAGCCACCGTCACCTTGGTCTATAAAGAAAACGGCGTGGAGCAAAGCCGCCGCACATTGCTCATCCGCCAAACACACTTGGTGCCGGTGACGAGAGAACCATACGAAGGTGAAAGCACTCCCAGCCCTTCCGTCATCTACATGGAAGCCTACGAAGAATATCTGGAACACTACGACCCGCTCAATGAGTTCACCACCGGGCAAATCTATGACGGGTTGCAATGGGCGCCGACATTGTATGGCACGGAGATTCTCGACATCGAGAATGAGAACGAGTTCTACAACAACTACCGCAGCGGGTGGGCTTACACCAGCTATATCGCGGGCCGCTACCTCGACATGCCAGGCATCATTTTGGACTCCGAGTTGGTTTCTGCCTTCCAATACTGCTCCAACCGCAACAAGCGCAGTAACGACGGAACGTTGCCCCGTGAATATACCGTGAATACAAACTGGCTTGGCCGCGAAACGGACGTGACGATGACTTCCAGCCACACGAAGTGGTTCCTGCCGGGCATCCGTGACATGGAGAACGCTCTCACGGAATACTACCCCGTTTATCCGGAGTTCCAAGGCAACTTCTATTGGTCGTCGGCCTCTGGGCAAGAAAGGCATGACATCATCGTATGGGAATGGCAACAAGACGTGAACTATGCGCGTGGCACAAAGGTAGTGAACCCAGAAGCGGCCAACCGCGACGACCGCTATGCCCACAGCGGGGCAAACGATTATTACACGGACAACAACGGCACGCTGGGAAAAGCTTCGCGCCGCAACGTGGAGATGCGCATCCGTGCCTTCCGCACCGACTTGCAGCGGGCAAGCTATTAGTAGAGACGCGATTCATCGCGTCTGTTGCCGGTGGTCAGTAGCCGGTAGATAGTAGATAGTAGATAGTAGTCAGAATTTAGAAGTCAAGAAGTCAAGAAGTGTGTTTGTTCCGGCAGATGGATTCATCTGCCGGAACAATTTCTTATTTTTGCAAGCAGTACATAAAATAGAATGTTCCATGAACCAACTCGAACAAATACAAAGCAAGATATATGAAATCAGAGGGCAGCGGGTGATGCTGGACTTTGATTTGGCGGATATGTATGGAATGGAAACAAAGGTATTGAAACAATCCGTCAGAAGAAATAGAAAAAGGTTTCCTATTGATTTCATGTTTGAACTTTCTAAAGATGAATTTGAACATTTGAGGTCACAATTTGTGACGACATCCCGCATAAAACGGCCTAAATCATCTCTGCCATACGCATTTACGGAACATGGTGTAGTCATGCTTTCTTTCAGAACCTCAGGTTCAGGAACTCCGGCGTGATGGTGAGCGACACGTAAGCCCATTGGGCAAAGCGTGTGGCCGTGTCTTTCGTGGGCGCATCGATGCCCGTCACGCCCCGCACGGCATTCGTCAAATCTGAAGTAAGGTAACAACTCCAGCCTGCTTCAATGGTGGCAAAGGGACAGAAACGGTAGTCCACATCAAGGTCAATCTCATGCCCTAACCCTTTTCCCTGCAAGCCTTCCATCTCACGAGCCAGGCGGAAAGTATGGAAAGCTCCTGTCAACGCAACTTTCTTGCCAACCTTGGCATCAGCGGAAACAAACACATCCAGCAGGCCGCCCTTGGGCAGGGTACTCATCGTCCAATAATCCATCGAGCCGTTGAAGCGGTGGCTCGTGCCATACAGTCCCGTGAAAGTGTGCGAAGTGCCGTCGGGCGTGGCAGCCGAAGTGCCGGAGAAGAAATCAGCGCCTGCCGTCAATGCAAAGGGTTTCACCACGCGGTAATTCAGTTTCAATGCCAGCATGTAAGCACGGAGGTCTACTCCTTTGTTGGTCTCTCCCGCTTGCCCGTAGGCAGTGGCATAAAGGCCGAACGGGACATCCTCGCGCTTGAACTGCACGTTTCCCCCATACGTGTATTTATAATGGTTGGCAAATGAGGGCTTCCCGTCGCTGCCGTCCTTCGTTTCCTGAAAGCCGGTGACAGCAGCCAAGGCCGTGACATTCCATCCCGACTTGCCGAAATCCTGCGACATCCACAGGTAGGCCATCGTGCGGTAGAAAGAGTTGCTGCCATAATCATAGTCGGCCGTCAAAGGGCTGGTCTGGCTGTTGTTGTAGGCATAACCCGCATCGGCCTTGAAATCACGGAAACGCCAACGGAGCAATGCCAAGTCGTGCGCACTGCCGGTATTGTTCCAATTGCACACGCTCAGCAGGCGTTCATCGTCGTACTTCAACGCTTGCCGCCCGATGCGGAACGATACTCCTTTGGGCAACAGCAGTTCCGCCCAAGCTTCGTAAACGGCAAAAGGCGCGTTGCCCCCGTCGCCTATCTTCACGCCGTTGCGGTCTGTTTGGCCGAACACGCGGGCATCCTGCAACGACAGGCGGGCATTCACCCACTTTGAACCATAAGCAGCATTCAACCGCACCCGCTGCAACATCAGCAAGTCGGGCGACAATCCTTCGGCCAACGGCTGCGAATAGCCGGAACGGACTTCGGCACGCGGGCGGTATTCCGCGCCCAAGGTGAACGTGTGCTGCGAATAAACAGCAGAGAATGTGCATCCTGCCGCCAGCAAGAGCATCGCCTTGCGCCAATAACTTATCTGTTTCATGACTGTTCCTCCTTTCCTGTCAACTGAATACCCCGCTGAGATACTGTTTGGTCAATTCATGCTGCGGATGGTTGAAAAGCACGTCGGCAGGCCCTTGCTCGATGACTTCGCCCAAATACATGAACACCACATAATCGGCAATGCGCAACGCCTGCCGCAGGGTGTGGGTCACCATGATGATGCCGTAGCGTTCGCGAAGTTGGAGGAAAAGGTCCTCAATGTGCTTGCTCGACACGGGGTCGAGGGCAGAAGTCGATTCGTCGGCCAGAATGAACTGCGGCTCTACGGCCAAGCCTCTTGCCAGGCAAAGGCGTTGCTGCTGCCCGATGGATAGCCCCGAAGCCGGATTGTGCAGGCGGTCTTTCACTTCGTCCCACAGGCCGGTGGCACGCAGGTATTGCTCCACGATGGCATCCAACTTCTTCTTGTTGCGCGTGCCGTGGATGCGGCAGCCGAAAGCAATGTTGTCGTAGATGGACATGGGCAGCGGCGTGGGACGCTGCGACAGCAATCCAATCTTCTTGCGGATATGGGTAATTTCCGCCTTGGAACCGTAGATGTTTTCGCCGTCCACAATGACGCTGCCTTCCACCTTCACATGATCGGTGGTGTCGATCATGCGGTTGATGCTGCGCAGCAAAGTGGTCTTCCCGCAACCTGACGGGCCGATGATGCAGGTAATCTTCCGGTCGAAAAGCTGCAACGTCACATTCTTCAGAATCTGTTTGTCCTGGATGTAAACGCTCAGGCCCTGTATGTCGATTACATTCTCTCCTTTCAGCACGTCGGCAGCATGAACTTCGCTGCCGTTTGCCTCCTTCCATTGGTCGAAGCGTTGGAACGCGCCGGTAAAAGTTTGGGGTTCTGTATCCATTTTTTCTTATTTAATCTTGTTCTTGGAAAAACGGTAAGTAATCATCCGCCCGATAATGCTCAACACGAGGACGATGATGGTGAGGAGCAAGGCAGAGGCATAGGCCCTTTCACGCACTTCGGGCGTGGGACTGCTCAGTTGGAAAAAGATAGATAGCGGCAAGGTGGCCGCAGGCTGGTCCAGCGAAGTGGGAATGCTGTCGGTGAACCCGGCAGTGAACATCACGCCCGCTGCGTCGCCAATGGCACGACCGATGGAAAGCAGCGTGGCTGTGGCAATGCCCGGCAGAATCTGCCGCACCGCCACCTTGATGGCTTCGAAGCGCGTGGCGCCCAAAGAGTAAGTGGCATCTAATAAATCCTTGGGAAGCTGGCGCGCCACTTCGTCCATCGAACGCACGAAGATGGGGATAATCAGCAACGTGATGACAATGATGCCGCCCAACAACGAGGTGCGAAGGCCGAAGAATATCATGATGGTAAAGGCGAACGCGCCATACACGATGGAGGGGATGCCATAAAGCACATCGAACGACAGGCGGACAAGGCTGGCCAAGCGAGACTCCTTTTTCAAGTAAATGTTGATGAAAAACACGATGGGGATGCTGACCAGCAAGCCCAACACAGTGGATGCCCCCACGATGTAGAGCGAACCGACGATGGCATTCAGCACGCCGCCCTCCTTGCCGATGTAGAACCCGCCGCCCGGAAGCTGCGTCACCATGTCCCACGACATGGCGGGCCACCCGTTCTTCAATATCGTGATGAGGATGCTGCCCAAGAAGGCATACACGATGAGCATGGACAATATCATCAGAACCCGGAAAAACTTGTCTGCAATGAACTTCATTTTCATGGCTACTCTCCTATCATAATTTGTAACGCTTCTCTATCCGCTGGAGCAGCAGGCGCGAAGCAAAGTTGAACACCAATATGATGAAAAACAGGATGAACGCGGCAAACATCAAAGCCGATTCATACAAAGGAAGCGACAGCATCTCGCCGTAGTTGTTGGCAATCAAGGCCGGCAACGGGTAGCAAGGGTCGAACAACGAACGGGGAATGCCGGCGTAGTTGCCGCACACCATCAGCACGGCAATCGTCTCGCCGAAAGCTTTGGAGATGGCCAGCACCACAGCCGCAATGATGCCGGGCATGGACTTGCGCAAGATGACTTTATAGCAAATCTGCCACTTGGTGGCACCCAGCGAGGCAGCGGCATCGCGGTAGTCCTGCGGCACGATGGTGAATATCTCGATGAAAAGGCTGACCAGCACCGGGAGTATCATCACGCCCAACACAATGCCGCTGGCCAACACCGTGTAGCCACTGGTATAATCCACGAAATGCGGCCCAAGCGTGTCGGCAATCCAAGGCACGATAATCAGTGTACCCCACACGCCGTACACCACCGAAGGGATGCCGGCCAGGATGTCAAGCACGGGAAACACCACGCGCTTCGTCCACGAGTGGGCGTACTCTGACAAGTAGAGCGCCGTGAGCAGGGAAATGGGCAGGGCAATCAAGATGGACAAGGCCGTGACGGCCAGCGTGCCGATGATGAACGGCAGGAAGCCGAACGAGCCTTTCAGGGGCTTCCAGTCGGCCGTCGTCAGCAGCGTCCATAGGGAATACTCGTCGAGTATCATCTCCGACTTGAGGTAAAGGCCCACGCCCATCACCACCAACAGCAGCAAGGACAGCACAGTGAGCGTGAACATCACGGCCCGCGCACTGCGGTCCTTTGCCAGCCTTTTCTTCAGCAAAGAGACAGCCATCGGAATTACTTGTTAAGTTTCTCCAACTCGGCTTGTGCCACAGGACGCGGCAACGGGATATAACCTGCGCCCAAAGCATACTGCTGGCCTTCTGTCAAGATGAATTTGATGAACTCGCGCACCACCGGGCGTTCAGGCACCCCGTTGCACACCAAGAAAAGGTTGCGCGCAGGGGGCGAAGGGTATTGCCCTTTGATGATGGCGGTAATAAGGCGCATGGAACTGGAATAGAAATTCTCGTCCTCGTCCACCTTCCCGTTGCCGTCCACGTCGAGCGGCATCACGTCCATGCCTTCGTAAGGCTGGCGCGTCTTTTGGTCGAAAGCATACGCGATGTTGTTGTAGCCGATGGCCACACGGTCTTTCTGCACGGCCGAAGCCACGCCGGGGTCACTGTACACAGCCGTCCCCTGCAAGTCCTCCTGCCGCATGCCGAACCATGCCGACCATGTTTCCGCCGCGCCGCAGGCATCGGAACGGGTATATACATGCACCGGCACCTCGCTGCCGGTTCCCAACACTTCTCCCCACGTGGACGCTTCGCCGCTCCACAACTTCTTGGCAGCCTCGCGGCTCAAGCCTTTCTCCTTGATTTCGGCCATCAAAGGATTCGAAGCATTGATGGTGGGTACCACGGCATCTTTGATGACCGCAATGGCAAAAGCCCCGTTCTGCACCTCCACGTCGTGGATGTCGCGCGACACCATGCCCAAGTCCACCACCTTGGCCAAAGCGTCCGTCATGCCCTTGCCCGCGCCGCCGCCCGATATGTCGATGCGCACGTCGGGATGCAGTTTCTTGAACTCTTCCGCCCATTTCACCACCATGGGATAAAGGGCAAAAGCACCAGAAAGGGAAATATCGCCTTCCAGTTTTTCATTCTCACCGTTGCCGGCATATGCCACGCCCGGCCCTGTGCAAAGCAACCCGGCCAACAGCCACGAAATTACTTGTCTTTTCATACCTTATAATGCTACATTTAACGATTATGCTACTTTTATTAGCGGAACAAAGGTAACAAACTTTTCATTCAACCAAGATTTTGCCTGCTTTTTTTCATTTAAAAAACAGTAAATTATCGCGGTTTATCACGATTTTTCTGCATCTTATTATAAATAGGATACTTTTTTAAGGAATGGGTTATTTAAGGAAAAGGCTATTTTCTGTCCCAATCGCCAAAACAAGAAAATGCACAAAAGAAAAAGGATGCCCATCGCATCGTTCCGCCCAATCGCATGGAAACTCCTGTTTGCCCGTGAAGAAACTTCCACCTATCCGCATAAAAACTTCCAAACACCCGCATAAATTCTTCTGCCAACGTTGCCGTCTGTACGGTTGCCGTCGTCATTCTTACAAATGTCGACGGCATCTGTACGAACGACGGCGGCGGCAGAAATTTCCGCCCGCATGAATCCAACTTTCCACCGCACTGAATTATGCCTCCCAATGCGGCAAACCTGAATTCTTGGCAGCACGGGAAAAGAAATTTGCCTGGAGAAACAAAGCCGTATTCTGTTTTTTTCAGGAAATCTGTTTCGCATACCGCGCATTATTGCTACCTTTGTCCCAGTAAAAACAAAGGGGTGCCCCGCTGCGGGCTGAGATCATACCCTGCGAACCTGATGCAGTTAGTACTGCCGAAGGGATTGTTGAACATCCTCCCTCCGCCGCCACGGCTTCCCCATTGTCTTTACACCTAATAATTAATGATTAAAGGCATGAAAATATCTGTAAATGGCAAAGAACATGAATGCGTGGCGGATGCCACATTAGCCGCCGTGGCCAGCGAACTGCAACTCCCCAAGAAAGGCGTGGCCGTGGCCGTGAACAACAAGATGGCGCCACGTGCGGAATGGGACACATTCTTCCTCCACGAAAACGACCGCCTCACCATCATCAAAGCAGCCTGCGGGGGATGACGCATATGGAAAAGCTGCAATTCATCACACACGCCGCCTGTGGCATCTCCTATTACGAGTCTGCCGCCCTCGCATTGGCAGGCGGATGCCGCTGGGTGCAACTGCGCATGAAAGATTGCCCGCCCGGCGAAGTGGAGGAAACAGCCCGCCGCGTGCAAGCGCTCTGCAAGAACCATGGCGCCATTTTCATCATCGACGACCACGTGGAACTGGCGCGGCGGATGCATGCCGACGGCGTGCATCTCGGCAAAAACGACATGCCTGTCGCAGAAGCGCGCCGGATGCTGGGCAACGGGTGCATCATCGGAGGAACGGCCAACACTTTCGAAGACATCCGCGCCCTCCATGAAGCAGGAGCCGACTACATCGGGTGCGGCCCTTTCCGCTACACCGCCACGAAGAAGAACCTTGCCCCCCTCTTGGGGATAGAAGGCTACCGCCGCCTCCTCGCGCAAATGGAGGAAGCAAGCATCCGCCTGCCCCTCATCGCCATAGGAGGCATCACTGCCGCCGACATTCCCGCCATCCTGCAAGCAGGAGCCAGCGGCATCGCCCTCAGCGGCGCCATCCTGCGTGCCGCCGACCCCGTGGCCGAAACACAAAAGATTATCCATTTATTAAAAGAAATACCGCAATGAAGAAACTGACGATTGCAGGCCGCGAGTTCGATTCGCGCCTGTTCTTAGGTACCGGGAAATTCAGTTCCAACGAACTGATGGAACAAGCCATCATGGCATCCGGCACGCAAATGGTCACCGTGGCCATGAAACGCATCGAGATGGACGACAAAAACGACGACATGCTGCGCCACATCGCACATCCCGGCATCCAGTTGCTGCCCAACACCAGCGGCGTGCGAAATGCCGAAGAAGCCGTGTTTGCCGCACAAATGGCCCGCGAAGCTTTCGGCACCAACTGGCTGAAGCTGGAAATACACCCCGACCCACGCTACCTGCTCCCCGACTCAGTAGAAACGCTGAAAGCCACAGAGCAATTGGTGAAGATGGGCTTCGTTGTGCTTCCCTATTGCCAAGCCGACCCCACGTTATGCAAACGCTTGGAAGAAGCAGGAGCCGCCACCGTCATGCCGCTCGGCGCACCCATCGGCACGAACAAAGGATTGCAAACGCGCGACTTCCTGCGCATCATCATCGAGCAAGCCAACGTGCCAGTCGTTGTCGATGCAGGCATCGGCGCCCCAAGCCATGCCGCCGAAGCCATGGAAATGGGCGCATCTGCCGTCTTGGTGAACACCGCCATTGCCGTAGCCGGCGACCCTGTGCAAATGGCCGCTGCTTTCAAACAAAGCGTGGAAGCAGGCCGTGCGGCCCACGAAGCCGGATTGGGCAGCGTGGCACTCACCGCTTCCGCTTCCTCTCCCTTGACCGCATTCCTTGACTAAAGACCAACGACTATGAAAGAAAAAAACAATGAAAAACCGTATGCACACCGCGAAAAAGCATACATGCAAGGACATATCTACCCGTTCATCAAAGTAGGCATGCAGAAAGTGAACCTCACGCCCACCGTCACTGTGAAAGACGGGGAAAAGACAATGACACCCAATGCACCCGTCTACATCTATGACACCAGCGGGCCGTTCAGCGACCCTTCCATCAACATCGACCTGAAAAAGGGGCTGCCCCGCATGCGGGAAGCATGGATATTGGAACGAGGCGACGTGGAGCAACTGCCCGGCATCACCTCCGAATACGGGCGCATGCGCCGCAACGACCATAGCCTCGACCACCTGCGGTTTGAACACATCGCCTTGCCCTACCGCGCCCGGAAAGGCAAATGCTGCACGCAAATGCATTACGCCAAACAAGGCATCATCACCCCCGAAATGGAGTATGTGGCCATCCGCGAGAACATGAACTGCGCCGAATTGGGCATCGACACCTACATCACGCCCGAATTTGTCCGCCAAGAAATCGCTGCCGGACGCGCCATATTGCCCGCCAACATCAACCACCCGGAAAGCGAACCCATGATTATCGGGAGAGCCTTTCTGGTGAAAATCAATACCAACATCGGCAACTCGGCCACCACGTCCACCATCGAGGAGGAAGTGGAAAAAGCCGTGTGGAGCTGCAAATGGGGAGGCGACACGCTGATGGACCTTTCCACCGGCGCAAACATCCACGAAACCCGTGAATGGATCATCCGAAACTGCCCTGTCCCCGTAGGCACCGTGCCTATCTACCAAGCATTGGAGAAAGTGGACGGACGAGTGGAAGACCTCAGCTGGGAACTCTACCGCGACACCCTCATCGAACAATGCGAGCAGGGCGTGGACTACTTCACCATTCATGCAGGCATCCGCCGCCACAACGTGCATCTGGCCGACAAGCGCCTGTGCGGTATCGTCAGCCGGGGCGGAAGCATCATGAGTACATGGTGCCTGGCGCACGACCGTGAATCGTTCCTCTACGAACACTTCGACGACATCTGCGATATCCTTGCGCAATACGACGTGGCCATCTCCCTTGGCGACGGTTTGCGGCCCGGCTGCATTGCCGATGCCAACGACGAAGCGCAGTTTGCCGAACTCGACACGATGGGCGAACTCGTCACCCGTGCCTGGGACAAGAACGTGCAAGCCTTCATCGAAGGGCCCGGGCATGTGCCTCTCCACAAAATCAAGGAAAACATGGATCGGCAAATCAGCCACTGCCACAATGCGCCGTTCTACACCCTTGGCCCGTTAGTGACTGACATCGCGCCCGCTTACGACCATATCACTTCTGCCATCGGGGCTGCGCAGATAGGCTGGTTAGGCACCGCCATGTTGTGCTACGTGACTCCTAAGGAACACCTCGGGCTGCCCAACCGCGAAGACGTGCGTACCGGTGTCATCACTTACAAAATCGCAGCTCATGCAGCCGACTTGGCCAAAGGGCATCCCGGCGCACAAGTGCGCGACAATGCCTTGTCGAAAGCACGTTATGAATTCCGCTGGCGCGACCAGTTCCACCTGAGCCTTGACCCTGACCGCGCATTGGAATATTTCACCGAAGGCCGCCACACCGATGGCGAATATTGCACCATGTGCGGGCCGAACTTCTGCGCGATGAAACTTAGCAGAGGCATTAAGAAAGAGGAATAACCAGTAACTTTTAATGAACGACATGTTTAGTGAAGAATTAGACAAAATCAACTGGGATGACACCACCGCCCGCATCATGTCCAAAAGCGATACCGATGTGCGCCGCGCCCTGTCACGCGAGCATTGCGATGTGGACGACTTCATGGCACTTATCTCCCCTGCTGCCGAACCATATTTGGAAACCATGGCACAACTCAGCAAGAAATACACTGAAGAACGGTTCGGACGAACCATCTCCATGTTCGTGCCACTTTATCTCACCAATTCGTGTACCAACTCTTGCGTGTATTGCGGCTTCCACATCAGCAATCCCATGAAAAGGACCATCCTGACGGAAGAAGAAATCGTCAACGAGTACAAGGCCATCAAACGGCTGGCGCCATTTGAGAACTTGCTGCTCGTCACAGGAGAGAATCCCGCCAAGGCCGGCGTGCCTTACATAGCCCGCGCCCTCGACTTGGCCAAACCCTATTTCAGCAACTTGAAAATAGAGGTGATGCCACTCAAGACGGAAGAATATGAGGAACTGGCACGCCACGGCATGAACGGGGTCATCTGTTTCCAAGAAACCTACAACCGTGCGCATTACAACATTTACCACCCACGTGGCATGAAATCGAAGTTTGAATGGCGGCTCAACGGCTTCGATCGCATGGGACAAGCAGGCGTACACAGCATCGGGATGGGCGTGCTTATCGGACTTGAAAAAGAATGGCGAACAGACATCACCATGATGGCTTTCCACTTGCGCTACCTCCAGAAACACTACTGGAAAACAAAGTACAGTGTGAATTTTCCACGCATGCGGCCTTCTGAGAATGGAGGTTTCCAACCAAATGTCATCATGAGCGACCGCGAATTAGCACAAGCCACTTTTGCCATGCGCATCTTCGACCATGATGTCGACATCTCCTATTCTACTCGCGAACCGGCTGCAATCCGCGACCACATGGCCACTTTGGGCGTGACCACAATGAGCGCCGAAAGCAAAACCGAACCAGGAGGATATTGCACCTATCCGCAAGCCCTCGAACAATTCCATGTGAGCGATGAAAGGACAGCCCATGAAGTGGATGCGGCCCTCCGCCGCATGGGGCGTGAACCTGTATGGAAAGATTGGGATGCGTCGTTTGACCTTATGCATCCTCGAGCTGTATAATGTTGTGCATATGCATGGGCTGGCTGTGCCTTGCCCATGCATATGCAGAAAAATGATACCATGAACCAAAACTGCGAAAACCGTTACACCCGCCAGACATCCTTGCCCGAAATAAGGGAAGAAGGCCAACGCCGCTTGCACGAAAGCCGTGTACTCATTGTTGGCCTTGGCGGATTAGGAAGTCCTGCCGCCATGTATTTAGCCGCAGCAGGCGTGGGGACATTAGGGTTGATGGATGACGATCTGGTCTCCCCATCTAACCTTCAACGCCAAATACTTTATACAGAGGATGACCTCGGACAACCTAAAGCCATATGCGCTTCCCGTCGCCTGCATGCCCTCAACAATCATCTCAAAACAGAGGTCCTCCCTATCCGGCTGACCCAAGAGAATGCCAACAATATCATTCCGGGCTACGACATCGTGGTGGACGGGTGCGACAATTTTGCTACACGCTATCTTTTGAGCGACACGACCCAATCCTTCCATATACCTTATATATATGGCGCCATTTGCGGATTTGAAGGACAGGTATCCGTATTCAACCACCATTCCGACCCGCACACCTACCGCGACCTTTATCCAGACGAAGCAGAAATGGTGCATTTGCCGCCCGACCGTCGCGTGTTAGGAGCCATTTGCGGCATTGTGGGCAGCGTGCAAGCCTCTGAAGCCATCAAAGCGATCTGCGGATTCGGCGAACCTTTGCATGGAAAACTGTGGACAATTGACTTGCGAACCATGCAGTCCCATATTATTTTGCTATAAATGTTTTGGAAGAAATATAATAATTGCTATCTTTGTTCTGCATAACCAGATCAATGCCGTATGAAACTAATCGTCATAACCAAGCCTACTTTCTTCATTGAAGAAGACCAAATCATTACGGCTTTGTTCGAAGAAGGATTGGATATTCTCCATCTGCGGAAGCCCAATACGGCAGCAGCTTATTCAGAGCGATTGCTGACACTCATCCCGCAGAAGTACCATCGTTTCATCGTTACCCACGAACATTTTTATTTGAAGAAGGAATTCGGGCTGATGGGCATCCACCTGAACACGCGCAATCCTCAAAAGCCCAATGGATATTCCGGGCATATCAGTTGCTCGTGCCATTCCGTCAAGGAAGTCAAGGAAAAGAAAGCTTATTATGATTATGTTTTCATGAGCCCCGTATTCAACAGCATATCCAAAGAAGGCTACCTTTCAGCCTACACGCCCGAGGAACTCAGATGGGCTGCCAAAGAAAACATTATCGGGCAAAATGTGATGGCCTTAGGGGGAATCAATGCCGACAATATCCTCCAAGTAAAGGACTACGGCTTCGGAGGCGCAGTCGTGCTTGGCGATTTATGGGACAAATTCGACGAATGCCATGAAAAGGACTACCACCGCATCATCGAACATTTCATCAAATTGAAAGAAAGGGCTGACTGAACAGTATGCAATGGATTCTTTAATCATTAAAATTTATATGTCATGAAAAAGTATTTAGCAGAAATGACCGGCACAATGGTGTTGGTGTTAATGGGATGCGGAAGCGCAGTTTTTGCAGGGAATGTGGCTGACACGGTAGGTGCTGGAGTAGGAACCATCGGAGTCGCCTTGGCTTTCGGTTTGTCGGTAGTAGCCATGGCGTACACCATCGGCAACATTTCAGGTTGCCACATCAACCCGGCCATCACCTTAGGCGTTTACCTTTCTAAAAGAATGAGCGGGAAAGATGCCGCCATGTACATGGTTTTCCAAGTGATTGGCGCCATCATCGGTTCTGCTATCCTTTATGCGCTCATTTCAACCGGAGCGCACAACGGACCGACTGATACCGGCTCCAACACGTTCGACAATGGTGAGATGCTCCAGGCTTTCATCGCCGAGATGGTATTCACCTTCATCTTTGTATTAGTAGTGTTGGGAAGCACAGACGAGAAGAAAGGCGCAGGTTCTTTAGCCGGATTGGCCATTGGCCTTACACTGGTATTGGTACACATCGTGTGCATCCCCATCACCGGCACGTCTGTCAACCCGGCACGCAGCATCGGGCCTGCTCTCTTTGACGGCGGACAAGCTTTGTCGCAATTGTGGTTGTTCATTATCGCCCCGTTTGTAGGCGCCGCCCTTTCAGCTTTGGTATGGAACGGCATAGCAAAAGAAAAATAATAAAACCGGCGAATTTGTCAGATTCACCCCTTAAATCATACCTGCCATGAAATTCTTTATTGACACAGCCAATTTGGCGCAAATAAAAGAAGCCTGTGACTTAGGCGTACTCGACGGCGTGACGACCAATCCTTCGCTCATGGCCAAAGAAGGCATCAAAGGGATAAAAAACCAGCATCAGCACTACATCGACATCTGCCGCCTCGTGCAAGGAGATGTCAGTGCCGAAGTAATTGCCACAGACTATGAGGGCATGATTCGCGAAGGCGAAGAACTGGCCGCCCTCAACGAACATATTGTTGTGAAAATACCTTGCATAGCTGATGGCATCAAAGCCATCAAATATTTCACGTCAAAAGGCATCCGCACAAACTGCACATTGGTTTTTTCTGCCGGGCAAGCCCTTTTGGCTGCAAAAGTGGGCGCCACTTATGTCTCTCCATTCGTAGGAAGGTTGGATGACGTGTGCAACGACGGCATCGGCCTCGTTGCGCGCATCGTAGAAATGTATCGCGCATACAACTTCAAAACGCAAGTCTTAGCAGCTTCCATCCGGCACACGCAACACATCATACAGTGTGCCGAAGTCGGTGCCGATGTAGTCACATGCCCGCTCAGTGCCATTAAAGGGCTATTGAACCATCCGCTGACAGACGCAGGATTAGCTAAATTCCTTGCCGACTATCAGAAAACAAACGGATAATTCCCGTTTTGCAATTCATAAAAAGAGGCGCATTGATGCGCCTCTTTTTCAATTCTCACAAGCCCTCAACATCTCTTTATGCCATTTGTCCCGGCGAATACAAGATGCAGTTCGAAAAAACAAGCATGAAACCTTGTTCCTGCTTGCCTTTGCACTGCGTTCCGGCTTCCATGCAAACACCTCCCAAAGGTTTTTGAAAATCCTTCCAAGGTTTTGCATGAAACGTTGGATGGTTTCAGGCAAATCCTTCCAACGTTTTTCAGAAAGCTTTGGAAAGGTTTCCCCAAGGCTTCCGCTAATTGCCGCGTCAGCGTGCGGCAATGCACTCTATCTCCACCAAAGCGCCTTTGGGCAACGCTTTCACCGCCACTGCCGAACGCGCCGGGCAACTGCCCTCGAAATAACCGGCATACACCTCGTTCATCTCGCCGAAATAAGACATGTCGCTGAGAAATACCGTGGTCTTCACGATGTTTGCCATCGAAAGCCCGGCCTCGGCAAGGATATGCCGGATGTTCTCCAGCGATTGGCGCGTTTGCCCGGCCACGCCGCCCGGCGCAAACTCGCCCGTCTGTGCATCTACGGGCAACTGCCCTGACACGAACAAGAAACCATTTGCTTCTATCGCCTGGCTGTAAGGGCCGATGGCTGCAGGCGCATTTGCGCTAAAAATCACTTTTTTCATATCTATACAATTCTGTTATGAGTTAATTGACGAAGCTAAATTAGCGTTTTTCCCCGAAAAAAGACCTCGCCAAATGCAAGAAATCGCCTCAATCAAAAATATTATCCCATAAACATGCGGCAAAACAAAATATTTATTATTTTTGCCGCGAAATCCAAAAGCCTTTTCAATTCCATCCTCCAAAAAAGGAGGAACCAAAAGGGGTTTCCGTACGGATTCAACAGCGGCATGCCCGGCATTTGCCGCATCTCAAAAACAACTTGTTTAAATTCCAAAGAACAACAACCCATAATTGCGCATGTGATTCACAATGACAAATAGGGTTCATTTTTGTCTTGAACAATATTATTAACCAATACATTATACACTTATGTATAACATCATCCAATTGAATGATAAGGAATTATCGGAATTGCAGTCCATTGCGTCCGAATTAGGCATAAAAAAGCCGGAATCCTATAAAAAAGATGACCTTGTTTACAAAATATTAGATGAACAAGCCATTGCCGGCGCCACAAAAGCCGTGTCTGAAAAGAAAGAAGGACAAAAAAAACAGCGTTCGCGCATTGCCGTAAAGAAAAGCGGCGACAAAGTATACACGGCCACCAACGACAAAGCCGTGAGAATCGAAGAAAACAAACCAGCCAAAGCCGCGCAAGAAACTGCAGAAACCCCCAATGCTGAAAGCGAAAAGAAAGCCAAAAGCCGGGCAAACAAACCCAAAGCCGCAAAGAAAACGCCCAAAGCCGGTGCAGAAGGAAACACGCAAGAACAAAAAGAAGAAACATTGCCTCTAAATCCGGAAGGCACGGCAACGGCCAACGACACTCCCACCATCCCGGCTGTCATCACAAAACAAACGACAGCCATCCAAAAGGCAGAAAAAACGGAAAGCATCCTTCCTGAACCGGAAAAAGCCCCGAGCAAGGAAAACAACAACGATTTCATCCCAATAGAAGACCTTCCCTCGGAAAAAGGGGAACTCCCGTCGGAACTCATCGGGAAATTCGAGGCCACAAAGGTGGAAACGCCAGTGCAACCTGCACCCAAAGCCCAACAACCACGCAACAAGAACGCAAAAATGCCCAACAACGGGAAAGGCAACAACAATTACAACATGCCCAACAACCAACGGGCTGCCAATGCCAACCCCAATGCAGAACAACAAGAACGCCGCCAACAGGAAAAACCTTACGACTTCGACGGAATCCTGACAGGCATCGGCGTGCTGGAAATGATGCCCGACGGATATGGCTTCCTGCGTTCTTCCGACTACAATTACCTTTCTTCGCCAGATGACATTTATGTATCACAATCGCAAATAAAACTGTTCGGACTGAAGACAGGCGACGTAGTGGAAGGAGCGATTCGCCCTCCTAAAGAAGGAGAGAAATATTTCCCGCTTGTCAAGGTAGAGAAAATCAACGGAAGGGATCCTGCCGTGGTACGCGACCGCGTGTCGTTCGACCATCTAACGCCGCTTTTCCCGGAAGAAAAGTTCAAATTATGCAAAGGCGGGTACAGTGACAACCTTTCCGTGCGTGTCGTCGACCTGTTCACCCCGATAGGGAAAGGGCAAAGAGCCTTGATTGTGGCGCAACCCAAGACAGGAAAAACCATTTTGATGAAAGACATTGCCAACGCCATCGCAGCCAACCACCCGGAAGTCTACATGATCATGCTGCTGATTGACGAACGCCCGGAAGAAGTGACCGACATGGCACGCAGCGTGGACGCGGAAGTCATTGCCTCCACTTTCGACGAACCGGCCGAACGCCACGTGAAAATTGCAGGCATCGTATTGGAAAAAGCCAAAAGAATGGTGGAATGCGGGCATGACGTGGTCATCTTCCTCGACTCCATCACCCGCTTGGCACGTGCATACAACACCGTTTCTCCCGCTTCCGGCAAAGTGCTTTCCGGCGGCGTGGACGCAAACGCGCTGCACAAGCCCAAACGTTTCTTTGGCGCAGCCCGCAACATTGAAAACGGAGGCTCGCTCACCATCATCGCCACAGCCTTGATTGACACCGGTTCAAAAATGGATGAAGTGATTTTTGAAGAATTCAAAGGAACCGGCAACATGGAACTGCAATTGGACCGCAACCTTTCAAACAAACGCATTTTCCCGGCAGTCAACATCGTGGCATCCAGCACACGCCGCGACGATTTGCTGCTTGAAAAGCAGACATTGGACCGCATGTGGATTCTCCGCAACTACATTGCCGACATGAATTCGCTGGAAGCCATGAACTTCGTCAAGGAACGGCTGGAAAACACACGCGACAACGAGGAATTCCTGATGAGCATGAACTCATAAGCCGCACCCCTCCGGCAAGCATAAAAGAATCCCGCATTTGCGCGTTGCAGATGCGGGATTCTTTTTGAGATTCTTCCGACGAAGCCGCCCCTCAGAATGGCAGCACGTCCTGGTCGCTCGCCGCAGAGAAGTCCACAGGCGCATTGTTCCCCGCCGCCATCTCCGGCACAGGAGGCATGCTGTCTGCCACCCCTGCGGGACGTTCCACCTTCCATGCGCGCAAATCATTGAACCATCTCCCGTTCCATTCCCGGCAATCAATGTCGAAATATACCGTCAGTTCCTCCCCTGCCTTGATGTTGAAATTGGCAATCTTGTCGGCGCCAAACACGCTGAAACACATCTTCCGAGGATACTGGTCATGGTTTTCTATCACATACTCTTGAGTCTTCCACTCATTCCCGCTCTTTGATATTCCTCCCTTTTCAGGAAGCACGGCTATAATCTTTCCGCTGAATTCCATAATTCGTCTTGATAAAATTTAGGACGCGAAGATACGTTTTTTCCGAATAATCTTTTTTATTCTTTCTTTTTTTATTCGGATATTCCAGCACTTTTGCCTATTTTTGCCTTTGGCGAAGATAGGATGCGGTTCGGCAAAATCCATTTGAAAATTTCATTTTCATTTGTTTTTGCGCTCACCTTTCGCTATTTTTGCCCTTGCGAAGACAGGATGCGGCTCGGCAGAATCAAGTTTGAAAACTTTGTTTTCACTTGCTTCTGCACTCGCCTTTTACTATCTTTGTGCCTCAAACAAAACAGAATGATCATTTAAAGTAATATATTATGAAATTTGTAGTTTCAAGTACGGCTCTCCTCAACCATTTGCAGGCCATCAGCCGTGTCATCATCTCCAAAAACACATTGCCTATCCTGAACTGCTTCCTGTTTGAATTGTCCAATGGCAAACTTTCAGTCACAGCTTCCGACACAGAGACAACCATGTCCACCTCGCTGATGACCAATGAATGCGACAGCGACGGAAGATTCGCCATATCTTCAAAAACCATATTGGATGCTTTGAAAGAATTGCCCGAACAACCCTTGGCTTTTGAAGTCAACATGGACAATCTTGAAATCACCGTGCAGTACCTCAACGGCAAATACAGCGTGGTAGGGCAAAATGCCGACGAATACCCGCAAGCCATGTCATTGGGAAACAATGCAGTCAGAGTGGACATTGAGGCCGGCATCCTGCTGAACGGCATCAACCGCACGCTTTTCGCCACCGGCGACGATGAATTGCGCCCCATCATGAATGGCGTGTATTTCGACATCACCACCGATGACATTACCATCGTGGCTTCGGACGGCAACAAACTGGTAAAAGACCAAACAACTGCCGCCAAAGGAAACGAGAAAGCAGCTTTCATCTTGCCGCAGAAGCCGGCTGCCCTCATCAAAAACCTCCTTCCCAAGGAAACAGGCATTGTCTCTATCGAATTCGACGACCGAAACGCCGTGTTCACGTTGGAAAACTACCGCATGGTGTGCCGCCTCATCGAAGGACGCTACCCGAACTACAACTCCGTGATTCCGCAAAACAACCCGAACAAAATCACAATAGACCGGTTGCAATTCCTGAGCGCACTGCGGCGCGTATCCGTGTTCTCCTCGCAAATCAGCAGCCTCGTAAAACTGCATTTGCAAGACAACCAAATCACCATTTCCGCACAAGACATCGACTTTTCCACTTCAGCCGAGGAGTCATTGAACTGCCAGTTCGAAGGCACGCCGATGAGCATCGGGTTCAAATCCACATTCCTCATCGACATACTGAACAACATCCCGTCGGAAGAAGTCGTCATCCAATTGGCCGACCCCTCACGCGCCGGGGTCATCATCCCCTCCGAACAGGAAGAAAACGAGATGCTGCTGATGCTGTTGATGCCCATGATGCTTAACGATTGAACAATATGAACTTGAATTTGAAAAACCCGTTGGTGTTTTTCGACCTGGAAACAACGGGAACCAATATCAACACCGACCGGATTGTGGAAATCAGCTACCTGAAAGTCTATCCGAACGGGAACGAGGAATCCAAAACACTCCGCATCAATCCGGGCATGCATATCCCGGAAGCGTCGTCGGCCGTGCATGGCATTTACGACAAAGACGTGGCCAACTGCCCCACTTTCAAGGAAGTGGCCAAGAACATCGCCAAGGAAATCGAAGGATGCGACTTGGCCGGGTTCAACTCCAACCGCTTCGACATCCCCGTATTGGTGGAAGAATTCCTGCGCGCAGGCGTAGACATCGACCTCTCAAAACGGAAATTCATCGATGTGCAAGTCATTTTCCATAAGATGGAACAGCGCACCCTTTCCGCTGCTTATAAGTTTTATTGCCACAAAAACTTGGAAGACGCGCACACGGCGGAAGGCGACACAAAAGCCACATATGAAGTTCTGAAAGCGCAATTGGACCGCTATCCGGACTTGAAGAACGACGTAGCCTATCTTTCCGAGTTCTCCAGTTTCACGCATAATGCGGACTTTGCCGGAAGGATTGTATATGACGAAAACGGCGTGGAAATCTTCAATTTCGGCAAATATAAAGGCCAGAAAGTGGCCGACGTGCTGAAAAAAGACCCCGGCTATTATGGCTGGATACTGGGAGGCGACTTCACGCTGAACACCAAGAACGTGCTGACCAAAATCAGATTACGGGAACTGACCGACAAATAAATCAACGAAATGGACATGCCCCTTGAAGGAAAAAAGATTGTGTTAGGCATTACGGGCAGCATCGCGGCCTACAAAGCCGCCGTGCTTGCCCGCTTGCTCATCAAACAGAAAGCCGAAGTGCAAGTGGTCATCACGCCTTCCGGAAAAGAATTCATTACGCCGGTCACCCTGTCTGCCTTGACCAGCAAACCGGTCATCAGCGACTTCTTCGCGCAAAGAGACGGCACATGGCACAGCCACGTCGATTTGGGCGTGTGGGCCGATGCCATGCTTGTGGCGCCTGCCACGGCTTCCACCATCGGAAAAATGGCACACGGGATTGCCGACAACATGCTGGTCACCACCTACCTTTCCATGAAAGCGCCCGTGTTCGTCGCGCCCGCCATGGACTTGGACATGTATGCGCATCCCGCCACACAACATAATCTGGCGGTACTCCGTTCCTACGGCAACCACATCATCGAGCCGGGCGAAGGCGAATTAGCCAGCCATTTGGTGGGAAAAGGCAGGATGGAGGAGCCGGAACAAATCGTGGAAATGCTAAAAGATTTCTTCCGCCGGAAAGATTCCCTCGCCTGCAAAAAAATAATGATTACGGCAGGCCCCACATATGAACGGATTGACCCTGTGCGTTTCATCGGCAATTACTCGTCCGGGAAGATGGGGTTCGCCCTCGCGGAAGAATGCGCGTCACGTGGCGCATCCGTCACTTTGATTGCAGGCCCCGTGCAGCAAGAGGCACACCACCCCGGCATACGGCGAATCAATGTGGAATCCGCAGAAGAAATGCATAAGGAAGCCATGGCACACTTCCCGCAAATGGACGCAGCCATCCTGTGCGCTGCCGTGGCCGACTTCACGCCTTCGTCTGTTTCTCCCGTGAAAATCAAGCGCGAAGGAGATGAATTGCACCTCTGCTTGCGGCCCACACAGGACATTGCAGCCAGCTTAGGCGCCATAAAAACCGGGAAACAGGTACTGGCAGGCTTCGCTTTGGAGACAAACAATGAAGAACATAACGCCTACGACAAGCTGAATCGAAAGAATCTCGATTTCATCGTTCTCAACTCTTTGAACGACAAAGGAGCCGGTTTCCAACATGATACAAACAAAATCACCATCATCGACCGGGAAAAACAAACGCCTTTCCCCCTGAAGCCGAAAAAATCAGTGGCAAAAGACATTATTGACCGATTAGCAGCCTGCCTTTCATGAGACGCAAGCCACACATATTATTATTATTGTTCATGCTCTGCTTCCATGCCGCAAGAGCGCAAGAACTGAATTGCAGAGTCGCCATCAACGCCTCACAGATACAAGGGACGAACACACAGGTGTTCACCACTTTGGAAAACGCACTGAAAGAGTTCATCAACGACCGCAAATGGACCACAGCGCAGTATTCGCCCGCCGAACGCATCACCTGCTCCATGAACATCACCGTAAAGGAATACACGGACGACGGGGCTTTCAAATGCGAACTCATCGTACAATCCAACCGTCCGGTCTATAACTCGAATTACAACACCATCCTGTTCAACTTCAAGGACAATGACTTCAACTTCAACTACTTGGAATACGACCCATTGGAGTTTCGCGACGACATGATCGACAATAACCTGACCGCCGTGATTGCTTATTACATCTATCTGATCATCGGACTCGACATGGACTCCATGGCACCTATGGGGGGAACGGATGTCCTCCATCGAGTGGAAAACATCGTGCAGGCCGCACAAAGCTTGAGCGAATCAGGATGGAAGGCTTTTGACGATTCAAAGAACCGCCACGCCATCATCACCGATTATATGGACGGGGGAATGCAGCCATTGCGGCAGATGATGTATGACTACCACCGCTTAGGCTTGGACGAGATGGCACAGAACGCCGACCGGGGGCGGGCAAAAATCACGGAATCCCTCAACTTGCTGAGAGAAGCCCGCGACAATAAAGCCATGTCGGCCCTGCCGCAACTTTTCGTGGAAATCAAGAAAGACGAACTCATCAACATCTATTCCAAAGGCACGCAGAGCGAACGCGACGGGGTGTATGACCTGTTAATGGATATCAGCCCCTCACAATCTTCTGATTGGGACAAGATAAAATCAGCACAATAAGCTTATGTTACAATCCCTGCACATACAAAACTATGCCTTGATTGACGAGCTGGACATCAGCTTCGGCAAAGGATTCTCCGTCATCACCGGCGAGACCGGCGCAGGAAAGTCCATCATGCTGGGTGCCATCGGCCTGCTGTTGGGGCAGCGGGCCGACAGCAAAAGCATCAAGGACGGACGGAACAAATGCGTGGTCGAAGCGCGGTTCAACGTGTCGGGCTACAATCTGGAAGGATTGTTCGAGGCCAACGACCTGGAATACGACGCGGAAGAATGCATCCTGCGCCGCGAATTGCAAGCCAACGGGAAATCAAGAGCCTTCATCAATGACAGCCCCGCCCCGCTCTCTCTCATGAAAGACATCGGGGAACGCCTGATTGATGTCCATTCCCAGCACCAAAACCTCCTGCTCAACCGCGAGGACTTCCAAATGGACATCACGGACATTTTAGCCCACGATGCGAAAGAAAAGTCTGAATACCGGGAATCCTATTCCCGTTTTTTGGAGACATCGCAGCAACTGAAGCGGTTGCAGGAAAGCATCGAGCGCAACAAAGCCGACGAAGATTACTGGCGCTTCCAATTGGAACAGCTGGACAACGCGCAACTGTCAGAAGGCGAACAGGAAGATTTGGAGAACGAAGCCGAAATGCTTGCGCATGCCGAAGACATCAAAGCCGGGCTTTACAAGGTGGGGCAAATGATGAACAATGATGAGAACGGGGTGCTGCAACGGCTGAAAGAAGCCACCCACGTGTTGCAGAACTTGAGAAAGGTGTTCAAGGGTTCCGAAGAATTGGCCGAACGGATGGAGAGTTGCTACATTGAGATGAAAGACATCGCCCAAGAAGCAACGGCGCAGGAGGAAAACATCGACTTCAACCCCGGAAGGCTGGATTGGGTGAACGAACGGCTCAACCTGATTTATTCGCTCCAGCAAAAGCATCATGTGAAAACCGTGAAGGAACTGCTCTCCATTGCCAACGGCTTCCGCGAGAAACTGAACGCCATCGACTCCTCCGGCAGCCAAATAGAAGAATTGGAGAAGCAAAGGAATGCCTTCCACGCACAGGCAACGGCGCGGGCCGCCTTGCTGACCCAAAAGCGGAAAGAAGCGGCAACGGTGATGGAAAAACAGATGACTTTGCGCCTGAAAGCCTTGGGAATGCCGAACGCTTGCTTCACCGTCGAGGTCACTCCACGGAAAGAACTGGGAGCGGCAGGCGGCGACAACATCACCTTCCTGTTTTCCGCCAACAAGAACGGCGCGTTGCAACCCATCGCTTCCGTGGCTTCGGGCGGCGAAATATCGCGGGTGATGCTTTCCATCAAAGCCATGATCAGCGGCGCCACCCGCCTGCCGGCCATCATCTTTGACGAGATAGACACCGGCGTGTCCGGCACAATCGCCGACAAAATGGCTTCCATCATGCAAGAGATGGGACGTGACATGCAGGTCATCAGCATCACGCACCTGCCGCAAATCGCCGCCAAAGGCAACGCGCACTACAAAGTGTCCAAACAAGACACCGAACAAGGCACGAGCAGCCACATCCGTTTGCTCACCCCTCAAGAAAGAATAGAAGAAATCGCCCGCATGCTGAGCGGCGCTTCGCTGACCGAGGCCGCCATCAACAATGCAAAAGAACTTTTAAACAACAAATGAAATGGAAAAGAATGAAATGATATTCGGCATCCGCGCCGTAATCGAAGCCGTGCAAGCCGGGAAAGAGATTGACAAGATACTGATAAAGAAAGACCTTCAAAGCGAACTTTCAAAGGAATTGGCCGAGGCCACCCGGAATTTGCGCATACCCGTGCAGAAAGTCCCGATAGAACGCATCAACCGCATCACGCGGAAAAACCACCAAGGCGTGGTGGCATTCATAGCCGCAGCAGCTTACCAACGGGCGGAAGACTTGGTGCCGTTCCTGTTCGAGCAAGGGAAAAACCCTTTGTTCGTGATGCTCGACGGGGTGACGGACGTGCGCAATTTCGGCGCCATTGCCCGCACTTGCGAGTGCGCGGGAGTGGATGCCGTCATCATTCCTTCCCACGGAAGCGCAAGTGTCAACGCGGATGCCATGAAGACATCGGCAGGTGCGCTCCACACGTTGCCCGTATGCCGCGAACTGAACCTCTCCCAGACCATACGTTTCCTGAAAGAATGCGGCTTCCACATCGTGGCCGCCACCGAAAAAGGCGACAACAACTACACCGAAGCCGACTACAAAGCACCCACCTGCATCATCATGGGCGCAGAAGACAAAGGCGTATCGCAGACGCACCTCAGCCTTTGCGACGAGTGGGTGAAGATACCGCTTTACGGGAAAATCGAGTCGCTCAACGTCTCTGTTGCCGCAGGCATCCTCATCTACGAGGCGGTGAAACAACGTAATCTCATGGAATAATACGGATATGAAGAAACTTTTATCTCTTTTGCTATGCGTGCTGCCACTGTGGGCAATGGCAGACAAAGACACGCCCAAATGGGCCAACAAATGCAAGAAAGCGGTTTTCACGGTAATCACTTACGATGAAAACAACAAACTCCTCAACACGGGCAACGGGTTCTTCGTGAGCGAAGACGGCGTGGCCTTGTCGGATTACAACCTGCTCAAGGGAGCGCAACGCGCTGTTGCAGTCACGGCAGACGGGAAAGAACTGGAAGTAAAACACATATTGGGGGCAGACGAGATGTACGACGTGGTGAAATTCCGCGTGGAAGCGGGGAAAAAAGCCCCCGCATTCCTTGCCATTGCCGCCACGGCACCCGCAAAAGGGGAAACGATTTACCTTCTTCCCTATTCCACACAAAAGGACCCCGGATGCGCTGCGGGAACCGTGAAGGAAACATCCCCTTTGCCCGGAGGCCACCATTATTACACATTGGGCATCCCGTTCAACGAAAAATCCATCAGTTGCCCGGTGATGAACGCCAACGGCGAGGTGTTTGCCATGATACAAGCGGACGAATCGGGGAATGCAGACGAATCGTATGCCATCGGAAGCAGTTTCGTGGCAAGCCTTTCCATCAGCGTGCTGTCCACAAACAGCGCCGCGCTCGATGCCATCGGCATCAAGAAGGCATTGCCGCCCACGGAAGACGAAGCACTGGTCTATCTGTTCATGCGCTCTTCCTCGGCCACAGCCGAAGAATACGAGAACCTGCTGGACGACTTTGTGGAGCAGTTCCCGGAAAGCAGCGAAGGGCGCATCCGCCGCGCCACGTTCTACATCGAGAACAGGAAGGACGAAACGCATTTCCGCATGGCGGACGAGGACCTGAAGAAAGCGTTGGAATTGGACAAGAAAAAAGACAATGCCTGCTACAACATCGCCAAGCTGATGTATGCCAACCAAGTGAGCGAGTCGCCTTACCCTTACAAAGACTGGGATTTGGAGAAAGCCCTCGAAATGGCCACGGAAGCCTACAACATCGACCCCCTGCCGGTTTACCAGCAATTGCGGGGCGACATCTACTTCGCCATGCAAGAATACGGGCAAGCCTGCGAATGCTACAACGAGGTGAACAAGAGCAACCTGGCCTCGCCCACCAGCTACTACGGAGCGGCCAAATCCAAAGAACTGGCCGGCGCCGACTGTGGAGAGGTCATTGCCTTGCTGGACAGCGCCATCAACCTTTACAACCGCCCTTACGAGCCTCAAGTGGCCCCGCTCCTGTGGGAACGCGCCCAGAACAAGGAGGCCAAGGGAATGTACCGGGAAGCCGTGGAAGACTACAGCGAATATTACCAGACGGTGGACGGGCAGGTGAACGACTTGTTCTACTACTACCGCGAACAGGCCAACTACAAGGCCAACCAATTTGAAGCAGCCCTCGAAGACATCCAGAAGGCTTTGGAGATGAAGCCGGGCGATGCCGGCTATCTGGCGGAACAAGGCGCCGTTTACCTTCGGATTGCACACTACGATGATGCCATCCAAAGCCTGCGGGCCGCCTTGGAGCTTGACCCGAACTTTGCCGCCTGCTACCGCCTGATTGGCTTCTGCCAAATGCAGCAGGGCAAAAAAGACGAGGCATGCGAGAACTTCAGCATTGCCAAAGACCTTGGCGATGAAGCCGTGAAAAGCCTGATTGAGAAGAATTGCCGGTAGGCATCTTTCCCCCACTTTCCCACCCACCCGCCGGGGCATTCGCACAGATGCCCCGGCGGCCCTGTTCATGCACATGCCTTGTCCAAAGCAAATCTTATCCAACAAAATTCCCGATGCCCGCCGTGCGTTTCCGAACCGCCTGCCGAGCCTCCCGGAAAAGTTCATAGAACTTTTCGAAAAACCTTCCATGGTTTCATGCAAAACATTGGAAGGTTTTTATGAAACCTTTGGGAGGTTTCCGCAGAAGGCACGGCAACGTTTCCTGCCCCCTCAATCATCCTTGCCCGCAAAGGCGGATAAGGCAGCCGGGCCCTGCACGCTCATCCGGGCGATGCGGCGCGTGTGCGCGTCGATGCGGAAGCGGTTGTCCGGGCGTTCGCCCACAATCCACACGATGTCGTTGCCGGAACAAACCACGTAGGTGTTCTCTTTCTCCTGCAACGAATATTTGCGGTCCGTCAGGAAATCGCTCACCAACTTGCGCCCCTTCATGCCGAAAGGAACAAACGCATCCCCTTTCCGCCACTTCCGCAGCACCAAAGGCCAAGCCAGCTTGCCGGCATCCAGGCAGGCCACGTCCTTTCCTTGGCGGGGATTGAAACTTTGTTCCATCGCGTGGATGGACAGATGGATAGTGTTGCCGTCCCCGTAGCAATAGCTGCCCTCGCCCGGCAATTCGCACCCCGCTTCCGCAGAAGCGCCACCGCCCTCCTCGCGGCGTTGCAGCAACAAATGGGTGCGGTCCTTCAGCAGCTGCCATCCCGGCGAATAGAACATCTTCCCGGATTGGCCCTCCAGACACGCAAAGACATTTTCTTCCTGCGAAGGGGTAAAACCCAGCGGAGAAAGCATTTCGTGGAGCAAAGCGCGGGGCGCGGGGCTGCCAAGCAGGGAAGCAATGGAAATGCCCGTTTCATCCTTCACCCGGCTCATGCTCTCTTGCATCACCTTATTGTATATATGCGCCACTTCCTCCAAACGGGCGGCGGCCGAAGCAATGGCATCGCGGACGGAAGGATTCAATTCTTCCATCAGCGGGAGCAGGCGCAACCGGATTTTGTTGCGCATGTACTCGTCCTGCAAATTCGTGTTGTCGGTGACATATGCCTGCCCGATGCTGTCCAAATAGCGGAGAATGTCGCTGCGCGAAACGGCCAGCAACGGGCGCACCACGAAACCGTTCCTTGCACGAATGCCCAAAAGGCCGTTGATGCCCGTGCCGCGTATCAGGTTCAGAAGGAATGTCTCCACGCTGTCGTCGCGGTGGTGCGCCACGGCTACCACGTCCAGTCCCCTCTCCTTCCGCAGGCTTTCAAACCAAGCGTAGCGCAAATCCCTCGCAGCCATCTCTACCGACACGGCATGCTGGCGGGCATAAGCCCTCGTGTCGAAATGGCTGACGTGCAAAACAACCCCCAACGTGGCGCAAAGCGCCCGTACAAACTCCTCGTCGCGCACGGATTCTTCCCCGCGCAGATGGAAATTGCAGTGCGCCGCTTCGCAACGGCAGCCCAAATGCAACAGCACGCGCAGCAGCGCAACCGAATCAGCGCCGCCGCTCAATGCCACCAAGATCCCGTCCGACGGGCGAAACAGCTTTTCCTTCTCAGCAAAACGTTGTACTTCACGATATATCATGCAGCAAATATATGCATTTATTCCTCTAAAATACCTATTCGTTGTTATTTAAAAACAGTCTAAATAATTTGCCCAAACAAACGGAATGGCATATCTTTGCGGCCAAACAAATGGAATATGCGTCTATCTGATTTAAAAACCGGCGACAAAGGGGTCATCGTCAAAGTATTGGGGCACGGCGGCTTCCGCAAACGCATTGTGGAAATGGGCTTCATCAAGGGAAAAACCGTGGAAGTCGTGCTCAACGCGCCTCTCAACGACCCGATCAAATATAAAATCATGGGATATGAAATATCGCTCCGGCGCAAGGAAGCCGACATGATAGAAATCATATCCGAGGAAGAAGCCAGGCAACAGGCTTTTGAAGTGAAATCGTACAAAGGCGTTCCCGACGACGAAGAGAACGAATACATGCGGAAAGCAGCCCTGCACAAACGGCGCACCATCAACGTGGCATTGGTGGGTAACCCCAATTGCGGCAAGACCTCACTGTTCAACCTCGCCTCCGGCGCCCACGAGCATGTGGGAAACTACAGCGGCGTGACCGTGGAATCGAAAGAAGGATTCTTCGACTTCCAAGGCTACCATTTCCGCATTGTCGACTTGCCCGGGACATATTCGCTCTCTGCCTATACGCCGGAAGAACTGTATGTCAGGAAACACATCATCGAAGAAACGCCGGATGTCATCATCAACGTCGTCGACGCGTCCAACCTGGAACGCAACCTTTACCTCACCACGCAACTCATCGACATGAACGTCCGCATGGTCATCGCCCTCAACATGTACGACGAATTGCAGAAAAGCGGCAACCGATTGGACTATATCAAATTGGGACAATTGTTAGGAGTGCCGATGGTGCCCACCATCTGCCGCAAAGGCGAAGGCATCGAACAACTTTTCCACGTGGTCATCAGCGCCTATGAAGGCAGCGATTTCCTTTCGCAAAAAGGAGAGATACGAACAGAAGTGCTGAACGAACTGAAAGATTGGCATGAGAACTACGTGCCTGACCACAAATACGGGAGCAATGAAGACGTGCGTTCCGACCAACGGGAAGCAATCCGCCACATCCATATCAATCACGGGCCGGAACTGGAACGCGCCATCGACAGCGTGAAAGAAGAAATCTGCCGCAACGAAGACATCCGCTACAAATACTCTACCCGCTTCCTTGCCATCAAACTGCTGGAAAACGACAAGGACATCGAGAAAATCGCCGGCACATTGCCCAACTACCAAGCCATCGTTGAAAAAAGAGACAAAGCCGCCAAGCGGATCCAAGAAACAATCAACGAAGACAGCGAGTCGGCCATCACCGATGCCAAATACGGGTTCATCAGCGGCGCTTTGAAAGAAACCTATGTAGACAACCATCAAGAAAACAAACATACGACGACCCAACGGCTCGATGCCTTGTTCATCCACAAGATATGGGGCTTCCCTATCTTCTTCCTGCTGATGTACGTCATGTTTGAACTGACCTTCCGCTTGGGCGAGTATCCCATGGCAGGCATCGAATGGCTGGTGGGGAAATTCGGCAGCTTCATCAGCACCCACATGGCCGAAGGCCCTTTGAAAGACATGCTGGTAGACGGAATCATCGGAGGCGTGGGCAGCGTCATCGTGTTCCTGCCCAACATCCTTATCCTGTACTTGTGCATCTCCATCATGGAAGATTCAGGATACATGGCGCGAGCGGCTTTCATCATGGACAAAATCATGCACAAAATGGGGCTGCACGGCAAGTCGTTCATCCCGCTGATTATGGGGTTCGGTTGCAATGTGCCCGCCATCATTGCCTCCCGCACCATCGAAGACCACAAAAGCCGGCTCATCACGATGCTGGTGAATCCATTGATGTCGTGCAGCGCAAGGTTGCCGATTTATCTGGTCCTTGTGGCAGCTTTCTTCCCAAGCTGCGGAAGCCTCGTGCTGCTGAGCATCTATGTCACCGGCATCCTTCTGGCCGTAGTGATGGCACGCTTGTTCAGCAAACACTTGGTGAAAGGCGACAATGCGCCGTTCGTCATGGAACTTCCTCCCTACCGCATGCCGACCGCCAAATCCATCCTGCGGCACACATGGGAAAAAGGCGAGCAATATCTCAAGAAAATGGGAGGCATCATCATGGTTGCATCCATCATCATTTGGTTTTTAGGATACTACCCGCGCCACGACAATTACGGAACAATGGCTGAACAACAAGAAAATTCCTACATCGGGAAGATAGGAAAAGCCATCGAACCGGTTATCCAACCGTTAGGGTTTGACTGGAAAATGGGCGTGGGCCTTGTGTCAGGAGTCGGTGCAAAAGAATTAGTCGTAAGCACATTGGGAGTACTTTACGCCAACGAATCGAATGAAGAAAACGTGAATTTGGCCGACAAATTGCCTATCACGCCATTGGTGGCCTATGGATACATGCTTTTCGTGCTGATTTATTTCCCGTGCATCGCCACGTTCGCAGCCATCAAGCAAGAGTCCGGAGGATGGAAATGGGCTGTATTCACAGCCGCATACACCACAGTTCTGGCTTGGATTGTGTCATTCTGTGTCTACCAGATAGGAAGTTTGTTCATTTAAAGAAAAAACGATCATGGCTTTCATTCCTGTCCTTGCCCATGCCGGATGGCAAAACATGGCCGTTTATATCATCGTGGCATGTTGCGTGCTTTATGCCATCTTCCATTCCACACGCTTCTTTCGGAAAAAAGGAAACGGGTGCAGCAACTGCCCTCACAGCCATTGCTGCTGCTCGTCCACAACTCCGCATCGCCACAAAAAAGGGGAAAAATGCCATGAAACAGAAAAAGCAAAGAAAAATTGCTGTGAATAGTTGGTATTTCCAAAATATGTCTTACCTTTGCCACCGCAATTCAGGGTTCCTTGGATGAGTGGCTTAGTCAGCGGTCTGCAAAACCGTGCACGGCGGTTCGAATCCGCCAGGAACCTCAATGATAAATCGGTTAGTCGTTACAAATCAAACGATTAGCCGATTTTTCTTTTGTATAAACTTAGGAAATGTGACTATTTTGTGCCTATTTTGGCAAGGAACTAAAAAGAAAGGCCACCCGCCACACTTGGCAAATGACCTTTCAAGCGATTTAATACTTATTTTATGCGGCGCAAATATACGATTTCTTTCCGTTAAAAATGGTTGGGAAAGCATTTTTTCTCACATATATTGGTGCGAAGTGACCATTTTCCATGTATTTTCAGTTTCAAAACCTACCGAAAATGTCTTTGCATGGCTTGCACGCTTAACATTTTCCGGCCATACTGCATCCTCACTCTGCGCCTCATGTCCCGGTAATTGAGAAAGCCCAATGCCTTGGCAAGCTCCTCCCCCAGCACATAAAGCCTCAACCCGTCCGGTCTCCAGCGATTACGGGCATACATAAGTCGGTAGCCATTAATCAGGATGGAATAAAAGTCAAAGCCGCCGTCCGTGAACTCCTTGTTCCCCGGTTCTGTCCTCAACCGCCAAAACAGCATCCTATCCATAACGGCGCGACTTCTTGGCCATCCATCTTGCGTTGCAACCCCTCCCCCAATATTCAACGGGTATTTCCCGGCAAATGGCCACTTCCAGCTTATAGCGGTGGTTCACGTCCTCCCGGCTCTTGGGGGTGGGCTTAAACCCGGCATCCTGCATCAATGCCTTGAACTCCTCGTTGCCAATATAAAGCCCAGCAAGGCTCTCAAACAAGTGTTTGAGGCCGTAGCTGCTCCAAGCATAATATTGCCTGCTCGGCCTGCAATAAAGCCTGATTAAAGCCAATACAACAGCGCGTTCCTCTCGTGTCATTTGCTTCCTCCTTTCCTGAAATGCACTTCAAATCCCGTGGGCCGGTAGCGGTCGCCCTCAAACACAATAATTGTCTTGGAGTGACGCTGCCCCGGCTGCTTGTGCCATGTCTCCAAATAGTTCCGTATCCTTGCGGCAACCATATCCAAATCACGCTTCTGTCCTTGCGGCATCCCTTGCCTGATTATCTTCTCCATGTCAAAAAAATGTAAAGCCACGGCGAAATATGGATAATCCCGCCGTGGCCGGTGGTTAATCTTCTTCTTGCTCCCGTATCATTTTCAATGCTGCTGCGCTGCTTTTCCCGATGCGCCGCCCGATATTCGCCTGAAACCATCCTGCCGAAAAATCAGCGGCCAACAAGCGGCCAACATTGGAGAACACGCGGGCAATGGGTGCGTAGGTGTGTTCCTGCTCCCATTGGGTTATTCTATTTAACGCTTCCCGTGCATCTGAAAGAACTTGGAAATACTCTTTGTCCTCAACGGTGAAAGTATACGTGTTCTTCTTCTCTATCACTCCACGGGCTTTCTCCCAATCATAAGAAATACTGCCGTCAAGTCCTTGCTTGATGGGGAACTTAGCCCCGGAAAGAAAAACGCCGATGGTATTGCGTGCGCTCTCTACTCGTGAGGCAAGCTCCGTAAAAGACGAATGGATTCGTTCACGTTCTTTCCGTGGAAGAAAACCCAAACTGCGCGTGTAAGCATCTTCCTGTGCGGCAACCCATGCCGAAAATGCTTCCTGCGTTTGGGCGTGCTGCCCCAAAAACTCCAAATCCACGGGCAAATCCTCTGATATGAACACCTTAATGGCCCTGTTCACTCCATCAACTTGCTGTTGCAACTTTTCAATCTCGGCATTCACGTTGGCCTGCCGTATGAATGACTTTGGTAATTTCTCTTTTTCCATGATTTTCAAAAAAATTAGATGGTTAGTACTGGTCGCCAAACTTGGGGCGGCTGTTCTTGAATCTCTGTGCAAAGAATGCGTCCATCCGTGCGGATTCTTCGGCCTTAGCTTGTTCCTCAGCTGCAATGCGCTCGACTTCTGCCTGTTCCCGCCGCTGTCGCTCAATGACGGCATCCCTCAGTACTTGGCGCATGGCATCCACGCTCATGCTGTTTACCTGATTTAATGTTAGTTTTTCCATTTTTTTGTGTTTTTGTTGTAAATTATTTTCTTAACGATTCACCACTGAATAATACAGGCTTAGTTACAGCCCGCAGGCGGTCAATCGTGCGCTCCCCGTATTTGTCTCTGAGTTCAGATAACGACAAATTAGTTGTTACTGCAATCATCTTGCCTTGCTTCTCCGCCGCATCGCATAATTCCGGGAACACCATGCGGCGTTCGCCGTATTTGACGGAAACATTCTCCGTTCCCAAGTCGTCAATTACCATTAACTTGTTCTTGATTACCTCATCCGGGATTCGGTTCATTTCCTGCGCATCAAATACGGGCATTATACGGCGATTGTAGAAGTTTAGCAGCACGGGCAGTATCTTGGCACATATAAGCGATTTGCCGCGTCCACAGCTTCCCAAGCACAGCAAACCTCGCCCTTGGTTGCCCGCCAGCCACGCGGCCACCTCGTCATATTCGGGCAGCCATTGGGCGTTGCCGCCCGTGAAGTACTGTATGCCTCGCCATAGCACATCCTTTGCGTTCGGCACGCGGATTTCCACTTTGTCAGGCAATGGGTTGAACCCTATGCCCCGCAAATCGTCCATAACTAACTTGTAATCAATAGTTTTCATGTTTAACATAATTTATCGTGTTTATATTTTTCAGCTGAATTGTCTCGAAGTATCACCCCGATTTCTGCCGCCTTGCCGGGTGCGGCCTGTTTCCTGTTCCATGTCCGCACCGCCGCACGCCAGTCTTTCATCTTGTTCTTGCCGACCATCCAGCCTTTGGACTGGTAGAAGTCCATGAATGCCCCGGCATCTACATTGTACCTCCTTTCATGGATGTATTCATTAACTTCATCCAAAGAGGGAGGCGCAAATCTTGTGGATTTGCCGCCAACAGGGGATTTATCCCCTATATTTACATCCTTATTTTTAATGTTATATTCCTTATCCTTATTTACATCCTTATCCTTATTTACATCCTTATTTACATCCTTATCCTTATTAGGTTGTTTTTCGGTTGAATTTAGGTTGTTTCTTGGTTGTTTTCTTAGCGTTAGCGTTGCCCATTGGCGCACCCCCTTTATGCCCATTCCGCCACCTCTGTATATTTGCGTCCAATATAGGCCGAATCAATGAGAATAAGGCTTTTGGAAAACCCTCCAAATCAGGTTCTTTCATGTCAAGGCTATAATCGGCAATGGCCTCATACATGGTCAGTTTGTCTTTGTCCGACAAATTGCCCATGCTCTCCTTGAAAGAGCGGTAGAAAATAAATGTGTCCCTCATAGCCTTGCCCTCCTGTATTTGAACATTTTATTTTCACGCACCGCCTCATCAATGGCTTCTGCGTCATATAAGATGCGGCTTCCGATTTTCTTCGCAGTTATAATGCCGTCCTTGGTCAACCGTGCCAGCGTGGGCAATGTAACATGGATTAGCTGCGCCGTCTCCTTGCGCGTGTAGTACCTTGGTTCTTTCCTTTGCAGGGCGGCAATCACTTCCCCGGACACCCGCCCCGCGATTTCATCTATAAGCGGGGCGAACAGGGGCATCAGTGCTGCCATCTGATTTTGTGTCAATGTTTCATTCGTCATAGTCTTTTAATTTTGGGTTTGTGAAGTTCAGGGTGGCCACCTCGTCAACTTCTTTGCTGCAAAGTTACGCTGGGGCGGCTGTGGTACGGCTGTGGCCAGAAAAGGAAAGTTTTACCTTTTGAACAAAAAAATAACGCAAATATACCACTGTGTATCAATGCATTACATTATTATGTTACTATTTTCTTGCTGTGGTCGCTGTGGTCGTGCTGTGGTCGGTTGCCTTGTTTTTATCTCATCCCGCATTTATTTTTTGCTTCATTTTCTGCACTTCACCCATTATATTTACCATATCTGCTTCCACGTTTGCCCCGCTGCATCTTTTTTTCTCCAGCCCAATGCTTGCGGATGCATATCCATACCACTCATCCCCCATTATTTTTGACAGGATGTATATCATGTAGGCTATCTTATTCTTTACTGCCTTTTGCTGTCCATACACCCAGGAAAAGTCTGCGTTCTCCACTGCCGTCCCAAATTCGCTTTCTGTTGCCCTGAATGCCACATCATTCAAATTGTCATGCACATAGCGAATTATGTGCATGTATTTCGCCGGAATTGGATAGCTGTGCGCGGCTATTCCCGCCGCCTTGCTGCTTGCCGCTTGCTTGCCGGATAGCTTTTCACCTATATTGGCCAGTGCCGCAGAAACGTCCGCGAACAGCGCAAGTAGATGCACACGTTTCCACTCCCTTAGTTCCTGTTCTTCATCCGCTTTCCCCGTGTTTATGTAGGCGTACCGCGTGCAGTCGTTCAGCCCGCACCGTTCAGCCAATGCAGCCAAACCGCGAACCGTGTCACTATACCCCTCCACATCTTCTTTCCTTTCTTTTGTGAATGCCGCCAACGACTTGCATCTCGTTCTTATTTCTTTCATGTAATCAGCCAAGGCGGGGGCATCCCCATTCCATGCACCTACATAATATGTGTGGTATAGGCTGCAGGCTTCGGCCATTGTCTTAGGCTTGTTTTGGATGAATACGCTTAATAGAATTATTCCATCCTCTAATGCCTTTAATCCTGTTGAGTAGCTCATATTCTGATTTTTTTGGGAAAAAATTTTTAGATGTAGTGACTTCTTGATTATGCGTGCCGTGCAAGGGGGGGTATCCCTCTTGCCAGCAAGTTCATTACGCAATCCTCATGTTATTGCTCCTGAAATACATTTCTTTCCGTGCCTCAATGGCTTTTTCTTCGTCCGTAAGTTTCAGGTACACTCTTAGCTGTTCTTCGCTCCCATGCCCAGTAATGGCCATGATGTTGCTTAATGAAGCTCCAGCCCGGTACATGTTTGTGGCAAATGACCTCCGGGCGGTATGCGTCTTAATCAAGTCACAGAACCGCCGCTTTGCGGTATATTCCATCGAACCGCGCTGTTCGTCCATTTCGACTATCTCAGTCCATCCAAGCATCTCCCCTACTTTCTTGATGTAGTCGTTAATCTTTTGGTCAAACAACTTTGGCAATATGCCATTATACTTGTCAAGAATGGCCTCCACGCGATAATCCAACGGTATAAATACTACTTTTCTTGTCTTTTCCTGCCTTAATTTGATGTATTTGTTGCCGTCAGTAAGTTCCACTATCATGCTTTTATTAATGCGTTTGTAGTCGCTTACACGTTGCCCTGTGAGGCATCCCACCACGAACACATCACGGACTTTTTCCCACGCTTCATGCGCGGAAAGGTCAAGGGCGTATAATTCTTGTATGCGTTCATCAGACAGGTAGATGTTATCCACGTCTTTAGGGTGTGCCAAGACACTTGTGCGGATGTCTTTTGCGTCAAACAGCTTAACCCGTTCAGCCGCATAGCACATCGTTTTAAGAATTTTGGTCATGCGGGCGATTGTGTTCGGGCTGTATTGCTTATCAAGCATGAAACTTTTGAAATCTTCATAGAAAGCCACCGTTATATCCGGGAAATCTATAATAACATGCCTGTCCTCTTGGTATGCTTTCAGTTGAGCGAAGAAGCCACGGAAACTTTTCACCGTTCCCGGTGCCACATTCAGGGTGCTGTCTTTCTTCTTCCGGCCACCTGTGGCGCATTCTTCAATGTACTGCGCAATGAAATCATTGAACGTAATGCGCTCCTGTTCCTGCTTCTTCTTCTTTTCTTCTTCTTGGCGTTGTTTTTCTGCGGCAATCTGTTCAGCATTGATTATAGTGTGAATCCGTTCTTTAAGCACATCAGCCGTGATTTCCACATTCTCTTTAACAAGAGTGTCAACCATTGCAACAATGCTATCCAGCTTATCGAACATTGGTTTTTCACTTATCCGATATTTCTTCAAAACCTTAGCATCATTTTGGGCTTTCGTCCATTCTGCTGCATTCACTACTAACCCGGTGGATTGTTTTATATCAATCCTCTTTTCAACGACGCGCACCCTAACGAATAAGGCTGCATCACCATTTTTCTTGATAGTCCTTTGAGAAATTGTTCCAAACCTAAACCTATGCAACAAGTTTATCCACCACTGCGCAATAGCCTGAAAACAACATGGCTGCCTTGAACCAAAGCAGCCATGCCATCAGACAAACAATTATTGCAATATGCTTGCAAAAGGTTTTGCTGTTGCGCATCATCCGCAACGGGACGTGCCGCACGTCTTGCACATCAAGCACCCTTCTTGGTAAACCAGCGTTTCATTGCCGCAATTCGGGCATTTCTGGCCTTTCACCTCTGTGCCGTCCTGCACGTATTTCTTCAGTGCGCGTTCCACGCCGTTCTTCCAAGTGTTGATGTTCTCACTGTCGAGTTGAAGCGAACTTACCAGCTTGATGACTTGTTCTATCGGCATGCGGTAGCGCAACACGCCCGATATCAGTTTGGCATAGTTCCAGTATTCCTTGTTGAACTTTTCTGAGAGCCCTTCAATGGTGGTCTTATAGCCCCGCTTGTTCTCAAATTGGAAGTCATAACGCTTCACCCCGTTCTCGTCCACGTTCTTGATGATGCGTCCGGTTGTCACTGATTTCGGGAGCGAAATGCCTTCGTCATCATCCTGCAAGCCGGTGAATATTTCGTATGGGTAACCGTCCATCAATCCTACAAAAGCCACCCATTTGTCCTTATTGTTCTGGAAACGCACCACATCCGCTTCCAACACTTTCGGGCGGACCTCCACCACCGTAGGCGGCTTGCAAGGGGGCAATTCTTCTTTCTTGTCGTTCTTGGTGGAAAGCAACACGCCGGAACGTGAGCCGTCGCGATACACCGTGCAGCCTTTGCATCCCGATTTCCATGCTTCCACATAGAGGCGGTTCACCAATTCCTCGTCCACATTGTTAGGCAGGTTGATGGTCACGCTAATGGAATGGTCCACCCATTTCTGGATGCGGCCCTGCATTTTCACTTTCATCATCCAGTCCACGTCATTGGAGGTAGCTTTATAGTAAGGAGACTGCGCCACCAGTTTGTCCACATCTTCTTGGGTGTATCGTCTGGCAGGGTCAAGTCCTTGCGCTTCCATCCACGTCACGAACTTGGGATGGAACACGATGTATTCCTCAAACGCATCCCCTGTCTCATCCACATAATCGATATGCACATTGGTGTCATTCGGGTTCACCTTGCGGCGGCGCTTATAAACCGGCAAGAACACCGGCTCGATGCCCGATGTGGTTTGCGTCATCAAGCTGGTCGTGCCCGTCGGCGCAATCGTCAGGCAAGCAATGTTGCGTCGGCCGTATTGCTTCATGTCCTCATAAAGTTGCGGGTCGGCTTCGCGAAGACGGCCGATGAACGGGTTGTCTTTCTCGCGCTGCCAGTCATAGATTTCAAAAGCGCCGCGTTCCTTGGCCATCTCCACTGAAGAACGGTAAGCAGCCAAAGCAATGGTTTTATGCACTTTTTCCGAAAAATCAGTTGCTTCTTCCGTGCCATAGCGCAAGTTCAATGCTGCCAGCATGTCGCCTTCTGCCGTGATGCCCACACCCGTGCGGCGTCCCTGCCCGCTCTTCTTGTAAATCTTTTGCCAAAGCACCCGTTCGGTCAGCTTCACGTCATCGCTTTCAGGGTCAGAATCAATCTTTTCCTGAATGCGTTTTATTTTCTCCAACTCCAAATCAATGATGTCGTCCATGATGCGTTGCGCCAAAGCCACATGCTTTTTGAAAAGGTCGAAATCAAAATATGCATCCGGCTTGAACGGGTTCACCACATACGAATAAAGGTTGATGGCCAACAAGCGGCACGAATCATAGGGACACAAGGGTATCTCGCCGCAAGGATTGGTGGATATTGTCTTATAGCCGAGGTCGGCATAGCAGTCAGGCACGGACTCCCGTATGATGGTGTCCCAGAACAACACGCCCGGTTCTGCCGACTTCCATGCATTGTGTACAATTTTCTTCCACAATTCGTTGGCGTTGATTTCTTTTTTCACCAACGGTTCCTTGCTTTCGATGGGATATTGCTGCGTGTAAGGCTGGTTGTGAATGGCCGCTTCCATGAAAGCATCATCCAGCTTGACAGACACGTTGGCACCCGTAACCTTTCCTTCCGTCATCTTGGCATCGATGAAAGCTTCCGCGTCGGGATGCTTGATGGAAACGCTCAACATCAACGCCCCGCGCCGTCCGTCTTGCGCCACTTCGCGTGTTGAGTTAGAGAAACGTTCCATGAAAGGGACCAGCCCCGTGGAAGTCAATGCCGAGTTCTTCACGGGAGAGCCTTTGGGGCGAATGTGGGAAAGGTCGTGTCCTACCCCGCCACGCCGCTTCATCAATTGCACTTGCTCCTCGTCCATCTTGAAGATGGCGCCATAAGAATCAGCCTCCCCGTCCACGCCGATTACAAAGCAGTTGGACAAAGACGCAATCTGGTAATCGTTCCCGATGCCGGTCATGGGGCTGCCTTGCGGGACAATGTATTTGAAATGGTCCAACAAATTGAACAATTCCCCTGCACTCAACGGATTGGGATAATTCGCTTCAATGCGGGCAATTTCGTTTGCGATACGCCAATGCATGTCTTCGGGCGACTTCTCGTAGATGTTCCCGAAAGAATCTTTCACCGCGTATTTGTTGACCCACACTCTGGCGGCCAGTTCATCGCCTTGGAAGTATTGAAGTGATGCTTCGTAGGCTTCTTCGTAGGTGTAAGTTTGCTTTTCCACAATGTTTTTTAGTTTAGTATTAATTTTCAAATCAAGTAAAGTTGTAGAAGTCTTTGCTGATCGTTAACGAATGTGCCGACAAAGCTACGCAGGATTATCCATATAACAAAACAAATCACAAGTTTATTTCAAAAGAAAGCAAAGTTTTCCATTCTAAAGCAATAAATATTTAATAATCAACCATATAAGTTTTCAACAGCAGCAGTAAAGTTTTCTTTTAAGAAAATCATTGTTTCACAACGGTTTCCCATCCATGCTTCCCGCCTATTCATGGCCAGGCTACATTTTTTCATTTCAGGCAACACATTATTCTATACTTTTCCCTACCTTTGCACACAAAAAAAGAAGATGAAAACAGCCAAGAACCGGACCACCATCCGCAAATACAAGAGCATGGATGTGGAACAAGACTTATTGAACGAACTATTGGAAACGGCATGCCGCGCATCCACATGCGGGAACATGCAACTGTACAGCATCATCGTCACCCGCGACCCGGTCATGAAAGAAAAGCTTTCGCCCGCGCACTTCAACCAACCGATGGTGAAGAACGCGCCGGTGGTGCTTACATTCTGCGCCGACTTCAACCGTTTCACCCATTGGTGCCTGGACCGCAAAGCCGAACCCGGTTACAACAATTTCCAGTCTTTCATGAATGCTGCCATGGACACGCTCATCGTGGCACAAACTTTTGCCATGCTGGCCGAAGAAAAAGGATTAGGCATCTGCTACCTTGGGACAACGACCTACAACCCGCAAGCCATCATCGAGGCATTGCATCTGCCTCGGCTCGTGATGCCCGTCACCACATTGACCGTGGGCTACCCCGACGAATGCCCTGCCCCGACCGACCGCCTGCCGTTAGAGGCTGTGGTGCATCAAGAAGTTTACGAGGATTATGCGCCGGAACGCATCGACCGCCTCTATGCTTACAAGGAATCGTTGCCCGAAAACGCGCAGTTCATCCAAGAAAACCATAAGGAAACATTGGCGCAAGTGTTCACCGATGTGCGCTATACGCGCAAGGACAACGAGGCGATGTCGGCCAACTTGCTGAACGTGCTGAAGGAACAAGGCTTCTTATCATGACACGGGCATGAAAGAAAAGGCAACCACACACGCTTGTCCGCCCATACCCTGCCTGCAACGCCAGTACGAATTGTTGCAGATGGAGTATGAATACGAGAAAGAGCAGTTCAAGCAACAAACGGAACTGATGGGCGTCGAGCGAAAAATCAAGCGCGGGGTATGCTGGTTCCCGCTGAACGTGGGGCGCAGTTTTTACAATTCCTTGAACCAATTGGTGGTGGAAGTGGAACGGCGCGACAACAGGGATGCCGAACATTCGTTTGAATATGGTTGCCCGGTTTGCTTCTTCACGCAAGACTTTTCCGGCAAGCTGCATTACTTGAACTTCACGGCCACGGTGAATTATGCAGACGAAAACAGCATGGTGGCCATCCTTCCGAACGCCGACGCGCTGGCTTCCCTGAAAAGCAGGGAAATGCTTGGCGTGCAGCTTTACTTCGATGAGACAAGCTACCGCCTGATGTTCGAGGCATTGAAACAAGCCATTGCGGCAAAAGGCAACCGCTTGGCCGAACTGCGCGACATCTTCCACGGCACGCAGCCTGCCTCGTTCTTCTCGTTCCGCCCGATGCGTTTCCCGTGGTTGAACCCCACGCAAGAAGAAGCAGTCAACAAAGTGCTGCTTGCAAAAGACGTGGCCATCGTGCATGGCCCGCCCGGCACGGGAAAAACCACCACATTGGTGGAAGCCATCTACGAAACATTGCACCGCGAGAACCAAGTATTGGTGTGCGCGCAGAGCAACATGGCCGTGGATTGGATCAGCGAGAAATTAGCGGACCGGGGAGTGAACGTGCTGCGCATCGGCAATCCTCATCGTGTGAACGACAAAATGCTGTCGTTCACCTACGAACGGCGCTTTGAGTCGCACCCCGATTACCCGCAACTGTGGAGCATCCGCAAGGCCGTCCGCGAACTGTATGCACGCAGCCGCAAAGGGGCAGAACGCGAATCCATCCGCCAAAAAATCAATTCATTGAAAGACCGCGCCACGGAATTGGAGATACGCATCAAGGAATCCCTCTTTGCCGAAGCCCGCGTGATAGCCAGCACTTTAACCAGCAGCGCCAACCACGTGCTGGCAGGGCAAAAGTTCGGCACGCTGTTCATCGACGAAGCCGCACAGGCATTGGAGGCCGCTTGTTGGATAGCCATCCGCAAGGCCGACCGCGTGATTCTTGCCGGCGACCACTGCCAGTTGCCCCCCACAGTGAAATGCCTCGAAGCCCTCCGCGCAGGATTGGGCGACACGCTCATGCAAGCCATCGTCCGCAACAAGCCCGGCGTGGTGTCGCTGTTAGGGGTGCAATACCGCATGAACGACGAAATCATGCGCTTCCCGTCCGATTGGTTTTACGGGGGGAAGCTGCAATCCGCGCCCGAAGTCAAGCACCGCAGCATCCTCGACTTCGACATACCGATGGAATGGGTCAACACGGAAGGGATGGATTGCAACGAAGAATTTGTGAGCGACAGCTACGGGCGCGTCAACAAGCCGGAAGCCGAACTGTCCATCCACCAGTTGAAGGCATACATCCAACGCATCGGGCGCGAACGCTTCTTGGAAGAACGCATCGACGTGGGCTTGATTTCGCCCTACAAAGCACAGGTGCAATACCTCCGCCAACTGCTGAAGCGCGACGCTTTCTTCAAGCCCTTCCGCCCGCTCATCACCATCAACACGGTGGACGGTTTCCAAGGGCAGGAGCGCGACGTCATCCTGATCAGCCTCGTGCGTGCCAACGAAGAAGGGCAAATCGGCTTTCTCAACGACCTCCGCCGCATGAACGTGGCCATCACCCGCGCCCGCATGAAGCTCATCATCTTGGGCGACGCCTCCACGCTGGCGAAGCACCCTTTCTACAAGAAATTGTACCAGTACATCCAAAGCCTGCATGCGTAAGGCCGCAGGGTTTCCACATTTTTATTTACCTTTGCCTTTGGCGAAGATAGGATGCGGTTCGGCAAAAACCATTTGAAAACTTCATTTTCATTTGTTTTTGCGCTCACCTTTCGCTATCTTTGCCACGTTCCCTCGCCGATGCCTCTTTCTATGGGGCGGATGGAGCGGGAATTGCATATATTGGAAAGGCGTTTATCAGGCGCTTTGTTCCTTGACGCATAGAAACTTCGCAAACTTCTGGTACAGTCAAGAACATGGCAACGGTAGATGCCCGGTGGGTATGTTTTATAGCAACCCTTGGCGTGCCTGCATGGTTCAATGCGGCATGCAAGGGAGAAGCATATATACATATCGGCGTGGGCTTCTGCGTTGCTCGTTCAACTGTACCGGGCAATGCGAAGGCCTCTATGCGTGGGACGGGCAACAGGTACAGACTCCCGCGCTTTTTTTGTATATGCACATCACATAACACATTGAAAAACTGCTTGAAAAGGGGAAGCGTCAAGCCCAAAAAACTCATTTATGAAAACAAAAAAGAACCAGCTCATGAGCAAGAAGGCTTATGGCGTGAAAGGACTTTCTTTGGCATTGTGCCTGGCGGCGGGATTCAGCTTCTCCGCTTGCAGTGACGATGATGAAGGAAGCGGCGGCGGCTCGGCTGCGCAAGAAATGCCCAAGGTGGAAGATGCAGGAATTCAATTCCCGGTAACGCAGTTGTCGAATGGTTATGACACAGAATCTTATTCCTATTCAGCAGACGGGCGCATGACGGGAGGAAGCACTTCTTATGGCACCCGCTACACCATCACTTACGAGCCTTTGACATTGACGGAACAGGACGGCGATTATACAGGCACATTCCGCAACATCAAAACGAACAGCAACGGCTTCATGACTTACGCGGAAGTGTCTTACAGCGATTCAGAATATTCTGACAGCGGGTCTATCACGTGGAAATATGATTCGGATGGCCATCTTTTGGGCGAATCGGGAAATATAACGAACTCGTCAGACGGCCCTTACAGCTGGACTTGCACCTACACATGGGAGAACGGAAATTTGGCAAGTGCAGAATACCGTGAAGAATGGGAAGGCGAAACGTACCGTGAAGTTTACACATTTGCCTACAATGGCAACCCATGGGAGAATCCCGGCATATATCCGGAAGGAATGATTGAGGTCAACGGGACGATGATGCCCATCTTGTTTTATTCCGGCCTGTTGGGGAAAGCCCCACAAAACATTCCGAGCAGCGTGACGGAAGCAGAACTTGAAGGAAACAGAGAAACATACAGCACCACTTGCAACACTGTGTCTGTGGGCTACAACCCGGACGGGTCCGTGAAAAGCATCGAAATGCAGGAGGATGACTACGGATACACTGAAACATCTCTTTTCGGCTATGCCGGCTATCCCATCCAAAACCAATCCAGTTATTCAGCCGCCCCGGCCCAGAAGTCGCCGAAAGCCTTCCGCAGCATGAAGGCGCGGCGGATGATGAAACGCTGACAGGCTTTGCGCACGCAAAGAGAACATTGTATGAAAGAACGGCTGTTCCGCCTCCGGGCGAAACGGCCGTTCCTTTGCACAATGCCTTGCATCCCGTCGCTCAGAACTGGAGACAAAAAGGAACTTTTTCACTCATACAAGAAAAAACAGGAGAATCCACCAAGTTTTTCACTTATAAGTGAAATCTCCGGCTGCGGGAACCTTCTTCCGCTTTGCCCATAAAATTTCCTCGTTTTTCAGGCAAGAACCGAAATTTCCCATCGCAAGATTCATGATTTCGCGATGTGGGGTTTCCATTACAAAACGAACCGCTTGGGAAAGCAATGGGAACCTTCCCGGAAAACCTTCCAAGGTTTGAGGTAAAACGTTCCAAGGTTTCAGGCAAAACCATGGAAAGTTTTTCAAAAACCTTTGGGAAGAATTTCGGGATTCCTCCTGTGCCTTTCTTCCTCATTGTTTGTCCTCCTTTTTTGTCGTTCGTTCGTTGTGTTCTAAAGGCCGTCCTTTATAGTCAACAATGTTTCCGTCTTTGTCCAAGTAGATGTTCTTTCTTGTCCCCCATATAGCAATTGCAATTCCTGCGACGACTACAAACGCGAACATGCCTAAAACGAACCCCCAACTGTCGGAATACCCGACGGCCAAAATGAAAATGACGATTGCCCAAAGGATTATTCCTATCATGATTTTGTTTTTTAAAGTGTGATACAAATATACGAATTTGAAAGCAAATCACAACAAATATCTGCACGTATAGCAGAAATAATTGGTTGTTTCCAATGGCACAAAGATACTAAAAGGTGAGTGCAGCAGCAAGTGAAAACGAAGTTTTCAAACTTGATTTTGCCGAACCGCATCCTATATTCGCAAGGCAAATATAATACTCATTTTTTATTCCCGAAAGCGGGAAGATGTTTTTTCCCCTCATCCGCATAGAATGCCTCTATTTTCAAAATGCAAACTAAAATCTTTCAAATTCCTATCTTTGAGCCATTGGGAACGACACCTTTGGAACTCCCAGCGGATGGAGATACTTAAAAAAGTACCCCCCAGAACGTAGGGGCAGAAGTACTTCTTTAAATTCCCTTCTGCAAATATTCTCCCATCAAATTTTGGCTTATTGGAAAACGGTTATAAAAAAACGGGATGTTAGCGCATCCCGTCAAAGTTGGAATAATCCAGCGAAAGCGGCTAACTTGATATTCCGTTTGCAAATATAAACGTTATTTTCAAGAATCGACAAAGCCCGCTATAAGTATTTGGAATTATTAACTAAGAAAAAATAGCATTATGAAAATCTTTATCGAAAGCGAACTAAAAAACATTGCATGTAGATTTAATCGCGCAATCTGAAGAAAATACGAAGTTAACCGCTATTATTCGAGTAGGTTGTGATTTGCTTTCAAATTAGTATCTTTGAGCCATTGGAAACAACACAAGACCGCCCGCGCTATTTAGAATCACTGTTGTGATTTGCTTTCAAATTAGTATCTTTGAGCCATTGGAAACAACCTTTTCCATGGTTCTTATTTTGAATAGTTGTTGTGATTTGCTTTCAAATTAGTATCTTTTAGCCATTGGAAACAACGCAGTCATGTAGTATACATGATCGCAGTGGTTTGTGATTTGCTTTCAAATTAGTATCTTT
>CASFPE010000014.1 GCA_949296575.1 uncultured Bacteroides sp. | reverse complement strand
GAAAGAACAATTCTTCCACAAGAGGGGAACAATTTTTCCACTTGCTACGTTTTTGCTACGCTTCCCGGCGGAAATGCCACGCATTTGTAACGCTTAAGGCCGGATTTGTAACGGGACAAACGCTTGCGGGAACAAAAAGTTTCCTTATATTTGAGGCAAACAAAGATTAAAAACCAGCAGAGAAATGAAGAAACTTTGCAAATTGGGGAAGAACAACTTCACCTTGTCGGGCTGCACTCGTGGGTTCGTTCGGTTCAGCGGATGCAGCGGAAGCCTTGTGCGATAAGAGAAGGCGGATAAACCGAAAGGGGAGAAAAAGGGGAAAGGGCTTCCAGCAAAAAGCCTTTTCCTTAAAACGAATAAAGAACTTAAATCATAATAAGATGAACGAACACAGAACAATGTTCCGAAAGAAATGGAAAGCCTTGTGCCTGCTGCCCTTCATCGGCTTGTTGGCGGGGTGCAACTTCAACCTCTTTGATGGCCCGTCTTTCGATGATGACATAAGTTCAGACCATAACGTCTCACGTTATTTGGACGAGCTTCCGTATGAATCCCATATCGGTGCCAACAAATTCGGCTGCTACATGGACGGGGAATTGATGGCTTCGCAGGGATGCTTTCAAGTAACCCATTGGATACTTGGCCATATTGATTATGTAAAGGGAAGTCTTTGGTACGATTTTTATGGCGATTGGAAATATTTGTACCTCTCTTTTTTGACGGAACGTGCAGATGTTTCCATGTGCTTTTATTCGAAGCCGTCTGTCGGCATGAATACGTGTAAAATAAGACTGGGAAGTAATGATGGAGATGCGGTAGGTGTAGTTTTAGATGCCCAAGTGGAGATTACTTGTTATGATGAATTGTGGAGTATTGCCAGCGGGCGGTTTGCATCCATTGATATCCCTCTTTATGATGTCGATGGAAATTATGTCGCAACAGCCTGTTTGACCGATGGGCGGTTTGATGTGAAATATTCTTCTTATAAAGAATGGGCAATCATTTCTCCTGACGTTTGATGGAGTGCTGAGGCTATTTTGTTGGATTTAATGTTGTCAGCATGCAGATGAAAAAATATTTATCATTTCTAATGGCGGCCATGCTTTTGCTTCCTTTGTCCGCGCAGGACAAGGAGCAAAGTGATCTGCTTTTTTGGAAGCACTTGACCCTTGGCGGTGAAGTAGGGACAATGGGCATCGGCATGGAAGTGGCCACGCCCTTGCACCCGAATATCTGCTTGCGGGTAGGCATTGTGGCGTTGCCTTTTGCTTTGCGGGAGACATACGATTTGTCCATTGACGCAGTGTCTGAGAAAGGGAACAGCTATGCTTACATGGTGGGAAGGGATGAACGAATTGTGCGCGACTTACAGGAAGAACGCCTTCCCTTGAAAGACTCAGACTTTCCCCGGACGGTTAGCGCGGTGGAAAAGTTGCGCCGGATAGAAGGAAAAGTGTTGGTGGATTTCTATCCCCGAAAGGATGGTTGTTTTTATATGACATTGGGTGCTTATGTCGGGGGTATGAACCAACGCCGTGTGCATGCGGATGTAGAACCGTATGTGCAAGCAGTGGCGATTGCAAACGGCTATCTCCCGGAAGATGACCAAATGCAACTTTGGCTTTCAACCACTACATGGGACAACTATATTTACCGGGTGGAGGTGGGAAAGAATCAGGAAACCGGTTATAACCTCCGCATCCTTCCCGTGAAGCCTTACATAGGAATTGGGTTTGGGCGGATGCTTCCGAAACGGAAGTTGGGCTGCTATTTTGATATGGGTATCCTCTATCGGGACAGGTGGCGGTTAAATCATGATGGTGAATGCATAGAACGCTGGAAAGCACCGTATAATTGGAGTGCCATTTATGGCGTGGCTTCCCTCCGCCTAACGGGGCAGTTGTTCTGAAATCAGTAGAAAAACAAGAAGGCTCTTATACACTCTCTTCCCTCCGGCGATGTGAATCGGCGGAGGGAAACCGTCAAAATCAAGGCCGGGCCTCGTCTTTAAAGCTCTCTCCTTCCACATATTGCTCCAATGCCATCTTTTCCCCGTCGAAGACGGCATAGGAAAAATAGTTGATCCAGTCGCCCAAGATGAGCAGGCGTGCGGTGCTGCTGAGCATCAAGTCGAGCATGATGTGGCGGTGGCCATAGATGAAGTAGTTGATGTCGGGGTGCGTTTTCAGGTATTCTTTGGTATAGACTACAAGCGGTTCTTTGTTCTCGCCCATGTATTCCGGGTCTTTCCCATTCTCGCGTTTCAGGCGGCTGTGTTTGGCCCATGTAAGTCCTAATTCCATGCTCCAGCGGGGATGAAGGGCAGAAAACAACTTTTGCAGCGTGTGGCTGTGGAAAATCATCCGCAGGAATTTGAAAGAATGGTCGGCATCACCCAAGCCATCGCCATGCGCTAAATAGAATTCTTTCCCGTGTATTTCTACAGTGACCGGCGCACGGTGGAGGATGATGCCGCATTCTTTTGTGAGATAGTCGCTGCACCAGATGTCGTGGTTGCCGATGAAAAAGTGGACTTCGACGCCCCGGTCGGTCAATTCCGACACTTTGCCAAGGAAACGGGTGAATCCTTTTGGCACGACAGTCTTGAACTCGTACCAAAAATCGAACATGTCGCCAAGCAGGTAGATGGCTTCGGCATCGTGCTTGATGCTGTCTAAGAAGTTCACCAAACGGCGTTCTTGCGTGCGGCTGTGCGCAATGGCACGCGAACCCAGATGCGCATCGGAAAGGAAATACGTTTTCTTGTTCATGGTTGCGGCGTTTTAATGAATGGTTTAACTGGTTTCAGAGGAAGCCTAATTCCAATTTGGCTTCTTCGCTCATCATGTCCTTGTCCCACTCCGGCTCGAACACCAGATTGATGGTCGCAGAGTTTACTTCGTTGATGGATTCAATCTTTTGACGGATGTCCTCCATGATGAAGTCGGCGGCGGGGCAATTGGGTGCCGTCAGCGTCATGTCGATGGTGGCATTGTTTTGGTCATCGACATCGATTTTGTAGATGAGCCCCAAGTCGTAGACATTGACCGGTATTTCAGGGTCGTAGACCGTTTTGAGCATTTTCACGATGTTTTCTTCTATGGTGAAGCGTTGTGTCTCCATGTTTATGAATTTTTTGTTATGCAAACTTACAAAAATCCGTGAAAAAAATGCTCGAAAAAGGGCAATGTTTAATTTTGTTGTGCAAAATGAGGACATTGCAGTTGGTTTTTATTAATTTTGCCCGGCAGGGGGAAGCCCCTGCTGATGCGACATTTTGTGATTGAAGAAAGAAGCGTTATGCTGTTCTTGATGCTTGGGAACGTAGGAAATTCACAAAGCATGAGTCAGGAAAGGCATAGTGGTTCTCACGCAATAGCGTGGGCTGCTATTACCATGTCTCGACTTATACGGGTTTTCCTACGACCTCCAAGCAACGAAAGTGGGCATTGCAGTTCCACGCTTCGTATATGATAATCGGGCTGGGAACTGGGTTCACACAAACATTTTGTATGATGAAAGACATGCGGACGATTGTTTCAGGTATCTGCACGGCAGTGCGTGAATGGTGGAAACCGAAATTGGCTCATGGCGCGTGCGGGATGCAGCTTGGATGGGTGCTGTATGCTGACGGGACTCTTTTGATTTCCGGGGAGGGCGGCATGGATGATTATTTCCATTCCCCTTTGGATGGCTATAATGCGGAAATCAAGCGCGTGGTGATAGAGGAAGGCGTGACAAACTTGGGCGACAATGTGTTTCGCGGTTGCACGGAGCTGGCAAGTATCACGATTCCAGCCAGTGTGTCGGCTATTGGCCGTCATGTGTTGTGCAATTGCGATCGGTTGGCGGAAATCAATGTGGCAGAAGGGAATGCTTGTTATTGTTCGTTGGACGGTGTGTTGTTCAGCAAAGACGGACGCTTATTGGTGAAATATCCGAAAGGCAAGCTGGATGCTATCTATACAGTGCCTTCGGGGGTAGTGCGTCTTGGCAACTGCGCTTTTTCGCATTGCATCGGTTTGATGAATGTCACGCTTGGGCAGGATGTGGCAGAGATAGGCGAGATGGCTTTTCTCAGATGCCTTTCGCTGGCAGAGATGACGGTGAAAGCATTGATTCCCCCACGGGTGGCTCCCGGTGCTTTTGGCATTGCAGGGGAGGAAGATGCTGTGAACCGTGGCATGCCAGTTTATGTGCCGGAAGAAAGTGTAGAAGCATATCGGAAGGCAGAATGTTGGAAAGAATTCACGGGCATTCGCCCTCTTTGTTCTTGAAGTGATGATAGTAACAGCCCAACTTGTTGATTCCCAAGTTGGGCTGTTCGTTTCACCTATTCCTGTGTGATGAATATTTTGCGGGCAGTGCTGCCTTTGGCATTGGTCTCTTGCAGAATGTAGATTCCTTTTGGCAAGTGCGGCAGGTGCCATGTCTCGTTGCAGGTTTCTATCCATTCTTGTACAAGTTTCCCGCTATAGTCGTAGACTGCAACCCGTTTGTCCCCTTCGGCGGCAATTATTTCGATGGCACTTCCTTTTTGGTTGTTGAATACCAAAGGGATATAAACGTCTGCAGCTCCTCGTGAGGCTATCTTCACATACGCTTCATGCACGCCTTCTTGCTCGGATGAGAAGGTGACGTTGAAGCTGCCTCCTGTGGCAGGAAGCCCTTCTGTGGACAGTTCAAAGGCACTGGGGTTGGCTCCCCCTAAGGTCAATGCGATTGGTTCGGTTAAGTTTCGCGCCGTGATGGTGATGTCAGGGCTGGTGTAGGTTTCCCCTAACATCACTTCTTCTGCCAATACTGTGATGGATGGTGTCAACGTGGGCAGATCAGTGCGCCCGAAGCTTACATCGTCGATGTAATACACGGCGGAGTTTTCTCTGCCTCCTGTGGCTGTGAAGCAAAAAGCCATGAAAAAGACATCGGCAATGTTCTGCCCTTCAAGGTTGATATGGAACTCCCGCCATTCTCCATTCTCGTCCGGTATCGAAGGAATGGCAATGCCTTCAACCGGCGAACGGAACAGAGTGCCGTCGGCCATGTCCATGTAATATACCTCCAATGAAGCATCTTGTCCTTCTAAAAGGAGATCGCCCATTACACGGAAAGTAAAGATTTTGCTTTGTGCATTCAGGAAATCAAGTGGCGGAGTGACTAACCACATTTCTGTGGGGTAGGTGCCGATGGCTTGCGAGTCGTAGGCTGTCACCTTGGCTGTTTTCTCATTGTCTCCTGTGAAATCGTAACCCCACCATGCTCGTTTCCCTTCCACTGCAATGTTTTTCCATCCTTTGATGGACAGGGGAAGGTTGTGGGATGCTTCATCAAAGTGTTCATCCAACAAGGATACGGGATTTGAAGGATCTAAGGGGAGGCGGTCGCCTTCCGTTTCTTCTTCCCCTCCTGCTTCGGTGGCGATGCCTGTCAGGTCGATGAAAACGCTTTGCGCATTCTCTGAATAGAACTCAATGCGTTGGTGGAAGGTACCGCTTTCTTTCGGGGCGAATGTTACTTCAAGTTCCACGTTCTCTTGGTTTTCAGGCAGCAAGGTGGTGGAAAGATGGAAGACTCCTACATTGGTATCGGTTACTTTTGCCCAAAGGTATTCCGAGATGTTGCGGCTTGACACGGAGATGGTTTGGGTGTCTGTGCCTCCGGCCGGTGCATGGAAGGTTACAGGGCTTGGGGTGTTCACGGTAATGACGGGAGGATTGGCGGGGTCGGTGGCTTTGCCGTTCAGCTGGATGCTGGTGAACACTTCCGGTGCGGCAGGGCAATCGAATGTCAGGACGGCAGAGTGCGACCCGGCTTTTGTGGGCTGATAAGTGATTTGCAGGATGGTTTCTGTCTCTCCTTCCGCAATTTGGTTTGCAGACACGGAAAACATGTCGCGGTCAGCCCCTGTAATTTCTATATTGACAGGCCCTGGAAGGTTTTCTGTCCGCACAAGAATGTCGCCGGATTGCACTGGGGTGTTGATTTGGGTTTTTAATTCAGGGATGCTGGATGGCTGGACCTGCAATGTGGGTTCGGTGCTTGCTACTTTCTTGAAACTGAAATCATCGAATACGACTGTACTGCCTTCGCTGACTTTCAGGGAGAGGTAAAAAGAGGTAGCTCCTTCAGGAACAGTTGTCTGTATGGTTTGTTTTCCCCATGCCTGTGGCGAGGAGAAGAAAGTGCCGTTGTCCAGCAGTTCCTTGTCATGTTCCATCGGTGTTCCGCCTTGGCTCCAATAACTGTTCAGGCAAATATCGTTGCCGCCATTGGAAGTGACGGTGTAATATTGGATAGTCAGTTCGTACTGGTCGCCGGGGATGAATGTTTCGGGCAAGGCGGGACGCACTTCTTGTTGCAGTTTTCCGCCGAGTTGGCTGCTTTGGCTGGTTAACCTCAAGGCGTATTCCCCGGACAGGACAAGGGTGGTTTCTTGGCTTGATTCCCCTAAAGCAGTTTCCCAGTCTTCGGGCGTGCTGCCGAGGATGCTGTTTTGCCAGTTCTCGAATCCGGGATTCCACAGCAGTTCTTCTGTTGCGGTTGTGGCGGACAAAGGCTGTGTCATGGCAGCGGTGAAACCGATGGTGCCAATCAGTGCCTTGAATAAGTGTTGTTTGTTCATAAGCAAGTCGTTGTAAAAGAATGAATGGTTGGGATTGGGAGAACAAGGGTCGGGAATCTTCCCGACCCTTGTTGCATTATATATAATAGGTGTGCCGAAGATGTCACTTTACGTACAATTTCCGGGTGATGCTGCCGCTTTCGGCCGTGAACTTCACGAGATAGACGGCAGGACTGTCCATGCGGATTTCTTTTTCAGTTGTTTCTGCGACTTTGCGTCCTGTGAGGTCGAACACTTCCATTTTTCCTGTTACATCGCCCTGGATGCAGATGGTTCCTTCTTGTGCTGTGATGGACACGCCGTTTCCGAAAGCATCTTCTATGCGGACGTCGCTCGCTTCAATGTCGGTCAATGCCCTGGGTCCTACTACTGGCGCACCGGCAGAAGTGGAGATGCCCGTCAGTGTGAAGGCAGTAGTGGGTGCGGTCGTGCCGATGATGTCCGTGCCGTCAAACAGGTTCAGGCGACCTTCTCCCGTACCGTCGCTGATGAGCGGGTTGGTCATGTCTTCAGTGAAGGTTTCTCCTGCCACTTCGGTGAGGGTCACGTTCTTCACCTGTACCAGCATGTTCACGTGCTTGCCAAGGTTGGCTTCCAATTCCGCCAAGGTCAGCACGGTTGGTTCAACAGTTTGTTCGGTTGCAGTGACTTCCGGCTGCGGTGCTTCCGATGCAGGGGATGCATACATGGCTCCGAAGTAGGATTCGACATAGCAATAGAAGTTCGTGAACTGGTCGCCAGCTTTCAATTCGGTCAGGTCGCCGAATGAGTCGTTGATTCGGAATCCTCCTGTTTCATCCTGCAAGTAGTAGTTATACCCGTTCACGAATGTCACGATGGCTTTCCCCGTGTAGCGGTATGTTTCGTATGCCGTGGCATCTTTCCCGGTCAATGTGGCCAAGTCGGGTACATCAATGACTTCTGTCGGCCACCAAGACACGGAGACTTCAACGTCTTCCGCTCCTTCACTGCTGAGCGTGATGGTTTCCTCCATGATGCTTGCATCTGTGCAAGTCAGTGTCAGCGTCAGGTCAAACCCTTCTTCAGTTTCCGCCTGTTCTTTGGTGATGGTCATGGTGGAAAGGGTGATTTCGCCGGTGGTCAAAGGCGCGATGGAGATGTCGTCTTTCAGGTTCTCGGCTTTCACATTCAGGGTGGCTTCGTAGGTTGCTCCCGTGTAGATGTAATTGTACATGAAATAGACGGTTTCATCCGCGATGATTTGCGGTTGCGGGTCAACGGGCGTATCACCAACTTCGATGTCGGCCAATGTCCTTGGCCCTACCACCGGTGCGCTGGCAGAAGTGGAAATGCCGGTCAGAGTGAAAGGAGCAGACGGTGCGGTCGTACCGATGATGTCCGTGCCGTCAAACAGGTTCAAGCGTCCCTCGCCCGTGCCGTCGCTGATGAGCGGGTTGGTCATGTCTTCAGTAAAGGTTTCTCCTGCCACTTCCGTGAGGGTCACGTCCTTCACCTGTACCAGCATGTTCACGTACTTGCCAAGGTTGGCTTCCAATTCTGCCAAGGTCAGTATGGTGGGTGCAACCGTTTGTTCGGTGGCAATCACTTTCGGCTGCGGTGCTTCCTGCGCGGGTGATGCATACAAGGCACCAAAATAAGATTCGATGTAGCAATAGAAATTGGTGAACTGGTCGCCTGCTTCCACGCTTTCAAAGCCTCCGTATTCATTGTTGATTCGGAATCCTGCAGTTTCATCTTGCAGGTAATAGTTGTTTCCGTCCACGAATGTCACGATGGCTTTCCCTGTGTAACGGTACGTTTCGTATGCCGTAGCGTCTTTTCCGGCCAATGTGGCCAAGTCGGGCACATCAACGACTGCTGTCGGCCACCATGATACGGAGACTTTAACATCTTCTGCTCCTTCGCTGCTGAGCGTGATGGTTTCCTCCATGATGTTCGCATCTGTGCAAGTCAGCGTCAGCGTCAAGTCAAAACCTTCTTCGGCTTCGGCCTGTTCTTTGGTGATGGTCATGGTGGAAAGGGTGATTTCACCACTGGTCAAAGGCGCGATGGTGATGTCGCCCTTCAGGTTTTCGGCTTTCACATTCAGTGTGGCTTCGTAGGTCTCTCCCTGGTAGATATAATTGTACATGAAATAGATCGTTTCTTCCGCGATGATTTGCGGGTGCGGTTCCACAGGTGTGTCTGTGTCCACATCAAACAATGCGGCATACGAGGTGGCGACCCGCAATTCGTCCACAATCACATTGGCGGCAGGTCGTGAGGATGTTCCTGCTTGGCGGATTTCAATTCCTTGCAAGCCTAACGTGGCTGTGTTTACATCGCTTTGTGTGCCTTCCTCATTGTATATGGCAGATGCTTCGGTTGGTTCTGTCTCCATGTCTGCCGGATTGACGAATAAAGTAATGGCATCGTTGTTGTCACCATCAATGAATTCGTATTTCACCACTACAAGATACGTCTGGTTAAGATCGTATTCTTCAGTGGTTATGACAGGATTGGAATTGTAAGCGGGGCTGCAACGTTCTATTCCTAAGGTGAATTTATCCGTGGAACTTCCTTCTTGGATGAATAGTTTTCCAAATTCGCTTCCAGTGTTGTTCCTGTCTGGGCTAATGCTGCCGCTCCATGTGTTTTGCACGAGCGCAAGGATATAGTTGCGCGCCCCTTCTACATTCTTCACTTGGATGAGGGCGGAATAATATAAGGTGCCGGAGTTGATGGTTTCATCTCCTTCCGTGAACTTCTTGACCAATGATTCCGAAAGCGGGAGGTTGCCCAACTCTGCGGCGCGGCCTACGTTGTTGTCCTGATAGCCTGCATAAGTCAACCCTGTTTCCGTAGTTTGGATGGGGTTTTCAGTGGCCGTGCCATACCGCCACCAATTGCCTTGGTTGTAGAGGTTGCCTGCGGTGTAGTCGAAACTGTCGTTCAGCAACGGTTGTGTGCTTGCGGGCTGGGAAATCCCTAAGCCGATGATGGCGAAGCACAATGCGATGAAAGTCTTGTAATTCTTCTTCATAAGCATTTGTTTTAAGTTAAAGTAGATATCAAATGGAATTATTTTTAGTTGTTCCGGCTACAATTATAGCGGTTTTATTTTTCAAAAGCAAATTTTTGCTTATTTTTGTTCAAAATATGTTCAACGAAATCAATTCAGCGATGAGAAACATTACGCTTTTATGCGCATTTTTAAGTGCGTTTTCGTTGTCGGCGCAGACGTTGACGGCGGATTTCACTGCCGCAGAGGCCGCCCATGTTAGTTATTATCAGGGCTTTGATTCAGAAGAAGAATTGGCAGATTGGTCATTCCAAGTGACCAATGAAGATGCCACGTGGCATTTGGCAGAACGGCCATACGTGACGGGTTTGCCCTCGTTCACGGCTTTCAACCCGGAGAGCAAGTATTCGTTGGCCATCCGTTATGACGATTATAACCAGCAAGACGAGACGGCTACTTCGCCTGTGGTGCATATCGAGCCTGGAAGCCGATGTGAGTTCTACCTTTGCTTCAGCGGGGGATTTTTAGTGTTTGCTGATTTGACTCTTTCGGTGACGGACGTGGCGACGAATGAAATCACACAATTGTTCAGTGCTTTCCGTTGGGCGCAAGAAGTGGGTTACGACGGGCCGAACTGGATGCCTTTTGATTTTGATCTTTCGGGATATGCAGGATGTGATGTCCGTTTCTCCTTTCATTATAAAGGGAGCGGAGGGGAAGACATGCTGATAGACGACTTCCGAGTGGTACAGGAAGACCTTTTGGGCGACAGCCGGGTAAGCATCCATGAGGGCGATGCCGTGCATTTCGAGGATTTGTCAGTGGGAAATCCGACTGTTTGGATGTGGGATTTTGAGGGAGGAGATCCTTCTTCTTCATCGGAGCAAAATCCAGTGGTGGTTTATCCTCATGCCGGTACTTATAAAGTGTCGTTGACGGTTGCGGACGGGCAAGCCGAACATGCGGTTACGAAAGAAGGCTTCGTGGAGGTGACGGCGGTGGCTCCCACGGCCAAAATCGGTTTGCCGGAGGAGGCCTACCTGTCTCCTTGGACGGCCTGTTTCGTCCCGGTAGGCGTGCCGTTGCAGTTTCGTGATTTGTCTGAAGGCTATCCTACGGCGTGGGAATGGCAACTGCAAGGTACGGATTGCCCGGAAAGCAACGAGCAGAACCCGTTGGTATCCTATGTGTCGGAAGGCGTATATAGCTTGTCTTTGCGGGTGTCTAACAATGCAGGCATTGCTACAGACATGCTTCAATATGCCGTGCAGGCAGGGGGCGCACAATACATATGGAATATTTCTCCGGAAGAAAACGCATCTTTGGCACCGGCTTACCTTTCGTTCTTCGGCTACTATGGCGGGAGCAACTGGTTAGGAATGCAGGCTTTTGCGGAATATTTTGCGAAACCGCTGGCGAAGGCGAAGGTTTCGGAGGTGGTGGTATATTTTGCCTCGGTGACGACGGTCACGCCTGATGCACAAATCAAGGTGGCATTGTACAATGTCGGTGAGGACGGCATGCCGGGTGATGAATTGGCATCGGCCACGTTGCGTGCAGATGAATTGGAATATTCAGATGCCACGTTTGAGGAAACCATCTTCCGTTTTTCCAATCCGGTGGAAATAGAGGAGGCATTTTTCGTGGTGGTCAGTGGGTTTCCCAACAACTCCACGGACGAAGGCACGGACGACATCGCGATGTTCTGCTCTCCTGTGCGCCCCGAAGGCGGGAAGTGTACGGCCTATCATTTGTTGGAGGAGTGGGACGAGAACGACCAGCCGACTGGGAAATTGGAGTGGATGGCGAACGTGGATTCGCCCTTGTCCTTTGCGCTTTGCCCGCTGTTGGATTATGGAAGCCGTGAATCCGGCATTTCAGAGGCTGATTTGCTGTCTTCCTCTGTGTATTGGGATGGAAGTTGCTTGCATGTAGATGGGGCGTGCGACCGGGTGCTATTGTATAATGGAATAGGGACACAAGTTTATGCCACAGAGAATCCTTCTTCGGTGCTGTTGTTGCCATCCCTTCCGAATGGCATTTATATAGTGGAACTGTGGAAAGGTTTTGTACGGCAGGCTGAGAAGGTGTGGATTCATTGAGACTTACAGTTTTCCCTCGTCGGCGTAGCTGTAATAGGCACCGTCGCTGACAACAAGGTGGTCGCACAGGGCGATGTCCATGGTGCGTGCCGCCTGTTGCAGGCGGATGGTCAGGCGGTTGTCTTCAGCGCTTGGACGGATATTCCCGGACGGATGGTTGTGGGCGACGATGATGGAGGTGGCCCTTTGCAAGAGAGCTTCGCGGAGGATGGTGCGCGTGTCGGCCAGCGTGGCAGTAAGCCCTCCTGTGCTGATGCGTGATTTTCCAATCACTTTTTGTGCTTGGTTGAGGTAAAGCGCCCAGAATTCTTCGTGGGGGAGGTCTGCAAGGATGGGGTGCAACAGGGTGTACGCGTCATTGGAATTGCGGATGGCGGGGCGTTCCAGCAAACCGCTTGCCGTGCGTCGTTTCCCTAATTCGAGGGCGGCGGCAATGCTCACCGCTTTGGCTGGACCTATGCCATTGAAGGTGCAGAGGTCATGGATGGACATTTTCCCTAAAGTGTTCAGATTGTTGCCGCAGGAGGCCAGTATCCTGCGGGTGAGTTCCACGGCGGTTTCTTCCGTGTTGCCGGAACCGATGAGGATGGCCAACAGTTCGGCATCGCTGAGGGCGGCAGGGCCTTTGGTCATCATTTTTTCTCTGGGGCGGTCTTCTTCTGCCCATTCCTTGATGTTCAACCGTTGTTTTGTTTCCATGTGGCACAGTTATTTGTAGAAGCTTTTATTGAAAGCGCTGAATTCATCTTTTCCCCGGACGATGCGTTGCCACCAAGCACGTATGAATCCGCTCCCGTAACCAGTTAGTTGACAGAAAGCAGCGGCTACAGCCAAGATGCCGACTTTCGCATTACGCTCTTTTCTTGTTGCGTCTGTAAAGATAACTGCGGCGAATGCCAAGAGTGGCGTTAACGTCCATAAGCATAGAGGAGTGGTAACAATGAGCAAGAAAGTGCCTACAGTGAAAAGTGCTGGCAACATGTGTACGGCTTTCAATGAGGAGGGGTATTTCTTGTAAAGATTGATGCGGGCGATACCGGAATTATGCACTTGCTTGAAGAATTGCCGCAGGTTAGCACGCCGCTTGTGATAGACCCATGCATCGGGAAACAGGCGGCTGGAGTATCCAGCCTGTAGGATGCGGATGCTGAAATCAATATCTTCGCCGAAACGCATGGTAGAAAACCCGCCTAACGTTTTGTATGTGTCCGTCCTGATGCCCATGTTGAAACTGCGAGGATAAAAACGATCCATTTTGTGTTTCCCTCCTCGTATGCCACCTGTTGTGAAAAAGGAAGTCATGGCATAATTGATGGCCTTTTGCATATTTGTAAAAGAAGGGTGGGCTTTGTCCGGGCCGCCGAAAGCATCGCAAGGTTCGTGTTGCAACTCATTTTCTATGGCTATGAAGTAGTCCGGCGGAAGCAGGCAATCGGAATCTAAGATGATGATGTATTCTCCTTTTGCATGAGTGGCACCGTAGTTGCGTGCTTGGCCAGGACCTGAGTTGGGCTGGGCATAATAATGAAGATTTATAAGTCCGTTGTAGTGGTCAGCCACTTTTTGGCAAGGAACAGTGGACCCATCTTCCACAATTATGACCTCGAAGTGCTTGTATCCTTGTTTTGCAAGGCTTTGCAATAGTTCATCGACTTCGTCGGGGCGGTTGTATACAGGAATGATAACTGAATAGAACATATTTTCCTTTTTTATGGAAGGCAAATATACATTTTTTTCCTGTGGTATTCGCTGTTTCATGGAATAATCGTATATTTGTGGTTGTCATATAATGTATATGTATGGATATTCAAGCTAATTTGAACGGTGTTTTAAGCGAATTGCCCTTAGGCGTAAGTTTGGTGGCGGTGTCCAAGTTTCATCCTTGTGAAGCGATAAAGGAAGCTTACCGGGCTGGTCAACGCATTTTCGGCGAGAGCAGAGTGCAGGAACTGCTGGGCAAGCAAGCATCGCTTCCGGCAGATATTCAATGGCACTTTATCGGGCATCTTCAGACAAACAAAGTGAAGTATATTGCCCCTTTCGTTTCTATGATAGATGCGGTGGATTCATGGAAATTGCTGGAAGAAATTGACACTCAAGGCGGGCGCTGCGGAAGGGTTATTCCCTGTTTGCTTGAACTTCATATAGCTCAAGAGGAAAGTAAATATGGCTTTACGTTTAATTCGTGCAGGGAAATGTTGGATAATGGCGCATGGCGTAGTTTGCAGCATGTGGCAATTTGCGGCGTGATGGGTATGGCAACCTATACGGATGACGAAAAGCAGGTAGCGCAAGAATTTGCTTCTTTGCATGACTTTTTTACGATGCTGAAAAGGACTTATTTTGAGGATGACGCTCGCTTTAAAGAGATATCCATGGGCATGACGCATGATTATCTTTTGGCTGTGGCTGCCGGAAGCACGATGGTGCGCATTGGTACCAAAATATTCGGAGAAAGAATTCATTAACTATAGAAAGGGAACAATATGGCACAGTTGAAAACAACTTTTGCGGGTTTGAGTCTTAGTAACCCGATAATTATCAGTAGTTCAGGCTTGACGGATAGTTCGGCCAAGATAAAGAAGTTAGAGGAAGCAGGTGCTGGAGCAGTTGTGCTTAAGTCGGTATTTGAAGAACAAATTGCGATGCAAGCAGGAAGTATGCAAGGGTATGGTTCGCCGGAAGCTAACGATTATTTGGGAGCATATGTGCGCTCACATGCTTTAAACGGGCATATATCTTTAATAAAGGAGGCGAAGGATGCTTGCGGTATTCCAGTAATTGCCAGTATTAATTGCTACAGCAGCAATGAATGGGTTGATTTTGCCAAGACTTTGGAAGAAGCCGGTGCTGATGCTTTGGAATTGAACATTCTTTCTTTGCAGACTGAAAGGGATTATGAATACGGGAGTTTTGAACAACGGCATATTGATATTTTGAAGCGCATCAAGGCCATCGTGAAAGTTCCGGTTATCATGAAGTTAGGCAATAACCTCACGAATCCTGTCGCATTGATTAATCAGCTTTATGCGAATGGTGCTGATGGCGTTGTTTTGTTCAATCGTTTTTATCAGCCGGATATTAATACGGATAATCTTTCATTGGTGTGTTCTAATGTTTTGAGCTCGCCTTATGAACTGACGAACCGTGTACGTTGGATTGCTATTGCTTCTGCCAAGGTGTCTCGTTTGGATTATGCAGTTTCGGGTGGGGTTTATGCAGGAAAAGATATTGTGAAGGCTGTTTTGGCAGGTGCATCCGTGACGGAAGTATGCAGTGCTGTTTATCGTTCCGGCAATAAAGTAATCGCTGAAATGAAGAATGAACTGTCCCGCTGGATGGATGAGAAAGGATATGAAACATTGGAGCAGTTCCGTGGGCGTGTGAATGCGCAGGCTTTAGGAGAAGAAGTTGGGCCTTTTGAGCGTACGCAATTCATGAGATATTATGGAGGTTATGAAGAATAGCAGCATGTAGCATATAGTGCATGAGAGGGCTGTTTCCCTTTTGCGGGAGACGGCCTTTTTAAATTGTGCAGAATCTTGAACTAATAGTAGATATTTGTGAAAAGGTACAAATAATCTATGTTGTTCTGATCTGTTTCAAAGAAAATTTTGTCTTCTCGCGCTAACCATCCGATGGCAGCGTTTAAGTCTCTGTCCGATAAGCCGGATTTCTCTTTTAGTGCATCGTAAGCCCATCTTTGTCCGTTGCTTAAAATGCTCCATACGATTCCAGCGTTTTTTCCGATTGAATATTTATCCATGGTTCAGCCGATATAATAGTTTAATTCAATATAGATTACATTTTTTCTGCCAACTTTGGCTTCTTCGATGGTTATTTTCCCTTCTCGCGCTAGCCATCCGATGGCGGCATTGATGCTTCTGTCTGGAAGCCCCGTCGTTTGCTTGATCTCTTGGTAATCCCATTTCCGGTTCTCGCCTTGGAGTAACTTCCAAATGATTCCTGCGCTTTCGCCAATACTTTGCACGTTCATACACTAATATTTAAATGTTGCCATTTTTATCGTTCAAACTTTTTTCAGCAATTTCAGTTGGAATGCTGTTGCTTTGTCTTTTTGTCCTCAGTTTAATTTATTCCAATGATAAAAAGCAAGAAAAATGACTTCTTTTCATTCATATGGCGCAAATTTAGGGAAATAAGTTAATAAAGCAATGAATTTTGTTGGTTTTTTGCATCCTGCATTTCTTTTATTTTGTCCATTATGTCATATGTGAAAGATATTTTTCGATTTTGTTACAATAAGAATGGGAGGCGCGCCCTGTGATTGCACCTCCCATTCTCATTGTAAGATTGCAAGCGGCTTATTTGTGGGCTGCTTCGTATTCAAGGGATGCTAGAATGAAAGTGCCAATGGCCTTTCCTTCATTCTGGGTGATTTTTACATCCTTTCCGCAGAGATAATAATTGATGGTGCCGGTGCGGGAAGGATCTTTGGCAGGCCCTAGCCCAGCAGATGCGCAGGTCTGTATGATGTCTGTTTTTCCATTGTTGCGGCGGATAAATGTTTTGAGCAGGCCTTGATAAGCTTTTTCTGCAACGGGCATGTAAGTGCTTTTGTCAAGCAGTCCTAAACGTATGGCTTTCAAATAGGCGTAAGTGAAGATGCAAGAGGCGGAAGCCTCCAGGTAGTTGGAGGCCGTTCCGATATTGTATGCATTGCCTTCCACGATATCTCCTTTCCCATCACCTGTAGTGGTTGCATTGTATTGAAGAAGTTGGTACCAAACGCCGGATTCCGGGTCTTGCCATCTTTTGAGTCCGGCAGCAACTTGTTGCAGGATGCCTGTCATGGCGGCATAATCCGAATGGTCTTTAGGCATATATTCTAAAACGTCTGTCAGGGCTGCGAAATACCAGCCCATGCCACGCCCCCAAAATTCTTTGCTGCATCCCAAGTAAGGTTCTTGCTTGTTTGCCCAAAAAGAATTAGCATCATTGGGGGTTGCCGACCATGCATGGTAATTCAATTGTTTTTCGGAGTCATAGGTGTATTGATGGATTGTTTTGAATTGGTGGGCAATGTCGCTCCAACTTTCTTGGTTGTCTTCCGGGTTGCCTTTCCCGAACACATGTTGCCATTGTGCATAGATAGGGGAACCCATGTAGAGGCCGTCCAGCCACATTTGGTTCGGGTAAATGGCTTTGTGGAAGAATCCTCCTGCTCCGGGCAGCCCTTCTGCGATGCGTGAATGCTCATATTTCAGTTTGTTGCGGATCATGGTCGCAGCATTCTTATAACGATCTGCGTCTTTAGTGTTCCCTTTTTTGAGTTCTTCTTTGTATAGTGTGAAGAAGATGTTACCGGCAGGTAAGTCATCGATGTTGCTGGGACGGAGTGCATTCCCTCCTTTCTTATTGAAGATCATGCTTCCGTCCTCATTGGTGCTTTTGTCAGCGAATGCTTTTACTGCGTCGTAATATTCTTGGTGTTCGGGATACATTTCCCAAGCTTTGAGGACAGAGTTGGCTACAAGCCCTGACACGTAGTCCCATGGTGCTTCAGCAAGCTTCTCTTGATGGTTCTTGTTGCAGTAGAAGTTGCCCAAGCCGTGTGATTCTACCATTTGTTGTGAGTAGGCGGTCATTTCATTTTGCTTGTTGGTTTGGCATGCCGTCAGCATCACGGCTGAAGCAGCTAACAGTAATACGGAATTTTTCATGATTGTTGTTTAAGTTGAAATTTCAGTTATGCTTACAAACATACGATTTAAATTTGTGATGGCAATGCATTTGTGGAAAAATAACCTTGATGATGTTGGGCATATCTTGTTTGTTGCCTTGCGAGACTGCCTCCTGTTGCGTGTTACAACAAAAAATGCACTTCTTTGAACAAAAAACACACATCTTGCTTGCATAAAAAATCCCCATTTGCGGTATTCCTTTCATGAAGGAGGCGAGTTTTTCGTTAGATTGTCCACCCTTTGCTGTATGGGGCTTGCTACCTTTGTTGCATCGAGATATAAGTTTAACATGAAAGACATATTTATTATGGAAAAAAAGTTTGTTTTAGCTGCGTTGGCATTTATGGGGGCAATTTGCCTGCCAGCGCAGAATTATCCTTATGAGGACGAGAGTTTGAGTTTTCATGAACGGGCAAAGGATTTGGTGTCGCGGATGACGCTTGATGAGAAGATTAATCAAGTGGGGCATCAGACGTTGGCGATTCCCCGTTTGGGCGTGGAGGGTTACAATTATTGGAATGAGGCGTTGCATGGCGTGGCTCGTTCCGGGCTGGCCACTTCTTTCCCTTCTTCGAAAGGGATGTCGTCGTCTTGGGACTTGCAGTTGATTTACGATTGCGCTGAGGCTACGTCTGATGAAGCCCGCGTATATAATAATAAGGAGGGGAAAGGGCTTATTTACTGGTGTCCCACCATCAATATGAGCCGTGATCCGAGATGGGGCCGCGATGAGGAGAACTATGGCGAAGATCCTTATCTGACCGGGCAAATAGCGGTGGCCTACATCAAAGGCATGCAGGGGGATGACCCGAAGTACTACAAGACGATAGCCACGGCGAAGCATTTTGCCGCCAACAATTATGAGCGAGGGCGGCACAGCACGTCTTCTGACATGGATGAACGTAACTTGCGTGAATATTACCTCCCGGCATTTGAAACAGCGGTGAAGGAGGGCAACGTGCGTTCGGTGATGAGTGCTTACAATGCCCTGAACGGCATCCCGTGCGGTGCCAACCATGAGTTGCTGATTGACATCCTGCGCCATGAATGGGGCTTCAACGGGTTTGTGACATCGGACTGCGGTGCCGTGGAAGACGTTTACAACAAGCATCATTACGTGGCCACGGGGGCTGAGGCTTCTGCCGTCTCGATGAAGAACGGCGAGGATCTGAATTGCGGTGACACGTTCCAGGAATTCTGCAAGGAGGCCATTGAAAAAGGCTACATGACGGAGGCCGACCTCGACACGGCTTTGGTTCGTGTGATGGAAGCCCGTTTCTCAGTGGGCGAGTTCGACAATCCTGCCAATGTGCCTTGGACGAGCATCCCAGATGATGTGCTGGACTGCCAGGAACACCGCGACTTGGCTTACAAGGCCGCGCAGGAAGCCATCGTGCTGCTGAAGAACGACAACAACTTCCTGCCGCTGTCGAAGGAAAAGAGCGTGGCCATCATCGGCCCGTTGGGCAACACCATCAGCTTGGGCGGCTATTCCGGCTCGCCGATCGACTTGACTACGGTGCTGGAAGGCGTGGCTGCGAAAATCGGTTTCGCGTACAGCGATGGGATGATACAGTTTGAGGATTGCGACGAGCAGAGCGTGGAGAGCGGCAGCAAGCGGCTCACGCATGAGTCGAACGGATCGGCCGGCAACCTCGGTTTCATTTACGCGAACGACTGGGTGGCTTTCAACGACGTGGACTTTGGCGATGGCTGCACGAAGTTGGACGTGTATTCAGGCGGTGAGAATGTGAACGTCACGGTCATGGAGGTTTACCTTGACAATTTGGACGATACTCCGGAGGCCACCATCATCCTGCCTGTGACTGGCGAATGGTCCACCTACGTGACTACGACCACAGACATCGACCCCGCCGTGTTCACCGGCAAGCACAAGGTGTACACCAAATTCCTCGGAGGCGATAAGTATTGCAACAACATGGACTGGATGAAGTTCTACAACCCGGATGATGAAGACCCCTTGCAGGCCGACGGGCCTTTGTATTTCGAGAAGGGGTGCAGCGTCACCGGCACGGCCGACACGGACATTGAGACAGCCGTGGAGATGGCGAAAAGAGCCGATGTGGTGATATTCGCCGCAGGAACGGACTTGGAAGTGTCTGACGAGAGCAACGACCGCGAAAGCCTCGACTTGCCTGGTGACCAGCAGAAACTGCTTGAAGCTGTTTATGAAGCCAATCCGAACGTGGTGTTGCTGTTGCAGACCTGCTCGTCCATGACCATCGGCTGGGCGCAGGAGCATGTGCCGGCTATCGTGGAGGCATGGTACGGCGGGCAGGCGCAGGGCAAGGCCATTGCCGATGTGCTTTACGGCGACTACAACCCTTCCGGCAAGCTGACATCCACATGGTATGCCTCGTTGGACGACCTGCCCAAGAACATGATGCAATACGACATCCGCGCCAACAAGTACACCTACATGTATCATGACAAGACCCCGCTCTACCCCTTCGGCTTCGGTTTGAGCTACACCACTTACAGCTACGCCAACCTGCAAATCAGCAAGAACAGCCTTGCCGCAGGCGAATCGCTCACCGTGCGCGCCGACATCACCAACACGGGCGGCAGGGCAGGCACTGAAATCGTGCAGTTGTACGTCCACGCCAATTCTTCCATCGAGCGGCCTATCAAGCAATTGGTTGGTTTCGCTCGCGTGGACTTGGAGCCGGGCGAGACGAAGACGGTGGAAATGGAAATCAAGCACGACCAGCTGGCTTATTACAATGAAGAATCCAACACGTTCGACGTGGAAGCCGGAAAGGTGGACGTGATGGTGGGCGCAAGCTCGGCCGACATCCGTCTCACGGACGAAATCACCACGGAAGCCGCCACCGTGAAAGACACTTACAAGAACGACCCCGCCCTGGGCATCGAGAAAGTGCCAGTGGAAGCCGGTGAAGTGCATGACGACAAGGTTTACACGATAGATGGCCGCTATGTGGGCAAAGTCGGCAACATGGACAGCCTGCCCAAAGGCTTGTATATCCTGAACGGCCAGAAATACTTGAAGCGTCTGTATTGATAGAGAACAGTTCTTTGAACGGCGCGGAGGGTGCCTCTCTTCACGGGAGGTGTCCTTTTTCGCGCCTCGCTTGAGGGAAGCCCCCAGCCTCCCGGTTAAAAGCCTCTTTCACCCGTATCCATTCTATTCTATGGATAACGTCGTCGCCATAGAATTTACCCTTGCGCCGTGAACTTTTCGCCCGTATGTCGCCTATAAATGTATAAAGAATCTAAAAAATGGAATAATATTCAGTTCTATTCTGCATGTATTGCATATATTTGCATGCATAAGCATAATTATTCACACATGAAGACCAAGAACACCCGGTTGGATGCCATAAAAATGATCATCTCAAGCAGGGAAATAGGAAGCCAGGAGGAATTGCTGCAAGCCCTCGCGCAAGAAGGCTTCCAGCTCACGCAAGCCACCCTCTCGCGCGACCTCAAGCAGCTAAAAGTGGCCAAAGCAGCCAGCATGAACGGCAACTATGTCTACGTTCTGCCCAACAACACGATGTACAAACGCATGGCAGGCCCGCAAAGTGCCGCCGAAATGATGGTGAACAACGGCTTCAAGTCCATTGAGTTCTCGCGCAACATTGCCGTCATCAAGACACGTCCGGGCTATGCCAGCAGCCTAGCTTACGACATCGATATGCACGACATCCCCGAAATCCTCGGCACCATTGCCGGCGACGACACCATCATCTTGGTACTGCGCGAGGAAGTGGTACCCGGAGAACTGAGATACGCTTTGTCAGAAATCATACCGAACATATAGGAGTGGAAGGAACAATGGAATCGCAGGAGATAGATGTCATGGTAGCCGACGCTTCGCATGAAGCATACGTGGATACCATTTTGGAGACCATCACCAATGCCGCCAAAGTGCGGGGGACGGGCATTGCCAAGCGGTCGCACGAGTACGTTGCCCAGAAAATGAAGGAAGGGAAGGCGATTATTGCCCTTTGCGGCGACGAGTTTGCGGGCTTTTGTTACATCGAAAGCTGGGGCAACAAGACGTATGTGGCCAATTCCGGGTTGATTGTGGCCGAAAAATACCGTGGTCAGGGGCTTGCCAAGCGCATCAAGAAAGCCGCGTTCACCCTTTCGCGACTCCGCTGGCCCCATGCCAAGCTGTTCGGCTTGACCAGCGGTGCCGCCGTCATGAAAATCAACACGGAACTGGGCTACGTCCCCGTCACTTTCGCGCAACTCACCGACGACGAGTCCTTCTGGAAGGGATGCGAGGGATGCGTGAACCATGACGTGCTGGAACGCACCGGACGGAAGTACTGCATCTGCACGGCCATGCTCTACGACCCGGAATGCCATCAGGAGAAAACAAACGGTTAATACACAGAGATATGGAAAAGAAGAAGAAAGTAGTTGTCGCGTTCAGCGGCGGGTTGGACACCTCGTTCACCGTCATGTACCTTGCAAAAGAGAAAGGCTATGAAGTGCATGCGGCTTGCGCCAACACCGGCGGCTTCAGCAAGGAGCAGTTGGAGGCCAACGAGGCGAATGCTTACAAATTGGGCGCAACGAAGTACGTGACCCTCGATGTGACCCGCGAGTATTACGAAAAAAGCCTTAAATACATGGTTTACGGCAATGTCCTGCGCAACGGCACCTATCCTGTGTCCGTCAGTTCCGAGCGCATCTTCCAAGCCTTGGCCATTGCGCGTTACGCCAACGAAATTGGCGCCGATGCCATCGCACATGGCTCCACAGGAGCGGGCAACGACCAAGTGCGCTTCGACATGACCTTCCTCGTCATGGCGCCGGGCATGGAAATCATCACCCTGACCCGCGACATGGCTCTGAGCCGGCAAGAGGAAATAGACTACCTGAACAAGCATGGCTTCACCGCCGACTTTGCCAAGCTGAAGTATTCCTATAATGTAGGGATATGGGGGACGAGTATCTGCGGGGGTGAGATATTGGACTCCGCCCAAGGATTGCCTGAGACGGCTTATCTGAAGCATTGCACGAAGGAAGGGACGGAGCAGCTGCTCCTCTCCTTCGAGCAGGGCGAACTGAAAGCTGTCAACGGCGAACGCATTGACGATCCTATTCGTGCCATCCAGAAAGTGGAGGAAATCGGCGCGGCCTACGCCATCGGGAGAGACATGCATGTGGGCGACACCATCATCGGCATCAAAGGCCGTGTGGGCTTCGAGGCGGCTGCCCCCATGCTGATTATCGGCGCACACCGCTTTTTGGAGAAATACACGCTGAGCAAGTGGCAGCAATATTGGAAAGACCAAGTGGCCAATTGGTACGGGATGTTCCTGCATGAAAGTCAGTATCTGGAGCCGGTGATGCGCGACATCGAAGTCATGCTGGCTTCTTCGCAGCGCAACGTGAACGGCACGGCCATCTTGGAACTGCGCCCATACGGCTTCCACACCATCGGCGTGGAAAGCGCAGATGATTTGGTGAAAAACAAACTTGGCGAATACGGAGAAATGCAGAAAGGCTGGACGGCAGAGGACGCCAAAGGATTCATCAAAGTCCTGTCCACCCCGCTTCGCGCTTACTATGCCGGACATAAGGATGAATTGGGCAACATTTGACATAATAAAAATAGTGATATGATAAAAGTAGGAATCATAGGTGGCGCGGGATATGCCGCCGGCGAACTTATCCGCCTGCTCATCAACCACCCGGAGGTGGAGATTGCCTTTATCCACAGCACCAGCAATGCAGGCAATCGTGTGGCCGATGTCCACGAGGGGTTGCACGGGGAGACTGACCTTTGTTTCACCGGACATTTGCCCTTGGAGGAGATAGACTGCCTTTTTTTCTGTACCGCGCATGGCGACACGCGGAAGTTCTTGGAAAGCCATCCTGTTTCGGAAGGCTTGAAGATTGTCGACCTTTCCATGGATTACCGCATCTGTGATGGGAGTCATGATTTCGTGTACGGGCTGCCGGAGCTGAACCGCCGTGCTATCTGCCATAGCAAGCATGTGGCCAATCCGGGATGTTTTGCCACCTGTATAGAATTAGGATTGCTCCCGTTGGCAAAACATCTGATGCTCAATAGCCCTATTTCCATTAATGCCATCACAGGCAGCACAGGTGCTGGAGTGAAACCAGGGCCGACAAGCCATTTCAGTTGGCGGAACGACAACATCAGCATCTACAAGTCGTTTGCCCACCAGCATGTGCCTGAAATCAAGCAAGCGCTCAGCCAGTTGCAGAACAGCTTCAGTTCAGATATCGATTTTATCCCGTACAGGGGATGTTTTGCACGGGGCATATTCGCTACTATCGTAGTCAGGAACAAAGTTTCGATAGAAGAAACAACCCGGATTTACAAGGAGTATTATGAAAAAGACTCTTTTGTGCATATCATTGACAAGGAAATAGACCTGAAGCAGGTAATTAACACCAATAAATGCCTGATACATTTGGAGAAGCACGGTGAAAAGTTGCTTATCGTTTCCTGCATTGACAATCTGTTGAAAGGAGCCAGCGGGCAAGCGGTGCATAATATGAACTTATTGTTTAATTTGGAAGAAACGGTCGGTTTGCGGTTGAAGCCTTCCGCTTTTTGAAATGGACAGAAATGGAACTTTTCGATGTATATCCTCTTTTTGATGTGAATATAGTCAAAGGAAAACGTTGCCATGTGTGGGACGATAAAGGTGTGGAGTATCTGGATTTTTATGGTGGCCATGCTGTCATATCCATCGGCCATGCCCATCCGCATTACGTGGAGAGCATTAGCGGGCAAGTGGCAAAATTGGGCTTTTATTCCAATTCAGTGGTCAATGGACTGCAGCGGAAATTGGCGGAACGTTTGGGCAGAGTGTCAGGTTATGAGGGGTATTCGCTGTTCTTGGTTAATTCAGGAGCAGAGGCGAATGAAAATGCGCTTAAATTGGCATCGTTTTATAATAGACGGAAACGTATCATTGCTTTTAGCAAGGCCTTCCATGGACGTACTTCCTTGGCTGTGGAAACGACAGACAATCCTCACATCATAGCGCCTGTCAACCAGAACGGGCATGCCACTTTCTTCCCTCTGAATGACATGGATGCCGTGCGGAAGGAATTGGAGAAAGGCGATGTGTGCGCGGTCATCATCGAAGGCATTCAAGGCGTAGGGGGAATCCAAGTGCCGGATGTTGCTTTCCTGCAAGCATTGCGTGAGTGTTGCACGGCCACAGGAACGGTATTGATTTTGGATGAAATACAATCCGGATATGGACGCAGTGGCAAGTTTTTCGCACATCAGCATGCTTGTATCAGGCCAGACATTATTACGGTAGCCAAGGGTATAGGCAATGGCTTTCCGATGGGCGCGGTGTTGATCAGTCCGATGTTCACGCCTCATTATGGTGAGTTGGGAACTACTTTCGGAGGCAATCATTTAGCTTGTGCCGCTGCGTTGGCGGTGCTTGATGTCATTGAAAAAGAGAACTTAGTGGAAAATGCGGTTCAAGTAGGCACTTATTTGGCAAACGAGCTAAGAAAAATCCCGCAAATCAAAGAAGTGCGCGGCTTGGGGCTGATGATTGGGCTGGAGTTCGACCAAGACATCAAAGAACTTCGCAAATATCTGATTTATAAAGAACATGTATTCACCGGTGCTAGTGGTTGCAACATTTTGCGCTTGCTGCCGCCTCTCTGCCTGACAAGCAACGAAGCCGACGATTTTCTTTTCCGATTGAAGAGGACGATTTGTAACCAATAAAAGGAACGAAATATGAAAACAGCAATTATCGGCGCAGGCAACATGGGCGGTGCCATTGCAAGAGGACTGGCTTTGGGTACAGTCGTTAATACAAAAGACATCTGGGTGTCTAATCCCTCACAAGAAAAGTTGGATCGGCTGAAAGAGGAATTTCCCGCTATCAACATCACAAATAGCAACAAAGAAGCTGCGGACGAGGCCGGATACATTTTCTTGGCCGTGAAACCACAGTTGGTAGGAACTGTACTTCAGGAATTGAAGCTCCGCAAAAACCAAGTGTTGGTATCGGTTGCGGCAGGCATCATGTTCAATCAATTGTATGGTTATGTTTCACACCCAAACATGCCAATGTTCCGCATTGTCCCCAACACAGCCATCCGCATTCTGCAAAGCATGACGCTTATTGCCAAAAGCAATGTTACGGGCGAACAGTGCAAAACACTGACAGACATGCTAAATGGTATGGGACAAACGATGCACATCGATGAAAATCACATAAACGCTGCCACGTCCTTGTGCTCTTGCGGTATCGCTTATCTCATGAAATATGTGCAGGCTTGTGTGCAGGCCGGCATTGAATCGGGTATCTGCCCGGCCGATGGTAAAAGGCTGATGGCGCAGACATTGCAGGGAGCGGCCTGTCTCCTTGAGAAACTTGAGGTTGATCCTGCTAAAGAAATAGAAGCCGTATGCACGCCCGGCGGATGCACTATCCTGGGAATCAACGCGTTGGATCACGCCGGTTTTCCATCTGCTGTCATTAATGCGCTGAAAGCAAGTATGTCTCACCAACTTTATGCATTCTAACTATGGATGACCAAATCAGACAAATAGCAGAGCGGTTGCGCGGATTGCGCGACGCTATGGAACTGTCTTCCGCAGAGATTGCCGCAGACTGCGGCATCAATCCAACCGAATATGAACGTGCCGAAAGTGGCGAACATGACATCAGCGTAAGCATGCTTCAGCAAATTGCCCGCCATTACAATATCGCGCTGGATGCCTTGATGTTTGGCGAAGAACCGAAAATGAGCAGCTACTTTCTGACACGCGCAGGAAAAGGTGTCAGCGTGGAGCGGACCAAAGCATACAAATACCAATCGCTGGCTGCGGGTTTCAAAGACCGCAAGGGCGACCCGTTTATTGTCACTGTTGAGCCGAACGAAACCCCCATGCACTATAACACCCACGAGGGACAAGAGTTTAATTTGGTCATTGAAGGGCGGTTGTTGCTCAGCATCGGGGGAAAAGAGTTGGTTCTCAACCCGGGCGACAGTATCTATTTCAATTCGCGCCTTCCGCACGGAATGAAAGCATTGGACGGGAAAGCCGTCAAATTTCTTGCCATCATCATGTAATTACCTAAAAAGCATGCCTATGTTAGAACGATTTTTAAACAAGACAGTCTTCACTTCGCAGGAAGATTTCATCCAAAACCTGAAGATAAACGTGCCGGATCACTTTAACTTCGGCTACGATGTCGTCGACGCTTGGGCTCAAGAACAACCGGGGAAAAAAGCACTCTGTTGGACAAATGACCGTGAAGAATTTCATCAGTTCACATTTGCCGAGATGAAGAAATATTCAGATATGACGGCTTCTTACTTTCAAAGTTTGGGGATAGGGCACGGCGATATGGTAATGCTGATATTGAAACGTAGGTATGAGTTTTGGTTTTCCATTGTGGCACTTCACAAATTGGGGGCGGTGGCTATTCCTGCCACGCATTTGTTGACGAAGAAAGATATTGTATATCGTTGCAATGCAGCCGACATTAAGATGATTGTTTGTGCTGGTGAGGAGATTATAACGGAACATGTTCGTGCTGCATTGCCTGAATCGCCATCTGTTCAGCATTTGGTCAGTGTGGGAACGTTGGTGCCTGAAGGCTTTTGTGATTTCCATCAAGGTATAGAACATGCAATTCCTTTTGTCCGTCCTGAACATGTGAATGATAATGATGATATATCCCTTATGTATTTCACCTCTGGGACAACGGGAGAACCGAAGATGGTAGCTCATGACTTTACTTATCCATTGGGTCATATTGTGACGGGAGCTTTTTGGCATAATTTGTCGGGCGACAGTCTTCATCTCACTATTGCGGATACAGGTTGGGGGAAGGCTGTATGGGGGAAGCTCTACGGGCAATGGATTGTGGGTGCTAATATATTTGTTTATGATCATGAGAAATTCACGCCTGCGCATATCTTGGAAAAGATACAGGATTATCATGTTACATCATTGTGCGCTCCACCTACTATATTCCGTTTTTTGATTCATGAGGACTTGTCGAAATACGATTTGTCTTCTTTGAAATATTGCACGATTGCTGGCGAAGCGTTGAATCCTGCTGTATTTGATACTTTTAAGGAACTTACGGGCATTGAATTGATGGAGGGTTTCGGACAGACGGAAACAACTCTTACTATTGCGACGTTTCCATGGATGAAGCCTAAACCTGGTAGCATGGGTGTCCCTAACCCGCAATATGCTGTTGATTTATTAATGCCGGACGGACGTCCTGCTGAGGCTGGTGAACAAGGTCAAATCGTGATTCGTACGGAAAAAGAGAAGCCGTTAGGATTATTCAAGGAATATTATCGTGATCCGCAACGTACTCGTGAGGCATGGCATGATGGAATTTATTATACAGGTGATGTGGCTTGGAAAGATGAAGATGGTTATTTTTGGTTTGTAGGTCGTGCTGATGATGTGATTAAAAGTTCGGGTTATCGAATTGGCCCCTTTGAGGTGGAAAGTGCGTTGATGAGTCATCCTGCCGTTGTGGAATGTGCGATTACCGGTGTGCCTGATGAGATTCGTGGCCAAGTGGTGAAAGCAACAGTGGTTTTGTCAAGAGAGTATAAAAACCGTGTGGGTGAGGCACTTGTGAAAGAATTGCAGAATCATGTGAAAAAAGTAACAGCGCCTTACAAATATCCTCGTGTGGTGGAATTCGTTGATGAATTGCCTAAAACCATCAGTGGGAAAATACGCCGAGTGGAGATACGTCGGGGCGATGAAGGGAAATAGTCATATTTTTATTCATAAAGGATTGTTTTTTGCGTTTATATTCCTATATTTGTAATGTATGGATTTTAAAGGAGGATTTTATGGAAACGAAAGGAAAAGACAATTATGTAGAAGTGTTTGGTGGTTCCCCGTGGGAAGCCGAAGTCGTGAAAGGTTTGCTGGAGTCGAACAACATTCAGGCATTCCTGAAGGATGAGACTATGGGTAGTGTTACTTCTCCTTATGCCGGTTTAGGCGGGGAGATGAAAGTTTTGGTAAACGAAGCTGATTATGGAAAGGCCATACAGTTGGTCAATGAAAAAGACAAAAGCGAATAGAGCCGAATGATATCTCAGTTCGACAAAATTGCTGTGAAGATAGGCAGCAATGTTTTGACGCGTGATGATGGGACCTTGGATATCACGCGGATGTCGGCTCTTGTAGATCAGTTGGCATTGCTTTGGAAAGCAGGTGTATCCGTGATTCTCATATCTTCAGGAGCTGTAGCATCCGGTAGGGGTGAGATTCACGCAGGTAAGAGGTTGGATAGTATTAGCCAAAGGCAATTATATTCAGCGGTAGGACAGGTAAAACTCATTAACCGTTATTATGAATTGTTTCGGGAACATTGCATTCCAGTGGGGCAAGTTCTTACCACAAAAGAAAGTTTTAGTACTCGCGGGCATTATTTGAACCAGAGGAATTGTATGATGGCCATGTTGGATAATGGAGTGCTGCCTATCGTGAACGAGAATGATGCCGTGTCAGTGACCGAGTTGATGTTTACCGATAATGATGAATTAAGCGGTTTGATTGCTTCGATGATGAATGCACAGGCTCTTATTATCCTTAGTAATGTGGATGGCGTTTATGATGGCTCGTTGTCTGATGAGAATGCTCGTCTTATCCGCAATGTGGAGCCTGATGATGATTTGTCACAATATATCCAACCCGGGAAATCTTGTTTGGGACGGGGCGGGATGTGGACAAAATTGCATATAGCCCAAAAGGTGGCAGGCGAGGGAATTGCTGTCTTTATTGCGAATGGGAAACGTGAGAATGTGCTTACCGGGTTGTTGCAATGCCCGGAAGGATTTCCTTGTACGTTTTTCCATCCTGCGCCTCAAGGCCTGTCGAGTATAAAGAAATGGATTGCCCATTCCGGGAGTTTTGCAAAAGGTGCGTTGCATGTCGATGGAGCCACAGCCGAAGCAATTCGGAATGGGAGAGTTCTTAGCATTCTTCCTGTTGGTGTGGTACGCATTGAAGGAAAGTTTGAAAGAGAGGATATTGTTCGCGTTTTGGATGGAGAAGGTCGTCAAATAGCGATAGGAAGAAGCAATCTTAATTCGTCAGAAGCCGCTGAAGTGTTAGGGAAGCATGGGCAGAAACCAATCGTGCATTACGATTATTTATATTGGGAATAGTATGTCGGAAGAATTGCAAACTATATTTGGAAGAGTCAAAGAAGCCGCTCGTTCGCTGAGTGCATTAACTGATAAGCAGAAGAATGATATTCTGAATGCGGTGGCAGATGGCATTATCCGGCGGGCAGATTATATCCTGGAAGAAAATGCCAAGGATCTTTCCCGGATGGATGCCGCCAATCCCAAGTATGACCGGTTGCGGCTCACTGCCGGACGCCTTCACGGCATGGCGTCTGATACCCGCAATGTCGCTTCGCTTCCTTCTCCTTTGGGGCGGGTGTTGAGGCATGAGGTGCGCCCCAACGGCATGGAGTTGTCGCGTGTCAGTGTGCCGTTCGGTGTAATAGGCGTAGTCTATGAGGCGCGCCCCAATGTCAGCGTGGATGTTTTCTCCCTCTGTTTCAAATCGGGTAACGCTTGCATGCTGAAGGGCGGCAGCGATGCTGTTTATTCGAATCGTGCGATTGTTGAAGTGATTCATGAGGTATTGAGGGCGTTTGGCGTGGATTCGCATGCCTTAGCTTTGCTTCCGCCCGGCCATGACTCCACGGCGGCATTGCTCAATGCGGGGCGTTATGTGGATTTGCTCATTCCCCGTGGCGGAAAGGAACTGATACGGTTTGTCCGTGAGAACGCCCGTGTGCCGGTCATCGAGACGGGGGCAGGCATTTGCCACACTTATTTTGATGAATATGGGGACGTGGCCAAAGGCGCATCCATTGTCCATAATGCCAAGACGCGCAGAGTAAGCGTGTGCAATGCCTTGGATTGCTTGATCGTCCACAAGGAACGTTTGGCTGATTTGCCAGAATTGTGCCGGAAACTGGCAGGCAGCCATGTGGTCATCTATGCTGATAGCTTGGCTTATCAAGTGCTTGAAGGCCATTATCCGGCGCATTTGCTGGAACCGGCCACGGAGGAGAGTTTTGGTACTGAGTTTTTGTCTTACCGCATGGCCGTGAAGACCGTAGATGGCATTGATGAGGCGTTGGAGCATATTGCCATGTATGGCTCCAAGCATAGTGAATGCATTGTGACAGAAGATGCCCGGAATGCGGCGTTGTTTGCCCGTGAGGTGGATGCGGCGTGTGTTTACACCAATGTGTCTACGGCATTTACGGACGGGGCACAGTTCGGCTTAGGGGCAGAAATCGGCATCAGCACGCAAAAGCTCCATGCGAGAGGCCCTATGGGTTTGGAAGAATTGACGACTTACAAATGGGTTATCCAAGGTGATGGGCAGACGAGAGAGTGATAAACAATATTAATGATTAATAGAGTGAGCATGAAACAATTTATCAGTGTCAGGGACATAGGCGATTTGAAAGCAGCCGTGGATGAGGCTATGGAGATGAAGAAAGACCGCTTCAAATATGTGGAGTTAGGGCGGAACAAGACCTTGTTGATGATATTCTTTAATTCCAGTTTGAGGACACGGCTGAGTACGCAGAAGGCTGCCTACAATTTGGGAATGAACGTTATTGTGTTGGATATCAACCAAGGGGCTTGGAAGCTGGAGACGGAACGCGGCGTGGTCATGGACGGCGACAAGCCAGAACATTTGTTGGAAGCTATTCCGGTGATGGGCTGTTATTGCGACATCATCGGGGTACGCTCTTTTGCCCGTTTCGAAAGCAGGGATTATGATTACAACGAGACCATTTTGAATCAATTTATCCGTTATTCCGGGAAACCGGTCTTTTCCATGGAGGCGGCCACGCGCCATCCCTTGCAGAGCTTTGCAGACCTCATCACGATTGAGGAATACAAAACAAAACCACGTCCTAAAGTGGTCATGACGTGGGCGCCCCATCCACGTCCGTTGCCTCAGGCTGTGCCGAACTCTTTCGCAGAATGGATGAACGCCACAGACTATGAGTTTGTTATTACGCATCCCAGAGGTTATGAACTTGACCCCCGTTTCGTGGGCGATGCCAAAGTGGAATATGACCAGATGAAAGCTTTTGAGGGGGCGGATTTCATTTACGCCAAGAACTGGGCAGCTTACATGGGCGACAATTACGGGCAGATATTGAGCCGTGACCGCTCGTGGACGGTGGATAGCCGCCAAATGTCCGTCACCAACAATGCTTATTTCATGCATTGCCTGCCTGTGCGCCGCAATATGATTGTTGCCGATGAAGTCATTGAGGGGCCGCGCTCCATCGTCATCCCTGAGGCGGCCAACCGCGAGATTTCGGCCACCGTCGTGCTGAAGCGGTTGCTGGAAGGCTTGAAAGGATAAACGGCGATTGCATGCCCCGTCCGGATTTCCGGGCGGGGTTTTCTTTTTTATGGCGGCAAGATTCCGGCTTGGTGCAGGAAGGGGAAGGAGGACGCCAGCGCGATGCTTTCAGTTTGCCTTGATAAACTCCCAGCTTATGCTGATAAACTCTCAGTTTACTGTGGTAAACTCGCAGTTTATGCGGGCATACTGGAAGATAAACCCGCGTGATTACGGAAAGATTTCGATAATTGTGCTAACTTTGTGCCGCTAACTAACCGATTATAAAGAAGGAGAACACCATTATGGCAACACCAGAGTTCAAGTACCAGCCCATGTTTGAGATGGGCAAGGATGATACCGAGTATTATCTGCTCACGAAGGACTACGTGTCCGTGGGCGAGTTTGAAGGGAAACCGATATTGAAAGTAGCCAAGGAAGGCTTGACGGCCATGGCCAACGCCGCTTTCCGCGACGTGTCGTTCATGTTGCGCCCGGCGCACAACGAGCAAGTGGCAAAGATTCTTTCCGACCCGGAGGCCAGCGCGAACGACAAGTACGTGGCGCTCACTTTCCTGCGCAACGCCGAAGTGGCTGCCAAGGGCAAGCTGCCTTTCTGCCAGGACACCGGCACGGCCATCGTGCATGGCGAGAAAGGGCAACAGGTATGGACCGGCTATTGCGACGAGGAAGCCCTCTCTTTGGGCGTTTACAAGACCTACACGGAGGAGAACCTGCGCTATTCGCAGAATGCGCCCCTCAGCATGTATGAGGAGGTGAACACCCGCTGCAACCTGCCGGCACAGATTGATATCGAGGCCACGGAGGGCATGGAGTACCGCTTCCTCTGCGTGACAAAGGGCGGCGGCTCGGCCAACAAAACCTACCTGTACCAGGAAACGAAAGCCATCCTGAACCCGGAGACGCTCGTTCCCTTCTTGGTGGAGAAGATGAAAACCCTGGGGACAGCGGCCTGCCCGCCTTACCATATCGCCTTCGTCATCGGCGGCACGTCGGCAGAGAAGAACCTCCTCACCGTGAAGCTCGCCTCCACCCACTACTACGACAACCTGCCCACCACGGGCAATGAAGGAGGCCGTGCTTTCCGCGACGTGGAGTTAGAGAAGAAAGTGCTTGACGAAGCCCACCGCATCGGGCTTGGCGCACAGTTCGGCGGGAAATACTTTGCCCACGACGTGCGCATCATCCGCCTGCCGCGCCACGGGGCATCCTGCCCGGTGGGATTGGGCGTGAGCTGCTCGGCCGACCGCAACATCAAATGCAAAATCAACCGCGAAGGCATCTGGATAGAAAAGCTCGATGACAACCCCGGCCGCCTCATCCCCGAAGAACTTCGCCAGGCAGGCGAGGGCGACGCCGTGCGCATCGACCTGAACCGCCCCATGCCGGAGATACTGGAGGAACTCTCCAAATACCCTGTGGCCACCCGCCTGTCGCTGAACGGCACCATCATCGTGGGCCGCGACATCGCCCACGCCAAGCTGAAAGAGCGGCTCGACCGGGGCGAGGAACTCCCGCAATACATCAAGGACCACCCCATCTACTACGCCGGGCCGGCCAAGACACCGGCGGGCATGGCGTGCGGCTCCATGGGTCCCACCACCGCCGGGCGCATGGACCCTTACGTGGACCTCTTCCAAAGCCACGGCGGCAGCATGGTGATGCTGGCCAAGGGCAACCGCAGCCAGGCCGTGACCGACGCTTGCAAGAAGCACGGCGGCTTCTACCTTGGCTCCATCGGAGGCCCTGCCGCCATCCTCGCGCAGAACAACATCAAGAGCATCGAGTGCGTGGAGTATCCCGAACTGGGCATGGAGGCCATCTGGAAGATAGAGGTGCAGGACTTCCCCGCCTTCATCCTTGTGGACGACAAGGGCAACGACTTCTTCAAGCAAATCAAGCCGTGGCCGTGCAAATAAGGGGAGGACGGAACGATGCGTAGATTAGCCATCATGATAAGCTGCCTGCTGGCCTTGTGCCTGCGGGCAGAAAACTACCCCTACCAGAGCAACGTGCTGTGGGTGGCCACCCCCGACCATGCCGACTGGCTCTACGAGACGGGCGAGCAGGCCACGGTCACCGTCAGCCTCTACGAGTACGGCATCTTGCAGGACGGCGTGGAGGTGCGCTACGAGGTGGGGCAAGAGATGTTCCCCGCCGAGGAGGAGGGCACTGTCACCCTGCGCGGCGGCAAGGCTGTGATACCCGTGGGGACGATGCGCCGCCCCGGCTTCCGCGACTGCCGCATGGAGGCCACGCTGCACGGGCGCACCTACCGCCACCACATCAAGCTGGGCTTCTCCCCCGAACGGCTGGAGCCGTATGTGAAGGACCCCGAGGACTTCGACTCCTTCTGGCAGGGGGCGATGGAGGAGGCCGCCCGTTGCCCCATGCAGGTGGAGACGGAATACGTGGAGGAATACTCCAGCGACAAGGTGGACTGCTACCTGGTGCGCCTGCAATGCTACCGCGAGGGGCAGCACGTCTACGGCTACCTCACCTTGCCCAAAGCCGAGGGCAAGTATCCCGTGGTGTTCTCGCCCCCCGGAGCGGGCATCAAGCCGATGAACCCGATGAAGACCATCTTCTATGCCGAGCAGGGATGCATCCGCTTCGACATGGAGATACACGGCATCCGTCCCGACCTTTCCGCCGATGACTACCGCGCCATCAGCGCCGCCTTCGGCACGGGGGAGAACAGCTACCTCGTGAACGGGTTGGACGACCGCGATGCCTACTACATGAAGAAGGTCTATCTGGCCTGCGTCCGCGCCATCGACTACCTCACCACCCTGCCCCAATGGGACGGCAAGAACGTCATCGCCCAAGGCGGCAGCCAGGGAGGCGCGTTGGCCTTGGTGACGGCAGCACTGGACAAGCGCGTCACCGCCTGCGTGGCCAACCACCCCGCATTGTCCGACATGGCGGGCTACAAGGACGGCCGCGCCGGGGGATATCCACATCTGTTCACCAAGTTCCAAGGGATGGACACGCCGGAGAAGCTCCGCACGCTGGAGTACTACGACGTGGTGAACTTTGCCCGCCGCATCACCGTGCCGGTGTACATGACGTGGGGCTACAACGACAACACCTGCCCGCCCACCACGAGCTACATCGTGTACAACGTGCTGCGCTGCCCGAAGGAAGCCCTCATCACGCCCGTCAACGAGCATTGGGTGTCGTTCGACACGCGCCACGACCAGCTCCGCTGGATAAAGCAGCACCTCGTCAAGTAGTCAGTAGCCAGTAGCTGGTAGTTAGTAGCAGTAGGCGGAATATAGAATTAAGGAGCCAAGAAGCATTGCAGAGCCGCGATGAATCGCGGCTCTTTTGCTGTCCGGCTGGTAATAGATTGCAACACGGCCTGCCCGGCCATCCGCCCGTCCGGAAGCCCGCCGGGCTGCCGCCTTGTTGCCTTTTCAACTCGTCAACCGGTTGCCTTGGCCGTCAGGCCATCTCTGAAAACATGCCCCACAGACTCTTGTGGAGGGGGTGAAAGCGCCACGCGCCGGATGCCGGGCGTGCCGTGCGCTTGATACTGCGAGTACCGTGCGCTTGATACTGCCAGTACCACCAGCATGGTACTGCGAGTACCACCAGCATGGTACTGTGAGTACCAACAGCATGGTACTGCGAGTACCCACGTTATGGTACTGCGAGTACCACAGTTATGGTACTGCGAGTACCCACGTTATAGTACTGTGAGTACCACGATGGCGGAGGGGGAGTGGGGAAGCCGTTGCGGCGGGGCTTAGTAGGCGGGGCGGTACTTGGCCTCGTCCTTGTCGTCGAGCATGTTGAGGTAGGAGGCGTAGCGCGAGGGGGCGATGCGCCCTTCCTCCACGGCCTGGCGCACGGCGCAGCCCGGCTCGTGGGTGTGGGTGCAGTTGCCGTAGCGGCATTCGCGGGAGGCGGCGAATATCTCGCGGAAGTAGTGGCCCACTTCTTCCGCCTCCATGTCGAACGTGCCGAACCCCTTGATGCCCGGCGTGTCGATGAGGTAGCCGCCTTGCGGCAGGGGGAGCATCTCGGAAAAGGTGGTGGTGTGCATGCCCTTGTTGTGGTAGGCGGAGATGGCCCCGGTGCGCAGGTTGGCGCCGGGCAGCAGGGCGTTGATGAGGCTCGACTTCCCCACGCCGGAGTTGCCTGCCAGCAGGGTGGTGCGCCCCTCCAACATCCCGGCAAGGGCGGGGATGCCGTCGCCCGTCTGTGCCGACACGGCGATGCAGGGGTAGTCTGCGGCGGCGTAAAGGGCGGCGAGCGCGTGGAGCGCCCGGCGGTCGGCCTCGTCGTAGAGGTCCGTCTTGTTGAACACGAGGCACACGGGGATGCGGTATGCCTCGGCGGTGGCGAGGAAGCGGTCGATGAAGGTGGTGGACGTTTCCGGGTAGTTGACGGTGGCGATGAGCAGGCACTGGTCGAGGTTGGCGGCCAGTATGTGGGATTGCTTCGAGAGGTTGGATGCGCGGCGGATGATGTAGTTGCGGCGGTCCTCGATGCCGGTGATGAATCCCGTGCCTTCCGTGTTGAGGCTGATTTGCACGTAGTCGCCCACGGCCACGGGGTTGGTGCTTCGTATGCCTTTCAGGCGGAAGCTGCCTTTCACCTTGCACTCTATCTCTCGCCCGTCGCCGGTCCTGACGAGGTACCAGCTGCCGGTGTTCCTGATGACTAATCCTTTCATGCGTCTCGGTTGCAGGGGATGGGTTGCGGGCTGCCTCCCGTGGCCTGTTGGGCAGGCTTCCGGCTTGCAGCCCGCAGGGGGATGTTTATACGGTCATGATTTCCTTGTCCTTGGCGGCCAGCAGTTCGTCGATTTTCTTGATGTACTTGTCGTGCAGCTTCTGGAGCTTGTCTTCGCCGTCCTTCTGCGCGTCTTCAGGCAGCCCTTCCTTCACGGCCTTCTTCAAGGCGTCGATGCCGTCGCGCCGTGCGTTTCGCACGCTCACCTTGGCGTTCTCGCCCTCGCCCTTGCATTGCTTGGCCAGCTGCTTGCGGCGTTCCTCGGTGAGGGGGGGTATGCCGATGCGGATGATTTCGCCGTTGTTCTCCGGCGTGATGCCGAGGTCGGAGTCGATGATGGCTTTCTCGATGATGCGGAACATGCTCTTGTCCCACGGCTTGACGGCGATGGTGCGGGGGTCGGGGGTGGTCACGGCGGCCACGTTGTTGAGCGGCACCATGCTGCCGTAGGAGTCCACGCGGATGCCGTCGAGCAGGCGGATGTCTGCTTTCCCGGCGCGGATGTGCGCCAATGCTTCTTCAAGGTACATGATGGCCATGTCCATTTTTTCTTCAGCTTCGCTGATGCATGCTTTAACGTCTGTCATATTGTTTAGGTATTAATGGTTGGTTATTGATTGCATGAGATGTCAGTTATGCACAATGGTGCCGATGTCCTCCCCTTCGATGACCTTCCGGAGGTTGCCCGGCGTGTCCATGTCGAACACGATGATGGGGAGGTTGTTTTCCTTGCACATGCAGGTGGCGGTGAGGTCCATCACCTTCAGCCCCCGCCGCAGCACTTCGTCGTAGGTGATGTCGGCGAACCTGGTGGCGGTGGGGTCTTTCTCAGGGTCGGCGGTGTAAATGCCGTCCACGCGGGTGCCTTTCAGCATGATGTCGGCTTCGGTCTCGATGCCTCGCAGGCTGGAGCCGGTGTCGGTGGTGAAGAAGGGGTTCCCGGTTCCTGCCGACATGATGACCACTTCGCCTGCCTCCAGGCACTCGATGGCTCGCCATTTGTTGTAGAATTCGCCGATGGGCTCCATGCGCACGGCGGTCAGCACCCGTGCCTTCACGCCCGCTGCAGTGAGCGCGGAACTGAGTGCCAGGCTGTTGATGACGGTGGCCAGCATGCCCATCTGGTCGCCCTTCACGCGGTCAAAGCCTTTCATGGCTCCTTTCAAGCCACGGAATATGTTGCCGCCTCCGATGACGATGCCCACTTGCACGCCCATGCTGTGTATTTCTTTGATTTGCTCGGCGTATTGCACCAACCGCCGGTCGTCGAAGATGCCGGGCTGGTCTCCTTTCAGGCTTTCGCCGCTTAGCTTCAAAAGAATCCGTTTGTATTTATTCATAAGGTATGTATGTGATTAATATCTGCAAACATACGAAAAACGTTCAGGAATACGAAACGATTGGGGGAAATATTCTGCAAAGAGGGCTGTTTTGTCCTCCTTTTGCATCATAGCACGTAGCTGACTTCCTTGAAGGCATAGAGGCGTTCTTTGCCTGTGCTGTCCTTCACGGCAAGCATCCCGTTGGGCCGCACGCCGGTGATTTGCCCCATGAACGTGCCTTGGCCGTCGGCGAAGGGTGCCATGATGCCCTTTCGGAACAAGGCTTCCTCATACCTTCCCGTGATGCGTGCGATGTCGCCTCCTTGCAGCATCCGGTAGTATTTGAGCAAGCGGTCGAGGATGGCTTGCAGCAATGGCAGGCGGTCGTGTGCTTTCCCTGTGATTTGCGACAGGGACACGGGGTTTGGCAGTCCGGGGCTGAACCGGATTTGGTTCACGTTGATGCCGATTCCTGCGCTGGTAAGTTGCAGATGGTTGCCTTGCAAATCGTGTTCTATCAGCATGCCGCATATCTTTTTCTCTCTCCAATAGATATCGTTGGGCCATTTGATGCTGAAGCCGTTGGCGTAGTGTTCCAGTTCTTCTTTTATGGCGAGGGACACGGCTTGCGAAAGGAGGAATTGTTTGTTCGCAGCCAAGAATGCAGGTTCCAATAGCAGGCTGAACAATAGGTTTTTCCCCCTCTCTGCCTCCCATGTGTTGCCCCTTTGCCCTCTTCCGGCAGTTTGGTAGTCGGTGGCGGCCACGGTGTATTCGTGAGCATTTCCAGTTTGGTGCAAACTTTTCAAGTAACTGATGGTGGATGATGTCTCAGGGATATAAGCCAACGTGAATGGCGGTTGCAAATTTGAGTGAGTGTCCATAAACAATGGTTTTACCAGATGGGGGAGTAGAAGGCGTTCTCAATATGTTCGATGGCGAAATGCCCTTTTGTTCCGGTCACCGTGATGATGTCGAAACGCACGGGCATGTCTAATTGGTATTGGTTGATATACTTGTCTGTGGCAGAGACGATTCTTCTGATCTTCGTGGCATTGACGGCATCTTCGGGGCGGGCGTATTCCGTGTCTTTCCGGCTTTTCACTTCTACCACGATTAGTTCTTCTCCATTGTCGGCCACGATGTCTAACTCTTTTCGTCCGGCTCGCCAGTTTCTGTGCCGGATGCTGTAACCGTTCCGAACCAGATAGTCGGCAGCGGCGTTCTCGCCTTCCTTTCCTAATATATTATGCTGTGCCATTGTCTCTTTTTGCAAAAATAGGCTTTTTATTTTGTGCAAAAGCCATACGAAAGCTAAATTTGCAGGGAATATGAGAAATCGAGCTAAAAGACGTACCAAAGTGCCTTCTACCCAGCCTCGCCGTCAGTCGAGAATTGTTTGTTTGTTGAGTGAAGAAGAACAGAGAATCGTGGACCGTTATTTGGAAAAGTATAAGATTACGAATAAGTCGCGCTGGTTCCGGGAGACGATACTCATGTTCATTTATCAGAAGATGGAGGAAGATTATCCCACTTTGTTTGGCGAACATGACATGCGGCGTTAACCATAGGATGGAAGATGCTTTCTTTATGCGGCAGGCATTGGCAGAAGCAGAGGAAGCTTATCGGAACGATGAGGTGCCGGTAGGAGCTGTTGTGGTGTGCAAAGGCCGGATTATAGCCCGTGCGCATAATCTGACAGAGCATCTGAAAGATGTGACGGCTCATGCCGAGATGCAGGCGATTACGGCAGCGGCAAACTTTTTAGGTAGCAAATATCTGAATGAATGCACTTTATATGTGACGTTGGAGCCTTGTGCCATGTGTGCCGGTGCGATTGCTTGGGCGCAGACGGGGCGGCTTGTTTTTGGAGCTTCTGATGTGAAAAGGGGATACCGCCAATATGTTTCTCACGCGCTTCATCCCCGCACGGAGGTGGCGGAAGGGGTGCTTGCCGAGGAATGCGCGGAACTTATGCGGCGTTTCTTTCGTGGAAAGCGATAAGAGGGCTTCTTGGTTGAAGTTTCTTTGCTGCATTTAGTTGGCCGATGTGTGGCCGGGCGCATCGTCCTTTATTTCTTCAAAATCCACATACTCTCCTTCATCGTCATCAAATACCTTTTTGCTTTTGGAGGGTTCTGGGTGAGGCTCAGTCCTGTTGCTGCCATGATATGAGTTGGAGGAAGCGTTGTTTCGTGGCTTTTTCTTAGACCAAAAGCCAGACACGAAACCGAGCAGCCCATTGATGACGGAAAGCCCGATGATGAGTATGACAATTATGATGAAAAAGATGAATCCGAATATAGCCGACATAAATAAAGTTTTAGTTGGTTCAGAGGATATTGTACAATAAGCGTGCCATCCTTAGGGCTATCCTTTTTTCTTCGCCGTCAGGATAGATAATAAGATGTACCACACAATAATGGCGGCAAAGCCGGTGAATTGCAGGAACGCAAGCAAAGGAATGCAAACTGCCAGGAACAGGAAGCGCGTTTTGTTGTCGCTCCATTTCAGGTTCTTGAATTTTAAGGAGAACATGGGGATTTCTGCAATCAAGAGGCAGGAAAACAATAATACCAATAACAGCAAGCAAACTGCATTGAAACATCCGCAGATGCGAAGTCCATCGGTGCTTGTGGCTAAAGCACCCCAGAATAATGCATTGGCCGGGACGGGCAATCCGATGAACGAACTGGTTTGGCGGTTGTCATTGTTGAATTTGGCAAGCCGTAATGCCGAGAACACAGAGATAAGGAATCCTGCATATGGGAGGATGTTTGTTGTTTTCTCCAAAAATGCCGGGTAATCCGCTTGTGCCAACAAAGAAAATGCAATAAAAGCCGGGGCGGCTCCAAAGCTCACGTTGTCGGCAAGGGAGTCTAAGTCTTTACCGATTGGTGAATATGCTTTCAGCAGGCGTGCGAGCATCCCGTCTAAGAAATCAAACAGGGCGCTGAGCAGGATGAAAAAGAAAGCCAAACGGTATTCCGCATGGAAAGCCATGAGGCAGGCGATGCAGCCTGAAAAAAGATTCAGGCAAGTGACAAAATTCGGGATATGGCGTGTGACATTGTTGCTCATTTTCCGCCTTTCTATTTGAGTTTGGCAATCACCGTTTGGTCGCCGGTTGTTTGTTGTCCCAATTTCACGCAGATTTCCGTGCCTAATGGCAGGAATACGTCCACCCGTGAGCCGAATTTTATGAAGCCCATGTGTTCGTCAATGTAGCAGTCTTCTCCTGGTTCAGCATACGTGACGATTCTTCTTGCCAAAGCTCCGGCAATCTGCCGTGCCATGATTTCCTCCCCTTCCGGCGTTTCTATGATGATGGTCGAGCGTTCGTTGTCTGTGCTTGCTTTGGGCAGCCATGCTTTATAAAAACGGCCGTTCTGGTGGGACACATGTTTTACCGTTCCGTCCACAGGATACCAATTGGCGTGTACGTTGAGCAGGCTCATGAAAATGGATACCATGATGCGCCGGTCGTGGAAATATTCATCTTCATCCACTTCTTCGATGACTACTATTTTCCCGTCAGCCGGTGCGACGACAATTTTTTCTGTTTCTCCGTTGAATGTACGTTTGGGGCATCTGAAGAAATTGAGGACTAAACAATATGCAATAATGCTGGCAATGGAGAAAAGGTAAAAAGGGATTTTGCATTCAAGGGAATAAAATATGAGGGCGTTGACCACCATCAGCAGAAGCAATGCCCCTATCAATATATGTGTGCCTTCTCGATGGATTCTTATTTTTTTTAGCCTTTTCAGTCGCCCCATGTTTTTGCCTGATGTGATTTTCGTGGCAAAAATAAACTTAATTTGAAAACCGCGCAAGTAAATGATGGCAGAAATGCTGGTTTGGGATACAATCTTTTAAAAAATGTTGTTGTTCATAACTTTCCCCTCTAAGCTTTGTCTATGTCGGTGGCGCATCCTATCTTTAAACATTTTTATGCCGGACCGGCAAATGCAACGATTAAACATAAACGGTGATATGCAGGATTTTGTTCATTTACATGTTCATACCCAATATTCTATCCTTGACGGGCAAGCCAGCGTGCAGAAATTGGTGGATAAAGCCATGGCCGACGGCATGCGGGGCATTGCCGTTACGGATCATGGAAATATGTTTGGGGTGAAAGAGTTTTTTAATTATGTCAAGAAGAAAAACAGCGGGACGAAAGATGAAATAAAGGCGCTGAAGAAGAAAATCGCTGAAATAGAGAAAGAGGCGGTTTCTGATGAAGGGAGAAAAGCAGAATGCCAATCTTGCCGGCAACAATTGGAAGCGGCTGAGCGGAAATTGTTCAAGCCGATTATCGGTTGCGAGATGTATGTGGCTCATCGCCGTTTGCACGACAAAGCCGGGAAGGCCGACCAGAGCGGTTATCATTTGATAGTCTTGGCCAAGAATGAGAAAGGTTATCACAATTTGGTCAAACTGGTGTCCAAGGCTTGGACGGAAGGTTTTTACATGCGTCCTCGGACCGACCGTGTTGAACTGGAGAAATACCATGAAGGGCTGATTGTGGCATCTGCCTGCTTGGGAGGAGAGGTGCCTAAGCACATTACCAACGACCGTTTTGAAGAAGCAGAAGAAGCAGTCAGGTGGTACAAAAATTTGTTTGGCGATGATTATTATTTGGAGTTGCAGCTTCATAAGGCCACAGTGCCTCGTGCCAACCATGAAGCGTATGGCATGCAGTTGAAAGTGAACAAATACTTGAAAGAGTATGCAAAAAAATATGGCGTGAAGCTCATTTGCACGAACGATGTCCATTTTGTAGATGAAGAAAACGCTGAAGCCCACGACCGTTTGATATGTTTAAGCACAGGAAAAGATTTGGACGACCCTAACCGCATGCTTTATTCCAAACAGGAATGGCTGAAAACGCGTGAGGAAATGAACGCCATATTCAGTGATGTGCCGGAAGCATTGGCCAATACATTGGAAGTATGCGACAAGGTGGAGTTTTATTCGATAGATCATGCTCCTATCATGCCGACATTTGCAATTCCTGAGGATTTTGGCACGGAAGAAGAATACAGGAAGAAGTTCACGGAAAAAGACCTTTTTGACGAGTTCACCCGTGATGAGAACGGGAAAGTTGTGATGAGCGAGGAGGCGGCCCATGAAAAGATAGAACGTCTGGGTGGTTACGACAAATTGTACCGCATTAAGCTGGAAGCCGATTATTTGCGGAAACTGGCTTTTGAAGGTGCCAAAGCATGTTATGGCGAGGATTTGAGCGACGAGGTGCGCGAACGTTTGAATTTCGAGCTGCACATTATGAAAACGATGGGTTTTCCCGGCTATTTCCTGATAGTGCAGGATTTTATTGCGGCAGGCCGCAAGATGGGGGTATCGATTGGGCCGGGACGTGGTTCGGCAGCAGGTTCAGCAGTTGCATATTGTTTGGGCATCACAAAGATAGACCCGATTAAATACGACTTGCTGTTCGAGCGTTTCTTGAATCCCGACCGCATTTCTTTGCCTGATATTGACGTGGATTTTGATGATGATGGGCGCGGCCAAGTGCTTCGTTGGGTGACCGAGAAGTATGGAGCCGAGAAAGTAGCCCATATCATCACGTATGGAACAATGGCTACAAAATTGGCCATCAAGGATGTGGCACGGGTGGAGAAGCTTCCTTTGTCAGAATCCGACCGTTTGACCAAACTTGTTCCTGACAAGATTCCCGACAAGAAACTGAATTTGGCCAATGCCATTGCTTATGTTCCTGAGTTGCAGGCCGCTGAAGCGTCTAACGATCCTTTGGTCAGGGATACGATAAAGTATGCCAAGATGCTGGAAGGCAATGTGCGCAACACCGGCGTGCATGCTTGCGGCACTATCATTTGCCGCGATGACATTACGGACTGGGTGCCGGTCAGCACGGCCGACGACAAGGAAACGGGCGAGAAAATGTTGGTGACACAGTACGAAGGCTCCGTTATCGAGGAAACCGGTTTGATAAAAATGGACTTCTTGGGATTGAAAACCTTGTCCATCATAAAAGAGGCCATTGAAAATGTCAGGCAAAGCTTGGGGATAGAATTGGACATCGACAGAATATCCATTGAGGATGAGTTGACGTACCAGTTGTACAGCGAAGGGCGGACCGTTGGGACATTCCAGTTCGAGTCGGCCGGGATGCAGAAATATTTGCGCGAACTTCAGCCTTCCACCTTCGAAGATTTGATAGCGATGAATGCTTTGTATCGTCCGGGGCCGATGGATTACATCCCGGATTTTATTGACCGCAAGCATGGCCGGAAGCCCATCGTGTATGACATCCCTATTATGGAGAAGTACTTGAAAGACACGTATGGCATCACGGTTTACCAAGAGCAGGTGATGTTGCTTTCACGTTTGTTGGCCGACTTCACGCGAGGCGAGTCGGATGCGCTCCGCAAGGCGATGGGAAAGAAGCTGCGCGACAAGCTGGACCATATGAAACCCAAGTTCATTGAAGGCGGGAAGAAGAATGGCCACGACCCGCAAGTGTTGGAGAAGATATGGGCTGATTGGGAGAAATTCGCCTCTTATGCATTCAACAAGTCGCATGCCACCTGTTATTCATGGGTGGCTTACCAGACGGCTTACCTGAAAGCCAACTACCCGGCGCAATATATGGCAGCCACCATGAGCCGCAATATTTCCAATATCACGGAAATCACCAAGCTGATGGACGAATGCAAGGCGATGGGAGTATCCGTGTTGGGGCCTGATGTCAACGAAAGCAACCTGAAATTCACCGTCAACAGGAAAGGCGACATTCGTTTCGGCATGGGTGCCATCAAGGGAGTCGGCGAAGCAGCAGTGCAAGCCATTGTGGAGGAAAGGAAAGCCCATGGGCTGTACAAGGACATCTTTGATTTTGTGCAGCGGGTGAATTTGGCGGCTTGCAACAAGAAGAACATCGAGAACTTGGCATTGGCCGGAGGGTTCGACAGCTTCAAGGAATTGAAGCGGGAGCAGTATTTTGCCGTGAATGCGAAAGGGGAGTCTTTCATTGAGACATTGATACGTTATGGCAACCGTTACCAATTGGACAAGGCTTCGGCGGCAAACTCTTTGTTTGGCGGCGACAACCTGGTGGAGATAGCCACGCCGGAGATTCTTCCGGCAGAGCCTTGGAACGGCTTGGAGCGTTTGAACAAGGAAAGAGACTTGGTCGGCATTTATTTGTCTGCCCATCCGTTGGATGAATATGCGGTTGTTTTGGAGGAAGTTTGCACGACGCACATGGCCGACCTTGCCAACAAGCAGATGTGGCAGAACCAAGAATTGACGGTGGGCGGCATTGTCACCAAGGTGCGTGAAGGGTATGGTAAGACAGGAAACCCGTTCGGCATCGTCCGTTTGGAGGATTTTTCCGGCTCTGATGAACTGCCGTTTTTTGGCAACGATTGGGTGGAATGGCGCAATTACCTTGTGCCGGGCATGTTTCTGTTCATACGGATGAAGTGCCAGCCCAGAAAGTGGAAGCAGGAGGAATACGAATACAAGGTGACTTCCATCGAACTGCTTTCGGATGTGAAGGAAAAAGCGATTGAGAAACTCACGATTGTAGCCCCTTTGTCGGCTTTGGATGAACAGTTGATTCAGGACCTTTCATCTTTGGTGAAGTCGCATCCGGGCAAGTCGGATTTGTATTTCAAGGTGAAAGACATCGAAGGGCAGATGGCAGTGGATTTGCTGTCGCAGTCTTTGAAGGTTTCCGTGCAGAAGGATTTGATTTCCTATTTGAAAATGCAGCCGGAGTTGGAGTACAAGGTGAATTGACAAGTGGAGGGGAGGTGCGCGGCCCGCTTTTGCAAAGCAAATGTGAAAAACTTCGTTTTCACTTGCTTCTGCGCTCACCTTTCTTTATATTTGCTTTGCGAATATAGGATGCGGTTCGGCAAAATCAAGTTTGAAAACTTCGTTTTCATTTGTCTTTGCGCTCACCTTTCTTTATATTTGCTTTGCGAATATAGGACGCGGTTCGGCAAAATCAAGTTTGAAAACTTCGTTTTCACTTGCTTCTGCGCTCACCTTTCACTATATTTGCCAGCATTAAAATAAGTAACATATAAAATACGAAGTTATGGCTATGGAAATTAAGGATTCTAATTTTGACGAATTGTTGAAGAACAACGAACGTGTGGTGGTGGACTTCTGGGCGCAATGGTGCGGCCCGTGCAAGCAGATTGCCCCTTATGTGGAAGAACTTGCCGGGAAATATGAAGGCCAAATGCTGGTAGGCAAGTGCGACATTGACGACAATCCGGAATTGCCTTCGCGTTATGGCGTGCGCAACATTCCCACCATCCTGTTCATCAAGAACGGGGAAGTGATTGACAAGCACGTAGGCGCTGTTCCCAAAAACAAGTTGGAAGAAAAGTTCGAGGCTTTTCTTGCGAAGTGAACGAAACGTTTCATGTAAGGCAACACGATGGTTATGGCACTTGACGATGATTTCTTGTTGGACGACGGCGACGATGAAAAGACGATAGCGTTCATTCGCAATTATTTGCCGCAAGAGTTGAAAAACCGTTTTTCGGACGATGAATTGTACTATTTCTTGGACACAATATCCGACTACTATGTTTCGAGCGGTTGCTTGGATGCAGAGCCTGACGAGGAAGGCTATATTGACATCGACCGCGACAAGATTGTGGACTATGTGGTGCGTGAGGCGGAGAAAAACGGCATTGGCACTTTCACTGCCGAAGAAATCCTTTGGGTGGTGCAGGGAGAGATGGAATATGCCAACTCCATAGGCGGCATGGAATAAGCAGGGAGCAAAGCATCCCGCCTTTGGCATGCGCCAAAGGCGGGATGCTTTTTGTCAATTCCCTATCACAAATTTTCCGCTTTCCGCGATGTTGCTGCCCTGCAAGCGGTAGATATACATGCCAGCAGGCAGATTCTCAATCGTGGTGTTGTTCTTCACCTTGCAATCAGTGATGCACCGCCCTGCAACATCGAAGATGCAGAGGCGGCATGTTTCG
>CASFPE010000013.1 GCA_949296575.1 uncultured Bacteroides sp. | reverse complement strand
TGCGTCATCAGCAGGGCATAGAGGGCTTCGTTCTCCCCCATGAGCCACTGCGGGCGGCGCAATTGTTGCAGCGTGTGCAAGGCGCTGTCGGGACGCGCCTGCATCAACACTTCGGCACGCAACAGCAGGCGACGGGGCCGCACATAGGCCAATTGCCAGCATGCTGTCCCTATCGCCGCCAGCAACAACACGGCGGAAATGGCGATGATGATGTTTCTTCTTGCAAAAAACATGACGCAAAAGTAAGAAAATCTTTTTAGAGTGGACAAGGGAACAGGTTGACGAGTGGACAAGGAGACGAGTTAACAAGAGGGAAAAAGGTTGCCGCACCGTCCCGGCAAGCCATGCGAAATAACAAAGTGTTCTTCCAGCCAAAAATCTTGCTTCTTCTTTTTTTAATCTGGTTGAATTACCTATTTTTGCAATGCAACAAGAAAATGAGAGGCAACAAAGCATGTCAAAATGGGAAACCAAGGAGAAATTATATTGTACCAACCTGACGAGACAGTAAAAGTAGAAGTCCGCATAGAAGATGAAACTGTCTGGCTCACGCAAACGCAAATGGCAGAATTGTTCCAGTCAAGCAAAGCCAACATCAGCGAACACATCAAAAACATATACGCACAAAAAGAATTAGAAGAAATGTCAACTGTTCGGGATTTCCGAACAGTTCGGAAAGAAGGGAAACGCCAAATAACCAGAAATCTTACTTACTATAATTTGGATGCAATCATATCCATTGGCTTCCGGGTGAACAGCAAACGGGGCATCTTGTTCCGCCAATGGGCAAACAAAGTGCTGAAAGAATATCTGCTGAAAGGGTACTCCATCCATCAACGCCTAAACAACATCGAACAAAAAATGGACAACAAGTTCATGCAACACGAACAGAGGCTGCATGAAATCGGCCAAAAGATGGATTTCTTTGTCCGCACATCCTTACCTCCTGTGGAAGGAGTCTTCTATGACGGCCAAATTTTTGATGCATACAAATTCATGGTAGACCTCATCAAAACAGCAAAAAAGTCACTCCTCTTAATCGATAATTATGCGGATGCTTCTGTGCTACTCATGTTAAGCAACCGAGGCGCCAACGTAGAAGCTACGATTTATACCCAACGAATCACGCCGCAACTCCAGCTTGACCTTGAACGCCACAACGGCCAATATCCCCCCATCACAGTCCATGCCTGCCGAAACTTCCATGACCGTTTCCTAATCATCGATGATGAACAAGTGTACCACATCGGCGCTTCACTGAAAGACTTAGGGAAAAAGATGTTTGCTTTCTCCAAGTTAGGGATACCTGCTACGGCCATCACAAACGCATTATAATGGCCAATGCCCGGCACATTCAAAAGAATGCATGCAAGCCGCCCGGAAGAAAGAAGCATCTTTCCCAATGATTCGCCGAAATCATCCGAAGGTTTTGCTTGCACGATTAATAATCTTCAGCCGTGACGATTAATAATCGTACACGTGTACGATTATTAATCGTGCAGGAAAATGTTCATAAGGAAGCGGGCCACGCCACGAGTGGCGGGCCACGTTTTTTCAGAAACTATACGGGGGAATCATTTCAAAACAGCCGGAACGGCAAAGGGAAAGAGCTTCCAATCCCTGCGGAAAAATTCCCTGCTTTTTCAAGTGAATATTCCACTACCATCAGGAAAACCTGCCCAAGGCCCATAAACGAAAAAGGGAAGCACATCATCTGTGCTTCCCTTTTTCAGTTGGACTACCAGGATTCGAACCTAGACAAACAGAACCAAAACCTGTTGTGCTGCCATTACACCATAGTCCAAACTTCAATGCTTTCGGTTAAAAAGCGGGTGCAAAGTTAGCGGAGTAAATCAACATATCCAAATATTCCGCCCACTTTTTTACCTAACTATCACCAAATAATAGTTCTTCTTGCCTTTCTGCACCAGCAGGTATTTCCCGTTCAACAGGTCGTCTGCCGTCAGGATGCGGTCGAATGCCTCCAGCTTTTCCTTGTTGACGGATACGCCGCCATTCTGCACCAGCTTGCGCATCTCGCCTTTCGAGGGGAACACTTGCGCTTGTTCCGTCAAGAGGTCCACGGCTTTCACCCCGCCTGACAAGGCATCCCTTGACACTTCAAACTGCGGAACGCCCTCAAACACGGACAACAGCGTGCTTTCGTCCAGCTTGCGCAACGCCTCGGAAGTGGCGTTCCCGAACAGGATGCCCGATGCTTCCACCGCCGCATTGTATTCTTCCTCGGAATGCACCATCACGGTCACTTCCTTGGCCAGGCGTTTCTGAAGCACCCGCAAATGGGGAGCTTCGGCATGCTCTGCCGTGAGGGCTTCCACTTCTTCCTTGGACAGGGCGGTGAATATCTTGATGTAGCGGGCCGCATCCTCGTCGCTCACGTTCAGCCAGAACTGGTAGAATTTGTAAGGCGACGTGTAGCGCGGGTCGAGCCATACGTTCCCTGACTCCGTTTTCCCGAATTTGCCGCCATCGGCTTTCGTGATCAACGGGCTGGTCAATGCGTACACTTCGCCGCCGTTGACACGGCGTATCAGTTCCGCGCCCGTCGTGATGTTGCCCCACTGGTCGGAACCGCCCATCTGGAGCTTGCATCCTTTCGTCTCATACAAATGCAAGAAATCATACCCTTGCAGCAACTGGTAGGTAAATTCGGTGAAAGAAAGGCCGTCGCGGGCCTCGCCGTTCAGGCGCTTCTGCACGGAGTCTTTTGCCATCATGTAGTTGACAGTGATGTGCTTCCCTATCTCGCGCGCAAAGTCAAGAAAGGTATAGTCCTTCATCCAATCGTAATTGTTGACCAGCTCTGCATGGTTGGGCGCATCGGAATCAAAGTCCAGGAACTTGCTCAGTTGCTTCCTCATCCCCTCAATGTTGTGCCGCAAGGTTTCTTCGGTCAGCAAGTTGCGCTCCGCCGACTTCCCGGAAGGGTCGCCAATCATGCCCGTTGCGCCGCCAATCAACGCAATCGGCTTATGGCCGCAACGCTGGAAATGGCGTAAAATCATCACGCTGCAAAGATGCCCTATGTGCAAAGAGTCGGCAGTGGGGTCGAAACCAATGTAAGCAGTCACTTGTTCTTTGGACAGCAATTCCTCGGTGCCCGGCATCATCGTATGCACCATCCCGCGCCATCTTAATTCTTCTACAAAATTCATCGAATGATTCCTTAGTTAACTTTTTTGATTAATATCGGCAAAAATACGACACTTTATTGGAACAAGCAATACTTACCTTTCAAAAAAGACATGGCGGATGTTCTCCTGCACAAAACGGCGCAGCTGTTCTTCCGAAACGCCCTTTGCAAGAGCGATTTCCCGGTAAATCACGCCAATGTCCGCCCGGCTCTCGTCGGTTTCCGCAAACAAGCGTTCCAAAGGCACGGCACAAAGCGCCTCCTGCTGGAAATGTTCCCCGAAAGAAAGGTAAAAGCCATGGGAAAGGAACTGCCGCGCCACGTTCGCATTGCCCCGGAAACCATGGACTATCCATGGGACAGACGGGCCGATGCGCCGTTTCAGGTTCACAAGCTCATTGGACGAACGCACCGAATGGATGAGCAACGGTTTCCCCGTTTCTTCCGCCAAGCCTGCCTGGAAAAGGAAAACTTCTTCCTGCACCGGCCAGTCCGCACCGACCATCTTGTCCAACCCGGCCTCGCCCACAGCCACAACTTGCGGCAAAGACAAGGCAGCGCGCAAGCCGTTTTTGCCGGAAGCGTCCAGCGAGGCCGCCTGCCAAGGATGGATGCCCACCGAATACAAGCGGCCTTCCTTCGGGGAGAAATCCGGAAAACTGCAACTGATGATGGCCGACGGCTTGTCGGCATGCGTATGGATGTCGTCAACATGCATTCCTGTTCCTTGTTTAAGGTACCGGGTCATAGCCTGAGCCTCCCCACGGATGGCAACGGAGAATCCGCCGGACGGCCAAATACAAGCCTTTGAAAGGCCCGTGCTTCTTAATCGCCTCAATGGCATATTGGGAGCATGTCGGGGTGAAACGGCACGAAGCCGGTGTCAACGGAGAAATGCAAGAACGGTAAAAATAAACCGGCAACAACAACAGGAAGGACAACAAACGTTTCATCAAGCCTTTTCTTCCATTTCTTTCCGAATCCGTCCCAACAGTTCCGCCACACGGCTTTCTATCTTCGAGGAAGATTGCAGTTCATTGCCCAGATAAATGATGGCCAAATGCAATCCCGCCTGGCGGCCTTCTAAAAATGCAGCCAGCGAATGCTTGTTCTTGCGGTAAGCTTCCCGGATTTGCCGCTTCACACGGTTGCGGTCCACAGCATGTTTGAAACGCTTCTTCGACACGCTGACCAAGACAGACACCGGAACGCCTGCATTGTCATCCACTTGGTGGAAAACAACACGGAACGGGAACACCGTGAATGCTCTCGCACCTCCGGCAAACAACGCTTCTATTGCCTTCCGGCTGCACAAACGTTCCGCTTTTGTAAACACATTGCCCTTCATCTCCTGCCTATAAAATCTGCCAAGTGCAACAGAAGGGCGAAGAATGCCCCGCTAAAAGCCTCTCCGCCCTTCCATTGACGAACGATTCGTCCATCAATCTTATTTGTTGCGTTCCTTGATGAACAAGTCAAGCGCTGCCGTCATGGAAGGAGCATTCACAGTAGGGGCTTCCAAATCAAGCCTCAAGCCTGCATCGCGGACCGCTTTGGCCGTAGTAGAGCCAAAACAGCCGATGGCAATGTCCTTCTGCTCAAAATTAGGGAAGTTCTTGATCAATGAAGATATGCCTGACGGGCTGAAAAACACCAGCATGTCGTAGTCGAAATCTTCGCCGGGAGCAAAATCATTGCTCACCGTGCGGTACATCACTACTTCCGTATGCTTCACATTGTGCTTGTCGAGCAAGTTCTTGATTTCGTCGTTATGAACGTCCGACATCGGAACTAAATAACGCTCCGTATTATGCTTCAAGATGTAAGGAAGCAAATCATCCACCTTGCCCGTGTTGCCGAAAAAGATTTTCCGCTTGCGGTATTGGACATACTTCTGGATATACAAGGCCACAGTTTCCGTCACACAAAAATACTTCATCGTTTCCGGGATCGACACCCGAAGTTCAGTGCATAAATGGAAAAAGTGGTCTATCGCATGCCGGGACGTGAAAATGACAGCCGTATGATCCAAGATAGATACTTTCTGCTGCCTGAACTCTTTCGGTGTCACACTTTCCACTTTGATGAAAGGCCGGAAGTCAATCTTGACACCATACTTGGCCGCAATGTCGTAATAAGGCGACTTCTCGGAGGCAGGTTTAGGCTGCGACACGAGGATTTTATTGATTTTCAAAATCTTATAATTTTATTTCAATAATAAATTACTAAGCATGGATAATCCCTTGTACATCGTCAGGCAAGGCATTATTTCAAGGGCGCAAAAGTACACAATTAAATAGAAAAGGCCACAAAATTTGATTGAAAAAAACTTTATACAATTATAAAACACGCATATTTTGGCCATTATGGTGACGGTGACGAAAGAGGCTGCAAGCACATCGGCAGGGCAACCGGCATAGACCGACAGCAAAAGGACAGGATACAAAAGGACTGAAGCGCCATAAACCACCGCCAAATAACTGTCTATCCACAAGACGGTGCGAGAACGGTCGAAGAACAGCCAGCCCAAGAAAAGGAACAGGACGCATTTCACCAAGGCATAAGCCAGGCAAGCCAAGATGCCGAGAAACAAAGCGGGATGAAGGACACTGCCCGGCAAAGGCGGAAAGCAAACGCCATGGAAATGAACAAATGCGCCTATGCCCAACAGCAAAGACACCTGCAAAAGAATGGAAAAACGGACACGCCCGCTTGCCGTTGCCGGAGCATCAAAAGAACCGTCGCGCACACGAAGGCTGGAAAAACCGCGCAGCTGCTGCGACAAATACTTCCGGCCAGCATAAAACACATAAATCCCCAAGAACACGCCGAAGAACAGCAACAGGGACACCACCGCATCCGTGCCTAAACGGAAAGGCAATGGGATGCCTTCCATGCCGGAAGGGCACATTGTCCCTGCGGGCGCAACTTGAAGCAACGGCACGCCGCCAACCGTGTCGGGCAACGGCACGCTGTCCATAAGGGCAAGCGATGGAACGGGTGGCAGCACGTCTTCATTCATAGGGTTGAAAACTTCCCGACCGACGGATTCCACAAAGGGGTAGCGAACAATAGCCGGAGCGCTTCCTCCGGCGTGGCGGCCACTTGCCAAAGCGCTTCATGTTCCCCGCGCATGAAACGTTCGGATATGGCTTTGCCGAACATCGCCAGCAAAGGCGAAAAAAAAGAATTCACATTAAGGATGACAATAGGTTTCGGGTACAGCCCCAATTGTTTCCAAGTGATGATTTCCAACAATTCCTCCAAAGTGCCGCAACCTCCCGGCAAGGCAATAACGCCATCCGAAAGGCGAGCCATCACTTGCTTCCGCTCATGCATTGTTTCCACTTCCACCAAACGGGTCATCCCCGGGTAGTGCCAGCCCCGTTCCACCATGAAGCGGGGAATCACGCCCACTGCCTCGCCTCCATGGGACAGCACGGCATCGGCCACGGCACGCATCAGCCCTTTGGCCCCCGCGCCGTTCACCAAGCGCAAATGATGCTGCGCCAGCAACTCGCCCAAGCGGCGCGCGGCCTCACCATAGCAATCGTTCAGCCCCGGGCTGGAAGCACTGTACACGCACACGGTTCTTATCTTGTTCATCTCTGACTGCGGATTCTTTCCTATGAGGCGCAAAAATAATATTTATCTCCCACATTCTGCCGCCCGTGCGCATGGAAAGTTCTGCTTGGCTGCCTGAAAACTTCCATTCAGCCGTATGCATTCTTCTGCCGGCGACGGCATTTGCACAGTTGCCGTCGCCGTTTATACAAACGCCAGCGGCAACAGAAGTTTCCACAGGGAAGAAACGAGGTTCCCGCCCAGCCGGCCTCGACTTTCCAGCACATTAGCCTGAAATTTCCGCCCGCACAAAGCGGGGAATCCTCTATCCAGCGGTCACTCCAACGGGGAAGGTTCCTCATCCAGCCAACTGGCGGAAATGTCCGTCCCGCCATGGAAACGCAGCGTCCCGCTGACGAAAGCCACGGATTTCGCATGCTGCAAAAGCATCTCCACATCATGGCTCACCAAGATAATGGCGCACTCACGGTTTATCTTGTCCAGCAGTTCATAAAGGCGGCCCCCGAAACGCCGGTCGATGTACGTGTCTGGTTCGTCTAATATCAGCAAGGCTGGCTTGGAAATGAGGGCGCGCCCTAAAAGGACACGCTGCAACTGGCCGCCGCTCAACTGCTCCACCGGGCGTTTCTCTAACCCTTGCAGCCCCATCCGTTCCACCATCTCGCCCACTAATTCATGCTGGCGGGACGTGAAACGGCCCCACAAACCTTTTTGGCCGCTCAGCCCGGAAAGAAGCACTTCTTCCACCGAAATCGGGAACTTGCGGTCGAGGGAACTGTATTGCGGCAGGTAACCCATCGTGATTTTCCCGCATTCTTCACCGCCCCGGAAGAAGCGGATGCTTCCGGATTGCTTCTCCACCAACCCCAAGACAGCCTTCACCAACGTGGTTTTCCCTCCCCCGTTCGGGCCGATGATGCCTAAGAAATCATGGCTGCAAACCGTCAAATCCACATCTTGCAACACGGTTTTCCCGTCGTAGCCCACGGATAATCCCTCTATTTGCAACAACTTTTCTTTCATTTCCCCTCCGTATTATGGACGCTTGCCTCTTTCAATGCCCGTGCCACGGCAAGCATCTCCCGGCGCCAATCGTAAGCCAACGGGTTGACCTGCACCAGCCGCGCCTTCGTTTGTTCGGCCACGACCCTTGCATTGCGGGCATCAAACTCTGGTTGCACGAAAACCACACGGATGCTTTCGCGGCGGCACACATCAGCCAAGCCCTTCAAGTAAGAAGGAGACGGCTCCTTGCCGCCTTCTTCGAGCGCATATTGCCTGAGTCCGTAATCGCGGGCAAAATACGACAATGCCGGATGGTATATCATGAAACTGCGGGGCGCACCAGCAAGCATCTCCCGTATCGCCGCGTCCATGTCCCGTATCACCTGCGAAAGGCTGTCCAAGCGATGCCTGTAAAACGGCGCATGAACAGAATCCAAACGGCAAAGGGCATCCGTGATGTTGGCGGAAATAACAAGGGCATTCCCCGCCGACATCCAAATGTGCGGCTCCACCCCGCCAACGTGATGCCCGTGCGATGCATCTTCATGCAGCAAGGCTACACCTTCCGAGAGGTCGAACACCCGCATGCCCGGAGCATTGGCAGCCAAACGCTCCATCCACACCCGCTCAAAACCCACGTAACCAACACGGAAATAAGCCTTGCTCTTGCTTAACTCTACCAATTGCCGAGGCGCAGGGTCGTACATCTCAGGGCTGCTGCCCTTTGGAACCATGCTTTCCACAGCAAACTTGTCACCCGCAATCGCCTCCGTAAGATAACGCAAAGGCTCTATCGTGACAGTAATCCGGGGCTTCCCGCCCTCGCCGCGCCCTTCCGGCTTCTTGCAACTTTGGCCCACCATCAAGAGAACCACACCTATTATATATATATAACGTCTCATGCCTTCAACTGAAAATCATGGTTTCACAGCCCTTAATATTTCCCTCTTTCCGCCCGGAGGCCCCGGCAAACGTTCCACGCCGAAACCCGCCTGCTGAAGCATCCTCCGAACCGCCCCTTTTGCACAATAAGTCGACAACACGCCGCCCGGGCGCATCGCCGAGAAAAGATGCCCGAACACTTCATGCGTCCACATCTCCGGTTGCTTTTCCGGCGCAAAGGCATCGAAATAAACAATATCAAACGACAATGGCGGGAAAACGCACGACGTGAAGTCATCCTTCCGCTTATGCAACGTGAAAAACGGGGAAATGCACACATCCTCTTCCCAAGGGCAAGCATGCAAAAGGTGGAAATCGCCGGCACGCCCCGGCGCCACCGCCTCCGGATAATCCAAAGAAGCCACGCAACCAAACGGCAAAGGATAAAGCTCAATGGCCGTATAATGGACGCGCTTCTGCAACCTCTCTGCGGAAAGGCACGTCAAAAAAGCATTCAGCCCCGTGCCGAACCCCACTTCCAGTACCTCCGGCGATGCAGACGGGTGATGCTCCAGCCCCATGCGGATGAATACATGAGCCGATTCCGTCACCGCGCCTTTCACGGAATGATAATGCTCATCAAGCGCAGGGACATAAAGCGTCCGGCTGCCGTCTGAAGTAATCTCCACTATCCTTTCCATAACTTCTCACGCAAAAAATGAAAACACTCCTTTCGCAGCCATAGCCACCACCGCAAACCTCACGGCCTTGCCTGCCAACATGAACAACGCCACTCCCAACAAATTGCTCCGCATGAAGCCCAACGCCACGGATATCAAATCGCCCACAAACGGCAAGAACGAAAAAAACGCCACCCAACATCCACGGCCGTTCAGGTAACGGCGCATGCCATCCACCTTTTCTTTCTTGATATGGAAATACTTCTCTAACCATTCCACCTTGCCCAAATGCCCGATCCAATAGCACGTCAAGCTGCCCAGCAAGTTCCCGAATGTAGCAGAAACCACGCAAAGCACAGGGTTGAGGCCTGCACCCGGAAGCAAAAGCGCCAAAAGCACTGCCTCAGAACTGAGCGGCACAACACTTCCCGCGAGAAACGCCGCAACGAACATCCCCACATACCCCCAATCCGTCAAGAATTGAACCAAAGCATCCATAAATTATTCAAAGCGACAAAACAAACGGAAACAAAGAAAAAGATGAAAAGCCAATTCGAAAAACGGGTGCGGAGCAACGAAAACAAATGCGCCCCCAAAAGGGCGGCCACAGGCATAAGCATCTGCAATGCCATCGTTGCATGCTGCACTTGGAGGATTCCCAGCAAAGCAAGGGCAAAGCCAAGGACAATCAAGAAATTAAGATAAGCCCGCGAACGAATTTTGTCTTCATAAGTAGCAAACCAATAATGAATGCTGCCGCACACCAACAACAACACAGTCCACAACGCCACTGCAAGAACCGGAAGCGGCAACCGGACAGAGAACAACGGAGCAAAGGATGCCAATTCACGGAACGGCGCATAAAACAATTCCATCTGCCCATGAAAGAACGCATGCCCCCACAAAAACCAATAAGGCACTGCCCAACCCAAAAGCCCCGCCCAAAAAGAGCGGGCATGAAGCGCCCGGAAAAGGAACATGCCCAACAAGAACAATGGATACAAAAAGAACACCGCCGGGAACAACAGGCTGGATGCGCCCAAAAAGAACATGCAACCAAAAGCCCATTCCGCCGCATGAGAGGACTGGTAACACCTGAACAAAAAGCAAAGAGCCAGCACCAGGCACAACGAAACCACGCAGCCTGCATCAGGCTTGAACAAGAAAGACGAGGCTACCAGCAGCCAAGCATACAGGGAAGACTGGAAAGACGTGCGGATGCGGACGACGGCATAAGCATTGTTCAACTCTATCAACAGATAAACCACCGCAGCGGCTGCAACCAAGGACGGCAAAGAACCAAGCAACGTGCCAGAGAAAAATTCGGCAAACAAGCGGCGGAAAACATAAGCATCCGTGCCTCCTGCAACTGGCCTCCACACGGCAAACAACAGCCATAAAAGGAAAGACACCGCAACAGTGGCGGGCAGCGTCAGCCTGCCCGCCACAATGGTATGCTGGAAACCCGCCCTTGCCATTACAAGTCAAATCCTATATCTCCTCGGAAATACTTCTTTTCAAACTGGATTTTCCCGGCATTCTCAAAGGAACGTGCCAAAGCCTCCACCTTGCAGCACCCGTAAGAACTGACAGCAATGACCCGTCCGCCCGAGGTAACCACTTGGCCGTCCTTCACCGCTGTCCCGGCATGAAACACGATGCTGCCTCCGGCTTTTGCATCTTCAATGCCGCTAATCGGGAAACCTTTCCCGTAAGCTTCCGGGTAGCCGCCCGAAACCAGCATGACGCACACCGCAGAGCGCGGGTCGATGTCCAACCTCCTTTCCGACAAATTGCCTTCGGCCACGCCTTCCAACAGGTCCACCAAATCACTTTGGATGCGCAACATCACGGTCTCTGTCTCCGGGTCGCCCATGCGGACATTGTATTCTATCACCATCGGATCGCCCTTCACATTGATCAATCCGAAGAAAATAAAGCCTTTGTAGTCGATGCCTTCCGCAGCAAGGCCCTCCACTGTCGGGCGGATGATGCAGTCTTCCACCTTCTTCATCCACGCAACGTCCGCAAACGGCACGGGCGACACCGAACCCATCCCGCCGGTGTTCAAGCCTTTGTCGCCTTCGCCAATGCGCTTGTAGTCCTTGGCTTCGGGGAGAATTTTGTAGTCCTTCCCGTCGGTCAGCACAAAAACCGAGCATTCGATGCCGCTCAGGAACTCCTCGATGACCACCGTGGCCGAAGCGTTGCCGAACATCCCGCCCAGCATCTCCTTCAACTCTTTCTTGGCTTCGTCCAACGTGGGCAGTATCAACACGCCCTTTCCCGCGCAAAGCCCGTCGGCCTTCAGCACGTATGGGGCTTCCAGCGTCTCAAGGAAGGCCAGCCCTTCCTCCACGTTGGCAGCCGTCACGCTCTTATAACGCGCTGTGGGGATATGGTGCCGCTGCATGAAGCCTTTCGCAAACTCCTTGCTGCCTTCCAACACGGCGCCCGCCTTCGACGGGCCGATGACCGGCACATTCCGCAAAGCCTCATCCCCCTTGAAGTAATCATAAATCCCTTTCACCAAAGGATCTTCCGGCCCCACGACCACCATGCCGATGCCGTTTTCCAACACAAACCGCCGGATGGCCGGGAAATCGTCCGCCTTGATGGGGACGTTTTCCCCCACTTCGCGTGTCCCGGCATTCCCCGGAGCAATGTACAGTTTCTCAATCTTCGGGCTTTGGGCGATCTTCCATGCCAACGCATGTTCCCGCCCGCCGGAACCTAAAAGCAAAAGTCTCATATCTTCCTGTCTGATTAATCGGTTATTTCAAATGGTCTTCAAAGTAACGGGTGATGTGTTCGTGCAGATGCACGCGGTCCACCCCTATCATGTTATGCCCGTCTTCCGGGTACACGAAGAAGTCGGGATGGGTGCCTGCGTCGATGCACGCCCGGAGAAAGGTGTAAGAATGTTGCGGCACGCAAGTGGGGTCCATGCCGCCGATGATGATTTCCAGACGGCCTTTCAGGTTGCCGGCCTTCTCTTTCAAGTCGGCTTCCTTGTATCCCTCCGGATTCGCTTGGGGCGTATCCATGTAGCGTTCCCCGTACATCACCTCATAATATTTCCAATCGATGACAGGACCTCCTGCAACACCAACCTTAAACACTTCGGGATAGGTCAGCATCAGATTGGTCGTCATGAAGCCTCCAAAGCTCCATCCATGCACCCCGATCCTGTTTTTGTCCACGTAGGGAAGAGACTTCAGCAGTTCCACCCCCTTTATCTGGTCCTTCATCTCCTCTGTCCCCAAGTGGCGGAACGTGCAGTTCTCGAACTTCAGCCCCCTGTTGTCGCTTCCGCGCCCGTCTACGGTCAGCATCACATACCCTTTCTGCGCCATGTACAAATCCCAGCCGCTGGCACCATAAAAGCGCATGTTGGCAATCATCTGCGCGTGAGGCCCGCCGTATACATAGATGATGGCCGGGTATTTCTTGGCAGGATCGAAGCCCACCGGCTTGATGAGGCGGTAATACAAATCCGTCACCCCGTCGGCAGCTTTGATGGTCCCGACGGATATTTCCGGCAAGTTGAACTGCTCTTTCAAGGGGTCTTTGGCTTCCAGCAGCAAAACGCCGCTTTTCCCATCCGTCGGCAAGATGCTCACTTCACGAGGCACGTCGAACGACATGAAACGGTCAATCAAGTACTTGCCGTCTGCCGACAGGCTGGCACTGTGGGTGCCGCCCGCTTCCCCCAAAAGCGTGCGCCGCCCGTTCTTCACATTCAAGGCGAACAGATTGGTTTGCAATGGGGATATTTCCGTGCTTCCGATGATGATTTCCTTTTTGCCCGCATTGAACCCCAGGATGTTTTGCACCAGCCATTCGCCTTGGGTCAACGGCTTGGTCTGCAACGATTCGCGGAACGTGGTCTCGCCGTCCTTGCCCGTCTTTGTTTCCGGCAGCACTTCTTTTCCCGTGTCCATCAGGTAAAGGTGCCAATATCCGTCGCGCTGGCTCCAATAGATGAACTTCGATGCATCCCAAGGCAAAAACTCTATGGGATGTTGAGGCTCCACATACTTGGGGTGCTTCTCCTCATACAATACCGCCTCTTTCTCGCCCGTCGCTGCATCGTAGCGCACTAATTGCGCATGGTTCTGGTCGCGGTTCAGTTCAATCATGTAGATGCTCCGCTCGTCGGGCGACCAGCTGATGTTGGTGAAATAACGGTCGGTGGGGTCGCCTGCCTGCAAATAAACGGTCTTCCCCGTCTTCACTTCATACACGCCCACCGTCACTTTATGGCTCGTCATGCCTGCCATCGGGTATTTGTCCGGCTCCAACGTGGCGATGCGCGTGGAGGTGTTCACTTGCGGATAGTCCGTCACCATGCTTTGGTCCATCCGGTAAAATGCAAGATAGCTGCCCTTCGGGCTCCAATAAGTGCCTTTCCGGATGCCGAACTCATTGCGGTGGACTGTTTGCCCATAGACCACATCTTTCTCTGCATCCGCCGCACTGCCCATGGCTGCCGGGTTTATCATTTTGCAGAAGTCGCCCTCGCCTGCCACAAACAGGCTGTTGCCCGCCGTGTAGGCCAGCAGGCCGTTCGCCTTGCAGAAGTCCATGTTGGCGGGGCGTTTCCCTTCCGCCGCCTCTATGCGGAACATGTTGGCCAGCTTCTTTTGCCCGAAGTCATACCAGAACATGTAGTCCTCATTGCCTTCGCCTGCTTCCACTTTCCCTTGGAACACCACGACCTTCCGGTCGCCCCAAGGCATGGACGCCTGCATCAACGTGAGGAGCGGCTTGATTTTATGCGCCAAGGGATAAGGCTTTTCCCCGTTGGCCAAGGCTTCGTTGATTTCGTCCAACGTGACCAGCACGGATTCTTCCCCGGTCTTCTTGTCAACCAACAGGATGCTGTCCACGTCGGCACGGATGCATTCGTTGCCCCACCACTTCAACCCTAACTTGTTTTCCGGGATGAGGTTGAGGTAGTTGCTCCCTCCCGGTATCACGTCGTCCAGCGTGAACGCCTTCTTTTCTTGCGCGTTTCCTGAAAAAACCGCCATGCCCATCAAAACCATGAATTGGAATATGCGTTTCATCATTGCTTCACTTTTACTTATTATAATCCGTTTTCCCCGGCCTTTGCTCGCCTCTCCTGCCCGTGCGCTTCGGCCTGTCGCCATAGCGCGGCAAAGAAGGTTCCTTGAAGAATGGCTTCCGCATGCCGTCCCTTTCCCTGAAACGGTCTTTCCATTCCCTCCGTTCATATTCGGGAAATTCCCGTTGCCTGCGCGGGACGAACGGAAAGTTCGGCCTTTCGCCTTCGCCCGGTTCACGCTCCGGATGCTCGCTGCGGAACTCATTGTAACGCCCCTTGAACAGCACATATTTGCGGAATTGGCACTCCAATGCCCCATTGTACAAAGGTATCCTCTCGGAAGCCTTCAGGCCTATTTCGTCGAAACACTCGTCGCGGTAGCTCAGCACCCATGCCTCGTTGCCCGTGAAAGCGTGCTTCAGCCGCTCGCCTATCATCTGGTACAAGCCCAGCAAGTCGTCCGGGGAGATGCGTTCCCCGTACGGGGGATTCATGATGATGATGCTTTTCTCCTCCGGCTGCCGGAATTGCTGGAAAGGCTGCATCTTCAGTTCGATGTCTTTGCTCGCGCCCGCCGCCTTGATGTTGCGGGCGGCGATGGCGCATGCTTTCGGGCTGTTGTCGTAAGCATAAATCTTGTGCGCAAATTCACGTTCCTGCGAATCATCGTTATAGATGCTCTCAAACAACTCACGGTCGAAGTCCTTCCACTTCTCGAAGCCGAACTCTTTGCGGAACACGCCGGGCGCAATGTTGCGCGCTATCAACGCCGCTTCAATGGGAATGGTGCCCGAACCGCACATGGGGTCGATGAGGTCGCACCCTCCGCGCCACCCGGTCATCAGGATCATCCCGGCCGCCAGCACTTCATTGAGGGGCGCTTCCACCGCTTCCTGGCGGTAGCCCCTGCGGTGCAGCGACTCCCCGGAACTGTCCAATGACAGCGTGCAGTCCTCTTGCGAGATGTGGATGTGCAGCAAGATGTCGGGATTGTTGAGCCGGACGGAGGGGCGTTTCCCCGTCTTCTCGCGGAAATAGTCGGCAATCGCGTCCTTCACCCGGTAGGCCACGAACTTGGAATGCCGGAATTCGTCGGAATACACCACCGAATCCACGGCGAACGACCCGTCCACGTCCAAGTATTCTTCCCAAGGGACGGACTTCACATTCCCGTATACTTCGTCCGCATCCTTTGCCATGAAATGCTTTATCGGCATCAGCACCCGGATGGCCGTGCGAAGGCAAAAGTTTGCCCGGTACATCATCTCCTTGTCACCTTCAAAGGAGACCATCCGCCGCCCTGCCCGGACGTTTGCCGCCCCTAAATCCTCCAATTCTTTCTTCAGGACTTCTTCAAGTCCTTGAAACGTTTTTGCTATCAGTTCCATTTGTCCGTTTTCTACGTATCTTTCCCTTGTTAATTCCTGTTTTTCCTTTACTTCCTTTGCACGATGCGTGCGCCGGGAGCCACGTCGTCCGTCACCCAGATATTGCCGCCAATCGTGGCGCCTTTGCCGATGGTAATCCGCCCCAATATGGTGGCGTTCGAGTAAATCACCACGTCATCCTCCAATATAGGATGGCGGGGGATGCCTTTAATCGGCTTCCCGTCTGCGTCGAGCGGGAAACTTTTCGCGCCCAATGTCACGCCTTGGTACAGTTTCACGCGGTTGCCGATGACGGTGGTTGCGCCAATCACCACGCCTGTGCCGTGGTCGATGGCGAAATGCGTGCCTATCTCTGCTCCCGGATGGATGTCGATGCCCGTCTCTGAATGGGCCATCTCCGTGATGATGCGCGGAATCAACGGCACGCCGAGCCGCAGCAGTTCGTGCGCGATGCGGTAATTGGAGATTGCCTTGATGGCGGGATAGCAACAAATCACTTCGCCGATGCTCGTGGCGGCAGGGTCGCCGTTGTACATGGCCTCCACGTCGGTCGACAACTTCCTGCGGAGTTCCGGCAGGCGGGCGATGAACTGCGCCGCCTTTTCCCGGCAACGTTCCATGCACGTCGTGCAGCCCTCGTCCCTGTTTTCCCCGCCGAAGCACAAGCCGGCAAAGATTTGCCCGGCCAGCAGGTCGTGCAACGCCTCCACGCTGACCCCGATGTAATAGCCGAGGGTATGGCTGTGGACGGTTGAGTTCCCGTAATACCCCGGGAACAATATGGAACGGCAAAGGCCGATGATGCGCTGCAACGCCTCAGCAGAAGGGAGCGGCTCGCCGTCGCGATGCTGGTGGAACAAGCCTTTGTAGGACTCGCAGGCCGACAACGCTGCCACCGTCTCCGTCAGAATATGCGTGAAATCAAGCGAACCCATGCTTACATGAATCTGTTGTGAACCAAAATGACAGTGCAAAGATAGTGAAAGGTGAGCGCAGAGCCAAATAGAAAGCAAAAGTTTTCATGCTTGGCTTTGCCGAACCGCATCCTGTCTTCGCATCGGCAAAGATACGGAAAGGCGGGCGCAGAGGCAAACAAGGCAGCAGAATCTTCAAAAAAGGAGCGGTTCAGCCCGGCAAGGCAGCGAACTTTACCGGGAAAAACCGGCGATTTTTCCTGAAAAGCGAATGCATTTTACAGGTAAAATTTGCAATTTTACTGGAGGAAAGCCATAAAGGCTCCCAGCAGCGTTGCAAACAGCACTACGAACTTTTCGCAAAAGTTCATAGAACCATTTTCAAAATCATTGGAATGTTTTCTTTGAGTTGACAAGGGGACAAGTTAACCAGTTCACAAGACGCAGGCAGAGGCAGAGCCGCAAGATTTTGCGGCTCTGCCTCTGAAATCTGGAATCTGGAATCTGAACTTCGGAAAAACCTCCCAAAGGTTTCTGAAAATCCTTCCAAGGTTTCATGCAAAACGTTAGAAGGTTTCGCCTCACTCGTCAGGAGTTTTCCGGGCCATCAAAAGAAAGCACAAAGGGTTGCCACTCGCAGCAACCCTCCGACTTTACAAGAACCGTGCAACCGTTCATCGGACTACCTTCACCGTGCGGGCAGAACCGTCGGACAATATCTGGCGCACTTTCTTCACTATTTTTACAAGATTGCATGGATTTCTAAAAAATATGGCTACATTTGTACAGAATTACAAAAATCAATGCCTATGAAACATTAGCATGCCACTTTTGCATGCACTATAAATATTGGAAAAGCGTTTAGCTCTATTCTACTAATCAGAAAGTTTGGCGACTCAATGAATATCAGGAAGAATACAGCGAAAATGCTCGTGCATCCGCGCGGGCTTTTAGTTCATTCTCCTGATAGGTTACGCCAAACACCTCTGATTAGAATGCTAAAGGTGCCGCGTTTTTCTGTGCATGCATCCCAATACCAGAATTGGCACGACAGGAGTACCCGAAATGCCTGAAAAAACGAGTAGGAACACAAGAAAACGCATTGATATGAATATACAAATTCAAAAATACTTGATTTTCTTCTTGGTTGCCATTGCGACCTGTGCTTTCACATCCTGCGGAAGTTTATCCCAAACCGTCAAAGACCCGTATTTCCAAGAAGGATTCAGACGTGGATGGAATGCCACCGCACCCGATGAGTACCAATATTGACTATCAAATGAACGAAACAAAAACCGATGTGCCGATGGGATATAACAGGCATCTTATACACCATGAAGAATCTTATTATTATGCTTTTCGCATTATTTGCCTTTACCTGGAATGCAAAAGCGCAAAACACATGCAATATCTATGGAACCAATGAAGCCAAGGCCACGTTGGTTACGAAAGGCGACCAAACAAACAATCGAGGGGAGTTATTTGTCAGAGTTTATGTGGAAAATTATAAAGAAAACAGCTACGAGGATGACCGATACGTGACAGTTTGGGTCGAAATCAGAGACAGAGTATTGGGATGCGTTGCAAAAAGAGTCCCCGTGCAAACAAAAATCCCAAAACACAATTACAGTGGCGAAGGAAGCAAAACGGTAAAAGGCTTAGAGCCAAATACGGACTATTTGTTCAATATCGACAGTGCTGTCTCTTGCAAATAAGCACTTCAAAGCCCGCAAAAGCGGGCTTTGCTCTTTTTGCAAAAACATTCATTCAAACGACAAATTCAACAAATAGCCGGATTATTTTCGCCCAAACATGAAAATTTCGGGAAACATCGCCCGCATTCCGTAAAAATCGCCAGTACAGATTGCTTTTTTTACGTAAAAATCGCCAATTAGCAAATCATTTATTATATTTGCAGGCAAATGAACAAGAGCCATGATGACGATAAAAAGAACGCTGCAAGACAAAATAACCGAGAGAATCATGCCGGGAAAGGCCGTTTTAATCTTCGGCGCACGCCGCGTAGGCAAAACCGTGATGATGCGGAGAATCGTCAACGAATACCCGGGGAAAACAATGATGCTCAACGGGGAAGACTATGACACGCTGGCATTATTAGAGAACCGCACCGCAGCCAACTACCAGCATTTGTTAGAAGGCATTGACCTTTTAACCATCGACGAAGCACAAAGCATCCCGCAAATCGGCCAAATTCTGAAACTGATTGTGGACGAAATACCGAACGTCAGCATATTGGCAAGCGGCTCATCATCATTCGACCTCCTCAACAAGACGGGCGAACCTTTGGTGGGACGCAGCACGCAGTTTGTGCTTACGCCTTTCTCACAACAAGAAATCGCACAAACGGAAACGGCACTCGAAACCCGGCAGAACCTTGAAGCGCGACTGATTTACGGTTCTTACCCGGAAGTGGTCCTGATGGACAGTTTTGAACGGAAAACAGATTACCTGCGGGATATTGTCGGTGCTTACTTGCTGAAAGACATCTTGGCCATCGATGGTTTGAAAAATTCCGGCAAGATGCGCGACTTGTTGCGCCTGATTGCTTTCCAGTTGGGCAGCGAAGTGTCATACGATGAATTGGGCAAACAGCTCGGCATCAGCAAAAGCACGGTTGAAAAGTATCTTGACTTATTAGAAAAAGTATTCGTAGTGTACCGTTTGGGTGCTTATTCACGCAACTTGCGGAAAGAAGTATCAAAAGCAGGAAAGTGGTACTTTTATGACAACGGCATCCGAAATGCCGTCATCGGTGCCTTCTCACCATTGGCTGTGAGGCAAGACATCGGAGCGTTGTGGGAAAACTATCTTATAGGAGAAAGGCGCAAAGCCAACTTCAATGCACAGTTGCACAAAGAGTTCTACTTTTGGCGCACTTACGACAAACAGGAAATCGACCTGATAGAAGAAAGCACGAACGAATTGACGGCATTGGAGTTCAAATGGGGAGACAAAACGCCTTCTGCCCCGAAAGCATTCCAAACAGCTTATCCGCATGCGGAATACCATGTGGTGAACAGGAGCAATTACCTGCAATTCATCGGATAAGCAGGCAAAACATATTACTTTATGAGTAATTCAACAAAATCTTAGATTGGGCGCAATTCCACCGTCAATCCCATTGCAGAAGCTATCTTATAAAGAGTGGCAACAGTAGGCACGGTTAAACCTCGTTCAATTCTTGATATATACCCTTTGTCCGCACCGATGCGTTTTGCGAGTTCCGCTTGCGTGAGATGCGCATTCTTGCGTGCTTCCAACAATATTTGGGCATTGTATTCCTCCCATGCCCTCTCACGGTTCTTTTCGCGTTCGGGAGTGCCTTCCGCCCCCAAAACTTCGTCAAGCATAGCGCTGACATCATAAATGTCCTTGCTGATTTCTTTTAGTTGCATAATATTCCTCCTTTAATCTTATTGCTTTCTTTATTTCATTTTCAGGTGTTTTCTGTGACTTTTTCTTAAACGCATTGAACAAGACAACAATAGCATTCCCATCATTAATGAAGAATACCCTAAATTCCGTCTTGCCGTAATTTGAACGAAATTCGTATATACCATCACGGATAAACTTAACGCAATGGTGTGGAATTTTATCTTCCGTCGTGAGCAAGTCCAATGAGCGCAGCAATTTCTCCTTTTCTTGCATCGAAAGTTTTTCTAAAAAACCACTGAAATAATTCTTGTAGGCAATTATCTTCCTCATGGCGCAAAGGTATGAAAAGTTATATCATGATACAACTTTATCCGGGATTTTCTTTGAGTTTCCTGACACTTCCTTTCAATCTTGCTATTATTATCGCGGTTTTATAGCAACTTTCTCCGCGCTGGATAAACGAAAATCCCGAATCGGAAGGGAGAGAACTGAACCTATGCAGAATCAAACAGCTTATCTGCATGCGGAATACCATGTGGTGAACAGGAGCAATTACCTGCAATTCATCTAAAGCAGGCTCGCCATAGCCTCGTAGGAATGCCCCTGCAACCATCAAAAAAACAAAGCCATGCCTTGCCGCATCCCACGGCTTGACATGGCTCTTGTTCATTCAATCTAAAAACGTTACTTCCGTTCGTTCAGAATGGCCATCGTGTCGGAAGCAATCATCAGTTCCTCATCGGTGGGAATCACGACTACTTTCGCTTTAGATGCCGGTGTGGAAACAACGGCTTCCACGCCACGGACTTTGTTGTTGACCTCCTTGTCGATTTCAATGCCCATGAAGCCAAGGCCGCTGCACACTTCCTGACGGCAAAGGGCTTGGTTCTCACCTACCCCGCCGGTGAACACGATGATGTCCACGCCTCCTAAGGCTGCGGCATAAGCGCCGATGTATTTCTTGATGCGGTAATAATACATCTTCTCGGCCAACAATGCCCTTGGATTGCCTGCCTGGCAAGCGGCATCCAGTTCGCGCATGTCGCTTGAAACGCCGGAAACGCCCAACACCCCGGACTTCTTGTTCAACAAGTTGGACATGCCGGTCGTGGTAAGCCCTTCCTTATCCATGATGAAAGTGACGGCGCCGGCATCGATGTCGCCGCTGCGCGTACCCATCATCAAGCCTTCCAACGGGGTCAATCCCATGGACGTGTCCATGCATTGCCCGTCTTTGATGGCTGACACGGAACCGCCGTTGCCAATGTGGCACGTGATGATGCGCGTGCCGATGGGGCTTACATTCAAGAACTTGCAGACCCTTTGCGAAACATAGCGATGGGATGTGCCGTGGAAGCCATAACGGCGGACGCCGTATTTCTCATAGAGTTCATGAGGAATGGCATACATGTAGGCATAATCGGGCATCGTCTGATGGAACGCCGTATCGAAAACAGCCACTTGAGGCACATCGGGCAAAATAGCCGCCACGGCATTAATGCCCTTCAAGTTAGCCGGATTATGCAGCGGAGCCAAGTCGTTGCAAGCCACAATCATGCCAATCACTTCCTTGTCAATCAGCACCGATTCGCTGAAGCGTTCGCCGCCATGCACCACACGATGGCCCACGGCATTGATTTCGTTCAGCGAACGGATGGCACCATACTCAGGGCTTACCAAAGTGTTGAGGATAAACTCTATCCCCACGGTATGCTCAGGAATGTCTTTCTCCAAGATTTTCTTCTCGCCATCAGGCAAGGTCAATTTCAAGAAAGAGCCTTTCAAACCGATTTTCTCAATGCCGCCTTGGGCTATCACCTCCTTAGAGTCCATGTCGAACAGCTTGTACTTGATGGACGAGCTGCCGCAATTCAATACCAATATCTTCATAATCCTTACTTTTGATTCTTTGCAGCAATCGCTTGGTTGGCCGTAATGGCAATCATCTTATATACGTCGTCCACCGAACAACCGCGTGACAGGTCGTTGACCGGGCGGGCGATTCCCTGAAGGATCGGGCCAATGGCTTCGGCATCGCCCAAGCGTTGCACCATCTTGTAGGCAATGTTGCCTACTTCCAGATTCGGGAACACCAGCACGTTGGCATGCCCGGCTATGGCAGAACCCGGAGCTTTGCTGGAACCGACAGACGGAACCAACGCTGCATCGGCCTGCAATTCGCCGTCGATTTTCAATGAAGGATCCAGTTCTTTTGCCAAACGGGTGGCTTCCACTACCTTGTCGACCACTTCATGCTTTGCTGAGCCTTTCGTGGAGAAGCTCAACATGGCCACTCTCGGCTCTGCGAAACCGGCAACAGCCATGGCCGTGCGAGCGGTGCAAACAGCAATCTGCGACAATTGGTCGGCATCCGGAGCCGGAGTGACAGCCACATCGCCGATGACCAACACGCCATTCTCGCCGTATTGCTTCGCTTTCGTAATCAACAGCATGCCGCCCGACACGCAAGTGATGCCCGGCGCAGTCTTGATGATTTGCAGAGCCGGACGAAGCACGTTGCCCGTCGTATTGCGGGCGCCGGCCAGTTGCCCGTCAGCATCTCCCGACTTGATAATCAGACAACCCAAATACAAGGGGTCGAGTACCAACTTGCGGGCTTCTTCAATCGTCATGCCTTTCTTCTTGCGAAGTTCGGCCAGAAGCTGTGCATATTCCTCTTTCTTCGGATGATCCTCAGGATCGATAATCGTCGCCTTATCGATATTTTTCAAGTCCAACTTTTCGGCAAGTGCCTTGATTTCTTCCGGCTTGCCCAAAATAATCAAATCTGCAACACCATCAGCCAAAGCCCTGTCAGCGGCAGTCAATGTGCGTTCTTCTGTTCCTTCCGGGAGAACAATGCGTTGGCGGTTCGCTTTCGCACGCTCCACAATCTCATTCATTAAGTCCATAGTAGATTTATTTATATATTAACAATACAATTCCCCTTGAATTTTATGCGACAAAAATACGCCTTTTTTGCTATATGAACATTGCAAAATCTGATTTATTTTCAAGAAGAACCATAAAATAATCCAAAAACAAGGCAATTCATTTCATCCACCATCCGTTCCAAAGCATTCCACTCTAAATCTATTACACCCGCTGCGCCAAGCCCTGCCCCATGGATGCCGCTAAACCAAACGGCTGTCTTCTTTCGTCAAAATGCGTTCCAGCTCTTCTGCTGTGAGATTCAAGTGGAAGCTTCCCCCATAAGCCACAGAGATGCCTCCCGTTTCTTCGGAAACAATCACGGCACATGCGTCCGTCTCCTGCGAAATGCCTAACGCCGCACGATGGCGCAAACCCAATTCTTTGGGTATGTCCAAACTGTGGGAAACCGGCAAGATACATCCGGCGGCCTTGATGCGCTGGTGGCTGATGACCATCGCGCCATCGTGCAAAGGACTGTTCTTGAAAAAAATATTCTCTATCAAACGCTGGTTAATGTTCGCATTGATGACATCCCCAGTGCGCACGATGTTCTCCAAAGGAATGTTCCGTTCAAAGACAATCAATGCGCCGACTTTCTGCTTGCTCATGTTCAGGCAAGCCATGACAACCGGCATCATCTCTGCCTTGTCCGAACTGTCTCCCCTATTGCCCGTAAGGAAACGAATCAACGCACTAACCCGTTTATGGGAACCCAAAGTCAGAAGGAAGCGGCGTATCTCATCTTGGAACAGCACAATCAAGGCAATGACACCCACACTGACCAATTTATCGAATATAGACCCCAGCAGCCTCATCTCCAAAATCTGGGAAACAACCAGCCAAATCAGCACAAACACCAAGATTCCAAAAAACACATTGATGGAGCCGGATGTTTTCATCAATTTGTAGGTGTAATACAAAAGAAAAGCGACCAGAAAAACATCAATGAAATCCTTTATGCCGAATTCTATAAACATAACTACAAGACGATTATTTTTTCATTTTACAAACAATAGAGACGGCTTCCACCGCCTCGCGCACATCGTGAACCCGAAGAATGCTTGCACCGGCAAGCAATGCCACCGTGTTCAAAACAGTAGTGCCATTCAACGCTTCCTCCGGGCTTTTCCCCAACAATTTGTATATCATTGATTTCCTGGAAACGCCCACCAACAACGGCAAGCCGAACAAACGGAAATCCTCTAAATGAACCATCAGTTCATAATTCTGTTCCAACGTTTTACCGAACCCAAAGCCCGGATCAAGAATGATGTCCTTCACGCCCCGCAAACGCAGTTCTTCCACCTTGCGGGCAAAATAAAGGAACACTTCCCTTTCTACATTGCCGTAACAAGGAGCTTCCTGCATGTTTTGAGGAAGACCCTGCATATGCATCATGACATAAGGCACATTCAACCGCGCCACCGTATCCAACATGGCGGCATCCATGTCGCCAGCAGATATGTCATTGATCATCGCCACGCCGTATTTCTCCACACATTCTGCCGCAACACGGGAGCGGAATGTGTCTACCGAAACCACCGCATCCGGCGACACACGGGCAATCACCTCCAAGCCCTTGCGCAAACGGTTCATTTCTTCTTCTTCCGGCACATCATCTGCATACGGGCGCGACGAATACCCTCCAATATCTATAATGTCGGCACCATCATCCAACAACCGCCGCACTCTCCTTTCTATCGCTTCTTCCGTGCAGGCACGGCTTCCTCCATAAAAAGAGTCTGGCGTTATATTCAGAATTCCCATCACCTTAGGCGTTGACAAATCCATCAAACGGCCTTTCACGTTGATATATTCAGGCACCCACATGCTTCCCATCACATTTAATGAGGCAAATGTACGCACAATATCACAGATTCCGAACTTTTCGCCTGTTTATTTTACGGTTTGAACCAAAGAACGAGTATCTTTGTTCCCGAATTTAAACGCATTTATAATCATGGAAATAAAGGAACTATATAAACGATTCTTAAAACACCCGGCTATCACGACAGACACCCGCAATTGCCTGCCCGGATCCATCTTCATCGCCTTGAAAGGCAATACATTCAACGGGAACGCTTTTGCCCAACAGGCTTTGGAGAAAGGATGTGCTTATGCCATCGTAGATGAACCACAACATGCTGACAGTTCAGGAAAAACCATTCTTGTAGAAAACTGCCTGAAAACATTGCAACAATTAGCCAACTATCACCGCCGGCAAATGAATGTCCCCGTGATTGGCATCACTGGAACAAATGGAAAGACCACTACCAAAGAACTGACCGCTGCTGTCTTGTCCACCCGATACAACCTGCTTTACACACAAGGAAACCTGAACAACCATATCGGCGTGCCTCTCACATTGCTCCGCCTCAACCCTGCACACGAAATGGCAATCATCGAAATGGGAGCCAGCCACCCCGGCGACATCAAAGAATTGGCGGAAATTGCAGAACCTGACTACGGCATCATCACCAATGTAGGCAAAGCACATTTGGAAGGCTTCGGCTCGTTCGAAAATGTGGTGCGAACCAAAGGAGAATTATACGATTTCCTGCGGACGCGGAAACATGCAACCGCTTTTGTCTGCAATGAAAATGCGGTTCTGCTAAAAGCCGCCAAAGGATTGCACACCGCCAGATACGGACAAACAAAAGGGCTTTACGTAGAAGGCCACATGACAAACTGCAGCCCATGCCTCTGCCTTGAATGGAAACATGAGGGAGAAAGCAGCTATCATCCTGTGCAGACCAACTTAATCGGCAGCTACAATTTGGAAAACGTGCTTGCTGCAATCGCCATCGGCACCTATTTCAATATCACTCCCGATGCCATCAGCCGTGCATTAACTGGTTATGTACCTCAAAATAACCGCTCACAATTGAAAAACACGAACCGCAACCAGCTTATCATCGATGCCTACAATGCCAATCCGACCAGCATGATGGCGGCTTTGCAGAACTTCCGCCACATCGCTGCCGAACACAAAATGGCAATCCTTGGCGACATGAAAGAGTTAGGCGCAGACAGCCAAACCGAACATCAGAAGATTGTTGACTATCTGGTGGAATGCCATTTTGAAAAAACTATTCTCGTAGGCGACCAATTCCAGTCCACCACAAGTTCTTTCAACACTTTCCCCGATACTTCTGCCTTGATTCAAGAACTTAAGAAAAATGCACCGAAAGGCTATTGGATTCTAATCAAAGGGTCAAACAGCATGAAAATGGCGCAAATCGCCGACTACCTGTAAGAAACTCAACCCGTAACGGCACAAGCCATCTTGTAACATTTCCTTTTGCCGGAAGGCGTGTATACCTCCACATACACAATATAAATTCCCCAGCGTGCCAACGCCCCATCCTCACAACGCCCGTCCCAAACGAAAACGCCTTGTGGCTCCAAACGACAATTCTCTGCGAGCAAGCGAACCAGCCTGCCAGATGTGTCATAAACACGGATGTCGGCTTGCGCATCTGCATCCGGCACATTATAGCCAATAACCAGTTCATCGCTAAAACCATCACCATTGGGAGAGAAAGAATCATCCTCTAACCAAAATTGCTCCCGAGAATCATCTGAAAGATCCCGGTATTGCGAGTTGGCATATCCAGGTGTTCCTCCTCCGGAAGAAGTAGATGCCGACGCCCAACTCCCCGGCTGAAGCGAAGAAAGCAACGGATTGATTTTCTCCAATGACACTCCTTCCGGATCTTTCATCAACGCCGTGTGCATCTTCTCTGTATATGACATCTCGTCGATTACCATGCCTTCTGCATTCACCAGCACAACATTTCCCTCATCATCCGGCAAAGAAGGCAAACCGGCTTCCCATACGGCTGAAGGAACCTCGCTGGCATACTGCGCCAACAAAGATGCCCTGTTTTCTGTAAAGCAAAAATAACATCCCGGACCGATTGCCACCGGCAAATCAGAAAGAAGCGAACGTTCAGCATAGCCGCCATCCTCCTTACGGGTAGTGAAAAACAAACTGCTTAAATCCACGTATTTATCAGATACATTATACAATTCCACATAATCGCTACCACCAGGAAAAGGATTAAACAATACCTCATTGAAGCATACATCCCCTGAAGACGCATTTTCCGGCAAGCCTAAACGAACAGACGTGACACCCGACAACGCATAGCCAGAGATATCTTCCACATCCTGCAACTCCACCTCGAACACATCCCCTCGCCGCAGGCTGTCGGAAAGGGCAAGAGATACTTGCCGGGCATCAGGAACAGAAGGAAAGGCACAAACAATGGAAGCATCGCCGCTATAAACAGTGTAATTGTCTGCAACAGACAATGAAGACGGCAACATAGGTTTTGTGAAACGAACCACAAGCGTGTCGGGTGCATGAAAATAAGCATAAGCAATTTCCGGCTCTTGCACATCCACGCATTCGCCTTGAACTGAATTGACCCGTCCTGGTGTTCCGCCTGAAGGGTCAACTGATGCCTTCCAATTAGCAGAATCATTCGAAAGATTGGATACGTCCACACATTCCAATGAAAAACCGCCATCTTCCTTGAACTCATCTGCATACCAATCGTCCGAATACTCTAACCATGCTATCAGATTGCCACGGGCATCTTCTAACCATAGCATCTTTCCTGTATTGGCCAAAACAGGAAAAGACTTGATGCCAATTGGCACAATATCTTTCCATTCATCGACATATTTCGTGTGGCACAATACAGCATAGCCATTCGCAGGAATTATTCCTCCAGATATTTCATAAGAACGATTGCCATAATGAAACATCCAACGATTCAAGCTTACCGGGCGTTCCATACGGTTATACAACTCCACATACTCCACTTCCGGCAAGTTTGCCGCCCCTTCAGGGTCGGCCATTACTTCATTGAAAATGACATCTCCAAAACCTACTGTTTGCAAATCAGGGTCGTAATATACAAATGAAACTTGAGTATCGGCCATTACATTGCCTGCCTTATCCCGTACACCTGAAGCCAACAAATAATAAGTTTCCGAATCACAAAACTCCGCAGCAAATGAAAGAAGCAACGAACGGTCTGAAACAGCCTGCCTCGACACAACTTCTCCTATCCCGTCGATCGCAAACATGCCGGATCCCATATTCACTGGTTCACTGAAGATAACCTGCAATGAAGAAGACGAAAGCGCCTCAACTGCAACAATCGAAGGCGGAAGCATATCATCCGGGTCAGGAATATCCGGTTCAACAGGCAAGTCCGGTTCATCCGGATCAACAGACTGTTCTGAAAGAGCAATACGGATATCATCAAAAACAAAAGCTGTGTTCCGGCTCGATGTGTAAATGCAACGAAGACCTGCATAAGAAGGCTCCAAATTCGGACTGTCGGCTGCACCCCCTTCAGCAACATAAGCGTATTCTGTATCACACAAACGAGAAAAAAGCGTCCACCGGCCTTCTTCATCGCAATGCACCTTTACATAAAGTTCTGGAGAAGGGTCGTCAATACGGTCTTCTATACCTTCTATCAATACTTCCGCAACACCATTGCTAACTTTCAACAAACGCAAATTATCATCTACCCCACCCACCGAGACGACATAAGCATCGCCCGAAAGATCTTGGGCTTCTGAGGCCAAATAAAACAAAGCGTAATTATTAGCAGAAGTATTAAACATCAGCCGGACATAAAATTCCCATTCCGCCCCATTCAACAAACAAGATGAAGTGGACAACCATGCTTCACCAGTCTTGCCCGCATCATCCAATCTGAGCTGGCCTTTAGAATCAACCTTGAATTTCGAAACATCACCTCTCCACTCTGGATTATGCGTAAGGTCTCCATCTGAAAAGTCATCATTAACCTGTGAATAAATATGCGTGACGCAAAAGAATGCAAGCAAAAATGCAATTATTCTCATCAAAAGCCTATTTTTATTGCAAAATGTCCTATTTTTGCAAACAATTATATACATCCATGCAAATGTATACAAATAAGTAATATTCACCCTATAAATAAAGGAAAAATATGAAAGTAGCAATTGTAGGAGCAAGCGGCGCTGTGGGACAAGAGTTCTTGCGGGTGCTTGATGAAAGGAATTTTCCTGTCAGCGAATTGTGCTTATTCGGCTCAACACGTAGTGCAGGAAGCAAATATTCTTTTCGCGGGAAAGATATAGAAGTCAAATTGCTGCAACATAATGAGGATTTCAAGGACATAAATATCGCCTTTACCTCTGCTGGTGCAGGAACTTCCAAAGAATTTGCCGAAACCATTACCCAGTACGGCACCGTAATGATTGATAACTCCAGCGCATTCCGCATGGACGAGGACGTTCCCTTAGTTGTGCCAGAAGTTAATGCCCCAGATGCCAAAATCCGTCCCCGGAATATTATTGCCAATCCCAATTGCACCACCATACAAATGGTTGTGGCATTGAAAGCTATTGAAGACATCTCACATATTCGGAAAGTCCATGTGGCTACTTATCAAGCAGCAAGCGGTGCAGGAGCAGCTGCTATGGACGAATTATACACCCAATACAAACAAGTGCTGGGACATGAAGCTGTAAGTGTGGAAAAATTCCCTTACCAATTGGCTTTTAACCTTATCCCGCAAATTGATGTATTTACAGACAATGGATACACCAAAGAAGAGATGAAAATGTTCAATGAGACACGAAAAATCATGCATTCAGATATTCGGGTAAGCGCTACATGCGTACGAGTGCCTGCACTACGTGCCCACTCTGAAAGCATTTGGGTGGAAACAGAGCGCCCTGTATCAGTGGCAGAGGCTCGAGAAGCCTTTTCCAAAGCAAAAGGGATTGTATTAGAGGATAACCCTTCCGAGAAAAAATACCCAATGCCTCTATTCGTATCTGGGAAAGACCCTGTATATGTAGGGCGAATTCGAAAAGACCTAGCTAATGACAATGGTTTAGCTTTTTGGGCCGTAGGAGACCAGATAAAGAAAGGTGCTGCACTAAATGCTGTGCAAATAGCTGAATATCTATTGAAAGAGAACAATATTTAAGACCCCTTATAAACAAATTAGTCCTAAACGGCCGTAACGGTTGTTTAGGACTATTCACATTTACGAAAAAACATTTCAATTATTCGGGTTTATTTCATCAAGGAACAACTCGAATATCAAATTGGAATAAGCCGGCACACTTCCTTGCCCTGCTTCTCCATAACCTAACGGCCAAGGGATATAAAGCATCCATTGGTCACCCTCGTGCATATATTGCAATGCAGTGGCCATTCCTGCCACTGTACTTGACACATTCATAAGGGTACGTCCTGCTGTTTCTGGATTCATGTCCTCAGACAGGTAAGTTTCATCAAATACCTCTTCGTTTATGAGGTATCCTCTGTAGCTCACACTTACCGAGTCCGTGTACATGGCCGACACAGTACCTGCTCCAGATTCCACAATATGCACATAAATGTAATCCTTCATCTCAGGAACTTGCAAAAAACCGTCCGTATCATCATCCGGCAAATGCCACGCTTTGAATACTTTCCACTGCCCGTCGGCATTCTCTTTCGCCACAGTTGCTATCGAATCTATATAAGCATCATTGCGCTCCTGCCAATAATCATATTCACCCGCTCCCTCCGTTTCTTCACAAGCAATGAATGCGGCAATAGAAAGGGAAAGCAACAACAAACACAACCCGCTTTTTATTTTCATGTTGTTAAATTAAAGTCTTCAACAAACTGGTAACATTCACTTTGTCGGCAATAATTCGGTTCAAATCTGAAACTGCCACACGCTCCTGCTGCATCGAGTCACGATGACGGATGGTCACACAATCATCCTCCAATGTCTGATGGTCAATTGTTATGCAATAAGGCGTGCCAATTGCATCTTGACGGCGATAACGTTTACCAATGCTATCCTTTTCATCATATTGGCAATGGAAATGGAACTTCAAATCATCCATAATCTCACGAGCCTTTTCCGGCAATCCATCTTTCTTCACCAACGGAAGAACTGCCAACTTCACCGGCGCCAAAGCAGCTGGAAGCTTCAATACAACACGATTCTCACCATTTTCCAATTGTTCTTCGCAATAAGCCGCGCTCATCACGCTCAAGAACATACGGTCTACACCAATAGAGGTCTCTATAACATAAGGAGTATAAGAATCGTTCAATTCCGGATCAAAATACTTGATGCTTTTGCCTGAATATTTTTCGTGCTGCGTCAAGTCGAAATTCGTGCGCGAGTGAATGCCTTCCACTTCCTTGAATCCAAACGGCATCAAGAACTCAATATCAGTTGCCGCATTTGCATAATGAGCCAATTTCTCATGATCGTGGAAACGATAATGATCGTTGCCAAAGCCCAATGCCTTGTGCCATTTCATGCGAGTCTGTTTCCATTTGTCGAACCATTCCAATTCAGTTCCAGGCTTCACGAAAAACTGCATTTCCATTTGTTCAAATTCACGCATACGGAAAATAAACTGCCGCGCCACAATTTCATTGCGGAAAGCCTTTCCTATCTGGGCAATGCCAAATGGTATTTTCATGCGTCCTGTCTTCTGCACATTCAGATAATTCACAAAGATACCTTGCGCCGTCTCAGGACGAAGGTAAACTTTCATTGCGCCATCTGCTGTAGAACCCATCTCAGTAGTAAACATCAAATTGAATTGACGTACTTCTGTCCAATTCTTTGTACCGCTAATCGGGCAAACAACCCCTTCATCCAATATGATTTGGCGCAATTCGGCCAAGTCGTTCGCATTCATCGCCTTGGCATACCGTTCATGCAAGGCATCGCGTTTTGCCTGATGTTCCAGCACACGTGCATTCGTTAAACGAAATTCTGTTTCGTCAAATGCTTCCCCATACTTTTTGGCAGCCTTTGCCACCTCCTTATTAATCTTCTCATCGTATTTTGCGATCTGATCCTCAATCAACACGTCTGCACGATAACGTTTCTTAGAATCACGATTATCAATCAAAGGATCATTAAATGCATCCACATGCCCTGAAGCTTTCCAAATCGTAGGATGCATAAAAATGGCAGAATCAATGCCCACAATGTTCTCATGAAGGAGGACCATGCTCTGCCACCAATATTGCTTTATATTGTTCTTTAATTCAACCCCCATTTGCCCATAATCATACACTGCCCCCAATCCATCATAAATCTCACTGGAGGGAAAAACAAAGCCATATTCTTTGCAATGCGATACAAGCTTTTTAAATACATCTTCCTGTGCCATATTCTTCCTGTTTATTCCTTTCTAATGCTTAAATAATGCGCAAAGTAAATGATTTTTCATGAGAAAATTCGTATTTTTGCCTGCATATGATTCAGGATTAAGGAATTTAAATATATATGATTGACGATTTGACAGACAAAGAAGAACCTATTGAGCAAGAAGATACGCCAGATACCGCAAAGCACTCCGAGTACAAACCCGTCATCAACAATGAGAATGTTCGACACCAATTGACAGGAATGTACCAAAACTGGTTTTTGGATTACGCTTCTTATGTCATCTTAGAACGAGCTGTCCCACACATCAACGACGGGTTAAAACCTGTTCAACGCCGAATTCTCCACTCTATGAAACGTTTGGATGACGGGAGATATAATAAAGTGGCAAATATCGTAGGCCACACCATGCAGTTCCACCCACACGGAGATGCTTCCATCGGAGATGCCTTAGTGCAATTAGGGCAAAAAGACTTATTAATAGATTGCCAAGGGAACTGGGGAAATATTTTAACAGGCGATGAAGCAGCTGCACCTCGTTACATAGAAGCACGCTTGTCCAAATTTGCATTGGAAGTTGTATTCAATCCTAAAACGACGGAATGGAAATATTCTTACGACGGCCGAAACAAAGAGCCTATTACCCTGCCTGTCAAATTTCCTCTTTTACTCGCACAAGGAGTAGAAGGCATTGCCGTAGGGTTGTCTTCCAAAATCCTCCCGCACAATTTTAATGAATTATGTGACGCATCCATTGCTTATCTAAAAAGAGAGACATTCCAACTATATCCGGATTTCCAAACAGGAGGTTTCATTGATGTGTCCAAATACAATGACGGGAAACGAGGAGGCTGCATCAAAATAAGAGCTAAAATACAGAAGTTAGACAACAAGACACTGGCCATTACAGAAATCCCTTATGGAAAAACGACCACATCACTCATAGAGTCAATCTTAAAAGCCAACGAAAAAGGGAAAATTAAAATACGCAAAGTAGATGACAATACTTCCGAACATGCAGAAATCTTAGTATATCTCACGCCCGGCACTTCTTCAGACAAAGCCATAGATGCTTTATACGCTTTTACCGATTGTGAGATAAGCATCTCGCCGAACTGCTGCGTCATCGATGGGCAAAAGCCCCATTTCCTGACCGTCAGCGATGTATTGCGCAAATCAGCGGACAACACGCTGTCGCTCCTGCAAAAGGAACTGGAAATCCGAAAGTCCGAATTGTTGGAAACACTCCATTTTGCCTCACTCGAAAAGATATTCATCGAAGAACGCATCTATAAAGACAAAGAATTCGAACAAGCACGTACAATGGACGAAGCATGCGAGTACATTGACAAACGTCTCACGCCATTTTACCCTTCTTTCATTCGGGAAGTCACCAAAGACGACATTCTGAAACTAATGGAAATAAAAATGGCTCGCATCTTGAGATTCAACAAAGACAAAGCTGATGAAAACATTACTAAGCTACAAACTGAAATAAAAGAAATCAATGCACATCTGGAGCATATCATTGAATATACCATAGAATGGTTCAGGATGTTGAAAGAAAAATACGGTGGGAAATACCCCCGCAAAACAGAAGTGCGCAATTTCGACACAATCGAAGCTACCAAGGTGGCAGAAGCCAACGAAAAACTATACATCAACCGCGAAGAAGGATTCATCGGAACTGGGCTGAAAAAAGACGAGTTTATTGCCAATTGCTCCGATATCGATGACATCATCATCTTCTACCGGGACGGCAAATTCAAAATCGTTCGAGTGCAGGACAAAATGTTCATCGGGAAAAACATCCTCTATGTCAATATATTCAAAAAGAACGACAAGCGCACCATTTACAATACTGTATACCGAGATGGCAAAGATGGCTATTATTACATTAAACGCTTCAATGTCACAGCCATGACACGAGACCGCGAATATGACTTGACACAAGGAACACCCGGTTCAAAAGTCGTTTATTTCAGTGCCAATCCTAACGGAGAAGCCGAAATCATCAAAGTGACCTTAAAGCCTAACCCACGCATCAAGAAAATCATCTTCGAAAAAGACTTCGGTGAAGTCCTCATCAAAGGGCGGCAGTCCATGGGAAACATCCTGACCAAGAACGATGTCCACAAAATCACGCTGAAACAGCACGGAGCATCCACGTTAGGAGGACGGAAAGTTTGGTTCGACCGCGACATCCTGCGCCTAAATTATGACGGAAGGGGGGATTACTTAGGAGAATTCCAAGGCGACGACCATATCCTCGTCATATTGGAGAACGGAGAGTTTTACACCACAAACTTCGACCAAAGCAACCATTACGAAAACAACATCAAGGCTATCGAGAAGTTTGACCCGCACAAGGCGTGGACGGCCATCCTCTACGACGCTGACCAGCAGGGATATCCTTACCTGAAACGCTTTGCCTTTGAACCGACCGCCAGGAAGCAGAGTTTCTTGGGCGACAACAAGGACAACCGCCTGCTCCTGCTGACAGACACCTGTTACCCCCGCATCGAAGTAACGTTCGGGGGGAAGGACAGTTTCCGAAGCCCGATGGAGATCGATGTGGATTCCTTCGTGGGGGTAAAGAGCTACAAGGCCAAGGGGAAGCGCGTCACCACCTTTGAAATCGCCGCCGTCGCCGAACTGGAACCGGCGCGTTTCCCCGAACCAGCCCAAGAGGTGGAGCCGGAAGACGCGCCCGACGAGGCGGACCTCGACCCCGACAGCGGCAAGAGCGAAAGCGACATCATCGACGAAATCACCGGGCAAATGAAACTGTTCGAATGAAGGCGAGGCGGATTCTGCTAAGCATTGCAGGGGCAATGGCCTGCGCGGCATGCCTCGGGCAGGCAGACGGGCAAACGCCCGACCCCGGGCGGGCGCACCGCTACGCCGTGCGGGCCACCTTGTACGGCATCGGCCACGCCAACATGTACGATACCTACCTTTCGCCCTACGAGTACCGGGGCATCGAGGCCAAGGTGCTGCGCGAGTCCATGCGGATGACCCGCCTCATGGGCGGCAGGGTGTCCGCGCAGAGCCTGTTCCACGCCGGGGTGGCCTACACGGGCAACCGCGCCGGGAGCAACCACTGCCTCTCGGCCACAGCGGACTGGAACTACGCGCTGCACTGGCACTTCCCCGTCAACCGCTGGCTGAAGCTGCTGGCGGGGGCGGCGGGCGAGGCCGGGGGCAGCGGCATTTACAACCCGAGGAACTCGAACAACCCCGGCTCGGCGCGGGTGTTCGCCGGGCTGTCGGCATCGGGCATGGCCGTGTGCAACGTGCGGCTGAAGCGGTACCCCGTCACCGTGCGCTACCAAGTGGACGTGCCGCTCGTAGGCATGGCGTTCGCGCCGGACTACCGGCAGTCGTACTACGAAATCTTCGCCTTAGGGAACACGGAGGGCATCCTCCATTTCACCTCGCTGCACAACCGCCCGTCGGCGCGGCAGATGCTGAGCGTCGACTTGCCCGTGAGGAACGCCAAGCTGCGCGTGGCCTACCTGTGCGACCTGGAGCAAAGCACGGCGGGGGGGCTGCGCTTCCACCGCTACTCGCACGCGCTGATGGCGGGGTTCGTGAAGACGTTTTACCGCATACGGGGGCGGAGGCCGGATCCCCTCCCCCCGTACCAAACTTACAACGGAGGAGCATCATGAGGAACAACATCATCGCCGCGCTGCTGGCCGCCGCGCTGCTGGCCGCTTCCTGCGTCCGGGAGGAGATGCCGGACAACACGCCGACGGGCAACTTCGAGGCGCTGTGGAGAATCATCGACGAGGAGTATTGCTTCCTCGACTACAAGGCGCAGGAGTACGGGCTGGACTGGGACGAGGTGCGCCGCCGCTACCGGGCGCGGGTTTCGGACGACATGCCGCCGGGGGCGCTCTTCGAGGTGCTGGGCGAGATGCTGGCGGAGCTGCGCGACGGCCACGTGAACCTGTACGCGGCGGGCGACGTGGCCCGCTACTGGAAATGGTATGAGGACTACCCCGCCAATTTCGACACGGAGGTGGCGGAGGCGTACCTCGGCACGGACTACCGCATCGCCAGCGGGCTGAAGTACAAGATACTGGACGACAATATCGCCTACGTGCGCTACGAGAGCTTCTCCGCCGCCATCGGGGAGGGGAACCTGGACCAGATGCTGGCCGACGTGGCCTTGTGCGACGGGCTGGTCATCGACGTGCGCCACAACGGCGGAGGCACGCTCACCAACGCCGCCCGGCTGGCCGCGCGCTTCACCAACGAGCGGGTGCTGACGGGCTACATCCTGCACAAGACGGGCAAGGGGCACGGCGACTTCAGCGACCCGGAGCCCATCTACCTCGACCCCTCGCCGCGCATCCGCTGGCAGAAGGAGGCGGTGGTGCTGTGCAACCGCCGCTCGTACAGCGCCACCAACGAGTTCGTCAACGCCATGCGCTCGCTGCCCCGCGTCACCACGATGGGCGACCGCACGGGCGGCGGCGCGGGCCTGCCCATGTCGTCGGAGCTGCCCAACGGGTGGAGCGTGCGCTATTCCTCCAGCCCGCACCTTGACGCGGAGGGGCGCCACATCGAGTTCGGCATCGAGCCGGACGTGGCGGTGGCCCTCGACCCGGACGACGCGGCGCGGGGGCGCGACACCCTCATCGAGCGCGCGCGGGAGTGGCTCAAGGCCCGGCGAGGAAATTAGCGGGCGGAATATTTGGCCGTTACGGGCATTTCCCTTACCTTTGCCCCGCATTGGGAAAGCCGATGGGCGGCTGTGGCGTAATTGGTAGCCGCGCCAGACTTAGGATCTGGTGGCGAAAGCCGTGGGGGTTCGAGTCCCTTCAGCCGCACAACGCAGGAGGGGAGCTTCTTTGCTGAAGCTCCCCTCTTTCTTTTCCCCCGCTGGGGAGGCGGAAGGGGCGCAGGCGCGTGGCGGAAGATTCCGCACGTGCGGAAGCGAAGGAAGCGCACGTGCGGAGCGCGGCCATCCGCACGCCCGGAATGGAGGCATCCGCACGTGCGGAACAGAGCCGCCGGGACGTGCGGGCATCCGCAAAGGAAAGCCGCGAGGCAAGGCGCCGGCACAGGCCGATGCCCCGCTTCGCGGCGGGCGATATAAAGCGTCAAACAAGTTCCAAGGTCACTTCACGCGGCGCACGCTGTGCAGCACCCGGCCCTTCTTGTCCACCATCGACAGCACGAGCGAGTCCTTCGACACGGAGATGACGGAATAGCCCGTCGCGCTGCTGCAGAACACCGTGCCTTCCACGGGCGCCACCTCGCGGGCGAGCGACGCGGAGCTGTTCACCACGTAGTCAATCGGGCTGCCCTCCGCGCGGATGTGCTGGAAGTTGTGGATATGCCCGCACAGGTACATGTCCACGTTGCCATGGCGGCGCAGGATGGTGTCCACGCGCCGCTGCATGTCCAGCCGTTCGCTCTCGTCCTTGTCCGTGTCGGCGTAGATGGGATGGTGGCCGACGACCAGCACCCAGTCCTCCCGCGCGGCGGAAAGCGTGCTGTCTATCCAGGCCAGCTGCGCGTCCATGTCCTGCCGGGCGGCATCGGGGTACTTCTCCGTGTCCTCGCGGTACTTGTCGAGCAGCGGCGCGGTGTCAATCATCACCAGGCGGAGCGTGACGCCGTCGTCCTCCAGCACCCTCGTGTAGTAGCGGGCGGGCATCTGCCAGCGGGCGCTCACGCCCGAATAGTCCAGCACCGCCTGCGTGTTGCCCCGGTATTCATGGTTGCCCAAGACGGGATACCACGGCAGCATCAGCTCCGGGTGGCTGTACACCAGCTCGTAATTCGTCAGCCACAACGGGTCGTCCACGCTGCGCACGCCCTCGAAGTGGTGCACGTCGCCGGCAGCCACCACGCACTCCACGTCCACCGTCTCCGCCATGCGGCCCATCAGCTCCGCGATGGGCTTCTGGTCGTAATACCCGTTGCGCCCCAAGTCATTGCACAGGTACAGGTTGAAATCCCCGTCCAGCGCCTTCCACTCCGCCGGGCCCTGCGCCCAGGCGGCCGCCGATGCCACCGCCAACGCAGCCAGCACCAAGCTCTTTCTCAACAAATTCTTCATCATACCTTTCTATATTGCTATATGTGACACAAAATGCCGCCGCCCCTCCACAGGGCGGCAACGTTAATTCATTCTCTCAGAAGCTGACCTTTATGCCCGCGTTCGCCTTCACGCCGTAATACTCCGCCTGCATCGTGCGCTCCTCCTTGCCTTGGTAGTAGCGCAACGGCTGGTTCAGCAGGTTCGACGCCTCGGCATACACCGTGCAGCGCACCTTCTTCCCGAACGTGTAGCTCGCGTTCGCGTCCAAGTAGTTCACCGCGTCATAATAGCGGTCCAGTTCAGCATGCTCGCCCATCTCGTCGATGAAAGCCGACGCAAAGTTATAAGAAAGGCGCACATTGAAACCCTTCTTCTCGAAATAAAGCGAAGCGTTGGCCGTATGCTCCGGCGAGCCCGGCAAGCTCAAGCCCTTCTCGCCCTCGCGCCCCTCGAAGTTGAAGTTGTCCACCTCCGTGTAAGTGTACGTGTAATTGCCGTAGAATCCCAAGCACTTCAAAGCCGGGGCAATGAACCCGAAGTCGCGCTGGTAGGCCACCTCCACACCCAGCAAGTTCGCGTCGCCGCCGTTCACCGACTTCGTGATCTTGTCGAAATCCATGCCCGGATAGCCCTCATAAGCCCCGCTCGTGCGCTGGTCCACGATGAAGTCGTCAATCCGCTTGTAGAACACGCCTGCCGACACCAGCCCGATGCTCTTGAAGTAATAGTCCATGCTCAAGTCGAAGTTGTAAGACAGCGTCGGCGTCAAATCCGGGTTGCCGATAGAAACTTCCTCATCGTGCAGGTTGATGTGAACGCTCGGCACCAGAGAAGAATACTTCGGCCTCGCCAGCGTCTCCGTGAACGAAGCACGGAGCTTCAAGTCCTCATTGACATTGAACTTGTACAGCACGCTGGGCAAGAAGTTGACGTAATTGTTCTTATGCACGCCGGTGTGAACCAGTGATTCGTTCTCATCCTCATCCACGTTCCAGTTCCATCCTTGGTATTTCAAGCGCGTGGCTTCCATGCGCAAGCCGACAACCAGCTGGTGGCGCGGCGTGAAGTTCTGGTCGAAGCGGACAAAGGCGGATGCCACATTCTCCGTTGCGTCATAGTTCTCCGACCAATCTTCCCATACTGGGTTCCCGGCCATTTGGGCAAAGTCCATTCCGCCCAGGTATTCTTTCTGCACGAAATCAGTCGGGCGGTATTGGCCGCCGGGGAAATACCCGTCACGCACTTGAGTAGACAAGTGGTTCATATATTCTGCATTGTCTTCACCGTAAGCATCCACATAATCGTATGCCTTGATGTCTTTCGTTTTCGTCTTGCGGACGTATTTAGCACCGAATTTCAACTTGTTCGCATATTCTCCTTGCAGCAACGGGAGGTCGAAGTTCAGGTGGAACTTCATGTCCTCTTCATGAATGTCCTGATTGGAGTTTGTCAGTTCATCCACTTCCCAAGAACCTTCATGAAGGTTCACATCATTATTGATATAGGGGAAACGTTTGCCTGCATCCACGATATCGAAGTCCAAGTCTTTCTGCTTCAATTTGAAGTAGCGTTCCTCCGGGCGGTCTTCGCTGGCACGCGAGTAGGACGCGGCCCAGTCCATGCCGAGGCGGCCGAAGAGGTGTTCGCCGCTGAGGGTGAAGTCCATGGTCTGCTGCAATTCCAGACGTGCGTTGCGGTTGTCTGAAGAACCGCCTTTCGTTTCAATCTCCGATTCCATTTCGCCCGGGCTGTCGAGGTCTTTGAAGGCTTGGGCGTAACGGTTCTCCCAGTCGTGGCGGCGGTTGTAGATGCCTTTGAACATCAGTTTATGGTTCGGGTTGATGATGTAATCCAACGAAAGGGAATAGCTCTGGCGCTGGCGGGTGACGTAGTACTGCCGGGTTTCGGCATCCGTCATGAACACTTCTCCAGTGTCGTCGCGGTCGTATTCAAATTCCACGTCGTCGGAGCCGATAGGGGCGTTCTGGTAAGAGAGGGAGAGCATGACGCCCAGCTTGTCGTTGTAGAAGCGGTCGCCGTAGGTGAGGCCGAGGTTCAGCTGCGCGTCTTTGCTGACCACGTTGTAGCCGCTTCCCACGGTGGCGTTGAACACGCGCCGGTAGGGGCTGCTCTTGGTGACGAGGTTGATGGAGCCGCCGATGGCGTCGCCGTCCATGTCGGCGGTCACCACTTTGTTGACCTCGATGGTCTGTATCATGTCGGCGGGGATGAGGTCGAGCTGCACGTTGCGGATGTCGCCTTCGGCCGAGGGCAGGCGGTTGCCGTTGATGGTGACGGAGCTAAGGTCGGGGGAGGTGCCGCGCACCTGGCCGAAGCGGGCTTCTCCTTGGTCGTACTGCACGTTGATGCCGCTGATGCGTTTCAGCGCGTCGCCGATGTTGGAGTCGGGGAACTTGCCCACTTGGTCGGCGGAAACGACGTTGACAATGCCGATCTGCGTCTTTTGGGCGTTCAATGCTTTCCGCTGCCCCTGCATGGCGCTCTGCACGACCACTTCCTGGAGTTCCACGCCTTCGTCCATCACGATTTCCTTCTCGATGGTCTTGCCCTCGCCCACTTCGAGGGTGAATTCCTGCGGGTGGTAGCCCACGTAGGTGACCTTGATTTTGTACACGCCGGGATGGAGGTTGGACAGGACGTAGAAGCCGTCGATGTCGCTGATGGTCCCGTTCTTCAGGTTTTCGACGTACACCGAGGCGCCCGGCAGGACGTGCTTTTCCGCGTCCACGATGCGGCCCCGTATGGTGCCCATCTTCGCAGTTTCGGCTTCGTTTTCAGCCCATGCTTGCACACAAACCGTTGTGGAAACAAGCAGCAATAAGAGTAATCTGTAAATAGGTTTCATCTTTGTCTTTCAAATTAGTTTTACCGCCGCAAAGTTCCCACTGCCGTGTTTCATTGTCATTACATTCCTCTTAACATGCTGTAACAACTGCATTGTAAACATCCGTGACGCCGCACGGAGGGGCGCGTGAAGCCCCGCGCGAGGGGCGGAATGTTCCGCACGTGCGGAGGCGGGGGAAGCGCACGTGCGGAGCGCAATCATCCGCACGCCCGGAAGCAAGGCATCCGCACGTGCGGAACAGAGCCGTCGGGACGTTCGGGGCAGAGCCGCCCGCACGGGCGGAGGATTCGCGCGGGGGATAGCCTCAGAAATCCAGCCGCAACTGCCCGTCGCCCAGAAGGTTGAACGTCCGCCGGTGGTAAGGCGACACGCCATAGCGGCGGATGGCCTCGCGGTGCGCCGCCGTCGGGTACCCCTTGTTCCGGTCCCACCCGTAGCAGGGGAACTCGCGGTGGAGGCCCGCCATGTAGTCGTCGCGGAACGTCTTCGCCAGAATCGAGGCCGCCGCGATGGAGAGGTACTTGCCGTCGCCCCCCACCACCGCCGTATGCCCGATGCCCGGGTACGGCGCGAAGCGGTTGCCGTCCACCAGCAGATGCTCCGGCCGCACCCCCAGGCCGTCCACCGCCCGGTGCATCGCCAGGATGGACGCCCGCAGGACGTTCAGCCGGTCCACCTCCTCCGGCGAAGCCACGCCCACCGCCCACGCCAGCGCGTCGCGCACCACCACCTCGCGCAGCGCATAGCGCCGCCGCGCCGTCAGCTGCTTCGAATCATTCAGTTCCGCGTTCACATAGCCCGGAGGCAGCACCACCGCCGCCGCATACACCGCGCCCGCCAGGCATCCCCGGCCCGCCTCGTCGCATCCCGCCTCCACGCGCCCCTCCGCCATGCAAGGCAGCAACAACTCCTTCCGTCCTCCCATACACCTTATATATAATATGACGCGGCAAAAATAATGTTTCCCGCCCAACCCGTGCGCCAAATAGATAAAAAAGATTACCTTTGCCCCAAAATCAAGAAACGACATGATAACAACAGAACAACTTAAAGACGTGATAGAGCGCACCGGTGCGCTGAGGAGGTATCTTTGACATCGATGCCAAACTGATACAAGTCGAAGAAGAACAACTCCGCACGCACGCCCCCGGCTTCTGGGACGACCAGAAAGCCGCCGAAGCGCAAATGAAGAAAGTGAAGTCCCTCCAGAAGTGGATCGACGGCTACAACGAAGTGAAAACCCTGGCCGACGAACTCTCCCTCGCCGTGGACTTCCACAAAGACCAGCTCGTCACCGAAGCCGAAGTCGACGAAGCCTACCGCAAAGCCCTCGAAGCCGTGGAAAGCCTCGAACTCAAAAACATGCTCCGCGAAGAAGCCGACCAGATGGCCTGCGTGCTGAAAATCAACTCCGGCGCAGGCGGCACCGAAAGCCAGGACTGGGCCTCCATGCTCATGCGCATGTACATGCGGTGGGCCGAGATGCACCACTACAAGCTCGCCATCTCCAACCTCCAGGACGGCGACGAGGCAGGCATCAAGACCGTCACCATGGAAATAGAAGGCGACTACGCCTACGGCTACCTGAAAGGCGAAAACGGCGTGCACCGCCTCGTGCGCGTCTCCCCCTTCAACGCCCAAGGCAAACGGATGACCTCCTTCGCCTCCGTCTTCGTCACTCCCTTGGTGGACGACACCATCGAAGTCAACGTGCAACCCGCGTGCATCTCATGGGACACCTTCCGCTCAGGCGGCGCAGGCGGACAGAACGTGAACAAAGTGGAATCCGGCGTGCGCCTACGCTACCAGTACAAAGACCCCTACACCGGCGAAGAAGAAGAAATCCTCATCGAGAACACCGAAACCCGCGACCAGCCCAAGAACAAGGAAAACGCCCTGCGCCAACTCCGCTCCATCCTCTACGACAAAGAAATGAAGCACCGCATGGCAGAGCAAGCCAAAGTGGAAGCCGGGAAAAAGAAAATCGAATGGGGATCGCAAATCCGCAGCTACGTGTTCGACGACCGCCGCGTGAAAGACCACCGCACCAACTACCAGACATCCGACGTGAACGCCGTGATGAACGGGGAAATCGACGGTTTCATCAAAGCCTACCTGATGGAGTTTGCAGGCAAAAACGAATAAACGGCAGAAAAAAACAAGCATTGCCATTGCGTTCTTGCCATTAATTTGTACTTTTGAAAACGTAACATCATAACCTTTTAACAGCCATGAGCAATAAAAAGAATAAAGTAAAGCATAACGCGAAAGAAGAAGAACAAGGGAACAAAGTGGTGAAAATCATCTTCATCTCCCTCATCATATTAGGAGTAGCATTCCTCGTCTTGGCCTCCACGCTCTGATGCCGCAGGAAATCGAGCGGAAATTCCTCGTCAAAGGAGACTACAAGCAGCACGCCGCTTCCTCCTCCCGCATCCTGCAAGGATACATCTGCCGGTCGAAGGAAAGGAGCGTGCGCGTCAGGCTTTGCGGACAGAAAGGGTGCATCACCATCAAAGGAGCCACCACAGGCTTCTCCCGCTACGAATGGGAAAAGGAAATTCCGCCCCGCGAAGCCGAAGAACTGATGAAGCTGTGCCTGCCCGGAATCATCGACAAGACCCGCACCCTCGTGCCATACAACGGGCATACGTGGGAAATCGATTCGTTCCACGGGGCGCACGAAGGCTTGGTGCTGGCGGAAATAGAACTGCAATCAGAGGAAGAACCCTTTGACCTCCCTCCCTTTATCGGCCGGGAAGTGACGGGCGACCCGCGCTATTACAACACCTATTTGGCGGAACATCCTGCCCCGCCCGAAGAATGACTCCTGCGCACTGCGCCACGTTTGCGGAACATAGGGTTTCCCTCCGGCGATGTCGCATCGGCGGAGGGCAGAGAGTGTGTATTTGCATGTATTCTTAATCCACCCCAATGGTTTTCAGGAACACGCCCTTGCTGTTCTTGCAGAAATAGTAAGGGGTTGCCGTCCCGTCCTTCTCCCGGTGCAGGCTCACGGCCAGCACGTCGTCGCCTTCCTCGTACACGATGGGGATTCTTTTCAGGATGTTCCCGTCGTAGTCCACATACAGGTATTCGTAAAGGTCGTTCTCGTTCCACATGGTGTCCTTCCCCGTCCGAAGCAGGCAATGGATGCCCCCGCCGTCCGGCTGCACTTCCGTTATCTGCCGGTTGAAGTCACCGAAGAACTGCTCAAAATAGGTGATTTCGCATTGGTTCGCCAGCTTCTTCTCCAAGTCCTCCACTTCCACGCGGAACAAGGCTATTTCTTTCTCTGTCTCATACGTGTCCGTGTTGCTGATGTATATCTTCCCGGAGAAACCGTCCGTATATGCCAGCCGCTTCCCATGGATGCCTCCCGTGAATGCCGTGAAGAAATAGCCCGTGCGGGTTTCCTTGAAGATGCCGTCCAACTGCCCCATGCGGCGGATCTTCTTCCCGTCCTCCATGCCGAACAGGGCGGCAACAGGCGCATGTTCATAAAAAGCATCGGAATAAATGTTGTCGATGTCCGCGCACTTCCCGGCCCGGATATCGTTGAAAAGCACGTCATATTCTCCCTCATGATACACCCGGCGGCAGCCAAAGATGACGCGGCTTTCATCCACCGGGCAGAAAGACATGGCATGCGTGTACGCATAACGAGGGATGCTGTCAAGTTCAAAGTCAAAAGCCGCCATCCGGCACTTCCCGCCCGGCCTGTCCAAAGCAAGGGCAACGGGCTTGTTGCTATAAACCACTTCATCCTCCTTTTCCTCAAACATGTCCGGGATGGAATACGTGGCCATCGGCGTGCCGCCGGGCGCGAAAGCCGGGATGCACATCATGATGAAAATCATCCCTTGCTCTTTGTACCGCTCATAATCCCCTGCCGGGAGGTCCACGAAAGCCCGTTCCTGCGCACTGTCCGGCACGATTTCCTGCACGAAGCGGGCCGTGTCCCCCGCTGTTTCGTAAAGCCGCCCCACGGATGCCAGGTCATCCGCGTAAAGGAAACGCCCGCCCTGCCAGGCCGGGCTGCAAAATTCGCCGGAGGTTATGCTTTTCCCTTTCTTTTCCTCCATGCGGATGGCCGGGTGCGTGCCTTGTGCCGCCCGCTCCCGCACCGCTTCTTCCACTGCATCAACAGCAACATCTTCCGATGCATGGTACGGGAAATAAGAAGTGTTGCTGCAAAACCGTTCAAGGTTCTCCCGGCTGACCTGCACAATGTCGCCGCCCTGCATCAGCCGCCCTTGCCGCATGTCGATTTGCAGGAGGTAAGTGACGTTCAGTCCTCCGGCGTTGTAATGGAATATTTCTTCGTGCTTCCCCTCCGTGTCGATGACGACGTTCCGCGCATGGAAACGCTTCAAGTATTCCCTTGCTGCGTCCGCATCGGGATAGGCGGCAATCAAAACAGGTTCTTTCCCCGGACGGATTTCCCGCAGCAAATCCAAATCCACATTGATTTCGCCCTCGCAGCGCGGGCATTCCTGCGGCGTGAACAGGATGGCGACCACTTGTTCCTCGTTCGCGTAGGACATCAGGTATTCTTTCAGCAGTGCGTTGGTGCCTTCTTTCTGCCGGATTTCAAAATAAGGGGTGAACAAATTTGTGGTATCCTTTTGGGAAGTTTCCTGCGCGTTGGCCATGACTGCCAACAACAGGAAAAGAAAAATGGAAAACGTGGTTCTCATATTTGCATGATATGGGTTTGCAATGAAGGTTCGGATGCAATGCCTGCACCCGAACCTATAATCAAATAAGTCATCGCGGCGTGATGCTGCCGTCCTCCCAGTTCACCCAACTGGCAGGGCATTCGTAATACATCCCGTCAACTATCACCGTCACTTGCGTGTCATCGCTCACACTCAATGGCCTCAGATAATCGTCTTCGCCAGGAATAGTAACTTCATCACCACCAGGAAGAAAAGGACGTACATCATCGCCACCGGGCGGGAAAGTAGGATCCAACCTCCCGTCATCACCGTCATTGATGATGATTTCTTTGCAAACTGCAACGGGCGCACCCATACAAGGCCTCAAAATACCTGCCTTTTCTCCATAATAAGTAATTTTTCCTCCTGCCTGCACAGTAACGGCGGGCAACAGCATGGCGCATGCCAAGGCTGAAAATAAAAACTTTTTCATAATACTAAATTTTAAAGAATTAATAAAACAATTTGTCTGAATGCGCATTCATTCTTTTTTCAATCTTCTTCCTTCAAGAAAGAGCCTTCCGCCTCATTGCCATCGGCATCGAAGAAAAGGATTTCATAACGCCCGTCTTGGTAAGGGGAAAGATCCACTTGCACGGAGCGGGCGGCGGGCGTGGTGAACCATTCGTTGTAAACCATCCCGTCGGGTCCCGACACCGAAACATTCACGTCCTTCACCCGATCCCTGAAATGAATGCCCAGCAAGTGGCGGTCAATGTCCACGTCCACAGGAATTGCACGTTGGGAAAGCTCCCCGCCATTTCCTTTCCTATTTTGCTTCAATTCCACTTCATCATGAGCATTTACGCAACATAAAGAAGAAACAAGCATAATCAATAAGAAATACATTTTTTCATATCTACGTACTTTTTTATGTTTTTGATGCAGGCAAAGTTAAGTGGTTTGAATTTCCATTCCAAAGAAATCGCGTCACATTTGGTGTACATTCACACATGTCAGAAAATCATTAAACAGCTTATTTTTAGCGAATTAAAAATCTCGCTGGAAACAATTTCGTCACAATTGCGTCACATGCCTTTTTCAGGATGGCAAAAACAAGGGGAAAATGCGCATGAAAAGTTCAAAAAGCACGAAGGAAATCTTCCAATGATTCGTATTGCGAAGGCACATTGAGTTTTCCACCCTTGATGCGATATTTTCGGGTTCTCAAAGCGCCTTCACCAATGCCCATCAAGATGGCAATGCTTGAGTTGCTGACCCCCATCCGCAAAAGGCAGCACAAATAAATGTCATCATCCGCCAAAGCCGAGCAAGCCGTGCGCAACCGACTTTCAAAATCATGATAGCAGGCATTGATAGCGGCGTACAAGTCCGCTTGTTCCTGAGGGGATAACCGAAATTCTTTGCTTCTTTTCATCTTTTGCACATTGCTCAAACCGTCCATCTCTTTGATGCGTTGCACGGCCTCGTTCGTTTTGAACAGTTGCTTCTTCAGCAATTCCTGCTGCGAAGCATACTGCGCCAACTGCCGTTCCATCGCAGACAAGCCGCCTTTCAAGCCCGCCTCCCGCTGCATGGATTCGCGCAATGCCTGCTCCTTTTCCTGCAATGCCTGCCGTTGCTGCAACAGTTCGTTGGCCTTTCCCTGCAATTGGAGGCGGCTTTGCTCCAGCAGTAAATCCTTCGCACGGGCAAGGGCCTCCTTTTCTCTTTTCCACTTGATGCGAAGCCACAATACAAGGAAAACAGCACCCATCGCCACGAGAACTGCGCACAAAACCAAAATAAACGACCATTGCCTCTCTGCTTTCAATTGAAGGTTCTCCTTTTGGAATTTCTCATAATCATATTTCTTCTGCAAGGCCGCCAAACTCTCGCTCGTCTTTTGGGCGGTCAAAGAATCCAAATAATGAGAAAAACATTCATGATATTGCAAAGCCAATGCAATATTCCCCGCGCCCTTTTCTATCTCATACAGGCTCAGATGGTAAGCCGCCAACCCCCCAAAGCCGTCCCCGACACCGGCCTTTTGCGTGTAATGACGGGCAGAATCATATTGCTGCAAATGGAGGAAAGCGTCCGTTTTCACCGCCCAATAGGGGCGCAAAGCAAGGGAATCCAACGGAGGGACGGCATGATGGGCGCATTCCAACGCCTTGTTGATAACTGCCAATGCCTCCTCGTGCTTGCCCGTCCAAGTCAAGGCATGCGCCAACTGCTGGCAGGCTCCCGCATATTTTGAAACATCATGCGCGGCTTCTGCCAGCCGGAGGGCTTGGCGGGCGCATCCTTCCGCCTTGTCGTACTGCCGCAAGCGGATGTGGCTCATGGAAACCATGTCCAACGTATTGAGGATGTAGGCCGTGTCGTTCAGTTGCTTGGCATACTGCAACGCCGTTTCCAACTTCTGCAAACCTTCTTCGTAAGGCTTTTCATCGCTCATCAGATGCCCCCAATGATGGTAAAGCAGGAACGAAAGCAGGGGACTTTTCGCCTGCCCCGCCGGAAGCTCCGCCCGTTGGAACAGGCGCAACGCGCCGTTGCGGTCGCCCGTGTCGCGGGCCACTTGCCCTTCGTAGAACAGGCTCCATGCATAACGCAAGGGGTCGGCAGCCGTGGCGTAGTGCCGCGTGGCGATGCGGATGAGGGAATCGTTCGCCACGGGAAGGCCGTTCTTGTAGCACGCCTGCGTCATCAGCAGGGCGTAGAGGGCTTCGTTCTCCCCCATGAGCCACTGCGGGCGGCGCAATTGTTGCAGCGTGCGCAAGGCGCTGTCGGGACGCGCCTGCATCAAGCTTTCGGCACGCGCCAGCAGGCGGCGGGGCCGCGCATAGGCCAACTGCCAGCATGCTGTCCCTATCGCCGCCAGCAACAGCACGGCGGAAACGGCGATGATGATGTTTCTTTTCAAAAGAATCATGCGGCAAAAGTAAGGAAATCTTTTTAAAGTTGACAAGGGAACAAGTTGACGAGTGGACAAGAAGATTTCAGAGTTCAGAGGTCAAACAGAAAATGGCGGGCTTGCTTTTCCATATCAAACAATTTGATTAATTTTGCCTGCAAACATAAAAGACACGAGCAACTTTGCAAAACAGCAGGAGGAATGCAGGGAAATAAAAGCAAAAGAAAAATTAAGCCAAGAAACACTTGGGAAATTTTTCTTCGACTTGGCCAAACTTGTATTTACTGCAATGGCTTTAGTGGGAGGCATTTCACTAATCATCAATGAACCGCAATCAAAGCAAATCCTATTGGCCGTTACAGGAATTCTGCTTACATACATATTTGCCGCAATTGGTTACAAGATTCTAAAAAGATAACAACTATGGACTTTCTGATTATCTTATTCTCACTCTGCCTGATAATAGGCATCGGAATATTAGTTTGGTTCAGAACGCCAAAAGGGAAAAAGTGGCTCACGAACCTCTGACCCTCGCTACGGCAGATTTACCGCTTTGGCATAGTTCTCCTCTCATGTCATGAAACAAAAGGCATAGCCGCAAGATTTTGCGGCTCTACATTCTGACGTGTCGCGGCAGATTTGCCATCTGCCGCGACACATCCTCCCAATGATTCGCCGAAATCATCCGAAGGTTTTGCTTGCACGATTAATAATCTTCAGCCGTGACGATTAATAATCGTACACGTGTACGATTATTAATCGTGCAGGAAAATGTTCATAAGAAAGCGGGCCACGCCACGGGCGGCGGGCCACGTTTTTTCAGGAACTATACGGGGGAATCATTTCAAAACAGCCGGAACGGCAAAGGGAAAGAGCTTCCAATCCCTGCGGAGGCACACCCGGCCCTTCGGGTACGGGCATAAAAAAAGGAGTACCGCCGTACTCCAACCTTTGTTAACCTTAAATCTAATACTATGAAAAAAATCACGATGCAAAGATAAGGCTTCGGCGAGCATTTTTCCAAACATTCTCCCGAAAAAACGTCGCATTTTAACTACATTTCACCAAAACCGCATCCAAATGCTCTTTTCCTCTCTTTGGATACATGCTTTTTAACAACCCCATTCTCCGCACGCCCCTGCTCCAACTGCGGAATCCGTCAGTTTTTTTACAACTATGAATAAAATATGCACATGGGTTCGCGGGGAAATTGCGTCCTTTAACCATTCGTTTTATTAACCAAAAAAACAATTCACATGAAAAACAAAACAACTGCATTTTTTGCCGCGTTGTGCCTGTCGACCACCATGGCCTACGCGCAACAGAACACGTTGAGCGACGTGTGGGACTTCGGTGCCGCGCAACTCGACGCCACGCAATACAACAACCAACTTACGGAAGACATCATCAATGGTTGGTATGACGCCTCCATCGCGCCGGGAACAGAAGGGCCGGTGCTGCCCTCGCATTGGGAAGCAGGACGGCTGAGTTGGACCGGAGGTTCCAACGACCGCCTGCGCACCTCGAACACCAACCTCACGAGGTATGACACAAAAAAGGACATCACCATCGAGGGCCAGACGCTGACCGGCTACATTTACGTCAACGCTTCGGCAAAAACGGACCGCTACCTGAGCCTGCAATTGGAACAGGACGACGAAATCCAACTGTATTGCAGCACGCAAAACAGCACGGGCATCATCAACTTCGTCTATGCCGCCGACCCTGCGTTGCAAACGGATGTCACAGAAAACCCCGTCCCCAGCACCGGCGTGCTGCTCACCTTCACCGCCAAGCAGGCCGGGGAATACCGCATCTATGACACGAAAGACAAGCCGTCGTACTACCGCGTCATCCGCAAGCCCGCCGTGTATGTCACCATCCAGGGCAGCATCCAGACGGAAGCGGGCGTGACGTTGCCCGACGGTTACGGCCTGTCGTTCACGAACGAGTCCGGGAAAGCATGGACGGCAACGCCCGCCAACGGGCAATACAGCGTCAGCCTGCCCGCAGGACACACCTACAAATTGGCGTTGGCCAACGCCAACGGCTTTGTCATCGACCGAGGCGCGACCTTGGAAACGGGCAACGCCGATGCCACCCACGACATCCACGTGTCGCAAGTGACGCTCTGCACCCTCGATGGCGCCATCAGCGGATTGGGCGAACACATCAGCAATTTGCAGCTTCAGTTCGTGCCGGCCACGGAAAGAGTGTTCGTGCCGGAACCCGCCATCAATGCCAATGCTTCCACTTACAGCGTGCAATTAGAGCCGGATGTGGCATACACCATTGTGGCCGAAGGGGTGAATGATTACAACCTGACAAACAACACCGTGACAGTGCAGGGCGACCACACCCAAGACCTTGTGTTCGAGGCAAAGCCAACGTATGCCGTCACCATCCAAGGCGAGGGGCTGACCGACGAGCAGAACGCACTGCTCCAACTGACCTTCACCAACCTCAACGAGGAAGGCTACGCATACAGCTTCGCATCGCCGGAGGGCATCACGCTGCGCGACGGCGTGTATTCCGTCGTGGCCGACGGCTTAGATGCCTATCCTTTGCAGCAGGCTCTCACATCGAACCTGAAGGTGGAAGGGCAAGCGGTGAGCAAAACCATCCCGTTTGAGCCGGTCAGCGTATGGGAGTTCGACGACAAAGCCATCACCGCTGCCGACACTTATTACAAAGGAATCGCTCTGGCAGGCGGCATCAAGAACGAACAGGCCAAGGGACACATCACCGGCGGCAACGGGGCAACGATGGTGGTTCCCGTGGCAACGGGCAGCAAGATGACGGTATCTTACTACTATTCTGCCAACTTCACCATCAACGGCGGCGAAGCCATCACCACCAACAGCGGCTCCACCAGCCGGGTGGAACAGGTGGAATACGTGAACGACACGCAGGAAAACACCGTGACCATCGCGTTCGGCGGCACGGAGACCAGCTACATCACCGCCATCCGCGTGGATGAAGTAGTGCCTTACAGCGAGGAAATCACCGTGGGCGAAAGCCAGCAATACGCCACCATCAACGAGGCATTGGACGCTGTGCGCAGCATGGACCGCACGGAAGGACAGCGCGTGCGCATCCTGATTGAACCGGGAAATTACGAAGAAATGTTAGTCGTGGATGTGCCGGACGTGTCGCTCGTCAACGCTTCTGCCACGCCGAGCATCGCCTTGAAGGACAAAGGCGTGAACATCGACGAGAACGCCGTGCGCATCACCTCCTACTATGGACACGGCTACAGCTATTACAGCATGGCCAACAACCAGAAGTGGGACGCAGAAACATTGGCCGTGAACAAGGAGAATGGCTACCTCTCCTACGAAAACACGGGAGGAAGCGCCACCAACAACTCTTACTGGAACGCAACAGTGGTGGTGACTGCCGATGGTTTTGAGGCGGAAAACATCATCTTCGAGAATTCTTTCAACCAATACATCTCCAAGAAAGAGTCGGAAGACGTGGTGGTGGAATGGGAAGTAGGCGGCAAAGGCACGCGCCCCACGGAAGCCGGCAGCACCGAGGTGCAGAACAAGAGCTTCGTGGAACGGGCAGCCGCCATCGCTTTGGTGGGTTCTGACAAGGTAATCCTGAACAACTGCCGCGTGGTTGGCCGCCAAGATTCCTTCTACGGAGGCGACGGCGTGCGCGCAGCCATCTATAAAGGCGTGATGATGGGCGGCACGGACTACCTGTTCGGAGAGATGACGGCCGTGTTCTACCACACGCAATTGGCCATGAACACCAGCGAAGACAAGAACGATGTGAGCTACATCACCGCCGCCAAGCAAAGCAGCGGGCGCGGGTACTTGATGTATGAATGCACCGTCACTTCCGCCGTGCCGGGCACGGAAACGGCATCTGCCTACCGCTCGAAGCCGGGCTACTTCGGCCGCCCATGGCAAGCGAACACCGCCGAGACGGTATTCTACAAGACCACCATCGAGACCAGCGACAACCCCGGCTACGCAGGGCAGTCGCTCATTGAGGAAGCAGGATGGAACAACACGCTGAGCGGTTCATCGGCACTTTGCTGCGAATACGGCACCATCGAGCAATCCGGCGCCGACAACTCCGGCAGCCGCGCTTCGTGGGCAACGGTCTTGACAGAACCGAAATTGGCTGACGGCACGGAAATCACCACGCTGAACTTCACCAAAGGCACGGACGGCTGGGATCCCTTCCCCGCATTGATTGCCAACGACCCGGCGGCATCCATCTGCACGCCCGACGTGAACGGAGGCCAGTGGACGGTGTTTGCCGACGGCAACCTGCTGCACGTGCAAGGCATTGAAGGCAGCACCCGCATCGCCGTCTACGGCACGGACGGCCAATTGGTGCAGAACTTGGAAGCCGGCAGCGACGTGAGCCTGCCCTTGCAGGAAGGCATCTGGATTGTGCGCGTCAGCGACAACCAAGGCACACGCACCGTGAAAGTGGCCGCAAGATAACACACAGGTAGAAGATTGTTGAGCATGCGAAAGGCTGCATTCCCCGCTGGGGGATGCAGCCTTTCCTTTTCCGCCCTGCCGCGCCAAGGCATCAGTCAGCCGTCAGCACAGCAGTCCCCGTGGCGGTCACCATCAGCATGGAGCCGTTGCCGCCCACGGTCTCATAGTCCAAGTCCACGCCGATGACGGCGTTCGCGCCCATCTGCCGCGCCTGTTCCTCCATCTCGCGCAGGGCCGTTTCCCTTGCCTCGCGAAGCACTTCCTCGTAAGAACCGCTGCGCCCGCCCACAAAGTCGCGGATGCTGGCCATGAAGTCGCGGAACACGTTCGCGCCGATGATGGTCTCGCCGGACACAATGCCGCAATAACGGGCGATGCGCCGCCCTTCCAATGTGCTTGTCGTAGTCACTAACATGATAATCCTCCTTTCGTTCCTATGGTTATATTTCCTGCGAAGATAAGGAAAATCCGGGCATTCCGCCAAGGCTTCCCGCGCATTCTTCCGCAGTCTTGGCCCGGTTTTCCGGGATAAACTCGCAGTTTATCGCGAAAAACTCACAGTTTATGCGGGCAAACTCGCTGCTTTGACCCGTCGAATTGCTCCGCCTGCCCGCAAGTGCCGGGCGGAAAATGCAAAAAAAAGCGCGCCGGATGACCCGGCGCGCTCCCTTAACCATAAGACAAAACTATTTGACGAGCCGGATAATCGCCACGCAGTTCCACAAAGGCTCGTCAGCATAACGCTGTTCATCGGCCCCGATGGCCACTGTCTCGATTTGCCCGGAATCCACCTTATATCGATTCACAAGCGCATCGCGGACAGCACCCGCACGCTTGTTACCCAACTCCTTGTTGTACTTGTCCGTCCCCGAAGTGGCATCCGCATAGCCTTCTATCACGACTTGCGCGTCCGGGTTCGCGTTCAGGAAACGCGACACTTCCACCAATTGCGTCTCTTGCCCGGGGCGCGGCTCCGCACCGTTCAGGTCGAAACGGATGGAAGCCATCACCACGTTGGCGCGGCGGCCTGCCACCACGCGCTCGATGATGCGGTCTTTGCCCGGCACTTCCACCTCACGCACATACACGGTGTCCGTGATGTAGCGCACGGACTCTACCGGAATGTTGACCACCGAACGGCGGAATCCCTTGCGCCCGAAATGGTAGGTCAGCCCTGCCGTCACGCTCAAAGAGGCGGCATATTTGCGATCCACGGGGTGCATGTAGCTGTCAGACACGCCGGCTTCCACGTCAAGGTTCACGTCCAGTGCGTCAATCACGCTGAAACGGTTGCGCAGGCCCAAATGCCCGGTCAGCAGGTTTTCCTTCGTCGTACCCCGGTAAGGGAAAGCATGCATGTAGCCGAAACCCACGTAAGGCACCAAGTCGTAGAGCTTGCCTTCCCGTTCCCTGCCCGCAATGATGTTGAGCAGGCTGAAACGGAAGTCGGCACGCAAGCCCAGGTAACGCAGGTAGTAACGGAACTGCTCCTCGGGGTTGACATCCACGTTGCCCATCGGGGAGAACGGCTCAAAGTCGCCCAACGCCGTTCCGCGCCAAGCATTGAAGCTGTATCCCTGTGCCGAGACATGGAATCCCCAGAAAGGACTCACCCATTTGCCGATGCCCAAATGGAACGACGGCGTGAGCTGCTTGCCGAATGACAAGCCGCCGAAGTCCGGCGTAAAGAGGGTTTGCACCCCCGCCCCCGCATCGATGTACCAATTGTTCCGGAAGTCGTTCCAGATGCTGTATTCTTCTTTGCCATCGTTTGCTGCTGCAAAAGCCCCTGCCCCCCAAACCAAGGACAGGAGGATGACCATCATTCGTTTCATATCCATGTCAATCTTCATTCTGTTTGTTATCAACTACGTTCACCGGCTTCTCCAAGGCCACCACATTGCCGCGCCGGTCCAAGCCCATCGCCACGGTTTCCTTGCCGGCATGCTCCAAGGGATATTGCGTGCCATACACGTACACATTCTTCAATGCTGCGGAAAAATACTTCAACGCGAACTGTTCATTCTCAGCCCTTGCCCAAGCGCGGAGGCGGAACACATAGTTCCCTTCTTCGTCTGTTGCCATCGCCAAGCCCCGGCATTCGTCGCCCACGAAAGCAGCCACTTGGTCGTTTGCCGTGACAGGCTCCAAGGTGAACGCGCTCAAATCCATTGTCACGTCAAAATCCATGTAATAAGGGAGGTCGCTCTCCGATTTCCATGCCAGCACTTGCGGGGTCTCCACGTTGCCCAATTGCGCGTCCGACTCAAATGCCACCTCGTCGGTGGTATAAAACAGTTCTTTGGTGGCATCGCAATAGTAGCGGAACGTCACCGCATCCGTCTCGCTGGGGTCGCCTTTCACCTGAATCAGGTAAACCGTCTCCCCGGCTGCGCTCGTGATTTGTTGCCCTACGCCCCGGCATTCTGTGCCGATGAAAGCGGCAAACTGGTCATTCGCGCCGATGGAAGGCTGGATATAATCCGACATGCGGACGACAGCCGTCATGCTGGCGGAATAGATGTTCATGTCCGGTTTCACCCAATCCGTGGGGGCGGTGGCAGGCACTGCTGCCACCTTTGCCCATTGCGGATCTTCGATTCCTCCGTTAAACCCTACCGTCCAGTCTTCTTCCGTGCAGCCTGCCGCCAGCAAAAGGGCGGCAAGGCCGGAAAACAGATATTTTGCTTTCATTATCAACTTCATGTCCGTTTAATATTTGATTTTGGTTACTTTATAATCATGGTTCTCGCCATTTACATGGATGTTGACCACATACACGCCCGGCGTGCAGGCTGCCGCGCCCGTCGTCCAGTGGATGTCCACTTGGCCGTGGTCGTTGCAATCCTCGAACAAGGCGATAACGGCGCCCTTCGTGTCGGTGATCGTCACGTGTACCTCCGCATCTTCATCCACCTGCTTCCGGATATGCAGTTCGTTGGTGAACGGCGACGGGTAAACAACCGTGTTGTCATCCATGAAACGGATGACCTTCGGGTCGCTGTACGAGCCTTCCACCTTATCGGACTGGAAGGTGGCCGCACCGGCAGCCGAAGCCACCACTTCGCCGTCTCTTTCCACCGTCACATCCACATTTTCTTCACGGTCGCCGGAGATGGAGAGGAAGAACAACGGTTCATCGTCCGCCCCCATGCAAATCATCGGCGATTCGCCACGAAGTTCTCCGTCCACATATACCTTCAAAAGGTCGCCTTCCTGCACATCCACGCCTTCCACCGTGGCGACGATGGACATGGTGCGCGAGTAGTTCGTGTTGGCATAACCCAAATCCGCCATCTCAACCTCTGCGCCGGCAGAGCGGGTGATCGGTGCCACGCGGTTGCCTTGCGTCATCGATGAAGGATACTGCAAAGTAGCATTGGTGGTGCCTACCCGCTGCAACATGTAGCCTTGTCCCGGCTGCATGTACGTGAGGCTTCCAATCCAACCCAAGTTGCCATTGTACATCGCGAACCCGCTCTGGCTCTTGATGACATCGCCTTCCAAAGCTTCGTATCCGGCCAACGCTTCGTTCAGCGTCAGGTTCACTTGCGCCAAGTACGGGATATAGTTCCAGATGGCCACGCCATGGTCGTTCACGCTGCGGATGTCCAGCACGTGAGAGGCCACGTCAACAGGCGTGCCAATCACGCTCAACGTCTGTGCATACGAAGAATGTATCAGGAACATGCCTTCGTTGTCGAACGATGCCAGGTCGCCTTGCCATCCGGTGGTCGTGCCGTAAGTGGCCACGCCGCCGTCCTCGCGCTTCACTTCGTCGCCGGTTGCCCATTGGTTGTAGCGAAGCGTTTCAGAAAGGTCGGCCATCGATTCGTTGCTTACGTTGAACGAAGTCCAAGTCCATCCGTCGTTCAATGCAATGTCCAACTGAACCATATCAAGGTTCGTGAACTCAACCGGGTCAACCGGCGTGCCGATAATCTTGTCAGCCGTGAAAGCAATCGGATATTCCGGCGACGCGATATAGATGGTCCCGGTAGAAGCATCCCACATCTTGAAGTTCAAATTGTCATGCGATCCGCTGTTGCTGTAAACCGTCAGCAGTGCATAATACGTGTCGTTCACACGGATGTACTCATTCGTAGCGACACCCACGCATTCATTGTCCTCGAACGCAGCTAGGATGTCTTCCGTGTCGTTCGAATAATGGCCGTCGATCTTCATCATGCCGTAAACGTTCATGCTGTACTTGTAATCGGCCGGATTCACACTCCAATCCGGCTGGATGCCATTCACTTTCAGCGTGATGTTCAACGGTTCGGACACACCTTCGTCGTTCGTCAGGTAAACCACCTCATTGTAAGTGCCGATGTTCAGGCTTTCATCTACCGTAAACTCGATTTCTTCCGATGCGGTGGCTGTCAACGTGCCGCTCGACGGCTCTACCGTCATCCACGTCGGATAGTTGGTGATGGTGTAATCTTCGGTGTAGCCGCCCTTGTTCACCGCTTCCATCGTGAAGGTCAACGGTTCGTTCACGTCTTTCACCAGATTGATTTCATCCTCACCCCACTTCAACTGGTTGCGGTCGATGTAAGCCGTCCACGTAATCGGCGAAGCAATGGTGTTGCCGTTCAGGTCGCGCACCTCAGACACGGTGAAGGTCACAGTGGTCTTTTCGATCTTCGCCGCATCTTCCTTCAAGGTGATGATGAGCGCATCATCGTTCACCACGAAGTCGAACAGCAAGTCTACCACACCGCCCTTGTCTTTCACCGGCGCAATGGCCGAAGTCATGAAGGCATCTTCCACCGTCACGCGGTTGGATGTCGTGATGGAAGCAAATTCCATTTCCCCAATTACCGCAATGGCATCGGCGTTCGGCGAAGCCGTCGAAGCAGGAACCTTGTCGTCGGCCAACGAGAACTGCACCTCAGGAATGCCGCTGTAGATGACATGCTTTTCAAACGGATAGTAGGAAAGCAATCCCATTTCCGTTCCGTCCAAGCGGTTCGACATGCCTGCCTTCACGGAATTTTCGTTCTTGTACAAGCCCCAGAAACGGATATCGTCCAAGCTTCCGTTGAAATAACCCACGTAAGTATTGGTCAGGCTGTTCACGGCTATCGGGGTGACACCCGCATAGACGTAAGCCGAAGCAATCCTTCCATAGCCCGTGGCCGGAGCGTAAACCACCAATGCGCCATCCACATAGAGTTGTGCACGATCGGTCATGCGGTTCACAGCCACCGCTACATGGTGCCAATTGTCGTCCAAATAATTGCCGCCGCCCGAAAGCGTTTGCCCGTTGGTGCGGTAAGTGAGGACACCGTTTTCAAATCCTAAGAAGAACAGGTTCTCAGAACCGCCCCAATCCGTGCCGTCGGCCTTTCCGCTGGCCAGCAAGGTCGCGTTGCTGTTGGACGCATCTCCCTTGAACCACAATTCAATGGTATAATCATTATCCAAATCGAGGGCTACGGCACTGCCAGTGTTCAGCTTCAGGTAAGAACTGGTTCCGTTCAATACCAAGCTTCTGCCTTCCGGCAATATCCAAGTGCCTCCTGTCATGGCAAGGTTCAAGCCTCTTGCCTTGTCTGTCAGCACAGTGCCTCTGGCCTCATCCATCGGATAGTATGACAACAAGTTTTCTTCGTTGCCGCTCAACAGTTCATTGCTCTGCGTCTGTATCTGCCCTGAAGTGCGTGCAGCCGTCCAGATGCGGATGTTATGAATCTGCCCTTTCAGCCCACGAGCCAGTGTGTAAGTAGAAGTCCTGGTATAAGCAGGCACATCGTCTACCTCCAAATAAGCCACATAATTGCAATAGAGGGCCAACGAACCGGCAGACATGCCGTCTTCGTTCTGGTCTAATACCATGGCCACGTGAATCCAGTTGTTCAAGAAGTTTTGTTCCGTAATCACGTTGCTCGTGTAGGTTTCCCCATTGACCACGGCGCGCAACTGACGCTGCGACGTAATGCCGAAGCTCAAGGTGTCGCCTTCTTCCGCGTGTTCAAAGAACGTAGCATTCTGGTCTTCCGGCAATTTCACCCATGCTTCGAAGGTGATGTCTTTCGCACGGAAGCTGCGGTTCAGTTCACTGACGAAGGTGTCATTGCCATCCACCTCAACCGCCACGGAATGGTTGGTTTCCGTTCCGTTCTTAATTCCCGTCACTTCAAAGTTGTTCTCCGTGAGGTAACCGGCGGCAATACTTTCGTTGAACGTAATCATTGCTTCATCTTCGATGGTCAGAATGCCGTTTGCCGGTTGCGGCGAACCGAACAGGCGCGGACGGTACATGTCTTTCACACCGGTATGGATTTCGGAGAAGCTTTCCACTTCCACATTATTAATATCGCAGACGGACACGGCGCACAGGTCATACGACTGGTCAGGCATGTCGTCCAAATACCATTTATAAATAATGGTCCCTTGGTCTTCGGCGCTGATCATTTCCGCATTCAACCCGTTTTCTACCGCTTCGTCATAATACTCCTGCTCTGCGAAATAGTTCATCAACGTCACCCAATTTTCCTCTGAATCGCTGCTGGGCTTGTACATCAAGCGGATGGACTTGAAATTGTCGTAATTGACATTGAAGTCCGTAATCTCCACATTCATGTAATGCACGGTGTCGCGATCGCTGATTTCCACAGGCAGTTCCGTGTTGTACGTCCAGTTATCGGCAGGCGCCGCCAACCTTACGTCCGAACAACTCGGCGTGAAATGCACGCTGAACGATACCGTGTCGGCAATAGCTGGGAAGTTGGCCGTGGGGTCGCCTTGGCATTGCGATGCCAGCACCAATTGCAGGTTGTCGTAGTTCATCTCCCGGCCTTTCTTCACCGTCAATGTTTTGGTCAACGTCTCGCCTGCCGGGACAAGCACCGTACGTCCGTTGCCGATGGGGGCACCGTCCATAATCAGTTCGGCACCGTTCGGGTTCGACTGGTCATCGATTATCAAGTTGTACCAACCATCTTGGTTGATGGCCGAGTTGTTGCGCAAATAGAGCGTCACATAAGCCGGTTCGCCTGAAGGCACATTCTCGATGAAGGCGTTCTCCACCGCAATCTCCGGCACTTCCACTTGCATGGTCTTCTCGCTGATGACGGTTCCGGGCTGGTACCACTTCGTCACTTCCTCGTCCTCATACGGGCAACTGGTGGCACCCGCACGGGTATAGAAGATGAAGGTAGAGAGGTCCAAATCCTTGTCGCCCACGTCATCGAAGCCCACATCTTCGTTGCCGCTCAAGTCATTATATACATCCACCGTGAAATAATCGTTGCCGCTGTCGGCCAACACAAAACCGACGGTCGTCGTGGCTTCTTCTTCCGATTCCACCGCTCCGCCTTGCGTGGTCGCAATCTTCTCAAGGATATTGAGGACGCTTCCCGAACCCAAGGCTGCAAATTCCACATCCGTGCCAATGCCGGAACCGACAATGAAGGTAAACTCATGGGTGGTATTGCTGACATTGGAGAAGCCTTTTGCGTATTCAACGGAAGAACCGGCCTGCACGGAATAGTTCTGCAACGGGTTGCCGCTGTTGATGGCATCCACTTTTGCCTTCTCGTTGTCGGACAGGCGGGCAATCCAATTGTCGATGGACTGGTTCAAGTAGTTGATGGTATCGCTCTTCACCTCAACATCTGCTGGGAAGTAGATCTTGTAACTCGGTCCGTCGAACACAGAGTTCCCTTCCTTCGTGTAATACAAGGGGTCGTCCTTGAACACTTCATCGATGTTGCTCTTGGCATAATTTTCATCCTCCGGCGCCAACTTGGAAACATAAATCGGTTCGCCCGTAGCATTCGCCTCGGCTTGGAAGCGTTCTTCGCTCATCTCGCCCGGCTGGTGCAGGAAACCATTGCGAAGGCTTATCATTTCCGGAAGCAGGATGTTCTCGATATGGTATTGCGTGTAAGCAAACATCGTGGAGAATTGCGTGCCGGCTTCCAAGGATGTAGTCTGCACCAACACGTAATCCTCGCTCGTGGCATCCGGGTAAGTCACCGCATACGCAGACGGGTTGGCATCATATTTGTCCTTGTTGACCAAGGTGATGGCATCGGCCACGCCATACGCCAGATTCGTGGAATAACCGATGAACAAGTCGGCCATCGCACCCACATAATCTTCCGTGTCACTTGTAGAGAAAGTGGAACTAATGGTCGTGGTCGAAGTCTTGGTTTGCGAATCCGTCCATTCTTCCGAGTGGTCGATGTTGACCGTTGCCGCATTGTTGGCTACTACGGACTGGATGGTTCCTGCACCTACGCCGGTAAAGGTTATCAGTTCCGTACCTACGTTCACTTCCATCACGTTCTCACCATCCTGCATGATTCCTCCCGTGTAGTTGGTGCTTTCCGTAAAGGTCGTACCTTGTTCCAAATAAGAATAGGAATTGCTTCCGGGAGGGTCGCGCAACACGGCCAGCAATTTGTCGGGACCTGCGGTGATGAAGTTGTTGCCTTGGCTCACCGAACCCTTTGTCAACACCCTGTTGTTCACATCAAACGGGCTGGTCCATGCAATGGAGGTGGCACTTTCTTCCTCGCCCACCGTGGCCGTCACATTGATGTTGGCCGTAGCCGTTGTCAAATCCACCTTATTCGCCGTAAAGGTCCATGTCGCCACACCCGTGGAATCTGCCGTTACGGCTTCCGTATCATTGGAACTGCTCATCGTGGTCTGGAAGCTGACCGTAGCGTCTTGGCTCGGCACTTTGTCCGTCTCACGGTCTTCCATCGGGTCGCCGTTCGCGTTGTAGTACACATATTCTTCGTACACCGAAGCCCGCAATGTGTAAGGATTTCCTTGCGTGAACAAAGGCAAGCCCAAAGTATAGGCACCCGTTTCTTCATTGTAGAGCGGCACTTCCACCGTGCCTTCCGTGCTGAGGGATGAAGTCTCCTCATCGCCAAAGTAGGCCAAAGGCACCCGTCCGTTCATCTGCTCCACGCCGATGGTCGGTTTCACGCGTGCAATGAACTGCTGCATGTGGTTGTATTTCACCGTGTCGCTGTACTGGGTGGTCACCCACTCGTTCTTCACTTCCACGGAATCCACATATTCATGGGATTCACTCTGCACGGCAAACACACTCTCCAAACTAAGTTGCGAATTGTTGCCCGCAATGTTCTGGTAGCCCGGCACATTCAGCTTCACATTGTAGACCAACGGCGGAAGGTCGGCCACAAACTCGCCGGTCTCCGCATTCGGCGTGATGGTCACAATGTTGTTGCGGAAGCTCACTTCATTTTCATTGGCCGGTTTCCCGATGGCTTTCCAGTTGGAAGGCTGGAAATGAGCAACCGTCACCACGGAATCCTCGCTGCTGTCGTACAGCTTGTAGGCGGCGTTGGCATACGTGAGCTGCACGGTGATGCCTTCAGCCAGGTTGTTGGTGGACAAGGAGTGTCCCACCGGGTAATCCTGCTGTATCGTACCTCCGGCCACACGTCCGATGTAGCGCACCGTGGTGATGTCCTTGATTTCTACCGTAGAGTAACGGTCATCCTGGTAATTGATGTCGTTGCCGTAAGAGTCCACAATGCGCCCTCCATTCAGGAATTCGTGGTTGGCCAACGAAGCCCGCACCTCATGCGTGCCGACCGGCACGGAAATGGAAAAGTGGCCCTGGGCATCGCTTGTGATGATGTTCTTCTGCGCATCCGTGCAAACCACGCCGTCCACATAGAACGACACGCCCTGCACCGGGATGGTGCCGCCGAAATACGTGATCGTTCCGCTCACCGGGAACGAAGAATTGTCCACGAAGTTGGCACTGTGGTTCACGCTTCCTGCGCTCAGCGTCACCTGTGTCTTGGTAGGCGTGAACTCGTGCGTCCCCAAGCGCGGGATGATTTGATACAACGTTCCGTTGCCCACATACGGGATGCCCGCGATGTAGTAAGCACCGTCCGCATCCGTGTAATCCTTATAGCTCAACTGGTTCAGCGAAGGATTGTTGTCGGCCTCGCCCGACAAGTTCGCATTTTCCACGAACAAATCCCGGTTCGCCAAGCTGCGGATTTTACCGTCGTTCATGTAAAACTCGGAATCCTTGTGCGCAAAGTCGTAAAATTCTTTGGCAGTGGCATAATTGAAGTTCCAGTAACCGATGAGCCCTTCTTCGTCGCCCGCCAAGTAACGGTCGCAGGTCAGGCGGATGTTTTCTTTCGTCAATGCCTTGTGCCATACGCGCACCTCATCCAAATAGCCCTGCAAGTGTTCGCCCATGGTGAATGCGCTGCCGGATGCCGGCAACGTGCCGACCGTGCGCGGCGTGCCTGCAAGCAAGGTGGTGTCCGTGTACATCAAGAGAGAATCTTTCGACAATACCGCCGTCAGTTGGATGAAGCTGTTCGTGGCCGTGAGTTCTTCCACCGTGCGTCCCGCTTCCAGCACTTGGCCGCCAGCGTCGAAATACAGCCTGCCGTTCTCTGCATACACCTCATACATGCCTTCTTTCTTCAGCAACGACATCTTCGATGAAGGCGTTCCATTGAACTTCACGAACAACTGCAAGGAAAGGCTGTCCACCGTCTCATCAGAGAAAGCGGCATTGTCCACTTGCAAGAAGTAATCATTATTGAAAGCATAGCTCTGCCCGATGATGTTGGCCGTGGTTTCCAACCGCACCTCCGCGCCATACACTGCCTGGCCGCTCTCGCTGTCATACGTGATGCGCCCATAGATGTTGCCCGTGGCGGTGGAGAAACCATAAGTATAATCGTGCGTCTTCACTTCTTCGTTGGCGCACTCCTTGTTGCCTTCGATCATGTATTCATACGTGGTGCCCGGCACGGCTTTCTCGTCGGTGAACGAATAATAGATGATGCCCTCGGAAGCTTCCACCGTTCCGATTTGCACAAACGGATTGAGTTCCGTGTCTTCTTCCCCATACACGCGGCGTTGCACAGAGAAGATGTCCAGCGAACCGGAATTGTCTTCCAGCTTCCAGTCCAATTCCACGCGGTCGCCATAATAGCCATGCGATGCACGGAAGTATTCCAAGCTGGCCACCTCGGCATCGTTGATGCCGTCCGTATTGTCCTCATATTGGACGTTGCCATACTCGTCTTCCATCACTTCGCCGTTCTCGTCTTTCATGGGCATTTGGTAATTGGCCGTGTAAATGTCCGTTCCTGCACCGTAATAGTCGCCCGGGTTGCCCGGCTCCAAATGAATCTTCCAGCGGTAAAGCACGCAGCTTTGCGTGATGGTGGTCAGGTACGTGCAAGTGCCATTCTCCATATCCACAAAGTCTTCGCAATCCAACTCCTCCGTCACATCCGTAATGAATGTCTCTCCGTTCTCTGAAACTTCGCGGGTCAGGATGAACTTGGATCCGTCCGTCAGCACAATCTTTTTATCGTTGTCCTTGTCATAATCCCACTTCCACGTGAGTTCCACCTGGCGTTGCGACAACAGGCGCGCATTCGTGAATTCCGTGACCTTGGCATGCTTCATGCCCGTCTTGTCGATGCTAACAATCGCATAACGATAACCATCCCACGGAGAAGTGCGACTGATGCGGTATTGAATATTCAGCGGGGTCAACTGGGTTTCTGCATCCAAATATGCCCTTTCATCATTGGACAATGTCCTGACAGTCTCCCAGTCACTCCATGTACCGGAAGAAGTCTCCACCTGTTTCTCCAAAAGGAAATTCCCAGCCTCAATGATGTTCCCATTCTTATCCGCAGCCGGAACGTCCCATTCCAATTGGGTCGCGCCATTGCTCCCGGCAGTAGCTGTCAACCTCGTGACACGCGGGTATTGGTCAATAATCACCCCTTTCGATTTCGTGATGGTACGATTATAAGGAAAAGAATAGTCCACATAAACCGTCTTATTCTGCGCGGCATCCCCTACAAGATATTGATAGGTCTTCGAACCTGTTTGCTCTTTGTTGGTATTGCCCGTGGCATACAAATAAGGCGTGCCATCATAATTGGACACAGATACCGTCACGTCCTGATAACCGGCAGACCCATTAGTCGGCCCGCTGACGGCAGGATCCGGGAAACGCAAGGCATTGATTGTAGTAGAATTGTTGGATACATTATAATCAGACCCGTTATTCTTGTCAATACGCAAATACACATTATAAGTAGCCGATGCCTGCAAAATCGATGCGTCGACATAAAAACGCAAGGTCACCGATGTCTTGCTACCCGACTTTTTGGCCGTCACACGCTGCCATTCACTCGTAATTTCCGTACTATTGACCTCCATACGGGCCAGTATGCCCGTATCGCTCGTCTTTTTAATCGCAACCCAATAGGAAGATCCATCCGGCTGCGGGTCGCCCGCTCCGGGGAACGAATACATATTGCACAATGTGTATTCGTTATCACCGACCTTCACCTTGACATACGAGGTGCCATTTTTGTGCAAACCTTCATCAGCTCCATCGTCATCATAAATCGGGATGGTGACGTCATAACTTCCATTGGCCCCATCATAATTGCTGGCGAAACGGATATCCGATGAATTGATGTCGTAGGCTTGCGCCGCTGCGGTTGCCAGCATGGCACACAGCAGGAAAAGCCATCTTGAAAAATTCTTTCTCATATATTCATTCTTATATTGTTACTACTTTTATCTTTTCGGCAGGAACATCTTCTTCCCGTCCACAATATAGATGCCTTCCGGCAGGAAGCGGAACGCATCAGGATCGGACAAGCGGACCCGTTTCACCAGATAACCCTCGATGGTATAAACCTCCACTTCGCGGTCGCCTGCTTGGACGGCATCGATGGACGAAGCTTCAATGGCTTGGCGCACCCGTTCCATTTCCACGGCCAGCAAGTCGGTTTGCAGCACAAGGTCGGCATACATCGTGCAGGAAGCCGAAGTCTTTCCGGCATTGTCCAAGGCCGTTTCGGCTTCGGCAATGGCTGTCTCCAAAGCCACATCGTAGCGTTGCAGCAAGAGGGTGCGGGCCGTTGCCACGGAATCATTCAAATCCACCACGGCTTCGTCATACAAAGCACTGTCGGCATCATACAATTCCTGCAACTCCGGAAGCACAGCTTCTATCGCCACAATGCGTCCTTCGGCCGCATTCCGGCTGTCGGTGGCCTCGGTCACCAAGGCAGCCAGTTCGTCATCCTCCATCAACGTGGCGAGCGGGGATGCCTTGCGCACCAAGCCGTCCACCTCTGCCTCCAATTGCAGGCAACGCACGGCTGCATCCACATAACAGTTGTTCACAGAGTCGGTCATCAGGGCAATGTCTTCCAAGTTGTCGGAATCCACGTAAGCACCCGCCTCATTATAGACCTTCATGATTTCATTGTCGGTGGCATCCGCCCCATAATATAAGGTATTGCGCGCGAAGGCTTCGTCGCGTGCTTCCTGCAAAGCCTGCAACGCTTCGGCCAACAGGCCGTCCAACATGCCGTCCACCCGCGCCTGCTCTGCTGTCAACAGGGCATCCGCCTCGGTGATGGCAGCATACGTGGCGGCATCTTCCAAAGCAAGGTCGGCCTTCGCCTCCACGGCTTCTGCCGAAGCGATGGCGGCCTGCAAGGCATCGTCCGCCAGCTTGTCCAGAAGTTTGCGGGCAGCAGCCAAGTTTTCTTCCAACGCGGCAGCGGCAGCGGCATACGATTCTTCCTGCACGCCAACAGCGGCCTCCAAGCTTTCGATGCCGGCCCGGATGGCGGCGATGCGCCCGTCGTTGCTGAAACGCGCATTGATGGCTTGGGCGATGGCCAAGTCAAAGTCCTCGTCCTGCATCAAAGTGTTCAGGCGTTCTGCTTCGTCAATCACTTGCTGTATCTCTGCTTCCAATACAGCACAGCTGTCTTGCGCATGGTAATAGCAAGTGTCCAACTCAAGGGTCATCTTCTCGATGCGGGTGAAGCACAAATCCTCCAAATAGGCTTCGGCCTTGTTGTAGGAGTCCATGATTTCAGACGTTTCCGTGGCGCTGCCATAATATATAATGTGTTTATTGCGGGCCGCATTGCGGGCCGAGTTCATCTTCTGGAGCGTGCTGCGGTAAAGCAAAGCGGTTTGCGACAGGGTGTCCCTTAGTGCATAGTTCCAAGTTTCCACAGAATCCTGGTTGAAGCTCTCGGTCTTTGCCCAAATGGCTTTCTCGATGGTGCGGTACAGGTTGTTGTCCGTGGGGCGGTCTTCATAATATTGCCCGTTGGACGTTTCGGCGCTTTCAATCGTCGCGTCCAATGCATCCACGGCATTGCAGAACATCCGGTAACGCTCTTGCACGGCAGTGGCTTCTTCCACGAACGCCATCAGTTCCGGCAAGGTGTATTCAATGAGGTCCGTGCCAGACAAGCTGTTCAGTTCCTCATACACCGCTTGGTTCTCCGCCAAATAGGTCTTCACGTCCGAAGTATTGGGGGTGTTCTCGTCGGAACCGTATTGCTCAAAAGCATTGTTCAGTTCCACATACAAGCGGATAAACTGGTTGGCCACGCCTCGACGGTCTGCCGTCTCCACACGGGCCACTTCCTGCGCCAAGGCTTCCTGCAAGGCTTCCACCGAAGCAATGGTGGGATAGCTCTCGGCAATCTTGGCATATTCCTCCTCGGCATGGGCAATGGCTGCGCCCAAAGCCTCATCGTCCGGGTAGCTGGACGTGAACAGGAGGTCGGCTTCCTGGATGGCATTGTAAAAAGCCTCCACGGCAGCGTTCCATAATGCATCGGCTTCCGCCACCATGCTTTGAAGGTCGCGGTAGTAACCTTGCAGCACCGGCACGTTGGTGCAGACAAATTCTCCCTCCGAAGTCTCCGAAGGTTGCATGTCGGCCTTCACGGTTTCCAGGAACGTGCGGTCGTCTTCCGGCCAGAGGGACGGGTCGTCCCCGTAGCGTTCTTTCATCTTGGCCTCCGTCGCCGGGTATTGTGCCGTGAGGCGGCTCACGATGCTGGCATATTGCAGTTCCGCATTGTCGATCGCTGCTTGCAGATTGGCAATCTGCTGGTTCAGGACGTATCGCGTGTCGCTGTTCACATTGCGGTTCGCCTCATTGATGGCGTTGCGCAGGTCGTTGTATTGGTACTTCTCAAAAGCCGCTTCCGCCTCGGCAATCAGTTCAATCAGTTCCTGGCGGGCTTCGTAGGGGTCGGAATAACCGCCCAGGTCAGCATACACGGCATCCAAGGCGACGTAGGCTTCCTGCAAAGCGGCAATGTTGCGCACCTGTTCCGTCGTATTGGCGGCATACACGCCTTCGGCTTCTTCATAAGCCGTTTTCAGCGCTTCCATGTCGCGGGTGTCTTTCCAGTTTTCATAGTAACGCTTGGCGTCGGCAATGCGGTCCTGCAACTGCGCCTTTGCCTCCTCGTAGGCGGCTTCCACGGCATCTATCTTCTCCTGCATCCGTTGGGTGAGGCTGCGGACGGCATCCAATGCCGTGGTCGTGGCAGATTCATCGACCAAGGCCTGCATGCTTCCGTCGGCATCGCCGTAAAGCGCTTGGCAGGCTTTCAACTGCTCCGCCACGCTTTTCATGCCGAAACGGGCTTCGGCTGCGTCCATGGCCGCCGTGATATTGGCCGTAGCCGTGGAAATGTCCGTATCCATGGCCTCCACGTTCCCGGCATTCTCCATCACCGTTTGGGCAGTTTGGATGGTTGTGGCCAGTTCGCTGTCTTGCCACGTGCTGTTTTGCGTGGTGGCATTCCCTATTGCCTGGCCAAGGGCTTCAGCCAATTCATCATACGCTGCCTTGGCCGTATCATAAGCGCTTTGCAAAGCGGCAGTGGCATCCGTATAGTTTGACAACTGTTTTGTGGAATTGTTGGCGGCCGTGGTTGCCGTCGTGATGGCTTCCAACAAAGCGTCCTTCCCGCTCTCGGCCGCGCTGAGGTGCGTGCTGAGCTTCTGTGCCGTGGCAATCAGGTCGCGCAAGGTTTGCTCGTAAGCATCGCGCTTTTCCTCCAACGTTTGCGGGATGCCCTGCACTTCGGCCTGTTCCTCATTCAAGGCCTCCGTCAAGGCTTCCAGCGAAGCATAGGTTTGCCCGCCGCACGTGTATTGGCCGGTTTCCGCGCTGTAAGAAGGATTTTCCAGCAAAGCTTCGAAAGCGGCAATCACATCGTTGGCGGCTTTGTAGTCCGCATTGCTGTCGGTCCTTTCATCTTCTTCGAAATAAGCATTGACTTCTGCGCGGGCCGCGTCGGCAGAAGAATGGTAGGCATACAGCACATCCACGAACGACACCATGGTGTTCAAGCGGTCGATGGCCACGCTCACAGCCGTCTGGTTGTGCTGGCCTTGAGCGAAACTGAAGTCGTTTCCGTCCGTCTCCGTGCCAGTGATGCTCCAATCATCCGAATTGAACCAAGCATACGGCTTCGTGTAGATATCGGAAGTTTTCAATGTGGCATACGCTCCGGTCTCGTCTTCCGCTATCCGCAGCAGCAGGTTTCTCAGTTCCAGCACCTTGTTTTCATAAGAAGTGGATTGGCCGCTCAACAAATCTTCTGCCAACGGGATGATGCCGTCTATGACTTCTTCCTCCGATTCGCCGGTCCCCGGCTCTCCTCCATCTTCTACAATCTCTTTTTCAAGCCAGATCATGTCGTCAGGGATTTCATCCTCACGTCCGTTGTAAGTGGCCAGCACTTCCGTTGCCTGCGTCAATATCGACGCATAGTCGGATTCATCGTACAAGGCAGTCCATTCTTCGGCTGTGTAGTCGCCGCCACTGCCTCCGTTCACGTTGCCGTAATAATTATTGTACCATATGGGGACATTCGTTGCCACATAGTCGAACGGCGCTTTCTTGTAAGCTTTCGTCAAAGGAAGCACTAACGCATCCACCATGTCCTGGTATTCAGCTTCCATTTCTTCCAGTTCCGCATCCGTAGGGTCTTGGTTGTCTTCGCCCGGATTTGTGACGGTCACAGCTTCCGGCCAACCTTCGTCCAAATACGTTTGAGCGGTGGCATAGTCCTCGCTTTCCTTTACGGCGGCAAAGTAAGCATTGTACGTTGCTTGCTCACCGCCGGTGGTGTACTTGGCAATGGAATCGCAAATGCCTTCCAACTTCGACTTGTCCACCGTGAAGGTGTGTTGATCCGTTGGCGGTTGTTCCGGCTCTTGGGCATAGGCCGTGAGCATGTTCCCTGCCATCATCCATAGGAACAAGGCAAAAAAGATTCGTAATCGTTTCAATTTCATAAGCTAAATTTATAGAATTAATATATTTACACAATTTCGCTACGCAAAAATAAAAATTGTATCCTACAAGGGTTCTTTCAATTTGTCACAACGGACTTTCAATTTGTCACAAATTCCATTTTTCCTTCCTTCGCGCAGAAGCAGCAAAACCCCGTCCTGCGATGAAACCGGGCTTTTTTTGAAGATTTGCTTAAAAAGTGGATTGCAACTCCCGTCCAATCGCCTGAAACAAGAAAGTTGCCGGAACGAACATGCCCGACATCCTTTTCCGGCAGACGGCAAACCGGCCGGAACCAAAAGGAAGCTTATGCCGCACGCAACGAATCTATCAAACAAATTTACTGAAAAGTCCGCCGGTTTCACCGGCAAGGTTTGAGCATCCCTCCCGTGAAGCCGCGCATGCCTTGCAGAAGCTTTTTTTGCAAGATTAATAATCGTCATGCGTGACGATTATTAATCGTACACGTGTACGATTAATAATCGTGCAGGAAAATGCACCTGAAAGATTCCGCAATTCTTATAGAAGGATTGCACGGAACCTCCAAAGGATGCATCAAAAATTGTCAGGATTGTTGCGCGATTTCTTCCGGCTGGCCGGACTCCTCGTCCAATGCCTTGCGGAATTCGGCGGGTGTCAGGCCGTACCTGTACTTGAACTGCCGGTAAAGGCTCACCACAGAACCGAAGCCCACTTGCTCAGCAACATGCTCGATGGTCATTTCCGGGCAGGCTTTCATCAGTTCAACGGCATCGTCGAGGCGCAAAGCGTTGACATAATCGGTGAAGCCGGAACCGGCATATTTCTGCAAAGCATTGATGAGCGCGTTCTTGTTCGTGTAGAGGCGGGCCACGATGTCGTCGCGCGTCAGTTTCGAATTGCGGTAGAGCTTTTCCCGCCGCATCAGCGCCTCCAGCTTGCCAAACAGGGCGCATTCATCGGGCGAGGCGCTCTCCTGCACGCCGCCGGCTTCCAAAGGTTCTTGGCCAAAAGCCTCCAACGACTCGTTCTTCTCTATCTGCTTCACCAGCACTTTGTTCTTCCGAAAGATGATGCGGCGGTTGTACATGTCGATGCCGACAATGATGCCCAAAGAGACCAGCAACGCTATCACGCTGTAAAACGTGACTTCATGCCGTTGGAGCTGCACGCCTTGCCACTCGATGATGGCATCTTTCTCGTTGACTTCGTAGATGGTCGCCAGTTCGATGGCCAGGCTTTGCTGTTCTTCCTCTTTCAGCAACTTGGTGATTTCGGCCAAACGGCGGTAATAACTCGCCGCCATCTCATAGTCGCCTTTCTCCATGTATGCCTTGCCCTGGTAGCGGAGCGCGGTGCGCATGTGGTAGTTCACCGTGTCGCCCTGCCGGCGCAATTCCGTCTCCTGCGCATGAAATTTGCGGATGACTTCATCGTATCTCCCTTTTGCAAACAGGTAAGGCAGGATAAGGTAGTCGTCGTTCGTGTATTCCTTGGCCGTGTTTTCCCAAAGGCGGTAGCAACGTTCCGCCTCGTCCTCCCGCCCCAGGCACTGGAGAACCACGGCCTTGTTGGCGTAAAGCGTCTTGCGCTCCTTGGAGGCAAGCCCGGCAATTTCCTTTCCATCGCCGGACGCGTCCACAATCTTTTCCAGCTTTCCCAGGACTGCCAACGCCTCCTCATAGCGGTGTTCGTTCAGGAGGAACAGGAAAAGCGTGTTGTATTCGTAGCGGAGGTTGTCGAACTTGTACGCATAATCCGACGCTTCCATCGCATGGATGGCCCGCTGCATATAGTCGTAGGCCCGCGCCGTGTCGCCTTGGTAGCGCAAGGACTTGCCGATGGCAAAGAGGGCGACCGACTGCATGGGCGCGTCTTTCTCGGCTTCTGCCTCCTTGAGCAACAGGCGGGCGCAGCGTTCTTTCCCGTCCTCGTCGTGGATGCCGTCGAAACAAGTCACCATGCGGTGGTAAAGCCCCAAGCGGTTCTTGCGGTTGAGGCGGACGGAATCACTGTTGAGGATGCGGCGGTAATAGACCATCGCCTGCTGGTACTTGTAGTTGTTCACGTAGAGATCGCCCTCGGCGAGGTTCAACTCATAAGGCGTGTACATCTTGCGGCTGCGCATCTCGCGGAGGATGCGATGGCCCAAATCGGGGTCGGTGAAGGTGACATTGTACACATGGTCGACGGTGAGCAGGCTGTCGGGCATCATCCCGCCTGCGCGAAGCACAGGGCAGACAAAGCAGAGCATGCAAAAGAGCATTCCATATTTAAAAAAGGGCCTTTTCATAAAACCGTCAACTTTCCCACTCCAAAAATAATCCTTTTCGGCCATTCGAGGAGAAAAAAGCACAAAGTTTTTAATACTTATTTACCATCCGACGGCAAGCGGCAGCGGATCTGCCCCGCTCAATACGCCACCAAAGCGGGACGGCGGCGGCCCAGCACCCAACGTTTCAAACCCTTGTTGATGTAATAGTTGGCCACGGCACAGCCCGCGCCGATGGCCGCCCCCGCCAACACGTCGGAAGGATAATGGACACCCTGGTTCATCCTTGCGAAGCACACGGAGCATGCCCACAGGGCAGAGGGAGTGATGACATACCATTTGGGGTATTTGATAGAAAGGGACGTGGCCAAAGAAAAAGCCATGGCCGCATGCCCGGAGGGGAAAGAAGGGCTGTCGGGGAAGTCGCGCGGGACGATTCTTCCCGGATAGCTCTCGAACGGGCGGCGGCGATCCACGCCATATTTCAAGGCATACGTGAGCAACGTGGCTTCGACGACGCTGGTGCCTACGTAGATGGCATCCTCCAGGATACCGCTCTCGCGGTCAATCAACCCGTAGCATCCCATCAACACCGGGATGCCCACGGCCAGGTAAGGCGCAGTTTTCGACATCACCTTGCTGTAGCCCCGCGCAAAGCCCCCGTCCAAGCCGTTGACTTTCTCCAACACGCAGATGTCGGCATTCTGCGCCTGCAAGCCCGTCCACGGGAAGCACAGCAGGCACAGCAAGGAGAGGCAGGCGATTTTTCCCAATCTCTGTTTCATCTTGCAAAGATAGTGAAAGGTGAGTGCAATGGCAAATGGAAAACAAAGTTTTCAAATTTAGCTTTGCCGAACCGTATCCTGTCTTCGTGCAACAAAGATGACACTTTCTCATTAGAACGCTCCTTTCGCGACGCGATTAAAGAATTATTTCCTTAATTTGTTGGTGAATCGCTGGAATTCGACTACTTTTGCGGCATGATTGCCGAGGGCTTTAATTCTAACAAATCAATAATTTAAATTCAATTATTTATGTGGTTAAGTAATTCATCTGTAGGAAGGAAGGTGGTGATGAGCGTTACCGGCGTCGCCCTCATCCTGTTTCTGACGTTTCACATGGCGATGAACCTTGTGTCATTGTTCTCAACAGAGGGCTACAACATGGTTTGCGAGTTCTTGGGCGCCAATTGGTATGCCTTGGCCGCAACGGTGGTGCTGGCCGCTCTTTTCATCATTCACATCATCTATGCCTTTTGGCTGACGATGCAGAACCGGCAAGCGCGCGGCAACGAACGCTATGCGGTGACCGACCGCCCGAAAACCGTGGAATGGGCATCGCAGAACATGCTGGTGTTAGGCATCATCGTTGTCGTGGGCTTAGGCTTGCATTTGCTCCATTTCTGGTCGAAAATGCAGTTGCCCGAACTGATGCACAACATGGGCGCCCACGTGGATCCCGTGACCTTGAGCTATGCCGCCGACGGCGTGTTCCACATCGAGAACACCTTTGCCAGCATTGCCAACGTGGTGCTTTACCTCGTGTGGTTGGGCGCTTTATGGTTCCATCTGACCCACGGCTTCTGGAGCGCCATGCAGACGTTGGGCTGGAACAACAAGGTGTGGCTGAACCGCTGGAAATGCGTTTCTAACATCTACACAAGCATCGTTGTGGCATGCTTTGCCTTGGTTATCATCGTGTTCTACATTCAATCACTCATCTAAAAACAAAAAACATGGTTAAAATAGATTCAAAAATACCGGAAGGGCCGGTGGCCGAGAAATGGACTAATTACAAAGCCCACCAGAAATTAGTGAACCCCGCCAACAAACGACGCTTGGACATCATCGTGGTAGGAACGGGATTGGCAGGCGCATCTGCGGCCGCATCGTTGGGTGAAATGGGATTCCGAGTGCTGAACTTCTGCATACAAGATTCGCCCCGCCGCGCACACTCCATCGCTGCGCAAGGCGGCATCAACGCGGCCAAGAACTACCAGAATGACGGCGACTCGGTGTACCGCTTGTTTTATGACACGGTGAAAGGCGGCGACTACCGCGCTCGCGAAGCCAACGTTTACCGCTTGGCAGAGGTGTCGAACAACATCATCGACCAATGTGTGGCGCAAGGCGTGCCGTTCGCCCGCGAATATGGAGGCTTATTAGCCAACCGTTCTTTCGGCGGCGCACAGGTGTCGCGCACGTTCTATGCCAAAGGACAAACGGGGCAGCAGCTGCTCTTGGGCGCATATTCGGCCCTGAGCCGCCAAGTGCATGAAGGGACGGTGAAGCTCTACACGCGCTATGAAATGCAAGACATCGTGATTATCGACGGACGTGCGCGGGGCATCATCGCGAAAAACCTCGTGACGGGCAAGTTGGAACGCTTCGCCGCACACGCTGTGGTCATCGCCACGGGCGGTTACGGGAACACCTACTTCCTGTCGACCAACGCCATGGCTTGCAACTGTTCGGCTGCCATGGCCTGCTACCGCAAAGGCGCTTTGTTCGCCAACCCGGCCTACGTACAGATACATCCGACCTGCATCCCCGTTCACGGCGACAAACAGTCGAAGTTGACGTTGATGTCGGAATCCTTGCGCAACGACGGACGTATCTGGGTGCCGAAGAAGATAGAAGACGCAAAAGCCCTGCAAGAAGGGAAAAAGAAGGGCAGCGACATCCCTGAAGAAGACCGCGACTACTATCTGGAACGCCGCTATCCTGCTTTCGGCAACCTCGTTCCACGCGATGTGGCGAGCCGTGCCGCCAAGGAACGTTGCGACCACGGTTTCGGTGTGAACAACACCGGCTTGGCTGTGTTCCTCGACTTCTCTGAAAGCATCGAACGCTTGGGCATCGACGTGGTGCGCCAACGCTACGGCAACCTGTTCGACATGTACGAGGAAATCACGGACGTGAACCCCGGCGAACTGGCCAACGAAATCAATGGCGTGAAGTACTACAACCCGATGATGATTTATCCGGCTATCCACTATACGATGGGCGGCATCTGGGTGGACTACGAACTGCAAACGACCGTCAAGGGATTGTTTGCCATCGGCGAGTGCAACTTCTCCGACCACGGCGCCAACCGCTTGGGGGCTTCTGCCCTGATGTAAGGCTTGGCCGACGGCTATTTCGTGCTGCCTTACACCATCCAGAACTATCTGGCAGACCAAATCACCGTGCCGCGCTTCTCCACCGACTTGCCGGAATTTGCCGAAGCAGAGAAAGCCGTGCAGGACAAAATCGACCACTTGATGAGCATCCATGGCAAAGAATCCGTGGACTCCATCCATAAGAAACTGGGCCACATCATGTGGGAATACGTCGGCATGGGGCGCACAGAAGAAGGCTTGAAAGAAGGTTTGGCCAAACTGAAGGAAATCCGCAAGGAGTTCGAGACGAACTTGTTCATCCCCGGAAGCAAGGAAGGCATGAACGTAGAGTTGGACAAGGCCATCCGCTTGAATGACTTCATCACCATGGGCGAGTTGATTGCCTACGATGCATTGAACCGAAACGAATCGTGCGGCGGGCATTTCCGCGAGGAATACCAGACGGAAGAAGGCGAAGCCAAGCGCGATGACGAGAACTATTTCTATGTATCCTGCTGGGAATACCAAGGCACGGACGAGAAAGCCCCGGTTCTCTACAAGGAACCGCTGGTTTATGAAGCAATCAAAGTACAAACAAGAAATTACAAATCATAAATTGATTGACGAGATAACAAGGTAACAAGTTAACGAGTTGACAAGGTTTTTTAAGGCATGCGCAACCATAAAGATTTAATCGTTTGGCAAAAGGCAATCCAGTTTGTGCAACGCTTATACGAGGTGACGCAAACGTTCCCAAAAGAAGAACTGTATGGGATAACCTCCCAGATGCGCCGCGCTGCCGTCTCCATCCCGTCGAACATTGCGGAAGGTTTCGGCAGGAAGCACGAAAGGGAGTTGATTCGTTTCCTGCATGTTTCTTTGGGCTCCGCTTCAGAAATGGAAACACAACTCATCATCTGCCATCACATCCGTTACATCGCAGATGAGGAGTTTGAGGAACTAAGCAACTCGAATAACGAAATCATCCGAATGCTGACCTCCTTGATCAACAAGCGGGCCGAATATGCAGCCGACCCTAAAAGCCTTGTCAACTGAAACCTTGTCAACTTGTCAACATCAAAAAAATTAAAATAATATGGACAAGAACATATCATTTACGCTGAAAATTTGGCGTCAGAACGGTCCGAAGGAGAAAGGACACTTTGATACTTTCCAGATGAAAGACATACCCGGCGACACTTCTTTCCTGGAAATGTTAGACATACTGAATGAACAATTGGTCAGCGAAGGCAAAGAGCCGGTTGTCTTTGACCACGATTGCCGCGAAGGCATCTGCGGAATGTGTTCGCTCTACATCAACGGACACCCGCACGGTCCGGCAACAGGCGCCACTACTTGCCAGATTTACATGCGACGCTTCCAAGACGGCGACACCATCACCGTGGAGCCTTGGCGTTCGGCTGGCTTCCCTGTCATCAAAGATTTGATGGTGGACCGCAGCGCGTTCGATAAAATCATGCAAGCCGGCGGATATGTGAGCGTGCGCACCGGCGCGCCGCAGAACGCGAATGCCATCCTGATTCCCAAACCCATTGCGGACGAAGCCATGGATGCCGCATCCTGCATCGGCTGCGGCGCGTGCGTGGCCGCCTGCAAGAACGGTTCGGCCATGCTGTTTGTCTCGGCAAAGGTGAGCCAGCTGAACCTCCTGCCGCAAGGAAAGCCGGAAGCATTGAAGCGGGCCAAAGCCATGTTGGCGAAGATGGACGAGCTGGGATTCGGCAACTGCACCAATACAAGGGCCTGCGAGGCTGAATGCCCCAAGTGCGTTTCCATCACGAACATCGCCCGCCTGAACCGCGATTTCATCCGCGCCAAGCTGAAAGATTGACGGGACGCACCGCACTATCGTTTGCAAAAGAGGATGCCTTTCCACGGCATCCTCTTTTTTCATGCACCCGCCTCCCCTTTCCGGTTTGCCCGCATAAACCGGAAGTTTAGCAAGGCAAACGGCAAGTTTAGTGGTGTAAATCAGTAGCTTAGCGTGATAAATTGGAAATTTAGCGGGGCAAATGAAAGGTTAAGCCGAGCCAACCGACGGTTATTGCCCACGCAAAGCAAGGGAATCACCGCGCCAAGCGGTTCAGGAACGGGATGTGCTTCAGCGGAAGGTCGCGCTTCACAATGCAGGCCACGAACACCAACAACAGCACTGTGCGGAACGCCATCCGCCACCAAAGGTTCGCAATCGGCACATACATGGCCGGAACATACAGCGCAGCGGCCAGCAACACATAGCAGCCCATCCCCCGCAGGTCGTAACGGATGGGGTATTTCTTCTGTCCCACGAAATAAGACAACAGCATGGCCACGCCATAGCCCGCAAAACCTGCCCACGCGCAAGCCATGTAGCCCCACACAGGCACTAAAAAGACATTCATCAAGATAATGACCGCGCAGCCCGCCAAAGAGAAATAAGCCCCCCAACGGGTCTCATCAATCAGCTTGTACCAGAAAGAAAGGTTGAAATAAATGCCCATGAATATCTCCGCCGCCATGACAATAGGCACCACGCGCAACCCGCTCCAATAATCACGCCCCAGCACATAGCGGAGGACATCCAAGTAAAACATCACGGCAAGGTAGGCCAGCAACGTGAAAATCACGAAGAACTTCATGGCCTTGGCATACATCTCGCGGCTGTCTTTCTCCCGCGCAGAACCGAACACAAAGGGTTCATAGGCGAAACGGAACGCCTGCGTCAGCATCGCCATTATCATGGCTATCTTGCTCGCCGCGCCATAAATGCCCAACTGCACGTGGGCTTCGGCGGCACTGCCCGGATACACGAAAGGGAAAATTATCTTGTCGGCCACCTGGTTCAAAATGCCCGCAATGCCCAATATCAGGATGGGAAACGAGTAAGACAACATCCTGCGCAGCAATGCCTTGTCGAACGCATAGGAGAAGCCCCGCAACTCCGGCACCAGGCACAGCATGACGACGGACGTGCAGGCCAGGTTGATGGCAAACGTCGCCCCCACGTCCTGCCCCTCCAAAGCCACGAAATAGACCAGGTTCAAGGCAATGTTCAGCACAATGAAAAGCAGCTTCAGCGAAGCGAAACGCAACGCCCGCCGCTTGTAGCGCAGATAAGCGAAGGGAATGGCTTGGAAGGCATCCATCGCCACCACCACCAGCATCATGCCCAGATACCAAGGATGCTCCCCATAGCCCATAAAAGACGACAAGGGCTTCAGGAAACAAAGGCACAACGCCACGAACACAAGGGACGTGAAGCCCACGGAAGTCAGCACCGTGGAATACACCGTGTCCGGCTTCTCGCCCTCTTTGTTGGCGAAACGGAAGAAGCCTGTCTCCATGCCATACGTCAACAGCACCAGCAACAATGCCGTGATGGCATACATGTTGGTGATGACTCCGTAGCCCCCGGACGAGGCCGGAAGGGCAATCGTATATAAAGGCACCAGGAGATAGTTGAGGAATTTCCCCACGATGCTGCTCATCCCGTAGATGGCCGTTTCCTTTGCCAACGACTTCAAACTAACCATACCTGCGCTCCTTTCTTCCCTTTCCCTGCCCCGTCAGTCAAACAACGTAGGCTGCTCGTTATACCTGTTTCTCCCCAAATGCTTGTAAGCCAGATCCGTCACTTCCCGTCCACGGGGCGTGCGCTTGATGAAGCCCTCCTTTATCAGAAACGGCTCATAGACCTCCTCCAGCGTTCCGGGGTCCTCGCCCAACGCCGTGGCAATGGTGGTCAGTCCCACCGGGCCGCCCTTGAACTTGTCGATGATCGTGCATAAAATCTTGTTGTCTATCTGATCCAAGCCGTATTTGTCGATGTTCAATGCCTCTAAAGCAAAGCGGGCAATCCCGATGTCGATGGCACCCGAACCCTTCACTTGGGCAAAATCACGCACACGCCGCAGCAAAGCATTCGCTACACGCGGCGTTCCCCTGCTGCGCGATGCAATCTCCCCTGCCGCTTCGTGCGAGCATCGGATGCCCAAGATGCCCGCCGAACGAAGGATGATGGACGACAGCACTTCCGCGTCATAGTACTCCAAATGAAGGTTGATGCCGAACCTCGCCCGCAAAGGCGCAGTCAACAGTCCGCTGCGCGTCGTGGCGCCCACCAAGGTAAACGGGTTCAAATCTATCTGGATGCTGCGCGCAGACGGCCCTTTGTCAATCATGATGTCAATGCGGTAATCCTCCATCGCCGAGTACAAATACTCCTCCACAATGGGTGAAAGGCGGTGTATCTCGTCGATGAAAAGCACGTCGTTCGCCTCCAGGCTGGTCAGCACGCCCGCCAAATCGCCCGGCTTGTCCAGGACAGGGCCGGACGTGATTTTGAAACCTACGCCCAATTCATTGGCAATGATGTTGGACAAGGTAGTTTTCCCCAAGCCCGGAGGACCGTGAAGAAGCGTATGGTCCAAGGCTTCTCCGCGCAAACGCGCCGCTTGAACAAAGACACGCAAATTGTCCACCACCTTCTTCTGACCGCTGAAGTCCTCGAAATTCAGCGGACGCAAGGCGTTCTCATAATCCTTCTCACGGCTGGTCAATGGGTGGTCCCTTATGTTAAATTCTTCTGCCATTTTCTTCTGATTTAGCTTTTTTCCTTTGGTCCATGTAATATTTCCGCTCCGATGCAGGGAAATGTTCGATGGAATAACGCAGCATCGTGCGCGGCATGATGGCGGCATGGCAGTCAAGGAATGCCGTCAAAACCTCCTTCTTCCGCTTTCCCACTTCGCGCAATGTCCAGCCCACGGCCTTCTGCATCAAATCATGTTGGGACAGAAGCAACCGCTCCGACAAGGCGCATGCATCGGTGAAATCGGACCGCCTGACGAAAGCATGCGTGGCAACGATGGCCATGCGCCGTTCCCACAACGAATGGCTCTGCGCCCAAACATACAGTTGCGTGCGGGGCTTGTCCAACAAATATTCCCCCACAATATAGGAAACACTCAAGTCTACCAAGTCCCAATTATTAATCCACTGTGTATTAGAGCAATATAAATCATATATAGTTTCCCGGCAACGCTCATCGGCCTTCTTGAAGCGTTCCACCAAGATCAGCAGGCCGCACAAGCGGCATTCATGCCAAGGCGACCCCAATAATTGTTCCACCACAGCGAAAGGAGCGTCTTGGCATTGCCGTGCCACCCGGCGGATGTTCGGGACAACAACCCCCAGAAAACGGTCGCCTTCCCCATATTCCCCCTTTCCCGTCTTGAAAAACCTGGGGAGAACCACCCGCTTTTCCGGGTCTGCATAAGCCGCCAATGCCTTCTCGATTTCTTCAAACGACATGTCCATCTCCTTTATGTCATGCAAAAATACAGCTTATTAAAAACATAATGCTTATTTTTGCAAATAAATTGTTGAATCATGGCTCTGAACTACATTTGGATTTCATTCTTCATCGTGGCCTTCCTTGTAGCGGGCTTCAGGCTTCTTTTTATGGGAGACACGCAGGTATTCACCGAAATCATGAACTCCACGTTCAGTTCCTCCAAGACGGCATTTGAGATATCCATCGGGCTGACCGGCATTCTGTCGCTCTGGTTGGGCATCATGAACATCGGGGAAAAAGGCGGGCTGATTGCCACCCTCTCCCGATGGCTCAGCCCGATATTCTGCAAATTCTTCCCGGACATCCCCAAAGGGCATCCCGCCGCCGGGGCTATTTTCATGAACATCTCCGCCAACATGTTGGGATTGGACAACGCCGCCACGCCCATCGGCCTGAAAGCAATGGAAGAACTCCAGCAACTGAACAAGCAAAAGGACACGGCCAGCAACGCCATGATCATGTTCCTCGTGCTGAACACTTCGGGACTGACACTGATACCCATCAGCATCATGGTGTATCGTGCGCAATTGGGCGCCGCGCAACCCACGGACGTGTTCATCCCCATCATGATTGCCACGTTCTTTTCCACCTTGGCCGGCGTCATCGCCGTCAGCATCTACCAGCGCATCAATCTGCTGAATCTGAAAATTGTCGCTTTCATCGGCAGTTTATGCTTGTTTATCGCGGGCATCATCTATTTCTTCAGCACCTTGTCCAAAGACGATGTGAACACCTATTCCAGCCTGTTCGCCAACATCTTCCTTTTCTTGGTCATCATCGTTTTCATTGCAGCAGGGATACGGAAGAAAATCAACGTGTACGAAGCCTTCGTGGAAGGCGCGAAAGAAGGTTTCAACACGGCCATCCGCATCATCCCTTATTTGGTGGCCATCTTGGTAGGCATTGCCGTGTTCAGGGCATCCGGCGCCATGGATGTCATCATCGATGGAATCGCCTATTTGGTGAACCTGTGCGGGTTGGACACCAGCTTCGTAGGCGGCCTTCCCACGGCCCTTATGAAACCTTTGAGCGGCAGCGGCGCGCGCGGCCTGATGATCGACGCGATGAACACTTACGGCCCCGACTCGTTTGTGGGACGCTTATCCTGCATCTTCCAAGGTTCCACCGACACCACTTTCTACATCCTGGCCGTTTATTTCGGCAGTGTGGGAATCAGGAAGACACGATACGCCGTGCCGTGCGGGTTGATTGCCGATTTGGCCGGCATCATCGCTTCCATATTCATTTGTTATCTGTTCTTTTACAATTAATAAAATCCACTATGGCTATCAGTTACCAGACAGACGGCGTGAAAATGCCTCCGATAGAAAGAAGGAAAATATCATCCTGGATAAGGCAAGTGGCCCACACTTACCACAAGAAAACAAGCGACATTGCCTACATCTTTTGCTCGGATGAGAGAATATTAGAGGTCAACCGGCAGTATTTGCAGCATGACTATTACACGGACATCATCACCTTCGATTACGATGAAGGCGACACCATTTCCGGCGACATCTTCATCAGCCTTGACACGGTGAGGAGCAATGCAGAGCTATACCACCAGTCCTACAAACGGGAACTGCACCGGGTCATCATCCATGGCATCCTCCATCTGTGCGGCATCGACGACAAAGGCCCCGGTGAACGCGAAGCCATGGAGGAAGCAGAAAACAACGCATTGGCTCTCATCAACCTATAAAAAGAAAGGAAAGAAACAGCAAATGGAGTTCTATTACGACATCATTGTCATTGGCGCCGGGCATGCCGGTTGCGAAGCCGCTGCCGCCGCTGCCCATTTAGGCTCAAGGACATGCCTCATCACAATGGACATGAACAAAATAGCCCAAATGAGCTGCAACCCGGCCATCGGGGGCATTGCAAAGGGGCAAATCGTCCGTGAAATCGATGCTTTGGGCGGCTACACCGGCATCGTCACAGACAAGACTGCCATTCAATTCCGCATGTTGAACCGTTCAAAAGGACCGGCCATGTGGAGCCCTCGCGCCCAATGTGACCGAAACAAGTTCATTTGGACATGGAGAGAAATACTTGAAAACATCCCCAACTTGTCGATATGGCAGGACACAGTGCATGAAATCATCGTAAAAGACGGTGCAGTGACCGGCGTGAAAACGCAGATGGATGTCACCTTCCATGCAAAATCCGTCATCCTGACGGCTGGCACATTCCTGAACGGGCTGATGCACATCGGAAGGACTCAAATCAAAGGAGGCCGCGTATCCGAACCTCCATCGTTGCATTTGACCGAATCCATCGCGCAATACGGCATCCATTACGGGAGGATGAAAACAGGCACCCCCGTCCGCATCGACGGAAGAAGCGTGCATTTCGAGCAAATGGAAATACAAAACGGGGAAAACGACTTCCACAAGTTCTCATTCCTCGACACACCGACACGGGAACTGAAGCAATTGCCATGCTGGACCTGCTTCACCAATGAAGAAGTTCACAAGGTGCTGCGGACAGGACTTCCCGATTCACCCCTGTACAACGGGCAGATTCAAAGCATCGGGCCTCGTTATTGCCCAAGCATTGAGACCAAAATTGTGACCTTCCCGGACAGGGAACAGCACCAGTTGTTTTTGGAACCGGAAGGAGAAACCACACAAGAACTCTATCTGAACGGCTTCTCATCTTCACTCCCGATCGACATCCAAATCCATGCGCTGAAACATATCCCCGCATTCAAAGACATCATCGTGTACCGGCCCGGATACGCCATTGAATACGATTATTTCGATCCAACACAGCTAAAGCACACCTTGGAATCCAAGATTCTCAAGAACTTGTTCTTCGCCGGGCAAGTAAACGGAACAACCGGATACGAAGAAGCTGCGGGACAAGGCATCATGGCCGGCATCAACGCACACATCAATTGCCACGGCGGAACCCCTTTTGTCCTCAACCGGGACGAGGCATACATCGGCGTCCTCATCGACGATTTGGTGACGAAAGGCGTGGACGAACCTTACCGAATGTTTACATCGCGCGCAGAATACAGGATATTGTTGCGGCAAGACGATGCCGACATGCGCCTGACCCAACGTTCATTCGACATCGGATTGGCGAGCAAAAGGCGGTTCGACTTGCTTTGTGAAAAGAAAAAAGAGATGGAACGCATCCTGCATTTCGTTCAGAACTTCTCCATCAAAGCCCAACGCATCAACAGTGCATTGGAACAGTTGGGAACCACCCCCCTTCAACAGGGCTGCAAGCTGATTGACATCATCAGCCGCCCTCAAATCACCATCGCCAACATTGCCGAACACATACCAGCCTTCCAAAGCGAGTTGGACAAAATCGCCGGCAGGAAAGAAGAAATCATCGAAGCAACCGAAGTGCAAATCAAATACAGCGGCTACATCGAAAGAGAGAAACTTATTGCAGAAAAACTGCATCGGCTGGAAGCCATCAAAATAAAAGGGAAATTCAATTACGATACAATTCAATCCCTTTCCACAGAAGCCCGCCAGAAATTGAAAAAGATCGATCCGGAAACATTAGCGCAAGCAAGCCGGATACCGGGCGTATCCCCCAGCGACATCAACGTGTTGTTGGTCTTAGCAAGAAAATAGTTCCACGTGAAACGAGAAGGAAAACAACTTTTAATTAACTGTATATGAGCAAAGAAACATTAGCATCACACATCCGGAACATACAAGATTTCCCCGTTCCAGGAGTGCTTTTCAGAGACGTAACCACTCTTTTCAAGAACCCGGAAGACCTGAAAGAACTGTCCGACATTCTTTATGAAACCTACAAAGGAAAAGGCATCACCAAGATTATCGGCATAGAGTCCAGAGGATTCATCATGGGCGCCATCTTGGCCACACGGCTGAATGCAGGCTTCGTCCCCGTAAGAAAACCGGGGAAACTGCCTGCCGAGACCTTGGAAGAAAGCTACCACAAGGAATACGGCACGGATACCATCCAAATACATAAGGATGCCATTGACGAAAACGACGTGGTGCTTATCCACGACGACCTCTTAGCCACCGGAGGAACCATGGAAGCCGCCTACCGGCTGGTGAAAAAGTTCCATCCGAAAGATGTCTACATCAACTTCCTGATTGAGTTGAAAGACCTGAACGGAAGGGAAGCTTTCGGCAAAGACGCAAAAATAGACACCATCTTGTCACTGTAAGAACCAACGGCATCCGGCTTTGCTTGCATGCACAAAGCCGGATGCCTCAAAACAATGTTCCCTTGAACGCCAGCAAGACATGTCCTACGAAATCACGAAAAACCCCGCGCACATCAAAGGCATTGTAGAAAACCTTCCTGCAAGCCCCGGCATCTACCAATACCTCGGCACAGAAGGGAAAATCATCTATGTGGGAAAAGCAAAGAACCTGAAAAAAAGGGTTTCATCGTATTTCAACCGGGAACACGAGAGCGGGAAGACAAGAGTATTGGTCAGCAAAATCGCCGACATCAAATATGTTGTCGTGGAGACGGAGGAAGATGCCCTGCTGTTGGAGAACAATCTCATCAAGAAATACAAGCCGAGATACAACGTCATGCTCAAAGACGACAAGACTTACCCGTCCATCTGCGTGAGCAACGAGTATTTCCCGCGAGTGTTCAAGACACGCAAAATCATCCGCAACGGTTCCATTTACTTCGGGCCGTACAGCAATGTGGGAGCCATGCACGCATTGCTCCACCTCATCAAGCAACTCTACCCCATCCGCACCTGCTATTTTCCCCTCACGGCGGAAAACATTGCCCAAAAGAAGTACCGCCCCTGCTTGGAATACCACATAAAGAACTGCAAAGCACCCTGCATCGGCCTGCAATCCCACGAGGAATACATGGACAACATCCGCGAAATAAAGGAAATCCTGAAAGGAAACACGCAGGAGGTGAGCCGCTCCCTCTACGCAAAAATGCAGGAACTCTCCCAAGAGCTGCGGTTTGAAGAAGCGCAAGAAATAAAGGAAAAGTACGATTTAATCGAGAATTACCAGGCAAAATCCACCATCGTAAGCCCCACGCTGCACAACATCGACGTGTTTTCCATCGCCACAGAAGACCGTTCGGCCTACATCAATTACCTGCACATCACCAACGGATGCATCAATCAAGCGTTCACATTCGAATACAAAATGAAGTTGGAGGAAACGAAGGAAGAACTGCTGGCTTTGGGAATCGTGGAGATGCGGGAAAGGTACCAAAGCCGGTCCATGGAAATCATCGTGCCGTTTGAACTGGACTTGCCGCTGAAAGACGCCGTGTTCACCGTCCCGCAAAGGGGTGAAAAGAAGAAGCTCCTGGCGTTGTCGCAACTCAACGTGAAGCAATACCGGGCCGACCGCCTCCAGCAAATGGAGAAACTCAACCCGGAACAGCGGAACACGCGCCTGCTGAAAGAAATAAAAGAACAGTTGCATTTAGAGAAACTGCCCTTGCAGATAGAGTGTTTCGACAACTCGAACATCCAGGGAAGCGACGCAGTGGCCGCCTGCATCGTCTTCAAAAACGCGCAGCCTTCCAAGAAAGACTACCGCAAATACATCATAAAATCGGTGGCCGGCCCCGACGACTATGCCTCCATGCAAGAGGTGGTGCGGCGCAGATACACGCGAGCCATCGAGGAAGGCACGCCCCTGCCCGACCTCATCATCACGGACGGAGGAAAGGGGCAAATGGAATCGGTGCGCCAAATCATCGAAGACGAGCTGCACCTCCACATCCCCATTGCGGGATTGGCAAAGGACAACCGCCACCGCACTTCGGAACTGTTGTTCGGGTTTCCCGCGCAAACCATCGGGCTGAAACAGGCAAGCCCGGTGTTCCGCCTCCTGACGCAGATACAGGACGAAGTGCATCGTTTCGCCATCACTTTCCACAAAGAGCGGCGAAGCAAGCGGCAAGTGCAGTCGGCCTTGGACAACATCAAGGGCATCGGCGAGAAAACAAAGGCCGCCTTGCTGAAAGAATTCAAGAGCGTGAAGCGCATCAAGGAAGCCACCGCAGAGGAACTGGCCGCCATCGTAGGCCCTGCCAAGGCAAAAATTATCCGGAAAAACCTGACGGATTAAAGGCAAAAAAGCTAACTTTGTGCCAAAAGAAAAGCAGGAAAGAACCATGAGAGCCGTCATACAACGCGTAAGCCATGCCTCCGTCACCATCAACGGGACGTGCAAATCCCGCATCGGAAAGGGCATGCTGATACTGATAGGCATTGAAGAAGCTGACAATCAAGAAGATATATCTTGGTTATGCAAAAAAATAATCCACCTGAGGATTTTCGACGACGAACAGGGCGTGATGAACAAATCCATCTTGGATGTGGACGGCAACATCTTGGTGGTCAGCCAATTCACCCTGTATGCCTCCACCAAGAAAGGCAACCGCCCCTCCTACATCAAGGCAGCCAAGCCGGAAACCGCCGTTCCTTTATACCAATCATTCTGCAAGGAATTGGAAGCGGCACTCCAAAAACCCGTCCAGACGGGCGAATTTGGCGCCGACATGAAAGTGGAGTTGCTCAACGACGGCCCCGTCACCATCCTCATCGACACCAAAAACAAGGAATAATGACTTTAGAAGAATTGCAGAAAACCGTTGACCAATGGATTAAAACCTACGGCGTGCGCTACTTCAGCGAACTGACCAACATGGCCGTGCTGACGGAAGAAGTGGGCGAACTGGCCCGCATCATGGCCCGAACCTACGGGGACCAGTCCTTCAAGGACGGAGAAAAGCGCGACTTAGGCGACGAGATGGCCGACATTCTATGGGTGCTGGCCTGCCTCGCCAACCAAACCGGCGTGGACCTCACCGAGTCGTTCCGCAAGAACTTGGAGAAGAAAACGGCAAGAGACAAAGAAAGACATATCAACAACCCTAAATTAAAATCCTGACATCATGAAAGAAAACCATCACGACTTCCCGGAAAAAAGCAAGTACGATGCCGCATTGGCCAAGTACCCCACCGCGCTCGACGACCAAAAGGTCAAGGCAGAGACCGATGAAATCCTGGAAAAACACGCTGAGGAAAACAATACCGACGACGTGAAGAAATTCCTTTTCCACTGCATCGACCTGACAACCTTGAACACGACCGACACGGAAGAACGCGTGCTTCAATTCACTGAAAAGGTCAATCAATTCGTGGATGCCTACCCCGAACTCGGAAATGTGGCCGCCATCTGCGTGTACCCCAACATGGTGGCCACGGTGAACAACGCCTTGGAAGCCGACGGAGTGAACATCGCCGCCGTGTCAGCGGGCTTCCCTTCCTCGCAAACGTTCATCGAAGTAAAGGTGGCAGAGACCGCCCTGGCCGTCAGCGACGGGGCAGACGAGATAGACATCGTGATATCCGTAGGCAAATTCCTGAGCGGCGACTACGAAACGATGTGCGATGAAATCGAGGAAATCCGGGAGGTTTGCAAGGAACAGCACCTGAAAGTCATCCTTGAAACCGGCGCATTGGGCAGCGCGGAGAACATCAAGAAAGCGTCCATCCTCGCCATGTATGCGGGAGCGAACTTCATCAAGACCTCAACCGGCAAGCTGAACCCTGCGGCCACCCCGGAAGCGGCCTACGTGATGTGCCAGGCCATCAAGGAATATTACAAGGAAACAGGCCGGAAAGTGGGCTTCAAGCCTGCGGGAGGCATCAACACGGTTCAGGATGCCATCCACTACTACACGATAGTAAAAGAGGTGTTGGGCGAAGAATGGCTGGACAACCACCTGTTCCGCCTCGGCACCAGCCGCCTGGCCAACCTCCTCTTGTCGGAAATTCTGCACGAGGACACCCGTTTCTTCTGACCCGCCCCGCACATCCATTTTGCAGAGCCGGAGCGTCCGCCCCTCCCCCTTCCCCCATTAAACGAAGCGGATGTTTCGGCTCTTTTCATGCATTTTCCATGACAAATCATGCGCCTTCACGCAAACATTCCGCGCATGCATACAGCCGTGTTCCAAACACGATTATTAATCGTACACGTGTACGATTAATAATCGTGCAAGAAAATGTTCAGGACGGTTTTGCAAAAACTTCACGCACATTCCGGGAATCTTTCTGAAAAATACCAACATTCATAAGGAAACGACCGCAAAAAAAATGCGGCATCGCGCTATTGCGATGCCGCATCCTTTTGCCCGGAAAACGGGGAAAACCGCCCGTCACTCCGATTGCACTCCCAACAAAATTGCCACTTCTTGCTTCAATTTCGGCAAATGGTTGATGACCATGCTCCAAAGAATATCCGCAGACAAGCTGTCATAACCATGTATGATGTAATTTCGTGCATCCACAATCTTCCGCGAATTGGTAATGGAAATATCTTTTTCAGCCTTCAAAACTCTGTTCATCGCCTCGCCGATAATCTCTATGTCCCTCTCAATGGCACGTCGAAGGCAAAGATCACTGCAAAAATCCTCAAACCGTTTTTCCACTTTCGCGCTAAAGAAACTTTCTATCTCCTCAATGGCCGTCAATATGTCCTGCAAGTGTTTCTTTGTCAAATCATCCATAAATCAATGTTTTAGTAGCGTCCACATTCTTCTTCAAATACGGATTTCGGATGGCTTGTTCCTCCAACAAATCCACATCCCTGCCGAAAAGTTCTTCCAAAGCGTACTTGAAATCAAAATAATTGTCGAAATAATCGCCCACTTCCGCCTTGTTGAAAGTGACCAGCAAATCCACGTCGCTGCCTTCGTTGAAACGGCTCGTCAAAACGGAACCGAAGGCGAACAGCTTGCGCACTTTGTGCTTCTTGCACAAGGCGATAATCCGCTGCATGTTGTTTTCTATCAATTTCATAAGCAAACTATATGCGCGAAGATAGCAAATTTATTGCAATGCATGCCCGTCTTCCGGGATTTTTCTTGCAAACATGCGGAAATTCATCCTGTGATTCCTTCCCCGCAAAAAACGGCAAAAATGCCGGATTCATCGGAAAAATCATCTAAACTCCTCCCCGCCGCACGGCAAAAAAATGCGACCACGCGCCAAGGCGAAGCCGCATCATCTAAGGAAACAAACGGGGGATGAAACCGTCAGAACGTGAGCCGCAGCCCCACCCCGCCGGGCGTGCCGACCAACGAAAGCGCACCACCGTCCCGCTGCCCGCGCTGCTTGGACTGGTTGTAACCATTCGCCAAGGCATGCAATTCTTGGTTGCTCTTCCACAACATCAGGTAAGTAGCAGTGCCGCCACTCAACATCATCAAGACACCAGTAGTAACTGTTATTTCAGGCTTGCTGCCAAGCCCTCCAACTGAAGCACAAATGAGGCCACCTGAAAACCAAATGACAGGCAAACATGAAAGCGTGCGCAACTTCCTTGCCTTCCTATATCGGAAATAATAATCGGGATTGTTCACGAACAGCGACTGCAAATCCTCGCTGCGCAAACGCTCCGTATCCATGTACAATTTGCCTTTGGAGACTAAAAGCATGCCTTGCCCAAGGGTTTTGAACTGACGTTGCTCAGCACCCTTTCGGTAGTTTCGCCGTTGAAGAAGCGGTTCAGCCCGTTGGCAATGAAGTCGAACGCCTCGTTGATGGCCTGTCCCGTCACCGTTTGCTTGAAGCCGTTGATGCCGCCGTTGACTTGCGTGCCGCCCAAAGCACCGTATTCCAGGCCCAACTGCACCTTTCCCTCTGCATACCCCGAACCGCTGCACATGAACACCACTTCGCTGGTCTGCATGTCGATGACCCGTGCCGTGATGTCAACCGCCGATTTCAACCGCTCCACCCGCGTGTTCGAGAAGTACTGCGCACCGAGGTTCGTGCCTGTCAGTCCCTGCAAAGCCCCCATCACGGAAGCCAAAGGCACGCCCGTCTTCACGTTCACCACATCGGGCTTTTGCATCGTCACCTGGATGGCATACCTTGCGCCTTTTATCCGCCCTTTCTCGATGGCCGTGGCCGCATCAATGTATCGGCCCGCCAGGTCTATCTCGTTCATCTGCGCCTCTAATATGGAACGGTCCAGCAGGGTGATGCGGTCGTTGCGCATCAGTTTCTCCATCAACATGTCGGAAACATACAGGCCGAAGTAGCCGATGCCCGTGATGTCGTTCACCTCTGTCGGGGTAATCATCACCGGAATGCGCTGGGAAGAAGGCGCGGAAACCGCCGGTTTCACCGTGCTTTTCGCCGATTTTTCGGAAGCACCGCCGCCAGTGAGGCGCACTTGCTTCTCCACCTTCATGCCCGCCCGCAGCTTAGCCAGCAGGGTTTTGTCCGCACAGGCCGCCAAAGAGTATTCAGCATGCGGCACGGTCACCCGCAACGTCCCGGCGGACACCGCCTCTTTCTGGATGCGTTCTTTCGTCACGGGGTGAACAATGTAGCCGCCGCCTGTTATCACATCCAACACATCGCCCGCTTTCACGTCCTTTTCTGTCAAGTCCACATAGACATCATTGCCTTCCACCAATATCACATAGCCCGATGTTTTCTGCGCTGCGGCGGGCAAGGCCAAGAGCAAGGCAAGGCATAAAAAAACTGTTCGTGTAATCTTCATTTCAATTGTCTTATTTGTCGCCCCTACTCACTTCTGCACGGCTTTTCAGGATACTCCGCAGTGCCTGCCCCGATGGACGGAAGGATACGCGCACAAAAAAGCGCGGCACTTTTGAATGTTATCCGTCCCTCAAGGTGTTTGGCGTGACCTTACCGACACAATAACCAAAAGCCCGCGCCGCATGGCGCGAGCATCCCAGCTATCATTCGTGTCGGTATCTTATCAGTCGCCAAACTTTAGAGAGACAGAACAAAGCTAAAACGCTTTTCCAATATGTTAAGATGCGCGTATCGACAACGTGCGCTAATGCTTCATAGGCAAATGTTTTTTGTTACCCTGCAAAAATAGGAACATTTTCCTAATAACCATGCCTCCTGCGGCATAAATATGCAGCACGAAAAAAGGGGAACGCCCCGCACATCCGAAGCGTTCCCCTCTCCATTTCTTATATTATGCGGGATTTTATTTCGCCCTGTCCACCACATAATCGATGTAGCACAGCAAGGCATCCGTCACGTCTGACGGCGATGCCTGCGCAAACAGCGCGGCAGCACGCCCTTTATAATCCTGCATGGCACGGGAAGCATAGCCGATGCCGCCCTCGCGTTTCACGAAATCCACCAGCCAAGCAATCTCATCGTCCGTGGCAATGCCCTGCTTCACCCGCTGTGCCAGGCGGACAGCCTCCGCGTCGCCCGATTGGTTCAGCGCGTAAATGGCGGGCAAGGTCAGCTTCCCTTCCCGCAAATCATTGCCCGTGGGCTTGCCAATCTGCGGGTCGTCGTAGTAATCGAATATGTCGTCCCGTATCTGGAAACAGATGCCGATGTATTCGCCCAACAGGCGGGCTTTCTCCACTTCTTCCGCAGAAGAGCCCACCGATAAGGCTGCCGCCTGGGTGCAAGTGGCGAAAAGCGCGGAAGTCTTCTTGCGGATAATGTCGAAATACACGCTCTCATCGAACGAAACACTGTCAATATTGGACAATTGCAAGAGTTCCCCCTCCGAAAGGTTCTGTCCCAACCGGGCCACAGCTTCCACAATAGGGCCGCTCTTTGTGTAGCTGGCATGCACCAAGCACGTGGCCAGCAGGTAATCGCCCACCAACACGGAAACCTTGTTCCCGTAAAGAGCGTTGACCGATGCCTGTCCCCTGCGCTCGTCGCTTTCGTCTACCACATCGTCATGCACCAAACTGGCCGTGTGCAGCAACTCCAACGCCATGGCCGAATGAAAGGTGGCATCCGTGACCTTTCCTAACCATTTCGCCGTCAGGAACACAAGAATGGGGCGCATCATCTTCCCTTTCCGCTGCTTGATATGCGCCAATGCGCTCCGCAACAATGGGTCGGGGCTGTCCAATGCTCCATCGAAAAACTGCTTGAACCGCTCAAGTTCAGCATCCACCGGCTCTATTATCCTCGGCAGTCTTTCCATACACACATCATAAATTTACGCGCAAAAGTAATAATAAAACATGTAATATGGCATTTTTTTGTATTTTTACCCCTCAAAAACATCTGTTCACTATGGAGAAATTGTTCCTGTTAGACGCATACGCCCTCATATACAGGGCCTATTATGCTTTCATCAAAAAACCGCGCATCAACTCGAAAGGCTTCAACACATCCGCCATACTCGGCTTCGTCAACACCTTGGAAGAAGTGCTGAAAAAGGAAAACCCCACCCACATCGGCATTGCCTTCGACCCCGCAGAACCCACATTCCGCCACAAAGCTTTCCCGGAATACAAGGCGCAACGGGAAGAAACGCCCGAAACCATACGGCTCTCCGTCCCCATCATCAAAGACATCATCCGCGCCTACCGCATCCCCATCCTCGAAGTGCCGGAATACGAAGCCGACGACGTGATAGGCACCTTGGCGAAAGAAGCGGAAGAAAAAGGCATCACCACCTACATGATGACCCCCGACAAAGACTACGGCCAGCTGGTGTCAGAGCGCACGTTCATGTACCGCCCCAAGCATGGCGACAAAGAGTTTGAGGTGATGGGCGTGCAGGAAGTCAAAGAAAAGTATGAAATACAGATGCCTTCGCAAGTCATCGACCTCTTGGGGCTGATGGGCGATGCGGCAGACAACATCCCCGGATGCCCCGGCGTGGGCGAAAAGACCGCGCAAAAACTCATCGCGGAATACGGCAGCATCGAAAATCTATTAGAACATTACCAGGAACTGAAAGGAGCCTTGCGCACGAAGATTGAGAACAACCGGGAAACCATCGTGTTCTCCAAGTTCCTCGCCACCATCAAAACCGATGCCCCCATCCGGCTCGACATGGAGGAGCTTGCAAGGAAACAACCCGACGAAGAAAAGCTCCGGAAGATTTTTGAGGAATTAGAGTTCCGCACCTTAATCGACAGGATGTTCAACGCAAGCCATGCATCCCGCCCTGCCGCCCAGCATCCCGACGCTTTGCAAGGCAATCTCTTTGGATTATTTGCGGCCGAAGGCACAGGCGACGCGAAATATTCAAGCCTCACAAGCTTGGAATCGCTGGATTACAAGTATTATCTCGTTGACAATGAGTCGAAAATAGACGAATTAATTCAATTATTGCTTACAAATAAGATTTTCAGTTTAGACACGGAAACCACAGGGACGGAACCCATCACGGCAAAATTGGTGGGCATGAGCTTTAGCAACCGCGAAAACGAAGCCTACTACGTGCCGGTTCCCGCCAAAGATGAAGAAGCCCAAAAGATTGTGAACAAATTTAAACCCATCTTGGAAAACGAGGATTACACCAAAGTGGGGCAAAACATCAAGTATGACATGATGGTGTTGCAAAACTACGGAGTGGAGATAAAAGGCCCGCTGTTCGACACCATGATTGCCCACTACGTCATCCAGCCGGAAACAAGGCACGGCATGGACTATCTGGCGGAAATCTACCTGAACTACGCCACCATCAAAATCGAAGAACTCATCGGCCCCAAAGGGAAAAACCAGAAGAACATGCGCGACCTCCCGCCCGAAGCTGTCTACAAATACGCATGCGAAGACGCGGATATCACGCTGAAGCTGAAAAACATCCTGGAGCAGGAACTGAAAAAGAACGGGGCGGAAGAACTGTTCTACGGGATAGAAATGCCGCTGGTTCCCGTGCTGGCCTACATGGAACGCAACGGAGTGCGCATAGACACCCATGCCTTGAAGCAGACATCCGAACACTTCACCCGGCAAATGAACGAAATAGAAAAGGAGATTTACCAACTGGCCGGGATGGAATTCAACATCAGTTCGCCCAAACAAGTGGGAGAAGTGCTGTTCGACCGCCTGAAAATCGTGGAAAAAGTCAAGAAAACAAAGTCCGGCCAATACTCCACTTCCGAAGAAGTCTTAGAGAACCTCCGGGGAAAACATCCCGTCGTGGCCAAGATATTGGAGCATCGAGGCATCAAGAAGCTGCTAAGCACTTATATCGATGCCCTGCCTCAACTGATCAACCCGGAAACGGGAAAGATACATACTTCCTTCAACCAAACCATCACGGCCACGGGAAGGCTGAGTTCCAGCAACCCGAACCTGCAAAACATCCCTATCCGTGACGAGAACGGGAAGGAAATAAGGAAAGCGTTCATTCCTGACGACGGATGCCTGTTCTTTTCAGCGGATTATTCGCAGATAGAATTGCGCATCATGGCCCACCTGAGCAACGACCGGAACATGATTCATGCCTTCCAGTCGGGCGACGACATCCATGCCGCCACCGCCGCCAAGATATACAAGACCGACATCGGAAACATCACCCGCGAGCAACGCAGCAAAGCAAAAACGGCCAACTTCGGTATCATCTACGGCATCTCCGTGTTCGGGCTGGCCGAACGAATGAACGTGGAGCGCAAAGAAGCCAAAGAACTCATCGACGGCTACTTTGAAACCTACCCGCAGGTGAAGGACTACATGGCGCACAGCATCGAAGCGGCACGGGAAAAAGGCTATGTGGAAACCATCTTCCACCGCAAGCGCTTCCTGCCCGACATCAACTCGCACAATGCCGTGGTGAGAGGATATGCCGAACGCAATGCCATCAATGCGCCCATCCAAGGGAGCGCCGCCGATATCATCAAGGTGGCCATGGCCCGGATATACCAATGTTTCCGCCAAGAGAACCTCCGCTCCACCATGATTCTCCAAGTGCATGACGAACTGAACTTCAATGTGTGGCCTGAAGAAAAGGAACGGGTGGAAGAAATCGTCATCCGCGAAATGGAGAATGCCTACAAAATGCAAGTACCCCTGAAAGCGGATTGCGGATGGGGCCACAATTGGTTGGAAGCGCACTGACAGAAAAAGGAGGTTGAAAATTTATAAAATAAAGCCAAAACAGTTTCAAATTAACACCAAATATAAAAAGAAACACTTACTTTTGCAGCGGAAAAATGACAGAAATTGTTTTAAACAGACTTTTTTTTTCGCATAATGATTACCACCGTTTAAAACAAAAAAATTTTTCTCTCTACATAATCTAACAATAAAATTGGTCAGCTTCCCCTGCCTTGCGACAAGCGCGGGGGAAGTTTTTTTTATGCGGCAAAACCACCCGCGCCGCCGCAAAAGGCCGCCCTCATTTCCCGGACAGGGAAGCGATTTCTTGACTTACCTCAAGACACCCACAGCGAATAATCGCTACTTTTGCGCCGTTTTTTCAAAACGACAGACATGAAGAAAAGCTTGATAGCACTGGCCTTCGGCACCTTAGGATTGGGCATTGCCGAATTTGTGATGATGGCCATCCTCCCCTACCTTGCCAAAGATTTCCACATCAGCATCCCGGTAGCGGGGCATTTCATCTCGGCCTACGCCATCGGCGTATGCGCAGGCGCGCCGATGCTCACCTTGGCCCGCAAGATGCAGATGAAGAAAATACTGCTGCTGCTCGGCATCCTCATGATGGCGGGTAACCTCCTGGCGGCCCTCTCCCCCAATTATTATTGCATGCTGGCCGCAAGGTTCATCTCCGGCCTTCCGCATGGAGCTTACTTCGGCGTGGCATCCATCGTGGCAGAGAAGCTGGCCGACAAGGGGAAAGGTTCGGAAGCCGTGTCCATCATGATAGCAGGAATGACGGTGGCCAACCTGTTCGGCGTTCCCTTAGGCACGTCGCTCAGCACGCTGTTGTCGTGGCGGCTGACGTTCCTTTTGGTGGCCGTGTGGGCCGTCCTTGTCGTCTATTACATCTGGAAATGGGTGCCGCAAGTGGAAAACTTGCCGGACACCGGCTTCAAGGGACAGTTCCGCTTCCTGAAAACCAAAGCGCCTTGGCTCATCCTCGGCGGGACAATGATGGGCAACGGCGGCGTGTTCTGCTGGTACAGTTACATTAATCCCCTGCTGACGCAAGTGTCCGGCTTCTCCGCCGAAAGCATCAGCCTGCTGATGGTGTTGGCAGGATTCGGCATGGTCGTGGGCAACTTGGCGGGCGGACGACTGGCTGACCGCTACACACCTGGGCGTGTGGCCTCCACCACCCAACTGATTATTTGCCTCGCGCTTATCGGGATATTCTTCTTCGGACACATCCATTGGGTATCGGCCGCCTTGATGTGCGTGTGCACCACCGGGTTGTTTGCCGTGTCGAGCCCGCAGCAAATCTCCATCATCCACTTCTCGAAGGGCGGCGAATTGCTGGGAGCGGCCTGCATACAAGTGGCGTTCAACCTCGGAAATGCCGTTGGAGCCTACGTGGGCGGCCTTCCTTTGCAGGCAGGATTCGGCTACCAGTACCCCGCGCTTATCGGTGCCCCGGTGGCATTCACCGGCTTCATCCTGCTGGCTGCCTTTGCAAAAAAATGCGAAAGGAAAGCGGCATGATGGCGCAGAAATAGGAAGAAAAGCCTTATCTTTGCCGCACAGATATTTGACTACCTAAATTATATAGATAATGAGTTTACAATGCGGCATAGTAGGATTGCCCAACGTGGGCAAATCCACCCTTTTCAATTGCTTGTCGAATGCCAAAGCCCAAGCGGCCAACTTCCCGTTCTGCACCATCGAACCCAACGTGGGGGTCATCACTGTTCCCGACGAACGGCTGACCAAACTGGCTGAATTGGTCCATCCGGGGCGCATTGTGCCGACCACGGTGGAGATTGTGGACATCGCAGGATTGGTGAAAGGCGCCAGCAAAGGGGAAGGATTGGGCAACAAGTTCTTGGCCAACATCCGCGAGACTGATGCCATCATCCACGTCCTTCGGTGTTTTGACGACGAAAATGTGACACATGTGGACGGAAGCGTCAATCCCGTGCGCGACAAAGAAATCATCGATACGGAGCTTCAGTTGAAAGACTTGGAAACCATCGAAAGCCGAATCCAAAAAGTGCAAAAGCAAGCGCAGACCGGCGGCGACAAAACCGCCAAGCAAATCTATGAAGTGTTGCTGCAATACAAAACCGCTCTGGAACAAGGAAAGTCGGCACGCACCGTGCAATTCGAGACGAAAGACGAGCAGAAAATCGCCAAGGAACTGTTCCTGCTGACGGCCAAACCGGTGCTGTATGTCTGCAACGTGGACGAACAAAGCGCCGTGAGCGGAAACAAATACGTGGAAATGGTGCGCGAGGCCATCCGGGAGGAGAACGCGGAACTATTGGTGGTGGCCGCCAAGACGGAGGCGGACATTGCCGAACTGGAAACCTATGAAGACCGCCAAATGTTCCTCCAAGAGATAGGATTGGAGGAATCAGGCGTGTCAAGGCTCATCAAGTCGGCCTACCATCTATTAAACTTGGAGACGTTCATCACCGCAGGCGAGATGGAAGTGAAGGCGTGGACCTACCACAAAGGATGGAAAGCCCCGCAATGCGCAGGGGTAATCCACACCGACTTCGAGAAAGGATTCATCCGGGCGGAAGTCATCAAATACGAGGATTACCTCAAATATGGCTCGGAAGCTGCCGTGCGCGAAGCCGGGAAATTGGCGGTGGAAGGCAAAGATTATGTGGTACAGGACGGCGACATCATGCATTTCCGCTTCAACGTGTAACGGACATTCAAACCCAAACAAACGCTTATGGACAGCCTGATGAACTTTATCTTGTGGACTCCCGACCCGGAGTTGTTCTCCCTCGGAGGGTTCAGCATACGCTATTATTCGCTCATGTGGGCCATCGGATTGGCATTCGCCTACTTCTTTGTCCGCTGGCTGTACAAGGATCAACGGATACCTGAGAAGTTGTTTGACCCGCTCTTTATCTACTGTTTCTTCGGCGTGCTGATCGGAGCGCGGTTGGGTCATTGCATCTTCTACGATTGGAATTACTACTCCCACCACATCGCGGAGATGATTCTTCCCATCCAGTTCACGGACGAAGGGGTTCGATTCACCGGCTACCAAGGGTTGGCCAGCCACGGCGGTGCCATTGGCCTGATTATCGCCTTGTGGCTTTATGTGCGGAAAACCAAGGTGAATTTCCTCACCGTATTGGACAACATCGGGCTCGCCGCGCCTGCCACGGGCTGCTGCATCCGCATCGGCAACCTGATGAACTCTGAAATCGTGGGCAAAGTGACGGACGTGCCTTGGGCTTTCATCTTTCCCCGCGAAGGAATGGAGCCGCGCCACCCCGCGCAACTCTACGAAGCCATCGCCTACCTCTTGTTTTTCTTCATCGGTTTTTTCATCTACAAGAAGTGCAAGGACCGTCTCCACAAGGGGTTCTTCTTCGGGCTGTGCCTGACGCTGGTGTTCACCTTCCGCTTCTTCATCGAGTTTGTGAAAGCGCCCCAAGAGGCATTCGAAGTGGGCATGACGCTGAACATGGGCCAATGGCTCAGCGTGCCTTTCGTCATCTTAGGCGTTGCCTGCATGAAAGGCGGCAAATGGTTGGAGCGGCTGGCCCGCAAATGATGCTTTAAAGACACTGAATCCCCGCCCCGCAGGCTTCTTGCCGGGCGGGGATTTTTCATTTCCCTTGCACGATTTTCTTGATATCGTTCAGCTTGTTCAAGGCTTCGATGGGGGTCAGGTTGTTCACGTCGAGGTAGAGGATTTCATCACGAATCTGGCACAGCACGGGGTCGTCCAGCTGGAAGAAGCTCAACTGCACGCCCTCGCGATGCGTCCCCACTTCCGCCATCGGCTTTTTGGAGATGCCCTGCTGGCGGTTGTCTGCCTCCAATTGATGCAAAATTTCGTTGGCACGCTTCACGATGCTTTTCGGCATGCCCGCCATCTTGGCCACGTGGATGCCGAAGGAATGCTCGCTCCCTCCCCTTTCCAACTTGCGCAGGAAGATGACTTTGTTATCGATTTCTTTGACCGACACGTTGTAGTTCTTGATGCGTTTGAAGGATTTCTCCATTTCATTCAGTTCATGGTAGTGAGTGGCAAACAGAGTCCTCGCCTTCCCCTTGGGATATTCATGGATGTATTCCACGATGGCCCACGCGATGGAGATGCCATCGTAAGTGGAAGTGCCGCGCCCCAATTCGTCGAACAGCACCAAGCTGCGGGGCGAAAGGTTGTTGAGGATGTCGGCCGCCTCGTTCATCTCCACCATGAAAGTGGATTCGCCCACGGAGATGTTGTCGCTGGCTCCCACTCGCGTGAATATCTTGTCCACCAACCCGATGTGCGCGCTTTCCGCCGGGACGAAGCAACCCACCTGTGCCATGAGGGTAATCAATGCCGTCTGCCGCAGCAATGCTGACTTTCCGGCCATGTTCGGCCCGGTAATGATGATGATTTGCTGCTTTTCACTGTCGAGATGCACATCGTTGGCCACGTATTTTTCACCCAAAGGAAGCTGCTTCTCGATGACGGGATGGCGGCCCTGCCTGATGTCCAACACGTCGCTTTCATCTATCGAGGGGCGGATATAATTGTTTTCGCGTGCCGCGTTGGCAAAGGACAAGAGGCAATCGAGCCGCGCTATCTGGTTGGCATTGATCTGGATGGCCGGGATGAAGTCTGCCAAGGCCAGCACCAGGTCGTTGTAGAGCTTCGTCTCCAGAATGAGGATTTTGTCCTCCGCGCCCAATATCTTTTCCTCGTATTCTTTCAGTTCTTGGGTGATGTAGCGTTCGGCGTTCACGAGCGTTTGCTTGCGTATCCATTCCTCCGGCACCTTGTCTTTGTGCGTGTTCCTCACCTCGATGTAGTAGCCGAACACGTTGTTGTAGGCAATCTTCAGGCTGGGAATGCCGGTCCGCTCGCTTTCGCGCTGCTGGATTTGCAGCAAATAGTCCTTGCCGGAGAAGGCTATCTTGCGCAGTTCGTCTAATTCGGCATTCACGCCGTCCTGGATGATTCCGCCCTTGTTGGCCAGCAGCGGGGGGTCGTTCTTCACTTCCTTGGCAATCCTTTCCCGGATGGAGAGGCAGAGATTCAACTGTTCCCCTATCCGGCGGATGCTGTCGTTGGCGGCCTCCATGCAGGCAGTTTTGACGGGTTCGATGGCTTGCAGGGCCACTTTCAACTGCACCACCTCGCGGGGCGACACCCTTCCGACGGCCACTTTCGACGTGATGCGTTCCAGGTCGCCAATCAAATGCAGCTGCTCCTCCACCATTTCCTTGAAGTCCGGGTGGCGGAAGAAGTACTCCACGATGTCCAAACGTTCCTCGATGGGTTTCTCGTCTTTCAGCGGGAACAACAGCCAGCGCCGCAGCAAGCGTGCGCCCATCGGACTGATAGTCTTGTCAATCACGTCGAGCAGGCTCTTGCCGCCTTCGTTCATGCTCCCCAACAGTTCGAGGCTCCGCACGGTGTATTTGTCCAAACGCACGTAGCGGTCCTCCTCGATGCGTGAGAGGGAGGTGATGTGGCCGATGCTGGTGTGCTGCGTCATCTCCAGGTATTGCAGGATGGCGCCTGCGGCAATGATGCCGTTCTTCAGGTGTTCCACGCCGAAGCCTTTCAGGTTCTTCGTCTCGAAATGCTTCAGCAGTTTCTCCTTCGCAAAGGACTCGGTGAATACCCAGTCGTCTAATTCGAAGGTGAAGAACTTGGCGCCGAAGTTGCCTTCAAACGCGCCGCGCTTCCCCCGCTCGAAAAGAACTTCCTTGGGGGCGAAGTTGTTCAGCAGCTTGTCCACGTAGTCGAAGGGGCCTTCCGCCGTAAGGAACTCGCCGGTGGAGATGTCCAGGAAAGCCACTCCGCAGAGGCTTTTGCCGAAATGCACGGCAGCGAGGAAGTTGTTTTCCTTATAGTTCAAGATGTTGTCGTTGATGGACACGCCGGGCGTCACCAATTCCGTGATGCCGCGCTTCACGAGCTTCTTGGTGGTTTTCGGGTCTTCCAACTGGTCGCAAATGGCCACCCGCTTGCCCGCCCTTATCAATTTGGGCAGATACGTGTCTAACGCATGGTAAGGAAACCCGGCCATCTCGATGGTCTTTTCCTTCCCGTTGGCGCGTTTGGTCAAAGTAATCCCCAGAATCTCGGAAGCAATGACAGCGTCCGTGGAATAGGTTTCATAAAAATCCCCGCAACGGAACAGCAAAACAGCGTCCGGGTGCTTCGCCTTCAAGTCAAGGAACTGCTTCATCATCGGGGTCAAAACAATGTCTTCTGCCACTTCTCAAATCGGTTTTTACGGGAACAAATGTACGGCTTTTCCCCTTATCCCCGGCGCAACAAAAAGGAAATTTAAGCAATCCGCCGGGGCAAACGCCCGGTTTGCCGTGATAAACTCGCAGTTTATGCCGGTAAACTGCACCAAACGCCGGGAAGGACCGGAGCCGTTGCCCGCAACTTTCCGCGCATCAGAAGGCACAAAAATGCCGAATCCCCTCAAAAATCCGGCGTTTTCTTTGGGTTGCGACAAAAATTAAGTACATTTGCGCAATGTCGCTCACGCCGTGGAATCAACAAAAATGGGTGGGCGATACGTTACATCGTATAAAAGCGTCATTGATGCTTTGTCTTATGGCTTTCTGAAACCTGAGAAATTTCGAATTGTTGGTCAAGGACAATGGCAGAAGTGAATGCTACGGGTATGTTGAACCATATCCCGGAGTGTGCCGTGAGAGACGCCATGCTCTCCGCACACTTTTGCGGGGCTTTCGGCATATTGGCGTGGGCAGGCACTCCATTTGTTCACCAACAGGGCTTTCTCAGGGCCTCAGAAACGGGCAAGTGGATGTGGAGGCCCACGTATTTTATGCGGTGCAACTTGGACAATCCTAAAGAAAAACCGCCTCACCGGGCTTCTGAGGCACAACAACTGTTCATTTTATGAAAAAATGTTTTTTAGCATGCATGTCCCTGTTCATCGTGGCATGCGCAGCCCATGCACAAATCGGAAGCGACATCCAGAAAAGCCGGGAACGCGCCGCAGAACTGCAAGCCTTGTGCAATGATTACCGCCCGTCCGGCAGCCCCAGCGTGGATGCTTACGGGAATGCCGTGAAGAATGCCGCCGTCATGGCCATTGCCAACAGCGCACAACTGGAAAACATGTACCAACGGCAAATCGGCGAAACGGAGGACGGCGTGACAGATGTGACCATCACAAAGCCAACCCTGGACGAATGGATAGCGTTCTCCGCGACCGTTGCAGCCGAAGCAGCCAGCATCAAGACCGCGACCGACATGCTGCAAGTTGCCGCTGATGAAGCCAAAAGCATGACAGAAGGAGCGGCGAAAGAAAAGAACCCGGTGAAAGCGGCAAAGGCTGCAAAGACAGCCAAAATGGCAACCGCCGTCGTGACGTTCGGCGGGAAGGCGACCCAAATCCTGCTGGAAGAAAGCGCGGCACAGGCAAAAGCCGTGGCCACCATCATTGAGACCCTGAAATCAGGCAAGAACCTTTAAACCGCAAGCAATGATGAAATTTGCCATTATTGCCATCATGATGGCTGCGTGTATCCTCAAAGGGTACGCGCAGCCCGATGAAGACGACCGCCAAGTGGTGGGAGTCGCAGAGTTTTCATGCAAGGAAAACAGCCCCTACACCCGCTTGGTGACCGAGAAAGTGGTGGAAATGCTAACCAACAGCAAACGTTTCCGCGTGGTGGACCGCACCAGCCGCGACAAAATCACACAGGAACTGGAACTGCAAAAGAGCGAAGCTTTCATCGACAGCGAGAACCTTGTGGAGCAAGATATTGCCGTGGCAGCAGAGAAAATGATTACAGGAGAAATCGTCAAGATACCTGTTTACCGAATGAAGAACGGGGACGGCACGGTGAGAGGCTACAAAGCAAGCGTGGCTTTCCAAATGAAAGTGGTCGATGTGGCCACAGGATTAAGCACGGAAGCCACCAGCTTTGAGGGCAAAGCAAGCGATGAATGCCTCTCCCCGGAAAGCGCCGTCACGATGGCCATGATGTCCCTGCAAGACGAAATAGCCGAATACTTCAGGAAAAACTTCCCTGTCACCGCCAAACTCCTGAAAATATTGGAAGAAAAGAACGGGACAGCAGAGGTCATCCTGATAAAAGCAGGCAAGAAGCAAGGCATCAAAACGGGCGACAAGTTCCACGTGGAAAGCCTTGAATTGCTCGATGGGGAAGTCTTTCCCACCGCATTGGGAACTGTCACCGTCACAGCCTTGAAAGGAGAAGCCTTCGCAGAATGCAAGGCCGGCAAGAAAGAAGGCAAAGCCATCTGCGAGAACTTCAAAGCCGGCAAAGAAATCAGATGTTCCCTTGTCATCAAATAATAAAAAACAACAGACATGAAAAAAGCATTTATCACACTGCTGATAGCATTCATCGCCTTGGCGGAAGCCTCGGCGCAATACCAGTCAAGCGTGGCCGGAGCCACGAAAGGCACAGTCACCCTGCGCAGCACCGGCTACGGGAAGAAAGCAGCCATCGCCGCCACGGATGCGGAATTGTCAGCCATCAAGACCCTGCTTTTTGCCGGGGCGCAAGGCACGCCGTACAGCATCCCCCTCATACAAGAAAGCAAAGAAGCAACGGAAGAAAAATACAAAAGTTTCTTTGATGATTTCTACAATAACACATATAAAAACTTCATCGAATCGTCCGTCATCGTTGCTCCTTACGGGAAAAACGCCCTGAAGCAGAAGTGCATCACCTTGGACGTTTGCATCCGGGTAGCTCAATTGAGGGCTTACCTGGAAAGCAACGACATCATTCGGAAATTCGGCCTCTAAAAACAAAAAAGACATGAAAAAGAACATTCTATTGATAGCAACAGCATTCATCAGCTGCATGGCATGGGCGCAAACCGCCACCGTGCAGCCCAAAATCATGGTCATCCCTTATACTAAGCAAGGGGAAGACATCACCCAAGTGATAGAAAACGACGTGAACAAGCGGATTGTACTGGCAAAAATACGGGAAGCTTTCGACAGCAGGGGCTTCACCACGATAGACTTTGCCGCAAAACTCAAATCCTTTTCGCGAACGGAAGGCTTGTCGCAAGAAAGCCAAACGGACTTGAAAGCCATGATTATCCAACAATCGGGCGCAGACATTTATGTGGAAGCGGAAATGGACATCCTCCTTTCCTCTTCCGGCAACAGCGTGAAGACCATCCTCACGGCGTATGACATCTCAACCGGCGGCTCGCTTGCGAACAAAGTAGGCGAAAGCGGCAAGTTCTACACGGACGACATCGGGAAACTCGGCGCGAAAGCCGTGGAGAAAGTGGCGGATGAATTTCTCGACATCATCCAAACCAAGTTCACGGATATTGTTAACAACGGGCGTTCCATCAGCGTGGACTTCAGCTTTGAGCAAACATCGTCACTCTCCATGTCAACGGAGATCGGCAGCGAAGGCTTGACCCTGTCTGACCAAATAGAACTCTGGATGAGCGAACACGCCTACAAGAACAATTACCACATACAGGGAACCACCGACAAAAGGATGATATTCGACGATGTGCGCATCCCATTGAAAGACAGCAACGGAAACAACTACAACATCAACCGCTTCGGGCTGGAGTTCCTGAAGTTCGCAAGGAGCAACGGGCTGCAAATCACCCGAAGCACTGCCAACAACACACTTGTCATCACATTCAAATAGCAACTTGCCATGAAGAAACTGTTTATCCTCCTGCTGCTGTCGGTGGGATGCATTTGTTCTAACCGGGCGCAAACGGGCGATGTTTACATCTCCGTGGCCATGACAAACGATTGCACGCTCGACAGCAACACAAAGTCAATCCTCAAAAACAAGTTGCTGCAAATTCTTTCCTCGCAAGGAGTGGCAGGTACGGAATGCGGTGCCATCATCATGGTGCCGGAAACCAACGTCAGCAATTCCAACACCATCCATGGAGGGATGCGGCAAATCTATTCAGTGGAGCTTGCCATCACCCTCACGGTAAGGAACATGATGACCAACACCGTATTTGCCACCATCCAGGTTTCCTCCAAGGGCGAAGGATATTCCGACAGTGATGCCAAACGCTCGGCCATCAACAAAATCAACGCATCCGCCGCAGAATATGCAAGGTTCATTGCATCCGCCAAGCAAAAAATAACGGATTATTACAATGCCAATACGGCATCTTTGATTGCGAAAGCCAACACCTTGGCCACGCAGCAACGGTATGATGAAGCGTTGGCCCTGCTCTCCAGCTACCCGGAATCATTGGCAGGATATGCCGATGTTTCAAAGGCAATGTCGGCCATCTTCAAGCAATGCCAGACGCAATATTGCAATCAAATCCTGCTATCGGCACAAGCCGCATACGCCAAGCAAGACTATGCGGCAGCGGCAGAACTCGCTTCCATGATTGACGCACAAAGCAACTGCGCCGCGCAAGCCAAAGACTTGCTTGCCGACATAAAAAGGGCAACGGACAAGCAATACAGCGACATGCTTGAAATGGAAAAAGAGGAAATCCGCGCAAACGAACGCATCAAGTCCGCGCAAATGGAAGTCATCAAAGACATCGCCACGGCCTATTTTGAACGGCAAACAGAATACGTGTTCTTCTGGTGACCTGGAAAACAAAGCGACAAACCGGCTTAAAGGCTCCTAATCCATGGAGGTTTTAAGCCGGTTTTGCTTATAAAACCCACAGTTTGCCGGGGCAAACTCCGCCAACCGCCGGGAAGAACCCAAAAAAACTCAAGCGTGCTTGCACGCATTGTTGCCACCTTTCGCTACCTTTGCTCACGCGAAAATAAGATGCGGTTCGGCAAAGTCCAATTTGAAAACTGCATTTTCATTTGCCTTTGCACTCACCTTTCATTATCTTTGCACCCAAATAAATCATCTAACCAACAAGGCAATAACAAGAAAACTATGGAATATAATTTCAGGGAAATAGAAAAGAAGTGGCATCAAAAGTGGACAGACGAAAAAATCTACCAAGTGAAAGAAGACCCGTCGAAACAGAAATACTACGTGCTGAACATGTTCCCCTACCCTTCGGGAGCGGGACTGCACGTGGGGCATCCCTTGGGATACATCGCTTCCGACATCTATGCCCGCTACAAACGCCTGCAAGGATTCAACGTGTTGAACCCCATGGGATACGATGCCTACGGCCTGCCTGCCGAGCAATACGCCATACAAACCGGGCAACATCCCGCCATCACCACCCAAAACAACATACAGCGTTACCGCGAACAATTGGACAAGATTGGCTTCTCTTTCGACTGGAGCCGCGAAATACGCACGTGCGACCCCCATTACTACAAATGGACACAATGGGCTTTCCAGAAGATGTTCAACAGTTATTACGACAACGCGCTGCAAAAAGCGCGGCCTATTGAAGAACTTATCAACGCTTTCCGCCAAAACGGCACCAAGGGCGTGAACGCCGCATGCAGCGAAGAAATGGGCTTCACTGCCGAAGAATGGAACCGAATGACGGAAACAGAGCAGCAAAAGGCACTGATGAACTACCGCATTGCTTACCTTGGGAACACGATGGTGAACTGGTGCCCGCAATTAGGCACCGTGTTGGCCAACGACGAAGTTGTGGACGGCGTGTCGGAACGTGGCGGTTATCCCGTCGTGCAGAAAATGATGCGCCAATGGTGCCTTCGCGTCTCTGCCTACGCGCAACGCTTGCTCGACGGCCTTGACACCATCGATTGGACCGAATCGCTTAAAGAAACGCAACGCAACTGGATAGGCCGTTCCGAAGGTGCGGAAATGCAATTCAAGGTGAAAGGTTCGGATGCGAGCTTCACCATCTTCACCACCCGTGCCGACACGATATTCGGCGTGACCTTCATGGTGCTGGCGCCCGAAAGCGAATTAGTGCCACAACTGACCACGCCGCAACAGAAAGAAGAAGTGGAAGCCTACTTGGAACGCACCAAGAAAAGAACGGAACGAGAACGCATCGCCGACCGCAGCGTGAGCGGCGTGTTCTCAGGAAGCTACGCCATCAACCCGCTGACCAATGAGGAAATCCCCGTATGGATCAGCGATTACGTGCTGGCAGGCTACGGCACAGGAGCCATCATGGCTGTGCCGGCACACGACAGCCGCGACTATGCTTTCGCAAAACACTTCGGGCTGGAAATACGCCCGCTCATCGAAGGTTGCGACGTGAGCCAGGAAAGTTTCGATGCCAAAGAAGGCATCATGGTGAACTCCCCCAAAAAAGAGTTTGAAACAGAAGGCGGACTGAACCTGAACGGGCTGACGGTGAAAGAAGCCATTGCCAAGACCAAACAATACATACAGGAAAAAGGATTGGGCAAAGTGAAAGTGAACTTCCGCCTGAGGGATGCCATCTTCTCCCGCCAACGCTATTGGGGAGAACCATTCCCCGTGTATTACAAAGACGGGATGCCTTACATGATTGACGAAGAATGCCTGCCTATCGAACTTCCTGAAGTAGACAAGTTCCTGCCCACTGAAACGGGAGAACCGCCATTGGGCAACGCCACCAAATGGGCATGGGACACGGTGAACAAACAAATCGTGGAAAACTCCCGAATAGACAACAAGACTATCTTCCCTATCGAACTGAACACCATGCCGGGATTCGCAGGCTCCAGCGCTTATTATCTCCGCTACATGGACCCGCACAACGACCATGCATTAGTGTCTAAGGAAGCAGACCATTATTGGCAAAACGTGGACCTTTACGTGGGTGGAACGGAACATGCCACGGGACACTTGATTTATTCCCGCTTCTGGAACAAATTCCTTTTCGACATCGGGGCAAGCATCAAGGAAGAACCTTTCCAGAAACTCATCAACCAAGGCATGATACAGGGAAGAAGCAACTTCGTGTACCGCATAAAAGACACTAACACATTCGTGTCATCCGGCTTGAAAGCCCAATATGATGTCACCCCCATCCATGTAGATGTCAACATCGTATCCAATGACATCCTGGACATTGAAGCTTTCAAGAACTGGCGGCCTGAATACCATAATGCCGAATTTATCCTTGAAGACGGCAAATATGTGTGCGGATGGGCAGTAGAGAAAATGAGCAAATCCATGTACAATGTGGTCAACCCGGACATGATTGTGGAGAAATACGGCGCAGACACCCTGCGGATGTACGAAATGTTCCTCGGACCCATTGAGCAATCCAAGCTATGGGACACCAATGGCATCGACGGGGTACACCGTTTCATCAAGAAACTGTGGGCGCTTTTCTACGGCCGCAACGGGCAATTCAACGTGACGGATGAAGCAGCCAACAAAGAAGAACTCAAATCCCTGCACAAACTGATAAAGAAGGTGACTACCGACATCGAAGCATTCTCCTACAACACTTCCGTCAGCGCATTCATGATTTGCGTGAACGAACTGTCGGCCATGAAATGCCACAAGAAAGAGATTCTGGAAAAACTCATCATCGTGCTGGCACCTTTTGCCCCCCACATCTGCGAAGAATTATGGGAAGCAATGGGCTGCAAAGGAAGCATCTGCAACGCGCAATGGCCTGCATGCAACGAAGAATACCTGAAAGAAGACGTGGTGAAATACACGGTTTCGTTCAACGGGAAAGCACGGTTCACGCTCGATTTCCCTGCGAATGCCGACAACGCCACCATCGAGCAAACCGTGATGAGCCACGAAGATTCACAGAAATACATCGAAGGACGGACACCCAAGAAAGTGATTATCGTTCCTAAAAAAATAGTAAATATCGTATTGTGAACTATATATGATAAACAGGACAACCTTGAAAATATGGCGTGAGTCGAAAGACTATCTCCTCATCACATTGGGGCTGATGAGCTATGCCCTCGGATGGGTGTGCTTCCTTCTGCCCTACCAAATCACAACGGGAGGCATCACCGGCGTGTCTGCCATCATTTATTACGCCACAGGATTGGAAATCCAAGTGTCTTATTTCATCATCAATGCCATATTCTTGGCTTTCGCCTTGAAGATACTTGGGTTCAAATTCTGCATCAAAACGATTTATGCCGTTTTCATGCTGACGTTCCTCTTATGGCTGTTCCAACAGATCATGAAAGACGACAACGGGCAACTCATCAAGGTGATTGGTGAAGGGCAGGACTTCATGGGCTGCATCTTGGGTTCTGTGATGTGCGGTTTCGGCATTGCCTTCGTTTTCCTCCATAACGGAAGCACAGGAGGCACGGACATCATCGCTGCCATTGTCAACAAATACCGTGACGTGACCTTCGGACGCATGATGATGTACTGCGACATGTGCATCATCTCATCCTGCTATTTCGTTTTCCACGACTGGCGGAGAGTCGTATTCGGATTCGTCACATTGATTATCATGAGCTTAGTAATGGACTATGTGGTGAATAGCGCACGGCAATCAGTCCAGTTCCTTATCTTTTCACACAAATACAATGAACTAGCCGATGCCATCATGAAACGCCTCCATCGAGGCGTGACAGTGGTGGACGGGACAGGATGGTACAGCAAACATCCCGTGAAAGTCATCATCGTGATTGCCAAGCGTTCGCAAAACGTATCACTATTCCGTCTTATAAAGGACATCGACCCTAATGCATTCATTTCACAAAGCAATGTGGTAGGCGTGTATGGAGAAGGTTTTGACAAAATAAAAGTTAAATAGATTCTCATTAAAACAACCTTATACAATTAAGTAACAAACTATTCCGTTTTTATGGCATGAAACTCGTTTTTGCAACAAACAACCCGCACAAATTGCAGGAAGTATCAGATATTCTGAAAGAAAAAGTGGACATCATCAGTTTGAATGACATTCATTGCCACGAAGATATCCCGGAAACAGCTGATACATTAGAGGGAAATGCACTTTTGAAAGCAGAATACATTTATAATAATTATCATTTGAATTGCTTTGCAGACGACACAGGGCTTGAAATAGAAGCCTTGAACAATGAACCGGGCGTTTATTCGGCAAGATATGCAGGAACCGACAAAAACCCTGAAGCAAACATGATGAAAGTGCTTCAGCAATTAGAAAACCAAAGCAATAGAAAAGCCCGTTTCAGAACTGTCATCGCTTTAATCATGGACGGCAAAACATACTTATTCGAAGGCATCGTCAACGGAACAATCACAAAGGTAAAACAAGGAAATGCCGGATTTGGTTACGATCCCATATTCATGCCGGAAGGATACGAGCATACCTTTGCTGAACTGGGTGAAGAAATAAAAAACAATATCAGCCACAGGGCTATCGCCATAAAAAAACTATGTGATTTTTTAAATTCAATCTAACCAATAATGAAAAAGTACATATACATCTTTTTAGCCTTTTGTTTTTGTAATCTATCCATCCTGAAATCACAATCCATAGGAGAATGGAAAGTATACATGTCATACCATGATGCCACAAAAACAGTTCCGGTCAATGACCTTGTATATGTATTGAGCGATGGCTCGCTCTATTCCTACAACATAGACGACACCAGCATACAAACTTACGACAAAACCAATTACCTGAGTGATGTGGCCATTGCAGACATGGCATACATAAAAAACTGCCATACACTTCTATTGGTGTATGAAAATTCAAATATAGACCTGTTGATCAATGACGAAGAAACGTTCAACATCACAGATTTCATGAACAAAACCATGCAGGAAGACAAAACACTCAACAACATCTATGTACACAATGAATATGCCTATCTGTCTACTAATTTCGGAATAGTCGTTGTAAATGCAAATAAAAAGGAAATAACCAACACCTACAATTTCGGATTCCCGGTCAGGCATTGCACCATTGCAGGAAATACAATCTATGCAGCTACTGACAATGGTGTTTACGAAGGAAAAATAACCGATAACCTTTTAGACCAAAACAACTGGCATTTCTTCAATGAAATGACATTCAGCCATATCATCTATTTTGATAACCACCTTATAGGTATCGGGAGTGATGCCATTTACTTGTATAACAACGACACCCGGAAATTTGAAAACTTCTACAAAGGAAATTACTTGTATTGCAGCACAAATGAAAACAAATTGATGATTGGCGACAGCTTCAAACTTGTCGTTTATGAAAACAGCATTGAAAAGATGAATGTCAGATACTTCTCGGACAACACCATCAATTACATGACATGCGAAAACAACATGTATTGGAGCAGCAACGGCGCTTCGGGCTTGAATGGATACAAATTGAACGACAATGGGCAATTAGAAAAAGTTGTTTCATCCATCATCCCCAACAGCCCAAGGCGAAATTTGGATTCTTACCTCATCTATACAGACAAATTATTAATCGCAGGAGGAGGAATATGGTTTGACAGATACAATAATCCCGGAACCATTATGCAATTGACTGACAGCGGGGAATGGGAATATTTCGATGAAAATGTAGCAAGCAAAACAGGGTTCGCTTATAAAGACATTAACTATATTGCACAAGACCCATCAAATCCTAATCACATATTTGCCAGTGCAGCAGGAGAAGGCGTATATGAATTCAACGACAAACAATTTGTCAAATTATACAACATAGACAATAGCCCTTTAGAAGGAGTTGCACCAATCACAAACAAGTACGTATATACCCGAATAGCCGGATTAAAATACGACAAGGATGGAAATTTATGGATATTAAACTCAAGAGCAACAAATGCTTCCATCAAAATACTAAAACCAGACAACACATGGACACAATTGTCACATGAAGAATTTCTCGACAAAGAGACATTGCGGAACCTCATTTTTGACCAAAGGGGATGGGCATGGATTGTTTCTGCAAGAATGGAAGCCGGAATCTTCTGCTTGAACACCAACAATACTTTAGAAAACACCAATGATGACGAAAGTGTATTCTGGCAAACTTTCGTCAGCCAAAACGGAGAAGTCATAACACCATACAACGTATATTGCGCAGTAGAAGATTTGGACGGTGCAATATGGATAGGAACAAGTTCAGGACCACTCGTCATAAATAATCCTGCCAACATATTTGAAAGTAATAGTTGCACCAAAATTATCGTTCCAAGAAACGACGGAAGCAATTTGGGTGATTACCTTTTAGAACATGAAACCGTAAAAGATATTTGCATTGACGGAGCTAACCGGAAATGGATAGGAACAGAAACAAACGGCATCTATCTTATCAGTGAAGACGGAATGGAAACTATCCATCACTTCACGACAGAAAACAGTCCGTTGGTATCAAACAATATCTTGTCCATTGCCATCAATCCGAACAGCGGAGAAGTATACATAGGAACCGATAAAGGACTGGTAGCATACAGGAGTGATGCCACGTCAGGCGTGACAAAATTCAATGACGACATTGTGCAAGCTTACCCAAACCCTGTTCCTTCCTACTACAATGGAACAATTGCCATCACCGGGCTTATGCGCAACAGCAACGTGAAGATAGTAGATATAAGCGGAAAATTAGTCTATGCAGGCACTTCAACAGGAGGACAGTTCACATGGGACGGACGGAATGCTAATGGAAGTAGAGTGCCTTCAGGCATTTATCTTGTATTGGCCACTGATGCATCAGGCAAAGAAGGTGTAGCTACAAAAATAGCCATCGTAAACTAATTAAGAAAATGGCTCCACTATCTTGTGGAGCCATTTTCTTAACAATCACAATCCCAACCTTTCAGATATTTCAAGCATGCGGTGGATAGGCTTCACGGCTTCAGCAGCAATTTTTGCATCTACTTCGATGAAAGGATATTCATATTTAAGGCAATTATAAAGCTTTTCCAGCGTGTTCAGCCGCATGAAGTTGCATTCATTGCATGCATGCCCGTTTCCTTCAGGAGGAAGGGGAATAAAGGTCTTTTCCGGGCATTGCTTGCGCATTTCATGAAGGATGCCTGCTTCTGTCACAACGATGAAAGAAGATTTGCTTGATTGCTTTGCTCCTTTCAGCAAGGCAGCCGTAGAACCAACAATGTCTGCTTGATCCAATATTTCTTTCTTGCATTCAGGGTGCGCCAGCACCAAAGCATTCGGATATTCTGCTTTCAAAGCTTTCAATTTGTCCAACGAAAACTGTTCATGCACGTGGCAAGCACCATTCCATAACAGCATGTTCCTTCCTGTAACCTTATTAATATAGCTGCCTAAATTCTTATCCGGCCCGAAGATAATCTTTTCATCCTCCGGAAAACTTGCCACAATTTGCTTGGCATTGCCGGAAGTAACCACCACATCCGTCAATGACTTCACGGCAGCCGTCGTATTTACATAAGAAATAACGGTGTATCCGGGATGAGCCTTGACAAATTTTTCAAATGAATCTGACGGGCAACTGTCAGCCAATGAACATCCGGCATTCATGTCAGGCACCAATACCTTCTTTTCCGGGCAAAGGATTTTTGCCGTCTCTCCCATGAAATGCACACCGCACATCACCAATATGTCGGCAGTGGATTTCGCAGCCCATTGCGCCAAAGCAAGGCTGTCGCCTACATAGTCGGCTATTTCTTGTATTTCTCCTTTCTGGTAATAATGGGCTAAGATGACGGCATTTTTTTCTATCTTTAACCGTTGTATTTCGGCTTTTATATCCAATGACGGATCGATGGGTTCATCGGCATATCCTTTGTTTATCCATTCTTGCTTTGCATTCATAATAAGTATAATTTTTAATGTTCAAAAAAAAAATTAATGATGATTATATTAATCGGTTCATTTTGTTTGAAATATCATTGCGATTTTCTTGCATATAAAGTTATTAATCGCTTGGCATAGGTTATTAGGATGCTATTTACAATGAATGATATATCTTATTTATTGATTCTGAATATATTGTGATTCTATTTCAACAATTGTTCATATATTGCAAAGTTAGGAACTTTTCTTTAGAAATTCCTTAGTGCGGAGTGAAAAAGATGTTTGAATAGGCATTTTAAATTCTTCCTTATTCTTTTTGTTATTTGATTATATGTTTCTAATAGGCACTTGTTTTGTATTTCCAAATTTATTTTTGATTTTCTCTTTCCTTTGTTTTCGACAGCTTTTCACAGCTTGTGAACTGTATTTGTTGAATACTTCCTATCTTTGCATCCCAATATGGTTTGATGATGAGAAAACTGAAAATTACAGAGCTTGAACGGATAAGTGTGGAGGAATTTAAATTAGCAGAAAAATTGCCTCTGGCAGTAGTTCTTGACAATGTGCGCAGCATGTACAATGTAGGTTCCATCTTCCGTACTGCGGATGCTTTCCGTGTTTCTTGCATTTATCTTTGCGGCATATCGGCTGTGCCTCCTCATCCTGAAATACATAAGACAGCTTTGGGTGCCGAATCCACGGTTTCTTGGAAATATTTTCCTTCTGCCGCAGATGCTGTGAGGGAATTGAAAGCCGACGGTTATACCGTTTTTGCCGTGGAGCAAGTGGAGAAAAGCACCATGCTCAACGAATTGGTTTTAGAGAAAAGGCAGCGTTATGCAGTGGTTTTGGGGAATGAAGTGAAAGGTGTGCAGCAGGAAGTAGTGGATCTTTGCGACGGTGCTGTTGAAATACCTCAGTATGGCACCAAACATTCCTTGAATGTGTCCGTCACGGGCGGGATTGTCATTTGGGATTTCTTTAAACAGCTTCATTGAATAGCTGTTGATTGCATCTATAATTGCCCGTTTTCCACTAAGATGATGATTCGTTCCGTCATCTCGTCAATGCCTTCCGGGTCGTATTCCTTTTTCAGGCTGGCGCCGAACATGGCTGCGAATGCTTGGTAGAATCCTGCTTTGAACGGCCCCATGAATGCTTTGATAATGCCATATGCAGATTCATCGCATTCCCTGTCAATCAGCTTTATGAGCAATTTTCCTTGTGAGAAGGTCATTTTCCTCATCATGGGCATGTATTGCTTTTTAAGCCCTTTTTCCACTGCTTTCAGGTGTTTTTCTTTTTCCTGTTCGTCGGGCAGCGTTTGCAAAAGTTCATATGTTTCTATGATGGTTTGTTTGACGAGTTTCGCAATAGGCAATGTTTTTTTCACATCGCGCACCAAGCGGTTATACCGCACTCTTTCCCGGTTGTTTTTGAATTTCCATTCCGGATAGATGTAAATGTTCCTGATTTGCAAGGCAGGGATAGTGTCGCCTTTGTACACGCAAACCGGCACAATGTTTTTTTCAATTTCAGGTTTGTTTTGCGCTTTTGTATGGATAGCACAAAAGATTGTTGCAAAGATTATCAATATGGCAGTCCACAATCTTTTCATGAGAGCAAAAATAAATTGATTCTGCTTTTGTCTGAGTATTATTTTGTATAAGTTTTGTTTGCTATGCTATTTTAACTATTTTCGCATTTGATTTTTGAATACAAATGCGACATTTTTGGAAGGATATCACATTTTTCATAGGGCTGTTTATTTGCACGAATATTCCTTGCAAGGCTTTGGATGTGTACCAGTTTGTTAATTCCAGGGCAGGCGCAATGGGCGATTGCGTGTCTGTGTTGCCTGGTTTTGCCAATCCTTCAGGATGTGCTTTTGATGAAACGCGTTTTGTTTCACTTCATTATCTCAACCGTTACGGGATAAAAGAGTTGTCCACTTATGCGGGTTCATTCAATTTCCCCAACAAATATTTGAATGTGGGCACGTATGTTTCCCGTTATGGTTTCAAGGCATACAATGAGACGTTGGCATCTTTGAATTTGTACCGAAAATTGTCTTCTTTCCTTGCTTTGGGTGTCCGTGTGAATTACTTGAACGTTCATTATTCTGATACAGATCCTAACAAGTCTTTGTTTACGGCAGACATTGGCGTGACAGCCCGTCCTGTGGACAAACTTACGCTTTCCGTGTTGGCCATTAATCCGTTTGTGGTGAAGTTGAAATCGGATTCAAGGAAGATGGAAATGCCTGTGGTGCTTTCTTTAGGCGCTTCTTATGAAATATTGCCCGTCCTTTTGATGTGTGCCGAAGTGGAGAAAGATTTCTCTTACCCCGTGGTTTGCAAAGTGGGCATGGAGTATATGCCTATTCCTCAACTTTGTTTGCGTGCAGGCATGTACGGAAAGCCCTTTACGCCATCTTTCGGCGTGGGGTTGAACCTTTCTTTTTTCACGTTGGATTTGGCTTTCAGCCGCCATCCTGTTTTGGGATTCCGTTCTTCTTGTGATGTGGCGTTCAGCTTTTGATAGGATATGAACAGGCTGTTGAAAAGGGCATGTTTGGTTGTCGCATCCGGTTTTTTCTTTGCCGCCGGCCTGCATGCGCAGAACTATTCGCCGTTGGATGTGGAGGATGTCTTGGAACAAATGGCTGTGGATGACGAGGAAGAACAACTGCCTATGGAGAACATGTTCGAGGCTTTGTCTGATTTGCGCGACCATCCCTTGAACATCAACACGGCGACAAAAGAGCAATTGGAGCAGTTGCCTTTTTTGTCTGACTTGCAGATAGAGAACATCTTGTACTATCTGTACGTGACGGGCGGCATGAAGACCATTTATGAATTGCAGTTGGTGGAGGAAATGGACCGCCAGACCATTCAATACCTTTTGCCGTTCGTTTATTTGGGCGAGCCGGAGAAATCATCCGGCCCGTCGTGGAGGGAAATGTTCAAATATGGCAAAAACGAGGTGGTTGCCCGCATGAACATTCCTTTGAAGTCGGACATGGATTTTGGTTCCTACGTGGGCCGTCCCCTTTACCATTCCGTGCGCTATGGCTTTCATTACAAGGACAAACTGCATTTTGGCCTGACGGCCGAGAATGATGCAGGAGAACCGTTTTTCAAAGCTCACAACAAGAAAGGGTATGATTCCTATTCCTATTATTTCTTTTTGAAAGACTTTGGGGATTTAAATGCTTTGGCATTGGGGAAATACCGCTTGAGTTTCGGGTTGGGGTTGGTGATGAACATGGATTTCGGCTTGGGCAAGACCTCCACCGCTGCTTCTATCGGATACCGCAACAACGGCATCCGCAAGCATTCATCAACGGACGAGTACAATTATTTGCAGGGGGCAGCTGCCTCTTACCGCTTGAAGAAATTCCTGCTGACCGCTTTTTATTCCTGTAAGCAACAGGACGCGTCGGTGGATAACGGGTTGATAACTTCCGTGAAGAAAGATGGGTTGCACCGCACAGTTTCGGATATTAGAAAGCGAAGCCAGTTTGTTTCACAAGCAGTTGGCACAAACATTAAGTACATTTCCGGCAACTTGCAATTGGGTTTCACGGCTGTTTATAACCATTTCAACAAGTTGTTCTTTCCCGACGTGAAGCCTTACACGGCGTTTTATCCCCGGCGGAAGGATTTTTATGCATTTGGCGCGGATTATAAGTACCGTTGGAAGAAAATGTTCCTTACAGGCGAAGTGGCCATGAGCCAGGACAAGGGGATTGCTTCCTTGCATGTGTTGCGCATCCATCCTTTTTCAGGCTGCCAATTAGTTTTTTCGCACCGTTATTACGGCAAAAGGTATTATTCGTGGTTTGCGCGTTCTTTGTCCGAAGGGGCTGATGTGCGGAATGAAAGCGGTTATTATGCAAGTTTCGAGATAGCTCCCTTCCGTTATTGGAAATTTTTCGCATATGCGGACTTCTTTTACTTTCCTTGGCTGCGTTACGGCGTTGACAAGCCTTCCTCAGGATTCGATGGTTTGCTTCAAGCCACTTATTCGCCCAAGCGCAGTCTGTCCATGTTTTGGCGGTACCAATACGAAGTGAAGGACAAAAATTCCGCATTGCGTCCCGGGAAAGTCCTGCCGAACACGAAGCATAAAGCCCGTTACCAGTTGGGATATGCCCTGCCCCGTTCCTTGTCTTTCCGCACCACGCTGGACTTTGTTTCCGTCCGTTTGCAGGGCGAACCGGCCAGTTTCGGCTACATGCTCTCGCAGCAGTTGTCTTACCGTTTTCAACAAGTGCCGTTTGAACTGTCTGTTCATTATTCCCTTTTCGACACAGATGATTACGCTTCACGATTAACTATTTATGAACGAGGCATGTTGTACGCCTTCTCATTCCCTTCTTTCCATGGCAAGGGCGTGCGGGCTTCCCTGTATGCCCGCTATGATTTCAACAAGCATTTCACAGCCGTTGTTAAAACCTACCGCACCCATTACCGGCATCCTTCCGTGGAACTCCCCTACTCCACCCGTTCCGGCATCGATTGCCAGCTGAGGGTGAAATTTTGACAGTTGTGAAGCAGGAATAAATGATTCCCAAAGGTTCTTGAAAATCCTTCTAAGGTTTCATGCAAAACCTTGCAAGGTTTGAGGCAACACATTATAAGGTTTTTAGAAATCCTTTGGGAGGTGCCGTGAAACCTTCCTGAAAGGTGGCGCAATTGTTCAGGAAGATTTTCGAATTCTTCTAAGAACTTTTTCGAAATGTTCATAGAAGAATTTGCGGAAGCACGTTGAACTTTTTGCGGAAGGCTTGCAGGCCGTTTCGCGATTTGTTCCTACATTTGCATCTGAAAGAACTGATTGTTGTCATAAAAAAACAGGAAAGCCGTCATGTCCACAGTCATTTATCCTTCGCCCGTGTTCGGACCGGTGCATAGCCGCCGCTTGGGAATCTCGTTAGGCATCAACCTTCTTCCGGCCGACGGGAAGGTATGTTCCTTTGATTGCATTTATTGCGAGTGCGGGTTCAATGCCGAACGCCGGCCCCGCATGCCGCTCCCGTCGCGTGAAGAAGTCCGCGTGAAGTTGGAAGAAAAATTGAAGGAAATGCGGCAGGACGGCGTTGTTCCCGACGTGTTGACCTTTGCAGGCAACGGTGAGCCTACTTGCCATCCGCATTTCGCAGGCATCATCGACGACACGGTTGCGCTTCGCGACCGCTATTTCCCTGCGGCGAAAATCAGCGTGCTGAGCAATTCCACCTTCATCCACCGGGACGAAGTGTTCCGGGCGTTGTGCAAGGTGGACAACAACATCCTGAAGTTGGACACGGCAGACCCCGGCTACATCCGTATGGTGGACCGTCCGGCAGGGCATTATGATGTGGAAGAAATCATCAGCCGCATGAAAGATTTCGGCGGGCGTTTGGTCATCCAGACCATGTTCATGAAAGGTTCCTTTGAAGGCAGGGACGTGGACAACACTTCGGATGCCTACGTGCTGCCTTGGATAAAGGCTGTGAAGGAGATATCTCCACGCGAGGTGATGGTTTATACGATTGACCGGGAAACGCCCGGACACGGCCTTTGCAAGGCTTCGCATGAAGAGTTGGACCGCATCGTGCGGTTATTGGAGGCAGAGGGCATCCGCGCTTCGGCTTCTTATTGACCAGATGGGATATGCATAAAAAAGGACGGCACTGCCTCGAAGGCAGTGCCGTCCTTGCATGTGTTCCTTATTTCTTCCGTTTCCGGCCTTTTGCGTCATCACCATTGTGGATGAAGAATTGCTTCCAGTCATCCTTTTTCATGGAAACAGCCTTGGGTGCGCTTTTGCGCTCTTCGCGGGGGGCACGCGGAGCTTTTTTGCCTTCCGGTTTGCGTTTCTTCCCGGCCTTGTCGCTTTTTCCTTCGTTTTCTTCGGCCACTTCCACCACGATTCTCCGTCCGTTGATGCTGCTGTTGTTCAGTGCTTTCACCACGCTTTTCGCTTCCCTTTCGGGTACTTCGAAGAACGAGAAGTTCTGCATCAGGTCGATGCGCCCTATTTCCGGGTGTTCGCCTTTCATCTTGCGGTTGATGAGTTCCATGATTTGCGCGGCGAAGAACCCGTCTTTCTTTCCGAGGTTCAGGAACAGGCGGGTGTATCCGGCTTCGGCTTTGCGGGAACCTTTCTCCCGGCTTCTTTCTTTCCTGCCTTCCTTTTTGTCTTTTTCCCGTCCCGGTGAAGACGGCATTTCGATTTCTTTGGCATCGCGGTAGTACTCCAAGAAGCGGTTGAACTCTAACGACACCATGCGCTTGATGAGGTCTTCTTTGGTGAGCCATTCCAGCTTGCGGAACGTGTCGGGCAGGAAGTCGGCTATTTCTTCTTCGTTGACTTTCACTTTTTCGATGTCGTCGATGACCTTCAGCAACTGTTTTTCGCAGATTTGTTTCCCGGTCGGCATTTCTCCTGCTTCGAACTTTTTCCCGATGATGCGCTCAATGGCTTTCATCTTCCCTTTTTCGCGCAGGTTCATGATGGTGATGGACGTGCCTGTTTTTCCCGCTCTTCCTGTCCGCCCGCTTCGGTGCGTGTAGCTTTCCGTGTCGTCGGGCAGGCCATAGTTGATGACGTGCGTCAGGTCGTTCACGTCAAGCCCTCGTGCAGCCACGTCGGTGGCCACTAGCAGTTGCAGATGGCGTTGGCGGAACTTCTGCATCACGAGGTCGCGCTGTGCCTGCGACAATTCGCCGTGCAGGGAGTCGGCGTTGTAGCCGTCCTGTATCAGCTTGTCGGCGATTTCCTGCGTTTCTTTCCGCGTGCGGCAGAAGATGATGGCGTAGATTTGCGGGTAGTAGTCCACGACGCGTTTCAGTGCCAAGTATTTGTCTTTTGCATGCACCATGTAGTAAACGTGCTTGACGTTTTTGGTGCCTTCGTTCTTTACGCCGATGGTGATTTCTTTGGCGTCGCGCAGGTAATTCTTGGCGATGCGTGATATTTCTGGCGACATGGTAGCCGAGAACATCAGCGTGGTCCTGTCTTCAGGCACTTCGGCCAATATGGCGTTGATGCTTTCGCTGAATCCCATGTTCAGCATTTCGTCTGCTTCGTCCATGACTATTTTGTGGACGGTTTCGAGCTTTACGGTTTTGCGTTCCATGAGGTCAAGCAAGCGTCCTGGTGTAGCCACGATGATATGCACTCCTTTTTTCAGGCTTTTTATTTGGCTTTCTATGGATGAGCCTCCATATACGGGCAACACTTTCAGCCCGTTGACGTATTTGGAGTAATCGTTCAGGTCGCCGGCTATTTGCAGGCACAGTTCCCTTGTGGGGCAGAGTATGAGTGCTTGTGGGACACGTTGGCTTACGTCGGTGGTTTGTATGAGTGGCAAGCCGAACGCGGCTGTTTTCCCTGTTCCGGTTTGTGCCAGTGCGACGACATCGCTGTCGCTTTTTTCCAATAGGTAGGGGATGACTTCTTCTTGCACAGGCATGGGGCTTTCGTAGCCCATTTCTTCGATGGCTTTCAGTATTTCCTCTGAAACGCCCAGCTCTTTAAATGTTTTCAATTTATTGCAATATTTGAATTTGGCGGCAAAAGTAGGAATAAAAAATGGAATACGTTGTATGACAGGGCTATTTCTTTCGTTTCGGGTTGGAAATTGTGGCTGTTTGGAGTGTTTTTTCTTATCGGCGGGCATCTTCTTTCCCGTAGCTGGCCGCAAATTCTTTGGATATGGAATTGCCGATGTTCATGCATGCGTCGGATGAGAAGCGGATGCCGTGGCCGATGATTTTGTCCCATTCTGTTTCATCCATTTGCCAGAGTTGTTTGCGGCGGATGCCTTGTTCCAACAGGCCGTAGACGATGCCGGCGTTGAAGCTGTCGCCGGCTCCTACGGTGCTGACGGTTTCCAGCCTTGGCACTTCGTATTCTTTGGAAAGGCGTCCGGTGCGGAGGCTGATGTTGCCTTCGCCGGATGTGCAGATAAAGACGGGGCAGTAGAACTTGATTTTGTTGAGGTATATTTGGTCTACGTTGTCCAAGCCGTTGTACATGTTCATGAAGTCTTGGTTGGCGCCTCGCACGATGTCGGCGTATTCCAGGTTTTCAATGATGGCGGGTGCCAGTTTCAGGGCTTCGCTTTTGTGGGTGCTTCTGAAGTTGGGGTCGTAGTAGAGGATAGCGCCTTGTTCGCGGGCGTAAGCCAGGAATTCGGTTACTTTTTCGCGCAGCACAGGATTGATTGCGAAGTAGGAGCCGAACATGACGATGTCGTCTTCGTTGATTTCCGGGTATCGGCTGTCGATGCGTTGGTTGGGGGCGTCTTTGTAGAAGATGTATTCGGCATCGTTCTTTTCATCGAGGAAGGCAAGCGACACGGGCGATTTCCCGTCGGGGAACCGGCTGACGTATTGGCTGCTGATTCCGTTTTCTTTCATGAAAGCAAGGATGATGTCGCCTACTTTGTCGTTGCCTACTTCGCTGATGAAGCTCACGTTGACTCCCATTTTCCCTAATGAGGCGAGCCCGTTGAAGACGGAGCCTCCGGGGATGGCGGCTGTGGGTTGCCCGTTTTTGAACAGGATGTCTAAGATGGTTTCTCCGATTCCGATGACTTTTCGCATGATGTCTCCTTTTTTATGTTTTGCCTTTTGGGGTTGTTTTTTGCAGGGGCGTTATTGCAGCAGCCTTTTCAATTCTTCAAAGTCTCGGGCTGTGAGGAGGTGGCGTTCCAAGGATTTCCGGGCAAAGTGTTTTTGGAGGAGCATCTCCAGCGTTGCTGCCAGAGGGTCGTAGAACCCGTTGATGTTGTAGAGGATGACTTTCTTGGCGTGGTATCCGAGCGATGCTTCTGCCAAGGTGTGGAATATCTCGTCCATTGTGCCGATGCCTCCGGGCAGGGCGACGAGGATGTCGGAGAGGGCTATCATCGTGTCCTTGCGGTCGCTCAGCCCGGCAGTGCGGATGGTCTTGTCCAACAGGTTGCTTGCCCGCCCTGCTTCTTCCAGTTTGGAAGGAACTACGCCGACGACGGTTCCCCCGTTTTGCTTCACAGCTTGCGCCACGCATTCCATCAGTCCCATGTTGGAGCCGCCGTACACCAGTGTTTTGCCTTCTTTTCCCATCCATGCGCCTAATTCCGTGGCTTTTTCAAAGTATGCTTTGTCGATGGATTCAGAGGCGGAGCAAAAGATACCTATTTTTTCCATGCCAGAATTGCATTAAACGGTGCAAATATCTGCATTTTGGCGCAATGGTGCAACAGGGGAGCGGGGTATTTTTCCCGTTTGCCTGTGTGGGAACTTCTGTTCACCCGTGCGGGAACTTCCGATCAAGCGTGCAACTTTTCCTGCTGTCGGCGGCATCTGTATAAACGTCGCCGTCGTCCGTACAAATGCCGCCGCCATCTATGCAAACGACGACATCGGCAGAAGTTTTTGCCCGTGTGGACGGAAGTTCTTGGCGGCGTGTTTGGAAGAATGTGCGCGGGAAGGCGGAAGTTTCTGGCGGTTTGTTGTAACTTTGCCTGCTGTAAAAAAGGAGGGAACATGTGCGAATGCGAGACATATGCATTGGACAATGGGTTGAGAATCATTCGGATGCCATCTTTGTCGCCGGTCGTTTATTGCGGGTTTGCTGTCAATGCCGGCACGCGGGATGAGGCCGATGGCGAGGAGGGGATGGCTCATTTTGTGGAACATTTGCTGTTCAAGGGGACGGAGAAGCGCAAGGCTTGGCACATCTTGAACCGCATGGAGAACGTGGGCGGCGACTTGAACGCTTTTACCAACAAGGAGGAGACGGTAGTGTATTCGGCTTTCCTGAAAGAACATTTCCAGCGGGCTTTCGAGCTTCTTTCCGACATCGTGTTCCATTCCGTGTTCCCCCAGCGGGAGATTGACAAGGAAGTGGAGGTGGTGCTGGACGAAATCCGTTCTTACGAGGATTCGCCTTCCGAGCTGATTTATGATGAGTTTGAGGGCATGGTGTTCCAAGGACATCCTTTAGGGCGGAACATACTGGGCCTCCCTGAGCGGCTGAAGGCTTTCCGCACGGAGGATGTGCTTCGTTTCGTGCGCCGTTGCTATTGCCCGGCAAACATGGTGTTTTTCCTGAAAGGCGATGTCCCGATGGAGAAGATTGTGCGTTGTGCCGGACGTTATTTGCCGGGCGTTCCCTCCGGCTGTTCGGGTTTGGGGCGCAAGCCTCCTCTTGCTTACGCGCCTTTTTCCCGGCATGTGGCGCGCGACACGCACCAAGCGCATGTGATGATGGGTTGCCGCGCTTATCATGCTTACGATGAGAGGCGGACGGGCTTGTTCCTTTTGAACAACATTTTGGGCGGGCCGGGGATGAACAGCCGGCTGAATGTGGCTTTGCGCGAGCGCCGGGGCTTGGTGTACAATGTGGAATCGTGCTTGGTGTCGTATACGGACGCTGGCATGTTCTGCATTTATTTCGGCACCGACCATGGGCATGCGGAGCGGTGCATGTCGCTGGTTCGTGCGGAATTGAAGAAGCTGAGGGAACAGAAGTTGACAGGCATGCAATTGTCGGCAGCCAAGAAGCAGCTGATCGGGCAGATAGGAGTAGCTTCGGACAATTTCGAGAACGAGGCGCTGGACATGGGGAAGTCGTTCTTGCATTACAACCGTTTTGATTCCCGGCAGGCTCTGTTTGAGCGGATAGAAAAGGTGGATGCTGCCGCCTTGCTTGAGATTGCCAATGAATTGTTTGCCGAGGGCAACCTTTCCGTCCTGTCCTACGATTGACACTCCTCCCTTCTGATGCTGTCTCTCAAGACGAGCAGGCTCTCCGGCCCCATGTTGAACAGCAGGTCGGCAATGCTGAGGTTGGGGATGAAGCCGTGCTTCTGCCCGAACACTTGGTAGTAAGGCCGTGCGGCGAAGTGCGTGTCCTCGCGGAAGTCTTTCTTGGGATGGATGCTTTCGCGGAAGTCAGCCTGCCACGCTTCGGAGGCTTGTTCATAGCTGCTGGTCCGGCGGATGTCGGGCTGCAGGTCTATCAGTTGGCACACCGTTTGGCAAAGGGCTTCGTTGAAATCATAGAGGAACGTGTATTTCTTTTCGTAGAACGGGTGCAGGTCGTCCTCGTAATAGTCGAAGTAAGGGCTGGTCCTGTAAGCCGACTCCAAGGCTGTCCAGTGCAGGTGCCTCCACCGCCCGTGGTCGGAGATGCGGATGTCTTTCATGAGGCATTTGGGCGTGGCTGGCTTTTCCGTGGGGATGGACAGGGCTTGCGTGCCTTCTGCCGTGGCGATGACGCAGCGGTTGCGGTACGTCTGCTTGGTGTAATGGTCGTACTGTTCCACATAGACATGCGGGTATTCGTACAGTTTGGCGTAGTATTGCACCGGCGCGAGGTAGGCGGAACTGAGGCAGGCTGATATTTCCATCATGTGTGGTTTGTTTTCATTTCACAGGTTGCAGGAAACGGTTCCAGCGGTAACCGCCGAGCCAGCCTGTGTCCGGGTCTTTGGAAAGCCACACGAAAGCAGCTTTGCCGATGAGGTGGCTTTCGGGGACGAACCCGAACTGGCGGGAATCGTTTCGGTTGAGGGAATTGTTGGACACCATCCAATAATAATTGCTGGAGAATGAATAAGAAGCGGCAGGCTGCCCGTCAACAAACAAGGTGTCCCCCTTTATTTCCGCTTTCCTGCCCTCGTGGCGGGCGATGGCATCCTGCATCAGGCGGATGTTCCAAGGGTAGATGTCCACTTTCATGCCTTTGCGGGGAACCACGAAAGGATGAATGTTCTCCTTGTCGGTGTTTTGCAAGGGACGGAAGCGGACGGTTTGCCCCAATTTCTGCCTCAGCAAGTAGATCTCATAATGGCTGAAGCTTCGGATGAACGTGCTGTCGGCAAAGCCTGCCAGTTCGTTGCCTTTGATGCGCAATTGCCGCATGGTTTGCAGCAACAAGTCTTCATTGTTCCTGTGATAGGCGTAGAGCGATTTGTAGTCGGGGCTTAGGATGAGGCTCGGCGTCATGTCCAATTGGGGAAACGCCAGCATGAGTGTATCGCCCGGCAGCCCCATGCAACGGCTGATGAACACTTCGCGCCGGTCCACAGGCGTTTGCGGGTTTTCGGGGCAAGGATTGTTGAACACGGCGATGTCGCCTTTGCGGACGTTGCACTTGCCCCATCTGTGGTAAGAAAACCAAGCCGTCAATGGCGTGCGAAGCCCGTAGCTCCATTTGTTCACAATGATGCGGTCGCCCCGGTAGAGCGAGTTTTCCATGCCGGAGAACGGGATGGTGCAGGATGTGAAAGCAAACGTCCTGACCATCAATGCTATGATGAATGCGGCAAGGATGGCTTTTGTCCAGAAAAACAGCTTCCGTCCCATGGCATGGCTTGGCGTTATTTGATGTCGTCCACCATCTTGAAGATGCGGTTCCAGCGTATTTTCCCGTCAAACCATCCCTTGTCTTTGTCGAGCGACAGCCAGATGACAATCGGTTTCCCCACCACATGGTCTTCAGGCACGAAGCCCCAATAGCGCGAGTCGGCTGAATTGTGGCGGTTGTCGCCCATCATCCAATAGTAGTCCATCTTGAAAGTATAGGTGTCGGTCTTTTCGCCGTTGATGTAGATGCCGTCGTCTTTCACCACAAGGTCATTGCCCTCATATACGCGGATGGGGCGGTCGTAGATGGGCAGGTTGTCTTCGGTCAGTTGGATGGCCGCTCCCTTGCGGGGAATCCAGATGGGGCCGTAGTTGTTGCGGTCCCATTGGGTGTAGAGGTTCTGCGGGTAGAGTGCGCCGTTCTCGTATTCCGGCTCCATTTCGATGCTTGCAATGAGGTCTTTGCGTGCCAGCAAGGCATTCTTGGCGGCTTGCGTCAGGGGAAGCAGGTATGCGGTGCGGTCTTCATTGTGCTGCTGCGTGTCTTCGTCGCTGATGCCCAACTGGCGGAACAGCGAGTGGGGTATGGGTTTCCCGGTGGTTTGCACGATGTAGTTGAACTGCACGTTCTCCGGCTGTTTTTGCGCTTTCCCGTCGATGTAGATGGTGCCGTCCTTTATCTGCAACGTGTCGCCGGGCATTCCCACGCAGCGTTTCACGTAGTTTTCCCTTCGGTCCACGGGGCGGGTCACCACTTTCCCGTAGATGTTGGGGTTGTCCAGTATCTGTTTTTTCCCGGCATCGTAATAGAGGTCATACACCATCTTCTGTTGCTTCCGGTTCAGGCTGTCCATGTTGATGGGGTTGGGGTAGAGGTTGCGCCCTATCCCGTAGCAGAGGGAATAGAAGTCGATGGCTTGGTAGGCGGGCGCGGTGGCCACGGTGTCGCCCGCCGGGAAGTTGAACACCACGATGTCGTTCATCTTGACGTGTCCGAAGCCTTTCACCCGTTTGTAGTCCCATTGCGGCCATTCAATGTAGGATTTGGTGTTGACGATGGGCAGGGTGTGTTGCGTGAGGGGCATGGACAGCGGCGTGTTGGGCACCCTCGGCCCATAGCTCATTTTGCTCACAAAGAGGAAATCGCCCACCAACAAGGACTTTTCCAATGAGGAGGAGGGTATCTGGTAGTTCTGGAAGAAGTAGATGTTCACGAAATACACGGCCACCAATGCGAACACGATGGCATCTACCCAGCTCATCACGCTTCTCACCATTTTGTCCTTCGAGCGTTTCCAGAATGTCCACGGGATGAGCTTGGTGATGTAGGCGTCGAAGATGAACGGGATGACGATGACACCCAGCCAGCTTCTCACCCAAATGATGAACAGGAGGTAGAGGGCCATGACGATGGCCAGCTTGACCCATTGCTTGCGGGGCGCTTCTTGTATGGTTTTTGTTATATTTTTCATGATGGTTCTGATGGTTTGTTAGAATTTGAACAGGTCGCCCATGCCCAGGAAGCCTTGGTGGAGATGGGTGTATTCGGCGGCCAGCACGGCTCCAAGGGCAAATCCCTTGCGGTTTTTCGCATCGTGCGTGATGGTGATGCTGTCGGCTTCCGAATCATAACGGATGGAGTGGATGCCGGCCACTTCCCCTTCGCGTATGGAATGGATGGGCAGTTCATCGGCAGCGTTGGCTTGCTCCTTCACCCACTTGTCTTTCCGGCCAAGGTTCTCGATGATGCCTTCCGCCAAGGTGATGGCCGTCCCGCTGGGCGCGTCCAATTTGTGTACATGGTGGGTTTCGGTCATGCTGACATCATAGTTCGGGAACTGGTTCATGATGCGTGCCAGGTATTTGTTCAGCGCAGAGAAGATGGCCACGCCGAGGCTGAAGTTGGATGCCCAAAAGAGCGTCTTGCCTTCTTCCGCGCAAAGGCGGCGCATTTCCCCGGCATGTTCGTTCATCCATCCCGTGCTGCCGGACACGACTTTCACGCCTGCCGCGAAGGCTTTCAGGCAATTGGCGTAGGCCGACGCGGGGGAGGTGAACTCGATGGCCACGTCTGCCGAGCGGAAGGCTTCCGAATCGAAGGCTTCCGGGTTGTGGAGGTCGATGATGCACACGATTTCATGCTGGCGGGAGATGGCGGCTTTCTCGATTTCCTTCCCCATTTTCCCATATCCTATCAATGCTATCTTCATATTGGATGTATATTTTCTATGGATTGGGAGCAAAAGTACGAAAAATGTACTCACTTCTTCTCCTTTGCTCGTTTTTTTAATAAAATGCGCCGGTTTTACAGGTAAAAATCGGAATTTTTCACGTAAAACCCACGGTTTTACCGGGTAAAGTTTTCTTCACCAGTCACAGAAGTTTTGAAATCATTCCAAGGTTTCATGCAAAACGTTCCAAGGTTTTGCCCCAAACGTTAGAAGGATTTTTGAAAACCTTTGGGAGGTGTTTTCCACCTGCTTGGATGCAGGGGCGCAAGGCTTTCCATGAAATCGGAAACCGGAAATCTGAAATCCTCAAAACCTTCCCTCACCATTGGAACCGCTTCAAGAGGAAACTCGGATGGATGCGCAGATAAAGCCCGGCGGCAAAGTTCAGCGCGTTGGCTTCCTCATGCCATCCGTCGGCGGGGGAATAAGCGGATGTTTCCAAGGTATTGTACACATCCGCATGGATGCCCCACGCGAAGCCTTTGCCCAAGGGTTGGGCATATTCTATCTTGGCAACGGCCATAGAAGGGAGGTAATACATGAAGCCTTCCTCGAAGGTGGACATGGCGCCGAACAAAGGGTTCCCCAGTACCGTGGCGAAGTCCTTGCAATGCCAGTACCCGGCATGGATGCGGAATCGCCACACGTCGGCGGCGGCTTTGGCATAGATGCCGCAACCTTTGTCGAAAGGAAGCAAGCTTCCGGCTTGTTGGCCGAAGTAGCAAGCCGTGGCTTCCAAGTTCAGTTTCGTGAAAAGACGGTTCTTCAAGTGGAAATCCAGCCCGATGCCGGCGGCAGCGTTCAGCCATGTTTTCACGTCGCGAGGCTTCGCGTCGGGGTTGATTTCGCCGCCCCGGTGCTGGAACACGGCTTGCAGCGGGAAGTAAACATGCGTCCTGGCCGCAGGGCGGTTGGCTTTGAAGCGCGTGGACAACCCGAAAGTGAAGGCTTCCTGGTGGAGGTCGTCGCGGAAGATGAAGCTTTCCCAGTTCACCCACAAGTCGAAGTCCAGCGGCCGCGCATTCCACAATAGCTGCACGCCTGCCTCAGGATCGGCGGTAAGTCCCATCTCCGGGTTGTATAACGGTTCGGTGAGGCGGTGGTTGTTTTTCCCATGGAGCGTCCCTAACACGATGTTGAAAGTGGGCGACAATGCCCACTGCACGCGGAACACCGGCAGGCAATGGAACCCCTTTTGCGTTTGGTCGCCTTTCCACACGGCAATGTCGCTGTAATTCAAGTTGGGGTATTTGTTGGCGCCCCAGTAGCGCATCATGTAAACTCCCGCTTCCACTTTCAGGTTCTTCAGCGGCTGGAAGCTCAGCGTCGGTTGCAGCCAGAAGCCGGGCAAGGTGTATCCTTTGGTTTGTTTGCTTTTGTATTCATTGTCGCGCACGAAATTGATGTTGTCGATGTCGAGCCTCAATTCGCCTTTTCCTTCAGGGGAGATGCGCGTTTCTTCTCGGAAGATGAGGCTGTCCATTTGCGCGTTGGCGGGCAGGCAAGCCATGAAAAGGGAAAGGATGGACGGCAACAGCAGCCGTCCTATCGGGTCTGTTTTCATACAAATGTGATATAATTTGCGCAAAAATACTTAAAAGTGGGAAGAAGTGCATATCTTTGGATTTTAATAAAATCAAAATGGAGCAATTGATACAATATGTGTGGCGGCACAAGCTGTTCCCTTTGCAGGAACTGCGGACCACGGCAGGGCAGGCGGTGGAAGTGATAGACCCCGGCCTGTACAACACGAATGCCGGCCCGGACTTCTTCAATGCGAAAGTGAAGATTGGCGGGACTTTGTGGGTGGGGAATGTGGAGGTGCATGCACGTGCGTCCGATTGGTACAGGCACGGGCACGACAAGGACAAGGCATACGATTCGGTCATCCTCCATGTGGCAGAGGTGGTGGATGCGGAGGTGTCCCGTTCTTCGGGGGAGGCGATACCCCAGCTGCAGTTGGCCTGCCCGGAGCGGATACGGCATCATTTCGATGAATTGTTCCAAAGCGACCGTTATCCCCGTTGCAAGGATATTGTGCGGAGCTTGCCCCGCTTGATGGTCCATTCCTGGATGTCGGCTCTGCAAACGGAACGCCTTGGGCAGAAGATGGAGCAGGTGAAGAAACGCTTGCAGAAATGCAACGGCAATTGGGAAGATGCTTTCTTCATCACGTTGGCCCGCAACTTTGGTTTCGGGCTGAACGGAGACGCTTTTGAGGCATGGGCTGAACGGGTGCCTTTCCGTGCGGTTGACAAGCACCGCGACAGTTTGTTGCAAGTGGAGGCGTTCTTCTTCGGCCAGGCCGGCCTGCTCGAAGAAGACATAGAGGATGCGTATTACCGGCGGTTGCAGCAAGAGTTCGGTTTCCTCAAGCATAAGTTCAGCTTGCCGGTGATGGATGCTTCCCTTTGGAAGTTTCTTCGTTCGCGTCCGGGCAACTTCCCCCATGTGCGCATTGCGCAACTGGCTTTCTTGTATTACCAGGAGAGATGGTTGTTGTCGCGTGTGGCCGAAGCTGAAACAACCAAGCAAGTGAAAGACATTCTCCGCTCCCGTGTTTCTGAATATTGGGAAACGCATTACCATTTTTATAACGCCTCCCCGTGGAGGACAAAATCGTTGAGCGATTTCTCTCTCAACCTTTTGATTATTAACACCGTCGTGACGTTCCTGTATGCATACGGCCATTTCAAGGGAGATGAACGGATGTGCGACCGGGCCATTGCTTTCTTGGAAGAATTGAAACCGGAAGACAATTACATCACCCGGATGTGGGCGCAAGTGGGGCTGAAAGCAGAAAATGCAGCCGATTCACAGGCATTGATACAACTGAAGAAGGAGTACTGCGATTTGAAGAAATGCCTTCATTGCCGCATCGGGTATGAATATTTGAAAAGGGTGTAACAAGTTAAAAAGAAGCCTCTTTCTTGCCGGATTGGCAGAAAGGCGTACATTTGCAGCATGAGACATGGAATATTGAAATCAAAGTGGTGGGGAGCGGGAGCCGTTGGCATCTTGACGGCAACGTTTGCATTCTCGTGCGCCAACATCGGCAACCCTGACGGAGGGCCTTACGATGAACTGCCGCCCAAGTTTGTGAAAAGCACGCCGCAGCCCGGTTCCCTGAACAACAAGCGGACGGAAATCTCCATAGAATTTGATGAGTTCATACAACTGGAGAATGCCTCTGAGAAAATAGTGGTGTCGCCGCCTCAAATCCAGATGCCGGAAATAAAGGTAAACGGGAAACGGGTGGAAGTGAACTTGGAAGACACGTTGCAGCCCGACATGACTTATACGATTGATTTCGCGGATGCCATTGTGGACAACAACGAGGGAAACCCCTTGAACAATTACACTTTCACGTTTTCCACGGGCAATGCGATTGACACCATGGAAGTGTCAGGCACCGTGCTGGATGCTTCCAATTTAGAGCCGGTGAAAGGCATATTGGTAGGGCTGCACAGCAATCTGGCCGATTCGGCTTTTGTGAAGAAAGCATTTGAAAGGGTGGCGCGCACCGACAGCCGGGGGCGTTTCATCATTCGCGGGATAGCCCCCGGCACTTACCGTGTGTATGCTTTGCAGGATGCCAACCAGAATTTCCTTTTCGACCAAAAGAGCGAGATGCTTGCTTTCACGGACTCATTGGTGGTTCCCCGGTTTGAACAACGGATGCGCCAAGATACCGTGTGGAAAGACACGGTCACTGTGGACACCATCGTGGAGCGTGCTTATACCCATTTCCTGCCCGACGACATATTGCTCAGGGCATTCAAGGAAGATGCCACGACATTGTACATGGTGAAGAACGAACGGATGGTGCCTCAGAAGTTTTCTTTCTACTTCTCTGCGCCGGTGGACTCGCTTCCCCGGATAGAAGGGCTTAACTTTGATGCTGCGGATGCTTTCCTGCTGGAACACAGTTTGCGTTATGACACACTTACTTATTGGTTGAAAGATACGTTGCTTTGCAAGCAGGACACGCTGGGCATGGCCGTGCATTACCTTTATACGGACACGCTGGGACAGTTGTCGCCGATTACGGACACCTTGCATTTGGCTTCCCGGCAAGTCGTTGTCCCGAAGAAGAAGCGGAAGAAGGATGATGATGAACCGGCGCCGACCGTTTTCCTGAAAGCCAACGTGGCGGCGGCATCGTCATTTGATGTGTATAGCAATGTGGAGTTTGAGTTTGAACAGCCTTTGGCCTGGTTTGACAGCACGGCTATCCATTTGCAGCAGAAGGTGGACACCTTGTGGACGGATGTGCCTTTCGTTTTTGAGAAAGACAGCCTTCGGTTGAGGAATTACCGTTTGCGTGCTTTTTGGGAGCCGGAAGGGGAGTTTAAGCTGACGGTGGATTCGGCGGCGTTCCATAGCATCTATGGATTGTTCACGGACAAGATTGAGAAGACGATGAAAGTGAAGGCGTTGTCGGATTATGCTACGTTGTATTGGAACATCATCGGAATACCGGATACCGCTTCAGCTATCGTGGAGCTTTTGGATTCGCAAGACAAAGTGGTGCGTCGTGCAGAAGTCGGCGCAAATGGGGGAGCGGATTTTTATTACCTGAATCCGGGAACTTATTACGCCCGTTTGTTCATAGACTCGAATAAGAATGGCGTTTGGGACACGGGTTTGTATGGAGAGCGGCGGCAAGGCGAGTTGGTTTGCTATTATCCGATGCCTGTGGAGCTGAAGGCTTATTTTGAAGTCACGCAGGATTGGAATCTGTTCCAGGTTCCCGCAGACCGTCAGAAACCGGATGAAATCAAGAAGCAGAAGCCGGAAGAACGGAAAAAGAAGAACTATAACCGAGATACTCGATGAAGCGTTACAAGGTTTGTTTTTTGGCTCTTGCTTGTTGTTTGTGCTGGTTTGCGTCCACAGGAGGCCTGCAAGCCCAATGCAAAGCCCGGAACGAGGCCTTCAATTCGGGCGAGAGCCTGACGTATGACTTGTATTATAATTGGAAGTTCGTTTGGGCAAAGGCCGGGACGGCCCGGCTGAACACGGCTGCCGTGGAGTTTCAATCAAAGCCGTCTTACAGCATCAGCCTGCTGGCGGTGACGCAGCGATGGGTGGACCGCATCTTCCGAATGAGGGATACCCTTTACAGTGTGTTCACGGAACAGTTGGAACCCATGTACTTCCGCAAAGGCGCAGAGGAGGGGAAGCGTTACACGGTGGATGAGGCGTATTTCCGTTACAAGGACGGGGCTTGCATTGTGGACCAAAAGCGGGCTTACAAGGATGGGCATGTGGTGCTGAGTTCAGACACCAGCGACGTTTGCGTGTATGACATGCTGAGCATTTTGGCCACGGCGCGTTCTTTCGACCCGAAGGATTACAAGGCAGGCGACCGCATCTTGTTCCCGATGGCAACGGGGAAGAAGGTGGAAGAACAGATTCTGATATACCGTGGCCGGGAGGAATTTGAGGCCAACAATGACACCACGTACCGTTGCCTTGTTTTCTCGTTGGTGGAGATGAAGAAGAACAAGAGGGGCAAGTTGAAGGAGGAAGAGGTGATTACGTTTTACGTGACGGACGACAAGAACCATTTGCCAGTGCGCCTGGACTTGTACTTGAACTTGGGTTCGGCGAAAGCTTTCCTGAAGTCGAGCTACGGGTTAAGGAATCCGCAAACGTCAGTGGTTCAAACAAAACGGTAACTCTGTGTCTTTCCGATAGACGGTCGTGTCGAAGCAAGCTACCAATTCTCCGTTCTGGTTTTTTATTTCCACTTGGTAATACCCCGTCCGTTTGTGTACATGCTTTTCTTTTGCTTCTGCCGTGAGGGTGTCGCCCGGTTTGCTGGGCAGGAAGAAGTGGATGCTTGCATCGAGCGAAAGCGCCAGTTTCCCGTGCGAGTTGGCTGCTGCGGCGAGGGCCAAATCAGCCAATGTGAAGATGGCACCGCCTTGCGTGGTGCCTCCAGCGTTCATATGGTCTGGCGTAAGCGTCATTTCGGCTTTGCTGTATCCGGGGCGCACGTCTGTCAATTTTATCCCGGCTTCCATGGCGAAGCGGTCATTGCGGAAAAATTCTTTGATGTCCATATAGCTTCAGTGTAAGAAAGGGCAAGGCATGCCTGCCACGCCTTGCCCTTATATTATAAAATGTAGTTATTGGTTCAGCCGCCAAGTCACTCCGTCTTTGGTGTCTTTTATCTCAAATCCGGCTTCCACTAATGCGTTGCGTATTCTGTCGGATGTGGCCCAGTCCTTTTCGTTCTTGGCTTTCATCCGCAGTTCGAGCAGCAAGTCCACGGCTTTGTGGTAGGCTGTTTCGCGGTTCTCGTCGGAGCCGGTGTTTTTCTTCAGCCCTAAGATGTCATAGAGGAACAGTTGGTAGGTCTCCTTCAGTTCGTCCAAGTCTTCTTGGTTGATGGTGGCGTTCCCGGCCACGATGTTGTTAATCATTCTTGCACCATCGAACAAATGGGAGATGACGATGGGCGAGTTCAGGTCGTCGTCCATGGCTTCGTAACACTTTTCGCGGAGTTCTTTCACGTTCACGGAAGAAGTGGCCGACGGGGTGATCCTTTCCAAGTTGTCCACGGCTTCCGTCATGCGTTGCAGGCCCTTTTCGGCAGCTTGCAGGGCTTCGTTGCTGAAGTCCACGGTGCTGCGGTAGTGTGCTTGCAGGATGAAGAATCGGATGGTCATCGGGTCGTAGGCTTGTTCCAAGAGAGGATGCGTGCCGTTGAAGAACTCGTCGAGGTTGATGAAGTTGTGGTAGGACTTCCCCATCTTCTGCCCGTTGATGGTGATCATGTTGTTGTGCATCCAGTAGCGCACCATTTCATCGCCTTGCGAGGCCACGGCTTGGGCTATTTCGCATTCGTGGTGGGGGAACAGCAGGTCCATGCCTCCGCCGTGGATGTCGAAGTGGCTGCCCAAGTATTTCCTGCCCATGGCGGTGCATTCGCAGTGCCATCCGGGGAATCCTTCTCCCCAAGGCGACGGCCAGTGCATGATGTGTTCCGGCTGCGCGTGTTTCCACAGGGCGAAGTCCACGGGGTTGTGCTTCTCCTCTTGGCCGTCGAGGGCGCGGGTGGCGTTGATTACTTCGTCGAGGTTCCTGCCTGACAGCACGCCGTAGCGGTGGTCTTTGTTGTATTTCGGCACGTCGAAGTACACCGACCCGTTGCTGACGTAGGCGTAGCCGTTGTCCATGATTTGCTTGACCAGTTCGATTTGCTCGATGATGTGGCCGGAGGCATGCGGCTCGATGCTGGGTGGCAGCACGTTGAGCGCGTCCATGGCCTGGTGGTAGCGGATGAGGTAGTGCTGCACCACTTCCATGGGTTCCAGTTGTTCGAGGCGTGCTTTCTTGGCTATCTTGTCTTCGCCTTCGTCGGCATCGTGTTCCAGGTGTCCCACGTCGGTGATGTTGCGCACGTAGCGCACCTTGTAGCCCAAGTGGGTGAGGTAGCGGAACAGGAGGTCGAAGGTGATGGCAGGCCGGGCGTGGCCCAAGTGTGCATCGCCGTAAACGGTGGGGCCGCAGACGTACATTCCCACGTGGGGAGCGTGCAGGGGAACGAACAGTTCCTTTTTCCTGCTTCGGGTATTGTAGATGGTCAGTTTGTTTCTCATAAGTGATGATTTGTTTGTTATGTGGTTGGATTAGAATGCCACTTCCGGCACTTCCCGGCTGTTTTCATCGGCTTCGAAGTAGGCGGACTGCTCAAACCCGAAGACGGCGGCGAAAAGGTTGAGCGGGAACTTGCGGATGGAGGTGTTGTACTGGCGCACGGTTTCGTTGAACTTCCGGCGTTCCACGGCGATGCGGTTCTCCGTCCCCTCCAATTGGGCTTGCAGTTCCTTGAAGTTTTCGTTGGCTTTCAGTTCCGGGTAGTTTTCGGAGATGGCGAGCAGCCGCCCGAGGGCGCGTCCCACTTCGCCTTGCGCTTCTTGGTAGGCTTGCAGCTTTTCGGGCGTGAGGTCGTCCATGGCGACGGACATTTGCGTGGCCTTGCTTCGGGCTTCCGTCACGGACTGGAAGGTTTCCTGCTCGTGCGCAGCGTAGCCCTTCACGGTGTTCACCAAGTTGGGAATGAGGTCGGAGCGTCGCTGGTATTGGTTTTCCACGTTGCTCCATGCGTTTTTCACGCCTTCTTCTTTGCTTACAAGCCCGTTGTAGGCCGACACGCCTGCGATGACGAGCAGCACGACGGCGGCAAGGATGATGATGGTTGATTTCTTCATGATGTATATGGTTTTTGAATGTTGTTCGAATGATGTTTGAATGCTGTCCGTTTCAGAAGCGGCTTCCCGCGCCGCCTCCGCCGAAGTCCCCTCCGCCGAAACTTCCTCCTCCGCCGCTGAAGCCTCCGCCTCCGCCGATGCTTCCGCCGAAGAGGCCGCCCCCGATGAAGGGGCCTCCGCCACGGAAGTTCTCGTCGTGCGACTGCCGGCGTTCGGTGAAGGTGTGGCCACAGTGGCTGCAAAGGTAAGTGATTTCTTCCGTTTTCACCCCGTCACGGCGGGAAACGGTGCGGCGGTTCACTTGCCGCAGCTTGCGTTTCCGGCAGGCCGGGCAGCGGCGTTTGCCGAATTTGGACAGGATGGCAATCAAGGCGATGATGAAGAAGGCGGTGAGCAGCAGCGGCCATTCTTGCGAGCCATCCGCTTTTTTGCCGGGCTTCATGGCGTTCTCCAAATGGCGACACACGGCCTGTATGCCGCCGGCCATGCCCCGGTCCCAGTCATTGCGGGCAAAGGCTTCCAGCATGTAGCGTTCCTGTATCCGCTTGCAGATGGCATCGGGCAGCGAAGCCTCCAGGCCGTAGCCGGTGGCGAACTGCACGCAGCGTTCGCCGGTGACGAGGAGGATGACCAGCCCGTTGTCGCGTCCTTCCTCGCCCACGCCGTTGCGCTCGCCCAACTGGTAGGCGAACTCGAAGCAGTCGCCGCCTTCGATATCTTCTACGGCTACGGCCAGCACTTGGATGCCGGTGGTTTGCTCCAAGCGGTGCAACGCGCTGTCCATCCCGGCCACGGCGGCGGGCGACAGGATGCGGTCGGGGTTGGAGACGTAGCGTCGCCCGTCCTGCAAATGCACCATGGGAATGTCTTCCACCCGGTAGGTGCCTGCCAGCACGGCGATGGCGGCCATGAGGGCGGGGAACAGCAGAAGAAGTTTCTTTGTCATGCGGTTGGCTTTAAATAATGCACAAAGGTAGGAATTTATCCGGATTACGTGGATAGAAGTGGAAGAATGCAGTGATTTTTTTCGTTTATACGGGCAACTTTCTCCATTCATGCGGGTGAAAATTTCGGATTACGCGGGCAACTTCTTCTGTCGGCGGCGGCATCTGTACAAATGTCGTCGCCGTCTGCGCGAATGCCGTCGCCATCTGTACAGACGGCGATGGCGGCAGAAGTTCCTGCATGGGTGGAAGGAAGTTTCCAGGCTGGCAAATGGAAGTTTTCAGGCGGGTGTCCGGGAAAATGCACTTGTTTGGGCTTGCGGTTATGGGAAAAAGGCTACCTTTGCCGCCATCAACATTCAGAAAGAATATGAACATGAAAAGGAATAAGATGGCTTGGCGTTGTTTGCTGGGTTTAATGTCGGCCGCAATGGCGTTTTCCGGTTGCTCGGAGGGCGAGGATGCTTCGTGGAAGGACAATCGCGAGGTGTTCATGAGCGGGAACGTGATGTTCCACATCATTTTCCCGGAGACGCGGGACACGATACTGCTCCAAGACCGTTCGTCGGGCTTCACCACATGGATACAAGACGATTCCCTCTATTTGCGCGACTTGCACATCGCGCATGACACGGTGGTGCGCGACGGCGTGAAGAATTTCGTCACGTTGGACGTGTCGTTTACCGGCAGCGCGTTGCGTGCGGCAGGCGGTGGCTTGCGGGAGGTGGAATGCACGGGCGAGGCGTTCGTGGCTTACGGTACGGACCAAGCGCACCGCACAGATGCCGTGTTGTTCCTTCCCCCGCTTTCAGGTAAGGTGGAAAGCAACATCATGACCCTTTCAAACGGTTTCCTGCCGGAGGAGACGCGTCCCTACTTGGTGATGGAGTGCGAAAGCGAGCGCATTTTCCAAGGGCGATAGCGCGGTCATAGCCCGAAGCGGGAGGTATCCACCTTCTTTTCCGCTTTCTCTTTGTAGCCGCCGAAGCGGTAGCTGAACGCGAGGGTGAAGGCGCGGGCGTGGTTGGCGATGTCCATGTCGAGGTGCTGCGTGCCGTTGCGCACCTTCAGGCCGAAGTTCATGGTGTCGAACAAGTCGGTTCCTTTCACTTGCATCATGGCCTTGCCGTTGGCAAAGGTGCAGCGCAGGGCGGCATCCACCTTGGCAAGGGGGGCGATGTCGTAGCTCCCTTGGATGCCCCCGGCTTGCCCGAAGGCGGAAATTTCCAGGCGGATGTCCGGCTTGCGGCTCAGGGTAAACGTGTTGGCCCATTGCCCGATGCCTGCCCAGCCTTTGTGGTCGAACGGCGCGTCGTAGTAGTGGCTGGCCTTGTCGTGCTTCCATTGGGCGTTCAGCACCAATTGGCTGTTCCACCACGTGCCGAGGCGGAACGGCGCGACGGCGGTGAACGTCAATGCCTGCACATAGTCCCAGTTCTGGAAATTGTAAACCGCCCGCAGTTCTTGCGAATCCATGTAAATCATTTGCATGAAATACTCCGGCTGGTAGCTGTACCCTGCTTGCAAGATGTATTTGCCTTTCAGCACGTAGGCCAGCACGGTGTTGTAATTGGAATAAGGGCGAAGGGCGGTGTTGCCCACGCCGGTTTGGTAGCTGTTCAGGTGGCTCACGCTCCCGCTCAGCGTCCAATAGCTGGGGTAGGTTTTGTCGGAACTGAAGGCAAGCATAAAGATATGGTTGGCCGAGGGGAGGAAGTTGAGGGTGAAGGCGGGATAGACAGCCCATTTCCTGTAGTCTTCTATCCGGTAACGTTCCACCGTGGCCGACGCGCTGAGGTTCCATTTCGCCCCGAATGCCTTGTCGAACCCGGCGTACAGGTTGTAGGTGTATTCGCGGATGCGGCTTTCGGTGTTTTGGCCGGCCATTTCGGGCAGGTCGTAGTGCTGGGTGTTGTGGTTGCGGACGTAGGTGAATGATGCGCCGTAGTCCACGTTCCACCCCTTCGGTAGGTCGTGGCTCTGCCCGGCATGCAGCTTCCAGCGGTCGATGCGTTGGTGCGAGTTGCTGCGGAAGTTGATGCCTCCTGCGAAGTCCTGCGCGCTTTCGTTGTTGTAATACGTGTAGTCGGCCCCGATGTCCAGTCCGAAGCCAGAGGAATAGGCAGCGGCGGCGTTGTGCATCTGTGTTTTGCTTTGCTTGTCGTTGCGCGAGTGGCCTATGTAGCCTTGCGTGGTGATGAAATTATGGGAGCGCGGGGTGAGGCTTCCCGTGTAGTCGAGGCTGACGCGGCTGATGCTGTCGGGCTTGTAGGCGGCTGCGGCCCGGATGTTGTGGTTGAGGCTGCGCCCTTCGCCGTTGTCAGCAAAGCGGATGTCATGCGTTTGCCCGGCAAGGGTGTGCAGGGCGTTGAAGGTGGAGGACTGGCGGGAGTAGTCGCTGTTGGCGGCATACGTCATGTCGGCATCCCACTGTTTGGAGAGCCATGCCAACGTGATGCCTCCGCCGCCCCCGGCCTTGTCGTTCTGTGCGTATTGGCCGTCCACTTCGCCTCGTAAGCGGTTTTCGCCTGGCTTGTATCCTTTCAGCACGATGTTGATGGCCGCGCCGCGCACATGGAATTGCGGCGGTGCGCTGTACATCACTTCCGCCCGTTCCACGCGGGAGGCAGGCATGCTTTTCAGGAGCGTTATGGTTTGCTCGGTAGTCATCGATGATGGCTGCCCGTTGAGGATGAGGCTCACTCCCCCGGCTCCGGCGAGGGTGGGGAGGCCGTTCTGCTCCATCACGCCGGGCAATTGGAGCAAAGCTTCGTAGGCATTGGTCACGAGCCGGTTGGCAGTGAGTTGCGGCATGTCGTAGGCCAAGCGGTTGTCTTTTAATTTCACCAAGGGGCGTTCGCCCTTCACCACGACCTCTTGCAAGGCATAGTCCTTGGGGTTCAGGACAATGGTTCCTGCGTCGGGGCTGTTGCCTTCGAACATGGCGGTTTGGTAAAGCAGATGTTGCACCACGAGGCGGTATCTGCCGGGGTATTCGCTGAATCGGAATGTGCCGGTGCTGTCGGTGATGGCGGCGTTCACAAAGGTGGAATCAGGCTGTTGCAGCACAACGCTTGCGCCGTCAATGGGTTGGTGTTGCGGGTTGGTGACTTTCCCGGTGAGGATTTGTGCCGGGAGCGTTGTGGCGCATGCCAATGCAACGATTAGTAAAAAAAACGGACTTCCATGCGTTTATCGGTTTAGTTGCAGCATTTCTTCGATGTAGTCGCGGTTGTTGCTCAGGCGCGGCACCTTGTGTTGGCCTCCGAGCTTGCCTTTCTGCTTGAGCCAGTCGTGGAACAGTCCGGGACGTGCCGTGATGACTTCAAGGGGTTGCAAGGCGATGTCCTTGGTGCGTTTGGCCTCGTAGTCGGAGTTGATTTCCTTGAGTGAATTGTCAAGCACTTGGGCGAAGTGCGCCACGCTGTCGGGCATTTTGGCAAACTCTATGAGCCATTGGTGGCGGCACTTGGCGTTGCGGTTCATGAACACGGGAGCAGCAGTGTATTCCAACACTTGCGCCCCGGTGGCCTTGCAGGCTTTTTCAAGTCCTTTCTCGGCATTGTCCACGATGAGTTCCTCGCCGAATGCGTTGATGAAGTGCTTGGTGCGCCCCGTGATGACGAATTTGTAAGGCCGGCGGGAGGTGAACTTCACGGTGTCGCCTATCATGTAGCGCCACAGGCCGCAGGAAGTGCTGATGACCATGGCGTAGTTTTTCCCGATTTCCACGTCGGCAAGCGGGACGGGGCAAGGGTTGGGCTTGCTTGCTTCTTCAAGCGGAAGAAATTCGTAGAAAACGCCATAATCTACCATAAGCAGCAGAGACGGGTCGGCAGGGTCGCTTTGTATGCCGAAGAACCCTTCTGAGGCATTGTATGTCTCCATGTAATGCATCTTGGAGGAGGTGATGAGTTGGCGGTATTGTTCGCGGTAGGGGGTGAAGCTGACTCCTCCATGGAAGAACACTTCGAGGTTGGGCCATACGTCTTCAAGATGTGTTTTGCCGGTTTTTTCGAGGATGCGCTTGATGACAACGAGCATCCAAGAGGGAACGCCGGAAAGGTTCGTGACGTTGGCATGGAGGGTTTGCTCTGCGATTTTCTCTATCTTGGCCTGCCAGTCGTCCATGAGAGCCACTTCCTTTTTAGGGACGCGGATAAGGTTGACCAACGGGTTGATGTTTTGTATGAGGATGGCGGAGAGGTCGCCAACAAGGGTATGGGATTGGTTGAAATTGGGGCTGTGGCTTCCGCCGAGGATAAGGCCCTTGCCGGAAAAGAAACGGCTTTGTGGATTGTTGTGGAGGTAGAGGGCCACGCAGTCAGTGCCGCCCCGGTAATGGATGTCGTGGAGGGCTTCACGGCTGACGGGGATGAATTTGCTTTTGTCGTTGGTAGTACCCGACGATTTGGCGAACCATCGGATGCGTGACGGCCAAAGGAGATCTGTCTCCCCGCTGCGGAGGCGTTCCACGTAGGATTTGATGTCGTCATATGTTTGCACAGGCACCAATTTGCGGAAATCATCGTAGCTGCGCATATCCTTGTATCGGTATTTTATTCCCCATTCCGTGTTAGCAGCGTCGTGCAACAGCCTGTTGAGTGTGTGGGCCTGCATTTTTTCCGCTTGGGTGGCATATTGGCTGATTTCCTTCAGTCTGGCTGAAAACAGTTTGCTCACGAGTTTCGTTAGATCCATGCTGTTCCTCCTATTACTATCCGATTGCAAAAGTAAACCTATTTATTGTATTCTGTTCCCCGCAGTTATGTTTTTTGGCCATGGATGCATTTTTTTATCATTCTTTTGCGTGATTGTTGCAGGAAGATGGCAGATGTGGAAACTTCCCCTGTACGGGTGCAGTAGAGGGTATGGGTGTGTTTTGACGGCATGCGTATGTCATCCCCGTTGGGCAAGGAATGTGGACAAAATGTCCTTTTTCGGAATAGGAATAAGAACCTATTGCTTCTCCTCAACAGTTTCTTTCGCAGCCCGGATGGCGGCCTTGAAGGCAGGGTCATCCTTTATTTTCCGCAAAGTATTTTGGGCGGCATTTTGTTGGGATTCCTTTTTAGAGAACCCGATGCCGGTACCGCCAGGCAGATTTTCCACAAGCACTTTCGTTTGGAACACTGGGTTGTTTTCTGCATCCATGAATTCCTCAATCAGTTCGAAAGAGACGGTATATTTCTTTTTTTGTCCCCATTCGATAAGTTTTGATTTGAAGTTGACTTCCTTGCGCACAAGGTCGTCAAGGTCGATGTAAGGGTCAATGATTTTCTTCTCCATAAAGGTTTTGCATGCCTTGTAGCCTTTGTCAATGTAAATGGCACCCATCAGGGCTTCAAAAGCGTTGCCATACATGTAATTATTGTGCGTTGTGTTGCGGGTTGATGATGTTTTAACGAGCTTGTCTAACCCAATCTTTAAAGCAATTTTGTTCAATGTGTCACGTTGCACGATTTTTGCCCGTGTGCTGGTCAAGAAACCTTCCCGTTTTCGGTCGAAGCGTTGGTAGAGGATGTCTGCCACTACTGCATCAAGCACGGCATCACCCAAAAATTCCAATCGTTCATTGTTGTGAAGATAGTCTTTGCCCGTTTCGATGGCGAATGATTTATGTAGCAATGCCTGCCTGTATACGTGAACATTTTTTGGCAGGAACCCCAACATTTTGTAGAAATAAAAATAAGACTCTTTGTCCTTTCGGAAAAAGAGCCTTATCCTATCAGTAATTTTCAACACGTTATTCCGTGTATTTTTTGTAAATGACACACGCATTGTGGCCACCGAATCCAAAAGTATTTGAAAGTGCAGCTTTCACTTCGCGTTTTTGTGCCTTGTTGAATGTGAAATTCAACTTGTAGTCAATTCCTTCATCATTGTCACCTTCCTCATGGTTGATGGTGGGAGGCACAATGCCGTCCTTGATGGCAAGGATGCTGGCAATTGATTCTACGGCACCGGCAGCTCCTAACAAATGTCCGGTCATGGATTTTGTGGAACTAATGTTTAATTTGTAAGCATGTTCTCCAAAGACATCTTTAATAGCCTTAGCCTCAGAGATGTCGCCTACTGGAGTTGATGTGCCATGTACATTAATGTAATCAATGTCTTCCGGGCGCATGCCTGCGTCTTCCAATGCATTCTCCATAACTAACTTTGCCCCTAATCCATCGGGGTGTGAGGCAGTTAGGTGGTAAGCATCGGCCGATAAGCCTGTTCCTGCAACTTCTGCATAGATTCTTGCTCCACGTGCTTTTGCATGCTCCAGTTCTTCTAAAATCAGACATCCTCCGCCTTCGCCCATGACAAAACCGTCACGGCTTGCACTGAATGGACGCGAAGCTTTTTGCGGGTCATCATTGCGGGTCGACAGTGCATGCATGGCATTGAAACCTCCTACGCCAGCTGCAGCAATGGCTGCTTCCGAGCCTCCAGTAACAATTATGTTCGCTTTTCCTAAGCGGACATAATTGAAAGCATCTGCAATGGCATTGGTTGAAGTAGCACATGCAGAGCATGTTGCAAAATTCGGTCCATGAAACCCATACATAATAGATATCTGTCCTGCGGCAATATCAGAAATCATTTTCGGAATGAAAAATGGATTGAATTTAGGGCCGTTGGCTTTGTTGATGGCATAGTAGCCGACTTCTTCTTCAAAAGTACGAATGCCGCCAATCCCTGCTCCGAAAATCACGCCGATTCTGTTCTTGTCTTCATTTTCCACATCTAAGCGGGCATCTTCGACAGCTTGCTTGGCAACAGCCACAGCATATTGGGTGTATAAATCCATTTTACGGGCTTCCTTGCGGTCAATATATTTGCTCGCATCGAAGCCTTTTACTTCACAGGCAAATTGTGTTTTGAAAAGTGAGGCGTCAAAATGAGTAATAGGCCCGGCTCCACTTACTCCTTTGATGGCATTCTCCCAAAATTCAGGGACATCATTGCCAATCGGCGTAATAGCACCTAAGCCTGTTACTACGACTCTTTTTAATTCCATATTTGAAATAGGGTTACTTACTTCGCGTTAGCTTCAATATAAGAAATAGCATCACCTACAGTAGTGATTTTTTCTGCTTGGTCGTCAGGAATGGAAATGCCGAATTCTTTTTCAAATTCCATGATCAGTTCTACAGTGTCAAGTGAGTCTGCTCCAAGGTCGTTGGTGAAGCTTGCTTCGTTTGTAACTTCTGATTCTTCAACTCCTAATTTATCAACGATAATAGCTTTTACTCTTGATGCAATTTCAGACATAACTTTAAGTTTTTAATTAATAAAATTGAATTATTTGTTTAAATTTGCAGCTGCAAAGGAATGAATATTTCTTCTTCCGAGCAAATATTTAGGCAATTAAATTCGTTTTTTTGCACATTATATCGTTTAATGTGCATATATTTGATGGTATATGAGTATAAGAATAGGAATATTTGCGTCTGGTTCTGGGACAAATGCCGAGAACATCATCCGTTATTTTCAAGGGAAAAATTCTTATCGTGTTGCTTTGCTTGTTTCAAACAAGCAGGATGCTTTTGTGATAGAGCGGGTACGTAAATACAATGTGCCGTCTGTTGTGTTTTCGAAAACTGATTTCGAAGGTACGTGTAATAATGTATTGGCTTGTTTGAGGGAATACAGGATTGATTTTATTTTGTTGGCAGGCTTCTTGCTTCGCATCCCAGACAGTATTCTTGTTGCTTATCCTAATCGTATCGTAAATATTCATCCATCGTTATTGCCAAAATATGGAGGGAAAGGGATGTATGGCGACAGAGTGCATGAGGCTGTTTTGGAAGCTGGCGAAAAAGAAAGCGGCATTACTATTCATTACGTAAATGGAGAATATGACAGTGGTGATATTATTTTCCAGGCTTCATGTCCGATTGAACTGTCAGACACGCCTCAAACAGTGGCTGCCAAGGTGCATGCCTTGGAATATAAATATTATCCAGTGGTTGTTGAGGATTTGTTGCAACAATTCTTGGCAATTGCTCAAAATTGAATTCTTTAGATTTCTTGGAAATAGATGATGATGCAGTTGAGGTTTTACCCTTATATATTGAAGCTGTCCCATGAATTTACTGTGGCGGCAGGGTCGCGTAGCATTACGCCTGGTGTGCAGGTGGAGATAGGTTATGAGGGTTTTACAGGCTATGGAGAGGCTTCTATGCCTCCCTATTTGGGGGAAAGCGTGGAATCTGTGACGGCTTTTCTTCGCCAAGTTGACTTAAGTCAGTTCAAAGACCCTTTTTGCATGGAAGATATTCTGCGGTATGTGGATGGCATTGCTCCAGGAAATACAGCAGCAAAAGCAGCTGTGGATATTGCTTTGCATGATTTGACGGGTAAGCTGATAGGTTTGCCATGGTATAAGATATGGGGATTGAATGCGGTTTCTGCACCTTATACCACTTATACAATTGGAATGGGAAGCCCTGAAGTTGTCAAGGAAAAGGTTTTGGAAGTGGCAGGACGGTTTCGTATGTTAAAGATAAAGTTAGGCAATGGCGATGACAGGGCTTTGGTTCGTTCGGTACGTTCGGTAACTTCTCTTCCGTTGACTGTAGACGTTAACCAAGGATGGCATGATAAGTATAAGGCATTGGATGAGGCAGCATGGTTAGCAGAGCAAGGAGTAGTTATGCTGGAACAACCTTTGCCGAAAGATTGGTTGGATGATTTGGGTTGGCTGACGGAGAGGAGTCCTTTGCCTGTTTTTGCTGATGAATCAGTGCAACGTTTGGTCGATGTACAGCGATTAAAAGGGGTTGTGAGTGGAATTAATATTAAATTGATGAAATGCACAGGGATGCGTGAAGCATGGAAGATGGTAAATTTGGCTCATGCTTTGGGGTTGAAAGTCATGTTGGGCTGCATGACTGAGACATCATGTGCCGTGTCAGCAGCTGCACAGCTTTCACCCATGGTTGATCATGCTGACTTGGACGGGAATCTTTTGATATCCAATGACCCGTTCCGAGGTGTACAGATAAAAGGAGGTAAAATAGTGTTGACATCGGCTCCTGGAATTGGCATTGTAGAAGCATAGCATCGGTATAAAATGATTGTTTAGGGAGGGTTGCCTTGCGGTGGCCCTTTTTATTTTTCACTTCTTAGATACCTAATTGCGGGTATTCAGGAAGTGTTTTTCATAATTTGTAGGTATTGTTGTTTTTTTTAATCCCCGCTACTTTTGCTGCGTCAAAAAAGCAAATAATGAAATGGGAAAAAAATGTTTAATGTTCTGCCTGTGTTTCATGGCTTTTGCAATAGTCGGTTTTGCTGATAACAGGGATGGCCAGTCTGAAGAAAATGCAAGGCAGAAAGAAAGAAGAGAGAAAATAAAATCGCGTTTCACCATTGGCGGATATGGTGAAGCAGTGTACAGCCGTAATTTTTATAGTGACAATTATTTGCGGTACGCTAGTCCTCAGGATTATAAAAACGAGAGTCATGGCCGGTTTGATTTGCCCCATGTCGTGATTATGCTGGGTTATGATTTTGGCAAAGGATGGTCGATGGGCAGTGAAATTGAGTTTGAGCATGGTGGTACGGAAAGTGCCGTAGAGATAGAGGAACATGAAGGCGGGGAGTATGAAAGCGAGGTGGAACGTGGAGGCGAGGTCGCTTTGGAGCAATTTTGGATTCAAAAATCTTTTTGTCCAGCGTTCAATATCAAATTAGGGCATGTTGTGGTTCCTGTAGGTGCCACGAATGCACACCATTTGCCTACTGAGTTTTTTGGTGTATATCGTCCGGAAGGAGAAAACACTATTATGCCTTGTACGTGGCATGAGACTGGATTGAGCATTTGGGGGAAGGCTGGCGATTGGCGTTATGAGGCAATGCTGTTGCCGGGGCTTGATTCAGATCGTTTTGGCGACAAGGAATGGATAAAAGGCGGTGCGGGCAGCCCTTACGAGTTCAAGATTGCCAATGCCATGGCGGGTGCGTTCCGTGTGGACAATTTTTCGGTGGAGGGCTTGCGCCTCTCCGTCAGCGGATATGCAGGCAATACGTTCAGCAATACGCTGAAGAAAGCTACGGCGGCCGATTATGATGACGTGAAAGGCACTGTGCTGATTGGTGCGTTCGATTTCCATTATAATGATTATAATTGGGTGGTACGGGGAAATTTCGATTATGGGCATCTGTCTGACGCAGCATTGATTACTCGTTATAACAAAGGGTTTTCCAACGATTCTCCGGCTAAGAAAACTTCTGTGGCCACGGCAGCCATTGCTTCTGGCGTGGAAGTGGGGTATGATCTTTTTGGTTTTGCTGAAAAGCAACAGCAAAAAGGACGCAAGTTTTATGTGTTTGGGCGGTATGAATATTACGACTCCATGTTTGACACGGAAGTTTCCGTGACAGATTATGAGCAGTATGGCCGCCAGCGCATTGCTTTTGGGCTGAATTACTATCCCATGAAAGAGATTGTGCTGAAAGGTGAATATTCTTTAGGCATCTTGAAAAGCAAGTTCAACAACGAGCCTGCGTTGTCATTCGGGGTGGCTTACGCCGGTTTCTTTAATTTGTAATTGCATTTTATAGTTATTAAATAGTAATTGAGTATGAACAAGTATTTGAAACTTCCGCTCTATGTGGCCATGACGGCCATGATGGGCATGAGCGTTGCAGCATGCGACGATGAGAATGATCCCGGCACCGGGGGCAGCGGTGAACTGACACCGCAGGAGCAGGCATTGAAGGACGTGATTGCTGATTATGTGGACATGACTGTGGTGCCTACTTATAAAGGGATGGCTGATGCGGCGATAGAACTTCATTCGTTGTGTATAGATATCCGCCAAAAGAAAGCTGACGGAACATTGGCTACGGCAGATGTAGAAGCAGCAGGCGAAGCTTGGAAACAGGCTCGCAATTATTGGGAAAAGAGTGAAGCTTGGTTGTTTGGCCCTGCCGGTGATTATTATGTTGACCCGCATATTGATTCATGGCCTTTGGATAAGGTAGGAATGGATGCTCTTTTGAACAATCCGGCGCAGATGGCGCAAATGGACGATGAAGGTGTATATGTGGGCAATTATCTTGGATATGCATTGCAAGGTTTTCATGCGATAGAGTATCTGCTGTTTGAATTGACCAACACAACATCCAGCGGCAACGCAACTGCTGCTTCCACCAGCGTGGCTCATAACTTGAACTACACGACTGAAGAACTGAATTATCTGGTAGGGTTGGCTGCCGACTTGCGCAACCAGTGCATTTTGCTGGAAGCGTGTTGGGCTGGCACTGAGAACGTAACAGTTGAGAAACAGCAGATTCTGACGGATACAGAGATGGACAAAGGCATCAACTTCGGTGAACGCATTAAGAACGCGGGCAATGCAGGAAGCGAATATGTGAATTATTTGGATGTCATGTATGATGTGATCACATCCGGCATTCAGAATATTGCCAACGAAGTAGGCAATATCAAAATAGGCAATCCTACAGGAAAAGGTTTGCCTTCGGGTGGCATGGAGTACGATCCTAACTATATAGAGTCTCCATACAGCTTGAATTCCATTCGCGATTTCTTGGGTAATATCATCAGCATCCGCAATGCTTACCAAGGTTCGCCTTCTGTGGATGGCAGCATACAGGTACCCACTTGCACGTTGAGCAGTTACATTGCAACGTTGGATGCCGATCTTGACAGTCGTGTAAAGGCATCTATTCAAGATGCTTATGATAAGATTTCTTTGATGGGCGAACCTTTTGCTTATACGTGTGGGGCGCCAGAATACAGTTCTGTCAATCAAGATGCTATTGATGCCTGCAACGTGATGAATGATATTTTTGATGAGGTGAAATCCCTGTTGCAGGCTCACCATTAATGGAGTTAAGTTTATAAAACTGCTTGGCACAGAGGGATGCAGGCATCCAGCCTATGGGCGGGTGGCTGTATCCCCTTTACCTTATTTAGAATTTATCTTTGATTTACTAATAAATAATAGATTATGGACATGAAAAGACATTTTTATCTGATTGCTTTTTTTGCGTTGGGCTTGGCGGCTTGCAGCGATGAAGAACCGGGCAATGGTGGTAATGGTAACGGTGATGGCGATGTTGCCGAGTTGCCGGAATGGTACTATACAGGAGGCGAGTTGGGTACAACATTCAATTCTTCTTCAACAGCCTTTGAAGATCCTACGCCGGTGGTTGATGCCAATTCTACGATGACGGCTGCTTTTAATCGTGGCGAACAATTCTTTGAAAAACCATATACGTCCAATTTCGAAGGCATGCGTCATGGGTTAGGTCCTGTTTATATTCGCACTTCTTGCCAGCATTGTCATCCTGGTTACGGCCATGGACAGAGCCAGCCGGCAGGTGCCTTCAATACGAATGAGATAGGTAATGGTTATTTGTTGGTTGTGTACGATCCTGCTACTGACGGTTACGTGTCGTGGTTGGCTGGCATGCCGCAGACACATGCGGTGGATCCTTTCAAGGCTCCCTTGGACGAAACTAAAATCACGCTTTCTTGGCATGAATACACCGATGAGTGGGGTAACAAATTTCCTGATGGGGAAACCTACCAACTGCGTTACCCGGAGGTGACCATCCCGAGAGAAGCCATCTATGTGGCAGGCAAGGGTTATGATGTGGGGCAGTATGCCGTGCGTTTGGAATCGACCATCGGCATATATGGCACGGGGCTTTTAGATGCCATAAGCGATGAAGATTTGAAGGCTGAATATGCAAAGCAGGAGAACGATGGTTTTTTGAAGAACGGCTTGAACCCTAAAATCTTCGCAAATGGTGATTGGACTGGCCAATACGCCAACACGGCGCAAGGCGGCGACGGGACAAAATATCCTTATCGGTATACATACGCTTTGAGTCGCGGCCCGTTGCAGGACGCCGCAGGGGCGAATGCTTTCTGGAACATTACCAATGCTACGCGCAGTGACCGCCGTTTCCATTATTTGGACGGAGCAGGGACATATGCATTGTATTCTTCGCAGGATGCAGAGGTGCAGGCCGGTTTTCGCAATTATATTGAACAGGTTGACCCAGACAGGCGCCATGCCGATTGGCACATCAAGAATCCGGATGGCAGTTATGATGAGGAAAAGAACATCTATAATTACCTTACTTCCAAGGAACTTGATGTGGAGGTTTCCGATCAGGATTATATTGATTTGATGGTATGGCATCGTGGTTTGGCTGTGCCTGCTGCCCGTAATGTGGATGATCCGCAAGTGCTTCGTGGAAAAGAACTGTTTGAACAGTTGAATTGTACGTATTGCCACAAGCCGTCTTGGACGACGGGCAATGATGAAATCCGGGATCCTGCGCGGTTTTTCGTAGGCGACAAAGCTGCCCAGTTGCCGCGTTATCCGAACCAGAAGATATGGCCTTACACAGATATGGTGCAACATAAGCTGCACATGCAGAATGATATCCGTACAGGTTGGTGCCGTACTACGCCATTGTGGGGCAGAGGCTTGCATCAACGTTGCACAGGGGCTGAATATGCTGACCGTTTGCATGATTGCCGCGCACGTACCACGTTGGAGGCGATTATGTGGCATGGCACGAGCGTGGAGAGTGATGCTTACGAGCAGATTGTGGAATTTCGCAAGTTGTCGAAAGAAGACCGCGATGCTGTGGTCAAGTTCATTGATTCCATTTGATTTTTTTGCATTTTAATGGCAATTGTTGCTTCCGGCATGTTGGAATACTTGCCGGAAGTGGCAATTTGCATGTATGGAGGAATTTTGTATGCAGAGCAATTTGTTAAAGCGCCTTTCTTTTGGCTTGGCAGGTTTGCTTGTGGTGGCATTGATTGCTGCTACTGTGTTGGAAAAGTTGCATGGCACCCCTTTTGTTGTCCGTTGGATTTATTCATCGCCGGTTTTTGTGGTCTTATGGGTTGGATTTGCTTTGTGTTCCATGCTTTACATTTGCCGCCGGCGGCTTTTCCGCAACTTTTTTGTTTTTAGTTTGCATGCATCATTCTTGGTAATATTGGCCGGGGCTTTTTTTACCTATGCATGGGGTGTTCAAGGGCATGTGCATTTGCGATGCGGCACAAAACCCGTTCAAGAGTTTTCCATGTTTGATGGCGGCACCAGGGAATTCCCTTTTAAAGTTTCTTTAGTTGATTTCCAATTAGTATATTATCCGGGTACTTCCTCGCCAATGGATTATGTCAGCCGCCTTGTTGTGGAAGAACCGGATGGCAGCCGCCGTGAGGGAGAAGTTTCGATGAATCATGTCTTTTCTTGCCATCATTACCGTTTTTACCAGTCAAAGTATGATGAGGATGGCAATGGAGTGACGCTTTCCGTTTCTTGCGATCCGTTGGGCATTGCGGTTACTTATGCTGGTTATGCTCTGCTTTTGTGTTCCATGCTTGCCTTTTTCTTTTGGCGCAATAGTGCTTTCCGCCGGTTGTTGCACCATCCTTTGTTGTCCAAGGTTGCAATTGTTTTAGGATTTGCCCTGTTCCCCTCTTGCCTTTATGCAGATTCGTTGCCACAAGTTCTTCCGAAACAGGTGGCCGGTGCTTTTGGTGATTTGCATGTTTACTACAATGGCCGCATTTGTCCGCTTCAGACATTGGCTCGTGATTTTACAGTCAAGCTCTACGGCAAGCCTTCTTATAAAGGATTTACTTCTGAGCAAGTGCTGACAGGATGGTTTTTCTTTTATGATGATTGGAAGGAAGAACCGCTCATCCGCATCCGTGAAAAGGAGATGAGGAAATTGTTGGGCATAAAAGGGGCTTATGCACGTTTAGTGGATTTTGTTGGAACGGATGGATATAAATTGAAAAGAAGTGTGCGTGATGAATCCGGCAGCGGCATGCAACGTGCATGGGATGCAGCCAATGAAGCTTTCAGCCTTTCCTGCATGGCCGGTACGGGCAGTTTGTGGGTTATTTATCCTTATTACAATCAAGAGGAAGGGCAGGTGGCATGGTATTCTCTTGCTGACCGTTTGCCTTATGGCATGCCGCCGGGCGAACGGGTGTTTGTTCGGAAGTGGATGGGATATGTGGCGGAAAAAGTGATGGAAAAGCGTTATGTGGAAGTGGTGGAATTGGTGGGCAAGCTGCGGGCTTATCAGCAGAAGGTGGCCGGCGATGTGCTGCCTTCTGCCTCTCGTTTCCAGGCAGAAAAATGGTACAACCGTTTCAATAATGACCGTCTGTTTGCCATGTTTTGTCTTGCTGTGGGATTGTTGGCGTTTGTGTCTTGCTGTTTCCGCATGGTGGCGCAACGGTATCTCCTCTGTTGGATGCCCCGCTTGTTGGATGTATTGTTGATATTTGTATTCATTTACCTGACAGCGATGATTGCTTTCCGTGGTTATGCAAGCGGGCATTTGCCGTTGTCCAACGGTTTTGAGACGATGCAGTTCATGGCTTGGTGCGCGTGTCTGCTCGCATTCCTTTTGCGGAAACGTTTTGCAACGGTGCGGGCGTTTTCCTTTTTGGTCAGCGGTTTTGCTTTGTTGGTTGCCATGATGGGCGGTTCGTCTCCTCAAATCACGCCTTTGATGCCGGTGCTTTCCTCTCCGTTGCTCAGTGTGCATGTCATGACCATCATGCTTGCCTATGCCTTGTTTGCCTTCATGATGCTGAATGGAGTTATGGCTGTGGCTTTGCATTGTTTGGGCGGCAAGTCTGTGCAGATAGCGCGTTTGCAGGTTGTAAGCCGTATATTGTTGTATCCGGCCGTGTTCTTGTTGGCGGCAGGCATATTTATTGGCGCGGTGTGGGCTAATGTTTCATGGGGGCGTTATTGGGGTTGGGACCCGAAAGAAGTTTGGGCCTTGGTCACTTTGTTGGTTTATGCTTCAGCGCTTCATGCTGCATCATTGCCTTGTTTCCGCCGTCCGATGTTTTTCCATGCATTTTCCATTGCGGCTTTTTTATCTGTGTTGGTTACTTATTTTGGGGTCAATTTCCTGCTGGGCGGCATGCACAGCTATGCTTGATTTGCAAGTTTGTTTTGTAGTATTGGCATTCATAAAAGCAGGGAAGGATGCCTCTCGGTTTCTTCCCCGCTTGTCACTCATTAAAAAAAGAAATCAAGCACTGGCCTTTTTGCCGCAAAAACGTTTGCATTGCTGGCAGATGTCGTATCCGAGCATGGCGCCCACGATGAAGTCTTCTTCGGGTGTAAGCAGGTTCAGCGGGCGATCCATCAGCAGCTTGACGACATTGAGGCATTCTTTCTTGCCGAAATACAAGTTCACTTTGCTGTTGTCAACCGGTTGCACCAAGTAACCGATGTTTTGGCTCCTTAACCGCCGGACGGCAAAATCTTCGTATTCTTTGTTCATGGTGTGCAATACCATGTGGCGGATGCCTTTCTTGAATTCATACAAATGGTTCAGGAATATCCTGATTTCTCCTGGTACGATCCGTTCGTGTGCCATGTTGCTGTCTTTTCAGTTGCCAGTGCATTCGTATAATGTTTTTGTCCATGCGTCGATGCGTCCCTCTGTCAGGTTGCTTTCATTGTTTTCGTCGATGGCCAGCCCCACGAACTTGCCGTCTGATGCTGCTCTGGAACTGTCAAACGTGTAACCGCTTGCATCTACAGTGCCGCAGAACTGGCATCCTGTGCCTTGCAGTTCTTCATGCAATATGCCCATCGCGTCGCAGAAAGTGCTGCTGTATGATTCTGAGTCGCCGCATCCGAACAAGGCTACATGCTTGCCAGACAGGTTCATGCCTTTCAATATTTTGGCGGCATCATACCAGTCATCTTGCAATTCGCCGTCACCCCATGTGGAGCTTCCCAAGATGAGGACATCGTATTGTCCGGCAAGTTCGGCAGTGAGTTGCGCTGCGTCATGCACATGGTCGTTGCTTACGTTCAGTTTGTTTGCAATAGTGCGTGCTATTGCTTCCGTTGTCCCTGTGGTGGAACCATAGAATATTCCAATTCTTTTCATAACCTTTTTGTTTTTTGTTCATGGCAAAGATAGCGTGCCTCTGACGGCCGTGAAATCCCTATTAATGGCTAATTTGCAGTGCCTTGTCATAATTTGTGGTGATGTTTGACTGGCGTGCATCGTCATTTGTGGTGATGCTGTGGCGGCAGAATACCTACAAATGGTGATTGCCTTTGTGGAGCCGAAAGCGTTCCTTTGCAAAAAAATATGAATATGAACGACCGGCGATACAAAGAGGCAGACAAGATGAGCGATTTGATATGCAACAATTACTCTTTGCTCATGGTTCTGAGCCGTTTTGGTTTGCCGTTAGGGTTTGGCGACAAGACGGTGAAAGAGGTGTGTGCATTGAATGGGGTGGATTACAACACTTTTTTGGCGGTGGTCAATTTTGTAGACGAGGACCGTTCTTGCCTGGACGAGGAAGACAATGGCGTTTCTGTTGTTTCTTTGATGAGTTATTTGAAGCAGGCGCATGCTTATTTCCTTGATTTCAATCTTCCGGCTATCCGCCGCAAGCTGATAGAAGCGATAGACTGTTCCGCCTCCAACGAGGTGGCTTTTTTGATTCTGAAGTTTTTTGATGAATATGTTGCCGAAGTCAGGAAACACATGGATTATGAGGACAAGGTGGTTTTTGCATATGTGGAGGCTTTGTTGGAGGAAGAAAAAGAATTGCCGCAATACCAAATCAGCATATTTGCGCGGAGGCATAACCAAATAGAGGCCAAGCTGACAGAGTTGAAAAACATCATCATCAAGTATTATCCGGCCAAACGCGACACAAACTTGCTGAATGCGGTGCTTTTCGACATCTATAATTGCGAGGCGGATTTGGCGATGCATTGCAAAGTGGAAGATTACATGTTCATACCGGCTGTGCGAAAATTGGAAAAGGAGGCAAGGAACAATGAAAAGCAGTGAATCGTTACGGGTTGTCATTGCCGAGACATCCATCATCGTCCGGAGCGGGGTTGTCAATCTGTTGAGGCATCTTCCGGGGTGGAACATCCATCCGGTGGAAGTAGGGACGATGGAAATGCTGGATGAATGTTTCCGCATGCAGCGGGCAGACGTGTTGATTGTGAACCCTGCATTCGGTGGTTGGTTCGACCTTTTGTCGTTCAAGGAGGCGCATCCTGCGGTTCATGCCAAGTACATTGCCCTGTTGTGTTCGGTGATAGATGCTTCCTTGCTGAAGGATTATGATGAGCGGATGTCTATTTATGAAACGGCGGAAGGGGTAGCTGTCAAGTTGAACGCATTGCAGCATGTCGCTCCAACCGAAGAACAGCCAGTGGAGCCGGAGGCATTGAGCCAGCGTGAACGTGAAATCATCGTGTGTGTGGTGAAAGGAATGACCAATAAGGCAATTGCCGATAAGCTTTTCCTGTCCATCCATACGGTCATCACGCATCGCCGCAACATTGCTCGGAAACTGCAGATACACAGCCCTGCGGGGCTGGCCATTTATGCCATTGTCAACAAGTTGGTGAAATTGCAGGACATTGAAGGGAAGCTGTGATGCCTCACAGCCAGCCTTGCTCTTTGTACCATTGGATGGTTTCTTTCACCCCTCTTTCCAGCAGGTATTGGGGCTTGTAACCCAAGTCGCGCACCAACGGGGCGATGTCGCACCGCCAGTTGCGTTGCCTCATGATGCGGTATTTGTCGCTGTTCAGGGTGCTGCTTTTGCCGGCCCATGAAGCGATTCTCCCGCTGACGAGGCAGATGGCTTTAAGGAGGAACAGGGGGCAAGCGAGCTTCAGCACTCCGTGAACGCCCAGTTCTTTTTGGATGAGTTCGGAAAAAGCGCGGCTCGAATACGTCTGCCCGTCGCTGACGAAATAGCTGGTTCGTGCCTGTCCCTTTTGCAAAGCCAGGAACACGGCCTGCACGAGGTCCTTCACGTAAACGAAGGTGAGGGCCTGTTTCCGCAGTCCGGCGGCGAAATCCACATGTTGCCGGATGGATTTGGCCATCAGGAAATAGTCGCGTTCCCTTGGCCCGTACACACCTGTGGGGCGAAGGATGATGGATGGCAGCGTGGCATGCGCCTGTATGTACCGCTCGGCTTCCAGTTTGCTTTTGCCGTATGCAGTGTCGGGCATCGGGGTGTCCGTGGCGCAGATAGCTTGGGCGGAGCGTTCATGGATGGGGCCATAGACGCTTAGCGAACTGAGGAACACGAAGCGTTGCGGGAACATGCCCAACGCTTCCAGCGTTTCGATGAAGTGGCGGGTGGCAAGGGTGTTGTGCAGTTCAAAGCCTTGTTTGTCCTTGCATTTGGTGGCCCCGGCGCAATGCACGATGTAATCCCACGCTCCATGTTCTTTTCGGAAACCGTCCAATTCCGCTTGCAGTTGCTCCTTGTCGGCGAATGTCAGGCAGAGGAAACGGATTCTTTCGTCTTGCAGATAGGCTTTGCTGCTGGTCTTCCGGATGCCTGCCCACACTTCGAAGCCTTGGCGCAGGGCTTCCTCCACGATGAAGCTGCCGATGAATCCGCTGGCGCCGGTCACGAGAATCTTCTGTTTCATGCCTCCTGTCCTTTAGTGGGTTCCACGTGGATGATGATGTGCGTGTTCGCGCCATAGTGCGCTTTCAGCTTGTTTTCGATTTCCGTGGCCGTGCGGTGCGCTTCTTGCAGGGACAGGCTTCCGTCCATGCGCACATGCAGTTCGATGGCGTAATAATTCCCGATGCGGCGCGTGCGCAGGTTGTGCGGTTGGCTCACGCCCGGCACAGCGGTGCTGAGCTTCACGATTTCCTGTTCCACGCTTTCCGGGAGCGATTTCTCCAAAAGGTCGTTGATGGAGGGGACGGACAACTGGATGGCGGCTTTGATGATGAAGATGCTGACGATGACGGCGGCGATGGGGTCGAGGATGCGCCATGATTCGCCTAATAGGATGGCTCCCCCGATGCCAATCAGCGTGCCGATGGAGGAGAAAGCGTCGCTCCGATGGTGCCATGCGTTGGCCACCACGGCTTGCGAGTTGAACTGTTTCCCTTTCTTCACCGTATAGCGGTACAGGATTTCTTTGGAAACGATGGAGATGGCGGCGGCTGCGAGGGCAATGGCACCCGGCGTTTCCGGCACGTTTCCTTGGATGCTGCCGTAGATGCTTGCCGCGCCGCTCCACAAGATGCCGATGCCCACGGCCAGCAGCACCAGCCCGATGATGGCTGTGGCCAAGGTTTCATATTTTCCGTGGCCGAAGTCGTGGCCTTTGTCCACGGGCTTGTTGGAGAGGCGCACGAAGAGCAGCACCACAATGTCGGTGATGAAGTCGGAAAGCGAATGCACGGCATCGGCCAGCATTGCCGCGCTGTTTCCCAAAATGCCGGCAACAAACTTGAATGCCAGCAGCAACACGTTGACAATGCTGCCGGCAATGGTCACGCGGTAGATTTCCTTTTCCCTTTTTTTGTTATCGTCCGCTTGCGTCATGGCATAGGAGATGTTTTGGGAGCAAAGATAGAGAAAGGCGAGTACAGAAGCAAATTTTAATGCTTTTGCCTCATGAATAGTCTATTTAATTTGCTTACTTTGTACCATAAAATTCATTCTTATGGCAAAGAACAGGGAAAAGAAAGGCGGGAAACGCATGACGAAAAAGGAATTGTCAAGGATGGTCATCGATTTTTTCCAGGCGAACGCGGCAAAGGCAATGAGCCGCAAATACATATTTTCGGAACTTCGTTTGAACACGCATCCGCTGAAGATGCTTTGCATGGACATCCTGGCCGACTTGCAGGCCGATGACTACATCGAAGAAGTGGAAAGCGGGAAATACAAGTTGGTGAGCCACGAAGTGATTCTGACCGGCACGTTCCAGCGGAAGAGCAACGGGAAGAACTCTTTCCTTCCCGACGGCGGAGGGGAGCCGGTGTTCATCGCCGAACGCAATTCCGCCCACGCCATGAACAACGATAAAGTGAAGATAGCCTTTTATGCCAAGCGGAGGAACCGCATGGCCGAAGGCGAAGTCATTGAAATACTGGAGCGGGCCAACGACACGTTCGTGGGGACATTGGACGTGCGCAAGACGTATGCTTTCCTCGTGACGGAGAACCGCACCTTGGCCAACGACATTTTCATCCCGAAAGAGAACCTGCGCGGGGGAAAGGACGGCGACAAGGCCGTGGTGAAAATCATGGAGTGGCCGGACAAGGCGAAGAACCCCATCGGAAAAGTGGTGGACATCCTGGGCAAGGCGGGCGACAACACCACGGAGATGCATGCCATCCTGGCGGAATACGGCCTGCCCTACGTGTATCCCAAAGCCGTGGAAGCGGCTGCCGAAAAGATTCCTGCCGAAATACCGGCGGAAGAAATCGCAAAGAGGGAGGATTTCAGGGCAGTGACCACGTTCACCATCGACCCGAAAGACGCGAAAGACTTCGACGACGCGCTTTCCATACGCAAATTGGAGGGCGGGAGATGGGAAGTGGGCGTGCATATTGCCGACGTGACCCACTATGTGAAAGAGGGCGGCATCATCGACAAAGAGGCGGAACAACGCGCCACGTCGGTGTATTTGGTGGATCGCACCGTGCCGATGCTGCCGGAACGCCTGTGCAATTTCATCTGCTCCCTCCGCCCGGACGAGGACAAATTGGCTTATTCCGTGGTGTTCGTGATGACGGGCGACGGCAATGTGAAGGACGCCCGCATCGTGCATGCGGTGATAAGGAGCAACCGCCGCTTCACGTACGAGGAGGCGCAAGGCATCATCGAAGCCGGGAAAGGCGAATACGCGGAAGAACTGTTGGCCTTGGACAAGATGGCCAAGGCGCTGCGGGAAAAGCGGTTTGCGGCAGGAGCCATCAATTTTGACCGCACGGAGGTGAAGTTCGACATCGACGAAAACGGCAAACCTCTGGGCGTGTATTTCAAGGAATCGAAGGATGCCAACAAGTTGATTGAGGAGTTCATGCTGCTGGCCAACCGCACCGTGGCCGAAAGAATCGGAAAAACGGAGGGAGGGAAGAAGCCCAAAGTGTTCCCTTACCGCATCCACGACTTGCCGGACCCGGAGAAGCTGGACAACTTGTCGCAGTTCATCACCCGCTTTGGATACAAACTCCGCACCAATGGCTCGAAGACCGACATCTCGCGCTCCATCAACCATCTTTTGGACGACGTGAAAGGAAAGAAGGAAGCCAACCTGATAGAGACCGTCTCGATACGGGCCATGCAAAAGGCGCGTTATTCCGTGCATAACATCGGGCATTACGGCTTGGCCTTTGATTACTACACGCACTTCACT
>CASFPE010000012.1 GCA_949296575.1 uncultured Bacteroides sp. | reverse complement strand
TTTTTTTTTCCCCTCCCCTCCCCCCCAGGCGCCCCCCCCCCCCCCCCACCCAACAAAAAAAAAAAAAATTTATTTTTTTTTTTTTTTTTTCAAAAAACACACCCCCCGCCCCGGCGGGGGCCCCCCCCACTTCCTGTCTTATGCGAATCCCGAAGGATTATTCAGCCACTTCAGCACCCCAATTTTCCTTGGCCAGACGCTTGTAGCTGTTGTAACGCCACTTCGCGTTGTCCTCGGCAGCCTGGAAGAGTTGCGCTGCTTCCTGCGGGTATTGCTTCATCACAGAGGCGTAACGCACCTCGCCTTTCAGGAAGTCTTGGAAGCCGCTCCAGTCAGGTTCCTTGCTGTCCAAGGTGAACGGGTTCTTGCCTTCTGCTTCCAAAGCCGGGTTGTAACGCCACAAGTGCCAGTAACCACACTTCACGGCCTTCTCCTCTTCAGCTTGGCTCTTGCCCATGCCTGCCTTCAAGCCGTGGTTGATGCACGGAGCGTAAGCGATGATCAACGAAGGCCCGTGGTAAGCTTCGGCTTCGCGCAGGGCTTTCAACGTCTGTGCCTGGTCAGCGCCCATGGCAACCTGTGCCACATACACGTAACCATACGTGGTAGCCATCAACCCGAGGTCTTTCTTGCGCACACGCTTTCCGCTCGCTGCAAACTTGGCGATGGCGCCCAATGGCGTAGCTTTGGACGACTGCCCACCCGTGTTGGAGTAAACTTCCGTGTCCAATACGAGGATGTTCACGTCCTTGCCCGTGGCAATCACATGATCCAAGCCGCCGTAACCGATGTCGTAAGAAGCGCCGTCGCCGCCGATAATCCACTGGCTGCGTTTCACGATGTATTGCTTCAGGTCGTAGATGCCTGCGCAAACCGGGCATTTGTCCTTCGCTGCCTCCAGCATCGGCACGATGCGTTCGTAGATGTCTTTCGTCTTGTCGGCATCGAGGCAGTTCTCCAGCCATTCCGTGAAGATGGCTTTGTATTCTGCCGGCGTATTTTCGTTTTCAATGCCTTCCTTCATCAGCTTGGCAATGCGCTCGCGCATCTTTTCGTTGGCCAGTTCCATGCCTAAGCCGAATTCGCAGAAGTCCTCGAACAGAGAGTTTGCCCAAGCAGGCCCGTGTCCCTTTTCGTTCTTCGTGTAAGGAGTGGAAGGAACAGAGCCGGAATAGATGGAAGAACATCCCGTAGCGTTCGCCACCATTTCGCGGTCGCCGAACAATTGGGAAATCAACTTCACGTAAGGAGTCTCGCCGCAGCCGGAGCATGCGCCTGAGAATTCAAACAACGGCGTAGCGAATTGCGAGTTCTTCACGTTGGCTTTGATGTCAACCAAGTGCTGCTTGCTCTTCACGTTGTCCACGCAATATTCCCAATTTGCAGTTTCTGCCAACTGGCTTTCCAAGTGCTTCATCTCAAGAGCCTTGCCGCCTTTCTTCGGATTGCCCGGACATACATCCACGCAATTGCCGCAACCCAAGCAGTCCATCACGTCAACCTGCATGCGGAAAGTCATGCCTTCAAACATCTTGCCCACTGCTTTGATTTGAACAAACTTGGCACCCTTCTGTTCTTCTGCGTCAAGCACGAACGGACGGATGGCAGCATGCGGGCAAACGTATGCGCACTTGTTGCACTGGATACAGTTTTCTGCGTTCCATTCCGGCACGAATGCTGCAACGCCACGTTTCTCATACTTGGCAGTTCCTTGTTCCCAAGAGCCGTCTTCGATGCCTTTGAAAGCAGAAACGGGCAGCAAGTCGCCGTCCTGTGCGTTGATGGGACGAACCACTTCGTTGATAAATTCCGGGTCGTTGTTCTCTGCCTTCGGGTCGTCCGGCAAGTTGGCCCAAGCCGGGTCTACCGTCAGTTGCTTGTATTCACCGCCACGGTCAACGGCTGCATAGTTCTTGTTCACCACGTCTTCGCCCTTCTTGCCGTAAGACTTCACGATGAATTTCTTCATCTGCTCTACCGCCAAGTCAACCGGAATAACGCCCGTGATGCGGAAGAAGGCCGATTGCAGGATGGTGTTGGTGCGGTTGCCCAAACCGATTTCTTGTGCAATCTGCGTAGCGTTGATGTAATAAACGGTGATATTGTGCTGTGCAAAGTATTTCTTCACACGGTTCGGCAGATTCTTTGCCAATTCTTCGCCTTCCCAAATGGTATTCAACAGGAACGAGCCATTATCGCGCAAGCCACGGGTCACGTCATACATGTGCAAGTATGCCTGAACGTGGCAAGCCACGAAGTTCGGCGTATTCACTAAATAAGTGGAACGGATGGGTGTGTCGCCGAAACGCAAGTGAGAGCAGGTGAAACCTCCCGACTTCTTGGAGTCATAAGAGAAGTAAGCCTGGCAATGCTTGTCGGTGTTGTCGCCAATAATCTTCACGGAGTTCTTGTTAGCGCCCACTGTACCGTCAGCACCCAAGCCATAGAATTTGGCTTCGAACATGCCTTCGCCGCCCACAGCAATTTCAGCTTCTTGCGGCAACGAAGTGAAAGTCACGTCATCCACAATGCCGATGGTGAAGTGGTTCTTCGGCTCGTTCATCTTCAAGTTGTCGTAAACAGCGAGGATTTGAGCCGGCGTGGTGTCCTTTGAGCCCAAACCATAGCGTCCGCCTACCACCAACGGGGCATCTGCCTGGCCGTAGAAGCAGTCTTTCACATCCAAGTACAGCGGTTCGCCGTTTGCGCCCGGTTCCTTCGTGCGGTCGAGGACAGCGATGCGTTTTGCCGTTTTAGGCACAGCAGCCAAGAAGTGCTTTGCAGAGAACGGACGGTAGAGATGTACAGCCACCAAACCTACTTTCTCGCCTTTCGCGCGCAAGTAGTCGATGACTTCGCGGATGGCTTCCGTCACGCTGCCCATGGCGATGATGACACGGTCGGCTTCCGGGTCGCCATAGTAATCGAACAAGCCGTATTGGCGGCCGGTGATTTCGCTGATTTTCTTCATATAGTCTTCCACAATCGCGGGAACAGCATCGTAGAAGCTGTTGCAAGACTCGCGGTGTTGGAAGAAGTGGTCGGGGTTTTCTGCCATGCCTCGCGCAATAGGAGTCATAGGGTTCATGGCACGGCTGCGGAACTCTGCCAACGCTTCTTGGTCGATCAGCGGAGCCAAGTCCTCATTGTCCAAGCGTTCAATCTTCTGGATTTCGTGGGAAGTGCGGAAACCGTCGAAGAAGTTAATGAAAGGCACACGTGCCTTCAGCGTAGCCAAGTGGGCCACACCCGCCAAATCCATCACCTCCTGCACAGAACCTTCGGCCAACATGGCGAAGCCTGTCTGGCGGCACGACATGACATCCTGGTGGTCGCCAAAGATACACAAAGCGTGCGAAGCCAATGTGCGGGCCGAAACATGGAACACGCACGGCAGGTTTTCGCCCGCAATCTTGTACATGTTCGGAATCATCAGCAACAAACCTTGGGAAGCGGTGTAGGTAGTGGTCAATGCACCGGCCTGCAACGAACCGTGAACGGCACCGGCAGCACCAGCTTCAGACTGCATTTCCTGAACTAAAACGGTCTCGCCGAAGATGTTCTTGCGTCCGGCGGCAGCCCATTCGTCCACGTGTTCAGCCATCGTAGAAGACGGCGTGATCGGATAGATAGCAGCTACTTCCGAAAACATATACGAGATATGCGCAGCAGCTTCATTTCCATCACAGGTAATAAACTTTTTTTCTTTAGCCATAATAAAAAAATTATTTAAGTAAAAAATTCAATGGTGTCAATATAAGAAGCCAAACAGCCATAAAGGGATTTGGTTGCCATGCCCCACCTCTGCTTTCTGCAAAGCGTAAAAGACAGATGGATTGTTCTTGAACTTCGCCCCCTCCAGGCAAATGCGGAAAGGCAAATGCCCGTCGTCCACCAAGAAGGAAACGCCCTTTTCGCCTTTATACAATTTATGGTCTTTGTACAACGTGTTCATGAAGAAAGTCTCCAACACATCCTGCACATCCACCTTCACCGGGTAGATGGCATACATCAGGTTCGTGTTGTGCATCATGATTTTGGAAGGTTTCTTGGGAAATTCCTCGCCTGCCGGATAAAGCAAGTTGATCAAACGCGCATCGGTCAGATATTTGATGTAGTTCATCACCGTGGCGCGCGAGGTCTGTATCTCGCTGGCCAACTGGCTCACATTGGGAGCAACCGGGCCGTCCACTGCCAGCAGATAAAGCAGTTTCTTTATCTTCGACAGGTATTTCAACTCAATTTGCTTGATCAGCAGGATGTCTACCTCCACCATCATGTTCATGGTCTTCAACAGGTTTTCCGAGAAATTGCGTTTCTCCAAGAAAAAAGGATAGAAGCCATGATGCAGGTAGTCTTGGAAATAATTCAACGGCCGCACTTTCGGCAGGATGTCTTTCACGATAGACTCGTGCCTGTACAATATCTCATCCAGCGTGTAAGGGCGGAAACTGTTGCCCGTCTGGAGGTTCAAGAACTCACGAAACGAAAACCCCCGCAAATTGTAAGACTTCACAATTCCCGAAAGCTCAAAGTTTTCTTCTTTCAAGCGCATCACGGAAGACCCCGTGAAGACAATCTTCAGATTCGGGAAACGGTCGTAACACAAACGAAGTTCCCGGCTCCATCCCGGATGCTTGAACACTTGGTCAATCAACAATACTTTACCACCGTTCTTTTGGAATTCATAAGCAAAATCAACAATGGAATGTTCCGAAAAATAGAAATTGTTCATGTTGATGAACAGGCACGAAGGGTCTGTGCCGAACTTCTCTTTGGCATACTGGAGCAGGAAAGTGGTTTTGCCCACGCCGCGTGTCCCTTTAATGCCTATCAGGCGGTCGTTCCAGTCGATTTCATCCATCAGATCACGACGTACCGGAGCATTGGTATGTTCAACAAGGTAATGGTGTGTCTTGTAAAATGCCTCCATCGTATCTTGATTATAATCGTGTGCAAAGATAAGCTATTTTTATATGATTGCAAAGTAGAGTTTACAAAATTAGCGATGGTAGTTTCATTTTATTCTTAAAAAATATTTATTTTTGCGCCGCCTATGAACGAAATATCGCTTTACATCCTGAATCTGGATTCAGACTTGTCGCTGGCCCATGGGGACAGCCATTTCATCCCTCCGGCTTCCATACGGAAAATGACGGACGACCTCTGCCTGCTTCCCCGGTGGTACAAGGGTGAAGACGGCCTCATCCTGGCGGGCGGCCAGGCACTACCAGCCCGGAAAATCACGAAAATCAAGCCCTGGGGATGGTCGCCTTCGCTCATCAAACGCTTGGAAGCCATCGGCATCCCCGCCAACCTGCTGCCTGACAGTGCGCAAATGGAGGCTATCCGAAGGCTGTCGCACCGCTCGCTCGCCGTGCGGCTCCTCCCGAAGCTTGCCGTGTCGCAGCGGTATTGCGGGGAATCCATGGAGATATTTTCCGTGGAACAGCTTCGGGACTGCCTCAACAAGCCGCCGTACAGAAATGCCGTGCTGAAAGCTCCTTGGTCGAGCAGCGGCAAAGGAATCCTGTACACTTCCACCAGAGGGCGGGACGACACCGAGGCATGGAGCCGGAAGCTGCTCCAAAAGCAAGGGAGCCTGATGGCAGAACCTTTCTACGAAAAGGCGCAAGACTTCGCCATGGAGTTCTGCGCCGACGGGAAAGGCAGGGTGAAGTTCATCGGGTATTCCGTTTTCCAAACCAACGGAAAAGGGCGGTACAGCCACAACCTGCTGGCATCCAACGCATACATGAAACGATTGTTAGGCGCATGGGTGCCGCCCGCACTGCTCGATGCCACCCGCACCCGCCTTGAAAAGCTCCTTGCAGCCTGCATCGGCAAAGCCTACGAAGGCTGTTTGGGCGTGGACATGATGGTGTGCCGCTTCGGCGAACCGCCTTTCTTCCGCATCCACCCTTGCGTGGAAATCAACCTGCGGATGAACATGGGCATCGTAGCCAGAAAGATTTATGACAAGCATCTGTCTGCCGGAAGCACCGGCACTTTCCAGATAGACCGCCTGCCTCCTGCCGAGTTGATCAAAGACCATGAGGCAAAAGAGCGGGCATTCCCCTTGGTGAGGGACGCGGAGGGAAAGATCATATCCGGCTATCTTGCCTTAACGCCGGTGAACCGCCGGACAGAATACCGCGCCTACCTGCTTTGCACCCGCAGCACGCAAGCGGAGGATGCACCCTTTTCATCGGACACGAACACCCGGTAGCAGCCATCTTCCAGCCGCTCCGGCAGAATGATTTGCTGGGCGTAAGGCAGGGAGAGGACGCAACGCCCCGGCAAGTCGGCCACCGTCACGAAGCAAGCGCCCGCGTCCGGCGGAAGGTGCAACACCTTTCCATCGCTGTGGAGCAAGGCAGAACTGCTTTCCGCGCCCCATTGCACGGGGCGGCTCTCGCGGCCGTAGCGGTCGATGGCCGTCACGGCATAGCAACGCTGCCCGTTCCCGCCGATGCCCCTGTCCTCCCATTCACAGGCCGAGGGCGGAAGATACGCCGCCACCAGGTTCTCCGCACGGCGGATGTCCACCGGACACGCATCAGAAGCATACACATTGTAACGGAGCATCGCGGCGGAATCTCCCTCCGCCGGCTTCCACCTCACGCACGCCCCGCCCGGACGAAGCTCCACCTCCACCCCGGCGGGCGGCAAAGGAGAAGCCGCATCTTGCCAACTTAGCGCGGGCGGCAAGGCAGGCGTGGCGTAATAATCCCATGCCAGCATGGCGGCCAACCGCTTCGGATTGTCCAACAACGAGCGGGCGCGGTAATACGCCTGCCCGGCAAAGCCCCCGCTCCTCGTGAAGCACAGCTGCCTTTCCACGGCGGCCAGCGGCCAATCCTTCTCGGAAGGCAGCAACTGGTACGCGCCAAGGCCCGGCACGACATGGCGGCCGCAGGCATGCTCCTGCCAATCCAACGCGAAAGCATAAAAGGGCGTGCCGTCAAAGTACATCATGGGGAACAGCATGTCCACGATGCCTTCCTCCATCCAAGCCTGCGCGTCCTGGCACACGGCGGAATAAGCATTCCACCCCATCGAGGGACATCGGGGCAAATCCCGGTACTTGCCCACCGGCGCCGCGCTGACTTTCACCCACGGCTTCCGCGCTTTCACCTTATTATATATGGCGCGCACCAAAGCGGTCACGTTGCCGCGCCGCCAGTCCGCCAAGGTTTCGCCCCTCCCGTAGCGGCGGTAGGTGCCACGGTCGGGAAAGGAGGAGGCCGCGTCCGGGTAGCGCACGTAGTCTAAATGAAGGCCGTCCACGTCGTAGTTCGCCACCACTTCCTCCGCCATGCCCGAAAGGTAGGCCGCCACGGCGGGTTCGCCGGGGTCCAAGTACCATTGCCCCCGGTGGAGCCTGCACCACGAGGGATGCCGCGCCACGAGGGATTGCCGGCCCAGGGAGCGGACGTGCCGGTCGCTGCCAAGGGGATACATCACGAGCCATGCGTGGAGTTCCATCCCGCGACGGTGGCATTCCTCGATGGCAAAAGCCAAAGGGTCGTAGCGCAGTTCCCATCCTTTGGCCGCCGCCACGCGGCTCACCGGCTCGCGGGACGAAGCATACAGCACGTCGCCCCGCAAGCGTGCCTGGAACAGCACGGTGTTGATGCCGCACGCTTGCAGGCCGTCCAGCAGGCGGCACAGTTCCTTTTGCTGCATTTTTTCATCGGAAACGCCCGACGCAGGGCGCGAAGGCCAGTCCAAACCATAAGCTGTGGCCAGCCATACCGCCCGCACTTCCCGTTTCTCTTGCGCTTGCAAGCCGCACGCACACAGGAAGAAGGCCACGAAGAAGGCGAAAATACGCCGAGAATGCCGGATTGTTTTCATGGCGCAAAGGTAACATTCTCCCGCTTTCCCCGCAACCCCCACCCGCTTTGACGAGGCAAAACCGGATTTTGACACATCGAATTCTGATTTTGACGGGTCGAACAAGCTGCATCTTCCCGGATAAGCCGGGAGTTTGACGGCATAAACTGCGAGTTTATCACGGTAAACTGGGAGTTTATCACGGTAAACCGGGCATAAACTGCGGGAGGAGGGGCGGGCTTGCCGGGAAGAAACGGGCAACGCGCCCCAACAAATCCGCCCGGAGGATGCCGCGTTTGCAAAACTTTCCTTACCTTTGTTGCCGTGAACACGCAGGGAAACGCCCTGCCATGTACTTACCAAAACACTCAAAGACAATGAAAAAGACAATCATCTGCCTCATAGCATTCCTTGGCTGCACGCTGGCCGCGCAAGCACAGTTCGAGAAAAACAAATGGTTCATCAACACTTCGGCCACCGGATTGGGCTTTTCTTACAGCGGGAGCGAAAAGGCACGTTTCGGCTTCGAAGCCGTCGGGGGCGCCTTCGTGGCCGACAACTTCTCGCTGCTCCTTGACTTCGGGGGCGAGTACGGGAAAGGCATCAGCGACATGACGCACGTGGGCGTGAAGACCCGTTATTACTTCGAGAAGGTGGGCATCTTCTTAGGCGGCGGGCTGAAGTACAAGCACTTCGGAACGAACGCCGCCTTCCCCAACGACGCAGCCGCTGCTTTCGAGGCGGGCTATGCCTTCTTCGTGAGCCGCACGGTGACCTTCGAGCCGGCCTTGTTCTACGACCAAAGCTTAGTGCATCACCGCGACCTCAGCCGGGTGGGCTTCAAAGTGGGCTTCGGGTTCTACTTCTGACCGGCCTGCAACTTGCTTAACACGCGGACGGCACATTCGTAGCCTTCCTCGTAAAGCACCTGAAGTTTGCGGGTGTCCCTCTCCATGCGGTCCACCGCCACTGGCTTTTCGGGACGGATGACAACGGCATGGCCCTTGTCCTCCTCCGCTTCCACGAACGCCAACTGGCGGTTGTACGCCCGGCAACGGTTGCTTAAAGCCTCCCGCAAGCGCGGGTAGCGCGGATAGATGAAAGCGGGAATGCGGAAGTCCTGCTCCTTTTTGCGGTAGCCACGGTTGCGGGTCAGCACCACCACATTGCAGGCATTCCCTTCGCGCATGGAGCGAAGCAGCGGGATGGAGTCCACGATGCCGCCGTCCAGCATCGGCGTGCCGTCCACGCGCACAATGGGGCAAACGTAAGGCAGGCTGCTGGAAGCCCGCACGATGTCGATGATGCGGCGCGGGTCGCCCTTCTCCTCCAAATACTCCGCTTCCCCCGTCAGGCAGTTGGTGGCCACCATGACGAAGCGACCGGGCGACTCTTTGTATGCCCGGTAATCATACGGCAAAATCCGCTCCGGGAACTCGCGGAACAGCAAATCCAAGTCCATCACGGACCGCCGCTTCGTGAACAGGTAGCGCAAACGTATGTAATGGTAACGCTCCAAGAGGTCGATGTTGCTGTAACGCGCCCTGCCACGCTGCCCCGACATGTACGAAAGCCCGTTGCACGCCCCGGCGGAAACACCGACAGTGTACGGGAAACGGATGCCCCGGTCCATGAAGCAATCCAGCACCCCACAGGTGAACACGCCGCGCATGCCCCCGCCTTCCAGCACCAATCCCGTGTATTTCCCGATTCCCATTCCCATGCCTTGAAACGTTTGTTGCAGGGGCAAAGATACCCATCTTGCCCGGAAGTCGCCCCGTTTTTGCATTAAAAAACCCCAAAGCGGCAGGACGGACACACTTATTTGTTACATTTGCACAAAGAATACAAAAACAGAAACAACATTTATGTTCAAGAAAGAGACTTACCAGCAACGCCGCGCCGCCTTGCGCGAAAAGGTGCAGGGCGGGCTCATCCTCCTGTTGGGCAACGCCGAAGCACCGGCCAATTACCCGGACAATACCTATAAGTTCCGGCAAGACAGCTCATTCCTCTACTTCTTCGGCCTGAACCAACCGGGATTTGCAGGCATCATCGATGCCGACAGCGGCGAAGAAATGCTCTTCGGCAACGATGTGGACATCGACGACATCATCTGGATGGGGCCGCAACCCACCGTGGCCGAGTTGGGCGGCTTGGCAGGCGTGGCCCGCACCTTCCCGTTCCGCCAACTTGCGGAAACCGTGCAGGCCGCCGTGGCTGCCGGGCGAAAGGTCCATTTCCTGCCGCCCTACCGCCACGACAACATGCTGCTGCTCGAAGCCCTGACGGGCATCCGGGCCTCCGTCGTCCGACAATACGCCTCCATTGAATTGGTGAAAGCCGTCGTGTCGCTGCGTTCCGTCAAGTCGGAAGAAGAAATACGGGAGATAGAAGACGCTTGCCGCATCGGCTACGAGATGCACACCGCCGCCATGCGCCTCTGCAAGCCCGGCGTGAAGGAACAGTATATCGCCGGGGTGATGGACGGGGTGGCCGCCTCCTACGGAAGCATGGTTTCCTTCCCCACCATCCTTTCGCAGCACGGGGAAACCCTGCACAACCACGACCACAGCGGCATACTGGAAGCCGGGCGCTTGATGCTGACCGACGCGGGCGCCGAGAACATCCACAACTATTGTTCGGACTTCACGCGCACCATCCCCGTGGGAGGGCGGTTCAGCAACCGCCAGCGCGATGTTTACAATATCGTATTGGCCTGCCACGACAAGGCCATCGAACACGCCCGCCCCGGCAACACCTACCTGCAAGTGCACCTCGCGACGTGCAAGGTGCTGGCGGAAGGGCTGAAAAGCCTCGGCCTGATGAAGGGCAACACCGACGAAGCGGTGGCCGCAGGCGCACATGCTTTGTTCATGCCCCACGGCTTGGGACACATGATGGGACTCGACGTGCATGACATGGAAGACTTGGGACAAATCCACGTGGGATACGATGAGGAAGTGCGCCCCATCCCTCAGTTCGGCACATCTTCCCTTCGCATGGGCCGCCGCTTGCAGGAAGGCTTCGTCATCACCGATGAACCGGGGTGCTACTTCATCCCTGCCCTCATCGACAAGTGGCGCAGCGAGGGCCTGCACACCGATTTCCTGTGCTACGACGCCATCGAGAAATACAAGGACTTCGGCGGCATCCGCCTGGAGGACGACATTCTCATCACGGCCAACGGCTCCCGTTTCTTGGGCGAAAAGAGGATTCCCATCACGCCGGAAGAAGTGGAACAAATCATGAACGAATAAAAGAATCGAAACATAACAATTAATCACTAAAAAACAAACCTCTGTATGAAAAGACTGTTATTTACCGCTGCCGCCGGGCTGATGGCCTTGGGCATGGCCGCACAAGAAAGCAAAGACACTTTGCAACAAGAAGGATTCGTGTTCACCACCATAAAGGAAATCCCCATCACTTCCGTCAAGGACCAGCACCGTTCCAGCACATGCTGGAGCTTCTCCACCATGGGGTTCTTCGAGTCGGAACTGCTCCGCATGGGCAAAGGCGAATATGATTTGTCGGAAATGTTCCTTGTGCATAAGACAATGGAAGACCGTGGCGAACGCTACGTGCGCCTGCATGCCGAAGGTTCTTTCTCGCCGGGCGGCTCGTTCTACGACGGCATTTACTGCCTGCAACACTACGGGCTGGTGCCGCAAGAGGCAATGCCGGGCATTATGTACGGCGACAGCCTGCCCGTGCATAGCGAATTAGACGCCGTGGCCGAAGCATACGTCAACGCCATTGCCAAAGGAAACTTCAGCAAACTTACGCCCGTGTGGAAGAAAGGGCTGTGCGCCATCTACGATACGTACCTTGGCGAATGCCCGGAATCCTTCACCTACAACGGCAAAGAATACACGCCGCAGTCCTTCGCCAAGGAATTGGGGCTGAACCCGGACGACTACGTGTCCATCACTTCCTACACGCACCACCCCTTCTACACCGCATTTGCCGTGGAAATCCCCGACAACTGGCGCAACGCCCTTTCCTACAATCTGCCCGTGGATGAGATGATGCGCGTCATCGACAACGCCATCGACAACGGCTACACCATCGCATGGGGAAGCGACGTGAGCGAACAAGGGTTCACACGCGACGGCATCGCGGTCATGCCGGATGCCAGCAAGGGAGCCGAACTGACGGGTTCCGACATGGCACGCTGGACAGGATTGACCGCAGCCGACAAGAGGAAAGAACTCACAGCACGCCCGCTTCCAGAAATGGAGATCACGCAAGAGATGCGGCAGAAAGCGTTCGACAACTGGGAAACTACGGACGACCACGGCATGCAAATCTATGGTTTGGCCAAAGACCAGAATGGAAAGGAATACTACATGGTGAAAAATTCCTGGGGGGATGCCGGAAAGTACCACGGCACCTGGTATGCCTCCAAGGCGTTCGTGGCCTACAAAACGATGAACTTCATCGTCCACAAGGACGCACTGCCCAAAGACATCGCTAAAAAATTAGGAATCAAATAAGAAACGACTGTATGGCAACAAAACCGGGAATCCCGAAAGGGACACGCGACTTCTCGCCCGAAGAGATGGCCAAAAGGAATTATATCTTCGACACCATCCGGCAAGTGTTCCATCTCCACGGGTTCAGGCAGATAGAAACTCCCGCCATGGAGAACCTCTCCACCTTGATGGGCAAGTACGGCGAAGAAGGAGACAAGCTGTTGTTCAAGATTCAGAACTCCGGCGATTACTTCGCGGGCATCACCGATGAGGAACTTCTGTCGCGCAACGCCCTGCGATTGGCCGCAAAGTTCTGCGAGAAGGGGCTGAGGTATGACCTCACGGTGCCTTTCGCCCGCTATGTGGTGATGCACCGCGACGAAATTTCTTTCCCCTTCAAACGCTACCAGATACAGCCTGTTTGGCGGGCTGACCGCCCTCAGAAGGGACGTTACCGCGAGTTCTACCAGTGCGATGCCGACATCATCGGCAGCGATTCCCTGCTCAACGAGGTGGAATTGGTGCAAATCATCGATGCGGTGTTCACACGGTTGGGCATCCGCGTGGCCATCAAGCTGAACAACCGGAAAATCCTTGCGGGCATTGCCGAAACCATTGGCGAACCCGACAAGATAACCGACATCACGGTGGCCATCGACAAATTAGACAAAATCGGGCTGGAAAACGTCAATGCCGAACTGGCTTCCAAGGGAATCAGCCAAGAGGCCATCGGGACATTGCAGCCCATCATCCAGCTGTCAGGCAGCAACACGGACAAATTGTCCACGCTGAAAGGCATCTTGGCCGCCAGCGAAACGGGGATGAAAGGCATCGAAGAATGTGAATCCATCCTCCGCACGCTGGAAAGCCTGCCCGTCCGCAACGAAGTGGAACTGGACCTCACCCTTGCGCGGGGGCTGAACTATTACACGGGCGCCATCTTTGAAGTGAAGGCGCTCGACGTGCAGATAGGAAGCATCACGGGGGGAGGCCGCTACGACAACCTCACGGGCATCTTCGGGTTGCCCAACGTGTCGGGAGTGGGCATCTCTTTCGGCGCGGACCGCATCTTCGATGTCCTCAACCAGTTGGACCTCTACCCCAAAGAAACGCCCGACGGCACGCAACTGTTCTTCGTGAACTTCGGCGAGAAAGAAGCGCACTATGCGTTGCCCATCCTGGCAGCAGCAAGGAAAGCCGGCATCCGAACGGAACTTTACCCCGATGCTGCCAAGATGAAGAAGCAAATGGCCTATGCCAACAGCAAGCAAATCCCTTTCGTGGCCCTCATCGGCGAGGACGAGATGCAGGAAGGAAAGGTGACGCTCAAGGACATGTCCACGGGCGTGCAGCAACGGCTCACGCCGGAGGAACTCATCGCTTCGTTCCAGAAACAATAAATTTCCTTGCCCCGTACCGGCCGTCATCTGCCGGCATGGGGCGTTTTTTTGAAAACCTTATCCTATCTCTCCACCATCATAATAAAAGAAAGACATGCTGAAATTCATATCTTGGAACGTCAACGGGCTGCGCGCCTGCTGTGAAAAGGGGTTTGCCGACGCATTCCGCCAATTAAATGCCGATTTCTTTTGCCTGCAAGAAACGAAAATGCAGGAGGGGCAGTTGGATCTCCAGTTCGACGGCTACCAGTCGTTTTGGAACTATGCCGAGAAGAAAGGCTACTCCGGCACGGCCATCTTCACCCGCCACCAGCCATTGAATGCCACGTATGGCATGGGGAAGGAGGAACACGACCGCGAGGGGCGCATCACCACCCTCGAAATGGAGCCGTTCTTCTTAGTCAACGTATATACCCCCAATTCGCAAGACGGGCTGCGGCGATTGGACTACCGCATGGCATGGGAAGACGACTTCCTGTCCTACTTGAAAGGATTGGAGGAACGGAAGCCCGTCATCGTGTGCGGCGACCTCAACGTGGCGCACCGGGAGATTGACCTGAAGAACCCCAAGACGAACCGAAAAAACGCCGGATTCACGGACGAAGAACGCCAGAAGTTCAGCCGCTTGCTGGAAGCAGGCTTCACCGACACGTTCCGCTATTTCTATCCCGACCGCGAAAACATCTATTCGTGGTGGTCCTACCGCTTCAAGGCGAGGGAAAAGAATGCCGGGTGGCGCATCGATTATTTCTTGGCTTCCGCGTCGCTCAACGACAAATTGGCCGGGGCGGCGATACATACCGAGATATATGGCTCCGACCATTGCCCCGTGGAGTTGGAACTCAACCTCTGAACCCTGCGGATGAACGAGCCAGCACCTCTGGAACATTCCGCGAAATGCTCATAGAGGAATTCGAAAATCCTTCCAATGTTTTGCCTCAAACATTGGAAGGATTTTGCAAAACCTTTGGGACGATTTCACGCGCCCTCTGGAAAAGCGCGGGAACATCCTATTGCATCACCGTCAATCCAACAGGATAGTTGCACCATCTGCCCCATTGGTGAAAAACATCACATAATAAACCGGCAGATATGTGATGCCGCGCCGAACATATACTTCGCGTTCGTTCGACAACACATAAGCACGCTTGATGTGGTATTCTTCCGTGGAAAGAAAGCGGCTCAAGGCACTATGCACAGTGTAATCCTTTCCCGACTTCACTTCTATCGGAATATTCGACAGGTTGTCCGGGTCATCAATCAAATAATCCACCTCCCCATTCTTCTTGTTATCATAATAATACAAATTATAACCATGCGCACGCAATTCTTGGGCCACTACCGTTTCATACACAGATCCAAGGTTCACACTGTTTTCATCCGACATCACAGCCTTGATGTTGTGGCGGTAGTAAATCCCCGAAAGCAAGCCTACGTCATTCAGATACAACTTCAACAAATTCTTGCCGCTGTTCTCAATCAACGGATAAGAAGGCTTGCTAATGGCTTTCACCTCAAGTGCCACGCCTGCTGCAATCAGATAATCAAATTCATCCTGATAATCATCGGCACGTTTCCATTTCTTGTCCTCAATGTTCCGCATCACCAACCGCTTTTTCTTATTCTCAAGCGTGGAAGGAATCATTTCAAAGATACGGCGTATCTTCAGCCTTCTGCCATGTTCTTCTTCGTATTTCGACGCATCAATGGCATACAGGGAATGGACTTCTTCCTGAATCTTGCGAAACTCCACCACATTCCTGCTTTCAAGATACTTGTTCACGGCTTGCGGCAAGCCGCCTACAAGCAGATACTTCTTAAAAAGGTCGAGCATTTTCGCATGCAACGCTTCCGGCAAAGCCCGGCTGTTACGGAAGTTCTCGCGCATGGCTTCCAGCACATCCCCGCCCACGCCGTTGGCATACAGAAACTCCTCAAAGTCCATCGGATACATGTGTTCAATGCGCAGGCTTCCCATCGGCACAGACTGCGTGTTTTTCAAAGCAACCCCCAACTGCGAACCGCTGGCAATATACGTGAAACGCCCCTCTTTCATCAAGAACTTCACCAATGTGAGAAGATGATCGTATGCCTGTATCTCATCGATGAACACAAGGGTAGAAGCTTTGTCTTTCATCTTATTGCCTGCCACAATGCTTAAAGCCAAATAAAAGTCTTTCGTTGTCGTGGCTTCGGCAAAGATACGCTCTCCCATCTTGTCCTCCTCCATATTGATTTCAATGTAATTGGGAAACATGCGTTGCCCCACCCACCGCACAATATACGACTTGCCAATCTGCCTTGCTCCGTCAATCACCAACAAACGCTCAGAAGATGATGACAGGTAATCTTCAATCCGTTTACCAATTTTCCGATACAACATAAGCACAACATTTAATTCTCCCAATATAGCGAAAGGCGAATGCAAAGGCAAATGAAAGCGAAGTCTTCAATTTGGTTTTGCTAAGCCGCATCCTATATTCGCACCAGCAAATATAAGCATTTCACAAACATAATGGTGCGTTTTCCTATAAATTTAGGGCGAAAAAAGGTGCATTTTCCTATAAATTTCGCACAGAAAAAGGTGCGTTTTCCTATTTTTCAAAGCAATCATCATAAGAGAAGCCACATGGGCAAGCACAATTATTCGGTTTAAATTATGCGATTCGCATAATTATCGTTACCTTTGCAGACACACATCATATTACTACGCCATGGAAAGGACTTACATTAATGAATTTCACAAGCAATGGATAGAAAGCACCATGAAATCCATAGCCTTTTGGAAGAAACAGCCAACCTCATCAGAAGAAGCAAAACTGCAACAAGAGATGCTGAAACGCCAAAGAGCTATAAGGGAGAACAAATTGAAATCCTGACCACATTTGCCAATGCCCGGAAAGCATGGGTGAACATCAACACGCCACCGCTTATCTTTTTAGACAAAGGAGGTGAAAATGAGGTGTATTATGATAGTTGTTCTTCGGTGTATAAACTAAACAATTTTGAATACGCAGGCGATGACCTTGACAATTTCTACAAGAGGATTGAAATACACAATACATTGTTTTGCAATGTCCCTTATTGCCTGTCAGGCTTCGCATACAATAGCGAACACGAATTTTGCGCGGTACTAATTCAACCATACGTAAAAGCTAAAAGAGAAGCCACTGAAGAAGAAATCAAAGCACACATGACAGCCTTAGGATTCGAAATGGACTATCCCGATGAATTTCACAATGACCAATATTGCATATTTGATGTTGCGCCAAACAATGTGCTTTATGGCATCGATGGCAGATTATATTTCATCGACCCGCAAATCAGGTTGCGCACTTCATAGTCATTCCGACATTACCATTTCGGCAGATTACAAATCTGCCGGGACAAAGGATTTATCAATCTGTTCCGGCAAATGCAACACAACCCAAACACAAGAGCCGCAAGATTTTGCGACTCTACAAAACAAAGGCATACCCAAGAAAGCATTCAAATTGCATCCATGCCTTATCGTGATCTTTGAAGCATATCAAATCTGCATCTCTATTTTGAGTTTGCCGCCCAATCCACGCTCCACAATTTCATACAGAGTCCGAAGCGTCATATTCTCACCATCATTCTCCATGCGTGAAACAAAGCTGCGTTTCTTTCTGATACGTTGCGCAAGTTCCTCTTGAGTCAGTTTTTGCTTTTCACGCGCAGCACGTATTTGAAAGCCTACATGCAAAGCATTCCCTTTCAAGGCGATCGCGTTCCGATGTTCCCCGCCTGCCGTAAACTTCATCTTTGATTTGTTCGAATGTATAAATTTCCATCCCTTGGGGAATTCAATAAGCCAAGCCGTTCTGCGCAAGCAAATCTTCTATCTCTTTCGTGGAAATGGAAGAACGTTCCGCTTTGTCGTAAATATAGAGAAGATTTATCTCCGTCTCCTCCACACTTGCCACAACAGTAAACGTAATGACCCGTGCGCCGCCACTTTTCCCCTTTCCTTTAGAAGCAATGCGCATACGAATCTTGCGCAAACCGCCCCCTAAGTCGATGCCCAAAGAAGGATTTGAAAGAATCTCTGCCTTCAAAGTCGCTATATCATGAGCCATAGAAAGATAACGTTTGCTCAAACGCTTGACTTCTCTGTCAAAAGAATCAGAAGTCTCAATTCTATACCGCATTCTCCAGCTCTTTTATCAATTCATCAATAGGTCTTTTCCGCCCTGCCTTCAAGTCTTTTAAGCCTGCATCAATCCCCGCCAAGATTTCTTCTTTGCTGATGTATTCTGTTTCTTCTTTCTCGTTACGGATGTTCTCTTGCAGCTTCCCCAACAGCCATTCCTGATTTCGGACAGACAAAGACTGGATAGTCTGCCACAAACTGTCTAATGAAATTGTTGCCTTCATAATGATTCCTCCTTTTTGCCAATACTGCAAAAATAATTCATCCGCCGCATCCATCCAAATTTTGCAAGGGATTTATCAAAATATTCGGAAAGATGCCATACGGGAAAGCACAAGAGCCGCAAGATTTTGCGGCTCTACAAAGCAAATACATGGCCTAAGAAAGCATTCAAATTGCGTCCATGCCTTATCGTGATCTTTGAAGCATATCAAATTTGCACCTCTATTTTGAGTTTGCCGCCCAATCCACGCTCCACAATTTCATACAGAGTCCGAAGCGTCATATTCTCACCATCATTCTCCATGCGTGAAACAAAGCTGCGTTTCTTTCCGATGCGTTGCGCAAGTTCTTCTTGAGTCAGTTTTTGCTTTTCACGCGCAGCACGTATTTGAAAGCCTACATGCAAAGCTTCCAATTCCCTTTCAAGGCGATCGCGTTCCGATGCGCCTCGGCTGCCGTAAACTTCATCCTTGATTTGTTCGAATGTATAAATTTCCATCTTCCTATCCCCTTTCTTTCTCTTGATAATATTCTTGCATGAGACGCAATGCACGATGAATCTCCCCTTGCGGAGTTTTTTGCGTCTTCTTCTGAAAGCCACTTAACAAAACAATCAAACGTTCTCCATCAAAAAAGCAAAAGACACGTACAATATCCGTAGAAAACTTAGCACGCAATTCATAAAGGCCATCCGTCCCCTCGATATGTTTCAAATAACTTGAAGGCACCCTTTGCTGAGTTTCCACATACAAAATAGATTTCATCACTTTATCTTGAAGTTTTATCGGAAGTGATTTCACAAAATCTATAAAGTAATGCTTATAAGCTATGACCTTACGCACTTTCATTCCGCAAAGGTAACTTATTTATTACATCTATCCAAATCTTGCAGGGAAATTATCATTCCGGCAGATTGCAAATCTGCCGGGACAAAGAGACCGTCCTTTTGGATTTGCAATCCGAAAGCATGAACAAAGGGGATTTGCAATCCCCAAGAAACAAATAATGAATTAAAAACATAGTACTATTGCTACAGATTACAAATCTGCAAAACATAAGCGGTAAGATTCCGGCAGATTACAAATCTGCCGGAACAAGTATTTTTCTCCAACACAAAAAAAGGGTTGCCGCATGGGCAACCCTTTTTATGATAAAGAACCGTGAAAACCCTTATTTGATGACCTTCACCGTCTTTACAGAACCGTCAGACAAAGTCTGTTTAACGAGGTTCAAGCCCGGAACCATTTCGGCAACACGGATGCCGGATACGGTGTAGTATTCTTCAGCAACCACTTCAGCAGCAGATTCTACAGAGTCGATAGCATTGCCTTCACCGGCAGGAGAAATTTGGAGATCACCGACTACACCATCAGCATCTCTTAATGAGATAACCGCATCGCCTTCAGGATCTACGCAAAAACCACAAAGAGACATCTTTGAACCAGCAGCACCGAAGTAATAAGTCATACCCTCATACATCGGGAATTTAACATAACCCAAACCATTAGCCAAACTTGATCCACCACGTGGGAAACCGAGCATTTGGTCCAGAGAAGGAGTACCCCCCGTCCAGCCTGTTGCTGCCAAATCAGGGTAAGAAGCCTTCACACAATCGTCATTCAAATAACCGTTTTCATTACCCGTTAAAGTAAAGTGATAAACTTCACCTACAGAAACCATGTGCAATTCATAACCAATAGCATCCCCAGTACCAGCAGCACTGCTTTCTACAACCCAATACTGTTTATTGGGAGACAATTTACCAAAAGCATAAAAATAGCCGCACGGCTTACCTGAAGTAAGGTCACCCGGAGCTGTAAACTTATAGCAAGCACCGCTTATAGGTACATCATAATTATTGGCTGGATTCCCCAATGCGCTGGCAGGATTTCCGTCCTCGCCGGTCACGCCTTGAGCCACATCAACTTCTGTACCATCAATCACCATTTTCTCAAATTCATCCGTGTTGCACCCTAATGTTTTCCAACCAGCAGGAAGATCAAAAGCTGTAGCAACTGTATAAGACCCAGTAGCAGTAGCAGCCACTGTTGTTCCTGCCGGAACAACAACCGGAGTTTCACTAGAGATTTGGCTAAAATCCATTTCGCCGATTTCTTGTGCAGAAACGGCTACGCCTGCCAATAAGGCAGCAGCAAAAAGTAAATTCCTTTTCATAACTTTAAAACATTAAATAATTAAACAATCGTGTTATCTGTGGAAAGGCGTGCGCCCCGAAAAACGCACACACTTTCTTTACATTCTTATTGTCTTGTCCCAACAAAATTATATTGGTAGGTATAAGTCACACGGCCTTGTTTCACAGACTTCGTGAAATCCAGCGTCAGTTGGTCGCCTGCATCCGCAGGTGCAATACGCCCGTAAAACACACATCCCAAGCCATTGGTGGTGGACATGTTCACAAGCACGAAGCCTTCGTCCGCTTGCGAAATGTTGGTCACAGAGTCCCACCCGGTTCCTGTCATGTTCCAAGAAGCGTCATCACACGCCAAAGCAATATTGGCATAATAAATGTCGCTGCCTGCTGTCATCGTTACCGTGCCAGTTGTAGTAGCCGTACCATTGGTATCCGTGCGCGTCCAAGTACCGATATAAGTGCCAGCAGCTGCTTCGCCCGGATTTGCAACCAACGGGATGTTGTTTTCATCGTCATCGCATGCCGTGAACGTTCCCAAGGCAAATACGAGGGACAATGCATAAAATATATTTTTCAATTTCATAATCGTATCAATTTTAATTGTTTACTTTCGTTACGCCTCACTGATTAATAGCCCGGATTCTGTGCATTCGGATCATTCATCAAAGCCGTATTCGTATTGATTTCATCCTGAGGTATTGGCCTGTACCATTTGATTTCACCATTGCCCTTCATTGCATCAACAGAAGTTACATAAGAATTAAATGCAATATTATAACGAACCAACTGCTTCGTGCGACGCAAGTCCATCCAACGGTAGTTCTCGGCATACAGTTCGCGCGCCCTTTCGTCCAAGATAACATCCAATGCACCGTTCCATCCGAAAGAAGACGGCGTAGTGTAGGAGGGCGTGTAAGCACTATAGCTTGACAACGCAGCCAAACCAGCACGCGTACGTACAGCATTCAAACGATTCAAAGATGTTGCTTCATTGCCTGCCATGTAGTAAGCCTCAGCAGCCACCAAATAGATTTCGCTCAGATGCAGAATCACCACATCACGATAACCTCCGTTTTCATCATTATCTGAATTGGTTTCAGGATCATCCCATTTCTTCACACTTGGTGTCGCCAAGTTAGAATTACCCTCACCTACACTATTAATGTAAGTTGTGTAAGGAGTTTCAGTCCACGTACCAGTTAACGCATTGTAAATCTGAACGGGATCGCCCATGATACGCACCAAAGGAACTTGGGTATAACCGCCATCTTGGGACAAGCGTGCTGCATTTTGCGTAATCCAAGCTTCCACATCAGCCCGTCTATTCTCATAATACCAAGGGAAATATTGGAAAGCAATCGGCAATGTAGTCTCATTCGGTTTTCCTACATTATACCAAGCATAATAGCCTTCCTGCCCCCATTCGCTGTCCTTCTTATAATTATAACGGGTCATCATGAATGTACTCTCATAGCGCGTGTCACCTTCTTCCCACAAATAAAGGGATTTCAAAGTAGCCGCATGCTTAGAGGCACAATACTTGCCACCTGTATCAAGGATTACACCATCATAAGCACTAAAGTCATTCTGCAAACCATGGCCGCCTGAAGTAACATCGCCCGGATATCCGGCACGCTCATACTGCACCGAGAAGATTTCCTCCGCATTGCCTTCATTGAAAGGAGACCATTTGTCTTCAAAAGCCATCGTCAAGCCTTGCCCAGCAATGGCTTCGTCCGCCCAACGGGCAGCCTCCGAAAAATAATTCGTTGCAACAACAGAATATGTGCCGCGTTCAGCATCGCCCAATTCAGTCTCCAAATCCCAGCCCGCAGCCAAGTTCAACTTGGCCAACAAAGCTTTTACTGCACGCTGGCTTACCTTACCTGTATGATCTTCAGCCGGGAGACGAGAATCATTAGCAATGGCAGCCAAAGCCGCAATCTCGCTGTCGTAAATGGTTTTCAAGTCCGTGCGCGGGTAGTTCAAATTCGCATCCTCCACATAGTTTGTCACGTATGGCACAGCACCAAACTGCTGGGTCAGCAAATAATAGCCATATGCACGAAGAAAGTGCATCTCCGGCGCGTATGCCGAGTTTTCGCCACCATTCTGCAACACGCCATTGGCATTGTTAATCAAAGCATAGCAAAACACATAAAAGCTTTTCACCAAGGGTTCATTTGAACTTAAAGCATATTGATGCAACTGTGATGGAGTTTTATTGCGACAAGGTGTATAAAGGTCTGTCCCATCTGCATACATCTGAGTAAGCTCCCTCTCACCACCGCCATCATTCGGCGAAGTCACATTCTTCAAATAAGAATAAGCCGTAACACGCAATGCAGCCAAACCGGCATCGGTAGAGAAATATTCATCTGCCGACTGTCCAGCCGACTTATTTTCCGCTGTCAGGAAATCCTCGCAGCTTGAGAACGATACCGCACTCATCACTGCGAAAGCGGACATATAAATTAATTTCTTAACTGTTTTCATAGAATATTTTTGTTTCTAGTTATTAGAATTTAATGCTGCCACCAAACTGCCAAGTTACCGTACTCGGTCCGTCTTGATCCAAATCAGCGTTTGCCCATTCCGGGTCGAAACCCTTATAATCGGTGAATACGAACGGGTTGGTTACCGTACAGTAGAGACGCAAGCTCTTCACGCGAATCTTGTTCATCCACTTCTGCGGGAACGTGTAACCCAACGTGATGTTCTTAATCTTCACGTAAGAAGCATCTACCAACCGTGCAACGCCATCATCAGAAGTCCAATAGCTGGTGTTCATGCTACCATCGCCAGCGCTTGTCGGGAACGGATAATTCCCATAATGAGTGGTAGCTTGATAAACCGGGTCAATGTACGTACCATCCGCATTCACACCATTCACCCCAATCAATGTACCAGCAGGAATATAATGGTCAACATCCAAACGTACGCGTCCACGGTCAGTGAAGTTAAGATATTGTCCATAAAAATCAGAAGAAACCGTATAATTCTGCTTTGTATATAAGGTAGCGGACAAATCCCAGTTATTCCACGTCAACGTCGTCGACAAGCTTCCGGTCCAAGCCGGGTCACTGCGATAAACCTTCTTATCACTTTCATTGATAGTACCATCGCCGTTACGGTCTACAATAATCGGGTTTCCTTCTACCAAGCCATAGACCGTATTATAATACTGTGCGGAATTAACCGTCTGCCCCGGTGTAAAGCCATGATCACGAGCTGCCTGTGTATCCGGCACCGTCATATCTTTATTGGAAACCACGCCACCGTATTCATAAGCATATACGTTATTCAAAGGTTTACCAATAAACAAACTTTCGCCCGGGAGGTCTTGCTCCAAACCATTGATATCCAACACACGGTTCTGGTTGGCTGCAATGCCGAACGTGGTTTCCCAATGCCAGCCGTTGCGCTCCACATTGATGGTGGTCAATGTGGCTTCAATACCCCGGTTGCGAACCTTACCAACATTGGTGGTCATCTGCCAAGGATTGCCTTTGTCATCCGTGCCAGCCTCCAACGGCAACATCACGTCATACAACAAATCTTCAGCATTTTTTTGGTAAATATCCAACGAACCGCTGATGCGGTTGTTGAAGAAGCCAAAGTCGATACCCACGTTGATTTCCTTAGAGGTCTCCCACGACAAAGCGCGGTTCACAATGCCACTCGGATAGAAGCCGGTGAAATAAGTGCCTCCAAAGGGATAATAAATCGGAGTGGAACTTACCGTAGTCTGCGTGGCATAGTTGTCGATACCGGAGTTATTACCCGTGATACCGTAGCTGACACGGAGCTTCAAGTTGCTCAACCAATCGCGCTTCAGCCAATCTTCTTCCGACATACGCCATGCAGCAGCCACTGAAGGGAATGCGCCCCAACGATGCCCATCGGCAAAGCGGGAAGAACCATCCCAACGAACCGTACCCGTCAACATGTATTTGCCCATGAACGTATAGTTGGCACGCAAAGCGGCAGAAACCATACTGCTCTCGCTATAAGAATTTCCTGAATCGTCTCCGGCAATGTATGTACCCGTAGCCATATTCCACCACAAAGTACCGTTCAACACATCGTTATAAAGCAAATCCTGATTTTCAGAATTGCTTGCCGTCATACTGAACAATCCCATCAGGTTCAAGCTATGTTTTTCGTTGAAAGTCTTGGTATAGTTGACAATGTTATCCCAAGTCCAGCTGAATCCGCGGTGTGTTTCCGTCCGTGCGCTGTTAACTTCCTCACCCAACAAAACATCGTTGAACTCACCCTCACGGTAATAAGTATAATCCGGAGAGAACGTACTCTTGATGGTCAAGCCTTCCACCGGCGCAATCTGCAAGTAGAAGTTACCGAGCAAACGCCAAGTTTCGCGATTACGGGTCTGATTTTGCATGGCAATCAACGGGCTGGTTTGGTCGGAGAATTGATAACCACTCGTAGAACCTATTGATTGATAGTTACCTGGACGAAGATTTGGTTCACCGTTTGCGTCATAAGGAACCATGAACGGGTTCATGCGATAAGCATCCTGAATGGCATCATCATTCGCATAATCATGGTTCATGTATGCCATGTTGAAATTGAACCCGGCGGATACATATTTATTAATCTTGGCATCCACACTACCTTTAAAGTTAATCTTGGATTCCTCATCACCCTCGTAGATACCTTTGTCATCTTGATAGCCAACGCCCAAGTGATAGCTGACGGCCTCACCGGCACCACTGACAGACAAATAATGATTCTGCTGCGCACCTGTGCGGGTCACCAAGCCCGGCCAGTCGTAGGTTTCTCCATTTGCAAGCATTTCGTTCAAACGGTTGACATCGCGTTCCACATTGTACAGCAACGCCTGCTTGAAATCGGCTGCACCATAAATCGGATTAGCATACGCAGTTGTACCACCCTCTGCCCATCCCTCAAATGTAAACAAACGGTAGCGTGCAAATTCCTCCGCATTTTGGAAATCCGGCATACGCGGTGTCGTAGCGATACCATAATATCCATCGTATGTAACGGTCGGCTTGCGCGCGCCGGACTGGCCTACGCCCGAACCGCTCTTGGTGGTCACCATGACAACACCGGCCGTGGCACGAGAACCGTAGATAGCGGTAGAAGAAGCGTCCTTCAAGATATCGATACGTTCGATGTCCTGCTGGTTCAAGAAATCAATATCATCACAAATCACGCCATCGACTACATACAAAGGAGTCGTGTCGGAGTTCGTGGACGAACGGCCGCGGATTTCAATGTTGAACCCACCGCCTGTACGTCCGGAAGACTGCGTGATGTTAACGCCCGGCACAGAACCCTGCAAAGATTCCATCACCGTGGGAGCGCCTTTGCTCACTAATTTCTCTGTGGAAACCGAACCGACGGAACCCGTCAAGTCGTTTTTCTTCATCACACCGTAACCGACTACCACGACTTCTTCCAGCGTTTCCGTGTCTTCAGCCATGGTGACATCGATTTTTGTTTTGTTAGCGACTGCGATTTCCTGCGACTGGAAGCCGATGTAAGAGAACACCAGCACCCCATTCCCATCCACGGAAAGTGAATAATTTCCGTCGAAATCCGTAATCGTACCATTCGTTGTGCCTTTTTCCAAAACGTTCACCCCGATCATCGGTTCGCCCGCAGCATCTCGGATCGTACCGGTCACCTGATGGTTTTGTGCAAAGGCCACCAAACAAAGCATGCTTGACAAAATTGTCAAAGCTGCTCTCCTCGTTAGACTTTTTAAATCCATAAATAGTGCTTTTATAGTTATTAAATTTTAAATTGAGACATTCATCCCGATTTAACGGGACAAATGTAGTGAATAAATGTTTCTTCCTCTGTGTATATTTTAATTTATTATGTTGATTTTTTGACTCTGCGAGATGGGGATTATTTGTTCAGAAACCCGTCTCCAAGCCTTCCTGAACCGTTTTCCTCATTTGCCTGCACAATTGAACTCCACCCCTTCCAAAGCTTCACGCTCCAAACTTGCCAAGATGAATGGCGCCGCTGCTTTGGGGTCGTTGTCCCTGATTTTTTCGTTGATGTAATAATCGTAATCGCCGGAACGGTAAGGCGTGCCGCCCAATCCTGCCACCGCGCAAGCCTTCGTAATGGTGACCAAACCATTCTCGTCCACTTCAATGAAGTGTTTCAAGATACCTTTGTAGCCTTTCTCTGCCACCTTCAGATAAGAACGGTCGATGTATCCTTTGCGCACCGCCTTGTATAAGGTGTAAACAAACATGGTGGAACAAGAGGACTCCAAATAATTGCCTTCATCGCCGCTGCGGTCCAACACCTGGTACCACAAACCCGTTTTCTTGTCTTGAAGCCGCTTCACCTGCGAAGCCACCTTATTTAATAACACCAGCATCGTGTCGCGGCCTGCCTCATGCTTCGGGATAAAATCCAAAGCATCGACCAAGGCCATGGCATACCACCCCATCGCGCGTCCCCAAGCATGCGCCGACTGTCCGGTAGTTTTGTCCGCCCAAGGCTGTTGCCTCGCCACATCGCAAGCGTGGCGGAACACATCGTTCACGGGGTCATACGTGTGGCGGGCCGCTGTGACAAACTGGTTGATCACATCTTTATAATCTTCGGGACGGTTGTTGCGGAAGGCGTATTCCGCATAGAAAGGAGCGCCCATGTAAACACCATCGAGCCACATTTGGTGAGGGTAAACCTTCTTGTGCCAGAAGCCGCCATCCGCATTGCGGGGATGGTTGTCCAACTGGCTGCGCAAAAGGTCGAGGGCTTTCTTGTACTTTACGTCTTTTGTCTGTTCATAGATGCGGAACAGGATTTTGCCGGAGTTCACGCGGTCCAAGCTGTAATCCGTCAACTTATAAGCGGTGATCGTGCCGTCGTCATGCACCATCGTGTCGGCATACGCCACAGCGTATTCAAAAATGCGGTCGCAACCATAGCGGTCGTACACGTCCAGCATGGCGCCCAATTCCAACCCGAGGCAATAATCCCACTTCAACCTTGTCTGGAAATCCAATTGCCACGACTCCGGATTGCGAATCATTTCCGAGCGCGTCATGCGCACGGACCACGGCATGTCCCTGTCCACCGTTTGTGCGAAAGAGGCAGTTGCCAACAACAAGCCTGCGGCAAGCGACCCCAATTTGCGAAATGTCATTCTAATCATTCTCATGTTTTTTGGCATTAGACTTAAGCATTGACGAGGCAAAAGTAAAAAAAAGAGTCGAATAAACGGCATTTTTATCAAAAATCCTTTGATTTTTTTTATTTTCCCGTGTGCGCCAACGATTTATGGAAGCATTTTTCTACGCCTCCCGCACACGCCTCAAAAAAAATCGCTAATAATTAAGTTTTTAATTGCAAAAACAAAGAAAAGGATTTATTTTTGCCGCACATCTTATCTAATATCAAGGAATACATTAATAAATAATATAGAATGAAAGAAGTATTTAGCTACATTATCGGGCTGGGAGCAGCCGTGATGATGCCTATCATTTTCACGATTCTGGGCGTGTGCATCGGAATCAAATTCAGCAAAGCTTTAAAAAGCGGGTTATTGGTCGGCGTGGGATTCGTTGGGTTATCAGTGGTCACTGCCCTGTTGACAAGCAGTTTGGGCCCTGCCTTGAACCAAGTAGTGGAAATCTATGACTTGCAGTTGAAGGTGTTCGACATGGGTTGGCCTGCCGCAGCCGCCGTGGCCTACAACACTTCCGTGGGCGCTTTCATCATCCCCGTGTGCTTAGGCGTGAACATCCTGATGCTTCTGACGAAAACCACACGCACCGTGAACATCGACCTGTGGAACTACTGGCATTTCGCCTTCATCGGCGCCGTGGTGTATTTCGCCAGCGGGAACATCTGGTGGGGTTTCTTTGCCGCCATCATCTGTTACATCATCACGCTGATTGCCGCCGACTACACCGCCAAAAAGTTCCAAAGCTTCTATCCGGGCATGGAGGGCATCTCCATTCCACAGCCATTCTGCGCCGGATTCCTGCCTTTCGCCATCGCCATCAACAAGTTGCTCGACAAAATCCCCGGCTTCGACAAGCTGAACATCGACGCAGAGGGGATGAAAAAGAAATTCGGCTTGCTGGGCGAGCCTTTGTTCCTTGGGGTCATCGTAGGCTGCGCCATCGCCTTGCTTTCCTGCCGGAACGGGCAAGAGATGCTGGACCGCATACCTTACATATTAGGGTTGGGCATCAAGATGGGCGCGGTGATGGAACTGATTCCCCGCATCACCAGCCTGTTCATCGAGGGATTGAAGCCCATCTCCGACGCGACCCGCGAACTGATCGCCCGGAAGTTCAAGGGCGCCATCGGGCTGAACATCGGCATGAGCCCCGCACTGGTCATCGGCCATCCCGCCACTTTGGTGGTGTCGCTGCTGCTGATTCCCGTCATCATCCTGCTGGCTGTGGTGCTTCCCGGCAACCAATTCCTGCCGTTGGCCTCATTGGCGGGCATGTTTTATGTGTTCCCCCTGGTGCTGCCCATCACAAAAGGCAACGTATTGAAATCATTCATCATCGGATTAGTGGCTTTGACTGTAGGGCTTTATTTCGTGACCGACCTGGCGCCCCACTTCACGCAGGCGGCCAATGATGCTTACGCCACGACCGTGGCCAACGGAAGCCCCGACGGAGCGTTGAAGATACCCGACGGGTTTGAAGGCGGCGCATTGGACTTCGCTTCCAGCATCTTCTCATGGGTGATCTTCCATCTGACTTACACATTCAAGTACATCGGATCTGCCATTCTGGTGGCCTGCACCCTGCTGTTGATGATATGGAACCGGCGCGCCATCATCAAATACCAAAGGAAAGCCGCAGAAGGCAACATAGAGAACAATCAAACTGAAAACAAACAATAAACATTTAAGAAAATCATTATGAAGAAATTAGCTATTGCCCTCTTGTTGGGCGTCGCAGCTACGAGTGCTTCGGCACAAGTGAACTACACCATGCAGACTGCATGCCACCCGGAAGACGTGAAAACCTACGACACGCAACGCATCCGCGACCGCTTCGTGATGGAGAAAGTGATGGCGGCTGACGAAATCAACCTGACGTACTCCCTCTACGACCGCTTCATCTTTGGCGGCGCAATGCCCGTGCAGAAAGAACTGGTATTAGAGACCATCGACCCGCTGAAAGCCAAGTATTTCTTAGAAAGAAGGGAATTGGGCGTGATCAACGTGGGCGGCGAAGGCATCGTCACCGTGGACGGCAAGGAATACACGCTGAACTTCAAGGAAGCCCTCTACGTGGGACGCGGCAACGAGAAAGTGACTTTCAAGAGCGTGGACGCCAACAACCCGGCCAAGTTCTACCTGAATTCGGCCACGGCGCACACGGCCTACAAGACGCAGTTGATTACCATCGACGGGCGCAAAGGCAGCGTGAAAGCCAATTCGTTCCCCGCAGGGAAGATGGAAGAAAGCAACGACCGCGTCATCAACCAGTTGATTGTGAACAACGTACTGGAAGAAGGCCCGTGCCAATTGCAGATGGGACTGACGGAACTGAAGCCGGGAAGCGTGTGGAACACCATGCCCGCGCACACACACAGCCGCCGCATCGAAGCATACTTCTACTTCAATGTGCCTGAAGGAAACGCCATCTGCCACCTGATGGGCGAACCGCAGGAGGAACGCTTGGTGTGGTTGCACAACGAACAAGCCATCATGTCGCCGGAATGGTCCATCCATGCCGCCGCAGGCACCAGCAACTACATGTTCATCTGGGGCATGGCCGGCGAGAACCTCGATTATGGCGACATGGACAAAATCGAATATTTAGAGATGAGATAAGGAACATTCAATTCATAATTTATTAACCCTATAAAGGAAACCATTCAAAATACCATGAGTAATTCAAATGAGTTTAAAGAAAAGATGACCAACTACCGGTGGGTCATCTGCACCATGCTGTTCCTCGCAACGGCAGCCACCTACATGGACCGCCAAGTCCTTTCGCTGACTTACAAAGACTTCATCGCCCCTGAATTGGGCTGGAACGATGACAACTACGGCCTGATCACCGGCGTGTTCTCGCTGGCCTACGCCATCAGCATGCTGTTTGTCGGCAAGTTCATCGACAAAGTAGGCACCCGCCGGGGCTACCTTTGCGCTTTCGGCACATGGGTGGTGGGCGCAACTCTCCATGCTTTCACCAGCATCTTGACGAGCGGCATCGTGGACGGCACGTGGTTGTTCAGTTTCGATGCCACACGCGAACACTTGGCCGCCATCCGAAGCACGGGCAACATTGCCTTGGCTGTATCGACAGTCAGCACATGGTTGTTCTTAGCCATGCGTGTCATCGTGGCAATGGGTGAGTCGGGCAACTTCCCTTCTGCCGTGAAAATCACCGCAGAATACTTCCCGAAGAAGGACCGGGGCTTTGCCACCGGCCTGTTCAACGCGGGAGCGCAGATCGGAGCATTGGTGGCTCCGTTCATCATTCCGGGCATTGCACGCGCTTTGGGCTGGGAAATGGCCTTCATCGTGATGAGCGGTTTCGGATTGCTTTGGATGATTGCGTTCTACAAAGTGTATGACAAGCCCCGCGACAGCAAGCATGTGAACAAGGCCGAACTGGAATACATCGAGCAAGATGCCGTGGCCGAGAAGACCGTGACGGCGGACAACAACGACGGACCCAAAATCAGTTTGTGGAAATGCTTCACCATCCGCCAGACATGGGCGGTCATCTTCGGCCGTTTCTTGCCGGACGGCGTGTGGTGGTTCTTCTTGTTCTGGGCGCCTGCCTACGTGAAAGACGTGTACGGCTACAGTTCCGATTCTTGGATGGGCATCATGTTGATATTCACGCTCTACCTTATCTCCATGCTTTCCATCTATGGCAGCTACCTGCCCACCATCTTCGTGGAGAAGAAAGGCATGGACCCGTACAAGGGACGCATGAAGGCGATGCTGATATTCTCCTTCTTCCCGCTCATCGGGTTGTTCGCACAGTCGGCCGGTTCCATCTCTTGCTGGTTCCCCATCATCATGATCGGTATCATCGGGGCTGCGCACCAAAGCTGGAGCGCCAACGTGTATTCGGTGGTGAGCGACATGTTCCCCAAGTCGGCAGTTGCCACGGTTACGGGCATCGGAGGCATGGTGGGCGGCATCGGAAGCTTCCTGTTCAACTACTGTTCAGGCATCCTGTTCACGCACTCGGAGGAGACCAACATGCTGTTCCTCGGCTTCGAAGGCAAACAAGCAGGCTACATGATTGTGTTCATCGTGGCTTCGTTAGCCTACCTGTTCAGCTGGTGCATGATGAAACTGATGGTTCCGAAATACAAATTGGTGAAAGTGTGAGCTTCTGCCTGACAAATATATCGGATGACAAAAAAAATCCCTTTGCCCTGCGGCAAGGGGATTTTTTTGCGCCCTGTCCCGGCACGGCGCGAAAAACCTTAGAAGGATTTCACTGAAACCTTCCAACGTTTAGGGCGAAACCATGGAAGGATTTTCAAAAACCTTTGGAAACTTCCCCGTGAAGCCTGGCAGTGCATTGGCGAAACGCCCTATGAAGTTTTACGGATTGTTCTATGAAGTTTTGCAAGAAGTTCATAGAACTTCCATGCAATTGTTGCTGAACTTTTTTTAGGAACCAAGAATCTGAATCTCGGAACCGTCCCTTTCATGTCCCGGCAGGCTTGCAACCTGCTGGAAACGCTTTCCCACAAGATTCTTGGCTCCTCTGCATAAAACCGGCCACTCTTTGCCATAAAAAAAACGGGACGGCCTGCATGACGCAGGCACATCCCGTTCCATCGTTGCACAAAATCTTCTTATGCTTCTGCGGCAGGAGCTGCTTCGGCTGCAGGTGCTGCTTCTTCGGCTGCGGCGGCAGCTTCTGCGGCTGCGGCAGCCTCAGTTTCGGCTTTCGCAGCGGCTTCTGCGGCTTTCTTCTCAGCCACTTTCTTGGCAATTTCCTCGTTCACCTTCTTCTCGGCTTCCAAGCGTTCCTTTGCGGCTACCTTTGCGGCTGCTTCGTTTTTCGCCTTCAAAGCGGCAAGCCCTGACTGCTTGTCCTTTTTCCAAGCCTCAAACCTTGCTTCGGCCTCAGCCTCGCCAAACGCGCCTTTGGCCACGCCTGTCAACAAATGCTTCTTCATGTAAACGCCTTCGCGGGAAAGGATGTTGCGCACGGTATCCGTAGGCTGCGCACCTACTTTCACCCAATACAACGCACGTTCAAAATTCAAATCCACCGTAGAAGGATCCGTATTCGGGTTGTACGTCCCAATCTTCTCAATAAAACGGCCATCACGTGGCGCCCTTGAGTCTGCAATCACGATAGCGTAAAACGCATATCCCTTGCGTCCTCTCCTTTGCAATCTGATTTTAGTTGCCATTCTTCTAAATAACTTTTTTAATTTAATGATTTGAAGATATGCCGATACACGTATCAGCGGGTGCAAAAGTAGTGCTTTTCCTCCAAATGCGCAAGGGTTTTCCGGGAATTAAATCCGCCCGCATAGCTCTTAAGTCCCGCGAAAGCATTATCTTTGCCATCGCGCCCCCCCAAAAGAGCAGAAAACACAGCAGGATTATGAGTATAGGTTTCAACTTAAAGACCACGTGCAAAAGCGTCAAATTGTTCCAACAGGTATTGGACAATGTATTCAAGCCTTTCGGATATGACATAAAACATCAGCCCAAAGCATCTGTCATCAGTTGGCACAGCGACTTTTTAGGCTCGTTCCAATTCGTTTATGAAAAAAGAAAGGGACTATTAAACAACAGCTATTCCGTATCCGGCTATTGCCAAACCAACATATACGGCCCCAGCTTCCACAAAGCAATCATTGAGATTGTTGACCAACTAATCGAGAGCCACGACAGTGTCATCAAAATAGAAGATGAGACCAATTATTTCGCCACACGCGATTTCGCCCAATTGCATAAATATTTTTGCCAATGGCTGAAAAACATGTTTATGGCGGCACAAGAAAAGCCGAATGCATACCTATGCTGGCCTATGCAACAGTACCAGCCCAAAGAGCAACCTGACATGGCAATAACCCCTTTCGGGCGCTTCTGCATAACAGAAGTCTCTGAACGCATAAGACGTGAAGGAATTGAAACTTTCGCCGAAGAATTTTTCATCTGGCACGACATTGAGCAAAATGCACGGCTGTACTACAAGTTAGCACTCCATTTGCTATGGACCAATTGCTATTTCATGGATTCCGACCGCAGCGACGCAGACGCGTCTATCAACCATTTTATCATATATTGCTTGGAACAAGCAGCTTCTTTGGCTCCCCAACAGCCTTTCCCTAAGCAACTCTATCTAGAAATTTGCACCCTGCACAAACATCAGCCCATCCATATAGAGCATCTGACCGACTACGTTCCATCCTTCCCGATAGGCTACCGCCGCGAATGGCTCGGCTACCACATAGGCAATCTCACCTGTTATTTCCCAGGAAACCATCTGAAAGGCATAGATGGGAATGCCACCGTATTCTTTGACTTAAAAAAGGAACACTGGCATTCTGTTCGCTGCGTTGCACATCCATGCACAAAAGGGGACTCGGAGTTTGCATCGCTTAATGCCCCAATTGTGGAGGAAGGCATCTTAAACAAAGGAGCATACCGCTTGTCAAATATGGGCTTTGAAGCCCCTTCTTCTAATGAAGATAAGCCCTATCCCGTATATACTTGCCAAATATTAAGTCCATCCCAATTCACATTGCTAACAATATGCGCCGAAACGGAAAAGGAACTACACAATTATGCAATTCAAATCGCAAAGCAAATCCAAATCGGCTAAAATTCCCAATGCCTGAATCATCTTGCACCATCAGAAACATCCTCCAAGCGGCAGAACAGGTACACATTTAACTGAGAGGTGTTGAATTATCGGAGATAATGAAAAAGGAGCTAAGCAACCGCTTAACTCCTTCATTCACACCAGTCGGGGTGACTGGATTCGAACCAGCGACCACACGCCCCCCAGACGCGTACTCTAACCGGGCTGAGCTACACCCCGAATTGCGGATGCAAAGGTAATGCTTTATTCAGAATAAACAAGCGTTTGGCTCCACTTTTTATCGCACTCCTTGCATAATAAAGAAAGAGGCGCACGTGTGCATGCGCCTCTTATGCCTCCAAGCAGGCATCATTTCCGTCCGCCTTTTTCAGGACGCGGAAGCAACACTTTACGGGAAAGCTTGAATTTGCCTGTCTTTTGGTCAATGTCCACCAACTTCACTTCTATTTCATCGCCTTCTTTCAAGCCGGATTCATCCATTGTCTCCAGACGCTTCCAGTCGATTTCCGAGATGTGAAGCAAACCATCCTTGCCCGGCAAGAATTCCACAAACGCGCCGTAAGGCATGATGGAACGAACTTTTCCTTTATAGACCTCTCCTACTTCAGGAATAGCCACAATGTTCTTAATCATTGCCACAGCCTTGTCGATGGCCACCTTGTTGGTAGCTGCAATTTCAATCTTGCCGACCCCGTCAATCTCGTCGATGGCAATAGTTGCACCTGTTTCTTCCTGCATGCCTTGGATGATCTTCCCGCCCGGGCCAATCACAGCGCCAATGTATTCTTTCGGTATCGTCATCGTTTCAATGCGCGGCGCATGAGGTTTCAGTTCCGGACGCGGCTCGGCAATGCATTCCGTCAATTTGCCAAGGATGTATTCGCGCCCTGCTTTCGCCTGAAGCAAGGCTTTTTCCAGAATATCGTATGTCAAGCCATCGCATTTGATATCCATCTGCGTGGCTGTGATGCCGTTCTTTGTTCCTGTCACCTTGAAATCCATGTCGCCCAAATGGTCTTCATCGCCAAGAATGTCGGAAAGGACTGCGTATTTTTCTTCGCCTGCATTCTTTATCAAGCCCATGGCAATGCCTGAAACGGGGTTCTTGATAGGCACGCCGGCATCCATCAATGCCAATGTGCCGGCACATACGGTGGCCATCGAAGAAGAACCGTTTGATTCCAATATGTCTGATACCACGCGGATGCAATAAGGATAACCGGCAGGGATCTGGCCTTTCAACGCGCGCCAAGCCAAATGCCCATGGCCAATTTCACGACGCCCTACGCCACGCTGCGCCTTTGCCTCGCCAGTAGAGAACGGCGGGAAATTGTAATGCAGCAGGAAACGTTCCTTATGCTGGTCAAGAACGTCATCGATGGTCTTTTCATCCAGCTTCGTGCCCAACGTGACGGTACTCAGCGATTGCGTCTCGCCACGGGTGAAGATGGATGAACCGTGAGGCCCCGGCAACGGGCTTACTTCGCACCATATCGGACGGATATCGGTGGTTGCACGCCCGTCCAAGCGTTTGCCTTCGTCCAAGATGCAACGGCGCATCGCCTCCTTCTCCACATCATGGTAGTAACGGTCTATCATCGGGCCTTTTTCTTCTAATTCTTCTTCCGTGAATTGCGCCTTGAACTCATCGCAAATAGCCGTGAAAGCATCTTCACGCTCATGCTTGTTCTTGTTGCCCGACTTGGCAATGGCATAGGCTTTCTCGTAGCAAGCTTCATGAACCGCCTTGCGCAAATCCTCATCATTTTCTTCATGGCAATACTCACGCTTTACAGTGGACCCCACTTCTTCCATCAATTCCATCTGTGCCTTGCAATGCACCTTGATGGCCTCGTGAGCGCATCTCATGGCCTCCAGCAAATCCTGCTCAGACACTTCGTCCATCTCGCCTTCCACCATCATGATGTTGTCGTAAGTGGCTGCAACCATCAAATCCATGTCCGCATTCTTCAACTGCTCGAATGTAGGATCGATGACAAACTTGCCGTCCACGCGAGCCACCCGCACCTCAGAAATAGGACCGCCAAACGGGATGTCGGAAACAGCCAAAGCGGCAGAAGCAGCAAGCCCGGCCAATGCATCCGGCATATCCACGCCATCAGCCGAAAACAAAATAATGTTCACATAAACTTCTGCATGATAATTATCAGGGAAAAGCGGGCGCAATGCGCGATCCACCAAACGGCAAGTCAATATCTCATAATCAGACGGCTTGCCCTCTCGGCGGGTAAATCCACCCGGGAAACGCCCGAATGCCGAATATTTTTCTCTATACTCTACCTGAAGAGGCATGAAATCTGTACCGGGAACTGCATCTTTTGCCGCACAAACAGTAGCCAGCAACATGGTGTTGCCCATGCGCAGCATCACAGCCCCATCTGCCTGTTTTGCCAGCTTTCCCGTTTCGAGCGTGATGGTTCTGCCATCACCCAACTCGATCGTCTTAACAATAGGATTAATCATAAAAATTGTTTAACTGTTCTCTTTTCTTAAAAAATTCCGCCAAAGATACGCATAATATCACGGAAGCAAACAAACTGAAGCCTAAAACTTTCCGCAAATTTGTTTTTTTTTGAAATTGAGCCTTTTGAAGCTTTGAACGATGCTGAAAAGAAAGTATATTTGCGCCCAAACTAATTAAAGAGCATCATTGCCTCATGAAAAATATCATGTACTACGCAGCAGGATTGCTGCTTTTCGTGGCCGCATCATGCAACCACGCCCCTAAATTCACCATAGAAGGAAACATTTCCGGTGCCAAAGGCAAAACCATCTACTTGGAACAATCCGGCATCCATGGAATTGTCGCCTTAGATTCCGCCCGGCTAAAAGACGCAGGGAAATTCCACTTCCAGTCAAAAGCGCCTGAAGCGCCCGACTTCTACCGCATCAGGATTGAGAACAAAGCCATCAACTTCTCCATCGATTCCACAGAATCCATCCGCATCACTGCCGATTATAAGGAATTTCCCATCAACTACCAAATAGAAGGTTCAGAAAACAACCTAAAAATCAAAGAACTGGCCTTTTTGCAAATCCAGTTGCAAAACCAAGTGGACGCCATCACATCCGCGCTGAAAAAAGGGGAAACCGCACGCCAAACGGCAGAAGACAGCATCCGAACGGCCATACAAGCCTACAAGGACAAAATCAAAAGAGAATATATCTACAAAGCGCCCAACAAAGCATATGCCTATTATGCGCTATTCCAGGAGATCAACGGCTATCTGCTGTTTGACCCCTTCTACAACCGGGAAGACATCAAATGCTTTGCGGCAGTGGCCACCAGCTTCAACAACCTCTACCCCCATGCCATCCGCTCGAAGAACCTGTACAACATGGTCATCAAAGGCATGCAAAACACCCATACAGCCACACAAGCTACAGGGACGCAGGCAGCAGAACCGATTGCCGTCACAGAGACAGGCATCATCGACATCAACCTCAGAGACCCTGAAGGCAATGAACGGAAACTCAGCGAGCTGAAAGGAAAAGTGGTCTTGCTTGACTTCACTGCATACCAAACGGCCATGTCCGTTTCCCACAACTTCACGCTAAGGGAACTGTACGACAAATATGCCGCACAAGGACTTGAAATCTACCAAGTGTCCTTGGATGCCGACGAACACTTCTGGAGAACGGCAGCCGACAACCTCCCGTGGACATGCGTGCACGCCCCGGATGGCATCTATTCCGACATTGTAAGCGTCTACAACATCCAGGCATTGCCCACCTGTTTCCTCATCAACCGAAACAATGAACTAAGCGCACGCGAAGACAAAACCGAAAACCTGGAAAAAGCTATCAAAGAACTATTATAATATGTTGGCATAAGAAAATAATCCTTTATATGTTGCAAAGCATGCCAACAAGGCTTGCCCGGCAACAAATAACACATTATATTTGCAAAAAATACACGGAAGAGGGTTCCGGCATTCCAAATAATGCCGGGATTCTTTTTTGTTTTATGTGTCGCCCCATAAAAAGCGACGCTGTCATTGTTTCATTAATTAAATAGGAGGAACCGAATTATGGCTTACATGTCAGAAGAAGGCTACAAAAAACTTTTGGAAGAACTGAAAGAATTGGAAACTGTCCAACGCCCTAAAATATCAGCAGCAATCGCAGAAGCACGCGACAAAGGCGACTTGTCGGAAAACGCTGAATATGACGCAGCCAAAGAAGCGCAAGGATTGTTGGAAATGAAAATCAACAAACTGAAAGCTACGATTGCCGATGCAAAAATCATCGACGAGTCCAAGCTGAAGACAGACACCGTGCAGATACTGAACAAAGTGGAGCTCAAGAACGTGAAAAACGGGATGAAGATGGCCTACACCATCGTTTCAGAAAGCGAAGCAAACCTGAAAGAAGGCAAAATCTCCGTCAACACGCCTATCGCGCAAGGGTTATTAGGCAAAAAGGTGGGCGATGTGGCCGAAATACAAGTGCCGCAAGGAAAAATCAGTTTGGAAATCCTGAACATATCATTCTAAACGCAACGGGCTATGGCAACTCTATTCAGCAGAATCATCGCAGGGGAAATCCCCAGCTACAAAGTGGCAGAGAACGACCAATTCTATGCTTTCTTGGACATCAACCCGTTGGCAAAAGGACACACATTGGTCGTCCCCAAGAAAGAAGTAGACTACATCTTTGACCTGCCGGACGATGAACTCGCCCAAATGCATGTTTTCGCAAAATCCGTAGCCCGGGCAATGGAGAAATGCATTCCGTGCAAACGCATAGGCGTGGCCGTGTTAGGATTAGAAGTGCCTCATGCACACATCCACTTAGTGCCTATCAACAGCGAATCAGACATGATTTTCTCCAATCCGAAACTGAAACTCACGGAACAAGAATTTAAGGATATCGCATCTTCCATCTACCAAACATGGAAAGAAGCCTAAAACCGATAATTCCAGCATGCGAGAAGGGCCAGGCAATATTGCCTGGCCCTTCTCGCATGCAAATGCAACACCCTCTCACAAATAATCATCTCCAAGCTTGATTTGCGTGTCATTCACGAACCTGCGGATTGCGTTTTCGTCCTCTTTCTTGCACACCAGCAACACGTCGCCAGAATCAGCCACCAAGCAGTCGTCCAAACCTTGCAGAACAACCAGCTTGTCATGCGGCATAATGATGGTGTTGTTGCGGCTCTCGTAAAGCAAAGAATGCCCCCTCAACACTGCGTTCCCGCTCTTATCTTTCGGGTAAGCATCATACAATGAACTCCACGTGCCCAAATCCGACCATCCGAAATTCCCCAAAAAAACAAACACATTGCTGGCTTTCTCCATGATTCCCAAATCAATCGAGATATTCGGGCAATAAGGAAAGTTCTCGCGAATGAAATCCGCTTCCAACTCCGTGTTATAAATTCCCGTCCCCGGAGCCAGCTTCGCATACAATTCCGGTATCAAATGTTTCACCGCCTCAATGAACGTGTCAACATTCCACACGAACAACCCGGAATTCCAATAAAACTCCCCGCTTTCCACAAACACCTTAGCCAACTCATATTCCGGTTTCTCCGTAAACGTCTTCACTTTATAAAAGCCGTCCTCACAATCATCCGCAATTTGTATGTAACCATACCGTGTCTCCACCCGGTTCGGCTTCACGCCCAATGTAACCAATTTTTTATGCCGGGAAACAAATTGGAGACTTCGCGACACAGAGTCAAGGAATTCCCTTTCCTTCAATATCAAATGGTCTGAAGGAGTGACTACAATATTCGCTTCCGGGTCGATAGCACGGATATGGTATGCAGCCCATGCAATGCAAGGCGCCGTATTGCGCCGTGTCGGTTCCAGCAATATTTGAGCCGGGAATATTTCCGGAAGTTGTTCTTTCACAATGTTTTCATATGCTTCATTCGAAATCACGAAAATATTCTCCAAAGGAATGATTCCACGGAAACGGTCGAAAGTCTGCTGGAGCAACGTGCGCCCTGTGCCAAAGAAGTCCAAAAACTGTTTCGGGAATGCCTGCCTGCTGATAGGCCAGAAACGGCTCCCGACTCCCCCTCCCAAAATAACGCAATAATTATGACGATTGTCCATATTAATAATTATTTCATTGGCCACGCTAAGTTACATTTTATTTCATAAAGGCAAAAGCATACCGATGATGATTTGTGTTTTTTATTATTTTTTTGTGGGAAAGTTTGGCAATTCAAAAAAAAGGGCTACCTTTGCACCGCAATTGCGAAACAATTGCCCAGATGGCGGAATCGGTAGACGCGCTGGTCTCAAACACCAGTGGAGTAAAATCCATCCCGGTTCGACCCCGGGTCTGGGTACAAGAATAAAGGACAAGTGGTTGGAAAACGACTTGTCCTTTTCTTCTTTCCAAGAATGTTCCCATTGGGTTCCCATATAATATGCCATGAATGCCCCCGTATCTTGAGGTGGAGTTTTTGCACCTCAGGATTTCACACCTCCCAAAGGTTTTGCAAAATCCTTCCAATGTTTGGAGCAAAACCATGGAAGGTTTTTCAAATTCTTCTATGAACTTTTTCAAAATGTTCCTGTACTTTTGCTTGCACGATTAATAATCGTACACGTGTACGATTATTAATCGTGCTGGGAACGCCAAGGCGCCCATCCGTCACAACCTCCCGAACTTCCCTTCAAAATGCTCCACCAAGCCTGCGAACTTCTCAGGAAGATAACGCAACGCTTGGCTGCGGACAGCCGGGGGGATGCCGTACAATGGCTCGGCAATGCTCCCTGCAATGCAAGCGATGGTATCCGAATCCCCGCCGATGGAAACGGCATTGCGGACGGCATCTTCAAAGCCAACAGCATCCAGCGCACACACAATGGCTTGCGGCACACTGCCTTGGCAGGTGCCTCCGTTACCGGCCCTGTCTAAGCCGTCCCACGAATAGCGCGGGCGGATTTCATCGACCGTCATGCCCAAGGCATAGCCGAACCGGGCGGAGATTGCCTGCCGGATAGCTTCTTTCTCAAAACCTTTCCGCGCCCAATAGATGCAAAGCGCCGTGGCTTGCGCTCCCTTGATGCCTTCCGGATGATTGTGGGTGCATTCGGCAGATTCTTTTGCCTTTTGCAACACTTCTTCTTCTGAAGCGCAAGCCCATCCTACCGGGCCGACACGCATGGCACTGCCATTGCCGCAACTGTTGTAAGGACGCCGGATGCCACGCTGCGCAAGATGCACCCATTGAACAAAGCCGGTGCCATAACTCCCCATCGGGTGCGGGTTTTCCAAAGCGTACCGCAAATAGTAATCCCCGCTCCTGCCGCCGTTCATCAACCAATCTGCCGTGGCCAGCGTCAAGATGCTGTCGTCGGTATATTCCTGCCGCCCTTGGAAAAACGGGAAATCCTTTGTCTTGATGTTGTCGAACTCGTAGATGCTCCCTACGATGTCACCGATAATGCTCCCTATCATGATTCCATACCTTTAAATATCCTGCAAAAATACAATTCCCGTCTGCAAAAACGATGCACATGTTCCCCAAAATGGAGCAAGGGAACGACATTCATCCTTCATAAAAGCCATCCGCCACATAAGCCGCCTCCATCAAAGCCTTATACAAAGGAGCTTCCCGAAGCACGGAAGGCGCGCCGATGAGGAAGAACTGTTCTCTGGCACGGGTAAGAGCCACATTCAGTTTGCGGTCGATGACATGGCCGTCTTCTTCGCTAAGGTTGGACAGGAGGGGCAATTGCCATGCGTAATTGGCGCAAACGGAGTAGATGATGACATCGCGTTCGCTGCCTTGGTAGCGTTCCACGGTATCCACCATGATGTCCTCCAGTTCCGGGATGCCCGTCTGCGACAGTTCTTTCCTTATCAAGGCAATTTGGCTGCGGTAAGGCGTGATGATGCCCAAGGTGTGCATGCCATCAAACGATTGCCGCCTGCAACGGAACACTTCGGCTGCCAACAACGCGGCCATCCGCGCTTCCTGCCGGTTGTTTTTCCCGGAAGGAGTGGTGGTTTGCGCCACCGAAGGGATGAAAACCACCCGCTGTTCCAGCAAAGCCCTCCAAGGAGAACGGTAATCCTCCGGCAAAACCAATTGCCCGGCTTGGTGCGGAAGCCCGGCCTCCGTCAACTTCCCGCCATAGAAAGAAAGGTTGGAATAGGATGCCACCTCCGGATGCATGCGCCCCTGTTTGCAAAGGAAGTCTGTTGCCCGGTCCCCATCATCCTTGTGCAACCGATAAAGCCTTTCAAACAAAGAATCCTGCCAATTGCACAAACCGGCGGCACGCAAGGCTGGGTCGGCAACGCGGGAATCCTCCCGTCCCTGCAAAGCTATGGCGGGAAGCTGCTTGTGGTCGCCTATCATGATGAATTTCCCGATGGCATTACGGCCTTGTGCATCACGCATTGTCAGGAGCCCAAGCAGTTGCGGCTCCAATATCTGCGTAGCCTCATCGATGATGGCCACGTCGAATGACTTCAGACGAAACAAATCCGGCTTGTTGGCTACGGCTGTGGTAGTTCCCACCATGATGCGGCAAGAAGACAGTTCCCGTTCTATGTCGCTCCGCTGGCAACAAGAAGACAACGCATTCTCCATCAGGAAACTTTGGCAACTTTCCTCGCACGACAGTTCATTGCCGATGCGGATGAAACGGACCTCAGGCCGGATGGCACGCAAGGACTTGCAAACCTCGTCCACAGCACGGTTCGTATAGGCAAGCAGCAATATCTGCGTGCCTGGCACTGCATAAAACTTCTCCACCATCCTCCGCAAGGCGCACGAAGTCTTGCCCGTCCCCGGCGGCCCCACAAGCAGGAAGTAATCCTGTGCCGCCAATGCCTTCAAAGCCACCCGTTCAAAATCATCGGGAGCATGGCGGATGGCTTCATCAAAAGACGCATCGAAACGCGGCGGGCGTTGCGAAAGAAGCAATGCCCGCCTGCTTGGCACGGCTGCCGAGAAATAATGCAAGCCTTGGTACATAATCCTGAAAGCCACGTCCATGCAGTCATGCTCGATGGCATACCGGCTGCCAAGCGGCAACACGGCTTCATTCCTTTGCGTGGCCCGCAGGCGGACTTTCACTTGCTGCGACGTGATGCGCTCGATGTTCCCTTTGAACACAAGCCGGTTGGCCACATTGTCCTCCGGCGTGTTCCGCTCATACAGGACAATGATGTCGCCCTCCCGGAAGTTCGGCAAATAATTGCCCGGACAGGGCGGCACGTCCAACACCACGTAAGGCTTATGTTCCTCCGTTGCATGATTGTCGCTTATCTTCAAATCCAGCAAGATTTCCCCGGCATCCTGCTTTTCCGGCAATGGCGAAAACCAAAACGCAGCACCGTTTCTCCGTTCATCATACGGGAGATTCCCTGTTTTCGACAGGTACAGTTCCTTCGTGATGAAGTTATAGGCAGAAAGGTAATAGCTTTTCTCCAACGGCAACAGGGCGTGGTACCCCTCCATGGCGTGGAGGATGGAAGGGCGCAAATAGTTATGCCAAAATTTGTTGTCCAAATGGCGGGCGTTCAACGTTTCCGGCACGATGGCATCCAGCATGCGGGCCGTATAAGCCGGATCATTCCGCAACTGCACTTGGTATTCGCAAGCCACAATGCGGTTGCGCAAACGGACGGCTTCCCTCACCATGTCCCATCGCCCATGCGAAGGATAAAGCAACGGGTAACGCGTATACAACAAATAAGGCCGCTGGCGTTCGTGCGCCTGCCCCATGTTGTATTCCAGCACGGCCATGTAGAGCAACATTTGCACAAGGTTGTTCTCCCTCGGCCGTATCGTGCCTTTCGGGTACTCTTCCGCCTTCCCGGACTTCATTTCGATGAAACTGCGCATGTCGCGCTGCATATAGTCCAGCCGCCCTTGCATGCCCAATGCCTCACAAATGTAGGAAGGCTCCAGCACGGCGTCTGTCTTGTCAAGGCCGTATTCTTCCATCTCGAACCATTGCGCCACCACTTGCCCGATATGGCGGAAATGCAGGCGGCATCCGTCAAAGAACTCTTTCTCCTGCCGCTTGTCCTTCAGCTCGCCGCAAGCAGTCAGTTCCACGGCATAACGCCTGAACGCTTTCTTCATGCAAGAAGCATAATCAGGCTCTCCTGCGGCATGTATCCATTCGTCGAGGAACATGTTGGCAATGTTGCCCAGCAACAATGCGCCGGTGGAGGCAGAAGGCTGCAGGCGGTTGAGAAAATAGTTGGCCGGATGGTGGCCGTAGGGCTTGAAGCATTCGGCCAACGCACTGATGTCCATCAGGTAATCCGGCTCCAAAACAATGAACGAAGGCACGCAGATGCCCTCGGCATCCACCTCGGCATCCAAGAGGTTGGCTTGGGCGCCTTCCCACCATTGCCGCAACGCGTCGTGGGAACAACCCGCCCGTTCCGCCTCATCACAACGCACTTTCAAAACTTCTCCAATGGAAGCCTGCACCGGTTCCATATAAAGGAAAGCCCCATCGGAACGCAAGTAACGCACCCTGATTTTCTTATAGGGCATGCCGCTCATGCCGGCCTCCTCTTTCTCGCCAACAGGATACCCAATTCATAAAGCAGGCAAAGCGGAGCAGCCACTACAGCCAAGGTAAAAGGATCGCCGGTGGGCGTAATGACAGCCGCCAAAATGAAAATGGCCACCACTGCATGGCGGCGGTACTTGCGCAACAGGGCACGGTCGATGACCCCCATTGCCGAAAGCAGCCACACAAGAAGGGGGAGTTCAAAGACAAGCCCCATGGCGAGGACAAGCATCATGAAACTATCGATGTACGAATTCAGGGAAATCTGGTTTTCCACCTGCGCGCTCAGTTCATAAGTAGCCAAGAAACGGAGCGTCAGCGGGTACACGATGAAATAGCCTGCCAGCACGCCGACATAAAACATCAACGCCCCCAGTCCCAAAGCCCGCCTCGCAGGCTTCTTCTCATCCGGATAGAGCGCAGGCTCCACGAAACGCCATAGCTCATAAATAAAGTAGGGAGCAGAAGCCACAACCGACATCCAGAACGCAGTGGATATGTGAATGAAAAAAGGGGCAGCAAGGTTGATGTTGATGAGCTTCACATCGGAATGTTGGCCAAAAAAGCTGCCCTGCAATCCCAACACCCCGCCTATCTTGCGCAGGAACGAATAAAACACGAAATCATGATGGCACGGGGCCAGCACCACGGCATCGAACAGCCAAGGCATGGCTGCAAAAAAAACTGCTGCCAGCAGCGCCCACACGGCTGCCACCCGGAGCAGGGAACGGCGGAACACGTCCAAATGCTCCCAAAAGGTCATTCCTGCCATCCGCCCCTACTTGCCCTCTTTCCCGGATGCATCGTCCGCATTGATCTCATCCTTCGCCTTCTTCATCTCGTCCTCGGCTTCCGCCATTCCCTGCTTGAAACTTTTTACGCCTTTCCCGATGCCCTTCATCAGTTCCGGAATTTTCTTGGCGCCGAAAAGCAAAACAATCAGCAAGGCGATGACCAAGATTTCCGGGCCACCGAGGTTCCAAAGTAACATGTTCGCAATCATCCTGTGAGATTATTATGGTTTACCACCGCAAAAGTAAGAAAAAAAGCAAGGAAACTTCCGCCTATCCCGGAGAAAACTTCGGTTCGGCCGCCTGAAAACTTCCAGACAGCCGCATGCTTTCTTCTGCCGTCGCCGTCGTTTGCACGGATGGCGACGGCATTTGCACAGACAACGGCGGCGTTTGTACAGATGCCGGTGCCAGCAGAAGTTTCCTCCCGCATGATCGGGATTTCCCATCCGCATAAACCGATGTTTTCACCCGCATGGGCAAAAGAATGCCCCCGCATGAAAAGACACAGGCACCCATCAACAATCACCAACCAACCGCAATGTTTTCTCACATTTTTCGTACATTTGCGGCAAACTATAGGCATACCACAGATGGCAAGGTTCATAGATTTGTTCGCAGGCATGGGAGGCATCCGCATTCCTTTCGATGAATTAGGCTACCAATGCGTATTCTCATCGGAATGGGACAAGGCCGCGTGCGACACCTACGAGGCCAATTTTGGCGAACGCCCGCAGGGCGACATCACGAAAATCCCAGCCTTTCTTGCCTGCATAGTCCAGGAAATCATGTAGCAAACAATAACAAAAAAACAAACCTTTGAATATGGAACAAGAAAAAACGACAGGGCTTCCTGAGAATGCTTTCCGCGAGTTGAAGCCCGGCGAAGTGTACAACCCCCTGATGCCTGCCGGGCAGATCTACCCGGAAGCCACCCTTTGGTCCGTGCTATGGGGCGTGGCAATGGCCATATTGTTTTCAGCTGCCGCAGCCTACTTGGGGCTGAAGGTGGGGCAAGTGTTTGAGGCGGCCATCCCGATTGCCATCATTGCCGTTGGCGTGTCGGGCGCATTCAAGCGGAAAAACGCCTTGGGGCAGAACGTCATCATCCAGTCCATCGGAGCCTGCTCAGGAGTCATCGTGGCCGGTGCCATCTTCACGTTGCCGGCCTTGTACATCCTGCAAGCCAAATACCCGGAAATGACGGTCAACTTCATGCAAGTGTTCATCAGTTCATTATTGGGCGGCATATTGGGCATCCTTTTCCTGATACCTTTCCGCAAGTACTTCGTGAGCGACATGCACGGCAAGTTTCCCTTCCCCGAAGCCACAGCCACCACGCAAGTACTCGTCTCCGGCGAAAAAGGCGGCAACCAAGCCAAGCCTTTGCTGATAGCGGGATTAGTAGGCGGGCTTTACGACTTCATCGTGGCCACCTTCGGATGGTGGAACGAGAACTTCACGACCCGCATCTGCGCGGCAGGCGACATGCTGGCCGAGAAGGCGAAGCTGGTGTTCAAAATCAATACCGGGGCGGCAGTCTTGGGGTTGGGCTACATCGTGGGCTTGAAGTATGCCGCCATCATCTGCTTAGGCTCTGTCGTGGTATGGTGGGTCATCATCCCCGGCATGTCGCTGATATGGGGCGGGGAAGTCCTCAATGCATGGAATCCCTCTATCACCCTGCCTGTCGGGGAAATGTCTCCTGAGATGATATTCACGGAATATGCGAAAAGCATCGGCATTGGCGGCATCGCCATGGCCGGTGTCATCGGGATCGTCCGTTCATGGGGCATCATCAAGAGCGCCGTGGGCTTGGCAGCCAAGGAGATGAAAGGGAAGGGCGGTCCTGCGGCCCAAGCGGTTCGCACCCAGCGCGACCTCTCCATGAAAATCATCGCCATCGGCTCCATCCTCACCATTCTGCTGACTTTCGTATTCTTCTATTTCGACGTGATGCAAGGCAACTTGCTGCACAGCATCGTGGCCATCATTCTGGTGGCAGGCATTGCTTTCCTGTTCACCACCGTAGCGGCCAATGCCATTGCCATTGTCGGCACTAATCCCGTATCCGGCATGACCTTGATGACCTTGATTCTGGCTTCGGTCGTCATGGTGGCCGTCGGCTTGAAAGGCCCCTCAGGCATGGTGGCGGCATTAGTGATGGGCGGCGTAGTCTGCACAGCATTGTCCATGGCCGGAGGCTTCGTCACCGACCTCAAAATCGGTTATTGGTTAGGCAGCACTCCTGCCAAACAAGAAGGATGGAAGTTCTTGGGAACGGTGGTGTCGGCAGCCACGGTGGGCGGTGTCATCATGATTCTCAATGAGGTCTACGGATTCACCAGCGGAGAACTGGCCGCTCCGCAAGCCAACGCCATGGCCGCTGTCATCGAACCTTTGATGAGCGGCGTGGGTGCGCCGTGGCTGTTGTACGGCATCGGCGCCGTGTTGGCCGTTGTATTGACATTCTTGAAAATCCCGGCACTCGCCTTTGCATTGGGCATGTTCATTCCCCTTGAACTGAACCTTCCGCTGCTGGTGGGCGGTGCCGTCAATTGGTATGTGGCATCACGCAGCAAAGATGCGGCCGTCAACAATGCCCGCAGCGAGAAAGGCACATTGATTGCATCCGGGTTCATTGCCGGAGGCGCCCTCATGGGAGTGGCCAGTGCCGCCATGCGTTTCGCCGGAGTAGACGTTCGCTGCAACGACTGGTTAGCCCATCCCGGCTCGCAACTTGTCGCCTTGGCCGTATATATCGCTTTGATTATCTATTTTATAAAATCCAGTTTAAGCACTAAAACAGAAAAATTATGAGAACCGCATTGTTAACGATGTTTTTAACCGTATCCGTTTTTGTCTGCGGCCAACGCCCGCTTGAAATCCCTTTGTGGCAAGAAAAAGCCCCCAACAGCAACGGCCTCTCCGGCAAAGATGCCCAAAGCATGCTTTACGTTTACTTCCCCTCCAATCCAAATGGAATAGCCATTGTGGCTTGCCCCGGAGGAGGCTATGTCCATTTGGCCATGGAACACGAAGGGACAGACATGGCCGACTGGTTCAACGCACAGGGCATCACATATGCTGTGCTGAAATACCGCATGCCCAACGGCCACAGCGACGTACCTTTGAGCGATGCCCATCAAGCCATCCGGCTGATGAGGCAACACGCCTCTGAATGGGGCATCCGCCAAATAGGCATCATGGGGTCTTCGGCAGGAGGACATTTGGCTAGCACAGCCGCCACACACTTTGATGAAGAAACGCGCCCAGACTTCCAAATTCTGTTCTATCCGGTCATCACAATGCATGAATCCACACATGCCGGTTCACGCGAGAACCTGTTAGGGAAACAACCGGATCCTGCTTTGATGGAAGAATACTCCAATGAACGGCAAGTGACCCCACAAACGCCGCCTGCTTTCATCATGCACAGTTCAGACGACCGTGCCGTTCCTATCGCAAACAGCCTGAAGTACACGGAAGCATTGGTGGGGAATGGAGTTCCAGTCAGCCTGCATGTCTACCCCATCGGCGGGCATGGATGGGGATACCGCGACAACTTCATCTATAAACGCCAATGGACAGGCGAACTTGAAAAATGGCTGCGCACATTAAACCGCTAACAACCCTGTTTCATGAAAAAAACGTTGCTATTGTTAGGAGCCTGCATAGCGGCTTCGTGTGCCATAGGGCAAACGGATGACCGCTATGCAGACATCACCAACCCTCAATTGACCAGCATAAACAAAGAAGCGCCACGGGCGACCATCCATTTCCCGGAACGGCTTCCACTAAACGGCACGTGGCAATTCAATTATGCAGAGAATCCGGCAGAAGCACCCTCTCCATTTGCCAAAGGCCTCACGTCGCACGGCCAATGGAGCGACATCCAAGTTCCTGGCAATTGGGAACGGCAAGGATTCGGCACGCCTATTTACGTCAACATCGGCTACGAATTTGTATCATCAGCGGGCATTCCTCCTTTTTGGACAAAACCAGCACCGCCTCTTGTCCCTAAAGAATGGAATCCTACTGGCACATACCACCGTACCTTCCAAGTACCCAATACATGGGAAGGCCAGTCTGTGTACCTCAGCGCAGACGGAGTGAAGGGCGCGGCATTTTATTATGTCAACGGGAAGTTTGCCGGGATGAATAAAGACAGCAAAACACCGGCACGCTTCAATATCACCTCATTGATAAATGCCGGAGAAAACTCTATCACAATACAAGTGCATCGATTCTCAGATGCGACCTATCTGGAGGGACAGGACTTCTGGAGATTAAGCGGGATAGAACGCGACATTTATCTCTACGCCCAACCTCTTTTGGCCATCCGCGACTTCCACGTGCAGGCCTCTTTGGATGAACAATACGAAAACGGGGTTTTTTCCTTGGAAGTGGACCTACAAAATGCCGCTTCGGATGAAACGCCATGCAAAGTGGAATACCAGATAAAAGACCATAATGGAAAACTGGTTGCAAGAGGAAGCACACAATGCACGGTCTCCCAATTAACGACCACAGCAAAATGGCAATCGGTCGTTTTGAAAAACATCCATCCTTGGACAGCAGAAACACCTTATTTATATAACCTGTCTATCACAACGCAAAAAGAAGACGGCGGCATCGTGGAATCTATTGAAAGCAAAATCGGCTTCCGTACGGTTGAAATAAAAGACCGGCAACTGAGAGTCAACGGAAAGCCCATCCTGATAAAAGGTGTCAACCTGCACGAGCATAATGAACTGACAGGACATTATGTGACAGAAGAAATAATGCGGAAAGACATTGAACTGTTCAAGAAATACAATGTCAACACCGTGCGCACCAGCCACTACCCCCAGCCGGAACGCTTCTACGAATTGTGCGATGAATATGGCATCTATGTAATTGACGAGGCGAACATCGAGTCACACGGGATGGGGTACGACCGACGGAAAGGCGGCAGCTTAGGCAACGAACCCTCCTACCTTAAAGCACATGCCGAACGCACCATGAACATGTTTGAACGAGACAAAAACCACCCTTCTGTCATCATCTGGTCATTGGGCAATGAAGCCGGGAATGGCATCAACTTCTATGCCACTTACAATTTACTAAAGCAATTGGACAATCGCCCTGTGCAATATGAGCAAGCTGGCCAAGAGTGGAACACAGACATCTTCTGTCCCATGTACTACACTGTCAATCAAATCGTGGATTATGCCCGGAATCCAGACAGCGACCGGCCTCTTATCCTTTGCGAATATGCGCACGCCATGGGCAACAGCTTAGGAAATTTCAAAGAATATTGGGATGCCATCGAAACACATCCTTTGCTGCAAGGGGGATGCGTTTGGGATTGGGTGGATCAAGGCTTCTTGGAAAAGGACACAAAAGGGAGAAACTATTGGGCATATGGCGGCGATTACGGAGCAATAGGCACTCCCTCCGATGGAAATTTTTGTTGCAACGGTTTAGTCTACCCCAACCGTGCTACAAAGCCACACACCGAGGAACTGCGCAAAGTTTACCAAAACATCAAGTTCCTGCATTTCAATCCTGAGGCTCGCACTATAGCAATACGCAATGATTTTGCTTTTACTAACTTGTCAAAATACGATTTTACATACAAAATAACTGCCAATGGGAAACTATTGGAAGAAAAGAAATTCGACATCACTTTGGAACCCGGAGCTAAAAAGACTCTCCAATTAAACGGTTTGCCTTCTCCTGAAATTTCAACTGCCGAATACCACATCTTGTTCGAAGCCCGGCTTCGCCATGCTGAGCCTTTCCTTCCGGCTGGTTATGTCATCGCTGCCGAACAATATGCCATCAACCATTGGGAAAAGGAAAGTGCTGGCAAACAGCTTCCCGCCAACATCGAAGAAGACAGCCTGCAAATCATCCTTTCCGGGAAAAATTTCCGTGCCGTATTCGAAAAAACGTCGGGATTGCTCGTCTCTTATCAATACAATAAGAAAGAGTTCATCCACAACAGATGTGGATGGCAACCCAATTTCTGGCGTGCGCCTATCGACAATGAGTATGGAGCAAACTTCCCGATAAAAGCGAAAATCTGGCGGGCATTGAGCGAGAAAGCCCCCCGGCTTCTGTCCATCAACGCAGAACGCAAGCGCGGGTTCTACCGCGAAAGCACGCCCAATGAACAAGCAGGCAACCGCCGTGGACGCGAAAGCCAAGTGACTTACTCCATCGTGCATTGTGTTTACGATTACCCGGAGGTAAACGGACAATGGATTTTGTCTTACACCATCAGCGAAAACGGCGTCATGAAAATATCCAGTGAATTCCATGCACAAGGCAAAGATCTCCCAATGCTGCCCCGAATAGGCTTGCGAATGAAGATGCCGGACAGATACAATCATCTAACTTATTACGGGCGTGGGCCATGGGAAAATTATTGTGACCGCAAAACCAGTGCTTTCGTAGGTGAATACAGCCAAAGCACCAATACATACGAACCCTATGTGCGGCCACAAGAAAACAACCATCGGACAGATGTGCGATGGATGGCTTTGACCGACAAAAAGGGAAACGGCCTGTTGTTCATCGCAGACGACATGTTCGAGATGAATGCATCTTCTTATCCGATGGAAACTTTTGACAGCGGTGACGACCTCCACAACAACGCCCCCGTTTCAAGCAACACGTGCCATCGGCATAATAACGACCCAAGGGAAGGCGGTTTCATCGACGTTTGCATTGATGGACGCATGGCAGGCGTAGGCGGCGACAATGCATGGGGCGCTTATCCCATGCCACAATATTGCATCACTACCAGCCAATTGCCTTTGTCCTACGCTTTTACATTAGTGCCATTCAACAAAGGCACCGATTTCAGAACGCTCGTCAAACAGTATTAAAACGACAATCAAATACTGTTCACACAAAAAAGTCCCGGAGGAATCGCTCCTCCCGGGACTTTTTCATAAGCAATTTATGAATCCTATTGACGCTTGCCTAATTCTGCATCAATATGGTACAAGCCTGCATTCCCTGCCAAACGGATTTTATCTACAATGCCTTGGGCAGTAGCTTCTTCTTCTACTTGCTCACGCACAAACCCCCACAAGAAGTCTTGGCTGGCTTTGTCCCTTTCACTGGAAGCCACATCCACCAACTTGTCAATCAGTTCAGAGACATGGCATTCGTGGCTATAAACAGCCTCAAACACTTCCAATGGAGACCCCCAACCAGTCGGAACTACATCCACTTTATCCACCTTGGCTGCACCGCCACGCTTGATGACATAATCAGCCAATTGCAAAGCATGATCCAATTCTTCCTGGGACTGGACACGCATCCAGTGCGCAAAACCTTCGTACCCTTCTTTTGCGAAATAGAAAGACATGGACAGATAAAGATTAGAAGACCACATCTCAGCTACAATTTGTTCATTGATAGCATTCTGCAATTTTTCTGAGATCATAATTCTTATGTTTTAGATATTTATAATCACCGCAAAAGTACAAATTAGCCAGAATCATTATCCGCATTGACATGTCATTTAGCAATTTTTTATGCTTTGCCTGAAATAAACCGCACTGGCTGCAAACATTCAAAAGGTCTGCAAAATCATTGAAATGATTTTCGAATTCATATAGCAACAATTCGTGCCACCACAACCTACCTCATGAAAATCATTTGCACGTGAGCCATCCCGGCGCAAACACTATTTATCTGTGCGGAAAGGTCCTACCGGGTAACCCAGTTCTCCATACAAATTGCCATTCGGACAATCAGCCCAATTATAACGTGCTGCAACAGGGATATTCACTTTCTCTGAAGTCAAAACGACCGTCTTGCCATCTGTGTCTACTTCTGCCTGCGCCGGATAATACATCCCATTGGCATCTTTTAGAATAAATCCTTTCACGACATCTCCCTTGGCCTCAACTTTTGAATCAAAGTGCAAAGCCATTGCATTCCCTTTTATCGTGTAACCGACACAGGCCGGCATATGGTATTCCCCTTTCCCGTATGTATCAGCCAAAGACAAAGCGGCCAAGCGCCGTCCTACTTCTTGCTTATTCTTCGGGTGAATATCGTAAGGATCACCAATATCGATTGCCGTCACCATCCCTGTATTGGACAAATGCAAAGCCTCTGCCTGTGCCTCGCGCAATACCGCCCACTGTGAATCAAGCTGTATTTCACGAGGTTGCATATAACCTGCCAACTGTACAAAATAAAAGGGAAAATCATAACCCCATTGTTTGCGCCAGTCCGCTATCAACGCTTGGAACAAAGGTGCATAAGATTCCGCACGTTTGGCATTTTCCTCTCCTTGGTACCATATCACGCCCTTAATGGGGAAATCAGTCATTGCGTCGACCATTCCATTATAAAGCACAGAGGGATAACCGGAATTTTCCGGTGAAACAGGCTTGGCCGGAATGCTTCCAACCTCCATTCCCACATGATAAGCCCAATCATTGGGCAAAGCCATGCGCACCCCATTCGCTTCTATATACATATCCTCAGGACGGCTACGGAAACCTCCCTCACCGCCAAAGTCAGTAATACGCACAGTCAATACGTTTTTCCCTTTACGCACCAGCTCAGATGGCACCACATATTTGCAGAAAGTTGTATAACCTTTCCCCTCTCCTACTTTATGGCCGTTAAAATAAGTGATATTCTCGTCGTCCATGCATCCTAAAGAAACTGACACATCATGCCCCGCCCACTCAGCAGGAATTTCAAGTTCAACCTGATACCATACGACACCATCAAAATCAGGCAAGGCACTTTGCTCCCAGTTCCCCGGGACAGGCATCCGTTCCCAATCCGCATGATAAGCATAGGCCCACAAAGGTTTGTTCAAACGATAACCGGCATCTTGGCTCAAGAATCCCATCTCCCACCAACGCATATCTTCCTCGTAAGCAGCCATCAATGCTTCTTTTTCAAAACCATTCAGGCGCATCTCCTCTATTTTCTCTTGGAAGCCTTCCACACACGACAAGGTTTCTTGGCTTGTCCACGATTCAGCCGGAGTCCCTCCCCATGTGCAATCAATGACTCCCACCGGGACATGCAGTTTCTCCCATAAGCCCCGCGCATAAAAATATGCCAAAGCCGAAAAGTCAGGCACAGTAGACGGATGGCATTCGTTCCATCCCCCATGGTTCACTTCCACCTCCTCTAACGGAGTGTATGCCATCTTTTTCTTCACTTGCAACAAACGAATCTTCGGATAGTCGGCATCCGCTATTTCCTGTTCATAATTCATCACACGCCCCCATCCGGCCAAAGGCATTTCCATATTGGATTGCCCAGAGCAAAACCATACCTCGCCGACAAGGACATTGCTCAACTGCAATTGGTCTATCCCATCAGAAAGATGAATTTCATAAGGTCCTCCCGCAGAAGGGACCGGTATTTCCACTAAGAAACTCCCATCCGGTTGTGAAACAGTCGAATAATCCTTTTTCGCCCAACCCACTTTCACACTGATAGTCGATGAAGGAGCTGCATGCCCTTTCATTTTCAATATGGCATGCTGTTGCAACACCATGTTGTCCGTAAAATAAGCTGGCAACACTATTTTGCCAGAAACTGTCCCCGCACCCAACAATAAAAGGATGCTGGCTACGAATAGATTTTGCAATAATTTTCCCATACAGAACTCATTTTTAATTTTGTCAAATTCCTATTGGGGGGCAACGTACCCTTTTCAAGGATACATGCCCCAATAGGAACAATCCATTTACCTTAACAATCCATCCAATCTGTCACTTCAGCGTTATGCTCAAACAATTTTCGTCTGCCGTGTCAGAAGAATTCCCGTACATAATCTCATACTCTCCAGGAACAGTCCGCATCGTATTCGTTTCTGTATCAAAGAATTCAAACGAATCCTTTGTCAAATCAAACGAGACAGTTTGTTTCTCGCCCGGTTCCAATTCCACACGATGGAACGCACGAAGACTTTTAACGGGTCCATCGGTATCGCCCACCTTACGTATGTAAACCTGCACAACTTCTGCCCCACGGCAATCTCCAGTGTTTTCCACATCAACTTTAAGCACTACATTTTTCCCTTCCGAAACAGAACGATGATTCAGTTTCCCTTTCGATATGTCAAACGTTGTATAGCTCAGACCATAACCAAATGGGAACAAAGGTTTTTCCGTCATGTAACGATACGTACGGCCTTTCATTGTATAATCCTCAAAATCAGGAAGCTGTTCAGTATTCTTATAGAAAGTAACGGGCAATTTCCCTCCAGGATTATAATCCCCGAACAACACGTCAGCGACCGCCAAACCTCCAGCCTGTCCAGGATACCATGCTTGCAGAATAGCATCACATGATTGGGTTTCAGGCTGCAATGCCATTGCTGAGCCAGAACAATTCACGAAAATGACTTTCTTTCCGGCAGCTTTCAAAGCTTTCAAAATTTCACGTTGCACTTGCGGCAACTCAATTGTTGTCCTATCACCACCAGAAAATCCTTCACACTGAATGTAATATTTGTCTTCGCCTTCCAATTCCGGAGATATTCCTCCTACAAAAATCACAACATCAGCATCTTCTACCCGGTCTGCGACATCCTCAGGAGGTATCTGGCGATACATGCCCAAATCAAAGCGCAACAAAGCTTCTGCACCAGCTTGCATGTATTCTATCCTAATGTCATAAGATTGTCCTGCCACAGCGTTCAAAAGATATTCCCGTGTTCCTGCAGCATGTTCGCCCCAATAATCTATCACCTTCTCGCCATTTACATACACCCGATAACCGTCATCACCCTCAATAACCAAAGTGTACTTCCCATTTTTTTCAGGAACAAACGTGCCTTCCAATACAGCCGTGAAATTATATAAACCAACACCGTCTGTAAATACCGTATGCCCGCCATTACTCAACATGACCGGCGTTGTGAGTTGCTGGGTAGCAGCAATATCGCCTTCCATCTTCATGTTGTTCCAATACGTTGCGCTCAACCCAATGCTTCCGTTGCTGGATATCTTGTCATAATAAGAATCAAAAACACGATTTTCCAACAGTTCGCAGCCTTTCTCATATGGCACGTCCCCTATTTTCTCGCGTATTCCTTCCAATATCGTATAAGTATGGGAAGGAGTCCCGCGATAATTTCCCCATTGCATGACCGAATCAACAGCATTAGGCCCCATGACTGCAATCTTTTTCGAAGATTTGTCCAAAGGAAGGACACCGTTGTTTTGCAACAACACCATTGACCGACGAGCCATCTCCAAAGCCATGTCTTTATGAGTCGCACAATCCACGGTATCAATGCTTATCTTGCTCCACGGAACAATTGAATCAGGATCCATCTCACCTAAAGCAAAACGCGCTTCCAGCAAGCGCAACAGACTTTCATCTATCCTCTTTTCTGTAATAAGCCCTTTTCTGACAGCTTCGCCCAAATGCCCGTATTCCACACCACACTCCAAATCTGTCCCGTTCACTACAGCCGATGCACTTGCACTTGCTGCATCCGGATGCGTTTCATGCCGTCCTTGGTAGAAAAAATCACTGATAGCCCCACAGTCACTAACCACCAGATGTTTGTATCCCCATTCGTCACGCAATATCTGTGTCAACAAACGATTGCTTCCACAACACGGTTCTCCCTCGAAACGATGATAGGCACACATCACTTCTTTCACATCTGCTTCCTGCACAAGTGCTTTGAAAGCCGGCAAATATGTCTCCCACAAATCACGGGCCGGAAGGTTTTCCACATCAAAATAATGCCGTTTAGCTTCAGGCCCGCTATGCACTGCATAATGTTTAGCACATGCATGCGTCTTATCATACTTGGCATCAGCAGGGCCTTGCATGCCTTTCACTACGGCCACTCCCATGCGTGTAGTCAAATAAGGGTCTTCGCCAAAAGTCTCTTGTCCACGTCCCCAGCGTGGATCACGGAATATATTCACATTAGGATTCCAGAATGTCAAACCTTCATTGCCTCTTCCATAACGGCCATGCAAATGGGCATCGTGGTACTTTGCACGCCCTTCATCACTAACGATAGCATAAACATCCTCCAAAATAGCATCATCAAAAGCAGAAGCCATTCCCATCGTAATAGGAAAAACCGTAGCCAAGCCATTACGAGCCACACCATGCAAAGCTTCACTCCACCAATTATAAGGTTTTATGCCCAAACGGTCTATACCCGGCGATTGATTCTGCATCAAAGAGATTTTTTCTTCTAACGTCAACCGCCCCAATAAATCTTCCGCCCTTTCCGCTGGAGACAATTGAGGATTCCGAAACGGTTCATCCTGCGAAAAACCGCTTGCAAAAAACAACCATGTCAAAATAGAGAATAAACACAAACGTTTCATATCATTATAATTAAGAGATTAATATCCAATAGGTTGACTACCCATTACAAAACGCAATCCGCCTCCCTCCATCAAATCAAAGTAATTAAGGAACGGCTTCATGAGCTTTTCTCCGTTCAAGTATACAGCCTGAACGTATTTGTTTTCCTCTGAAAGGTTCTCTGCTTTAATAGACAAGACATTCCCATTGCCCAAACGTACGTCTATGCTTGGATATTGCGGCGCCCCGATAACAAATTCATTGCTGCCCGGCGTCACAGGATAAAAACCCATTACAGAAAACAAATACCAAGCCGACATCTGCCCGCAATCATCATTCCCATTCACACCATCCGGGGCGTTCTTATAATTCAAACGAACATGCCTGCGCACCAACTCTTGAGTCTTCCATGGTTCGCCGCAATAATTATACAAATAAATATAATGATGCCCTGGCTCATTATCATGACGATAATGCCCTTCATTGAAATTACGATCCAACATTTTAGAAAAGTTTTCTTTTCCGCCCATCAAGTCAATCATTCCTGGAATATCCTGAAGGACACAGAACAAATACGTCCATTTTGAACCTTCCGTCAAGCCATGCCTCGAATTATCATCCAAAATAACCCAACTGCCATCATAATTGCGAGGAAGGAAGAAGCCTTCTTTTTTATGATACAAATTCCGGTAATTTTGGCTAAACGACATCAGGCGGTTGTAATCATCATCCTTTCCCAACGCTTTTGCCATCTGAGCCACACACCAATCATCATATGCATATTCCAAAGTCCTTGAAACAGATTCTGCGGTAAAATCATCAGCCACATAGCCCAAAGAATGATAGAGGCTGGCACCCGCCCGTCCTTCGTAAGAAGTCCAATAATCACGGTCGCCGTACCGTCTTTGGGTATCACAATCAGGAGGCACCATGGCATCTTTCCGTATTGCCTCATAAGCCAAATCAACATCATAATCCCTAATGCCTTTCATGAAAGCATCAACAATGACTGCATCCGCATGAGTGGCAATCATAATATTCGTATAGGAAGGATTCGGCCACATTGGCAACCATCCCCCTTCTTCGTACATCTGCAACAAAGATGTAATCCAATCACTTGTCAATTTCGGTTCAATCAATGTCATCAAAGGGTGAAATGCCCGAAACGTGTCCCACAAAGAGAAATCCGTATAAGAGATCCCGTCATGAATTTGGTCGTCAAAAGCACTGTAATACCTGCCATACTCCGAAAACTCACGGGGAAACAAATAAGAATGATAAAGAGCCGTATAGAAGATGCAAGCCTCATCCTCGGTCACCCCGCTTAGTTTGAAATTGGACAACTTCATTTCCCATGCTTCCTTAGTTGCAGCCATCAATCCGTCAAAATCCCATTGCGGAACCTCCCGTCCCAAATTCAAACGGGCTTGCTCTATGCTAATAAAAGAAGTAGCTATTTGCACGCTGATTTGAGTATCTTCCTCATCAAACTCAACATAAGCCCCCATGCGCGTGCCTTGTAGTTCTTCTGTATCAGGATAAATGGAAGAACCATTCCAGCAACCAAATTCCTTTATGTCTTTATTGAAACGTATCACAAAATAACCTTTGAAATTGGGCAGTTCCGGCCCTAATTGAAAAGACTGCCGGTCAGGATTATAGCCTATCACTTCATTATTTTCAACATCGATCTTGACCCATCCTTTCATCACTTTCAATCGTTGTTCAAAATGGTTGCACCAGTCTCCTAATGCCGGATTCAAATTAATGCCATGAATGATCAAACGCGGTGTTTGTTTCCTCGGATAATGAAATTTCAACAATGCACAACGGCTGGAAGCCGTCATTTCTGCACCGATTTTCTTTCCACTGTCCTCATCCCACAAGTCCACAGAATAATAATGAGGAGAAGCGACCTCATTCTCATGAGAGAAACGCATCCTCCGTTCCTGCGGCAACACTTTCACACTATCCCCTATTTGTGGCATTACCGATACATATCCATAATCTCCCATCCAAATAGTAGGTTTGTGAGATGCCAAAAAAGCTTCCAAATACTCATCGTCATAAACATAAGGCATATTGCCCATCTTCCCTTCGCGAGTTTGAGGCACAAAATTAGTCATGCCAAACGGAGTTCCTATATAAGGAACAGTTCCGCCTTCTCCCTTGATCGCCGTGCCAATAAAAGGATTCACGTAGTCAACAACATCTTTCCCTTTTGCCGACAAGATGCAAAAGCATAAAAGCAATACAAAACCGATTAATTTCTTCATTTGCCTAAACTCCTATTCCTTATAAAAAAACCATTTGCATTGGTCGTGGCATTGAACAGCCCCATCTTCATCCAATCCCTTTGCTTCTATCAAATTCTCTCCTTCAGCAAGCCTTATGGCATTCCAAATGCAAATATTGCCCTGCCGCTCCATAGAAGACGTACACTTTTTGCCATTGACAAACAATTCAACATCGTTGCAATTGGAATAAATCTTAATGAGGGTATCCTCGATCGTTCTCACAGCATCACGCCGACTTGTTATATAGACCATCGGTTCTTCTGTCCACAATGACTTATAAAAATAAAATGCATCTTTCTTTGTTTTCCTGTCATAAGTCACCAAACCTTTATCGTTCATGCCAGGCGTATTGCCTTCATTTCTTCCTCCACTTGCAAAATCAAACATATTCCAGACGAAAGAACCCCATACAAAGTCCGCCTCCATAATGGCTTGGTAGTTCTGTTCATGAACAATGGACTGCCATTCCTCTGGATGGAACATTCCATCCACATTCGGAGTTTTGCGCCCGGTCTGCCAATGATGCTCCACATTGGCTCCTGCGCCATACTCGCTCACTGCAATTCCTTTGCCGCCGACTAAACCATTCCAACGTTCCAATGTTGATGCCATTGCCGACGGTTCCGCCCAATACCAACCCGGATAAGTGTTAAATGCCATGATGTCCGTTACAGTATTTTCCGGACGCTTTTCTATATTCGCCGCAGCTACTGTCAAACGGGTTGGGTCTTCCTGATGAGCCACATCATTCAACATGGAAACCAATTCCCGGACTTCGCCTTTGCACAACTCATTAAACAGGCTCCAACAGAAAATCGACGGATGATTATAATTTTGCCGTATCAAATCAATCAATTCATTCTTCACATTCTCAGCAAATTCCGAAGTTGGTTCTATGTGTCCTATCAAAGGAATCTCAGCCCAAACAAGCATTCCTTCCTTATCACACAAAGAATAAAAATAATTAGAATGAGGGTAATGCGCCAAACGAATCCCGTTTGCCCCTATTTCCTTTATGATTTCCATGTCTTGAAGATGGTCAGCCTCTGAAATTGCCCACCCTTTATCCATGCGATCTTGATGCCGGTTCACCCCTCGTATTTTATAAGGCTTGCCATTAAGGAAAAAGCCTTTCTCAGGATCTACAGAAAAATACCTTAACCCTACATATTGGGAAAGAGTGTCTACAACCTCTTTCCCCTTCAACAATTCGACAAAGACTCTGTACATGTAAGGCGATTTGCGGCCATCCCACAAACGAGGCGACTTAACATTCAGTTCCGTAACAAAATCTATTGTTGTATCCCTCTTTATGGACTGTTGAAGCATAGCCCGATCTACCAATTTCCCTTCTTTATCAAAAATCGAAGTTCTTACAGATACGTCTTTCAGCGTTTTCCATCTATTATCGACTTTTGAAACAAGCGTCAAACGAGACAATGCGGAAGTTGTCTCCTGTTGTATGTAAACCCCAGAAGAAGCATGGTCCAAGGGCGTAATGCACATCTTGGGCAACAACAACAAAGAAACCGGCCGGTAAATTCCGCCAAAGAAAGTGAAATCACCGGACAAAGGAGCCATCGGCAAATCTTTGGCATTAGAGACCACTACATCCACTTGGTTCTCCCCCGCGCATACATAAGGAGTTATTTCAAAACAGAATGCAGTAAATCCGCCAAAGTGAGTTCCTACCACCTGATTATTCACCTTCACCTCCGCCCATAAACTGGCTGCTTCAAAACGCAAGAAAACGCGCTGATCCAACATTTCTTTCGTTAACTCCAACTGATAGCGATAATGCCCCTTGCCGCGATAATAATCAGGGGTTGTTCCATCACAAGCGTTCCAAGTGTGCGGCACTCGGATTTCCTCCCAACATGAACCTGGCCGCTCTAATTTAAAACTCCATTCTCCATCCAGCAAATAGCTATGCCGCATTTGGGCATTCGTTTCGCCAGCCAAAAACAGTCCTATAAGCAACAAGAAATATAAATTCCATCGAATCATGCATTTCATAACGTCAAGTTTAAAAAAGGCTCTTCTCATCTGCCATTTTCATGCCAAGATGAAAAGAGCCTCAAGGTTATTTATAGATATTATTAAAGGTGTTCAACTTTACAATGCCTCTATCTTCACAATACGGCTGAACAATTCCTGAGATGAAAACAAACGAAGCCCTGCCGTCATCAAATAGTTGCCGGAAAAGACCTTCCCGTTCTCTGATAGAGAAGATTTTGAACCTTTCATCAAATTGACTTCTTCCACCTTATACAATTTATTCGGATCCAACCCATCCAGGCAAACCGGCAGCAAATGTTCTCCATAACGCGGATGAATGTCAAAAGCAAATACAACCGCTTTATTTTTGAGTTTATCTACATACATGGACGAAGTATGTTGCCTGCCATAGGGAGAGACTAAACGATACAAGTCTCCATCAAGTATTATCGGTTTCATCTCGTTATATTGCCGAACCGCTTGGATACAGAATTCACGTTCCTGTTCCGACAACTCATGCAAATTAATGTCAAATCCTAATTTTCCCATCATAGCCACATCCGTACGGAACTTAATGCTTGCCTTCTTATTCCATGAAGTCACATGTGCGCACAACACTTTACTCGGGAATACCTGCGAATACCCCCATTGAATGAACAGGCGTTCTATCGGGTCTGTGTTATCGCTGGGCCAGAATTCCGTATAATAACGCAAAGCTTCATAATCTGTGCGCCCGCCGCCGCCTGAACAAAGCATCATGGATAAATCCGGGTATTTGGCACGGATGCGTTCCAGCACATTATAATATCCTTGCACATAATCTATATAAAGGTGCGTTTGCTTGTCTTTCAGATACATCGAATAAATATTTGTAATAGGGCTATTGCAATCCCATTTGAAATAAGCGATGCCCGGATAACGAGTCATCAAGCCATCAACAACCCCAAACACATAATCCTGCACTTCCGGATTGGACAAATCAAGGACAAGCTGGTTCCTAAAATAATATTCATCCCTATTAGGCAGATGAATCACCCAGTCTTTATGTTTCTCATACAATTCACTTTTCGGACTCACCATTTCCGGTTCTATCCATACGCCAAACTTCACACCTTCCATTTTTGCTTCTTCCACCAAACGTCCCAATCCGTTTGGCAGCTTCTTGGCGTTCTCCTGCCAGTCTCCTAATCCTTGCGTGTCGCTTTGGCGGGGATACTTATTCCCGAACCAACCATCGTCCAACAAAAACATGTCAACCCCTAAAGATTTTGCATCCTTTATCAAAGACAACAATTTATTCTCATCAAAATCAAAATAAGTAGCTTCCCAATTGTTCAACAAAGTCATTCTGGAATCTTGCCCGTTCTTTATCTGGTGCAAACGCGCCCAATCATGGAAACGACGGCTGGCTTCTCCTCTTCCTTTAGTACTATAAGTAAAATAAAAATCAGGAGTACGGAACACTTCTCCACTCGGCAACCAATATTGGGATGCGTAAGGGTTTATTCCGCTGATAACCCGCAAACGATTCAAATGGTCTACTTCAAAAGTAAACCTGAAATTGCCTGTCCAGCCCAATGTGCCGACCAAAACTTCTCCTGCATTTTCTGTGGATGGAGAATCAAACGACAATTGGAAAAACGGAGAGGCAAACATATTGGCACGCGCCCCCAACTTAGAATCCACTTCCTTTTTGCCAAAAGTCAACAATGTTTCCGACATGTTGGCTTCATGCGCCCAATCGCCCGTAAATTCTGTCAGATAGTACTTCTCCTTAGCAAAATGCAGCATTGAGGAAGCATACTTTTCAAGAATAATGGGATGCTTCTCATGATGAAGAATTTCCGTAAATTCCTTAATGACATTATTCTTGGAATAGGCGACAAAGTGAATTTTCACTTCAATAGGATACTGCTCGTCTTTCAAGTCAATGATTGTTTCCGTCACTCCTTCTTCAAGCGAATTGACTTCATGGGAAACATACTTCAACAAAGCAGAAGGATTCCCGTCATTGTGCAGGACATGCAAAGCCGGTTCATAATAATCCTCCATCCCATGCGTCAGATAAGCCTCCGTTCCTTGAGGCAAATGAACATAATCATTCTTATTCGTCAACCGTTCACCAAGATATGATTGGTAAAGACGCCCATCAGTTCCTACTTGATATATCAAACTGATGTCATCCGTTTCGACAACTATAAAAGGACGTTCCTCCGCATTCAATTGCATGAACACGCACAACAAAACCCCTAAGAAAAAAAACCGCATTTTCATAACAGAAACGTATTAAATTGACATGCTGCCACTTCCATTCTTCTCCCAAACTACAAATTAACCTGAACCTGATAACGGATATCCTCAGAAGAAGCACCTACCATAAATGTATACTCTCCTTGCGGAGTCACAAACTGCCGGGCATCTTCATCCCAATAACGCAAATCCTTCTTTGGAATAGAGATTGTTATCCTTTTCGACTTGCCTTTGGCAATGTGAACCCTTGAGAATCCATGCAATTGTTTCAACGGCATATAAGTGCCTGTTTCCGGATAACGCACGTAAACTTGGGCAACTTCGTCCCCATCATACTTGCCTCTGTTCAAAATGTCAAATGACACTTCAACAGAATCCGGTTTCACAATAATCCCCCGGTCTTTATACTGGAACTTCGTATAACTCAATCCATATCCGAATTCATACAACGGTTTCCCCTCAAAATATTGATAAGTCCTTCCTTTAACAGAATAATTGTCAAAATCAGGAATGTCATCCAACGAACGATAATAGGTCAAGGGCAAGCGTCCTCCTGGATTGCAGTCACCAAACAAAGCCTCAGCAACAGCCGTCCCTCCTTGTTCGCCGGGATACCAAGCATTCAGAATTGCCGGTACATTTTCGTCTATCCAATTGATGGCCAACGAGCTTCCGGCAACAAGCACAACCACCGTATTCGGGTTTACAGCATACAATTCTTTTATAAACTCTTGCTGGTCAACCGGCAATTCCAACGTGTAACGGTCTTGGCCTTCACGTTCTATCGACTTGTTAATGCCAAGCACCGCCACAACCACGTCACATTCGCCTGCCACTTTCCCGGCTTCACCGTAGTTGTCAAGACGGTTTCCCGACTCCGCTTGAGGAGCTTTCCAATAAAGGCCTGCAAAGCAATCTCCTCCGTTGTCAAAATATTCAACTTTCAGCTCATATTCTTTTCCTGCTTCCAGATAAACGATCACTTGATCCGTCTGTGCGCTGCGCTCAACCCACGAATCAACCAGTTTCTTTCCATTCAAAAACAATCTGCAACCGTCATCCGTTTTTAATCCTAAAGTGTAATTGCCTGAAACAACTGGCTTCAAACTTCCTGTCCAACGGGCAGACATGGGAGCATCTGGCTGGAAACGGTCTGGCTTGTTCACCGGATCGTAACGCAATTCTTCTTCCATGCGGACAGATGGAGTGCCTTGCAAATGGGTATTCGTGTAATACTCCGCCTTCAGCCCATTGGGGAAATAGTTTTTCGAAACAAATTCAAAATCATCATTTGCAGAGACCCAAGGAGCATACAAAACCTGTATCCCTTCCTTTTCCGCATACTGCTTGATGCCATCTAAAACAGAAACCGGTTCATTCTTAGGAATGCCACTGTAGTCGCCAAATTCACAATGCCCCGCATTGATGCCCACAACACCGATGGATTTGACCTTTTTAGCGTTCAGAGGCAAAAAATGTTTCTCATTCTTCAATAATACGAGGCTTTGGCGCGCTGTCTCCAAGGCCAATTCCTGATGTTCCTTGCAGCCTACTACAGAAGGTTCTATCTTATTATAAGGGTTCAATTCCGGGTCATCAAACAAGCCCAACAGCATTCTTCCACGCAAAATGTGATAAGCTGCTGAATCTATTTCTGCTTCCGAAACCATATACTGGCGGTAAGCATTCAGCAAACCTTCGCCATAAACACGGTTGCCACATTCCAAATCAAGTCCTGCCTTGATAGCTAATGTTGCCGCCCCTTCAAGATTCTTCACATACTTATGCTTCGTTATCATCCATTCAGGAGCGCTGCAATCAGAAACGATATAACCATCAAATTTCCAATCACCGCGCAAAACCTTCTTTATCAAATAAGTGTTTATTGTGCAAGGCACATCGTTCACCGCATTATAAGCCATCATGATGGATTGCGCATCGCCTTCCACGATACAGCGTTCAAAGGACGGCAAATAATATTCACGCAAATCCCGTTCTGAAACAATTGCATTGCAACTGGAACGGTTATGTTCCTCATTGTTCACGGCAAAATGTTTGGGGGTAGAAACAGTCTTCAAATATCGAGGATGATCTCCTTGCAATCCTTTCACGAAAGCACACCCCAACACCCCGCTCAAATACGGGTCTTCGCCATACGTTTCAGGTGTACGCCCCCAACGAGGGTCACGGGCCATATTGACCGTCGGCGACCAAAAGGTCAACAAGTCACTGGCTCCCGCCAATTGGTCTTTGCCATAATTCAGTTCTTTCCAACGCCCACGCGCCTCATCTGAAATTGCTGAAGCCGTTTGATGCAATAAATCCGGATTCCACATAGCTGCCAATCCAATGGCTTGTGGAAAAACAGTAAACTCACCTGGCCGGACAACTCCATGCAGGGCTTCGTTTCCATGATTGTATTTGTCAATCTGCAAACGAGGTATCGCCTCTGCATCATTTACCAACAACGATATTTTTTCTTCAACCGTCAGTTTGGACAACAAATCCATAATCCGTTCATGCTGGGACAGGCTCATGTCACGAAAACGTTCTTCTGCCTGTTGCGCGTTTCCTTGGAACACCACTGCAAACGCGAATAATCCTCCTCCTATATATTTCAGTAACTTCATAGCAATTATTTAAAGTATAATGGTATTAAATGACTTCGGCGCAACAGTGATACTGACTTCCCCTTTGCCACACAGCATTTTGAGCGTTTTCTCCTGCGTCTCTTTGTTCACATAAACAAGCACAATCTTTCCATCCGGATTTTGAAAAGCCAACACATCCTTTCCTCTTTGGATTTTCAAGAAATGAGCGCCGGGTTGAACAAAATGGCTCACATGCTTCATCAAGTAATATTCCGGTGTATAAATCACCTCTTGGGTTTTCTCATCCACCTGTATCAAAGAGTTCTGCCTCCATCCCCACGAACTGTAGCCTTCATTTCCAAGCACCAAATTGAAATACATGTAAGAATTGACTCCTCCGCCAAGGTAAGCCATCATCAAATCAAACGTGTGTTCTGCCGCAGCCCAGTCAATAGAGCCGTTGCCACATTCATTCTCTGTCATCATCAACTTCATGGAAGGATATTCCTTATGCGCCTCTGCAACAATGTCTTTCCCTTCCCATTGAAGTCCTATCCCATGCAGATAGCGGGAAGCTGCCGGATCTTGCATCACACAATTCAAGTCTTCCATTTTATTGCAGTTGAACGTGCCGAACCACAAATCAACATCCAATTCCCTTTCCTCAAACGTCGGTCCCAAATAATTTCCTATGAAATTTGCCATCGACTTGGGCAACCATCTGCAATTCGGCCATTGGTTAATAGTATAAGGCTCATTCTGGAACTGCAACATAGAGATGTTTATGCCGCAATCCTTATAAGCCTCCATCGCCTTTGCCAGATAAAGTGCATAAGCAGACAAGTATTCCGGCTTTTGAATGAAATGGTCGCCTTCCACTTCATTTTCCTTTGTGAAATCATTGTGGTCGCCCGCAGAAGTAGCATAATGCTTCGTTGCTTTCATCCAAACAGGAGGACTCCATGGAGAAGCCCAAAGGATAAGGTCTGGATTGCATTCCAAGGCAGCTTTCACATAAGGTATCATCGTTTTTGTATCACGTTCTATGCTGAAATTGCGCATTTCGAAATCACCCGGCGTTTCATTGAAACTATACCAATCGCGGGCAAAATCATTCGCCCCCAATGGGATTCGCCCCCAATTCAATTTCAGTCCCTTTTCGCCGAACAAGTCTTCCAGAATCCCATTTCGTTGTTTATCGGATAGTGAAGAAAGAGCATCCCATCCTATTTCGCTGAAAGCACCGCCAAAGCCATCGATGAGCTGTTCCTTGCAATCAGATACAATAATATCTGCCTCCTTCGCACTCGAGGAGTTTACACGAACTGCCGTCTTCTTCCATACGGTTTGTTCTGTGGTGGTATAAACTTTTGCTTTTTGGGCAAAAGACAATGAACCGCTTGCCAAAAGCAGGCTCAGTAAAAAAGCACATTCACGTTTCATAAAAGCATCATATAAAGACAATTACTAATTTCCATTCATTTTCAACGATGGAGGAAGATTTTCCACACCTGTCCCCCATTCTTTATTGCATTGGTTGCTCATTTCAAGCCTCAGTTCACCTCCGTTCATCATATCCTCATGCGTGAACCATGCTTTGTTCCATTCAGTCCCGTTCAGTTTAGCCGACTGGATGTATTTATTATCCGTCGAACAATGCCGCGCTTTAATCTTGAACACTTTTCCTCCATCCAATTTAATTTTGACCGAAGAAAAGAACGGGCTCCCAATATAATAAACTGGCATTCCCGGCGTCACCGGATAAAAACCCATCATCGAGAAAACAACAAAAGCCGACAAACCGCCTCCATCATCATCGCCCGGCATTCCCATCAAGTCATTCCTGAACCACTGATGCACCAAAGAGCGTACCCGGTATTGGGTTTTCCATGGAGCCTGTGCCGCATTATACAAGTAAGGGATATGCAAAGAAGGTTCATTGCCCATCGAGAATTGCCCTACATTGCCTGTATGGTCGGGCAATTGCGCATAAAATTCATATTTGGAACGCCCTAACCATTCATTGAACATCCCGTCCAAATTATGGATGAACTTCTGCGAACCGCCCATCAAACCAATCAAGTCCTCTACATTGTGCGGCACATCCCAACGATAAATCCAAGCATTGTTTTCCCCATAGTAATCTCTTGCCCCCATGCCGCCGGAAAAACGATAGTCAAAAGGTTCTATGAACTTCCCATTTTTGTCCTTAGGATGGAAAAAGCCGGTCTCTGCATTAAACAGGTTCCTGTAATTATAAGAACACTTCAGATAATAATCTGCATCTTCCTCCAAATTCAATGCAGCCGCTATACGCGACAAGCACCATTGGTCATAAGCCGTTCCCAAGGTGACAGCCACAGCCTGCCGTTTCTCAAAGTGGTTCACATCCGGGTAAGTTTCTTTTTCATCCGGGGCAAGTGCCGGAATATACCCTTTCTCTTTATAAAACTCATTCAAGCCGCCCGCCTTGGCACTCGACCATGGCGCCAACGTTTTTTCCTCAATGGCTGCCTTTATATACCGGTAGGCTTCGTTCAAGTCAAAATCATGCAATCCTTTATGCCATGCATCGGCAATAACAGCCGCCCCATGGTTGCAATTCATGCGCCGGGAGTCTCCTGTCACTTCCGGGAAAGTCGGGAACCAATGGTCCTGGCTTCTCTCCGACATCTTCATGAAAGAGCGGATGATGTCTGTTTCCTTTTCTTTGTCGAGCAATATCCTCAAAGGATGAGCAGCCCTGTAACTGTCCCAAAGCCAATCATCCGTATAATAACAATGTCCTTCATCCTCATGAATCTCATTGTCGTACACACTGAAATACCTTCCATCTTCACTGATGTTCACCGGGCGTTCCAAGCAACGGTAAAGAGAGGTGTAAAACACGCAACGGTCATTCAGTGTCCCGCCTTCCACTTCTATCTTTCCTAATTCTTCATTCCATATCCTGCGTCCGGCCTTCGCCACATCCTTTACTGCATAACTTTTGATTTCCCGCTGAAGGTTTCTCTTTGCCTGTTCCACGCTTATATAAGAAATCCCGTAACGGACATTCAGGGACAATGTTCCTTGAGGCCATGCAGCAACAAGGCAAATATCATCTCCCGACACCTTCAGTTGCGACCGATCCCAAACATCTTTCTGAAATTTTCCTCCAGAAACAGGCTGTTGGTCCATCTCCATGTAAATGTACACCTTCAAGTTGTTCCAAACATTCTGGTAACCGGAAATCACATTGCCCGACAATTCCAGTTCACCATTCCCGCCATTCAGAACCAAATACGGCGTGGCATCCGCACGTTTATAATCAAAGTGGTAAATCGCAGACTGGTGCGACGGCGCAAACTCCACATGGAGTTGCTGGTCGCACAAATCCACTGCATAGTAATAAGGTTTTACCTGTTCATTATCATACTCATAGTCTATCACGCGCCTCAACGCAGACTCATCTCCTTGCACCGGCGAAAGATTGAAGATAAAAGCACCGCGATGGCTGATTTGCTGCACCGGCAATCCATGGATGCGGTCCGATGTATAGTCCCCTCGTTGAGGATAGACGCGCAACATGCTGTTCGGCAAATGCACAATCGGGTAAGTCGGCACCAGCAAATGGCTGATATTGCCCATATAAGGATTGACATAATCCACCGGAGCCTGTGCAGCGGCCTTGAATCCACCTAAAAAAATGCCCAATAAAACTATTCGTATGATTCTAATACCCATTAAAAACAAATCTTTTATTGTTGTTAGAAAAAAGTTCCATGAAGCCTCCTCTTGCGCAGGCTTCATGGAACTTACATGAATTAAACACCCATCAATGATTCTGTCTTGGTCATGACTTCCTCTATCGTGTGCCATTCTTCATAATCCGCATCACCATTAGAACCGTCGCACCCGTCTTTCAACAAACGGTAACGGTAGTTCAAATAGAATGTCTGCGTTTTGTTCAGGTTCGTTACAACCTCGCCATAGCTGTTCGCATCTGCACCGCCCAACATTTCTATTTGAATGGTGCCGACGGGCTGATAGCTCAACGTATAATCTTCATTGACAATAATCTGCATCGCATATTTCTCGATTTCCTCCTTCGTCAGGTTAGAAGGGTCATAAGTATTAATCCCGACAAAACAACGAATAGAGTTCTTTGTCAATGGAACCGCATAGCGCGACAGCGTGAAAGTGCCGTAAACGTCACGGTCTTCTGAAGCATTGTAATACGACTCCGTGCCACGCGTCCGATAGATGGTGGTGGAAGCTTGCGTCGCATAATCATTCTTCAGATACACTCTGTACATGACGGATGTCTTGTCCGGGTTCACTTCATAATCCGAAACACTCTTGATGCGCAACGGTATCAAATAAGTGGAATCCGGCGACAGCCCCTCTGCCTTGATGTAAATAGGAAGCGTGGCATAATTGTCCTCGCTTTCAGCCTTCAATGTCACCGACATTGAAGGTATCCTGTAACGGGCCGGATCCAATTCATGGGCGAATTTAGACTCATCAATGTCAAAATTCAGGCGGTTATATTCAGGCACAGCTTCTTCGTCATATTCCAATTCCACCGTCACGTCATGCTGGATATGCTCTGTGCCACCGCAACCGATACTGACATGCCCCACGGATTCTTCCATGTTCAAATCATGTTCTTCCGACATCAGCAGGTTGTCATCGCTCAACACATAGATTACTTTCTTATACAATTCACCTTTGAATTGGTCATCCTCATGGCATGCCGCCAAACCCATCATGGCAGCAAACAACAAAAATATATAGCTGTTTTTCATTTCTTTACTCTTTTAATTATTAATCATCCCAACCCGGATTCTGGTCCAATTTCGGAGCCTTCCGCATTTCATTGCGGGGAATCGGCAACAAAACCGTCTTCCGGTCCACCACACGGTTCCGGTAGTCCGCATGGTTCACCGTCACCCTCTGGAAATAATCATCGCCATCCGCTTCCACATTCATTCCTTCAATCGGCTGGCTCTCCACGTCTTCATAAATGCCCCAACGGCGGATGTCATACCAACGGCGGCCTTCGCCCAAGAACTCTATCAGGCGTTCGGTAACAATCTGTTCCTGCATGGCTTCCTCGCTTGCATAGTCTTGCGGGCGCAATCCCGGCAGTCCGGCACGGAAACGCACTTGGTTGAACGCGTCAATCATGTCCTGCAAGTTGCCGGCCCTCGACAACACGTATTCTTCACCGCTTTCCATCGTCACGGTATGCGAAGTACTCAAATGGTTGACTGCTTCTGCATAAGACAATAAGATTTCAGCATAACGGATGATCGGGAATACTTTCGAAACACGCGTTGCGCCTGAACCAGCCCAGTTGTCAGACGGGTGGATGTACTTCTTCAGCACATACCCGGTCACGGCATAGTTCTTGTCACGGTCTTCTCCCGTGCCGGAATTCTTTCCTGCATTGCCGTTCAGTTCATAGCTGATGGTCTTATTGGAGTAGGTCGATTCCGACGTACTGTTGCCCGGCCACAAGCAACCGCTGAAACCAATGCAAGCATAGAAACGCATTTCGCGGTTCGCATACATGTTGTAAGTACGGCGCGGCAAGGTATATCCTGAGAAAATATCCTGTCCGGATGTCTTTCCTTCTTCGGAATATTCATCGTCCGTGGCTTCATTGATGGTTTTCCCGTTGCGCAACTTATAAGTATCGATAACTTTCTGGGTCACGCACATGCCATTGTATCCTCCCATGAAAACAGGGAACGACTGGCGTGTATAATCAGCTACTTCACCGGAATTCTTCGCCCAAATCAATTCACTGTTCTGGGTGGGATAAGTCTCCCCATTGAACATGTCCGTGTAAGACTTCAACGGGTCGATGCCTCCTGCCCCTGCCGGGAACTCTGCCGTAGGCACACCTTCCGGCAAAGCCGGTGTCACATACGAACCTTCAGACGATGCAGGCACGGTGTGCAAGGCATAGCGGGTGCCATTGTCCAGATCCATCACACGGCGCGCAGCGGCTGCCGCCAACGCCCATTTGCGTTCATCATAGGTTTGCGATACATAATAAGCCCCGTCCGTTCCACGTTGCCATGTCCCGAAATAACGGCGGGCCGATTCGCCTCCATTGAAAGCATCACTGGCAGCCTGCAAACGCACACGGGCAATGATGGCATAAGCAGCACCTTGGGAAGGCCGCCCGAAGTTCACAATCGCAATATCCGTCGGGATATACTTGGCGGCCGTTTCCAGCTCTGCGCAAATATATTCCACTGTTTCATCATACGTGGCACGCGCCCTGTCATAATATTCCGTGGATTCATTCGTGTCCAATACTTCATCACCCAACAACACCGCCGGTCCATAGTTCATCAAGATGTGGTAATAAGCATATCCGCGAAGGAAATGAATGTATCCCAAGAATTCCTGTTTTTCCAGCGGGGTCATGTCGCGGCATTCATCGATGCGCGACAACAACAGGTTGGCTTTTCGTATCACTTTGTAGCATTTCCCCCATACGCCAAGCCCTCTTGTGTTGGCCGCAGAGACCAAACCCAGAGTCAATGCTTTTGCATGGAACAAGTCATAATTCATCAATGTGAAGATGTCATCCGCACCCGTGATGCCGGGTTCCTCGTCATTGCCGAATATCTTGGCTTCATCGGGCAATTCACCGGCGGCACCCCACAAATACTGTTCAAAGTTTCGCTTATTGGAAAAAACGGAGTCATACTTCAACGTGTCATCGAAATACTTGTCCACATCCAGATAATTACACGATCCCATCAATATCATCAAGCAGCATGATACCAATAGCAGACTCTTATTTATAAATTTCATATTCATACCGATTAAAACTATAATTACTTAGAAATTAACATACATCTGGAATGCGAAACGTTGCGGTATCGGATAAGCGCCTCCATTGTGGTCGGCTTGCTCTGCGTCCCACAACTTCACCGGGCTCCAGATGCACAAGTCGGATGCCACGAACTGCAAATCCAAAGAACGCACGCCCAGATATTTCAACACCTTGCCTGCCGGCAGATTATAATTCACACTGACTTCCTGCAACCGCAAGTAGCGGGAGTTTGCATGCCAGAACGTAGAGAACTGCGAGTTGTTCTCGTTCTTCCCATAGCTCAATCGCGGGAATTTGGCATTGGGGTTCTCCGTCGAGGGGTCGCCGGAATAAGAAGCCGGCGTCCAACGGTTTTTCTGGTCGGCCACAATCTTCAGCACATTGCCGGTCTTGCCGCCGTAGAACGGGATGTAGCCTTCGCCGTTCTTTCCTTTGTCCCAATAACCATTGTCGTCCACATAGTAATAATCCGTATTGCCTGTCCCTTTGAACAACACGCCGACGGTCAGGTTCTTGTAGCGGAACTCTCCACCGAAACCGTACATCAGGCGCGGATAGTTCGGATAAGACAAAGGCACTTTGTCGTCTTCGTTAATCACGCCGTCGCCATTCACATCCTTGTACTTGATGTCACCCGGCATATAGTCGCCGAATGTCTGGCGCGGGCTGGCGGCAATGTCTGCCTCGTCGCGGAACAAGCCCAAGGCAATGTATCCACGGAACGCATTGTTCACAAATCCGGAATAGTTCTGATAGTCATACTTCTGGACAGCCTGTTCCCAATTCTCCACCTTATTGGCAGAATAGGTAAAGTTGCCACGAATCGTGAAAGACATGTCCTTGTTGATGTCGTGGGTATAAGCAAAGTTGCCATCGGCGCCATAACTCTTCATCTTTCCCACATTGCCGAAAGGCATCTGCTGCAAACCTACATAGTCCGGAATCTGCTGGCGTTCCTGGTAAATGCCGTCACGCTTGTCCAAGAACCAGTCCACCGTGAAGCTGAATGCCTCGTCAAACAAACGTCCTTCAATACCAATGTCGGTTTTCTTGGCAACCTCCCAACGCAAGTTGTCGGCACCGATTGTTTCTTCGGTGATGTATCCATCGGTGCTTCCCCATCCGCCGCCGGCACCCGTCTTCAGCAAGGTCAGGTAAGGAAAGCGGCGGTCTGTCAAACGGTCGTTGCCTACCGTACCGAAAGAACCACGGATTTTCAGGAAGTTCAGCCAAGGCATCTTCTCGCGCACCCAGTCATATCCCGTAGGCACCCAACCAAGCGCCACTGCGGGGAAGAAACCGAAACGGTCGCCTTTCGCAAAGTTGGCAGAACCCGTGTAACCAAAGTTCAAATCCATGAAGTAAGTATCGCGGAATCCGTAAGTGACACGCCCGGAAAGGCCTTGGTAACGGATAGGAATCGCATACATGCTGCGCAAGCTTTCGTCCTTGTCGTCAATGTCTTTGTTCATCGTCTGCTCATCAGACATGTAGTAATACAGCAAACCGGTCAGATGGTGGTCGTCGCCAAAGAGCCGGTCGTAATTAATCATCGTCTCAAAATGCAGCTTATAGTACTGGGAATCCTCGTGCGTGTATTTCACAGGCTCGCTGTTCACGCTCTTGTAAAGTCCCAACTCGCCCGTGTATCGACGGGTCGTGGCATAATACATTTCCGGGCGCACGTAACGTTGCTCGCGCAAGTCCGTCTCATTGGTATAAGCAATCTGCGCCCTTGCCGACAAGCCTTTCGTAATCATGCCCAAGTCTTGCTTCAATTCCATGGTCGACATGCCCCGGAAGTGGCGGATGTTGCTCATGCCCGTATAGTTCAACATCACATAGGGTGAATAAGCATTGTCTGCACCGTATGCCGGCAATTCGCCGGTAGAATATTGTTTCGGAATGGTCAGCGATGTCAAGTTGCGCTGTGTCGCCCACAAAGCATCCGTATTGGCATTGCCCGGTTCTGATTTATCGGAAATGAATCCGTCCACACCCACATAAACGGAAGTGGTCTTTGTCAGGTTGATATCCAAGTTCATGCGGTAATTGTAGGTGCGGTAACCCACTTTCTGCGCATATTTTGAACTTTCATCCTGCTTGTAAGCCGATGATTCGTTCGACATGCCCAAGCTCAGGTAATAACGCGCGATGCTGCCACCGCCTTTTGCATTCACATAATACGTCTGTTGCAAAGAGTTGCGGTTCAGCACTTCATCCTGCCAGTTCACATTCGGGTACAAGTCCGGGTCCAACTGGTATTTGATCAAGTCCAATTCCATGTCCGAATACAAAGGCGAGTTGCCGCGAACCACCAATGCTTCGTTCGCCAACTTGGCATATTCATACGCATCCAGATATTCCGGCATGTTCACCATGTGCGAAACCGTCATGTTCACACGGCCGGTGATTTGCAACTTGTCGGCCGTACCTCTCTTAGTGGTCACCAAAACCACGCCGTTGGCACCGCGCACACCATAAACTGCCGTGGCAGAAGCATCCTTCAGCACCGAGAAGCTCTCGATATCCGAAGGGTCTATCTCACTCAAGTCGCCTTCCAAACCATCAATCAGCACCAAAGCGCTGCTGTTGGCGCCAAAAGTACCGATACCGCGAATCCAGAATTCAGAAATGTTCTTTCCCGGCTCACCGCTTCGCTGCAAAGAAATCACGCCCGGGATACGTCCTCCCAGCATGTTGTTGATGTTCGTTGCAGGCGTCTGTATTTCGGCAATGTCCACATTGGTGATGGCACCCACGACACTCACTTTCCGTTGCGTGCCCATGCCGACCACCACGGTTTCTTCCAGCACTTGCGAATCCTGCTCTAACTGGATTTTCACATTGCCGGCAGAACGTTCCACCAAGTATTCATACGTTTTGTATCCTAAGAAGGAAACCACCAGCACGTCATTCTTCGACGCCTCAATGGTGAATTTTCCATCCGCATCGGTAATCGTCCCGACACCGGGAGAGTTCTTGATATACACATTCGCACCCGGGACAGGAGCATCCATATCATCAAACACCTGCCCTGATATCGTGAACGAAGCACCGCCTTGGGCCAACGCCCCCAACCAGCAGCACAAAGAAAACAATAACAATAATGTCTTTTTCATATTATTCTATTTCGGTTAAAATTATTCGATTGCCAACCGGCGGATGGTCTGATTGCCATCATCGCCAATATAAATGATGCCATCCTCGTCTACGGCCACACCAAATGGCTGATTCAGCAATGCCGTTTCCGCATCGCCGTCCACATAGCCAGACACACCGGCCTGCCCGATCACCGTTTCCACACGTCCTTCACGGGTCACCTTTCGAATCACATGGTTGTTCGTGTCCGCGATGTACAACTCATTGTCCGGGCTCAGGATCATCTGGTGAGGTTCGTTGAACAAGGCATATTCCACCGGCCCGTCCGCATATCCGGCCACATTGGTCATGCCGGCATACAGGCGGTGTTCCCCTGTCTGCAAGTTGTAGGTGTAAATGCAGCTGGCATTGGTATAGGCCAGATACAGGATGTGTTCCTCGCCTTCGAACGGACTGAACAGGATGTAAGAGTCCGAACCCGCAAGCAACAGGTCGGGGGTTGCCAGTTGCGTCAAGCCTGTCTCCGGGTCGAATTTCAGCAACGCCCCGTTCTTGGCGCGGGTGTACATGTAGCCGTCATACTTGCACTGGGCAAAAGAGTGCTTGAAGTCGATGGAGAAATCATCGCTCAACGGGTCTTTGCGCAAAGACATCTTGCGGGGCGCCCATTGGTTCTTTGAAGAAAGTTCCCAATAATCCAAAGAGTTGTCCAAAGGAATGTAACAAGTTTCCCCGTCTTCCGACATACAAGGCTGGTTGGCCGGCACGCCGGTGTTCGGAATCAGAATCTGGCTCTTGTCTTCCTCCTCATTGATCAAAAGCACCTTGTTGTCGTTGTAATAGTCGCCGCCTTCCAACGCACGCAGGCAAACGAACAAGTTGTGGTCCTTGTCCAATGCCAGATAACGCCCGTGCCAGAATTGCGTTTCCGCCAACGTCCCGGTCACAATCTCCTGCGCCCCCGGCACACCGCACATGGTGGTCAGCGTGGTTTGGATATGGTACTGGAAATGTTCATCAAATGTGGCCTTGTTATCGCCCACTTGAACAGACACCGTGCAATCCTCGCCCGGCTTGCGGGGTACAATCACATACACCTTGTCGCCCGTGGAGTTGATGACGGCGGCCGGCGTTTCATTGAAATACACCTGAAGTTGTTTCGCGTCGGTTCCGAAGTTCGAACCCGAAATGATCATCTTCGTGGCAATGCCTCCCTCTTTCGGATAAAAATCCGTCAAAACAATCGGCTTGTTGGGGTCATACACTTTCTTTGTCCCTGCGTCGTCCTCGCATGCAGAAAAAGCCATACCGAGGCAGACCAACAAAGAAGCCCCCACTTTAAAAATAACATTTTTCATAGTAAACATACATTATTTATTAGCTTTATATAAATGATAAATCTCTGCCTGTTGGTTCAACAAATGATATTGCAGTTTCCCGGACTGGATGTCCACGGCATTGCCCGTCCAGCATTCGATGCCTCCGGAAATGTTCTCCGGGTCGAAGCCCAATTCCTTCAAATCCAGTTCGCCGGTTTTCTCGCTGGTATCATAATTGAAATAAGCAATGTAATAAGCATCTTCCGTCTCCAAAGTGAACAAGTCGACGGCACGGTTCGAGCCATACACCTTGTGGCCGTATGCCGGACGGAACGATTGCCCCAGGCTCACCACGGCATTCACCCGTTCGTTCACAGCAAACTTCTTCACCTTTTCTTGCGATTCAACCGTCCCCACATAATTGCCGGCTGTACTCAGGTTGTCGCCAATCATGAAATAGCCGGTCACGGCTCCCGTCGTGATGCGGGATATGTTCTCGCCTTCGCTGCGGTCGCCCATCACCAAATGGTCCGGGTCATTGTATGCATACACGCGGTTCAGCCACCATCCGAAAGAAAGGCTGTTCATCATGTAATTGGTGTGCCACATTTCTCCCCACGCATCGCAACTGATGCGGCGTGCATTGGCATACTGGTAGGGGAACAAAGGCGCAATGGATTCCACGATGAATATCTCGTCCCCGCAGCGTTCCCGCAAATGCTTCATGCCATAATTGAAAGCCTGCGCCCCGGTCGTGATGTCTTTGTTGTACCAAGAATCGGCTTCCACCATGCCGGCGGTCAGGAAATCCAATTTGATGTACTTGAAGCCGCAGGATTTGAATTTGTCGATAATGAAATTGATGCGCGAAAGCGTGGCCGGAGCCGTCGGGTCCATGCAGCCTGCGCCATATAATGTTTTCGTCACGCCTTTCACCTTCAAGTGGGACTGGCTGTATTTGTATCCGTTGTTTCCCTCGATGTCACGGTCATTGTTCGGGAACCAGTCGTTGAACGGTGTCCAATACACGCCCGGAATCTGCCCGTTCTCAATGCAGTGGTCGGCAAACTTCTTCAGTTGTTCCCACGTCAGGTTGTCCCAATAAGAGTCCAAACCGACGAACACCACATTGTTGGGTCCGCCGAATCCGCCTTTCCCCTGCAAATGTTCTTTCACAAAGTCGGAAGCAGAGATGACGCCTTCATAATTCACATGCGTGGACATGCCGCCCCAGCTGTTCCAGCCGTAAGGCGTTCCTTTCGTCCATTCGCGCTTCGGCACCACGGCTGCATTCGCATCGCCGAATTGCTCCAGCCCGATGCGCCAATCATCGAAGAAGCCCACAAACATCTTCGCCGACTTCACTTCTTCGCCTTTCACTTTCCCGTGAGGCATGAGGTATTTGCTGCCGTTCACTTCAGTCTCGTCACGGGTGGTGGAGTGCGTCGCCCCGCTGTACAGTTCCAGCCGCGCCAAGGTGTTGGCATTCATTCCTCTGGTTCCCACCATGCGGATGGCCGATTTCCAATTGTCATGCTCCACAGATCCCAACACCAAACCTTTCTGCGTTTCGCCCGTGAAAATGGCGGTCACTTCAAAAGAAATCGTGTCGCGTCCTTGCGTGGTTCCCGCACTGTTCACGTCATACTCCGATTGGGAAAGCGGGTAAGAACCGTAAGTGATGAAGCCGTCGTTGTCGAAAGGCACGGTCAGAAGGCGGTTGCTGGTGCTTTTCTCCAGGAAAGCATTCTCCGCATCCGTGGAAAGCGGCGCAATGTAATTGCTGGAGATTTCCTCGCCGTTCCCTTTCAGCAGCACTTCCGTCAGGAAATAATCCGCCGAAGGATGAAAATAAAACACCTGGTCCACCTCCGGCGCATCCTCTTTATAATAATGTATAATGCACTTCTTCGTGAACCCGGTGCCGTCGTCACTCACCGTTTCTTCCGTGATGTCGCAGTCCGAATAGTCCAAGGTGGAGTAATCCACCCCGGCATTGTTGAACTTCACGTACACATCGTTCAGAATGACGGCATCGTTTTTCAGGAAATCCATCTTTTTCGTGCTTTCGTCAAACTGCACTCGCCAGCTGCCGCCGGAAATGTCCTGCACTTGGGCAAAAGCAGGCTTGCCCCCCAAGAGCAAAACCGAAAAGAAAAAAGGAATAAAAAGTTTCTTCATATCCATGTTTTTAATGTTAACAAGATTTCAACGCTCCAAAAATATACTATAAAATCCACAATTAATTTCAATTTCCGCCCAAAAAATAGCGCATTCGTGTCAAATGGAACATTAAGAAAATGGCGTGAGACGATTACGCTATTTTTTGAGACGAGAGTGACATGGATTTCCGCCGGTTCCACAACTTCATCGTTGCCTGCACCTCGCCTTCGCCCCAAAAAAGCAGCGGCAAAACGGGACATGCCGACCGGTTTTGCCTTCTGCAACCAAGCATCGAAAGGAGCTTTATTGAAAATCTTGGGAGTGGACGATTGAAAATCTTGGGAATTTCTGATTGAAAATGATGGGAATTTTCTATCTTTGCTTCCAAAACCATTCGATATGTACTATCAAAGGCTTATAGAAAAAGAGATAGAACTCAAACTAAGGACTTCAGGAGCCATCGTTGTTGCCGGCCCAAGATTTTGCGGCAAAACAACCACCTGCATGCTCTATCAGAAAAGTTACATCAAGCTGAACACGCAACAAGCCATCGCCATGGCCAGAATGAATCCCAAAGCGGTGCTGAAAGGCGAAGCTCCCCGGTTAATCGATGAATGGCAGAAAGCCCCCGACGTATGGAACCAAGTAAAAGATGATTTGGACTTCGATTACCAATTCGGAAAGTACATCCTGACCGGAAGTTCCACTCCCGCAGACAAGACAGAAGTACACCATAGCGGCGCAGGCAGAATCACTCCTGTGAAGATGCGCCCAATGAGTTTATGGGAATCCAAAGAATCGAAAGGCACGGTTTCCCTGTCCGGCCTGTTCGACGGCGGCAAGGATTTCCCTTGGGACACCAATGCGGATTTCACATTCGACGATGTGGCTTTCCTGATATGCAGAGGCGGTTGGCCGATATCTGTCCAAGCGCCTAAAGACATTGCCATTGAAATCACGAAGAACTATTATAACGGGCTTTTTGTCTTCGAGGATTGCGAGAACGAACGTTTCCGCAACAAGAAGCCGGAAGTGCTGAAGATGATCATGAGGAGCTATGCACGCCACATTTCCACCGAGGCAGCCATTTCCACCATCATGGCGGATGTCAGGCAAAGCAACGAACGCACCATGGATGCCAAAACCTTCGATGAATACATGGAAGCTTTGAAGGATTTGTACATCATAGAAGACCTTCCTGCGTGGAACCCCAACATCCGCTCAAAGACTTCCATCCGAAGCACGCCCACCCGGCATTTCATCGACACTTCCATTGCGTGCCGCGCTTTAGGGATAAGCCCGGAGGATTTAAAGAAAGACTTGGAAAGCTTCGGTTTGTTCTTCGAGGATTTTGCCGTTCGCGACCTCTCTGTCTATGCCAATTCCATCGGAGGAACTGTGACCCATTACAGGGACAATGCCGGTTTGGAGTGCGATGCTGTGCTTCATTTGGAGAATGGGCGGTGGGGCGCCATCGAAATCAAATTAGGCGGCGACAAACTGATTGAAGAAGGTGCAAAATCTTTAAAGATGCTTCGCGACAAAATCATAGGAAAGAGCGATGAAAAAGCCCCTGACTTCCTGATGGTTCTCACTGCGGTAGGCGGTGCTTATCAAAGGGATGACGGCGTTTATGTGGCTCCCATCAACTTGCTGAAACCCTGACATTCCCCGCCGGCTGCTATTGCCCGGCCTTCGACACAATGGCTTCGTAGATCCGGGACGTTGCTTCTTTCTCTTTTTTGCTCAAATAGAAAGCCTGGCCCGTTTTGTCCTTGATGAATACAAAGCAGGAATCCGAATGCACAAAAAGGCGGATGGCGCTTCCATCCTCGGCCACAAAATAACCGATCCGCACCTTTCCCAAGCCCAATCCATTCGAACGATGGGACAATGCTGGCAAAACGCGGCGTTCTTCCACTTGCAAAATGTCGCCATACTTTATGGTTGTGCCGTAAATGCCTGCTATTTTCAGGCAGTCTGCCTCAAAAGCCACTTCAAGGTCTTTCACATAGAAATAAACGAAAGGCACCATCATGAGCAAGACCGCTAAAATGGCCACCACGGTTTTCATCCTCTTGTGGCGCGGCGCGGTTTTCTTCTTGGAAGGGCTGTTTACAGCGGCATGCACGGAAGCAATGGACACGGGAAGCATCATGAACGCCATGAAAAGGATATCGCTTCCCGCCAGCACCGACAGGATGCCTCCTGCCAGCGTAATCGCTGCCGACAGGTTCATGTTCCGATGAAACAGTTGCAGCCATTGCTTGTCGCGTTCGATTCCTTCCGGCGTATCGCTCCATCGGAATCCCGCAATGATGCCGGGATGTTTCTTCGCCATGAAGCTCATGCCAAACGAAACAGCCGACATGAATACAATTATCAGGATTTGAACTACCGCCTCCGCCATCACTGTTGAACGATTAAAAGAATGCATCCTGTGCCATACATTCCTATGGCACAGGATACGGAATCAGAATAGAAACGGGAAAGTCGTTGTCATTGCTTGGAGCATGCCCCGTCGGGAAGTTTCACGTTGCCTTTCGTGTCCAGCATAGGATAAGGCGAAGCCGCGATGGCCGACAGGATTTTGCTGTCCCATTTAAAATCTTTTATGGCTTTGTCTGTCCATTGCTTCAAATCTTCATCAAAGGCTTTCTTCACCTCGTCTGAATAGTTATCTTGGAACACAGCGGCATTCCGCTGCAGCAATGCTTTGAGTGCTTCAATGTGCGCCGCTTCTTCCTTGCTCCACGGCAAAGTCAGCACTTCATCCACCTTTTCCATCCAGAAATCCAACCGCTTTTCCGGCGTGAAGGCATCATAAATGTCCATTTGCTTACTACGGTCGCCGATAGCCAGCCATTCGCTGCGGCTCATGCTGTTAAGGGCTTCTATGCTGTCTTTCGCCGATGGGCTTTCAGCCGGGCTTTCGGCAGCAACATCCTTTTTCCCTGCATTGGAACATGCAGATACAAACATGATAAAAACAGACAGGCACAAAAAATAAAGGTACTTCATAGCTTTACTATTTTAAATGATTAAGAATCTCAAGAACATCTTGCAAAATGCAAGGCCGCCCCATCCAGAGAGGCCGCCTTGCATTATCATGGTCATTTGAACAATTTTATTGTTTTGGGGTAAAACAACTTCGCTTTCCGCGTAGCCCCCACATAGATGCTGACGCACAATGGATACAGCAATGCGCAAACCACATAGAAAACAAAGGGATAGGCCAACCAAGCATATTCAGGCACCTGCCCTGCGGCAAGCACTTTCACGAAGTGATACCACATCGCTCCCATCGCTATCCAATAGATGCAGGCCACCAAGAACTGGAAGTTCAGCACATTGCATGCCTGCTGCGAAAGCCCGCTTTCGCTCCTTCCCTCTTTCAGTTTCCAATAAATCCATGGCATGGCCACGTTCGAAAACGGGATAGGGATGAAGAATCCTATCAGGGAAAACAAATGCAAATTAAGAGTTTGTTTCATAGTCCTCTATTAGATTTGGTTACAGATACAATAACTATTCCTCAACAGGAAATGCTTTCTGAAGGTAGTTTTCTGCATTCATAAGATTTCCTCGGAAGAACATCTTGCCTTCTGCATCTAAAATAATGACAGTGGGAACCCTGTCTATCTTCCACTCCTCCAAGAAAGCATCTTTCCAATTCACATGATAAACCGGAAATGAATAATCCTGCCGGAACTTTTCACGAGCCTTTTCCCAATCATCTTCCTTGCCTGCGACAAACACACTGGCCACCGTCACATCCGATGAATCACGGTATTTCTCATACAAGGCCTGCACCTGAGGGAAAGTATGCCAACAAATGCCGCAACGCCGATCCCAAAAGTCCAGAACCAAAGTTTTCCCTCGCCATGATGACAATCGGATGCTGTCTCCTTCCTCGGTCAAGAAGCATACATCATCCGCCCTTTCTTGCTGCTTCAGCATTCCAGATGGTGTGCCAAAACTCACATAATGTACCCATTTGTAATACATCGGGACAGACATCCCATACACACCGATGAAAACAAGCAAAGTGAAAACATACCGCACATACTTATTCTTCATATAACGGTAACTGGCAAAAGCACAAAACAAAGCCACAAAGTGTATCACCATTTCCAAGAGATGCTTCATCGTCCCTATCGGATTTATAAGATGCATAGGGAAAGTAAACAGGAACAAACCGGCCATGGCGGCCACCCACGTCCAAACGCTATTCTGCTTGGACAAAAAATACCAAAGCAGGAAATAGCCCATCAAAGCCCCTGCAAAAGAAGAAAGGCAAAAGCCTTGAAGCGGCCCCATATCCAAGATTCCTATACGCATCGGAAGCATTAACAATCCCAACGCGAGGAAAGACAAAAAACAAGGCAAGTATTTTTTCATAATTCATAGTTTTTTATGTTAGACATTAGGCAAATGCTTGCGCATCTACTTGCACTCGCAAAATAATGCTTTTCCACGCAACTAAAAAAGAACATTCGTGCCAAAAAATAACAATTTCGTGCCAACCTTCACCGGCCATTTTTTGCATGAGACGAGAGTGCTATTCTTTGAGACGAGCGCGACATTATCCTGCCCAACGCCCAAAATTCCCCGGCCGGACAGGGAGGCTAAAAAGAGGCATCAGGAAACTTTTTATAAAACAAGAGGCCGCACCCGGCCTCCATCCTCCCATCTTATCCCAATAAAGTTTCCCGAAGGTTGCGGAAGGCATTTTCAAACCTCCAAAAGCGGTTCGCAACCTGCACAGAAGCTTTTGAGAAAGCCAACAAGTTGGCAAGGAAACAAGGCGGCAAGGCAGCAAGCCACAAGTGAAGCCGCAAGGTTTTGCGGCTCTGCATGAAATCAGAAATCCAACATCTGAAATCCACAAAATCCTCCCAACGTTTCGGGCAAAACCTTCTAATGTTTGAGGCCAAACCTTGGAAGGTTTTTGCAAATCCTTCCAAGGTTTTCAGCCTCGCGCCGCAAAGCGTTCACTCGATGCTGTTCAGGAGATCCAGCTTGCCATCGCGGAGCAGCTTCAGAACCAGTTCGCCGAAAAGCGTGTTCTGCCAAGCAAACCACGCCCGCGTGAAGCGGCCCGCGTCGTCTTTATGGAACGATTCGTGCATGAAACCCGTGCCGGCATCCGTATCCATCAGCATTTCGACGCATTCCTTTATTTCCGCATCGTCACGGCTCGTGAAGGCCCGCATCATGATGCTCATCGGCCAAATCATGTCGTAGCCTACATGCGGCCCGCCAATGCCTTCGCCTGCCTTGCCTTTGAAGAAATAGGGGTTGTCCTCGCTCCACACAAAGCGGCGGGTGTTCTGGTAAACCGGGTCGTCGATGTCCACATCGCCCAAGTAAGCCATCGCCAAGAGGCTGGGTACATTGGCATCGTCCATCAGGAGATGATTGCCGAAGCCGTCCACCTCGAAGGCATAAATGTCGCCATACTTTGGATGGGGATACACGGCATATTGCTTCAACGCCTGCTCCACCTCGGCGGCCAAGGCTTCGCATTCGGCAGCCATGGCGCGTTCCTTGTTGACCTTTCGCAAAATCTCTGCGGCTTTCCGCAGGGAAGTCACGGCAAAGAAGTTGGACGGCACGAGGAAAAGGAAGGTGGTGGCATCGTCTGACGGGCGGAACACCGAGGCAATCAGCCCCACGGGACGCACCGGGTGGCCGTAGCCGCCATTCAGGACGGTGTCGGACGCCCGCTCCGTCTTGCGCTGGAAATGGTAAGGGCCGTTGCCCTCCTTGCGTTGCTGCTCGCGAAACGTCCGCAGGATGTTGCGCATGGCCTGCAGCCATTCCTCGCCAAACACGCTTTCATCGCCCGTCACCTTCCAATATTCATAGGCCAGACGCAGGGGATAGCACAGCGAATCTATCTCCCATTTCCGCTCATGAAGCTCAGGCTTCATGTCGGTGTTGTCGCTCATCCACCAACTGTTCGGGTCGGGGTGCATGTTGAATGCGTTGGCGTAGGGGTCAATGTTGATGCAACGGAACTGGCGGTTGAGGACGCCGGCCAGCATTTTCTTCAACTCCGGGTCGTCGTTGGCGAACTGCACGTAGGGCCACACCTGTGCGCCCGAGTCGCGAAGCCACATGGCATGGATGTCGCCCGTATAGACAAAGGTGTCGTCAGAACCGTTGAAATGCACCGTAGTGTCCAAGGTGTTGGGGAAACAGTTCTCGAACATCCAGGCCAGCTTCTGGTTGGTCAGCAACTGCTTCACTAACCGGATTTGCTCCTCAACGGCAGAAGACACGAACAGCCGCTGTGACGGCGCGGGACGCTTGCTGGCGTAGCCGTCGGAAAGACGGGTGTTGTCCGCCTGCTGCACGTCCGGCTCCAACGCCGGGAGTGGGGAAAATGCAAAAACTGATTCAACGCCGAGCGCAAGGCCCAGCAGGATGCCATGAAAACGGTTCATCGATTCATCTCCTTTCTTCTTTATCGGGTTCACTATATGAGGGTATCAACTCAAAAATCTTGCGGATGCGCTCCATGTCGAATTTCGGGCTGCGGTCGTAATGATAGATGCCGTTCTTCTCCTGCTCCACGTCCGTCAGCTGCGTGTAGCAGAAGCCCACCACGTGGCGCGACTGCTTCAATGCATTCACCAACCCCGTCAGGCGGGCATAAAATTCTTCTTCCTCCGCCGGAATGCCGCCGTAACCCCACGAAGTCTTCCGTTCCTCGGCCGACATCCAACCGATGCCGCCGAACTCGTCCACCATATAGGGCTGCCCGTCGTAGACGGCAAGGTAGTCACGGTCGCGGATGCTTCGGTAGGGCTCCACGCCTTCCTGGAACACGAGCATCTCTTTCAGTTTCACACTGTCCTGCTCGTAGGTATGCACGCTCCAGATGTCGGTCACCACATGGTTGTCGCCGCTGGCATCATTGATGGGGCGCGTGGGGTCCACGGCCTTGGTGATGGCGTACACATCCCGCATCATGCGGGTGTAGGCATGGTTGTCGCCGCCCCACGTTTCGTTGAAAGGCGTCCAGATGACCAAAGAAGGATGGTTGCGGTCGCGTACCACCACTTCGCTCCATTCGCCGATGAAGTTGCGCACCGCCCGTTCATCGTTGATGTTCATCGCCCAGCTGGCGCTCTCGCCCCACGTGAGGTAGCCCAACTTGTCTGCCCAATAGTAATACCTTTCTTCAAACACTTTCTGGTGAAGCCGCGCACCGTTGAACCCGGCTTCCTTGCCCAGCAGGATGTCGTTCTTCAAATCTTCGTCCGTGGGCGCTGTCCAGATGCCATCCGGGTAAAAGCCCTGGTCCAGCACGAGACGCTGGAAGTAAGGACGGTTGTTCAAGTAGAACTGTCCGTCGGCGGTGTGGACTTTTCGCATCCCCACGTAGGATTTCACCGCATCGACCGTTTGGCCGGACGCATCTTTCACCGTATATTCAAGGCCATACAGGAAGGGAGACTCCGGCGACCACAGCTTCATCTTGCGCACCGGCAGCATGACATAGGCACTGTTGTGGCAAGGCACTTCGCGGCGGGCCACTACCTTTTCCCCGTCTTTCAGCACCACTTCCAACGTGTTATCCGATTCTTGCCAGAACTCCGGGGAAATGACCAGCATCTCCTGGTCGATGTCCGGGCGGGCATATACGGATTTCAAACCGTGACGCGACACGGCTTCCATCCAGACCGTCTGCCAAATGCCGGTGGTCCGTGTGTAGGAACAGCCCGCCGAATAATAACCGGTCGACTGCTTTCCCCCAGTCTGGTAGCCGGAACGAAGGTCGTCGGTGACCCGCACCACCAATTGATGCACCCCGCCGGCCTTCACGTAACGGCTCAGGTCCACGCAGAACGAGGACGAGCCGCCATAGTGCCGCTGCACGAAAGTGCCGTCGATGTAAATCTCGGCACAATAATCCACCGCGCCGAAGTTCAGGAAAATGCGCTTCCCTTCCCACGCGGCGGGAACGGACAATTCGCGATGGTACCACAGGCAATCGATGAAGTCCGTATGCCCCACGCCGGACAATTTGCTTTCCGGGCAGAAAGGCACCACAATCTTCTGGTCAAAACCGGCGGACTTCTCCCAGTGCCGGTCCTTGCCCGAATGGCCGAAATCGAAAGAATAAGTCCATTCGCCGTTCAGATTCACCCAATCCGCGCGTTCAAATTGCGGGCGGGGATACTCCGGGCGAGGCAAAGATGCTGCCGCGCCATCAAAAAAGCTTGCGAGCAGCAAGCTGCACAATACAATCAGTTTTCGCATAATACAAAGATAGACGTTTCGATTTATAATAGCTGTTTCCGGGCAGAAACTTCTGCCCGGAAACAGCAGGGTTATCCTGAATCCTTTTTACCTATTTAAAACAATAGCTTGAACACCTCGGAAAAACTGCCCAAAGTGGCTTTCAACAAATAAAGCCCTTTGCCGGGTCCGGGGAACATGCCTGCGCCCATCACCTTCAACGTCTGGACGGGAACGCCCAAAGCATTGACGAGGTCCAAGCGGGTCTCGCCCGGCGTGTTGTAATGCACGTTGCCATCGGCGGCATAAACCTGCAAACCGGCCAAAGCATCCTTGTCGACCGACGAAGCAGGATATTTGGAGAAATTGCCTCCGCGCTTCCCATTGTCGATGGCCTGCACGTCCCATTCCTCCACGGCATCCTCGCTCTCCACGTACATGGAATAAGAGGTTCCCATAATCTGCCCGGAAATCTCCCCGACCTTCAGCTTGCCGGTCTTCAAATCGGCAGGCACGGCCATGAAATAATCATCGGAACCGGCGAACTTCACATAGATATTGTATTGGAGTGCTTCCTGGGGCGTATGGTCGTCGGTGGCCGCATCCCAAGAGAAAGTCATCATGCCCGTGGCAGCATCGTAGGAACTCCTCAGGTTCGTGGGTGCCGTAGGCGGGTTGTTGACAGGAATGCCTGCGGAAGCCGATTCGTTCTTCCACAACTGGGTGGCGCAAGCCAATTGGCAAACATCGCTCTGCGCCCAGCCCATGTTCCAAGCATCCAGATAACCATCGTTGTTGTAATCCACCAAATGGTTGTTGCCATGGCTGATGCGGTCGAACGTCCAAGCGGCATCTTCATCGTACCAAGCCCCGACAGGAGAGAAAGAGAAATCGCCATTGTTCACATAAATCCACGTGGTGATTTCGTGCGTGGCGCCATGGCCGCCCAATAAAATATCGGGAAGTCCGTCGTTGTTGACATCGCCGATGGAGGGAGTCGCACCGTCGATGCCCTCGAAACCGCAGAACAAGTCGTTCAGCATCTCGAAGCTGCGCCCGCCCCGGTTGTGGTAAACATACAGGGACTTGGCGCTGCCCGAACCCTTGTTGTTGGCAAAACCGGCCACCAATATATCCAAATAGCCGTCGGCATCCAAGTCGGCCACGGTGCAGGCGGAGTCATACGAGCCGAACAGGTATTGGGAAGATTCGGTGAAAGTGCCATCGCCGTTGTTCCAATACACCCGCAGGTTGCCTTCTTCGGGGCCATAGCCGGAGGACACAATGTCCAACCATCCGTCGTTGTCCATGTCGGCAAACGAGACGGAACCCCGCGACAAGCCCAAGAACGGCTCTGTGCCATTCAACGGCGTTTCCTGGCGGATGAAGCCTTTCCCCTTGTCGTTCTTGTACAGGTAGAGGACGCGGCGGTTGTGATGCACAATCACCTCGCCGTTTTCATCCACATTGCCTTCCGGGTCCACGTAATCATCCAGGCCGGCCACCACCAAATCCAAGTAACCGTCCTTGTCGTAGTCGCCCACCGACACCCATTGGCGGGAGCGTCCGCCGTCCATCGCAGCATAGATAGGCGCAATGCCCATCTCGTTGCTTTCGGGCGTGGCACGGTTCACTTCCTCGAAAACGAAGTTGCCGTCGGCATCCTGCCCTTTGTTTTCATACAAATAGGCTGCAATGTCATTCAAATCATTCGTGTAATCTTTTGTTTTCAAGCCCGGAACGAACAGGTCCAGCAAGCCGTCGTTGTTGTAATCGAACCACACCGGGCAGGCATAACAGCACACGTCAAAAGGACTGTCCAAGCGGACAAACGATTCGTCGGCCGCATTGTAGTCATACAAAGCCGAGAAATACCGCTGGCTGGCCAAAAGATGCTCATTGCTTCCGGAATACATCAATTCCAACTGGCCGTCATTATCATAATCGCCCCACGCCACATTGGAACGGTCGGAAGTATGCTGGAAGTTGCCCCGCGTGACGGATTGGTATTGCCCTTGGCGCGGTTCGTCCGGCACGGGGCGCGTCACCTTTCCAAACACCGGCGCTTGTGCGGGAACCGGGTCGACGGTTTCCACAAAAGCAGGGTTCTCCAAGTCATCGTAGTTCTCCGTGTAGCTGATTTCCTCCGTAGAAAAAGCCGTAATGCCGATGTCCATAATCTGTTCGCCGCTGCCTTGCTTGCCTTCCACGGCAATCAAGTTCCAGGCATTGGGCTTCAACGTGGCTTTGGCTTCCGTGGAAATGTCGAACGGAATGTAATCCGATACGGAACCGACCTTGGAAGCCGCCCATACACCGTTTATATATACATGGATGTCGTCGTCATGGTAAATCATGAAACGCATGGCATCGATGGTTTCCTGCGTGACATCGCCCAAATAGAACCAGCGGCGCATGTGAATCTGCGAGGTGAACCATTTGGTGGAAATCAGGTCCTTCGTGTTGGCCAGAGAGCTGTTTCCGAAAGCGGCTTTGCCCACATACCAGGAACGGTCGTCGAAATCTGTGGCAAACCAGTTGCGCGGCACGTCTTTCACCGTGGTGTAACGCCAGTCGTATTTATGCTCCTTTGAGGTGGAAAGGATGGTGGTCAGCTTCTTCGCATTCGCCGGCATGTTGATGCATTCCTCAATCTTCGCTTTCAGTTCGCCGGTGGCTGAGTAAGGTTTCAGCACCTTGCGGTCGTAAGTGAGGATGCCGTTGCGCTCGATTTCCACATCCGACAGCTGGGTGTAGACCGCCGCATTCAGGCCATAATAGTAATAATCCTGCACTTCATCGGCCAATTTGTTGAACAAAGCGGTGAAGTCCTCGCCGGTTTCCACCGTGGTATATTGGAAGTCGCCGCCCGGCCAAATGTGTCCTTGCACTTTCAGGGTGATGCCTCCGTACTCACCGCACACGGCCGCACGGTTGTCGTCCAACGGGCAAGAGGGCTTCGGGTAACTGTGGGAGTCTTTCACGTCGCCGACAGGAGCATCCGTCCATCCGCTGGCGCAGCACACAAGGCTTTGGCCAACCTGACCTTCCACAATCTCGGTCATCCGTTCCGTATCGAACTGACCCCAGCCTTCATTGAACACCACCCATTGCACGATGCTGGGATGGTTCTTGAAGGCTTTGATGATGCGGATGGACTCATCCTCGAAGTTCTGCTTTGCAAAGTCTTCATGACCTGCAGGCAGACCCGGGCTGGGAAGGTCCTGCCAAACCAAGATGCCCTCGCGGTCGCAATGCATGTACCAACGGGACGGCTCTATCTTGATGTGCTTGCGTATCATGTTGAAACCGATGGATTTCATCGTTTGGATGTCAAACAGCAAGGCTTCATCGCTCGGCGCCGTGTACAATCCATCCGGCCACCAGCCTTGGTCCAACGGACCCATCTGGAAGATTTGCTTGCCGTTCAGGAAAATCCTCGGCTTCTCGCCCACTTTCTTCACTTCAATCTTGCGCATGCCGCAGTAGCTCTTCACGGCATCGACCGACTGGCCGCCCGCAAGCAGTTCAATCTTCAAGTCGTACAAATAAGGATCTTCCGGCGACCATAGACGCGGATTCTCCACAGGCAAAGAGAGAATGCGCCCGGCCTCGCCGCCGGTGACAGAGGACACTTCGTTGCCATCCTTGTCATACAAAGTCACATTGAGCGTGGCATCTGCCCGCGTAAGCGTGTTCACACGCAACGTAAAACGGGCTTGGTCCAAATCCGGTTCCACGCTGAAGTCGGTGATGTAATTGACGGAGCTGACCGGTTCCAGCCACACTGTCTGCCAAATGCCGCTCACCGGCGTGTACCAGCATCCCCATTTGTTTAAAGCCTGCTTCCCTTTCGGTTGCCCTTCGGCACCTGTATTATCATAGATGTACACCACCAGTTCCTGTTCCTTCTCGTCTTTCAAGGCAGACGTGATGTCGAAATAGAACGGGTCGTAACCTCCTGTGTGGCGGCCCACCTCTGTGCCATTGACATAAGCCACCGTCTCCCAGTCCACGGCATCGAAATGCAGCAATATCTGGCGTCCGCGCATGGATTCCGGTATCTCAATCGTGCGACGGTACCAATAGCACTGGCTGTCGCTTTCCTCCTTCACGCCGGAAAGAGCCGACTCAATGGGGAAAGGCACCAATATCTTCTGGTCATATTCAAAAGTGCTGCTGTAAGGTTCGTCTTTCACGCCTTTCCGCAAGTCCCAGACACCGTTCAGGTTCATCCATTCCTCCCGTTCCATCTGCGGACGGGGATATTCCGGCAGCACATGGTCCACATCCATGTTCTCGCCCCACGGGGTCATGATGGCCACATCCTTGGCTTGCCAGTCCTGCGCACAGGCGGTCCCGATGAAAAGGACGAAACAAACCAAGCAAGATATTCCCATCCCCCGCCAATAATTCCTTTTCTTTTTCATGTTGCATTTAAGATTAAAAAAGGGGAGGTTTTCCTTTGCGGAGCTACCTCCCCTTCGTAGAATTAGGTTAATAATGACGATTATTTAATTAATGCTTTCACCACATCGGTCTGTCCTTCTGCGTTCGTAATCCGCAAAATGTACAGGCCTGCGTTCAAGTTATTCAAGGTCGTTGTTCCGGCTGCCACTTGTTCGTTGGCCACCAACATGCCATTCATCGTGTAGAGAGCCACCGTAGCTGCCTCGTCGGCATTGACCACGATTGCGTCACCCGTTGAATAAGCGCGGATGCCTTCTACATCTGCGGCAATGTTCTCGATGGCATCCGGGTCTTCCCCGCCGGATACCGGTTGCGGATCCAAGTAAACGCCATAGATGTTAGCACCGGCTGAAGTATCATAAATCAAATTATAAACAATGTAGAGGTTGTGCACGCCCGTCACTTCTTTCAAAGCGCCATCCGTGCCAAACTTGTTGCCCCAGTTCGTAGTGCCTTGTGCGCGAACCACAGCAATCGGCTCTTTGTCGGCAAAGATTTCACGAACCTGGTCAGCAGTATAAGACTTCCTTTCTTCGTCTGACAAGCCCCAGATGCGGTCTTCGATATCATCATCACCCAAATAGAACGAGAAGTTGGCTTGCTCGATGGGGCCAATGTAATTCTTGTCACAAGAATGTTCCACCACGATGCGTTGATATTCGCCGTTCTTGAAGTCAACGTCATAGAAGCACAATGTCACGCCATCGCCCGTATAACCGATGTTGGCACCTTCGCAACGAGCATCATGATTGCCATACAAAGCAATTTCCCATTCCAAGCCGCCTTCTGCAAGCCCTTTGCCCGAATTAGCATCGCCGCCTGCCGTGGCGCCAGAATCACCGATCGTCGCATACTTCACCGCATCTGCCGAAGCCTTGATGTCTTCAAAAACAACACCGCACATCGGAGCTTCCCGCCAAAGTTCTTCTTTCAACAAATCGATGCCGAACAGGTTGTTGGTTCCCGTCCATTCGATAATCAACGTATGCTCGCCGCTGATGCCGCTGATGTTGTGGGCAACGGGGAAACCGATGTTGAAATCGGAAAGGTTCATGCCCGTCCACAAAGAGTCAATCAGGTTTTCTTCCGACACTTCATCCAAGTACAACTTCATGTAGTCCATGTAGTTCTCCGTGTTGCGGCCTAAATAAAGCACAATTTGCTTGTAGTCGTCGTTGCCAAAGTCAATCGGGTTGATGGAACGAACCTTGAAACCTTTCGACGTGCCGCCCCAGCATTCCAAGTCTTCATTGTAAGTGGCAGAAGCATACGGGTCGTCATTGCCTTCCGTTGCAGGATCGTCTTCGATGACCGGCACGGCGCGTTCAAAATCGATAGCGGGGATGTAGATGCCATTGTCATAATAGCCTTCTTGCTCATTAAGATAAGGTTGCATGCCATCAGTGCCTTCCTCGATGCCGTTCTCCATAAAAGTGATGGTCATCAGGTTGCCATTGCCCGCAGAGAAATACAACCAAACGTTTTGCGCACCCGCAGGCAGGGTGTATTCACCCAAAACGGTAGAGAAGTTGAACGTAAAATCACGGAAATCTGCATAACCTCCTGTACGGAACAAAGGCAATTCAGCAAACGGAGTCAAGTTCTGAGGGTCGGTTCCCGTGGCCAAAACCAACGTCTTTTGATCTTCATAACCGCCCCATCCGTGGGCAAATTCTACGTTGACAGCTTTGTAAGCCGCACCATCTGCACCGAAATCCACCTCGCCTATACCTATAAAAGAGGTGTTCGTGCCAATTTGCCCGACATTGCCAAAAGCAATGTCATACCTTACACCGCCGGTTTCTTTCACCGTGCCGTCTTCATTCAACTCAATCAACGTAATGTTGTCCGCATTGTCCCGCGACAATTCAATCGTCAAATCCTCCGCATAAAGAGGATTCAAACCCAACAGGGCCAAAGCCCCCAAAAGTAAAGTGTTCTTTTTCATTGTAACGACTTTAAAATTTAACAATATATTTTACTATCGGTCTCTCGGCATAAAACCATCAAGACCCATGGGTCAAAGTTAGGAACTCCAAAATTATTTTTATAACGCTATCTCACCAAAAAATAACAATTTCGTCTCATTTCGGGGGAAAAGCAACAAAATTTCCACATCAAGGCACTTGGAAGATTTGAAACAGGCCACCCCAAAATGACCTTCAAAAAAGAGGAAAAATACCCGAATTTATCCATCTCAAAAATGGATGCAACTTGGTTTTTGGCTCAAAAATCGGCTCAATTAAGGGGATTTTGACACCAAATTGCTATTTTTTGACCCCAGAGTTTCATTTCTATCCCTTATATTTGCTTCAAGAAATTTAAAGCTATGAAAGCACCACAAATAAAATTTTTAAATAGCATTTGGATCTTCCTGCTTTTCATGGGAAGTCCAGTGTTATCCGTAAACAATTATTACTTCAATTTCATCAATAGCGAGGACGGTTTGTCTCAAATGGAAGTAAAGTCCATCCTGCAAGACAGCAACGGTTTCATTTGGTTCGGCACCCGCAACAAACTGAACCGGTACGACGGAAAAACTTGCAAGACGTTCGACTGCATAGACACCATCGCCCAAAGACAAAACAACAACATATCGGCTTTGCATGAAGACAATCGTTTGAACTTATGGGTAGGGACAGACAAAGGCGTCTTTATATTCAACCCTAAAACAAGCTTGTTCACCTTCCAAGACATGGACAGCAAAGAAGGCATAAAGATGCTGGACTGGGTGTCGGACATACAAAGCGACCAAGACGGGAACATCTGGATTATCATTCCCAATCAAGGCGTGTTCCGCTACATCACAATGGAAAGATCGTTAAGGTTCTACAAATTCGGGCAAGACTCTATCCCCGACCACGGTTCTCCCCAAAGCATCTGCATCGACCAAAGCAACAAGGTATGGATCGGCACCAACGGGAAAGGCGTATACTTATATAATAGGGACACTGACCAGTTCACCCAATATCTGGGAAACTCAACCGGCAACGCCACTTTGGAAAACGAAAACATCTATGCCATGGCTGACGACGGCGAATACCTGGTCTTGGGCATCCATGAAGGAAAGCTCAGGAAGATCAACAAGAGAAGAAACTCCGTCGCCGACATGGACACGCCGGACGTTCACTACAAAATCATCCGTTGCATCACCAAAATAGGAAATGAATTGTGGGTGGGTACTCAATCCGGCATTTATATCATAAAAAGCAATGGCGAAACATTCCGGATATACAATGACCCGATGTGCAACTATTCCCTGTCAGACAACCAAGTTGGCAAGATATACCAAGACAAGGAAGGAGGCATTTGGATTGGCACATACGTGGGCGGCGTCAATTACTTGTCGAAAGCCATGGCCAACTTCTCGCGGTACAAGCCTTCCAACCGCCCCCATTCCATCAACAGCAAACGCATTCGGGAAATCATTGAAGACCATGAACACAACATTTGGGTGGGAACGGAAGACGAAGGCATCAACATCTTCTCGCCCAAGAAACAACAGTTCAAGGTCTTCAACGACAAGTCCCCAGGCGGGCTGTCGTCCAACCAAACATTATCCATGCTGCGACTCAACGGCGACATCTGGGTGGGCCTGTTCAAGAAAGGACTCAACATCATTTCCTGCAAAGACCATACAGTGAAATCTTACTCCGTGGAGCAGCTAAGGCTCAATGAGGCCAGCATTTACGCCATCTGCGAAGACAAGCACGGCAACATATGGTTGGGAAACGGATGGGGTGTGTATAAAGGAAACAAACACGACATGAGATTCACCAATCTGCCGCAATTCGGGTTATCTTACATTTATGACATCATCGAGGACTCCAACGGGCAAATATGGGTAGCCACGATGGGGAATGGCGTGTTCCGGCATGACCCCTATTCAAACAAAACGGAACATTACAAGCACCGAATCAACGACCCGCATTCACTAAGTTCCAACTCTGTCAGCAGCATTACAGAAACAAGCAAAGGAGAAATCTGGTTTGCGACAGACCGTGGCGGCATTTGCCGGTACGACAAAGACCGAAACAACTTCCATACCATCTCCATCGCCCAAGGACTTCCCGACGACACTTCCTACAAAATCGTGGAAGACAAGAACGGATACCTGTGGTTCGGCACGAACAACGGTTTGATCCGTTTGAACCCCAACAATTCAGAAATACAAACCTATTCCACCTACAATGGGCTGCCGACCAACCAATTCTGTTACAAATCTGCCTTGGCAAGCAGCACCGGCGAACTGTTTTTCGGCACGACAGACGGATTGATTTCTTTCTTCCCCGACCAACTTGCCGCCAACCAGTTCATCCCTCCTGTTTATATCACCAACATCAACTACAACAACAAGGAAAGAGGGGAAAAACGAAGCAGCGGCAGCCTGTCATACTACGAATACGCCCTGCCTAACCATGTGACACTTGAACATGACCAGAACAACATCAACTTGAGCTTTGTCGCTTTGAGCTACACTTGCCCCAAAGCCAACCTGTATGCATACAAACTGGAAAACATTGATGAAGAATGGGTGTACACACGCGACAACACCAGCGCTTCGTATGCAAACTTGCCTCCAGGGAAATACAAGTTCATTGTCAAAGCGAGCAACAATGACCTTACATGGAACAAGAAAGGCGCCCAACTGAACATCACCATACTCCCTCCATGGTGGCAAACGCCTTATGCCTACATCGTATACACGCTGGCATTCATCCTCATCATCGGAAGCATCAGCAAATACTATCTGTACAAAAGCAAGAAAAGGAACGAGGAAAAACGGCTCCTTTTTGAAAGCGAGAAAGAAAACGAACTCTATAACTCCAAAATAGACTTCTTCACAAACATCGCACATGAAATCCGAACTCCGTTGACCCTCATCAACGGTCCTTTGGAATCACTGGCCGAAATGGACATCAAGAACCCTGAAGCCCGAAAAGACATCCATCTCATGCAAAAGAACATCGGCGAATTGTTTGTCTTAATCAACCAAATCCTCGATTTCCGAAAAATCGATGCAAACAAAATGGGCATCAATCCAACGGATTGCAACGTTACCACCATCACCAGCGACTTATACCAAGAGTTCCTGCCAACGGCCTTGTCCACCCACAAGCAAATCGAGTTCCAGAAACCGGGATCAAACATTTATGCGCACATCGACAAAGAAGCTTTCATAAAAATCCTCAATAATCTGCTTTCCAATGCCATAAAATATTCCAAAGACAAAATAGAAATCACTTTAAGCGAAGGAGACAACGATTTTACTTTCTGCATTAAAAATGACGGCGAAACCATCCCGCCAGATATGGCAGAAAAGATTTTCGACCCTTTCTTCCAAATAAAACGAAGCACCCACATCAATGCCAGTTCAGGCATCGGATTGTCTGTGGCCCGTTCATTGACAGAACTGCACAACGGCACACTTGAATACAAATGCGAAAACGGGCTCAACGTATTCGAGCTTATAATCCCCAAAGGAGAAATAACCCTCCATGACAACAACACCATCGAAATCCTGAACGACGAAATCGACGATGATGCTTCAAACGACAAAGAAGCCATACTCATTGTGGAGGACAATGTGGAATTGCTGGCTTTCATGGCAGAAAAGCTCGGCAAAAGTTTTGCCGTAGAAAAAGCAACGAACGGAGCAGAGGCTTTAAAAATCATGGAAAGGAAAAACTTCGATATCGTCATCAGCGACATCATGATGCCCATCATGGACGGCATCGAGTTCTGCAAAAAGCTAAAAGGAAACATCGAACTTTGCCACATCCCCATCATCCTGCTAACAGCCAAAAACGACTTGAGCAGCAAAATCCAAGGATTAGAGGCTGGAGCTGACGCATACATCGAAAAGCCATTCTCGTTCAAATACCTGCTTACACGCATTCATTCACTATTGGAAAACAGGAAAAGAGAGAAAGAGGCATTCACCCGGAAACCTTATATGACGACTCAATCCATGGAGTTGTGCAAGGCGGACGAAGAACTCATGCAAGAAATCATTTCCATCATCATCGACAACATGGCCGACTCCAACTTTGGCGTTGAAAGGTTATGCGAAATCACCAAAATGAGCCGTTCCAGCCTGCACCGAAAGATAAAAGCCTTGACAGGAGGGTCGCCGACAGACTTCATCCGCATTGTCCGCCTTAAAAAGGCAGCAGAACTAATCACAGAAGGGAAATACAAAATCAGTGAGATATGCTACATCGTGGGCATCAATTCTCCGTCATACTTCATCCGAGTATTCCAAAAGCAATTCGGCATCACCCCGAAAGAGTTTGAACACCAACAGATAGACTATCAATTAAAACAGTTTAATATTAATAAAATAAAAACGTAGAAAGACATGAAAAACCTTTTTATTGCAACAACCCTCTGCGCATTTTTGGGAGCCTGCAACTCCCAAGTTGCCACTTTCCAACCAGGAGAAATCTGGTATGACACGAATCAGCAAATGATCAACGCCCACGGGGGCGGCGTCATGATTCACAATGGAACCTATTATTGGTATGGCGAATACAAAGGAGATTCCACCTATCATGCGCCCGGCGTGGAATGGGACTGCTACAGGACAGAAGCAGGAGGCGTGTCCTGCTATTCTTCAAAAGACTTGCAATCCTGGACATTCGAAGGAGTTGTCCTGAAACCGGAACTCAATGACTCTACTTCTGACATTCATCCGTCCATGGTCATCGAACGCCCGAAAGTCATCTACAATGAAAAAACCGGGAAGTATGTAATGTGGATGCACATCGACAATTACAACTATTCAAAAGCAGCCACCGGTGTCGCTATTGCAGACAGTCCGACCGGACCGTTCCAATACCTGCACTCACTCCGGCCATTTGGAGAAGAAAGCCGCGACATGGGACTGTTCAAGGACGACGATGGGCGCGCCTACCACATCTATTCATCAAGAGGCAACTCAACATTGTTCATACACTTGCTGTCGGATGACTATTTGGAACATACAGGCCAATACAGCACCAACTTTGCCGGCAAATACCGGGAAGCACCTGCCGTATTCAAGAGAGGCAACAAATATTACATCATCAGTTCAGGTTGCAGCGGTTGGGATCCGAACGAAGCCGAATACGCAATAGCCGATTCCATGTTAGGCACTTGGACCGTCATGGGAAATCCTTGCATCGGTGAAAACAGCAACAAGACATTTGGCGGGCAAAGCACTTTCGTCATTCCTGTCAACCCGGCCAAAGACCAATACATCGCCATGTTCGACAAATGGAACAAACTGGACTTAATCAACTCCAGATACATCTGGCTGCCCATCCGGTTCCATGCCGACAGCATTTCCATAGAATGGAAAGACCAATGGTCGACAAACGATTTCTAAACCAAGTCTTTAATAATACATATTATGAAAAAAACTTTATCTTTTGCCTTTATAGGCTTGCTGGGCATATCTCCTCTATATGCACAGACTCCCGGCGACATCGGGAACATCAGTTTTGAAGAAATAGCCAACCCAGTGGCTTCAAGCATCGGCGGTGACAACAGAGCCCTAATCCATTCCACCTATTCAAATGCCGCATGGGGCGATTACAACAATGACGGCTACTTGGACGTTTTTTACAGCGACAAGAACAATCATGGCAGTGCCAGCAAGATAGCCAGCAACTTCTATCAGAATGACGGGAAAGGCAATTTCATAAAAGTGACCTCTCCCTCGTTCACTGGAACAGCTTTCTCCTGCCCTATATGGTTCGACATGAACAACGACGGGCTGTTAGACTTGTTCATCCCCGGATTGAACAACTATGATTATCAATGGAAGGATCTGGACACCCGTTTGTCTGACATCAAATTCCATCTATACATCAACCAAGGAATGCAAAGCAACGGGCGGTTCAAATTCAAAGAAATCGCCGCAGACGAATCCGGGCTGATGCCTGTATTCAACGGGAAGTCCGGAGGAAAAGGCCATAACTGGGTGGCAGCAGGAGACTATGACAACGATGGCTTCACGGATTTAATCATCACCGGATTCGACGAACAAACACGGTCTGAGCGAGAAGATTATGAAGATGCAGTCAGAGTGGTCTATCTGTTCAAGAACATTGAAGGCAAATATTTTGAATTGCAAGAAACCCCATTGAACGGGAACATGCCTTTCCATGGCTTGACCGATGGCAGCGTATGCTTTGCCGACCTGGACAACGACGGATGGTTAGACATCTTCTCCACCGGTTATGGTTATTCCCGTGCATCAGAGGTACATATCTATTGGAGCCAACATGACGGCACATTCATCGAATCAGAAATCGAATTTGACAACACCTACAATTCTTCCTGCGATGTCTATGATTTGGACAACGACGGGAAACTGGACTTAATCATGACGGGAGTCTATTTTGACGGAGAAAGCAAACAATTCTTCCTTTACAAGAACTTAGGCGACCGCCAATTTGAGAAGTTAGAGAAAGAATGCCTTGTGCCTATCGATGGCGGGCAACTCTCCTTTGGAGATGTCAACAACGACGGATTGCCCGACATGTTGGCAGGCGGGCATGCAGACCTCAACAACTACCAGCACACCACATGGCTCTATGTGAACAAAGGCAATTTTGATTTTGAAGCGATTGCCCACTACAATAAAGACACCTACGGATGGTCCTTCTCCAGAATCTCGCATGGAAACCAACATCTCATCGATTATAACAACGACGGCCTGCTCGACGCATGGTCCTCCGGATGGTCCAACAGCATGTGTTCCAGCGGATGCGACACCCAATTGTGGAAGAACCTTTCCAATGTTGCAGCCAACGAAGGCCCCGACATGCCCACGGGCTTGAAAGCTGAACGGGAAGGAGAAGTCCTCACCTTGACATGGGAACCAGCCACAGATGACTTGACCCCACAATCCGCTTTACGTTACAATGTTTATTTAAGGCGGTTGGATTCCGATAAATGCTATGCCGTGATTCCGGCCGACATCAACACGGGATTCATCAAAGTGGCCAATACGACCAACCACGTCATGCAATGCTCCTACCAGATGAAAGTGAAATATAACGGAGAATATGAATGGGGAGTTCAAGCCATCGACAACGGAAACAAAGGCGGCATGTTTGCGAAGTCAACTTTCAAAGTGGAAGACTTGGTTGACCCTGAGCCGGAACCAGACCCTGACAGCATCACGAACATCAACACATCATCCATCGAACTTCACGCCAACGGGAAAACCCTGCATTATTCCATTCCCGGAGATGGTGAACTGACCGTTTGTTCAATCGATGGCCGCGTTCTCTACAACAGCCACATCTGCAACAACGGTTCTATCGACTTCGAGCAGGAAGGCGTGTTTGTCACAATCGTAAAAACCGGCAACATCTCTCAAACCTCAAAAATTGTGTTATTATAATTAAGACATCCTCTGCAAGCCATGCATGGCTTGCAGAGGATCAAAGAAGAAACGTCATGAAACATCTACCCATATCAAAACATTTCATTCCGATTGTCTTGGCATTCTGCACATCCTACGCCACAGCCAAGATTACAGAACCTGTGAACTTAGGAGAAACACCTTGGAAATTCACCAAAATCATCCGCCAAAGAACCAACTTGGCCAGCCAATCGTCTGTCACATTCAACAAGCAGGACATCTTCAATGTGCAGGATGGAGACATCAATACAGAATGGTCCTTAGGCAGCCAGGAAAACGGCTTTTGGAACATCGATTTGAATGAAAGCAAAACCATCAACAATTTTGCCGTTATCTTCAAGGGAGACAATATCCGGTTCGCTTCCATCCAATTGGAGGCAAGCTTGGACCAAACGGAATGGACTCCGCTCCACAACGGAGAAATCATCAGCTGCAACCTCAACAAACAAGGAGACTTCGCCAAACTCAGCGCGACAGGAACAGTGGGATACATCGAAGCTGTCACCAACACATCTGCTTCCATCGCCATCCATCCGGCATCTTGCCGTTACCTGAGGTTCAAAGTGAAGCAATGCTTGTCAGACAAGAAAGAAGAACTCCCCATACGGCTCTGCGAAATCATCATCAACCCCGTCGAACATTTCACGTTCCATTCAGACGAAGAATTGTCTTCTTCCGGATTCAATGACGAGCAATGGGAAACTGTGGGCATTCCACACAGTTACAACGTAGAAGACACTTATCTGAACGCAAGCACAGGCGAACGCTGCTGGCGAGGCGAAGGATGGTACCGAAAAAAGGTGTTCTTCAATGGAAAAGACCGAGACAAACTGTTCTTCATGGAGTTCCAAGGTGTTAATGTCGGCACTACCGTATTTGTCAACGGGCATGCCATACCCAGCAACACCAAAGTGGAACAACCTCAAACGGTCACCCATGTTGGGAGTTCACTCCCGTTCGTTGTCGACATCACTCCATACATCCAATGGGATGCCGACAACCAAATCGCCATCAAAGTGTCCAATGCTCCCGGCACGTTCTTCACATGGCCCGGGTTCGGCACCAATGAAGGATTCGGGCAAGGAATGGGCGGCATCGTATGTCCCGTCTATCTGCACAAAAAAAACAAAGTACATATCCCGTCCGACTGCTATTCTCCATTAGAAAAATGGGGTACTTATTTCGGCACCATATCCGCCAACAAAGAAGAAGCCATCGTGCGCTTCCAGGTCAATGTGGAAAACGCCAACCAAGAAAGCAAGAACATCGAACTGCGCACTTACCTGAAAGATGCAAAAGGAAAGAAAATATTGAGCAGAATTGATTCAAAAGTCATCCCCGGAAGAAGCACGCAACTGTTCGACCGTACCGACACCATCGTAAAGCCTCATCTTTGGTACCCAGTAGGAGGCTCCGGCACTCCCTATCTCTATACCATCGTCAACGAAGTATATGCCGACGGCAAATTGGCAGACAAACAAGAAGAACTGTGGGGCATCCGAAAGATAGAATGGGACGAGAATTATTGCTATGTGAATGGCGAACGATGCTTCCTGCAAGGCTTTGGGAACAGGAACATTTACCCAGGATTAAGTTCTGCTTTGCCTGCTTCTGTACAATGGCAAGACATCGCTTACATTGCGCAATGCGGGGGCAACACCTTGCGTGTCGGCCACCAATCGCCTTTCAAAGAGGCTATCAAAGCTTGCGACATGTATGGTGTCCTGCTCTTTATCAACAGCGGCGACGGTGAATGGTCGTTGAAAAACGAACCGGCCAACACTTACAAACGGGAATATGACCGCGACATCATCATTGCTTACCGAAACCACCCTTCCGTGGCATTATGGGAATCCAACAACGGATTGGCATTTGATGGCGTGAAGTACCTGCCCTCCTATACTTTGGAGGAAGTCCGCAAGTGGGATTACATCCAACCCCGCTTGGTAGTCAACCGCGATGGTTATCCTCCCGAATGGAAAAAAGAAGACCTATTGGTAATTGGCTACACGAACCGTTACGACAAAGTGGAAGGTTATCCTTCGTTGAACATGGAAGTATATGGCGCCAATTGGTCCGGGCTGCCCAGTTGGTGCATTGCCCGGTTTGATTACGACAATGAAAAAGAGTTCTCCATGGATTATGTGAACAACTATCTCCACGACAAGGCCAACCGTGCTTGCGGCTGGATACATTGGATGCTGGCTGAGACCTATGGAGAGGGATACACGATTTACCTGAATGGGAAAAGAAACCAGAAAAGCTTAGGTTCATGCGTGATGGACGGCAACCGTTTTCCTAAATTAGTTTACAGAATCTATGAGAAAGCTTTATGGGTTCCTTATTCAAAGCGTCCCGGTGTCGCATTGCAAAGCCATTGGAACTATTCCGGCATCCAAGACATCGACGCATGGAGCAACTGCCCCTATGTGGAACTGTTCATCAATGGAAAATCCAAAGGCATCGTGCAACCTGAAGAACAAACGCGCAGATGCACATGGCAAGACATCCCTTGGGAAGCCGGAACCGTGGAAGCAATCGGATTGGACGAAAGCAAACGGCCTGTATGTTCCGACAAAATCGCATCATCCGGCGAACCGTATGCCATCGAAGTAACAATCGAAGAACCAACGCCCAAGCCGAATGGCGAGAAGTTTGAATTGAAAGCCAATGGCTCTGATGCATTTATTGCTACTGCCAAGATTGTAGACAAAGACGGGAACTGGTGTCCTTTTGCCGACAACATCTTGAAATTTGAAGTAGAAGGCGAAGGCAGCTACAAAGGTTCTTACAATTTCTATGTCACCGAAGGGAAACCGCTCGACTATCATGTTCCAGGAGACCCGGAACTGCAAGCCGAGGGAGGGTTGATGCGCGTTGCCGTAAGAACGACTTTCAAACCCGGAAAGATAAAAGTGAAAGCCAGTGCCGATGGGCTTCTTTCAGGGGAAGCATCTACTAAGTCAAAAAAAATATGATGACACATTTAAAACATCTATTCACATGTACAGCAGGCTTATTTTGCCTGCTGTACGCTTATTGCCAACCGGTCCAACAAACCTGCCAATGGATGACTTTCAACCTACGTTATGACAACGCCGGAGATGGCATCAACAATTGGGACAAAAGAAAAGAAAAAGTAGTTCATTTCATTAAAACGGCTCAACCGGATGTCATCGGCATGCAAGAAGTCCTGCACAATCAACTCGAATATTTAAAAGAGAACCTCTCGGAGTATGAAGAAGTAGGAGTAGGACGTGACGATGGACAAACGCGAGGTGAATATTCCCCTATATTTTACAAGAAAGACCGATTCAACCTGATAAGCCATCGGACAATCTGGCTATCTGAATATCCGGACAGCATCGGACACATCGGATGGGATGCCGCATGCCCGAGAATTGCCACATGGGTCAAACTGCAAGACAAAAGAAACGGGAAAATCATGCTTGCAGTCAACACCCATTTCGACCACCAAGGAGAAAAAGCCCAAATAAACAGCGCAAAGCAAATTATCAGCCAACTGAAAGAATACGGAAACCTCCCTGTCGTTCTCACAGGAGATTTCAACATTACTGAAAGCCAACAAGCATACACGACACTAACCGGCAACGGATCTCCTTTGAAAGACACATACAAAATTGCACGCAAAAAAGAAGGCGTTTCCTACACCTACCATAATTTCAGCAGGCTTCCCCGCAGGAAACGGAAAAAGGTCGATTACATATTCGTAACCTCTCCCATAAAGGTGGCCAAGATAAACATTCCGCACGAAGATGCTATTCCGCGAAACCAAATCTCAGACCATTGCCCTTACATCGCCACCCTTGAATTTTAGGCCATGGCAGGCACTAAATACCGGGACAAAAGATAGCCGCCGCCCACCAACCAAACGTAAATCAATGCGGCCAGAAGGAAAGGTTTGGCGCCGGCTTGCTTGAACTTGTCGATGCTGGTGTCTGTCCCCAAGGCTGTCATGGCCATCGTCAGCATGAACGTGTCCAAATACTCAATGGCGCCGTTCAAGGGAATCTCCTTCACACTGTCCACGCCCAACAAGTATTGCAACAATGAATTGAGGCAAATAATCCCGATGAAGCCGAAGGCAAACCAAGGTATCGCGATTTTGCTTTTCCCAAGCTTGCCGCCCGCCCCACGCTTGCGCCCGGACAGCACGATGCCCATGATGACCAGCACCGGCGCAAGCATCATCACACGAATCATCTTCGTGATAGTGGCCGTCCCTGCAATGCCCAAAGCATCCGTAGGATCCATCGCGTTGCCCGCCCCGGCCACATGCGCCACTTCATGCAGGGTGCTTCCCGTATAAATAGCCACTCCCATGTCGCCAAGCCCGTCGAGCAGGCCGGAACGGTACATCACCGGGTAAAGAAACATGGAAATCGTGCCGAACACCACCACGGTGGATACCGCAATGGCCGTCTTATGCCCTTCGCAACGCACCACAGGCTCCGCCCCCAGCACGGCTGCTGCCCCGCAAATCGCGCTGCCGGTGGAGGTCAGCAATGCGGTGTCGCGGTCTATCTTCAGCAGACGGCCCAACCAAACGCCCAGCAACAACGTGCCGCCCACCACAATCGCATCCACGACAATGGCCGGAAGGCCGACGGCAAACACTTGTGCCAACGTCAGGCGGAAGCCATACAGCACAATGCCTGCCCGCAGCACTTGCTTCGTGCAGAACTTGATGCCCGGCACCCACGTTTCCGGCAAACGGTTGCGAAGGCTGTTGGCATACAGCATGCCCAAAATGATACCCACAATCAGCGGGCTGAATGAAAGGCGCTTCACAAACGGTATCTCCGCAATATAAAATGCGGCAAACGAAAACAACGTTATCAACAAAATCCCATGCAGGGTGTTTCCCCTGTTCCCTTTTTCAAACATGATTGGTAATCTTTAACGGTTATACTTCCTTTGGCCATCCACAAAAAAATGCGGATTCCCAAGCTGAAAATCCGCATTTCCACCTTTTGCCGTTCCCTTATTTTGCGAAGCTCACGGCGCGCGTCTCGCGGATCACCGTAATCTTCACTTGTCCCGGATAGGTCATTTCATCCTGTATCTTCTTGGCTATTTCGGCCGACAGGCTTTCTGTCTGCTTGTCGTCAATCTTGTCTGCGCCGACAATGACGCGCAATTCGCGCCCTGCCTGGATGGCATAGGTCTTTGTCACGCCGGGATACGACATGGCCAGCTGCTCCAAATCATTCAAGCGTTTGATGTAGGCTTCCACAATCTCGCGGCGTGCGCCGGGACGTGCGCCGGATATGGCATCGCAAACTTGCACGATGGGCGCCAGCAGGCTTGTCATTTCCACCTCGTCATGGTGCGCCCCGATGGCATTGCAGATATCCGGTTTTTCCTTGTATTTCTCCGCCAGTTTCATTCCCAACAAGGCATGCGGAAGTTCCGGTTCCTCATCAGGCACTTTGCCGATGTCGTGGAGCAAGCCTGCACGTTTCGCCTTTTTCGGGTTCAGCCCCAATTCCGAAGCCATGACAGCGCACAAGTTGGCCGTTTCGCGTGCGTGCTGCAACAGGTTCTGCCCGTAGGAAGAACGGTATTTCATCTTTCCGATGATGCGAATCAGTTCCGGATGCAAGCCATGGACACCCAGGTCGATGGTCGTGCGTTTCCCTGTTTCCACAATTTCTTCTTCCACCTGTTTGCGGACTTTTGCCACCACTTCCTCGATGCGTGCCGGATGGATGCGCCCGTCGGCCACCAATTGGTGCAAAGCCAGGCGGGCAATTTCGCGGCGGACCGGGTCGAAAGCCGAAAGGACGATGGCTTCCGGCGTGTCGTCCACCACGATTTCCACGCCTGTCACTGCCTCCAAAGCGCGGATGTTGCGCCCTTCGCGCCCGATAATCCGTCCTTTCACTTCATCGGAATCGATGTGGAACACCGTGACGGAGTTTTCGATGGCTGTTTCTGTGGCCACGCGCTGTATGGATTGAATCACAATCTTTTTCGCTTCCCGGTTGGCCGTCATTTTGGCTTCGTCCATGATGTCATTGATGTAAGAAGCGGCCTGCGTCTTTGCTTCTTCCTTCAATGAATCCACCAGCCGCTCTTTCGCCTCGTCGGCCGACAGCCCGGATATGGTTTCCAGTTTCTCACGTTCTTGGGACTGGAGCTTGTCCAATTCCTCTTTCTTCTTGTCGACGATGGAAAGCTGGGCATCCAAGTTCTCTTTGATGGCGTCCACTTCCACGCGCTTCCGCTGCAGTTCTTCCTGCTTCTGCGTCAGCACCAGTTCACGTTGTTTCAACTTGTTCTCGGCCTGTTGTATCTTTTGGTTGCGGGCGGCCACTTCTTTCTCCAAGTCGGCTTTCTTGTTCAAGAACTTTTCTTTCACTTCCAGAAGCTTGTTTTTCTTGATTACTTCGGCCTCGGCCTCGGCCTCTTTCAATATCGCCTCGCTTTTCGATTTCAGCGCATATCTCTGCAAAAGGAATGCCGCCAATCCTCCTGCCACAAAGCAGGCAACTGCCACGATTATCATTACTGTCACATTCATGTTATTAAATTTATATATAAACAAAAAGCACCACCTCCTCCTTGGCATTCCTCCAAGGAACAAGCAGTGCGCGAATTTTTCATTTCCAACCCTTTCCCCGGGCTTTCTTTTTATTCCTTATCTTCCAAATAAGCGTCCAAACTCTTTTTGATGTTCTCCAGCCTTTGGATATAAGGTTGCGTATCGTTCTTGTCCCGCAACTCGATGCAACGATAGCAAAAATGGAAAGCACTCATTGCCAAGTAATGCTTCTCCGTCAAACCGGGAAACAAACTGCGGTACATGTTCAAATACTCGTTCGTCATCTTCGCCGCCTCCCTTGCAAACTGTTCTTCCCTTCCGCCCAACTTTATCTTCAACGGGAGCCGCAGGTCGGCAATCATCAATTCTATCACTTTTTCTATATCGTCCATACATCCCTTCCTCTCATTCGTTCAGCAAAGCGATGCACTTATCGACTTCACGCACTAACTTCGACAACCGCTGCCTCGTGTCCGCAACTTCACTGTCGCGGGCGGCGATTATCCTCGCCTGCTTCAAATTGGTGTAATTCGACTGCAAAGCCCCGTATTCTTCGCGCATCCGTTCCAACTCGCGTTCTTTGGCATTCAGCGTTTCTTTCAATCCTTCATTTTCACGCTTCAGTTCCTTCTGCAAATAAGCCAGATGCCTCAGCCTTGCTTCTATGTCGTTCAAGAGGTTGTCGCCTTCTTCCGTCATCTTACGCCAAATTGTAGACAAATATACGGCTAAGAATCGTATTACAAAATTTTTTTTGAATAATTTTAATCAACCATGCAAAAAAAGCAGGGAAGGCATGGGAACGCATGAAAAACGGCCCGCCGGAAATTCCGGCGGGCCGCCCCATTAACCCGTGGACCTGGAGGGAATCGAACCCTCGTCCAAACAAGGAAACCATACGCTTTCTACATGCTTATCTTTGACTTCGGTTTTCGTGCAGGGGCAAGACCAAAGCCACCAACCCCTGCCTTATCCCCTAAGATGTCATGCAGGCTGCGGGGAGAAGCTTGCATTATTCCCGATTTTGCTGTGCCACTTTGCCAAACGCTTCGGGACAAGAGCTTTTGAGTGACATCCCGTTCCCGCCACTGTGGCGGGAATAAAGCTAATCTACTGTGCTTCGATTAAGCAGCGAGAGCATAATTTTCGTTGCCAGATAATCTTTTGATAACCGGGATTATAGTGCCGACTACCCGCGCACTGCATGCTTACGTACCATTTCAACTCGCTGTCAAATCCAGTCAAGCCCATGATATGTTTTGCAAAGATAGTGAAAGGTGAGCGCAAAACCAAGTTTGAAAACTTTGTTTTTCACTTGCCTTTGCCGAACCGCATCCCATCTTCGCGCAGCAAAGATAGGCATAATGCCGCCATCTTGTTCGTTCCTTTAACGTATTTTCGCATACTGCATTCCCTTTCTGCCGGAAATCCCCTCCGCAAGGGCCATCCCGCCATGAACATAGAATATATTTTACATTATGGCGGCATTGTCCATGAACATGGGAGGATAGGCCAAAAATGCCCTAACGAAATCGTTGTATTCAAATGCATTATCAAGCAAATCAATGCAGGCATTCCCAAACACGATTAATAATCTTCATGCGTTACGATTAATAATCGTACACGTGTACGATTATTAATCGTGCGCGGCATTCTTCCTGTAATGTCATGCAAATTATCCGTACAATATATGCCGCGCACGCCGGGGATTCGCCCGGATGTTCCGGAAGATGCGGAGCAGGCCACTGCCTGCCTGTGCGCAAAAGATGGCCGTTTCCTGCTTGTTTCTCGCCCGAAGGAAGTATCTTTGCCCGGAAATGAAAAACGCACACGCATGAACCTCACTATTTCAGAAAGGATATCCGGGCTCAGGCAATACATGCAAGCGCACGGATTGTCGGCTGTCATCATCCCGACTGCCGACCCGCACCTGAGCGAATACACCGCCGCGCATTGGAAAACAAGGGAATGGTTTTCCGGCTTCACGGGTTCGGCAGGCACCCTCGCCGTCACATTGGGCGACGCGGGACTGTGGACGGACTCGCGCTATTTCCTGCAAGCGGAGCAACAGTTGCAAGGCACGCCCGTCCGCCTGTTCAAAGAAGGCATCCCCGGCACGCCGTCCATCCCGCAATGGCTCGGCAGCATGCTGCAAAAGCACGAGAAAGCGGGCGTGGACGGACGGCTGTTTTCCCTCCAGGCCATCGAGCAGATGGAGGAAACGTTGGGGCGCCACGGCATCCTCTTGGAGACCGGCCACGAGCCGGAAAAGGGACTGTGGGCCGACCGCCCGCCGCTGCCGCAGCAGCCCGCCTTCATCCATCCCCTCTGCTATGCCGGGCAGCCCGCCAAAGAAAAGATAGAAGCCATCCGGGCTTCCCTGCAAGAAAGCGGGGCGCACGGCATCCTCCTCTCCGCTTTAGACGAGATTGCTTGGGCCTTGAACCTGCGGGGAAGCGACATCGACTTCAACCCCGTGTTCACCGCCTACTTGCTCATCACGCGCGAGAAGGCCACTTTGTTCATCCACCCGCAGAAGCTGACAGCCGAAGTGCGGGAATACCTTGCCCGCGAAGGGGTCGGCACGCTGGACTACGCCGCCATCGGCGACAGCCTCCGCCGCTATCCCTGCCCCGACATACAGATAGACCCGGCGCAAACCAACCATGCCGCCTGCGCGGCGTTCCCGGCAACGTGCCGCCTCATCCGCCGCCCGTCGCCCGCCGCCTTGCTGAAAGCCGTGAAGAACGACACGGAAATCCGCAACCTCCACACCGCCATGCGGCGCGACGGCGTGGCAATGGCGCAGTTCCTCCACTGGTTGGAAACGGCCCTTGCTGCCGGGGAAAGGGTGACAGAGACCCGTATCGGGCGGCAACTGCACGAGTTCCGCAGCCGCCAGCCCCACTACATGGGCGACAGTTTCGAGACGATTGCCGCCTACGGGAAGCATGCCGCCATCGTGCATTACACGGCCACCCCGGAAGAAGATGCCGTGGTGCTTCCCCAAGGCTTCCTGCTCATCGACTCCGGGGCGCAGTACCTGGAAGGCACCACCGACATCACCCGCACCATCGCCATGGGAACATTGACGCAGGAGGAAAAGAGGGATTACACCCTCGTGCTGAAAGGGCATATCGATTTGGCGATGTGTTGCTTCCCGCTCGGCACAAGGGGGGCGCAATTGGACTGCCTGGCCCGCACCGCGCTATGGAAGGACGGGGCGAACTTCCTGCATGGGACGGGCCACGGCGTAGGCTCCTTCCTCTGCGTGCATGAGGGGCCGCAAAGCATCCGCATGAATGAAAACCCCGTCGCCCTCCTGCCGGGCATGGTCACATCCAACGAACCGGGCCTCTACAAAGCCGGGAGGCACGGCATCCGCACGGAGAACCTCACCGTGGTCGTTCCCTTCCAGGAGACGGAGTTTGGCCGGTTCTGCCGCTTCGACACCGCCACCCTCTGCCCCATCGACACGAAAGGCATCCTGCCCGGCCTGCTGACGGAGGAGGAAAAAGACTGGCTGAACGGCTACCACCGCCGGGTGTATGCCGAGCTAAGCCCCTTTCTGGATGGCGCGGAGAAAGAATGGCTCCGGGAAAACACGCAAGAAATCTGAATGCATCATCACGAATAAACCTACGAATAGATTATGGCACTCATCAAATCTGTCAGGGGATTCACCCCCAAAATCGGCAAGGATTGCTTCCTGGCCGACAATGCAACCATCATCGGCGACACGGTGATCGGCGACAACTGCAGCATTTGGTTCAACACGGTGTTGCGCGGGGATGTCAACTCCATACGCATCGGCAACCAAGTAAACATACAGGACGGCAGCGTGCTGCACACGTTGTATGAGAAATCCGTCATCGAAATCGGCGACTATGTTTCCATCGGCCACAACGTCACCATCCACGGGGCCACGATACACCACGGGGCATTGATCGGCATGGGTGCCACGGTGTTGGACCACGCCGTTGTGGGCGAAGGGTCCATTGTTGCCGCAGGGGCGCTCGTGTTGAGCCATACCGTCATCCCGCCCGGCACGGTGTGGGGCGGCGTTCCTGCCCGGTTCATCAAGAATGTTGACCCGGAACAGTCCAAGGAACTCAACCAGAAAATCGCCAACAACTACGTGATGTACGCCCAATGGTATAAGGAAGACGAGGCATGAAACTGCTGCACACGAGCGACTGGCACTTGGGGCATCTGCTCTACGGATACGAAAGGACGGAGGAACACACGGCTTTCCTGGAGCAACTGGCGGGCATCATCCGGGCGGAGAAGCCGGACGCCATGCTGCTTTGCGGCGACGTGTTCCACTACAGCAACCCTTCGGCCGCGTCGCAACGCCTCTACACCGACGCATTGCTGGCCATGCACGAGGCGCACCCCTCCATGCCCATCATCGTCACCGCAGGCAACCACGACAGCAGCGCAAAGCTGGAAATCAGCACGAACTTGTGGAAATACGCCGGAGTCACCGTGATTGGCCGCATCGAGATGCGCGACGGGCAGCCCGACCTTGAACGGCACATCCTCGAAATCAAGGATGCCGCAGGCCGGTTGCAAGCCTATGTCGCGGCCATCCCTCATGTGTATCCGCAGAATTTTCCCGCCATGCAGGAGGACCTGCCGCGCGAGGAGCGGCAGAAGGCTTTCATCCAGGCGCTGCTCGACAAGGTGGAGGAGCGGAACCATGCGGGCGTTCCCGTCATCCTGTCGGCACACATGGCCGTGGCCGACGGCAACATCGCGCCCGGCGACCTCCAAGGCGGCATGGAATACACAGGACTCGACGACATGGGCCACGGCTACGACTACCTCGCCTTGGGGCATATCCACTGCCCGCACACGTTCCAAAGCGGCAAAGCGCGCTATTGCGGAAGCCCCGTCCCCGTGAGCTTCGAGGAAAACTACCCGCACTCCGTGACCATCGCCGAGATAGAACGGCACGGCAGCATGCCGTCCGTCCGCGCACTCCCCGTCCACAACCCGTGGCCGCTAAAGGTCGTCCCGCCGAAAGCTGCCTCTTTCGACGAAGCATTGGACCTGCTGGCCGGCATGCCGCCCGAAGAAAAAATGTACGTCCAACTGCATGTACGCATCCTCGACACCCCGCCGGCCTACTGCATGGAGAAGGCCAACGAGGCCACGCGCGGCAAGCAGTGCCGCTTCTGCCGCTTCAAGTGGGAGCATGCTGCCCGCGAGAAAGCGGACGAAGAAACGCTCCTCCCGGCGCAAGGCCTCCATGCCTGTTCCCCCATGGAAGTGGCCGCCCTGTACTACAAAGACAAATATGGCACGGACATGGACGCGGCCATGCAAGACATGATGAAGGAAGCCTTGCGCGAACTGCAAACCGAAAACGATTGAACCCGCCCGACATGAAACTGAAAAGACTCATCATCGAAAACATCGCTTCCATTGAAAAAGCGGAAATCAACTTCGAGGAAGCCCCCCTTGCCGACAGCCCCATCTTCCTGATTTGCGGGCCTACCGGCGCAGGAAAAACCACCATCCTCGATGCCATTTGCCTGGCGCTCTACAACACCACCCCGCGCCTGAAGCAGTCTTTCGGCGAACGCTACCAGGACGCTTTCGACAGTTTTGCCGGGGGAAGGGACGACATCGGCACCGACGACCCGCGCATGCTCATGCGGCGAAACACAACTGCGGCCTCCGTGGAACTGTGGTTCACCGACATCCACGGCAACAACCTGAAAGCTTCATGGAGCGTGGCAAAGGCAAGGAACCAAGCCAACGGGCGCATCAAGAAAGCTGAATGGACCCTGCAACAAGAAGACGGAACGCCTGTCACCCAAAAGAACACGGATACCAAGGCGGAAATAGAGCAGCGCATCGGGCTGACCTTCGAGCAATTCTGCCGCACCACGCTCCTGGCACAAGGCGACTTCACGAAGTTCCTGAAAAGCAAAGAAGAAGACAAATCCGACATCCTGGAAAAACTGACCGGCACGGAAATCTATTCACGCCTCGGCCAAAAGATATACGCCATCAAGGCCGAGAAGGAAAACATGCTGCAAGCACTGAAGGCCGAAATGGGCAACATCACGCTATTGGAAGATGAAGAAATCCGGCAGATACAGGAGGAAATCGAGAGCATACGCAAAGGGCTGGCGCAAAACAAAGAGGAACAGGAAACCCTCCTCCGGCAAAAGCAATGGATGGAAGAAGAACAGGAACTGGCACAGAAACAGGAACTGGCCGACAAGAACTTCAACAGCATCGATGCCATTGTGCGCTCCGAGGAGTTCAGAAAGGGGCTGCAAACGCTGGACGACATGGACAAGACCGCAACGGCACGGGCCGACTTGCAGGAATACACCCTGCAAAAAACAGCCTTGGACGGGAAACTACAACAATTGGAGCAGTTGAAGGGACGGTTCGCCACGCTGCGCGGCTGCCACCGCCTGCTCGAAGAAAGACACCGCCGCCTGCTCGAAGAAAAGAAGCAAACCGAAGATTTCCTCGCCGCCCGCAAGGAGCAGGCGCAAACCTACCGAAACGCGCAAACCATCATTGCCTGGGCCAAGCAGGCCATCAACGCAAAGGCCAACATCCGAAAGGAGCAGGAAGCCGCCCGGCTAATCGCGGAAACCCTGAAAATGCAGGAACAGGACTTCAACCGGACGGCCAAAGCATACGAAAACGCCAAGAGCAAAGAGCAGGAGAAGCAGGACAGCATCCGAAAACTGCGCGGCCTGCTGGAACAAATGAACCCTGCCCTGCTCCAAACACAAAAGGAAAACATGGAAAACCACCTGAACGACCTTAAAAAAATAAAAGATACTGCCGAAAAAGCATGCGAACGGGAACAGGAATGCCAAGCGCACCGCCGCGCCCTCCAAGAGAAGGAAGAAAGGCTGAAGGCCGCCGAAACCGCGCACAAAACGCTGCAAGAAGGCTTCAACCAAAAGAATGCCGCATTGGAAGCCACCCGCAAGGCATACAACAAACAAAAAGAGTCGTGCGAGGAATGGGCAAAGATAGCCCGCTCGCACTTGCAACCGGGAGACTGCTGCCCGGTATGCGGGCAACGGGTGGAGCGGTTGCCTGAAAGCGAAGGACACTTTGCCAACCTCCTGAAACCCATAGAAGAACTCTTGGAGACACACAGCCGCCAAAGGGAAGATGCCTTAAAAAAACTCTTGGAGAACGAAGCGGAGCAGAAAGCCGCCGCGCAGGCTGCTGCCTCGGAAACGGAACAATGGCAAAAAAGCATCCAAAGCCTGGAACAGACCCGCAAGGAACTGGAAGCCTGCACACTGTTTCCGCAACTGAAGGACGAAAAAGACATTCCCGCAAAGGCCGATGAACTGTTGAAGGCCGCCACCGAAACATACCGGCAAACCGTTGACCGATGGAACGAAACCGCCCGCATGCAGCAGGCCATCCACAATGCACAAAAGGAAAAAGACGAACTGTCGGCAGCCACGGAGAAAGCACGTGCCGCGCTGGAAAACCACCGCAAACAGTTGGACGAACTGAACGCCCGCCTGCAAGGGAAACACGAAATCATGGAAAGGGAAAAAGCGTCCATCAGCACCGCAGCCGCCCAAATCAGCCTGCTGCTGCCCGGCGCAGAATGGCAGCACGACCCGGAGGATTTCATCCGCACACTGGCTGACGCAGCCGCACGCTATGAGGCACAGGAACGCAGGCTCAACGAACTGGCGCAGCAGGCAGAGCGGGCGGATGCGGAAGACAAGCAAATCAGCCACGCGCAGGCAACCATATTAAGCGAAATGCCGCATTGGGAAGATGCCGCACCCGCCCTGCCCGTAGCCGTGGCCGACCTCCCTGCCGCATGGAACAACCTCCGCAACGCCACAGGCGCACTCCGGGCAGAGGCCAACTCCATCCGGGAAAACATGCGCGACAAGGCCGCAAGGATAGAAAACTTCCTCCGGGAACACCCCGAAATCAGCACGGGCTACCTCCGGCAATTAGCGCAGGCCGAAGCAGCCGCCGTCAAGGAACTGCGCGAAAGCACCGCGCAAAAGAAGGAAGAATGGATAGGCCGGAACGCCGAACGCCTGAACATCCTCCGCGAAAGGGAAGCGCACCAAAGCCGGAAACCCTCCATTCCCGAAGGCGCTACCACCGCACAATTAGCCCTGCTCATCCGGGAACATGAAGAAAAGGACATGGTAGCCATGCAGAAGGCAGGCGCATTGCAGCAACGGCTGAACGACGACAAGGCGGCGCAGGCACGGGCGGAAAAAACGAGAGAAAAGGTGAAAGCCCGGCAGCAAGAAGCAGAACAATGGGCGCGGCTCTCCCAAATATTCGGCAGCGCCGACGGGAAAAAATTCCGCAACATCGCCCAAAGTTACGTCCTCGGGCAACTGTTAGCCAATGCCAACAACTATTTAGCCCTGCTGACCGACCGGTACAGGATGGAATGCCCCGCAGGCTCTTTGACCATCCTTTTGCGGGATGAGTACCAAGGAGGAGTCACACGTCCCACTTCCACCATCTCTGGAGGCGAAAGCTTCCTCGTGTCCTTGGCCTTGGCCTTAGGGTTGTCGTCCCTCAACCGGAAAAGCCTCTCCATCGACATCCTTTTCATCGACGAAGGCTTCGGCACCTTGGACAGCGACTGCCTCAACATTGTGATGGATGCCCTCGAACGGCTGCACCAAATCGGTGGGAAGAAAATAGGCATCATCAGCCACGTGGACAGCCTGCGCGAAAGAATCCATGCGCAGATACACGTGAACCGCGTCCATAGCACCCTGAGCAAGATAGAGGTTGCCAATGCCTGCTGACCCTCCGAGGCAAACTGCCGCGTCGCCCTCCCCGCCAAACAGGACTTCCCATGCAAGAAAAAAAGGACAACAATGCAGGAAGATGGAACAATCCTGCCGCCGAATCCAAAAAAACACTATCTTTGCCCGTCAAAGATTCATAAAAGAAACTTATAAAGCGCAAAAAACATGAGCCTGAACGAACCCAAGCAGCAAGTCATCGTATCCATGACCTCGTTCCCGGCAGCCATCCCCTACGCAGTGCAAGCCATCCAATCCATCCTGAACGGGACTGTGCTTCCTGATAAAGTTGTGCTTTACCTCACCTTCGCCCAGTTTGGCGGAAACGGACTGCCGCAAGAACTATTGGCTTTGGCCGACAAAAGCCCTCTTTTCGAGATACGGAACTACGACAGGGATATCCGTTCGTACAGAAAGCTGATTCCCGCCTTGCGGGATTTCCCGGATGCCGTTATCGTAACGGTGGACGATGATGTGAATTACCATAAGCACATGTTGCGAGACTTGCTGCGTCTGCACGAGCAGATGCCCAAAGCCGTATTGACCCATCGTGCCAAACTCATGAAGCCGGGCAAACCCTACCGCCAATGGCGCAAGTATCGGTGGTATCACTTTTTGTTGCAAAGAATCCATTCAGGTTTCATGAACATACAGACCGGTGTGGGCGGCGTACTGTATCCTCCCCATTCCTTAAAGCCGGACATGCTGGATGTGGACTTGTTCACCCAAATAGCCCCCACAACGGACGATGTCTGGTTCTGGGCAGCGACGGTGGCCAACAATACTCCCATTGTTCCTGTACCCTTCGGGCATAACAAGCCGAAAGGAGTGGGAAAACCACGAAACCTTTCGCTGAAAACGACCAACTTCAAGTCGGGTACCGATCGGAATGCAGCCGCGCTGAAGGCGATTCTTGAAAGATACCCATCAATAAAAGCAAAGATTACATACGAAGAATAATATAGACGAGATGGATGTTGATTTAGTATATCTTTGGGTAGATGGAAATGATCCGGAGTGGCAGGCAAAGCGTAAAGCTTTTATTGGAAACATACAAGAAAATACAGAAATAAACTGCAAAGGTCGTTATGCAGATAATGACGAATTGAGATATAGTCTGCGTTCGGTCGAAAAGTACGCTCCATGGATACATCGAGTTTTTATCGTGACAGATAATCAGATTCCTGTTTGGTTGAATACATCGAATCCGAAAGTCAAGGTAATAAACCATGAGGAAATTATGCCTGAAATTTGTTCTCCTTGCTTCAACTCGACCTTGATAGAACAGTTTTTATATAAGATACCGGGACTTTCCGAACATTTCTTGTATGCCAATGACGATATGTTCTTAAATAAGCCGATAACATTCAATACGTTTTTTGCTGCTGACGGTTATCCTATCATACGTCTTTATCGAAAACCATTCAGAAAGTTATGCTGGCTTTGGCGGGAACAGATTCGTAAGAAGCCGTTGAATAATTACAGGTTGGAAATAAAGAACGCCGATAAACTCGTTGAAAAAAAATATGGTGTGTATTATAACGGGTTGCCTCATCATAACATAGATGCTTATTTAAGAAGCGATTGTCAGCGTGTTGTTGAGGAAATATTTAAAACAGAAATGAAAGCCATGCGAACTTGCCATATGCGGAGTAAAGAGAATATTCAGCGTGTGATATTTTCGTATGTAGCTTTAGCCGAGAATCATGGGCACCTACGTTACGTCTCTAAGAGAAGTTCGCAACATCTGGCTATCCATAGAGAGAAAGACTATGAAAGATTAAGAAGATATAATCCACTGTTCTTTTGCATGAATGATTCACAATATGCCAAGGACTGTGACAGGGAACGGGCTAAAAACTTTTTAGTAAGTTATTACCCTAACAAATCTGAATTTGAGAAATAATTATTTTAGTGACAATAGTTAACGCAGTAGAAAAAAATGGATATAGACTTGGTATATCTTTGGGTGGATGGAAATGACCCTCAGTGGAAAGCAAAACATAACGCTTGTATTGGTCGGACAGAAGAACAATCCGCCGTGAACTGTGACGGACGGTATGCCGATAATGATGAATTGAAATATAGTTTGCGTTCAATCGAGCGATATGCCCCTTGGATACGCAAAGTCTTTATAGTAACAGACAACCAGATACCTATTTGGCTAAATACGTCGAATGAGAAAATAAGAATCGTAGACCATCAGGATATTATGCCGAAAGTATGCCTCCCGTGTTTTAATTCGGCATTAATAGAACATTTTTTATATAAAATTCCGGGACTTTCAGAGCATTTTCTGTATGGAAACGATGACATGTTCTTCAATAAACCTGTTACTCCAAGTGACTTTTTCGCTTCGGACGGCTTCCCCATTGTCCGGTTTAACCGTCGCCCTTTTCGGAAATTCACCCTGTTTTTGAAGGAGAAAGTAATGGGTAAGCCTCTGAGCAATTATGTGCAAACGATACGGAATTCGGCGGAGCTGGTGAATAAAAAATACGGTATCTATTATGGCGGAAAGACGCATCATAATATAGACGCATACCTGAAAAGCGACTGTCAACATGTAGCGGAAGTGTTTAAGAACGAAATAGAAGCGACGTGGACAAATCATGTCCGTAGTGCAAACGACATTCAACGGAACATCTATTCCTATGTGCCTTTAGCTGAAAAACGGGCACATCTGCACTATGTGACGCAAAAAACGTCTTTCAGGCTTCATATTCAAAATGAGAGCCATTACAATAAACTGGAAAGATACAATCCTTTGTTGTTTTGCATGAACGATTCGGAATATGCCACGGATAATGACCGGAAAAGGGCTGCCGCTTATTTGGAAAAACGTTTCCCTGAGAAATCGCAATTTGAGAAGTAGGAATTAATCCAGAAAAACCGGTTGCCAAAGTATTCAATAATAAATGCCCAAGTATCCTTGAATAAAAAACGATAGGTAATTATATACTTTGTCGCACTTAGTAAAGAAAAGGCGGTCAGAGGGAACATCCTTGCCGTCAAAATATCCCCTTCAAGCCGTCTGGAGAATTTTCTATCAGCTTTTTCAGACGTTCACCCTCAATATAGGAATAGTCAAGGTATCTGGGTTCAATATTCGCCTCGCATATTTCACCCGACAATTCGTTGAAATATACTAATTGTATCTTGCCATCAATTACAATATTTGAAACCACTTGAAATTTCTTGCTGCGGTCAAATATGAGGCATACGTTTTCCCCGTCCTTGAATTTGCAAACCATACATAATAATTTTGCCACAAATTTAGTTACCTTATTAAAAGTAACCAAACAACGGATTCTTCTTTTTGCGGATTCCTTCATAATAAATCTCTTTAAGGTAATAAATAAAACCGGCTGGAACAAGGCAACCATTCTGGCGTAATGACTGCCTTTCCCAGCCGGGCTTGGCAACTTGATTCATGGCAACAAAAAATCAAGTTTCGCAAGAAAGTCAACCGTCCGTTTCCTGCACGTAGATGCCAACAAGGTCGGCCAAGTCGTTATAAACGGCCTGCCCGGTGCTGCGGGTGCAGAGGTAAACCTTGCCGCCCTGCGAGTAATACTTGCCCTGTTCCAATTCCATATTGTTGTTGTATGGTATGGGGTCGTCCAATGTGCCTGCATGGGATTCGTTGATTTCCTCGTAAAGGGCGGCGGTGGCGACGCTTGGCGGCTGGTTCTCCAGCACTGCCCCGATGTCCTGCCGCACCTTCCACAGCTTGCTGTCATATTGCACTTTCATGCCCGCTGCCAGTGGCTTGTTGACAAACTCTGACCACTGCGGGTACATGTCTTTCAATTCCAACGCTTCGCTGTCGGCCATCTCCAGCGACTGTATGCCTGCCTTGGTGGCGGCCATGAGGTTTCTTGCTGCGGCGGCTTGCACGTAGCCGGGGCTGGGGGCTTCCGCCGCTTCGTCCGGGGCTTGCCATTCTTCGCTCTGGAG
>CASFPE010000011.1 GCA_949296575.1 uncultured Bacteroides sp. | reverse complement strand
CCCAGTGCCGATACGTTCACACCCGTGCGCCCCATCGGGCGGTACTGCATCTGTGGATTGTAGTTGAGGATGTCTTTCGACAACTGTTCCCTCGCCACTTGCCTTTCGGCTTCCTGCGCAATGACTTTCGGGCCGCTCACCGCTCCTACGGCTGCGGCAAGAAGTCCGCTTTTGATAAAATCACGTCTGTCCATTACCTTGGATAATTCACTATTTCCCCATCACATCACCGACCCAGTTTTGAACGGTATTCCGGCTGGCTCTGTTCAACAGCTTGCCGTCCTGCCATTCTAGGTCGGGATAGGCTTTCCTTAATTTTTTCACGCTATTGCTTATCCCGCTTCCGCCGGAGGTAGCAAACGGAACGAGCGTCTTACCTTTCAGGTCGTGGCTCTCAATGAATGTATTGATGATTCGCGGAGCCTGGTCCCACCAGATGGGATAGCCGATGAAAATGACATCGTGGGCAGCGACATTCAGTTTCGTGTCTTTCAATGCCGGACGTGCCTGCGGATTGTTCATTTCCACCGAACTGCGCGATTGTTTGTCGTTCCAGTCGAGGTCATTTGAGGTGTAGGCTTGTTGCGGAACAATCTCGTACAAGGTGCCGCCCGTGACCTCCGCAATCGTCCAGGCTGCTTTGGCGGTCGTGCCTGTAGCTGAGAAATACACGACTAATGGTTTGTTTTCGGTTTGCATATTCTTTTCTCCTTTGTTTTGGGCGCAGGCGGCAAAGCTCATGGTCATTACCGCCGCCAATGTCAATATAATCTTGTTCATAATATTACAGTTTAACAGGTATATGCTTGACCACCCTTGCCGGCACACCGACCGCAACCGCATCAGCAGGTATATCGCCTGTGACGACCGCCCCGGCACCTATCACGGCATTGTCGCCAATGGTCACGCCTTGCAGGATAGTGGCGTTGGAGCCTACCCAGACATTCTTCCCCAAGACGATAGGCGCGGAATAAGTCATCTTGCGCTTCTCCGGCTCCAGGAAATGGTTGAGCGTGGCAAACACCACATTGTGACCTATCTGGCATCCGTCCCCGATGCGTACGCCGCCATGGTCTTGGAAATGGCAGCAGGCGTTGATGAACACATCTTCGCCCACCTCGATGTTCTTGCCGAAATCGGTATAAAACGGCGGGAACACACGGAGCGTGGAGGGGACGGCTTTCCCGAAAAGTTCGGATAGGATGTCCCTGATTTCCTCCGGAGTATGATAGGCAGAGTTCAGCCGGAAAGTGATTTTCCGCGCCTCCCCTCCCATTTTGTCCATGAACTGATGTATATCTTCCGTGTCAAGTGGCCTGCCGGTCTTGACGAAATCCTTGAATTCTTCAAGTGTCATAATTCCTCGCATTTAGTTTATTGCGTGCAAAGATACGGCAATACAAAAAGCAAAAAGGTAGACATATCCCCGATGTTTGTACCTATTTTACGGAAATAGAAGCCCCGCTGGGTTTTCAAGGAAGATTTCCATGTCTTTTATCAGGTCCAATCTTTCATAATGCTACGTTATTTACAATATGCCCTGAAAGGAACTCTTTCAAGTTGTCCACGGCGATACCCATCAACCTTTGGCGCGCCGCACGCGTAGCCCATGCAATATGTGGGGTAATATAACAATTCTCCACGCCAAACAAAGGGCTGCCGGAACGAGGAGGTTCTTCTGAAAGCACGTCAAGGCCCGCAGCAGCTATCACTTTATGCGCAAGCGCATCGGCCAAAGCCTGTTCATCCACCAAAGGGCCGCGCCCCGTGTTGATGAGGATGGCGGAAGGCTTCATCTTCGACAAACGTTCCGCATTGACCAAATGCCTTGTACCCGGAGTCAGCGGACAATGGAGACTCACCACGTCGCAAGCAGCAAACACTTCATCAAGCGAGACGGGATGCACGCCTTCCGGCAACTCGTTCCCCCGCTTGGACGTAAAAGCATACACCTCCATCCCAAAGGCCAACGCCAAACGCGCCGTGGCCATCCCGGTATGGCCTAAGCCCACGATTCCCATCTTCAAGCCAGCCAATTCCACCAATGGTGTGTTCCAATATGCAAAATCAGCACTGTGCATCCATTGTCCTTCATGCACCTCGCGGGCATAATGCGCCACATGGTTGGTGATGTTCAAAAGATGAGCAAACACCATCTGCGCCACCGACTGCGTACTATAAGCCGGAATGTTCGTCACCACAATGCCACGCGCCTTCGCTGCTTCAACGTCTACCACGTTATAACCCGTGGCCAACACGCCGATATACTTCAAATCGGGCAACGAAGCTATGCAAGCCCCATCCAGCACCGTCTTGTTTGTCAAAAGCACTTCCGCCCCTTCGGAACGCGCCAATACATCTTCCGGCGCCGTGCGGTCATGCACCACACAATCACCCAATGCCGACAAACCGTTCCACGACAAATCGCCCGGATTCAAGGCATAACCATCCAATACTACAATTTTCATCTTTACAACCTCCTGTTTCTGCTATTCATTATACTTGTCGCCCCACAGGGATTTCATGTGTTCTTTCAAACGGTTCTCCGCCGCATTCGCCTGCGGATGCCAAAACCGCTTGTCCGTCAACTGATCCGGCAGGAACTGCTGTTCCACAAAATGCCTGGCATAGTCATGGGCATATTTGTAGTCCTTGCCATATCCCAACTGTTTCATCAGCTTGGTCGGCGCGTTCCGCAAATGCAACGGCACTGGCTGGTTGCCAGATTGGCGAACTTCTTCCAGCGCATCATTGACGGCCATATAGGCAGAGTTGCTCTTAGGGCTTGTGGCAAGATAGACTGTGGTTTCCGCAAGCGGAATCCTCCCCTCCGGCCATCCTATTTTCATCACCGCATCGAAGCAGGCATTTGCCAGCAACAGAGCGTTGGGATTGGCCAACCCGATGTCTTCTGCTGCCGATATGAGCAAACGGCGCGCGATGAAAGCCGGATCTTCCCCGCCTTCCACCATGCGGGCCAGCCAATAGATGGCCGCGTCAGGGTCGCTTCCCCTTATCGATTTGATAAAGGCCGATATGATGTCATAATGCATCTCTCCGTCTTTGTCGTAAGCCAATGGGTTCTGCTGCAAACGATCCACCACTTTCGCATCCGTGACCACAACCGGCACATCTGATTCAGCCTCCACCACCAGTTCCAATATGTTCAGCAATTTGCGGGCATCCCCTCCCGAATAGCGCAACATAGCATCCGTCTCCTCCAGTTGCACTTGTTTCTCTTTCATCACCATGTCGGAAGCGATTGCCCGGTGCAACAATTCCAACAGATCGTCACGTTCCAACGGTTTCAAGACATACAACTGGCAACGGGAAAGCAACGGGCGGATGACTTCAAACGAAGGATTCTCCGTAGTAGCTCCGATGAGCGTCACTGTCCCCGTCTCCACTGCGCCCAAAAGGGAATCTTGCTGCGACTTGCTGAAACGATGAATCTCGTCGATAAAAAGGATCGGGCTGGCCTGTGAAAAAAAAGTTCCGCGCTTGGCCTTCTCAATCACATCGCGCACGTCCTTCACTCCCGACGTGACGGCGCTCAAGGTGTAGAACGGCGTTTCCAGCTTGTTGGCAATAATCCTTGCCAACGTGGTTTTGCCCACACCGGGAGGCCCCCATAATATAAATGAGGAAATACGACCTGCGTCTATCATTTTCCGCAAAACCGCCCCTTCGCCTACCAAATGTTTTTGCCCGATGTATTCATCCAAACTCCTCGGACGCATTCTTTCTGCCAATGGCTGTGACATATTCTTGACTTTTATTCCATGAACAAAAGTACGAATTATTATCTTATCTACAACAAGATCCGTTACCCCAAAATTAAGGCATCTGCCACACTTTTTTTCATCCCGCCCGAAAAAAGCATGCATTACATATTGCCAGATAAAAAAATATGGCTACATTTGCAGCCGCTTTCAGGAGAGAAAGCTATCATGAACAAAAGGATGGTGCGGTAGTTCAGCCTGGTTAGAATACATGCCTGTCACGCATGGGGTCGCGGGTTCGAGTCCCGTCCGCACCGCAATAACATTGACTTTCAATGTTTTGAAAATTAAACACCCGACTTTTACATACAAGAATGTAAAGTCGGGTGTTTTTTATTATTCAAAATTGACGATGTAGAATGAAGCTATTTGCAACAACCCGTTTATTTCGCCTTTCCCGATGCGATGCAAAGTTGTTGTCCATATTACTTCTTTCAATCCGCATCTTGCAATGCCCATTCCTCTCCGATAGCCTTCGCCAATACATATTCCCTCAGCCCGCCATTGAGGATGGCTACGGGGATAAAGCAAAGCCATATTATGAGGGATTTCAAGATGTTCATACAGCCTTTTCCATCACATAGTTTGTCAGCCAAAGCTGGTTGGCTCTCGCCTTCTGTTCCTTCACCACCTTGTAGCCACGCTTCTCGAAGAAAGGCCGTGCGGTAATGCTTACTTCTACGCTTATTTTATGCACCTCGTATCCACGAGCTATCTTTTCCACTTCCGAAAGCAACAAGGTTGCCACACCCTTTTCTTGCCAATCCTTGTGGACAAACATAGAGTGCAAATAGCCTTCGGTATTCATAGAGGAAAAACCTACGATTCTGCCTTGCCCGTCAAGCGCACCGATATAATTGTTCTTTGCGAACAGCTCTTTCCAATACTCTACGCTATCCCCGCACGAAGCCCAGTCTTCCACTGCCTCTTTCGTGTAGTCTTTGGAATTGATAGTAAGAACGGTGGCGCGGAACAATTCCCGCATTTCCGGAATATCTTGTTCTGTCAACGTACGTATAGATAAATGTTGAGCAGATTCCCATTCCCCCTTCGTCATCCGCATGAAATGCTCCGTGCGGACATCACCAAGCGGAGAAGTCTTGCCTTCTTCCGTATGATGAAAACGGAAACCGCATTTCTCCATCACACGCCGGGATTTCTCGTTGCCGTCATAATACCCGCACCAGACGGCGGTCATTCCCAAATCCCCAAAACACCGTTTCAGCAGGCAGCGCACGGCTTCGGGTATCAGTCCTTGCCCCCAATAAGGCACACCTATCCAATAGCCTATCTCCGCCTCGCCCGCCTGCATTTCAGCACTGTGCAAACCGTCTCCGAAGATGATTCCCACACTGCCTACCGGCTCGTCCGTTGCTTTCAATACCACCGCATACGTTTCGGGAGCGGCAAACACCGTGCGGATTATTTCCAAACTGTCCGCTACCGAAGCATGGGGAGGCCAGCCCGCAACGGGACCGATGGCAGGGTCTTTGGCGTATTTATACAAGGCTTCTGCATCCGATTCCCGCCAAGGGCGGAGAATCAAACGCGAAGTAGTCAGCTGATGAGTCGTTTTCTGTTCCATTGCGCTACATTACTTAAATTTGTGCAAAAAATAAAGTTCGCACATTTAGTTCTCCGTATCAAGAGATTATCGTCTGTATCTTGTCTGCCATAGATGCCCTGCTTTTGCTTTTCCACGAATTGCTTCAGAAGCCATCTTGCCTTTTAAAGTTTATTTGCCCATACCTTTACATGAGCAAAAGCAAACAAGAAAACAGAGAAACTTATAAAGAAAAACAGGCGCACGATTAATAATCGTACACATGTACGATTATTAATCGTGCAAGGAAAAGTTCATAGAAGATTTTCAAAAACCTTCCAAGGTTTTACCCCACACTTCAGAAGGTTTTTGAAAAACCTTTGGGAAGCTTCCCTAAACCACTCCCGCCAGCAGGCTCATTCAAAATAACACGTTATTCCTGCGAAAGGTCTACCGCATAATTGGCACGTTTTCCGGAGGGGAATATGCCCGTGATGAACAGCACTTGCTCCGGCGAGCGCGAAGCCTCTTTCAAGGCATCTTCCAAATCGCTCACTTTATGCATTTGCCGGTTATTCACTTTCAAGATGATAAATCCTTTGCGGATGCCGGCCTCTCCCATTTTTCCACCGTTCACGCCGGTCACTTCCAAGCCATAGCCCAGATTGAGTTGGCGCTTCATGTCGTCGGGCAATTCACGGAAAGCAGCGCCAAGAATGTCCATCTCCACATTCTTCACGACTTTCGTCGTGCCTTGTTCGTTCTTCAAAGTCACATCGATGGTCTTCTCCTTCTTATCGCGGATAACTTTCACTTTTACCTTGTCGCCCGGACGGTGTTTAGCCAATTGCTCCTGAAGTTCCGGCATGTTCTTGATGGCCTTCCCGTCCAAACCGACAATCACATCGTTCTCCTTGATGCCTGCTGCCGCAGCCGAACCACCGTCAATCACTTCATTCACCCACACACCGTCTACACAGCCTAGTTCTTTTTGCTTGTCTTCCAATGTAGTCCCCGACTTGTCAATCGGCGTGTCCGACATGGCGCCATCCCCTCCAAGGGAACCACCCCGGATGCCCAACACAGCGCGCTGCACAGTCCCATACTGTTTCAAGTCGGCCACCACCTTGGTCATGATGGTCGTAGGAATGGCAAAACCATATCCTGAATAAGCACCAGTAGGAGAAGCCAATGCAGAATTGATGCCAACCAACTCGCCACGGGTATTCACTAATGCGCCCCCACTGTTGCCTTGGTTGATAGCAGCATCGGTCTGGATGAACGACTCTACCCCGCCATTATAGATGCCGATGCTCCGAGCCTTGGCGCTTACAATGCCCGCCGTCACGGTAGATGTCAGATTAAACGGGTTGCCGACAGCCAATACCCATTCGCCCACCTTCAGTTCCTCAGAATCCCCTATCGGAATAGTAGGGAAGTCATCGCCTTCAATCTTGACCAAAGCCAAATCCGTGCTTGGATCGGTACCGATGATCCTTCCGGCAAACTCACGGTTGTCATTCAACTTCACTGTTATCTCGTCTGCCCCGTCTACCACATGATTGTTAGTGGCAATGTAGCCGTCCCTCGAAATGATCACGCCAGAACCAAAGCCCACACGCTCCGGCGTACGCACTTGCTGGCTGCGTCCCTGGCCGTCGCCAAAGAAGAAATCGAAAATGTCCGGCATGCGCTGCACAGTCTCCACCTTCGAAGTTTGTTTGGCTTTAATATGAACCACGGCATGGATGGATGTCTCTGCCGCTTGCGTCAAGTCCACCGGTTGCGCAGGGCCGGAATACGAAGCCAGCCGCACATTCGGGTTAGGCTGGAACATCTCTTGAAAAGAAACCACTTCTTTCTCCGGCTTCTGCAATGAATAGGCCGTGATTCCGGCTACGCCCGCACTGACCACTACGCAGGCAAGCCCTATTCCAACAATTGCTTTTACGTTCGATTTCATACTATTTTCCGTATTAAATTGTTAATATTTGCCATTTGTTTAACTTATCGACGTTAAAATAAAGGCAAAAATCATTCTATTGTCCCACACAACTTCCTTTTTTGCTTTCTTTTAACAGAGCAAGGTGCTGCTTAACAGGGCTTAACGGCGACCGCTGACAAATTTGCATTCATTATCCGCCCGCATGCAAGCTTTTTTAAATTTGGCTGACATCTTTGCTAAAACGCCAGCCATTGCATACATTCTACACCTTACATTCTACACCTTTTGCAAGGTTATTCCAAGGATTTGTCCTAATTTTGCAGCACGAAACAGTCGGCCGGCCTGCCGCTTGCGCCAAGCAAGAGGAAAGTCCGGGCAACACAGGGCATCCCACTTCTTAACAGGAAGCTGCCTGCGAAGGTAGAGTAACGCAGAAGAAAACAACCGCTGCCCGAAAGGGCAGCAAGGGTGAGAAGGCAGGGTAAGAGCCTACCGCTGCGATGGCGACATTGCAGGCTGTGCGTCTTGGGAGTTGCAAGGTCATGTAAACCGGCGCATGAGGGTCGCCCGCCCCATGCCGGAGGGTAGACCGCAATGATTTTAATGGTGACATTAAAACGAGATAAATGGCAGGCACTCCTTTCGGGGAGCTACAGAACCCGGCTTACAGGCCGGCTGTTTTTCTTATAATGCATACCTTAACACACCACAAGGCCATGAAGGAAACAATCAAAAGGTTATGGACATTCGTCACCTACGATATCTGGAGGATTACTGAAAACGAGGTGAGCAAAAGCCGTTCTTCCCTCTATTTCATTCTAAAAACTATCATCATCTCTGTGCGGAGGTTCACACAAGACCGTGTCATGAACAAAGCCTCTGCCCTCACCTACAGCACCTTGCTTTCCATCGTCCCCATCCTCGCCATCCTGTTTGCCATCGCACGCGGCTTCGGCGTGTCGTCCATGCTCGAAGAAGGACTCCGCGAAAACATGCCAGGGCAGAGCGTGACAGTAGAAACATTGATGGGTTGGGTGAACGCCTATCTTGACCAGACCAAGAATGGGATATTCATCGGCATCGGGATCATCCTGTTGCTATGGACTGTCATCAACCTAATCAACAACATCGAAATCACCTTCAACCGGATATGGGACATCAAAAAAGGAAGAAGCATTTATCGGAAAGTAACCGACTATTTCTCCATGCTCCTGCTGCTGCCCTTGCTCATCGTGGTATCATCCGGCCTTTCCATCTTCATGAGTACCGCCATCAAAGGAATGGAGAACTTTGCCATCCTTGCTCCTATCCTGAAATTCCTTGTACGGCTAATCCCCTACGTGCTGACGTGGTTCATGTTCACCGGCCTGTACATCTTCATGCCCAACACGAAAGTGAAATTCCGCCACGCTTTCACATCCGGAATCATTGCCGGCACAGCCTACCAAGCCTTCCAATACTTGTACATCGACAGCCAAATATGGGTGTCAAAATACAACGCCATCTACGGAAGCTTTGCCGCTATCCCGCTGTTCCTGCTATGGTTGCAGATTTCATGGACCATCTGCCTGTTCGGTACGGAACTGACATATGCCGGACAGAACATCCGCAACTTCAACTTTGAAAAAGACACCAAAAACATCAGCCGCCGCTACCGCGACTTCGTATGCATCCTGGTGATGTCTATTATCTGCAAACGCTTCGAAAAAGACGAGAAACCCTACACAGCGGAAGAAATATCCTTGGAGTGCCGCATTCCTATACGATTAGTCCACCAAGTGCTTTACCAACTGCAAGAAATACATGTCCTCTATGAAATCACGCCCGAAGACAACAAAAGCAACACGGCTGCTTACCTTCCGGCATTGGACATCAACCAGCTGAACGTGGCCTTGCTGCTTGACCGCTTGGACACATACGGCTCTGAAGATTTCAAAATCGACCGTGACAAGGAATTCCGTGACCAATGGAGCGCATTATTGCAAGCCCGGGAAGAATATTACCGGAGCAGCAGCAAAATCTTGCTCAAAGACTTATAAGGCCTCTCATTTGTAACGGTTGAAAGACACCACTTTTTCCTTGGCCTTGCGCGACTTCACCCGTTTTCCCTTTAAAGGATAGCCGAGAGTGATGTCTAACAACAACCGCCGTGAAGCAGGAATGCCCACAAGACGCTTGATTTCCTTTTCATCAAACCATCCCAAGATGCAAGAACCTAATCCTTCATCTTCGGCGGCCAACGCAATATGGGCTGCAGCAATGCCAATATCCACCAACGGGAAATACTTGTCCTTTATCTTGCTGCCAAGAAAAGAAGTGATGTTGGCCGGTTCTTCCACAACCAGCACATGCACCGGCGCATCCTTTGCAAACTTGTTCATGCCAAGGCCAGCAGCAGCTTTGCCTACCTTGACTGCCAAGTCCGGTTCTGTCACTACCACAAACTTCCACGGCTGGGCATTGCATGCCGAAGGAGCAAAACGAACAGCCTCCATGACACGTTCTATCTTCTCTGGCTCTACCGGACGGGAAGCATCATAAGCCCGGTCGCTCTGCCGGGCTTTTGCCAACGAAAGAAAATCATTCATCTTATTCCTTGCTTAATTGCAACAAACGGCTGATATATTTGCCGATGATATCAAATTCAATGTTAACCACTGTTCCCTCGTGGATGGTATGGAAGTTGGTATGTTCATAAGTATACGGAATAATGGCCACCTGAAAAGAATCTTCCGTAGGATTGCACACCGTGAGGCTCACGCCGTTCACTGTCACCGAACCTTTGTCTACTGCCATATACCCTTTACGCGCCATCTCTGCATCCCAATGGTACTTAAATGTATAATACCAACTCCCGTTGGCATCTTCCACGTTCGCGCATACCGCAGTTTGATCCACATGCCCCTGCACGATATGCCCGTCCAAACGGCCGTTCATCAGCATGCTGCGCTCCACATTCACCTTGTCACCCACTTTCAGCAAGCCTATATTGGAACGGTCAATAGTCTCTTTCATGGCTGTCACCGTATATGTGCCGTCCCCCAAACTGACCACCGTAAGGCAAACCCCGTTGTGGGACACGCTTTGGTCGATTTTCAACTCATTCGCAAACGAACATTTCAAAGTCAGGTGCAAATTGTCGCGGTCTTTCACCACATTCACCACCTCTGCATATTCTTCTACTATTCCAGAAAACATATCTATTATCAATTAATTAAATGAAACAAATCAATACTTATGCTCCTCGTTCTCCAGTTCCTTCCGAGTCAGTTTCTTCTTATCAATAGCCCTCCAAGCATACACAATATAGGCCAACACAAAAGGTATCAAGACTGACACCCAAGCCATCACCTTTAAAGTAAACTCGCTGGAACAGCTATTCGCCAAAGTCAACGAACTTTGAAGGTCAGCCAAAGAAGGATAATAAGCCGTATGGTTGTAACCGGCACACAGCAACAACGCCAACACTGTCAATACCGTTCCAGAACCGGCAGGCCATATTCCCCGAACATACGTACGGCTGTAAACGGAACGCAAAATGCCGTACAGGACAAAAAACACGCCAATAAGAAACAAAGACAACACCAACGGCATTTGCAACAAGTTGGACAAATACTTGTAAGGCTGCAAATAAATGTAACCTGTATTCGGTTCCACGGCAGGCCCTAGAGCTACCAACGTACGATAAACAAAGGCCAAGAAGAACATAAGGAAAAACACAGCATTCACCCATAGCGCCCGGCGGCTGCGCCGATCCAACTCCTCATCCCGGATATTATTCAGAAAATAAAGCAAACCCAATATCCTTGCCAAGAAGAATACAGCAAAGCCTAAGACCAGATTCCATGGCTCGGCCAATGCTTCTAAACCATGCCAACAGCTTTTCCAAACGCTGATGGCAGGAGACAGTTCGTTGGCAAGGCTCATCTTGTCAATATAGAAACCCGCCCCAGTAAAAAAGGTTGCAACTGCCACGCCAAGAAGGAAAGGCCCCATGATGCCATTAATGACCAAAAAAATCTGGTAAACCCGTTTCCCCAACAGGTTGCCCGCCTTCGATTGGAACTCATAACTTACAGCCTGCAAGACGAAGCTGAACAGGATAAGCATCCACAACCAATATGCGCCGCCAAAACTTGTACTATAAAACAACGGGAAGGAAGCAAAGAAAGCCCCCCCAAAGGTGACAAGGGTGGTAAACGTAAACTCCCATTTGCGCCCCGTGGAATTGACCAGCAATGAACGCTGTTCCTCTGTCTTCCCTAAACAAAACAACAATGAATTGCCACCCTGCACAAAAAGCAAGAACACGAGCAAGCCTCCTAACAAGGAAACAATAAACCACCAATATTGCTGAAGAAAAATATATGTTGAATCCATCTTACTTCGTTTTTATGTTAATTACCTCCATCTGCCACAGGACCTTTCTTGATGGCACGCACCATAATACTTATGCCTGCCGCCAGCATCACCGTAAACAGCACTAAGAATATAAAGAATGTGACTTGAACCGACTGGGGGCTCAACTTAGACACAGCTGCCGTCACGGGCAGCAGATCCTGAATGGCCCAAGGCTGACGGCCTGCTTCTGCCACAATCCATCCGGCCTGCCCCGCTATATAACCGAACGGAATCGACCAAAGAGCCACATATTGCAACCATTTCACTCGTGAAATGTCACTCTTATAAAGGAAGAACAACACCACTGCAAAAAACAAGATAAAATATCCGCCAAGAACAACCATCACACGGAAAGCATAGAAATTAAGCGGCACATTCGGCACCAGATCGCCTGCGTCTTTCATGTAACCATAACCAAAATATCCTATATTATTCTGCAAAGCCAAGCGCGCACTGTCAGCAGCCTGCCTATCCCCGAAACTTTTCGCTTCACGATAATCACCCAACGCCTCAATAGCCTGCCTGCCACGACGTATTTTTTCATCAGCAGAAAGGGCTACCTCTCCGTCTTGGACCACATAACCGCCTTCAAGGATATCCCGGATACCCGGCACGTACCCATCTGCCGTCCGTGTGGACAGGAAAGAAAGCATGTTGGGAATCTCTATACGGAACAAGAACGGTTCCTCACCGTCATCATGGGATTGCTTGCTTGGATTAAGCAGGCCAACACCCACCAGCCCCATGCCATGGCCTCCTTCATAAAGCCCTTCCATCGCTGCCAACTTCATCGGCTGCGTCCGTGCAACCTGATAAGCAGACGAGTCACCAGACCATGCTGAGAACAATGAAGCGACCAAGCCCACCACTGCTGCAACCTTCATGCTGCGCAAAGCAAACTCACGATGCCGTTGTTTCAACAAGAACCAGCAACTGACTCCCACTACAAAAACGGCACCCAGCACCCAACCGCTAAGGACAGAATGAAAAAACTTGGCTACAGCAACAGGAGACGCTGCCACCGCAAAGAAATCCACCATTTCATTCCGTACCGTATCAGGATTGAACTCCATGCCTACCGGATGTTGCATCCATGCATTGGCCACCAAAATCCACCACGCAGAAAGCGTGGCGCCAATGCCCGTCAGCCATGTGGAGGCCAAATGGAAACGTTTGCTGACCTTCTCCCATCCGAAAAACATCACGGCAATGAACGTTGCTTCCATAAAAAAAGCTAAAATGCCTTCTATGGCAAGCGGCGCACCGAAGATGTCGCCCACAAACCAAGAATAAGTACTCCAGTTTGTGCCAAACTCAAATTCCAAAATTATACCCGTGGCTACTCCAATAGCGAAGTTTATACCAAAAAGCTTCATCCAGAACTGAGCCGTCCGTTTCCAATGTTCCGCACCTGTTTTCACATATAATGACTCCATAATGGCCATTATAAGTGCCAATCCAAGCGTCAACGGCACAAATATCCAATGGTACATAGCCGTCAAAGCAAACTGCGCTCTCGACCAATCAATCAACGACAAATCTATATTTTCTACCATATTATTAATAATATTTATTCCTATATTCATAAACTCCGCTCCACCAATTCCGTCGCCACATAATCATGAATTTCGCCATTAGTTCCCTTATCCGCCAAGAAATCCGGAAAGAAAAAGCATTTCAAAATGGCGAACATGACAAATAGTTTGATTAAGATAATCAGCCACAATGTCCGCCCCCATGTCATCTGGCGGAATCCATCCACATAAAAATCAAATATGCGCACCACTATGTTCTTCATGAAGCATGCCTAAATCCACGGCATACAAATTAAAAGCGTTTGCCGATAAAAACAAAACTTTTATCGATATTTATTGCAAATCCATATATTATTATTGCATAATCCCCTCTCGCATCCTATTTTTGCATGAAATTAATACAGTTCAATTATGAAAATAAATTTCCTGCTGGCAACATTATGCCTGTGCGCTACACCGCATGCAATGGCACAAGACAGCCTGTCCACAAGACAATGGGACTTAAAAGGTTGCATTGAATATGCCTTAGACAAAAACATCCAAATCAGAATGGACAAGATTGCCTTGGAAGAAAGTAATATCGACACAAAAACGGCCAAAGCAGACCTTTTCCCAAGCCTGTCCTTCTCCACAGGGCACAACATCATCAACCGGCCTTACATGGAGAACAGTTCAATCGTGGACGGAACAAACGTGATCAGCACCAGCAACAAGACAAGCTACACAGGCAACTATGGCCTGAACGCTTCATGGATGCTCTACAACGGCAACAAACGCCTTAATACATTAGACCAACAAAAAATCAACAACCGAATAGCCCAGCTAAATGTTGCCAACTCTGAAAACAGCATACAGGAATCCATCACTACCACATTCATCCAAATCCTTTATGCAACCGAATCCGTAAGAATAAACGAAAACACAGTGCAAATATCCGAAGCACAACGGAACAGAGGAAAAGAACTCTTGAATACCGGCAGTATTTCACAAAGCGATTACGCACAACTTGAATCACAATACAGTGCCGATAAATACCAATTAATTACATCTCAAGCCACTCTGCAAAACTACAAGCTCCAACTGAAACAGCTTCTCGAATTGGACGGGGAATACGAAATGCAACTCGCTTTACCCGACATAGATGATGCAGATGTATTGACACCTCTGCCGGCCATTGCCGACATTTACCAGGCAGCCGTGGCATTGCGTCCGGAAATAGAAGCTAGCCGGTTAAATGTAGAGACTTCGCAATTAGACATCAACATTGCCCGTTCCGGCTATCTGCCCACAGTCAGCCTGAGCGCAGGAATCGGCACCAACCATACCACAGGAAACGACTTTACCTTTGCAGAGCAGATAAAGACCGGATTGAACAACTCAGTGGGTGTCACGCTAAGCATTCCCATTTTCAACAATCGGCAAACCAAAAGCGCAGTACAGAAAGCAAAACTGCAAAGACAAAACAGCGAACTCGAACTACAGGATCAACAAAAAAGTCTGTACCAGACTATAGAAGGGTTATGGCTCGATGCCAACAGCGCCCAGCATAACTATATGGCGGCAACCGAGAAGGTGCGCAGTACGCAAATCAGTTTCAACTTAGTAAACGAACAGTTCAACCAAGGCATGAAAAACACCGTTGAACTGTTGACTGAAAAGAATAATCTGCTCTCTGCCCAACAGGAACAATTACAAGCCAAATACATGGCCGTCCTGAACACACAATTACTCCGCTTCTACGCTGGAGAAAATATCCATTTGTAAACTATAAAATATCCATAAATGAAAACAAAAAGAATCATCCTCATTGCAATTGCCACAATCGGGGCAGCCGGGGCGACCGCATGGTTCCTGAAAGGGACAAAAGCCCGGAACCAAATCACATATGCCACCGCCACAGCAAGCATAACGGACATTTCCAATTCAGTAACTGCCACCGGGACGATTGAACCGGTAACAGAAGTACAGGTCGGCACACAGGTATCCGGCATCATCGACAAAATTTACGTAGACTACAACTCCATCGTAAAAAAAGGTCAACTCATCGCAGAAATGGACAAAGTGACCCTGCAAAGCGATTTGGAGTCGGCTCAAGCCATGTACGACGGCAACAAAGCTGAATACGAATACCAGAAGAAAAACTACGAACGCAACACAGAGTTATACCGAAAAGCACTCATCAGCGACACGGAATACGAAGAATCCGAATACAACTACAAGAAAGCAAAAAGCGCGTTCGACGGCAGCAAGGCAGACCTCGACAAAGCCCAACGAAACCTCTCCTATGCCATCATCTCATCGCCCATCGATGGAGTAGTGATCAGCAGGGACGTGGAGGAAGGCCAGACCGTGGCTTCCGGCTTTGAAACGCCCACCCTCTTCACCATCGCCGCCGACCTCACGCAGATGCAGGTCGTGGCCGATGTGGACGAAGCAGACATAGGCGGCGTCAAGGAAGGGCAAAGGGTGGACTTCACGGTAGATGCATACCCCAACGACATCTTCGAGGGGCAAGTGACGCAAATCCGCTTGGGCAGCACATCAAGCACAAGCAGCACTGGCAGCACCTCCGAAAGCGTCGTCACCTACGAAGTGGTCATCTCCGCACAAAACCCCGATTTGAAGCTGAAACCCCGCCTCACCGCCAATGTCACGATTTACACCCTCGACCGAAGGAACGTCTTGGGAATACCGACCAAAGCATTGCGCTTCACGCCACAGCCTCCGCTTCTCAATGAAGAAGACATCATCAAAGACTGCGAAGGGAAAGACAAAGTATGGACTTACGAGAACCACACCTTCACGGCGCATCCCGTGCAAGTGGGCATCAACAACGGGCTGATGACCGAAATCACCGGCGGCCTCAACGAAGGCACGCCCGTAGTGACAGAAGCCCTGTTCGGCATGCCAGCACCCTCAACAACACCCTCCGGCGAACGAAGCCCGTTCATGCCGGGGCCTCCCGACCGGAACAACAAGAAGAAATAAACGTTCATGCCATGGCCAAGAAAGTAATCGAACTACAAAACATAAAGCGGGACTTCCGGGTAGGCGACGAAACGGTGCATGCCTTGCGGGGCATCTCCTTCACCATCTGCGAAGGCGAGTTCGTCACCATCATGGGAACGTCCGGCTCCGGAAAGTCCACCCTGCTCAACACCTTGGGATGCCTCGACACCCCCACGAGCGGCGAATACTACCTCGACGGCATATCCGTGCGCACCATGAGCAAGCCTGCCCGCGCCATCCTGCGCAACCGCAAGATAGGGTTCGTGTTCCAGAACTACAACCTCCTGCCCAAGACCACAGCAGTGGAGAACGTGGAACTGCCGTTGATGTACAACCCCGAAGTGAGCGCGGCGGAAAGGCGGCGGCGAGCCATTGAGGCACTGACCTCCGTGGGGCTGGCCGACCGGCTGGAACACAAGTCCAACCAAATGTCAGGAGGGCAGATGCAACGGGTGGCCATCGCACGGGCGTTGGTCAACAACCCCGCCGTCATACTGGCCGACGAGGCCACCGGCAACCTCGACACCCGCACCTCCTTCGAGATATTGGTGCTGTTCCAGAAACTGCACGCCGAAGGCAGGACCATCATATTCGTCACCCACAACCCCGAACTGTCACAATACAGCAGCCGCACCATCCGCCTGCGCGACGGGCATGTCATCGAGGACGCGGCCAACCCCCGCATCCTCTCTGCCGCCGAAACGCTGGCCGCGCTGCCCCAGAACGAAGACGACTAAATACCCGACCACATGAACGGAACAAACTTATTCAAGATAGCACTGAAAGCCCTCACCAACAACAAAATGAGGGCATTCCTCACCATGCTCGGCATCATCATCGGAGTGGCCTCCGTCATCACCATGATTGCCATCGGCCAAGGCTCCAAGAAGAGCATACAGGCGCAAATCTCAGAGATGGGTTCGAACATGATCATGATACACCCCGGGGGCGACCGCCGGGGAGGCGTGCGCCGCGACCCTTCGGAGATGCAGACCCTCAAGTTAGAGAACTACCAGGCGCTGCGCAACGAGACCAGCTTCCTCTCCGCCATCAGCCCGGTCGTGGCCTCCTCCGGCCAACTGATATGCGTCAACAACAACTACCCCTCCTCCGTGAGCGGCGTGGGCTTGGACTACCTCGATATCCGCCAGCTGAAGGTGGCCGATGGCAGCATGTTCACTCCCACCGACATCATGGTGTCCGCCAAGGTGTGCGTCATCGGCAAGACCATCGTGGACAACCTTTTCCCCGACGGCAGCGACCCACTGGGGCGCATCATCCGCTTCAACCAGGTGCCGTTCAAGGTGGTGGGCGTGCTGGAGTCCAAGGGGTACAACTCCATGGGGCAGGACCAGGACGACATCGTGCTGGCGCCCTACACCACCGTGATGAAGCGCCTCTTGGCGCAGACCTACCTGCAAAGCATCTTCGCCTCCGCCCTCAGCGAGGACATGACGGACTATGCCACCGACGAGATATCCGCCATCCTGCGCCGCGAGCATAAGCTGAAGGACACCGACGAGGACGACTTCACCATCCGCAGCCAGCAGGAACTCAGCACCATGCTCAACACCACCACCGACCTCATGACCACGCTGCTGGCCTGCATCGCGGGCATCTCGCTGGTGGTGGGCGGCATCGGCATCATGAACATCATGTACGTCAGCGTCACCGAGCGCACCCGCGAAATCGGCCTGCGCATGTCGGTCGGGGCGCGCGGCATCGACATCCTCGCCCAGTTCCTCATCGAGGCCGTCCTCATCAGCATCACGGGGGGCATCATCGGCGTGCTGGCGGGATGCGCCGCCAGCTGGGCGGTGAAGGCGGTGGCCCAATGGCCGGTCTACATACAGCCGTGGAGCGTCGTCCTGTCCTTCGCCGTATGCACCGTCACCGGCATCTTCTTCGGGTGGTACCCCGCGCGGAAGGCCGCCAACCTCGACCCCATCGAAGCCTTGCGGTATGAATGAGCATGGCCTGGACCTGAACCCTGCCGCAGGCAGTGCCGGCGAAAGGCACCGCCGGGCCTACGTGCTGATACACGCCATCGTGTGGAGCATGTTCATCCTGTTCCCCTTCCTCCTCATCGACCGCACGGGCGACGTGAGGGACTGGGCGGAGTTCCTCCGCAGGCTGTGGATTGTCATCCCCTTCATGCTCGTGTTCTACGCCAACTACGCCTGGCTCATCCCCGCCTGCCTCTTCCGCAGGCAGAAGGCCGGGCGGTTCATCCTCGCCAACCTCCTCCTCATCGCCCTGCTCAGCGGCACGATACTGGCGCACAACGAGTGGCGGCACCGCCAGCGCATGGAGGAGCGCGCCGAGGCCATCCGGCAGGGCGACGGCGGGGAGGGCAAAGGGCTGCCCGTCCCCCAGGAGTTCCGCCGCATCGAGGAAAGCCCACACGGCCACCTCCGCCTCATGGCGATGTTCCTCATGAGGGACTTCCTTTCCCTTGCCTTCACCGCAGGGCTGGCCGTCGCGCTGAAGACCACCCGCCGCTGGCGCGAGGCCGAAGCCTCCCGCCGCGAGCTGGAGCAGAGCAGGACGGAGGCCGAGCTGCGCCAGCTAAAGAGCCAGCTCAACCCCCACTTCCTGCTCAACACGCTCAACAACATCTACGCCCTCATCGCCTTCGACACGGGGAAGGCGCAAGAGGCCGTCCACGGCCTCAGCAAGCTGCTGCGCTACGTGCTGTACGACAACCAGGCCGACACCGTGCCGCTGGCCCGCGAGGTGGACTTCGTCCGCCACTATATCGACCTGATGCGCATCCGCCTCCGCCCCGACGTGGCGCTGCGCACCTCCTTCCGCCTCCTGCCCGGCAGCACCGCCGCCATCGCCCCGCTGCTGTTCATCTCCCTCATCGAGAACGCCTTCAAGCACGGCGTGGCCGCCACGGGAAGCAGCTTCATCCACATCGACATCGAGGAAAGGCCGGGCGGCACCGTCGTGTGCCACACGGCCAACAGCCTCCACCCCAAGGGCAAGGACGACCGCAGCGGCAGCGGCATCGGCTTAGAGCAGGTGGCGCGCCGCCTCGAACTGCTCTACCCCGGCCGCTACCTGTGGCAGCACGGCCCCACGCCCGACGGCCAGGCCTACGAGTCCACCCTCACCATCGCCCTCGGAGGGTCAAGTGGTCAGTAGGCAGTAGTTAGTAGTTAGTAGTTAGTAGTTAGTAGTTAGTAGCCAGTAGTCAGAATATAGGAGTCAAGAAGTCAAGGAGTCAAGAAGTCAAGGGGTCAAGAAGCATTGCGGGGCTGCCCATGCAGTAAGATATTGCAACAACGCCGCCCCTGCGGATGGCCTTGCTGGAAGCCCGCCGGGCTTCCGCCCCGCCCGTTTTCCCGCTCGTCCGTCCGCCGCCTTGCCCGTCCGGCCACCCCGCAAAACATGCCCCACAGGCCACTGTGGAGGGGGTGAAATCATGAAGCGCAACAGCACCCCTTGCTGATGCGCAACAGCACCACCCCATGATGCGCGTCATGAGGGGTTCACCTTGCGCGTCATCCGCCCACCACCTTGCGCGTCATGGCAGCACCATGGTGCGCGTCATCACACCGCCATCCCGCGCATGGTAAACAGTCCTTACAGCGCGGCAGCAGGGGCGCATCCCGCGCATCATCCGCCCGGCATCGTGCGCTCCGTCCGCAGGCCGCAACAGGCGGGAGAAGGGAAATTGCATGCGCGATGCAAAATATTTCTCAAAAAGTTTTGTAGGACTAAATAAAACGGTTATATTTGCCTGCAACGACATAAAGTTTGTTTAATTATTAAAACTTACGACTATGGCAATAGTGTACAACAAAGTAGCACGCAGAAACCTGCAGAAGCCGAACGAACCGGCGAAGTGGTACCTTTGCAACAAAAGCATCGGCACAGTGACAGAATCCGAAGTGGCACGGCAGATTGCCGAAGAAACCACGCTCAACCCCAAGGAAGCGGAGATGGCCTTGGCACAGTTGAGGAAAATCGTCCTCCGCAACCTCCATGCCGGCAACACCGTGCGCCTCGGCGACTGGGCCTACTTCTATGCCACCCTGCAATGCGAAGGCGCAGCCACCGAGGACGAGGCCATGCCCGCCAAGGTGAAGAAAGTGGCCATGCACATGCGCTACGAAAAGAGCTTCCAAGAGGAACTGAACCGCGCCACCTTCGTGGCAGCCAAGTCGCTCCAGAAGAAGGAGGACGAGACCACGACGGAGGAACCCTGAAACGCTCCCCCTCCCGCCCCGCGCCGGAGGGGGACGCTGTTTCTGCTTATCAAGAGACACACATTATTATATACTAACATAAAACATTACCCTTATGATCAAACGAACACTTCTATTGGCCTGCGCGGCATTGCTCATGCTGGCAGGCAACGCACAGGCGCAAACCGCCACGATCGACGGCATCACGTACACCGCCAATGACGACGGGCAGACCGCCACCGCCACCGGCTACACGGGCAACCCCGTGGATGTAGCCATCCCCGCCACGGTGAACATCGACGGCAAGGACTACCCCGTGACGGCCATCGGCGATTTTGCTTTCACTGGCTGCACTGCCCTGCAAAGCGTCACCCTGCCAGAAGGGCTGCAAACCATCGGCAACAGTGCTTTCCGGGACTGCACGTCATTGACAAGCGTCACCTTCCCGGAAGAGCTACAGACCATCACTAGCTATGCTTTCTCAGGCTGCACCGCCCTGCAAAGCGTCACCTTCCCGGAATGGCTGCAAAGCATCGGCAACAGTGCTTTCCGGGACTGCACGTCATTGACAAGCGTCACCTTCCCGGAAGGGCTGCAAACCATCGGCAGCAGTGCATTCAATGGTTGCACTGCCCTGCAAAGCATCACTCTGCCGGAAGGGCTGCAAACCATCGGCTACTTTGCCTTCGAGTCCTACGAATCTTTGGAGAACGTCACCTTGCCTTCCACCTTGCAAAACATCCATGCAAGAGCCTTCTATGAATGCCCGCTGACGGACGTGTATTGCCATGCCGCCACCCCGCCTTCCATCTACAACGATTCCTTTGATTCGTTTACTAACATCACTGCCACGCTCCATGTGCCATCCGACGCAGTGGCCAGCTACCAGGCCGCCGAAGGGTGGAAGCTATTCCAACATATTGTTGGCGACCTTCCTTCCACCGCCATCAGCAGCGTGGCAACGGATGCCTCCCTCGCCACCTATGCAGATGGGACAATCACCACCTCCGGCTTGGCCGACATCACGGTGTATGCGCAGAGCGGCGCACAGGTGCGGCACGCGGCGGATGCCACATCGCTGTCGTTAGCAGGCTTGCCACGCGGCATCTATATCATAAGCATAGCGCAAGACGGACAGCAGCAAGTGATGAAGGTGGCACATTAATCCTGCACAACAGAAGCACTCCGCCACAAGAGGCGATACTGCAAAGGGGCGCGGCATGAGCTGCGCCCCTTTCATATTCCATCCCGCCACGCGCCGGGCAGGGCGGGCGGTCACTCCCCCCTGCCGGGGGCAGGCCACGGGGCGCACAGTTCGCGGTAGAGCCGCTGCACGGGCAGCCCCATCACATTGAAGTAGGAGCCGCGTATGGACTCCACGCCGATGTAGCCAATCCACTCCTGGATGCCATAGGCCCCCGCCTTGTCCAGCGGGCGGCACTCCGCCACATAGCGGCAGATGTCCTCCTCCGCCAAGGGGGCGAAGGACACCTCGGTCATGGCGGCAAAGGAGCGGCACTCCCCGCCCCCGGCCAGCAGCGTCACGCCGGTATATACCTCGTGGGTGCGGCCGGACAGCAGGCGCAACATGCGGCGGGCATCCTCCTCGTCGCGGGGCTTGCCTAATACTTGCCCGCCGAGCCACACGATGGTGTCGGCGGCAATCACTAATTCATCGGGGCGCATGCCCGCACGATACGCCTCCGCCTTGAGGCGCGAGATGTGCAAGGGGATGTCGGCGCCCCGCAGCGAAGCGGGGTATGATTCGTCCACGCCGGGCAGCAGGCGCACCTCGAAGGGAACGCCCAGCCCGGCAAGCAGTTCGCGGCGGCGGGGCGAACCCGACGCCAGCACCAAACGGTAGTCAAACGCATTTCCCATCTCCCGTCCTCCTACCACCCGAAGGCTTCTTCGTCCAACCACAGTCCTTGCGCCTTCAGCACCTGCTCCGCCACGTCGCGGCAGCAGCCTTCGCCGCCGTTGCGCTGCGACACATAGCGGGCCACGCCGCGCACCTCCGGGGCGGCATCCGCCGGGCAGCAGGGCAGGCCGCACTGCTGCATCACCTCGATGTCGGGGATGTCGTCGCCCATGTACAGCACCTCATCGTCGGCCAAGCCGTGGCGCGACTTGAACTGCGCATACTCCCTCGTCTTCCGCGAAGCGTCCATGAACACGTCGCGGATGCCCAACTGCTCATAACGGCGGCGGACAGCCTCGCCCCTGCCGCCCGTGATGATGGCCACGTGCAGGCCGCGCTTCACGGCCAGTTGCAGCGCATAGCCGTCCTTCACGTTCATCGTGCGGACGGGGTTGCCGTCGCTGCCCACCGGCACCGTGGCACGGCTCAACACCCCGTCGATGTCGAAAGCCAACGCCCGTATCTTCCGCAAATCGTAATCTATCGAACTCATCTTATACCTATTATATATTATATGTGAAACATCATTTCTCCGCCTCGCCCCTGCCGGACTGTATCTCCCGGCTCAGCAGTCCGTAAAGGCGTTGCCAGCCCGGATGCCCGGCCAGCATCTCGCGGTGGCGGCGCATCACCTCCTCGTCGCCCCGTGCCGCCGGGCCGGTCTGCGCCAATGCAGGCGGCAGGCGGTGGACTTTGTCAACCGTCTCGTCCATCAGCGGCAACAGCACCTCGAACGGCACGCCGCACTCGCCCAGCAGTTCCCCCGCAATGCGGTAAAGGCAGTTCGGGAAGTTGCAGGCAAACACCGCCGCCAAGTGCAACTGCCGCCTCCCCTCAGACGACAAGGGCATCACTTGCCGCGACAGGCGCGATGCCCATGCCGACAGGCGGGAAAGGGTGTCCGGGCTGTCGGCCTCCAAGAACAACGGCACGGCAGACATGTCCACTGCCCGCCCCTTGGTGAAGGTCTGCAAAGGATACATCACGCCATAATGCGCCGCCCCCTGCCAGACGCTCATGGGAAGGCTGCCCGCCGTATGCAGATAGAGGGCATCCGGATTGCCCGCCTGCACCACCTGTGGCGCCAATGCCGGCACCGCCGCATCCGCCACCGACAGGACGTAAACATCAGCATCGGGGCATAGTTCAGAAAGGCTGGACGTATGCGCTGCCCCCACCTGCTGCGCCAAGGCAGCAGCGGATGGCTCCGTGCGGCTCCACACTTGCACGACCTGTTGCCCGTCGGCCTTCAAGGCCAAAGCCAAGGCGGTGGCCACATTGCCTGCTCCCACCAGTACCACCTTCGTGCCGCTAACGCCCGTTGCCATCCTCGTTCCCTCCATAACCGTTGATATGCACCCGTTCCCAAAGCATCTCCCGTTCCGGCCTGCGGCGCGTGTCCGGCTTGCGCCCCACCGCCACGATGCACTCCACCTGGAGTTGCAAAGGTATCGACAGCACCTCGCGGACGTATTCACCGGCAGGCTCCCCCGATGGGGCAAAACGTTCGCGCACCTGTATCCAACATGCGCCCAAACCCAAGTCCTCGGCTTGGAGCAACAGCATCATTGCAGCAGCCGAAGCATCTTCTACCCACACGTCGCTGGCCAAAGGGTCGGCCAGCACCACCACGGCCAATGCTGCATCCGAAAGGAACGATGCCCCATGCTCCTTGCAGCATGACAGGCGTTGCAGCAAATCCTTGTCGTCCACTGCCACGAAGTGCCAGCAGCGGCTGTTCTTCGAGGACGGTGCCTGAAGAGCCGTTCCCAGCAAGGCCACCACATCCTCCTGTTTCAACTCGCCCGGCGCAAACCGCCTCGTGCTGCGCCGCAACTGTGCCAATTCACTGAAGCTATCCATATCTATCTATTTATATTGCGTTCATGCATTGCCTGCAAGTGTGCAAAGATACAACAGATTGGCCAACTACGCATGAAAATCCCTGAAAGTTGGCCAGATATCCGGCAATTGTGGTATATTTGCCTGCCATGAGCATACGGACTGAGATATACTGCCGAAGCAACCGGCTTCCAGAACTGCCTGAAGGAAGCTTGTTCCATTCCCGCCGCCTGTTCCTCATCTACGAGGCAACAACGGGTTACAGCCCCATGATGGTGGTGGCGTTCGAGGACGACCGCCCGGTAGGCAAGATGCTGACCGTCGTGCGACGGTCGAAACGCATGTTTCCTCCTTCATTTATCCGCCGTTGCGAAGTGTACGGGATTGGGGAATACTTCGATGAAAGGAGAGAGGAAATCTTTGCCTGCATGCTGGAACGCCTCACTAAAGAAGCCCTCCGCAGGGCATTCCTCATCGAGTTCCGCAACCTCGATGATGCTCTCTTTGGCTATAAGTTCTTCCGCAAGAACTGTTACTTCCCCATGAATTGGCTAAGAGTAAGGAACTCGCTCCATCGCAACGACCAACCCACAGTGTACATGAACCCGACCCGCCTGCGCCAAATCCGGAAAGGGCTTGCCAAAGGAGCTGTGATAGGCATGGCCACGAGCAGCGATGAAGTGGATCGCTTTTCCAAGATGCTTGCCAAGAACTACTCCACACATATACGGCGGCACTTCCCCGACTTCCGCTTCTTCCACGAAATAGCCCGGGCCGGGCAACCGCCCGAAGCCGCCCGGATTTTCACCGTGAACTACCACGGGAAAATTATCGGAGGGTCGGTATGCCTCTTTTCCGGCAGTACGGCCTATCTGCTCTTTTCCGGCGGATTGCGGAAAACGTATGCCCAACTGTATCCCGGCATCTTGGCCGTCTGGGCAGCATTGGACTATGCCCACACCCACGGCTACCACCACCTTGAATTCATGGACGCGGGATTGCCGTTCAAAGAGTCCGGCTACCGGAACTTCATCCTGCGCTTCGGCGGAAAACAAAGCAGCACCCGCCGGTGGTTCAGGCTGCGCTGGAGTTTTTTCAATAAATTATGCGAAAGGATATACGTATAAGACATTTTTCACGTTATATCACTGTCACCATTAAGCATACCATCATGAAACTACGTGCATTTATCGCACTGGCTTTTATATATATATTAAGCGCCACTGCCGCCTTGGCGCAGGAGCAGGCACGCATCACCGGGCTAATCACCGACGAAGAAGGAAGCCCGCTGGAAATCGTCAACGTGCATGTAGAGAAACAGTTAGTGGGGACGGTAAGCGATCTCCAAGGACGCTACTCGCTGACCGTGGCCAGCCGCGACTCCGTGGTCATCGTCTATTCCATGCTGGGCTACCAAACCCGGAAACGCCTGTTGCGGAATCCGCGCGGGAACATCACCCTGAACGTGACCCTGCCCAACTCCAACTACGAACTGGGAGAAGTGACCATCACCGAAAGCCGGAGGCAAACCACCACCACCACTCAACTCGACCTAAAAGACACCCGCCTTACGCCAGACGCATCCGGGGGAAGCATCGAATCGTTCATCGCAACGCAAGCCGGGGTCAGCTCGAACAACGAACTGAGTTCGCAATACAACGTGCGGGGCGGAAGCTTCGATGAAAACATCGTCTACGTGAACGGGGTGGAAGTATATCGCCCCCTGCTCATCCGCTCCGGGCAGCAAGAGGGCCTCAGCTTCATCAACCCGGACATGGTGGAAAGCATCGGGTTCTCAGCCGGAGGGTACGAGGCCAAATACGGCGACAAGATGGCTTCCGTATTGGACATCACCTACAAGAAACCGGAACGGTTCGAGGGGACGGCCTCCGTCAGCCTCCTCGGAGGCAATGCCTACGTGGGCTTCGCCACAGAGAAGTTCTCCATAATCAACGGCGTGCGCTACAAGACCAACCGCTACCTCTTGGGAAGCCTTGAAACGAAAGGCGAATACGACCCCAACTATGTGGACTACCAAACCTACCTCACCTACGCACCCAGCAAGCGGTGGGAAATCGGCTTCATCGGCAACTTCTCGCAAAACAGCTACCAGTTCCAGCCGGAGGACCGCACTACCAAATTCGGCACACTGGAATCCATCAAGGAGTTCAAAGTGTACTTCGACGGCCAAGAGAAAGACTTGTTCCGCACCTATTTCGGGTCGTTCAACCTCACCCACCGCTTCAACAAGGGCAACGACCTCACCCTGCAAGTGTCTGCCTTCAAGACCAAAGAGGAGGAGACCTACGACATCATGGGTCAATACTGGCTCAATTCATTGGACGAGACCACCGAAAGCGGAGAAGCCAGCAGCGACCAGACATTGGGCATCGGCACCTATATGGAGCATGCCCGCAACTACCTCACCGCCAACGTGCAGAGCTATTCGCTGACCGGCAACCACGAAGTGAAGCGGCACCGCATCAAGTGGGGACTTGAACTGAAAGCGGAGAAAATCAGCGAAAAGCTCCGCGAATGGGAAATGAGGGACTCCGCCGGGTACTCCCTGCCGAACAACAACTCGCAGTCCGTGAACCTCATCTACAATCTGTCCTCGCGGAACAAAATCAGCAGCAAGCGTTATTCATTCTATGTGCAGGACACCTACAAGTTCTCCTCCGGCATCGGGCTGGTCACCCTCACCGGGGGCATACGCGGCAGCTATTGGGACTGGAACAAAGAGTTCATCTTCAGTCCCCGCGCATCCGCAGCACTGATACCCAGCTTCAACGACCGGTTCACCTTCCGCGCAGCCACGGGCCTCTATTACCAAGCACCTTTCTACAAGGAGTTCCGCGACACGACCAACGTGGGCGGCAACGCCCACGTCACACTGAACCGCGACATCAAGTCGCAACAGTCCGTCCACTTCGTCTTGGCCGGCGACTACACCTTCCGCGCCATGAACCGTCCGTTCAAATTCACCGCCGAAATCTACTACAAGCTCCTGAACAACCTCGTGCCTTACAACGTGGACAACGTGCGCATCAGCTACTATGGACGAAACATGTCGCACGGTTACGCAGCCGGCATCGACATGAAACTGTTCGGCGAATTTGTCCCCGGCACCGACTCGTGGCTCAGTTTCAGTCTGATGCAGACCAAAGAAAAGATAAACGGGAAATGGGTACCCCGCCCCACGGACCAACGGTACAGCGTCTCTTTCTATTTCACCGACTATTTCCCCCGGAGCGACCGGTGGAAGATGAGCCTGAAAGCCACTTTCGCCGACGGACTTCCCTTCGGACCGCCGCACACGGGACGCGAACAGGCCGTGTTCCGCTCGCCCGCCTACAAGAGGGTGGACATCGGCATGTCCTACCGCCTGCTCGACAACGAGGACAAGAGCAACCACAAGCCCGTGTGGCGCAGCTTCAGGAACATCTGGTTAGGCATCGACGTATTCAACCTGCTCGACATCCACAACGTCAACTCCTACTATTGGATCACCGACGTGTACAACCAACAGTACGCCGTCCCCAACTACCTCACCTCGCGCCAAATCAACGCCCGCATCTTAGTAGAATTCTAAGGATGTACACAGGCAACCGCATGGATAAAACCTTCCGCATGGCTCTCAGCCCTACCGTGAATTATTCCTAAAAAGGCTGCAAGAACCCGCTGCCATGGAAAATTAAATGAAGAAATATTTCTTTATTTACACTAAATTGATTTCCTTTGTGCAGTTATTACAAGGCATGCCATTGCCTTCATGTTTTTTAAATTAAATATAATTGCCATGAAAATCTCACACATTGAGCATTTAGGCATCGCTGTTGAAAGCATCGAAAAAGCCTTGCCTTACTATGAAAACGTCTTAGGGCTGAAATGCTACAACATCGAAGTCGTTGAAGACCAAAAAGTAAAAACCGCTTTCCTCAAGGCCGGAGACACAAAAATAGAATTACTGGAACCCACAAGCCCGGAAAGCACCATCGCCAAATTCATAGAAAAGAGAGGCGAAGGCATACACCACCTTGCCTTCGCCGTCGAAGACGGAGTGGCCAACGCACTGGCCGAAGCCGAAGGAAAAGGGATACGCCTCATCGACAAGGCACCCCGCCTGGGAGCCGAAGGGTTGCACATCGCTTTCCTGCACCCCAAGTCCACCATTGGCGTACTCACCGAACTCTGCGAGAAATAACCCCAACATTGTACCTAATCATTAAACGATAAATTCATGAGCAACCAACTTGAAAAGGTCAAAGAACTGATAGAACTTCGCAACCAAGCCCGCATCGGCGGAGGCGAGAAAGCGATTGAAAAACAACATGCCAAAGGAAAATATACGGCAAGGGAACGCATCGCCATGCTGTTGGACGAAGGCAGTTTCGAAGAACTCGACATGTTCGTCAAGCACAGATGCACCAACTTCGGGCAAGAAAAGAAATCCTTCTTGGGCGACGGTGTCGTCACCGGGTACGGCACCATCGAAGGAAGGCTCGTGTACGTTTTTGCGCAAGACTTCACCGTGTTCGGAGGCTCCTTGTCGGAAACCATGGCACAAAAAATATGCAAAGTTATGGACATGGCCATGAAAATGGGGGCACCGTGCATCGGCCTCAACGACTCAGGCGGAGCGCGCATCCAAGAAGGCATCAATGCCTTGGCCGGATATGCCGAGATATTCCAACGCAACATCATGGCTTCAGGAGTCATACCGCAAATTTCCGGAATATTCGGTCCCTGTGCAGGCGGAGCAGTCTACTCCCCCGCCCTCACTGACTTCATCCTGATGATGGAAGGCACTTCCTACATGTTCCTCACAGGTCCCAAAGTCGTGAAAACCGTCACAGGTGAAGATGTCACCCAAGAAAACTTAGGCGGCGCCAGCGTGCATTCCACCAAATCCGGCGTGACCCACTTCACCGCCCACACCGAAGAAGAAGGGCTGGCACTCATCCGCAAGCTGTTAAGCTACATTCCGCAGAACAATTTGGAAGAGCCTCCTTACGTGGACTGCACTGACCCGATAGACCGCTTGGAAGACTCCTTGAACGACATCATCCCCGACAGCCCCAACAAGCCGTACGACATGTACGAAGTGATTGGCGCCATCGTGGACAACGGCGAATTCTTGGAAGTGCAGCGCGACTATGCCAAAAACATCATCATCGGCTTCGCGCGCTTCAACGGGCAATCCGTCGGCATTGTCGCCAACCAACCGAAATATCTGGCCGGCGTGCTCGACAGCAATGCGTCACGCAAAGGAGCGCGCTTCGTCCGTTTCTGCGACGCATTCAACATCCCCATCGTCTCCTTGGTAGACGTGCCGGGATTCCTTCCCGGCACAGGGCAGGAATACAACGGCGTTATCCTGCACGGAGCCAAATTGCTCTATGCTTACGGCGAAGCCACAGTACCCAAAGTGACCGTCACCCTGCGCAAATCCTATGGAGGATCCCACATCGTGATGAGTTGCAAGCAACTGCGCGGCGACATGAACTATGCATGGCCCACCGCTGAAATCGCCGTCATGGGCGGCGCAGGCGCAGTGGAAGTGCTGTACGCCAAGGAAGCCAAAGAACATGAGAACCCTGCACAGTTCCTCGCCGAGAAAGAAGCCGAATACACGAAGCTGTTCGCAAACCCGTACAATGCCGCAAAATACGGCTACATCGACGACGTGATAGAACCGCGCAACACGCGCTTCCGCATCATCCGGGCTTTGCAGCAACTGCAGACCAAGAAACTGGCAAACCCGGCCAAGAAGCATGGGAACATCCCATTGTAACATCCTTAAAGCAAAAGTGGTATGAACAGAAACAAAATAGGAATATTCTTGTCTTTGCTGCTGGCATTAGGGCTGACCGGGTGCAAAGAACACAAATCGAGTTCCAAGTTAGTCATCAACGAAGTCTTGATCACCAACGAACACAACTTCCAGGACGACTACGGGGAACACAATGCCTGGGTGGAAATATTCAACCGTTCCTACGGGAGCAGCAACTTGGCGGCATGCTTGCTGAAAGTGAGCAACACGCCGGGCGACACGCTCACCTACTTCATTCCAAAAGGTGACGTGCTGACGGCCATCGCGCCGCGCCAGCATGCCTTGTTCTGGGCTGACGGGAACCCGAACCGGGGGACGTTCCACACCAATTTCACCTTGAAAGCAGATGCCGACAACTGGATCGGGCTGTTCGATGCAGGCAACAACCTGCTGGACGCATTGGTGGTTCCCGCTGGGACTTTAGGGGCGGATGAATCGTATGCCCGCGTGAACGATGGCTCCGACGAATGGGAAGTGAAAGGCGGCAGCGACGACAAATACGTCACCCCCTGCACCAACAACCAGACCATCGACAGCAACGCCAAGATGGAAAAGTTCCAGCTGCACGACAGCATCGGCATCGGGATGTCCATCACAGCCATGTCGGTGGTGTTCGTAGGGCTTATCCTGCTCTACATCTCTTTCCGGTTCATCGGCAAGGCATCCGTGGCACTCAGCCGCCGCAGGGCAATGGCCGTCAAAGGCATCACTGACAAGCAAGAAGCCAAAGAGAAGAAATTAGGCGAAGCCCACGGCGAAGTGTTTGCCGCCATTGCACTGGCCATGCATGAGATGCAGAGCGACGTACACGACGTGGAAGACACTGTGCTGACCATCACACGGGTGAAACGGAGCTACTCGCCATGGAGTTCGAAAATCTACACGTTGCGTGAAACCCCTCATAAGAAATAAACCTTTTTAAACAGCAAAGCAATGAAAGAATACAAGTATAAAATCAACGGAAACATCTACAAAGTAGCCATCGGCGACATCGAAGACAATATCGCCCACGTGGAAGTGAACGGGACACCTTACACGGTGGAAATGGAGAAAGCGCCCAAACCCGCCAAACCCGTTGTCAAACCTGCGGCCACCGCACCGGCTCCGGCGCCAGCGCCCGTCACCAAACCGGCTGCTGCCCCAAGCGGGAAATCAGGTGTCAAGTCGCCGCTCCCCGGCGTCATCCTCGAAATCAAAGTCAAAGTGGGCGACGCAGTGAAGAGAGGACAGACAGTCATCATCTTGGAAGCCATGAAGATGGAAAACAACATCAATGCCGACAAGGACGGCACAATCACAGCAATCAATGTCAACAAAGGAGACTCCGTATTGGAAGGTACGGACCTCGTAATCATCGAATAATATGGGAGAGTTTGCAAATTTCTTAGGAGAGAACCTTTCCGATTTCTGGACCTATACGGGATTCGCCAACGCCACACCGGGGCATTTGGTGATGATTCTGGTCGGCCTGTTCTTCATCTATTTGGCGGTCAAGAAAGAGTTTGAGCCGATGCTGCTCATCCCCATCGGGTTCGGTATCCTGATAGGCAACATACCGTTCAACATGGATGCCGGATTGCAAGTGGGCATCTACGAGCAAGGTTCCGTATTGAACATCCTTTACCAAGGCGTGACCTCCGGATGGTACCCGCCGCTCATCTTCTTGGGCATCGGCGCGATGACGGACTTTTCCGCTTTGATTTCCAACCCCAAGCTGATGTTGATTGGCGCCGCTGCGCAGTTCGGCATCTTCGGTGCCTACATGATTGCCCTGCAATGGGGATTCGACCCGATGCAGGCCGCAGCCATCGGCATCATCGGAGGCGCAGACGGCCCAACCGCCATCTTCCTTTCCTCGAAGCTCGCGCCGAACCTGATGGGCGCCATTGCCGTGTCGGCCTACTCCTACATGGCTCTGGTGCCGGTGATACAGCCGCCCGTCATGCGGTTGCTCACCACGAAGCACGAACGCCTCATCCGAATGAAGCCGCCACGGGTGGTGTCGCACACGGAAAAGGTCATCTTCCCCATCGTGGGACTGCTGCTCACGTGCTTCCTCGTGCCGTCAGGTCTGCCGCTGCTGGGCATGTTGTTCTTCGGGAACCTGCTGAAAGAAAGCGGCGTGACCCGCCGCCTGGCAGAGACCGCACGCGGCCCGCTGATTGACACCATCACCATCTTGCTGGGCCTGACAGTGGGCGCATCCACCCAGGCATCCGAATTCCTCACGCTGAACTCGCTGAAGATATTCGGCTTAGGTGCTTTGTCATTCATCATCGCCACGGCTTCCGGCGTGCTGTTCGTGAAGATTTTCAACCTCGTGCTGAAGAAAGAGAACAAAATCAACCCGTTGATTGGCAACGCAGGCGTGTCCGCCGTCCCCGACTCGGCACGCATCTCGCAAATCTTAGGTTTGGAATACGACCCCACCAACTACCTGTTGATGCACGCCATGGGCCCGAACGTGGCCGGTGTTATCGGCTCGGCCGTGGCCGCAGGCATCCTGTTGGGATTCTTGGTATAAACCGGGCGATTGCCTAAGAAAAAAGGTTGCTCCCGTCGGGAGCAACCTTTTTTCATTCCCAATCCTCCAAAGGAAGCAGGCAAAACCTTGAAAGGTTTCGGGCGAAACCTCCTGAACTTTTCAAAAAACCTTTGGGAATATTTTGCAGAACATCCCGCAATTTCCCCGCACAGATTCCGGGCGAACAATCGTCCCTTACTCGGCAACCAGCCGGTTTGTGGCAGAATCCGGGAAAACGACCGTTGGCGTGAAACGCTTCGCCTCCTCAAAATCCATCAAGGCATACGACATGATGATCACAATGTCGCCCACCTGCACCTTGCGGGCCGCCGCGCCGTTCAGGCAAATCTTCCCGGAACCCCGTTCGCCTTTTATAATGTAAGTTTCAAAACGTTCGCCATTGTTGTTGTCCACGATATGGACTTTCTCGCCCGCAATCATGTTGGCAGCGTCCATCAAATCCTCGTCAATCGTCACGCTGCCCATGTAGTTCAGGTTGGCTTCCGTCACACGCACGCAGTGCAACTTCGATTTCAATACTTCAATCATCATAGCTGTTTCCCCGGTTCTTTATATTTGATATTGTCAATCAGGCGGACATCGCCGCAGAACACCGTGATGCAACCCACGACGAAATCCGAATCGTCCCATGCAGCCACGGGCTGCAAGGTGTTCCCGTCCACAATCTCAAAGTACTCCAGCCGCAACCCTTCGGCCCCGGCGATGGATTGTTCCACGAAAGCCGCCGTTTCAGCCACGGAATGCCCCTTGGCAAACTCCCGGCTGGCAAACAAGGTTTTCGATATGTTCAAAGCTCTTTCACGCTCTTCAGCCGACAAACGTGCGTTGCGGCTGCTCAATGCCAGGCCGTCTTCCTCCCGCACAATCGGGCAACCCACAATATCAACAGCATAACCTTGCTGTTCCACCAAAGCACGGATAATGGCCAGTTGCTGGAAATCTTTCTCGCCGAAATAAGCCCTGTCCGGGGCAACCATCTCAAACAACTTGCTCACAATCTGCGCCACTCCGTTGAAATGGCCGGGGCGGTACTTGCCTTCCATCACCGTGTCGAGCGGGGCAAAGCTGAACACCCGCGTGTCCGGCACCGGATAGATTTCTTCCACGGAAGGAGCAAACACGACAGTTGCCCCCAAACTCTCCAGCAACGCGCAGTCCGCTTCCAGCGTCCGAGGGTATTTCGCCAAGTCCTCTTTGTCGTTGAATTGGGTGGGATTCACAAAAACGCTCACCACCGTCACGTCGTTTTCCCTCACGCTGCGCGCCACAAGCGAAGCATGCCCCGCATGCAAAGCGCCCATCGTCGGCACCAAGCCCACCGTTTTGCCGGCTGCCACGGCCTGCTGCATCGCCTCGCGCAACTCTTTGATTGCATGTATCAATTCCATTCTTTGTCCGTTTAAAAAACGGTGCAAAATAAGCGATTATTTATCACATAAAGAAAAAAGCAACAAAATAAATGCCTTTGAAACAAATTTGCCCGCAAGCCGCAATCATGAGAATTTAACAGTGCATTAGGATTTATTGAACCGGCTGTCACACAGATATGTAGTTTTTTTCGTATATTTGCAAAATATTTGAGAAAGACATTATTATTGAATGATGAAAGCCAACAAAGTACTTTTTATTACCCAGGAAATCACACCGTATGTATCTGAATCTGAAATGTCCAACGTAGGGCGCCACCTCCCGCAGGCCATCCAGGAACGCGGCAGGGAAATCCGCACTTTCATGCCGAAATGGGGGAACATCAACGAACGCAGGAACCAACTGCATGAAGTGATACGCCTGTCAGGCATGAACCTCATCATCGACGATACAGACCATCCGCTGATTATAAAAGTAGCTTCCATCCAATCTGCAAGGATGCAGGTATATTTCATCGACAATGACGATTATTTCCAAAACAGGCTGCAAACAACCGATGAAAACGGCATGGAATACGACGACAACGATGCCCGCACCATCTTCTACGCCAGAGGCGTGCTGGAAACCGTAAAAAAGCTCCGTTGGTGCCCGGACATCATCCATTGCCATGGATGGATTTCAGCATTAGTCCCGCTTTATGTGAAAAAGGCATACAAGGACGAACCATCATTCCGCGACTCAAAAATCATCTTCTCCATTTACAACGACTGTTTTGAATCCAACTTCAACGATGATTTTGCCTCCAAACTGCTGATAAAAGGCATCGACAAGAACGACCTCAACATGATAAAGCAGCCCGTCAACTACACGGAACTGATGAAGCTTGCCTTGTCGTACAGCGACGGGGTCATCCAAAACAGCCCCGATGTAAACGCAGAAGTGATGGCTTTCGCCAAAGAACGCCAGTTGCCCATCCTCGGTTTCCAAGGCCAAGAAGATTATTTTGATGCGTTCAACCAATTTTATGACCAAGTGTGGGGAGCAACAGGAAACGAAGAATAAGCATCCCTACAACCCCAATACTGATATGAGAATGAAACATTTGTGGAAAATCCTGCCCGTGTTCTTCCTGGCTATATGCGGATGCGACGACAATACCGGGACGTTAGGGGCAGGCATGATGCCTGATGAAGACAACATCACCGTAAAAACAAATACATTGGAGGTAACGACCCGCTCCATCCTCGCAGACTCCGTGTATGCAAGGACAAGCACAGCGTATATCGGAAAGTACACAGACCCCGACTTCGGCGTGTTTGAAGCTGATTTCCTCACGCAATTCAACTGCACCGACAACCTCGTCATCAATGAAGCGCCGGACAGCCTTGTCATCAGCAATTATGCCTCGCTGAACTTGTTCTATGAGAAAAATGACTTCTATGGAGACTCATTGAATGTACACCAAATAAAAGTTTATGAACTCAACCGGGACTTGGAAACCGATGACAAAGAATATTGCTATACCTCCATAGACCCGCAAGACTTCTATAATGAAGAAGACCTGTTGGCCAGCAAATTCTATTCCATCCGGAACATGGCCATAAACGATTCCACTTGGAACGAGCAAGACCAGCCCAGCGTCAATGTGATGTTGCCGGAGTCATTTTTCAACAAGATAATCACTCTGAACAAAGAACATCCGGAATATTTTGAGAACTCGGAAACATTCATCGACAACGTGTTCAAAGGAATATACGTGAAACACGAAAGCGGCGAAGGAAGCGTGCTGTACCTGTCGGCCATCTCGCTCAACTTGATATCCGTGCAATACATGACCGATGAGAACGGATGGATACAAAGAGATGAGAACAACCAGCCCCGCACCGATTCCGTAAGCGTGGCCACCTTGGCATCCTTCACCTCCACACGGGAAGTCATACAAGCCAACCGCTTCCAAAACTCAGAACGGCTGAAGCAATTGGCGGAAGAAACAGGACACACGTATCTTAAAACTCCTGCCGGAATATTCACGGAAGCCACCCTGCCCATCGACGACATCACAGCCGGAGAATATGCCAACGACACCATCAACTCCGTGCAACTGAGCTTCACAGCCTACAACCAAACAGGAAGCAACAACAACACGGCATTCCAAATACCGAAACCCGAACAGATCCTGCTCGTGCGGAAAAAAGACATGTACACATTCTTCGAGAAAAGCGAGCTGACTGACAACATCACTTCCTACACCACGACCTTGCAAAACAACAATGAATACAAGTTCGACAACATCAACAACCTTGTCAATGCTTGCATACAAGACCGGGAAAACGGGGAAAAAGAAGATCCGGACTGGACAGAAAAGAACCCGGACTGGAACAAAATAGTACTCATTCCCGTCAACATCACCACCACTACCTCCAGTTCTACCACCACTATTGTGAACATAGAACACGATTTGCGGCTGACAAGCGCCAAGTTAGTGGGAGGCCCCGACGGCGAGGCACTCAAACTGTACGTTGCCTATACGACTTTCAACTGAAAACCGTCAATGCCATAATATCCTAACCGGCACAAACAACCCATGGTTATTTGTGCCGGTTTGCTCTTCTTCTGCGGTATTCCGCCTTCATCTTGGCCGAACCGGAACCATGCGCACCCGTTATATAAGTTTTCTTCTTGGCTTTTGTCTTGACCTTAGCGCCTTTCAAGGCTGCATTGGATTTGCCTTTGAAGACAATCCCGCTTGTCATCGCTTTTTCTATATCTGCATCCATAGTCATAAAAAAACATGGCGGGACAGGCAGGAAAACCCGTCCCGTATTCTGGTGATTCATCAAACTCCACTAAACGCACTGAAACCGCCATCAATAGGCATCACAATGCCCGTCACAAAACTTGCGGCATCACTGCAAAGGAACTGCACTGCGCCATTCAATTCATCAATGTTCCCAAAACGGTTCATCGGCGTCTTGCCCAAAATCTTGCGGCTGCGTTCCGTCGGGCTTCCGTCCGGGTTGAGAAGCATTGCACGGTTCTGTTCGCCGATGAAGAACCCAGGAGCAATGGCATTGACCCGTATCTTCTCGCTGAACTTCATGGCCATCTCCGTGGCCAACCATTTTGTGAAAATGTCAATGCCGCTCTTTGCCACGGAATAACCCGGCACACGAGTCAACGCGGAAATAGCCGACATGGAAGACACATTCACAATGCTGCCCTGCCCCTGTTTCGACATGACTTCGCCAAAAACCAGGCACGGGTAAATGGATCCATACAGGTTCAAGTCCACTACTTTATTCAGGTTTTCCGTCTCCATATCGAAAATGGTCTGTTCCGGCGCCAATGTACCGCCCGGAATGTTGCCGCCTGCGGCATTCACCAATATGTCCACATGCTGCCAACGGTTCACCAATTCATCTTTCAACATGCGCAAATCTTCCATCCGAAGCACATTGCAAGCTTTCCCGCTAATATCGCCATAAGGCTGCAAACGTTGAACCACGGCATCCACTTTCTCCTGATGCGCCCCTACAATAAAAACTTTCGCCCCGGCAGACAGGAATCCTTTCGCTATATTGCTGCCCAGCACGCCAGAACCGCCGGTTATCACTGCCGTTTTCCCGGCTATACTAAATAGTTTGTCCATAGAAATATTAAATTAAGCCTTTTTCCAATTCATCTCTCACCACAGCCATGATGCCTTCCACCTGGGCCAAAGCAAACATCCGCCCATGGAACGAGTAACCGGCATTGTATTCTTCCGCCTTGTCGCCCAACATCAGGCGCCCATGATCCACGCGCATCGGCACATCCGGGCGTTCTTTCTCGAATATCCGCACCAAATCCACCAAGTGCGCACGGCCTTCCAAATGGGAAGCCTCAATGAAATCGCCATTAGGCAACACGTTCGTGCTGCGCAAATGCACGAAATGAGTCCGCGAAGCGTACTTGCGCGCCAGCCGGGGAACGTCGTTATGAATGCCTGCGCTGAGCGAGCCTGCGCAGAAAGTCAGGCCATTATGCGGATTGTCCACCGCATGCAGGAACCAGTCGATGTCTTCATCGCAAGTGACAATCCTCGGCAAGCCAAACAACGGGAACGGCGGATCGTCCGGATGCACGCACATATTGATGCCGTAACGGTCGCAAACAGGCATCACGGCCGAAAGGAAATATTTCATGTTTTCCCTCAAGGCATCGCGGCCGATTCCGGCATATCGCGACAGCAGATCCCGGAAAAGGGCGACAGGGTTGCGGTCGTTCTCCGTGATGTTCCCGTTCACAAAACCTTGGGTTTTCACAATGATGTTCTCTATCAAGGTCTCTTTCTCCGCATCGGTAATGGTTTTGTCCAATGCATCCACAGCCTCCAACACAGTTGCATCGTAGTCTTTCTCCGCACCTTCCCGTTGCAATATGCGGCAATCGAAGTAAGCGAAACGCACTTTGTCGAAATACAACGAGCTGCTGCCATCAGCCCAAGGATGCTGCAAATCGGTACGCACCCAGTCTATCACCGGCATGAAGTTGTAACAAACCGTTGTCACGCCTGCCTTTCCCAAGTTTTCCAAGCTGGCTATGTACCTGCCAATCAATTCATCACGGTCGGCTCCGCCATATTTTATCGATTCACAGACAGGAAGGCTCTCCACTACGGACCATTTCAAGCCAGCTTCCTCTATAAAACGTTTCAAATCCAGAATCGCTTCATGCGTCCATACTTCTCCGTTCGGCACATCATGCAAGGCGGTCACAATGCCTTCCACCCCGATTTGCCGCAACATGGCAAGCGTGATGTTGTCATTCTTGCCAAACCATCTCCAAGTTTTCTCCATTTTTATCGTTCATTAGGTTCACAATCTGTTCACGTTACGCGGTTTGGATGCCGTGCCGGTTCACCATCCGGCGTTCCTTGGGCGTTGCAGCCTGCATCCTTGTTGTTTTCTTCTGCCTGCAATCCCTTGCAAATATACGCCTTTCTGCCACAGTTTCGGGGGAAAAAACCTATTAAAAAAAGGTAATTCCACCCGGAAACAAAAAGCAGCGCAAGGAAAAAGCCTGACGCTTGCCCGAAACCGCAAGACGCTGTTATCAACCCCTATATCAAGATAAAAATATTAAATATGCATACAAGCATGCCCTTTATTGCGTAAATTTGTATTCATAACAACTGGCAAAAAGAATGAAGAACAACTATTTAACACACATACCGGCCATCTTGCTCATGGCGGCCGCTTTCGTGAATGCCGCCTGCGAGGACGAGACAGACACCCCGGACGACAGCAACCTGACGGCGGAAGAATGGATTGTGAACTTCCTGCACACGGAATATTTGTGGAACGACGAAGCAAAGGAGAAAACGCCCGACTACAGTTCGCCGGAACATCTTTTCTACTCCCTGCTCTCGCTGAAAGACGGAAAAACCGGAGCCGACGGCACGCATTACTATTACTCTTACATCGAGAGAAACGAAACGACCAAAGCCATCGACACGGAATCCACCTACGGCTTTGAGTTCGTGCTTTACAACATCGTGGACGAAAACGGCTCGTTGGGTTACTATTATGCCCGTGTCCTCTACGTGCTGCCCGGCAGTCCGGCAGAAGAAGCCGGGCTGGAACGCGGCGCCTGGATTACTGCCATCGACGGCAAGGAAATCACAGACACGAACTATGAAGATTTGCTGAAAGGAAACGGCATAAAGCTTGAAACCCGCCCGAACAATTACAACTGGCCCGCCACTACCCTCACCCTGACGGCTTCCATTGCAATGGATGAAAATCCCCTGCTCCTGGACACCATCCTGCATGCCGGCGGGCAAAGCATCGGGTATCTCGTGTACAACCACTTCAAGACGGGCGTGGGCGACGATGCCGACGACCACACTTACGACGACCAGATGGCCGATGCCTTCCGCCGTTTCAAGGAAGGCAACGTGTCGGAATTCGTCCTCGACCTCCGCTACAATGGCGGAGGATACCTGAGCAGCGCGCAGCAGTTAGGCAGCTACCTCGTGCCGGAAGAAAACAAGAAAGACATCTTCTGCTACCTGGAAGACAACCGCCGGCACAAAGACAGCTACCATTTCATCGACAGGGGATACAACCTCGGGCTCCCGCGCGTGTTCATCCTCGTCAGCGATCAGACGGCCTCGGCATCCGAAGCCATCATCAACGGCTTGCGCCCTTACACCGAAGTGGTGCTGATAGGCAACACCACGGAAGGGAAGAATGTGGCCTCCATCCACGAAGAACACGGGGAATGGGCCATGCAGCCCATCGTGTCGCGAGTGTACAACAGCAGCAACGAATCCGATTATGAAAACGGATTCACGCCCGAAGCATCTTTGCTGTGCGACGAGCTGGACCCCAACGAAAACAGCACGCTGTTCCCCTTGGGCGACCAGCGGGAATACATGCTTTCCAAAGCATTGGGGCTCATCAAGGGGAAAGTATCCTTCAGCCCTTCCACCAAAAGCAGCGGCAAGAAGATGCGCCCGGCCTACAACTCATTGGCGCGGAAACAGAGCAACGCAGTGCTGCTCCATTGACCACACCAGTGCATCATACAACTAAATGCTTAGATTATGAGAAGATTATTCATTATGTTAGCCATCATCGGCGTTGCCTTCTCCGTGCAAGCGCAGGCACAGGAGATGAACCGGAAAGAAGAAAAAGCCGCCCGGAAGGCGGAACGCGAAGCACAGAAAGCGGAAGAAGAAAGAATCGGGCAAGCATTGTTCCAAGAAGCCCGGCAAGCATTGGAATCACAGTCGTTTGTCCTTGAAGCCGACCGCATCATCTTCAAGCGCGGACAGTCCGCATATGTCACGTCCAACCGCAATTTCGTGTCGCTGGCCGACGGGAAAGCCACCGTGCAGATTGCCTTCGATGGGCCTTACTCCGGCCCGAACGGCGTGGGCGGCATCACGGTGGAAGGCATCCCCACCAACATCAAAATGAAGGAAGACCGCCGTGGAAACATCTCGTTCACCATGAACGTGAACGGCGCAGCCGTGTCTGCGCAAATCGCCATCCGCCTGTCTGAAGGGAGCAACGATGCCACCGTCAACGTCATCCCCACCTTCAGCGGCAACAACATGACCCTCAACGGCAAGCTCCTTCCTGCCGAAAAGTCGAAAGTGTTCAAGGGGCGAAGCCTGTAGCGCGCCCGAAACAGTTGCCGCACAGAGAAGGCGCAAAACAATTCTTCATGCAGTAAAATCGCGGGTTTTATGGGTAAAATCCATTCGTTTTACCCATAAAATTCCGCGTTTCTTATAGAAGACTCCCTGCACGATTAATAATCGTACACGTGTACGATTATTAATCGTGCAAGAAAAAGTTCAGGAAGAGTTGCATGAAACCTTCCAACGTTTGGGGCAAAACATTGGAAGGATTTTGCAAAACCTTTGGGAAGAAAATTGCAGATAGGGCAGAGCGGCATGGGCAAAAAAATGTATCTTTGCGCAAAAAGAAACCGCTATGAAAAAGTCATTATTAGGATGGGCCAACATCTTCATGGGTTGCACCCTGCTGGCCGCAGGATTCGTGTTCTTCATCAACCCCTACAACATTGTGCCGGGAGGCGTGTATGGCGCCAGCATCGTGCTTCACAACCTTTTCCCCAGCATACAGGTGGGAACGTTCGGATACATGTTCGACATCCCCTTGTTAATCCTGTCGGTTGTCTTGTTGGGCGCAAAGTTGGGCGTAAGGACCATTGTGGCCGCCCTGCTCACACCGCTCATCATGAACGTCATGTCCATCCTTGTCTACCCTGACCGTGCTGCACTCGACGCGCTCGATCCGGCTTTGCTGCTGGGCGGCACCATGAACATGTCCGACCATCTGATGCTGACCACCATCATCGGAGGAACAGTCATCGGCATCGGATGCGGCATTGTCGTGCGCAACCAAGCCACCACCGGCGGAAGCGACATCGTGGCCATGATTCTCCAGAAGTACTGCCACATCCGTTTCTCGCATGCCATCCTCTTGGTGGATGCCATGATTGTGCTTTTCGGATTGGTCGTCATCGGCTTCGGGATAGGCAATGCCGACGATGTGACACAGCCGTCGTGGCACCTCTCGTTCTATTCATTGATTGCCATCTTCGTTTCTTCGCGTGTGCTGGCCTACGTCATCAACGGCGCCAAGGACGACAAACTGATATTCGTCATCAGCGACAAGAAAATGACCGACCTCCACGACTACATCCTCCACAAGCTGGAGCGCAGCGCCACCTACATCAAAAGCAGCGGCCTCTACACAGGCGAGGACAAGGAAATGCTCTTCCTCGTGGTCAGCTACAAGGAGGCGAACGGGCTGAAGGCAAAGATAAAGGAAGCCGACCCGCGCGCTTTCGTCGTGGTGACCGATGCCTACGACACCTTTGGCGAAGGATGGAAACAACTGCCTTCGGCCAATGAGCTGCAACCGGAGTAACCGCCCGAAAAAACGACAAATTGTCGGCATCCGCCTTCCCCGCATCAGAAAAGAAAGGTGAAGAAGAGGCCGGAATGTTTAAAAAGAGGCAGGCATCGCTTAATATTGTTTTCAACGTATTAAAACAATCCTGACAAAATGCCACGCGGCACATCGTTTGCAATTTCTTAGCCGAACCGCAAAGCCGGAAGGCGGAGAGGTTCAAGAAAAGATTTGATTCATAAACAATTTAAAGAATAGGAGATTGCAACTATGATGCCGAGTAGAAAAAACAATCAGAACTGGTTACCGAGTTTCTTCAATGATTTCTTTGACAACGACTGGATGATAAGGACCAACGCCACCGCGCCTGCCATCAATGTCATCGAAAGCGACAAAGAATACAAAGTGGAAGTAGCCGCTCCGGGCATGACGAAAGACGACTTCAACATCCACTTGACCGAGGACAACGAACTGGTCATCACGATGGAGAAGAAAAACGAAACGAAAGAAGAAGACAAGCAGAACAAGAAATACTTGCGCCGCGAATTTTCTTACTCGAAATTTGAACAAGCTTTCGTGCTTCCCGACGATGTGGAGAAAGAGAAAATCAACGCCGGCGTGAACGACGGCGTGCTGACCATCGAACTTCCGAAACGCACGGCAGAAGAAAGGGCCAAAGTGAACCGCGTCATCGAAATCCATTAAGGATTACCGCAAATACAGAAAGGCTGCCCCGTGTGGGGCAGCCTTTCTTGTTTCATATCGCATCAAAGGATTTTTAATCAAAGATATTCGAACCCTCCCGGTCTTTGTAGTACGTGCCTTCCAAGATTCCTGTCAGCGTGGCGCGGCATTTCGAGGGCGAGAACGGGTCCTTGAGCGTGATGCTGCCTTTGTATTTGGTCTCCCAATAACTATCATGCCACTCCCATTCACCCATTCCCATATACATGCGTTCACTCCCCCACCACCAAATTTGGTACGAGAAAGTTTCTGTCTCTGCATCGGCTGAAAGAGCGACTTCAGTATATTCGTATATTCTTGTACCTGAATCTTCAGGCATTTCAGGAAGTTTATTGCTTATGGACATTCCATAATAGGCAATAGACAAAGAATCCTTATTTTCCGTGGACCGCCATTTGCCGTCTGTCATAATCAACCGAAACGCATCTTGGCACGCATTGTTCTTCGTGAATGCCACCGTTTCTTGGTTGGCAATATTGACCCCCAACAGCGATGTCTCGTCATACATCGTAACCATGAACGTCTGGTTCGTGGCGGTGTTCGACAAGTAACGGGTCTCCGGGTCATACACCCACTTTCCCGCGCTGCGCTGGTTGGCGTCTGAAGGATGGGGCGAAAAACAAGTTCCGTCATCATAAAACAGGAAGTCTCGCGCATTGTTGTTGTTCGATTCCCAATAACCCACCAAAGGCATCAGTTCTTCGTCCACAATCTCGCCTTGGTTCGTTCCGTTGCCGCCATTGCCATTGCCATCGTCTTCGCTGTCGCCGCAAGAGAACATCAGGATGCCCATCAGGAAAATGCCCGGCCAACGCATCCAATCTCTGAATAAGTTCTTTTTCATCTTCATTCTAATTAGTTAAAAACAATGCCACAAAAATATGCAAATCCGCATTAAGTTATGCCCCAAACCCGAAAAAAAACGTACCTTTACCGCACAAAACCATTCACCGCATCATGGCTGACAATTATTTAGAAAAGCAATACGAACAATACGAAGCCCGGAAAGCGGCTTGGGAAAAGCTGAAGAAATACGGGAAAAAGAAGAAAACAAGTGTCCTGCAAAAACAAAACAATACAATTCAAGAAACTAAAACAAAAGAACAGAATTTATGAAAAACATCATCCTGCTGGCAGCTTTCATGGCTTGCCTGACGGCATCTGCCCAAGAGACATTCCCCGACGGGACTCCCATACCCGAATGGTTCAACAACGATGCGCCCACCGACATCCAAGCATTGGGAAAACAATACGTCATCACAGATTACGGCATCGTCAACGACAGCACCGTGCTGCAAACCGGCAAGATACAGGCCGTCATCGACCGTGCCGCAAGCAACGGCGGAGGAGTCATCGTCATCCCGGAAGGCACATTCCTAAGCGGCGCACTGTTCTTCAAGCCCGGCACGCACCTGCATTTGCAAGAGAACGCCACCTTGAAAGGAAGCGACGACATCAGCAACTTCCCCGTGGTGGACACACGGATGGAAGGGCAATCCCTGAAATACTTCGCCGCATTGGTCAATGCCGACAAGGCGGACGGCTTTACCATCTCCGGAAAAGGAACCATCAACGGCAACGGCCTGCGCTACTGGAAATCGTTCTGGCTGCGCAGGGAAGTGAACCCGGAATGCACCAACATGGACGAACTGCGCCCACGGCTGATATACATCTCCAACAGCAACGACGTGCAACTGTCCGGCGTGCGGCTGGTGAACTCCCCTTTCTGGACCACACACCTTTACCGTTGCCAACGGGTGAAACTGCTCGGCCTCCACATCTTCTCGCCGGCCGAGCCGGTGAAAGCCCCCAGCACCGATGCCATCGACATCGATGCTTGCACCGATGTGTTGGTGAAAGGCTGCTACATGTCGGTGAACGATGATGCCGTGGCACTGAAAGGGGGCAAAGGCCCGTATGCCGACAAAGACCCGAACAACGGGGCCAACCGCAACATCCTCATCGAGGACTGCACCTACGGTTTCTGCCACAGCGCACTGACTTGCGGAAGCGAAGCCATCCACTGCCGCAACATCATCCTGCGGAATTGCCATATCGAAAACGCCAACCGCCTCCTGTGGCTGAAGATGCGCCCCGACACACCGCAGAACTATGAATACATCCGCGTGGAAGGCATCACGGGGAACGCCAAAAGCTTCCTTTACATCAAACCATGGACGCAATTCTTCGACCTGAAAGGACGGAAGGACATCCCGCTCTCTTACGGAAGCCACGTCACCATGCAGGACATCGACTTTGAATGCGACGTGTTCTTCAACGTGGAAGCATCCGACCAATACCTGCTCAGCGACTTCCTGTTCAAGAACCTCCGCATCTTCGTGCATGACAATGCGGCGTGCGACACCTCTATCATAAAGAACTTCACCTTCGACAATGTGGTCAGGGAAAAAGCAATAAAGTAAAGACCTCAGCATGAACTGCCCGCCGGAAAAAGGACCATGCAGGCTCCATCGGCTCAAAGGAGACATCACGGGAATAGCCCTGCCCGGAAAGTTCACGAACCCTTTCCGCTACATCCCGCACCCTTTGGCGCAAATGGCCGCCACGGAGGTGCAGGAACACTTGTTACGCCAAGAAGAATGGCAGGCAGAACTCCGGCAAGGCAAGATGTTCGGCGTATTGGTGGTGCAAACGGAAAGGAAAGAAATAGGATACTTGGCTGCTTTCTCCGGCATTCTCGCCGGGAGCAACGACCATGCGTTCTTCGTCCCTCCCGTTTACGACCTATTGAACCCAAGCGGTTTTTTCAAGGCAGAAGAAAGGAACATCGATTGCATCAATGCCGAAATCTGCCGCATGCAGGACAGTGAGACCTGCCGAAACCTCCAAAAACAATGGGAAGACGCCCGGACAAATGCCCGCGCCACCCTTGAAAAAGCCAAAGCGCAACTCCGGGAATCCAAGCAAAAGAGAGACCTCATGCGGGCTGCTTCACCCGACGACCCGGCCTGCATGGAAGCCCTCATCAGAGAGAGCCAACACCAAAAGGCCGAGTTCAAACGGCTAAAAGGCCGTGTGGAGAAGGAATTGTCCGCCTTGCAAGCACAGATAGATGCATTCAACCAAGAAATAGCGACACTGAAAGCGGAACGGAAAGCCCGCTCTGCCGCTTTGCAGGAAAAGATATTCAGGCAATTCCGCCTGCTCAACGGGAAAGGGGAAATCAAAGACGTGTTCACCATCTTCCAAGAAGCCGGGGCAGGCATCCCGCCATCCGGCAGCGGGGAATGCGCCGCGCCCAAACTCCTGCAACACGCTTTCCTCCACGGCCTGAGCCCTGTTGCCATGGCCGAATTTTGGTGGGGCGACTCCCCGCACAATGAAATGCGCAGGCACGGCTTCTTCTACCCCGCCTGCCAAAGCAAATGCAAGCCCCTGCTGAACCACATGCTGCAAGGACTTGAAGTGGACAACCCTGCCCTGCCCGCCAATGGGCATTACGACACACCATTGGAAATACTCTACGAAGACCCGTGGCTGATTGCCGTACACAAACCGGCAGGCATGCTCTCCGTCCCCGGCAAAATACACGTGGATTCTGTGGCGGAACGGTTGCACGCCCTCCTTCCTGAAGCGGAAGGCCCTTTGCTCGTCCACCGCTTGGACATGGAGACATCCGGCATCTTATTGGCAGCCAAAACCAAATGCGCTTACCAGAACCTGCAAGCACAATTCCGCAAACACGAAATACAGAAAAGGTATATTGCCATCCTTGACGGGGACATCGCGCAACAGGAAGGCACCATCGACCTCCCTATCCGCCCCGACCCTGAGGACAGGCCAAGGCAAGCAGTGGATCACCAATGGGGAAAAACGGCCATCACCCGATATAAAGTGTTAGGACACCACGGCAAGCAAACCATCGTGGCCTTCTGCCCTATCACCGGGCGCACCCACCAAATCAGGGTGCATGCCGCCCATCCCGATGGGTTGGACACGCCCATCCTCGGCGATGAACTTTACGGCAGGAAAGCCGAACGCCTGTTCCTGCATGCCGAGATGCTGCAATTCCGCCATCCCGCCACCGGGGAAACCATCCGCATCGAGAAGAAAGCAGACTTCTACTGAACTGCCGCCACAGGGCGAACCTTGCGCAACCGCCCATACACATAAATGAACGCAGGTACCAAGAAAAGGACAGCGGCCAGCCAAGCCGTGGAATCGCCGAAGCAAACCGCCAAGTAACCAAACGCCGGAACGGCAAAAAGGCTGACCAAGGTGCGGGCAATCATCTCTGAAACGCCGGACAACATGGCTAGGTTCGTGAAGCCCACGCCCTGAATCGTGTAACGAAGGATGCAAAGCAACCCCAACAAGGGGAAGAACGTGCAGGAAACACGCATGAACAACTCCGTGTCGTCCAAAATCTCCACCTCTGACGCATCCACAAACAAAAGAGCCAGCGTGCGTGCGCCAAACCAAAGAACGAACCAATTGGCCGCCGTATAGGCCAGCATCATCAGCACACTCGACTTGATGCCCTGCCACACCCGCTCCGGCTTCCCCGCGCCATAGTTCTGCCCTGCGTATGTGGCCATCGCCAAGCCCAAACTCTCCAACGGGCACATAAAAAACGCCTTGATGCGCATGGCTGCCGTGAAAGCGGCCACACAAGCCGTGCCCAACGCATTGTTCGCGCTTTGCAGCATGATGCTGCCTATTGCCGTAATGGAAAACTGCAATCCCATGGGAACGCCTGCCAACAGCAGGGTTTTCACAAGCCTCGGCTGCATCCTGCGCTCCGAAGGATTGCCTTTCAGGATATGGAAATGACGCCACATGTAGCGGTAGCACAAGAGGGCCGACACGCCTTGCGACACCAAGGTGGCAATGGCCGCGCCCGCCACGCCCCAGCCCAAGACGAGGATGCAGAAAAGGTCGAGCAGCACGTTCAACGCCGCAGAAAACAGCAGGAACCAAAAAGGCGTCTTGCTGTCGCCCAAGGCACGGATAATGCTCGACAGCAAATTATAAAAGAACGTGCAGGGAATGCCGATGAACGTCACCAACAAGTATTGGTAAGCACCCTCGAAGATGTTGTCCGGCGTGCGCATCGTGCGGAGGATGAAAGCACACAGAAGGCCGGTGGCAATGGCAATGGATACGGACATGCCCAAGGCCAACTTCAAACTGGAATAGACGTAACGCCGCATCGTGGAATAGTCCCGCGCCCCGAACTTCTGCGCCACAGGGATGCCGAACCCGGCACAACAACCGTTGCAGAAACCCAATATCAGGAACACCACCGACGTGCTGGCTCCCACGGAAGCCAGCGCATTGATGCCCAAAAACTTCCCCACAATGGCCGCATCAATCATCGAATAAGTCTGCTGAAGCAGATTGCCCAACAGCAGAGGCAAGGTGAAATTGAATATCAACGGCAACGGCCGCCCCGAGGTCATCTCTTTATAATTTGCCATAATGCACGCATCTTTTGAAAAAATCGCGCAAAAGTAGGGAAAAGCACACAAAGCGCCCCGCAGGCATCGTTTAAATAAATCTAAGAACCGCCCGCTGTTTTTCGTGGCGCAACGCCGCGCATGTCCCGCAAATCACTACTTTTGCAATAAAAAAGCATGAAATACTTAGAAGTGACATTCCACACCTCGCCCTGCACGGAGACCATCAACGACGTGTTGGCCGCCGTATTGGGCGACACCGGCTTCGAAAGCTTCACCGAGGCCGAAGGAGGCATCAAAGCCTATATCCAAGAGAAATTGTTCGACGAAAGAGCCATGAAGTCCGCATTGGCAGACTTCCCCATCGACGGCACGCGCATCACCTACTCCGTGGCAGAAACGGAAGACAAGGACTGGAACGAGGAATGGGAAAAGAATTTCTTCCAACCCATCGTCGTGGGCCGCCGCTGCGCCATCCACAGCACTTTCCACAAAGACGTGCCGCAAGCGGAATACGACATCATCATCAACCCGCAAATGGCCTTCGGCACTGGCCACCACCAAACGACCAGCCTCATCCTTGAGGCCTTGCTCGATGCCGACATCAAAGGGAAAACCGTACTCGACATGGGATGCGGCACCTCCATCCTCGCCATCCTCGCTTCCATGCGCGGCGCACGCGCAGTCACGGCCATCGACATTGACGACTGGTGCGTGGAAAACTCCAAGGACAACGTGCGGCTGAACGGCATCACCAACATCTTCATCGAACAAGGCGACGCTTCCTCCCTGAAAGGACGGAACCCTTTCGACCTCATCATTGCCAACATCAACCGCAACGTGCTTTTGGCCGACATGCATGCCTACGCCCAAGCCATGCACCCCGGCTCTGAAATCTACATGAGCGGGTTCTACACCAACGACATCCCCCTCCTGCAAGAAGAGGCACGGAAACACGGCCTGCAATTCGTGCATTCGGCAGAAAAAGAACATTGGGCAATGGCCCGGTTCTGCCTGCAATAAAAAAGTTCCGAACAACCGGGAAGAAACTTCCAGCCAACAGGGAAAAAACTCCAAAACACCCGCATGGGAAGTTCTGCCGCCGTCACCATCTATACAGATGCCGTTGTCGTCCGTACAATTGCCGCCGCCGTTTGTACAGACGGCGGCGGCAACTAAAGAACATAGCAGGGTGACCGGAAAAATGCAACGAAGCAACCTGAGAAAAGCAGCCTGCCAAACAAAAAATCCCCGGCAAATATTGCCGGGGACTCAACTTCCAACATCCGATGCATTTACAAATTCGCCTTGATGGCATCAATCATTTCCTGGTATTCGGCATCTGTCAAGTAAACCTTGCCAGGGTTCATCGTAAAAGTGCCTCCATAGTCGGGGCCGTCCACATACTTCGGCGCCAAATGGAAATGCAGGTGCGACAATTTGTCGGAATAAGCGCCGTAATTGATTTTCACTGGGTGGAATGCCTTGTCCATCGCCCTCGTCACACGCACCACGTCGGCCATGAAAGCATTGCGTTCCTCGTCGCTCAGTTCAAACAAGTCGTTCACATGGTCCTTGTAAGCCACCAAGCAACGCCCGCGATAAGTCTGCTCCTTGAACAGGAACACCCTTGACACGCTCAAAGGCGCAATCTCAATCATCAGATTATGCAACGTCTCATTGTTTTGGCAATACAAGCAATCTTTTGGATCTGTTCTCATGATATTTCAATTTAAAAATTAAACCGGGTAAATATACGCATTATTCTCTATCCGCCGCTACATTTGTCTCTTTTTTTTGCGACACCAGTTGGTATACGTTGTCTGTCTCGCCCACCACCCACACAATGTCGCCTTCTTCCAAAGGAGCATCAAGGTCGGGAGTTTTCATGCCATTGTTGCCGTGTTCCACCGCCACCACCAAGCAATTGTACCGGTCACGAATGCCCGAATCGCGAATGCTGCACCCACAGAACACCGAATCAGGCGACACCACAAACTGCCTCATCACCATCTCGTGCTTCGCCACATCCGGTTCCGCCTCTGCATCCGCCCGGAGCAAAGCCGCGCTGAAACGCGACAACTGCTCGTCCGTGCCAATCACCTGCAACTTGTCGCCCGGATAAATGCGGCACGAAGCATTCGGGATGTTGATGCGCTTGCTGCCCCTCAGGATGGAAGCCACGCGCACCCCATACTCCTTGCCTATCGCCAATTCCTTCAGCGAGCGGTCGATGCACGGGCAATCTGCCGGAACTTCAAAGTCGGCCAAATGGAGGTCGCGGGACAGCAACTTGCCCGCATACTCCGGCTTCTGTTTCCCTAAGTACACCGCCCGCATGTCCCTCGAACGGAGGTTCTGGATGAAAGTGCGTTCCATCAGGATGGACTGCTTCTTCAAAAGGCGGGAATACACCATCAGGCACACCAACAGGAAAGCGATTCCCAACAGCAAACCTACGGAAGCCTCGAACAGGCTGCTGATGACAAACATCACGAACCCCATCGCAATGACCAACCGCAAAAGGATGGTAGCCACAAGCGGGACGCGGTTCACACGACTGTCCGCCCACAAGGCAATGAACTCCGGCGAATGGTTCTTCTTGGCCACGATGGCACGCAGGAAAGGCGACAAGCACAGCACCGTCACCACCGCCCCCAAAAGGTCGGCCCAGAACTTCGGCAAGCTCTCCTCCAACAAAGGGATGAGAACCTGGAAAGACAGCACCACCACTGCAATCGCCAAGATGGAATACACCGCCACGATGCGCACGATGGCCTTCAGCAGCTTCCGCCAGTTCGTCTCATGGTTGGCAGCCTGCACGCCGGAACAATAACGGTCGATGAACCGCTGCCAGCGCAGCGGGATATGCCCCTCCACCCATGCCGATGCCGGGGCAGCCAAACGTATCATGTAGGGCGTGAGGAATGTGGTGATGACCGACACGGCGATGACAATCGGGTAAAGGAAATGGCTGGTCACTTTCAGGCTGACCCCCAACGAAGCGATGATGAAAGCAAACTCCCCTATCTGCATCAGGCTGAAGCTGCACTGCATGGCCGTCTTCAGCGGCTGGCCGCCCAGCAGCACGCCGAACGTGCCGAACACGGCCTGCCCCACGATGACCGCCAACGTGATGACAAGAATCGGCCCCCAATAGTCCGCAATCATGCCGGGATCCACCATCATCCCCACCGAAACGAAGAAGATGGCGCCGAACAAGTCTTTCAACGGCTTCACCAAGCGATCGATTTGCTCGGCCTCCACCGTCTCGGCCAGTATCGAACCCATGATGAACGCCCCGAAGGCCGGGGAAAAGCCAGTTTCAGATGCCAGCACCACCATGGCCAAGCACAAGCCCACCGCCACGATGAGGAGGGTCTCGTCGCTCATGTACCGCTTCATCCGCTTCAGGAAAAGGGGAATCACGTAAATGCCCACCACGAACCACAGCACGAGGAAGAACACCAGCTTGCCGATGCTGCCCGCCAGTTCCATGCCCTCGATGTTCTGACTCACGGCAAGAGTGGAGAGCAGCACCATCAGGACAATGGCCAGAATGTCCTCCAGCACCAAGATGCTCAGCACCATCCCGGTGAACCGCTGCTGCCGCAGCCCAAGGTCGTCGAACGCCTTGTAAATAATCGTCGTGGACGACATGGCCAGCATGCCGCCTAGGAAGATACAGTCCATCCGCTTCCACCCAAACATCATGCCGACCGCCATCCCCACCAAAATCATGGAAAAGATGATGGCCACCGCCGATATCACCGCCGAACTGCCCGCCTTGACAATCTTCTTGAAACTGAACTCCAGCCCCAAGGCAAAGAGCAGGAAGATGACGCCGATGTCGGCCCACGTCTGGATATTGGCCGTATCGGCCACAGAAGGGGTCAGCGGCATGTGCGGACTGGCGAGGAATCCCGCCACGATGTAACCCAGCACCAAAGGCTGCTTCAGCCGCTTGAAAACGAGGGTCATCACCCCGGCGCAGCCTAATATCAAGGCCAGGTCGGCGATAAGGGGAGCTAATTCAGACATAAGGGCGTTCTATATTGTTGCCTGCAAAGGTAATGCAAATACGGGGCGGATGGTGCGCAAGCACGGCTAAAACATGTAAAGCACCGACACTACGCCCCGGTGGTTGCCCACGGAACTGGAGCCCGTGATGCGCCCGTTGGAGGGGTTCAATGCCCCGTACCACGCCGCGCTATACGTGTATTCCGCGCCCACCTTCCAATGGGGGAAGTTATACGTCAGTTCCACGCCGCCGGTGGCCAACTGGTCCACGTCCGTGCCAGTGCCATACAGTTCGCCGGAGGCCAACGCCTTACCCGTGCCGAGGTTCTTCATGTACCCGACAAAGATGCCCGGCCGCCAACGGCTGCCATACACCACGTTCACCCACGTGGAGGAATGCCGCAGCGGGGCATATTCCCGCTGCCCGGTGCGGGCATCAATGGCCGTCACGCCGTAGCCTCCCAGCATGGATGTTTGGGTGAGGTTGCTGGCCAGCAACGTCTTGGCCGCCGCCATCCACAGGCCGCCCGTGTACTTCACATGGGCTTCGCACGACACGGAAGTCACCCGCTCGTCCACCTTGTAGGTGCGGCCTTCCACCTCCGACTGCGTGCGCGGCACCACCGACAGCACCTCCACGCCTGCCCCGGCCAGCCAGCCGCCACGGCGGTAGTCCAGCCCGGCATACACCTCCGGCACGCAACTGTGCTTCAGGTAATCGCGGCTCTTGCCCGCAGGGCCTGCCGAGAGGTATTGCGACTGCCACACGGCGGCCACCGTGGCCTGCACGCCCTTCGCGCTGTAACGGTAGCGCACCATCGGGGCGCGGCTGAACGGCTGGAAGGGCGCACCCGTGGAGAGGTTCATCACCTGGGGTGCCACGTCGCCATACAGCGGATGCCACGTCTGCCCCACCAAGAGCGACGAGCCTGCCCAGTCCAGCTGCACGTATGCCTGCCGGATGCGCGGCAGGGAATAGTCGGTGCCGCTGCCCCGGAAGTCGGCCTCTATCTTGGCCGAGGTGCGGGCCTTGCCCACCGCCGGCCCCGTGAAGTCCACGCCCAAGCGGGTGTAAAGCACATAGAAGCTGCCATTGGGCGTGGCGTTCAGGTCGCGCCCGTCGGCATCCGGCTTTATGTCTTTCGGGTACATGTAGAACAGGCCGTCCACCGTCTCCTCGTTCGCCCGCGAGTTATAAAACAAGTCGGCACGCACCTGCCCGTAGAATCGGAAGCTGAAGCCCTTCCCTTGGGCCTGCGCCCCCGCAGCCGCCAGCAGGGCGGCCATCAGCAAGAATAATTTCCTCATCACGTTTCCATTTGTCATTACGGGGCGCAAAGATAACACATCCCCATCACACTGCCGCCGCCCGGCGGGCAAAAAACTAAAGGGGCGCAGCCCATGCCGCGCCCCTTCCTTGTATTCTCCCATGCAGGATTAGTGAACCACTTTCAGCACTTGCCGCTGGCCGTCTTGCGCTATGCTTATGATATAGATGCCGCGCGGCAAGCCCGCTAACGACAGCGATGTGGCATCCGCCGCGTGCCGCACCACTGCGCCGTTCTGCGCGTACACCGTGATGGTAGCGGGGCTTTCGGTGGTGATTACGCCGCTCGCATAGGTGGCGAGGGATTTATCCGTTGCTACGCTGCTGATGGCGGTGGAAGGAAGGTCGCCAATGATGCGTTGGAACTGCTTCCACCCTTCGGCTGCCTGGTAGCTGGCCACTGCGTCGGATGGCACATGGAGCGTGGCAACAGCGTAAATTTCCTCATCAAACAAACCATTCGAGACAGTGGGCGGAACAGCAGCATGGCTATATACTTCCTTCAATGGGCAGTCCGCGAAAGCTGTCGCATCAATGTATTGCATGGTGGACGGCAGAACAATGCCCGCCAACGATGCGCAATATGCAAAAACCATGTTGCCGATGCTCTGTATCCCTTCGGGCAGGGTGATGCTTTCCAATGACGTGCATCTATGGAAAGCCCAATTGCCGATGTTCGTGACAGTTTCCGGCAAAGTGATGCTCCGCAATGACGTGCATTCACCGAAAGCATAGCCGGCAACGCCCGTAACGGAGACATTCATGCCGTCCAACTCCACGGTGGCGGGAATCACGGCATCCACCGGATCGCCCATATACCCCATTACGGAAATGCCTTGCATGCCTGAGTCGTAGCCATAGACAATGCCATCGATAGCTGTGTAAAGATAGAAATAACACCACCCTTCGGCAACGCGGTAAGCCTGCTCTGCCCCGGATGGCACTTGCAGTTCTGCAAGCGCATATGTGAGGCCGCCGAACACACTTTCACCGAGCATAGGCGGGACAGAGGCTTGGCAAACGACTTGCTCCAACAGGCAACTGAAGAAGGCGGCACCGCCAATGCTTGCCACTCCATCCGGGATAGTGACGCTTTTCAGCGATGCGCAATGATTGAAAGCCTCCATTCCAATGGCTGTGACGGGATACTCCCTGCCATCGGCGGCCACCGTGGCAAGGATATTGGCCTCCGTGATGCCGGAGTCGGCATAGATGGCAGCGGCTGTTCCTGTTTCCTTGTTGACGGTGTACGTGATGCCCTCTATGGTTGTCCGGTTGAAGAAGTTCCGCCACGTTTCCGCCTCTTGGTAAGCCTGCTCCGCGCTTTCCGGGACGGCAAGGGAAGCTGTGGCGTACACCTCCGCATCAAATGTGTTCTCACGGACGGCGGGCGGGGTCATGGCATGGCAGGCTATGTCCGTCAAAGGGCATTGGGAGAATGCCATCTCGCCAATGGACTGCAAGGTGGAGGGCAATGTGACATCAGCCAGCGACTCGCAACAGGAGAAAGCTCCACTGCCAATGGATTGCAGCCCTTCGGGGAAGGTAACGCTTTGCAGGGCATAGCAGTAGTAGAAAGCACTTTCGCCGATACTCTGCAAACCTTCCGGCAGGGTGACGCTTTGCAGCGACGTGCAGTCATAGAATGCCATTTCGCCGATCGTTTCCACTCCTTCGGGCAAAGTAATGCTTTTCAATGTATAGTGCCAAGCAAAGGCATAGTTGCCAATGGCGGTGACAGGATAGTCCATGCCTTCATATTCCACCGTGGCGGAGATATGGGCGGCGGTGATGCTTATCTCCGCGCTGGTGACAGAGGCAGTCCCGTTTTCCGTGTCCACCGCATATTCAATGCCATCCACCGTAACGCACTGCGCCTGCATGCGCCCGGCGACAGCCAGCAGGGCGAGGCAGGAAAGTAAAAGTATTCGTTTCATCATAGTTGTATTATTTATAAAATGACTTGGCAGCAAAAGTAAATATTCTGCATCGAAAAAGCAAGCCCCTTGCGGAAAATATTTGTCATGCCTTGATGGGGAAGCCTTGGCAAGCCCGCGCAAGGATGGCAGGATGCCTCGCGCTGTAAGGACGTTTTACCATGCGCAGGAGGGCGGTGTGATGACGCGCACCATGGCGCTGCCATGACGCGCAAGGTGGTGGGCGGATGACGCGCAAGGTGAACCCCTCATGACGCGCATCATGGGGTGTTGCTGTTGCGCTTCAGCAAGGGGTGCTGTTGCGCATCATGGAGGGTGGCTGTTGCGCATCATGATTTCACCCCCTCCACAGTGGCCTGTGGGGCATGTTTTGGAAGATGGCCTGACGGCCAAGGCGACCGGTTGACGAGTTGGCAAGGCTGCAAGGCGGCAGCCCGGCGGGCTTCCGACAAGGCCATCCGCAGGGGCGGCGTTGTCGCAATATCTTACTGCATGGGCAGCCCCGCAATGCTTCTTGACCCCTTGACTCCTTGACTTCTATATTCTGACTACTAACTACCGACTACTAACTACCGGAGCCGCGATGAATCGCGGCTCTGCCATATTCTATCCCCCATCCATTGCCGCAAATCAAAAGAAATGCCTACATTTGCCGCAAAACATCATGCACATGGAAACAAAGAAACACCTCCGCAGCATCCCCGCCCTGGCGGCCGCCTTGGCCGTGGGATGCGCCATCCCCTTCCTGATGGGGAACACGAACCTCCCGCAAGAGCCGCAAGAAGCGGCATCCCGCCACAGCCTCGTGCAAACGCCCGAACTGCCCGCGCAAGTGTCCTTCGCCGGGCAGGCCGTGGCCTTGGACCGCTACGACCTGCGCGAACGCTTCGACCGCGAACTGACGGCCTTCTGCTACCTCCACTCCACCACCCTGCTCATCCTGAAGCGGGCCAACCGCTACTTCCCCGTGGTGGAACCCATCCTGCGGGAGAACGGCATCCCCGACGACTTCAAGTACCTGATGGCCATCGAGAGCAACCTCGACATGCAGGCACGCTCGCCACGGGGGGCGGCCGGCCCGTGGCAGTTCATGGAGACGACCGGGCGGCAATTCGGCTTAGAGGTGAACCGCAACATCGACGAACGCTACCACTTGGAGAAGGCCACCCGCGCCGCCTGCAAGTACCTGCGCCAAGCCTACGGGAAATACCACGACTGGGTGAGCGTGGCCGCGTCGTACAACGCAGGGCAGCACCGCATCTCCACCTCCTTAGAGAACCAAGGGGAGGACACGGCCCTCGACCTGTGGCTCAACACGGAGACCTCGCGCTACATGTTCCGCATCATGGCACTGAAGACGGTGTTCGCCCACCCCGCCCGCTACGGGTTCCGCCTGCGGGCCGAGAACCTCTACCCCCCGTTCCAATACCGCGACACCACGTTCCAAGTGCCTGTCCCCGACCTCGTGGCCTTCGCCAAGGCGCAGGGCGTGAGCTACGCCCATCTCAAGGAGGCCAACCCGTGGCTGCGCGGCACGCACTTGGAGAACAAGAGCGGGCGCACCTACACGGTGAAGATACCGCTGCGCGAATCCATCTGGTACGACCCTGCCCGCACCCCAGTGCACGACCCGGCGTGGGTGCAGCCGTAAGGGAAGGGCGGGATGCCCGTTGCCCTACGCACGAAAAAAAGGATGCCGGAGCGATTGCCCCGGCATCCCTTTTTGCATCCCCCGCAAGGGACGTTATCCGTAGATGGCCTTCTTGCCTGCCAGCAGGGTGTTCTTCATCAGCGACACGATGGTCATCGGCCCCACGCCGCCCGGCACGGGGGTGATGAAGGAACACTTCGGCGCCACTTCGTCGAACTTCACGTCGCCCGTCAGCTTGAAGCCGGATTTGCGGGTAGCGTCCGGCACGCGGGTGGTCCCCACGTCAATCACCACGGCGCCTTCCTTCACCATGCCGGCCTTCACGAAGTTGGGCTGCCCCATCGCCGCGATGATGATGTCGGCCTCGCGGCACTCCTTCTCCAAATCGCGGCTGCGGCTGTGGCACACGGTCACGGTGGCATCGCCCGGGCAGGCCTTCTGCATCATCAGCATGGCCATGGGCTTGCCCACGATGTTGCTGCGCCCCAGCACCACGCACTTCTTGCCCTGCGTCTCGATGCGGTAGCGGCGCAAGAGTTCCATGATGCCGTTCGGGGTGGCCGAGATATAGCAGGGCAGGCCGATGGACATCCGCCCCACGTTGATGGGGTGGAAGCCGTCCACGTCCTTGCGGTAATCGATGGCTTCTATCACCTTCTGCTCGGAGATGTGCCTCGGCAGGGGGAGCTGCACGATGAAGCCGTCCACGTCGGCATCCTCGTTCAGTTCTTGCACCTTGGCCAGCAGTTCCTCCTCGGCCACGTTGTCCTCGAAGCGGATGAGGGTGGACTTGAAGCCGCATGCCTCGCACGCCTTCACCTTGTTGGCCACATACGTCTCGCTGCCCCCGTCGTGTCCCACGAGGATGGCAGCCAAGTGGGGACGTTTTCCCCCGTTCTTCACGATGTCGGCCACTTCGGCGGCAATCTCCTGCTTCACCTGTTCCGCAATGGCCTTTCCGTCTATCAGTTGCATATGTTCCTATTATTAATATGAGTTATCGTTTCATGCGGGGCATCATCTTCCCCATCTTGTTGCCGGTGACCATCTTCATCATCTTGCGCGTCTGGTCGAACTGCTTCAGCAGGCGGTTCACCTCCTGTATGTTCGTGCCGCTGCCTTTGGCGATGCGGGTGCGCCGGCTCCCGTTCAGTATTTCCGGGTTGGCGCGTTCCTTGGGCGTCATGGAGTTGATGATGGCCTCGATGCCTTTAAACGCGTTGTCGTCGATGTCCAAGTCCTTGATAGCCTTGCCCACGCCGGGAATCATGGAGGCCAGTTCCTTCAGGTTGCCCATCTTCTTGATTTGCTGTATCTGCGCCATGAAGTCGTTGAAGTCGAACTGGTTCTTCGCAATCCGCTTCTGCAAGCGCCTTGCTTCTTCCTCGTCATACTGTTCCTGGGCGCGTTCCACCAACGACACGATGTCGCCCATGCCCAATATGCGGTCAGCCATACGCGCCGGATGGAACTGGTCCAAAGCATCCAGCTTCTCGCCCGTGCCGATGAACTTGATGGGCTTGTTCACCACAGAACGGATGGAAAGGGCGGCACCGCCACGGGTATCGCCGTCCAACTTGGTCAGCACCACGCCATCGAAGTCCAGGCGGTCATTGAACTCCTTCGCCGTGTTCACGGCATCCTGCCCGGTCATGGCATCCACCACAAAGAGGATTTCATTCGGGTGTATCCCTTCCTTGATGGCGGCAATCTCGTTCATCATCTGCTCGTCGATGGCCAAACGCCCTGCCGTATCCACAATTACCAAGTCATACCCCTTTGCCTTGGCTTCCTTGATGGCATTCTGGGCTATCTGCACGGGATTCTTGCTGTCTGGCTCGCTGTATACCGGCACTTCCACCTGTTCGCCAATCACCTTCAACTGCTCGATGGCCGCAGGACGGTACACGTCGCAGGCCACCAACAAGGGTTTCCTGTTGCGTTTGGCCTTCAGCATGCGGGCCAGCTTCCCGGAAAACGTGGTTTTGCCGGAACCTTGCAAGCCGGACATCAGTATCACAGAGGGATTCTCAGACAAATCAACATCAGCCGTATCGCCCCCCATGAGTGCCGCCAGTTCATCATGCACAATTTTCACCATCAGCTGACTGGGCTTCACGGCTGTCAGTACATTTTGCCCAAGGGCTTTCTCCTTGACGGTGTCTGTGAATGCCTTTGCCACCTTATAGTTCACATCAGCATCCAAAAGCGCCTTGCGCACGTCCTTCAAAGTCTCTGCCACGTTGATTTCGGTGATTTTCCCTTCACCTTTCAATATCTTAAACGACCGCTCTAATCTTTCGCTTAAATTATCAAACATATCTTCTGGGTTAAGTTATAGTTCTTTATTGAGGCTGCAAAAGTATAAAAATAGATTGAATGCACCAAAAAGGCATTGATTTATATTCCCTTACCAAAAGCATCTCCGCGCCCAAATGACTTTCAAACAGCATTCAAGCCTTATTTAAAGGCGAACCACCCCGTCGCACGCCTCTGCCACTCCGGCATGATGAGTGACAAACACCACGGTCTGTCCCGAACAATATTCCCGCAAATTGGCCATCAGCCTGCGTTCCGTATGCACATCCAACGCAGAAGTCGCCTCATCCAAAAGCAACACCCGTCCGCGGCACAACAACGCCCTGGCAATGGCAATGCGCTGCATCTGCCCTTCCGACAAACCGCCGCCCGCTTCTTCCAACATTGTATCCAAACCGTCTTTCCAATCCAGCACAAAACCAGCCTCCGCTACCCGAAGCACCTCTTCCATCTCCGCATCCGTGGCCTGAGGATGACCCAACCACAGATTCTCACGAACCGTTCCGCTGAACAAGGTACCGCCTTGCGGCACATATACGAAATTACCCCGTGTGAGCGGCGAAACCAGCACCGCACCATGAATGCCGCACAATGAAATGCTCCCCGAATCAGGCGATGCCAAAGCCAAAAGCAAACGGACCAGCGTGGTCTTACCCACGCCGCTCTCTCCTACCACCGCAGTAAAACGCCTTGCAGGGAAACAGGCATCAAAGCCATTGAATACCTCCGTGCCATCCGGGTAAGAAAAACACACCTTATTGAAACGGATGGCAGGAGCTTCCGAAAACGACACGACCGGGCCACATTCCTCCTCCGGCAATACCTCCAATTCTTGCAGGCGCTCTATGGCAGTATACGCCGTAACAAACGAAGGGAACAAAGACACAAAGTCAAAAACCGGACGCTGTATATAGCCCACCAACTGCAAGAAGGCAGCCATCACGCCAAAAGAAATGTCGCCCGCACTCAAACGGTAAGCCCCCCATACAAAGACCAGCAAATAGCCTCCCCCGAAACCTGCAGAAACCATCAGCCTTGAAGAAGCCGACAAACGGACACGTTTCCTTACATGGTATCCTAACCCGTTCTGCAATCTCCTGAGAAAATCCATCCTATAACCGACCTGCCCCAATGCTTTCAACAGAGCATGATGCTGCAAATCCTCCTGCATAGCAGACTGAACCCGGCTGTCCCCCTCACGCACAGCACGGACATGGCGATGCATCCTCCCCGCATACAGCCTGCCGCCTGCAAAACATGCTGCCATCAACACCAAAAGCCACCAAGACAGGAATGAATCAAGGCTGCACAAATAAGCAAACGACACCAGGAACTGCAACAAAACAATCGCCACATCGGGAAGCACTACAGAAGCGAAACGGGCCACATCGTCCACATCCCGGTTTGCCCGGTTCAGCAAATCACCGGTATGGTAACGGTTCAAGTCCAGCCAGCGGCAACGGAACAAATGCCCGTAAAGCTTGTCACGCAGGCTTACTTTCATTTCAAAAGGCAACATCCCGCCCAGCCAATCCCCTACAGAGGCAAAGAGCAAACGAGCCACGACCAGTCCCGACATCACCAAAGCAACCGTTCTGAAAGAGCCGCCTTGCACCCCTGTCGCAATGTCTATCATCCATTTGGAAGACATCACGAAGCCTAAGCCGCATGCCACTTCCATGCCGCCTGCTGCGCCACTGAGCAACACCTTCCCTCCCAGCCCTTTCATGGCACTGGAAAGCCATCGCCCCTTTGAACATAAAGCCTCCAACTTGTCCCTCATCCTGTCAATCCAGCCCTTTCAATTTCTTCACCATGAAATTCAACGCCCGGCAATAAGGATACCAACGAACCAATGCCGGGCAGAAGCCATCCATCCTGCCGCACCTTTCCTTGATGCGGAGATAATTGCGCCACGCCTTTTTCCAACTTCTCCCGCCATGCCCTTGGGCGGAACGTTTCTGCCCCCAATTGCCACCTTCCAATATGTCGGCAAAAAAGACATCGCCCCTCCCGGCCACTTCCTCAAGGCTGGCATGCACATAGGTGGAAGGCAAGCCCAGATAGCAAACGGCAACGTAGCCAAACACCTTATAGGCATCCTCTATCCCTAAACAGCGCAATTCATGCAACAATCGGCCTGTGTCTATCTCGTCTGCACATTCCCGCAACACGATTGCCCAATCCATGATTTGGCGAAGGGCTACCCCGTCAGAGATGAAATGAAGCAGGATATGCACCAGCAAGTACACGGCATTGAACTGGCCTGGCGGGCATTGCACCTCCACACCGCCTAATGCCATCCGCACCGCCTTTCCCGGCAGATACTGTTTCACCCAAACCTGCAAACGCCTATTGTATAAAGGATGATAGAAGCAAGCCGCCCTGCGATGAATCTCCACCTCCACGCCTTGATAACGGCAACTTAAATGCTTCTCGCCCTCGGCATCCATCCTGATGCCCTGCATACGGGGAAGCAAGGCTTTGGCTTTCCCGTAATCCTGCCCTAAGAACAAATCAATGTCACCACATTGACGGCGAGCCGGGCAAGGATAAAGGCGCGCCAAGCCTCTGCCTTTCAAAAGCACCGGCCGGATGCCCTGCACAGCATGCCACGAAAGCAGCGAAGCCAAAACGGCATCGGCTTGGCGGTTGGCCTGCTCTATCCGTAGCACAAACACATACCACTCCAAAGCTATCTCTTGGGGAGGGCGGCAATCTTCCGGCAACGCCCCTATCCCGTCGAACACAATTCCTGCTACCGCCTGTTCCTTGGAAAGGCGGAACAGCCCGGCCCAATCCACATGCGCTCCACGAAACAAGCCTGCATCCACCGGCATCTTCCATAAACCAGCTTGGAGCAAAGCCAAAAAACGTTTTACATCCGCCTCCGTCATCCTCCCTCATTCTTGGACAATGCCCGCTTCCTGCCAAGCGGCCAACAATTCTTCTGCGTCACAGCGTGCCGTGGCTTCATCCACATCATAATGCTCCTCCAACAATGCCGCCAAAGTGGAAGTTTCAAAAGGAATGCCTTCCACCTGCTGCCACAGCCAAGCTGCACTCTCATTCAAAGCAATAATCTTGTTGAAATCCACTGGAACCGCCCCATGAGCCATGACAGCCTTGACACCGCAAATGTCCCTCAATACAAAACCTTCTTTTATTCTCATTCCCTAACTTGTTATTCATTACAATCTTCGCCAAATGGCCAGCAACCCCCGACGGAATGGGCGGAACATGCGCCAAACAAACGTATACGACTGCCACAGCCAACCGGAACATGCAAAGAGCCGCCCCTTGCGCACTACGCTCTCCGCCACGCCGCATACTTCCGGGACAGGCACCCGCTCCGTGGCGGCCACGTTGCCGTCACCCATCAAATCAAGCTGCATGCCATGCACCCGGACTACCCGGTGCAGGACATAACGCCCGTTGCTTAAACGAGCCAACACCACCTCCCCGGCCTGCACGCCGCCTGATGCCTCCTGAAACGGCCGCAACACCACCTCGTCCCTCCCGTCCACCAAAAACGGGTTCATACTGTTCCCCCTCACTTTTATCCGAACGGAACAACCTTGGCGCAACAATCCGCCGACTTGGGGATAAAACACGCTTCCCGGCACCTGCACACATTCTCTTTCTTTCATCGTGCCACTGTCTTATGGGAAAGGAGAGCCGCCTCCTTGTCGGGGAGGCACTTCAAATGATACACTGGCACAACCCCCACCACATCGGAAACGATGCCGCACAAAATGTCGTAAGCCGCGCAATCCCAACGCAAATTGAAACACGATGGAAGAAGCTCGGCAAAAGCATGGAGAGCATCCCGCCTGTCCATCTCATTGGCCGGCCCTTGCTCTAATCGCACCAAAGCGCCAAGGGGCGCGGCCACATTGCAGTAACAAGGCGTTTTCCCGCTCCACGGAGTGCCATAAGCCATCACCCGCCCCTCCACAAGACGCACCGCAGGATTGTCGTCGTTCAACAACCTGCTTCCTTCCACATGCCGCAACCACAGGCGGGCATGCGTGCTTTTTCCCGTCCCGCTCTTTCCCAAGAACAGATAAGCCTTGCCCTGCCACAGCACCGCCGCTGCATGAAGCAACAACGTCTCCCTGCGCAAAGCCGAAAAAGCGTAAGCCAGCATCAGGAAATTATTCAACACCAAAGCATCGTGCGGCGTGCCGCGCATGCACGCTGTGACAGCCGCAAACGACGCGCCAGCATGCATCACATACGGCTCCTCCATGCCTGGCAGAAAAATGCAGAAACAATGCTCTTCCCCATCCCTGCGCACGGCACACGACAAGCCGTCCCACTCAAAACGCCAGACCTCATCCCCGCGCACAGGCAATTCCCGGCAGAAAGAAAAAGTGAACAGCAAAGCCGAACCTGCCCCTTCCGTATCGAGGAAAGGCTCATAAGAGGGAAGAGCGGCACGCACCCGCCCAGGGAAACTGGTGCAGACCCCAAAAACATGGCCCGCCACCTTGTACCTCACCAATCCCATCTGCACATCTCCCATAACAACTGCAATCGCGCAAAAATAGAAAAACCATTCCACATTCCCGCGCCTATGCCGACAAAAATTCCTGATTGCACGAGCAATAACTTCTACCTGCACGGGAGAATACTTCTGCCGGCGACGGCATCTGTACAAACGTCTTCGGCAACTGTACGGACGACGACGACAACTGCACAAACGACGGCGACGGCAAAAGATACAACACGGGCAAGCCGGAGTTTCCACACGGCTAACCAGCACTTTTCACACAGCCAAACCGAAAAATTGATGCGGCCAAACACAAAGAAACAAAATATTGCGTAACTTTGCCCCGTGTAAAAAAACACCTAAGTTATACTTTTAAACAAAAACAGTAAGATTATGCAAACAATTGACAATTTCAACTTTTCCGGGAAAAAAGCTTTTGTGCGCGTGGACTTCAACGTGCCTTTGGATGAGAATTTCAACATCACCGACGACACCCGCATCCGCGCAGCCATGCCGACTTTGAAGAAAATCCTGGCTGACGGCGGCATGCTGATCATTGCTTCCCACATGGGACGCCCCAAAAAGAACCCAGACCCCAAATACTCCTTGAAACATATCTTGGCACACGTTTCCGAAAAGCTCGGCGTAGAAGTCAAATTCGCAGACGACTGCATGAAAGCCGACGCGCAAGTGGCCGCCCTGAAACCGGGAGAAGCACTCCTCCTCGAGAACCTCCGCTTCTATGCCGAAGAAGAAGGCAAGCCCAGAGGATTGGCCGATGATGCCACCGACGAGGAAAAGGCTGCCGCCAAGAAAGCCGTGAAAGAAAGCCAAAAGGAATTCACCAAGAAGCTGGCCTCCTACGCAGACTGCTACGTGAACGACGCATTCGGCACCGCACACCGCGCACATGCCTCCACAGCATTGATTGCGCAATACTTCGATGCGGACCACAAAATGTTCGGATACCTGATGGAAAAAGAAGTGAAAGCCGTGAACAAGGTGATGAACGACATCAAGCGCCCCTTCACGGCCATCATGGGCGGCTCTAAAGTATCCTCCAAAATCGATATCATCGAGAACCTCCTCAACAAGGTGGACAACCTCATCATCGCCGGCGGCATGACCTACACGTTCACCAAAGCCACGGGCGGGAACATCGGGCTCTCCATCTGCGAAGACGACAAACTGGACCTTGCGCTCGACCTCATGAAGAAAGCCAAGGAAAAAGGCGTGAACTTGGTGCTGGCCGTTGACGCAAAAGCTGCCGACAGCTTCTCCAACGACGCCAACACGCAAATCGTGCCGGTCAACGAAATACCCGACGGATGGGAAGGCATGGACATCGGCCCGAAGAGCATGGAACTGTTCAGCAACGTCATCAAGGGTTCCAAGACCATCCTGTGGAACGGTCCGACGGGCGTGTTCGAGTTCGACAACTTCACCGACGGCTCACGTGCCGTAGGCAACGCCATCGTGGAAGCCACCCAGAACGGCGCATTCTCATTGGTGGGCGGAGGCGACTCAGTGGCCTGCGTCAACAAGTTCGGCATCGCCGACAAGGTGTCTTACGTGTCCACCGGGGGCGGCGCCCTCTTGGAAGCCATCGAAGGGAAAGTGCTTCCGGGCATCGCTGCCATCCAAGGATAAGCAGCCCAAGCGGCCCTATCGCAAAGCAGGCGGGATTCTGTCCCGCCTGCTTTTTTCATGCCCCCTGCAAAGGCATAAAAAGAATGGCGCCCCGGAGACGGGACGCCATCTTTTCATGCTGCAAAGCCAGCGCGGCTCAGCGCACCACAATCTTATGGCAGGAAACCTTGCTGCCGGTGGTCACGCGGACAATGTAAATGCCAGCGTTCCATCCGCCAGCCGACAGTTCTTCTGCCTCGCAACCGGCCACATGGCGGCCTTGCGCGTCGAACACATCCAAGCGTTCTGCCCCGCCGGCCTCAATCCGCGTATTCTCTGCGTCATAGATGAAGGCCGACCCGCCATCCACAGCGTCGATGGCATCCGAAGCCTCCACCGTGAAGATGATTTCCGCCTCGTCCGAATACTGCGCCGTGCCGTCGATGTGCGTATAAACAGCCGTCACCGTGGCGATATGGTCGCCAGCCGACAGGCCGGACAATTCATAGCTGTTCGTGCTGGTCATGCCTGCCACTTCCTCGTCCACCGAAACCTCAAAGGCCGCAAGTTCCTGTGCCAACGTGGTCTCATAGCCGATGAAAATGTCGTCCACCAAGAACATGAACCCGCCGGCCGTCACATGGCGCAGCACCACATGCTTGGCCTCTTTCGGCACGGTGTAAGAAAACTTCGTCCACAAGCCGCCCACTTCCTGGGCTTCTTCCGTGAACCAAGTGATGCCTTCCGTGGCAACATCGCCCGTGGTGTAGCCTGCCATGAAAGCCGCGTTGCCCAACATGCCGGAATAGCCGGACATGGCATAGAAGCTGAACGTGAAGTCGTCCTCGTAAGCCAATTCCGGCGAGAACAGGTAATCATCGTTGGCCTCCGCCTCTGCGCCGATGGCTGCCAACACCTTGTTGCCGCTGTGCGGGCGGACATATTGGAAGGATGACGGGGTTGTCTTTGAGGGGTTGAACACAATATATGCCATCATTGCACCTTCATTTTCAAATGCTATTTCCGGGAACGTGCCGGTGATTGCGCCATCACCATCAATGTAGCTCCAGCCCAGATCGCCTGCGCAGTCCACCGCAAAGTCCGGCATGCCCTCAAAGTCTTCCTCGATGGCATCCGCCGTGTTCCACGTCAACCGCACAACGTCTCCATCTTGGGCAGCGCGCAAAGCCACCGGCGCTTCCGGTATCAAAGTCATGCTGTAAGACGCTTGGTAAGTGTCATCTTGGCTCAAGTCAAGTTCCACGTTCACCGGCTCGAAGCCTTTCTTTTCAATCGTCAGCGTATAGATGCCTTTCCTTATGTCATCGATGGTCAATACTCCGCCTTCGCCAATGCTTCCTGTGTACACATATTCCGGCGCACTGATGTTTTTCAATGTCACCAAAGCATCACGGGTCAGCCCATATCCCGCAGACGTAGAAACGACAAAAGTCACTTGCGTGCGCATCCGGTTCTCAACAATGCCTGAATAACCATACGGCGAAACATTGTCATCATCAAAATAAGCCTTCAAAGCATAATAGTAATCGCCTGCCGGCAGCGACTTGAAGTCCCTGTCATAATACATCACTTCTGCCATGTCCTCACCCAGCAAGGTGCCGGTTTCCTCCCCGCTTTCCAAAGACGCTTCATATTCATCTTTGGTCATGCGCCACAAGTTGTAGCTTACGCCTTCCGCTGCGGCATTTTCCGGAGCCCGCAACCGGGTGCCACGGGATTCCACCACTTGCTGGCGGGCAGAGTTCTGGGGAATGCCCAGCACATAGCCTTCGCCGCGCAGCAACAAGTTGCCTCCCAAATTCGGCGAATCAAAATCCCACGTCAAATAATTGTTGTTCGTATAATATTGGTATGAATAAGGATAAGCAGGATCTGCACCTGAATCCCTTGCAATGGAAAGGTTCGCTCCCAAAACAGCCACCAAACAGCCATTATTAGCCTCCACAGGTTCCTCTAATGCATATTCGCTCCATTGCATGTTGCCGTCATAATCATATTTCAACGTCGGGACATCAAAGGCTTCAAACAATATGTCGCCCGTCAGGTTTCCGTTCTCGTCCAATGCATAAATCCGGATGCCGACTGTCTCTGCCTCATATTCACTCGTCATCACCCATTTCACGCCATTCAGCATCACCGGCTGAGCCAGCCTTAAGCCCACTGCCGTATTTTCGCCTTGCACGGAAATGCGCCCATAATAAGCACCGTCGTCATAACGCAGTTCCTGCTCGCGCAACGGCATCATCCAAGTCACCAAAGCGCCGTCCGTCAAAATATTTGCCCGGATATTCTTCGGCGACATCACATTTGTTTCCAGCGTGATGCTTCCCAAGTCCAGAACGCCATCCGGCAAACCATCCGTCAACGTGATTTCATCCGTATAAGTCTTTTTCAAGTCCTTCAATATCGTAATCTCATAAGGCTCTTCCCTGCACAAAATGCCTTCTAAAGTGAAATTGCCATTATAATCCGTCAAGGCAGTGTACTCCTTATCGGCATAAACAGTCACTTCCGCACCTTCCACCGTCCGGTCAAGCGAGTCGAATATTTGCCCTTTGACAGCCGCGCGAGGAACATAAACCATGGAAAGGTCTTTCACTGCATCCACGCCTGCTTCAATGGACACTGTCCCCTCCGCAGGGTCATAATTATCTTTCTCTGCTTTCACACTGTAAGTGCCTGCAGACAATTCTGCGAATGAATATTTCCCCGCATCGTCTGAGGTTTGGCTCACTGCTTCATAACGTTCACCTTCCAAAGTCACCGTCGCGCCCGGAATCGGATTCCCTTCCATATCGGTAATCGTTCCAGACAAGCCGCTCATCACATTGCTGGCCACCTCGAAACTGCGCATCCAGATATAACTGCCCTCAAGCATGCCATTATAGCATTGCAAGCCAAAATAATAGTCGCCCGGCGTTGTGCCTTCCGGAAGGTTGAACACATAATACACTTTCTTGCCTGCCGTCGCAAATGCCCCGAAGTCATGTATCACCGTGGCCTGCGCAGCACTCGTAGGCTCTGTCCCCATCGTGAGCTTCAGTTTCTCACTGCTCGGAGATGTATGCAGCAAAATGCGTATGCAAAGATCCTCCGCGTTATTGATGGTGATCTTCGGGCTTATCAGCCATGCGTCATGCTCCACCCACCAATCATCTGCCGCACGGAACTCGGCAACCCCTTCGTTGCTTTCCCAAGCCCATGTTTCTGTCCCTGCCTTCGTTTCCTTTGTCCATGCATCAAACTCCTCCTGCGTGCCGAAACCGCAATAATAATCGTCCACATAGGATGCCTCCTGTGCCCACACGCCATATTGGCAAAACAAAAACACTGCCAACAAGCTGAATAAGTACTTCATGTTTCCCATAATGATAAAATTTAATTGGTTATTTAATGAATTTGAATATATGGTTGCCTTCCTCATTGAAAAGCCTCAATAAATAAATGCCCGGAGCAAGGCCGGATATATCAATGCGGGGTTGGGAATCCATTGCCTTCACCAAGCTTCCCGACACTGAATAAATCACAGCACCCTCATACTGCCCTTCCACATCTATCGCGTCTCCCCAACGGCGAATGCGGGGCTGTTGCGGAAATGCACAGGCTTCATCAATCGCCACGCTGCTGGAACTTTCCCCCAACTGGACCTGCGATGCATTGAAAACCATGCAATTGTTAGGCACACTCAAATCTTTGTTCGACAAGAATGCCACAATGCGCATATTTCCCGGCTGCCATTCTTCCGGAAGGGTGCATGTGTAGGAGACGGAAGAATAATTGCCCTCCGCGTCAAAAACAACAGCATCGCCCCACACATCCGTCAAGACCTGCCGAAGAACGTTGTCATGATGGTAATCTTCATAAATCCGGTTGAACAGACCCGACTGCATGCCCCGCAAGCTGTCTTCCACAAGATAAACATTCAAAACAATGGCATCGCCAGAAAGTTTCCCGATATCCTTCGACGGCATCCCGCCAGACACTTCCACTTCCAGCAGACGGTTCTCCCTGTCATAAGAAGAAGATATATCGACAGTGACATAAGCCGGCGTGTCATTTTCTTCTTGCAACAACTTCGGGACAATGCTGGTTCCCACCTCAAAAGCCGGCCCTGAAGCGATATCCGCGCCATACTTATAGAAATTGGTACGGTCCAACATCATCGCAGGAGCAAAAGCACCCTCATTCCCGAAGAAATAAAGATAATCCTGGCTGGAAGGGATAGAATAATCATCTGTTCCAAAACCACTGTGGTGGGTCACCCAAATCACATTGCTGCACTTGTTCATGTTCCGGTGCAACGTGCTGTGGGCTGTCGGGCAATTGACACAAGTCGCCGTAGAATATTGCTCCAACAATATCGTCCGGTTCACATATTCTGTCCGGCAAAGCAGGTTTTTCACCACATGTGCTTCTTCTTCATAAGTATTGGCTTCCCCATTCACAGAGGCCACTTCTACGGAAAAATCAGAAATGCCGCTTTCTTCTATCACAAAATCATCCAACGACAACAATTGGATGCCGTTGGAAGGAATGTCCAAACCTTCTATTTCAAATTGCTTTTGCCCATTCTTCACCGTGCAATCCAACACAAGGCTTTCAACCGTGTTGGCTCCCATGTTCCTGACCACTACATCCACCGGCACAGGTTCGCCCACCGGCACGCACTTGGCAATCCGCACATGAGTTATCGACACTGCATTCTGCGGCAAATTATCACCTTCCACTACTGCCTGAATGTTCAGATTGCCACTGCCCGTTTCATGATGCCACGACGGGTATTCATTGTCCAACTGCGAGAAAGCGAACCAATCGCCCAATCCATTGGATTCTTCTCCGTCGAAAGACACCACGTATCCCTTGCTCTTATAACTGAAACCCACATATATTTCACGGTCGTCCGCAATCTCATAAGGGACATCCAACACAACCTCGTTCCAGCCTGCTTCAAACTTCTCCACCGCTTGGACATAAAAAGGCTTCCCCGACAAATCATAGGACAAGAACACTTCATTCTCTTGGTCCGTCAATGTGTCGGCCAAGGCCACACGAATCCGCGTCAACCGGCTGCCCACCAACTGTTTCATATAAGAAGAAGGGAACTGAACCGCACCATCCATATAAATGGAGTAGTTGCTTTCGCCTCGCGGCAAATCTGTTTCCAAATCGCCGCTTCCATACCCGATAACCATCGAACCGCTTTGCGCCGACAAATCATCAGGCAAACACAGGCATCCTAACGCAAAGGATGCCGCCACCATCAAATGTAACCATCTTTTCATAGCATCAATTTTATAATAGAACAAAAAATGAATGAGCCGAACCACCGAGGCTATCTTTCCCGCCCAATGCCGTTTGCCGGCAAAAACCACTCAACACTCACAACCACAATAAAAATAGCCCGCTAATAAATAAAACAAATTAATAACAGTCGCAAGTTACAAATTAAATTAAATAACCAATCATCTATTAACCAACTTTAATACAAATACCCCTTGCTTTTCCAAATAGAAAGCTAATACAACAGCAATATTCCCATTTGATTATAAAAGCTGCCAAAACCACCCATGAATACATGCATAAAAATGCAAATTAATTTCATTTTGATTTAAACAATCGCGCAAGGAATGCGCTATTATATAATAATGTGTAAAGAAAGCTACTTCCTATCCATTCTTCCCGGCATGCGCCACTCATCTCCCACGGCAGGCCGAAGCTTCAACAAAAGAAAAACTCCCGGCTTTCCGCAGAAAACCGGGAGAATCATCCCTGCAAGTGCTAACAGGCTGCCTCACTACAACGCATACCCCAACACAAGGCCGAGGGTGAAAGTGCGGTCGCGATAGCCTTTTCCTGCCAAATCCGTATAGGTTTTTCCCGCAGCCCAAGGGTAACAGAAGTTCAAACCAACGTGCATTTTGCCCAAAGCACACTTCAGGCCGCACACGCAGTCCAGCCCGTAAAGCACTTTCTTCCCTTCGTTTCCTTCCCAAACCGGCACGTCCGGGTGCGAAGAATCGAAGCGGGTCCCCACTTTGAAATCCAAACGAGGCCCGGCACCGGCATACACCGTCCACCGCCCTTCCGTGAACTTCACGCGGAACAGCGTGTTTACCGTCAAGTAACGAAACTGCAAATCCACGTGTTCCGTTGACACCAGTTCCCCAAGCTTGTCGGTGAACGGCACGTCCTCGCGGCCGCCTCTTCCCGACAAACCGATCCCGCTGGAGAGGTCGAACCATCCCCTGTCACAATAGTCTGCCCCGACTTTGAACTGGTAAAGGGCCGTATTCCCCGTGAACCAATCGCCGCGCAAGGAAGACAACGACACCCCGTTTTCCATCCATACGGTCTGCCCCACGGCCAGCTGCGCCGCCATCAGGCAGGCAAGCATCCAACACAAACGTTTTCTCATAACCTATTTGTTTTAGAGTTGAAAATCCATTGCTTTTTCTAAACCTATAACGCCCGAATACAAATATTATTACACATCCCAAAGAATTTGGCGGCAAGCCGCACGCTTTCCACGGATTTTCCCTTACCTTTGCCACACAAGGAAAAAAGGAACCGCAGGATGGGCATCACAATCGATACGGGCAACAAGGAATTCCAGAACGCGCTGCACCTGGTGCAATACACGCGCCAGTCGGTGTTTCTCACCGGGAAGGCGGGAACGGGCAAGTCCACGTTCCTGAAATACGTGTGCCAAGCCACCAAGAAGAAGCACGTGGTGCTGGCACCCACCGGCATCGCCGCCATCAACGCCGGCGGATGCACCCTGCACAGTTTCTTCAAACTTCCCTTCTATCCCCTCCTGCCAGACGATCCCAACTTCTCCCTCCAAGGCAGCAAACTGCAAAGTTTCCTCAAATACACCGCCGCCCACAAGAAGCTGCTGAAGAACATCGAACTGGTCATCATCGATGAGATTTCCATGGTGCGGGCCGACATCATCGACTTCATCGACAAAGTGCTGCGCGTGTATTCGCAGAACATGCGCGATCCGTTCGGCGGGAAACAGATGTTGTTCGTCGGCGACGTGTATCAGTTGGAGCCGGTGGTCAAGGCCGACGAGCGCGACATCCTCAACCGTTTCTACCCCTCGCCCTATTTCTTCTCCGCCCGCGTCTTCCGCGAAATGGAGTTAGTATCCGTGGAACTCACCAAAGTGTACCGGCAAACCGACCCGGTGTTCGTGGGCGTATTAGACCGCATCCGCAACAACACCGCCGGGGCTGCCGACCTGCAACTGCTCAACACCCGCTATGGCATCGCTGATGAAAAAGGCGAGCAGGAAGACCTGCGCATCACCCTCGCCACACGGAGGGACAACGTGGACTACATCAACGAGCTTCGCTTGGCCGAACTGCCGGGAGAAGCCGTCACCCTGAAAGGGGAGATCGCCGGGGAGTTCCCGGAAAGCAGCCTGCCCACCCAGATGGAACTGGAACTGAAGCCGGGGGCGCAAATCATCTTCATCAAGAACGACCCCGAACGCCGGTGGGTGAACGGCACCATCGGCATCGTATCCGGCATCAACGAGGAAGGCACCATCTACGTCATGACCGACGACGGGCGCGAATGCGACGTGCAAAAAGAGTTGTGGCGGAACATACGCTATATCTATAATGAAAAGGAAAAAAAGATAGAAGAACAGGAACTCGGCACTTTCACACAGTATCCCATCCGCCTCGCGTGGGCTATCACGGTACACAAAAGCCAAGGACTGACCTTCACGCACGTGGCGATAGACTTCACCGGAGGCGTGTTCGCAGGAGGGCAGACTTACGTGGCCTTGAGCCGATGCACCTCGTTGGACGGCATACAACTGAAGAAACCCATCACCCGATCGGACATTTTCGTGAAGCCGGAAATCGTGAACTTCGCCCGCCAGTTCAACAACCAGCAGGCCATCGACCGCGCACTGAAGCAGGCACAGGCCGACATCAAATACCGTGAAGCTGCGGAACATTTCGACAAAGGCGAATGGGAAGAGTTCCTGGACAGCTTTTTCACCGCCATCCATGCCCGCTACGACATCGAGAAACCCCTCGTGAAACGCTTCATCCGGCGGAAACTGAACACCATCAGCCTTCTGCGCCACGAAAACAAGGAACTGAAAGAACAACTGCGCCAAAAGGACAAGAACCTGGAAAAATACGCCAAAGAATACTACTTGATGGGCAACGACTGCATCACGCAAGCCCACGACTCCCGCGCCGCATTGGCCAACTACGACAAAGCCCTCGAATTGAATCCCCGCTACACCGACGCATGGGTGCGCAAAGGCATCACGCTGCACAACGAGCATCTTTACCACGATGCCGAAACCTGCTTCAATGAGGCGGTCAAGCTCAGCCCAAGATTGTTCAAGGCCGTGTACAACCGGGGCAAAAACCGCCTGCAATTGGGGAACTACGATGGAGCAACCGGCGACCTCGACCGCGCCACTTCCATCAAACCGGAACACGCAAAGGCGCACGAACTGTTCGGGGATGCATTGGCAAAAACCGGGAAAACCGAAGAAGCCGCCCTGCAATGGGCCATCGCCGAACGGCTGAGAGAGAAACAACAATAACCATCAATACCCGCCATCATGCTACTGAAACTTTATGAAAAAAACAATGACCCCGCCACCATCCATCGGATTGTGAATGCGCTGGAAGAAGGAGGCCTCATCATCTATCCCACCGACACGATGTATGCCATCGGATGCCACGCCCTGAAGGAAAGGGCAGTGGAACGCATCTGCCGCCTGAAAGGCATCGACCCGAAAAAGAACAACCTGTCCATCATCTGCTGCGACCTGAGCAACCTCAGCGAATACGCGAAAGTAGACAACAACACGTTCAAACTGATGAAAAAGAACTTTCCGGGCCCTTTCACCTTCATCCTCAACACCAGCAACAAGCTGCCCAAGATATTCCGAAGCCGAAAGGAAGTGGGCATCCGCATTCCCGGCAGCCCCATCATCCGGGAGATTTGCCAAGCATTAGGAGCGCCCATCATGACCGCCACCCTGCCCTACGGCGAGAATGAAGAAATTGAATATTGCACCGACCCGGAACTGATTGATGAAAAATTCGGCAACGAAGTGGACTACGTGATTGACGGCGGCATAGGCGGCATCGAGCCTTCCACCGTCGTCGACTGCACAGACGGGCAACCCGAAATCGTCCGCCAAGGGAAAGGCATCCTTCACGAATAAGACTTTCCACGCAGAACAGGCTGAAAAAACAAGCCCGGCACGGAAAACCATGCCGGGCTTGCCCTCATTTATGCGGTTCTATTACATCATTCCGCCCATGCCTCCCATGCCGGGATTCATAGCCATTTCAGGCTTTTCCTCTTTTTTCTCCACAATCACACATTCCGTGGTGAGGAACATGCCTGCGATGGAAGCCGCGTTTTCCAGAGCCACGCGGGCCACCTTTGCCGGGTCTACGACACCAGCCGCATGCAAATTCTCGTATTTGTCCAGGCGGGCATTGTAGCCGAAGTCGCCTTTCCCTTCACGCACCTTCTGCACAACCACGGCGCCTTCCTTGCCTGCATTGGCCACAATCTGGCGCAACGGCTCCTCGATGGCGCGCTTGATAATTTCAATACCCGTGGTTTCGTCGTCGTTCTCGCCTTTCAGCTCGTTCAACTTCTCGGCTGCACGGATGTAAGCCACGCCGCCGCCCGGCACAATGCCTTCTTCAATAGCCGCACGGGTTGCGCACAATGCGTCGTCCACGCGGTCTTTCTTCTCCTTCATTTCCACTTCGGAAGCAGCGCCTACGTAAAGGACAGCCACGCCGCCCGACAACTTGGCAAGGCGCTCCTGCAACTTCTCTTTGTCATAATCAGAAGTCGTGGTCTTGATTTGTGCCTTGATTTGGTTGACACGTTCCTGGATGTTCTCTTTAGAACCGGCTCCATTCACAATGGTGGTATTGTCTTTCGTGATGGTCACTTTCTCTGCCGTACCCAACATTTCAAGGGTAGCCTGTTCCAGTTTCAAGCCTTTTTCCTCGCTGATGACGATGCCGCCGGTCAACACTGCGATGTCTTCCAGCATTTCTTTCCTCCTGTCGCCGAATCCCGGAGCTTTCACGGCGCAAATCTTCAGGTTGGAACGCAGGCGGTTCACCACCAATGTGGTCAAAGCTTCGCTGTCAACGTCCTCGGCAATCACCAGCAACGGGCGTCCGCTCTGTACAGCCGGTTCCAAGATAGGCAAGAAATCTTTCAGGTTGGAAATCTTCTTGTCGTAAATCAAGATATACGGGCGTTCCATCACGCATTCCATCTTCTCCGTGTCCGTCACAAAGTAAGAAGAAAGGTAGCCACGGTCAAACTGCATGCCTTCCACCACGCCGATGGTCGTATCCGTGCCTTTGGCTTCCTCGATGGTAATCACGCCGTCTTTCGACACTTTGCGCATCGCGTCGGCAATCAGTTTCCCGATGACGGGATCGTTGTTGGCCGACACCGTAGCCACTTGTTCAATCTTGTCGTAGTTGTCGCCCACTTTCTCGGCTTGTGCCTTGATGGATTCCACCACCGCAGCCACCGCCTTGTCCATGCCGCGCTTCAAGTCCATCGGATTGGCGCCTGCCGTCACGTTCTTCAAGCCGACATTGATGATGGACTGTGCCAACACGGTGGCCGTCGTCGTGCCGTCGCCGGCATCGTCGCCGGTCTTTGAAGCCACCGACTTCACCAATTGTGCGCCGGTGTTCAGGAACGGGTCAGCCAATTCCACTTCTTTGGCCACCGTCACACCGTCTTTCGTCACCTGAGGTGCGCCGAACTTCTTCTCAATAATCACGTTGCGTCCTTTCGGGCCTAACGTCACTTTCACTGCATTTGCCAATTCGTCCACGCCTTTCTTCAGCTGGTCGCGGGCATCCATATTGAATAATATTTCTTTTGCCATTTCGCTTTTCGTTTAATGATTGAACAATAATTTGATTAAAGTTTATCCCAAGATGGCCAACACGTCGCTTTGGCGCATGATGAGGTATTTCGTGCCGTCCACTTCAATTTCCGTGCCGGCATATTTGCCATACAAAACCGTGTCGCCAGTCTTCAGCACCATTTCTTCGTCTTTCGTGCCATGGCCCACCGCCACTACTTCACCTTTCAGGGGTTTTTCCTTTGCCGTATCCGGGATGATGATACCGCCGATTGTTTTTTCTTCCGCAGGGGCAGGAAGAATCAGAACTCTGTCTGCTAATGGTTTGATGTTCATAATCTTTTTATTTTAAAGTTTTCTTGTTCACAACTCTGCTGCTTTCACGCAGCACTTGCCTTTCTGCGAAAAGCGTGCCAAACGCGAGTTTGCGCCGACTTTTTTTGTTTTCTTACTATATAAAGCGGAATGACGCAAGAACAGGCACTGCCATTATGGCTACAAACAAGAAGCGGATTTGCCCCAAACTGACGTTATGGCAAGCCCCGCCCCGCAAGGTGTGGGCCAACCCATCCCGCATGTCCCGCCGGATGCCCCTGAAAGATGCCCGGCAACTTCCCAAAGGTTTTTGAAAATCCTTCCAAGGTTTTGCCTCACACGTCCCAAGGTTTTTCAAATTCTTCTATGAACTTTTTCCTGCACGATTAATAATCGTACATGTGTACGATTATTAATCGTCACGGCTGAAGATTATTAATCGTGTTGGAAATTGCCTGGCAAAAAGCACGGGGCTTTACCGATAAAACACAGCGGCCATTCGGGACAAGGGCATCCCGCCTTGCGCGGAAATGCGGCACATCCTTGCAGGCAGCAGCAGCGAAAGAAAGAGCATCCGGCAGCCGGTTGCCGGATGGGATTCCCCGATTCCGCCAATAAAAAAGTGCGGATTTTCGGAAAATTGCTGATTTGAATCGGCAATTTCAGCAGAAACCGCTGATTTTATCCGGCGATTTCCTTATCTTTGCCCCCAACGAATCACACAAAAGATGGAACAACTCATAGAACTTTTCAAAAGGCTGTTGAACCTCACCAACACCTCTTATATAAGGTATCTGCACGAACGCATCGACTGGTCTTCCAGGATGATCGGGATTGTGGGGGCAAGAGGTGTCGGGAAAACGACATTGCTGTTGCAACACATCAAATTATGCCATTCTGTGAACGACACCTTGTTTGTGAATGCAGACGATTTGTACTTCGCGGAACACCGGTTGTTCGACCTTGCTTCCGACTTCTACAGACACGGCGGAAAGCATTTGTTCATCGACGAAGTACATAAATACCCGGACTGGTCCAAGGAATTGAAGATGATTTACGACTATTATCCCGATTTGCAAATCGTGTTCACCGGTTCATCCATTTTAGACATTTACAAAGGGAATGCAGACTTAAGCCGCCGCGCACTCAGTTTCTTTTTGCCCGGACTCTCTTTCCGGGAATACCTCATATTGGCCAAAGGCATCCATCTGCCCGCCTATTCCTTGCAAGAGATATTGGAACACAAAGTGGAAATGCCGGGCAATGAACGCCCGTTGGCCTTGTTCAAGGAATATTTGTCGAAGGGATATTACCCGTTCTTTCCCGAGCCCGGTTACGAGATAAGATTGCGCAATGTGGTGAACCTCACGGTGGAAAATGACATTCCGGCATACGCGAAACTAAACATGGCTTCCACCAAGAAGATACGCCAGTTGCTTTACGTCATCTCACAAAGCGTACCGTTCAAACCTAATTTCACCAAAATAGGACAAATGATTGACTTGCATCGCAACCAAGTGGCTGATTTCATGTTCTATCTGGAAAAAGCCGGCATCATCGCACAACTCAGAGGCACAACAGAAGGCATCCGCCAATTAGGAAAGATTGAAAAAATATATTTGGACAATACCAATTTGGCGTATGTGCTGTCAAACAACACGCCTGACATCGGCAATATCCGGGAAACTTTTTTCCTGTCACAAATGAAAGTGAACCATGAAGTGGCATCATCCGGCCAATCCGATTTCCAGATCGGCCCATACACCTTTGAGATAGGCGGCCATAACAAATCACAAAAACAAATTCAAGGATTGGAGAATGCTTATGTCGTGAAAGACGACATCGAATACGGGCATAGCAACATCATCCCGCTGTGGCACTTCGGGTTCAATTATTGATGGCAACGGCAAATTTCCGCAAAAATGTCATTCCGTTTTCATCGGCATTTGCCAAAATTCATTTACTTTTGCGGCTTTGAAAACAGAAAATTCCATCTGAAGAACATGACAATCCGGAAATTGTTCCTTGCCCTCACCGGCTTTTTCGCTTTCGCCCTCTGCACGATGGCCAACGACCTCGACAGCACGCAATATGTGCTGGCCGTGGAATATGAAGGAAAGTGGTATGCCATGCGGCAATCCATCAGCAGCGGAGGGGCAAGAGCCACCGAAATTGAAGTGGTGGACAACAGCTACACGACCGCCAATGATGACAACCTGATTTGGATATTAGGCATATACAATAATCTATACAAAGAAAATGAACGGCATTTGAAAGCACAAAGCGGGAAATATTTGTGTTATTATGAGAAAGACGGCACAAACTTGTCTTTTTCAACAGGTTCAGACACTCAATGGACTTTTGAGAAACAAGCAGATGGGAGTTACACCCTCACCCCGGATGCTGACGCGAATCGCAGATTAGCCTTTTCATCCAACAGTGGCAATCCCATATTCAAATGCTATACAGACGGTTATGACTATTACATCTACAACTTCCGCCTCCTCCCCGTTTGCCAACAAGACAGCGAAACCAAAGCATTGACCTTGAAAGCCACATGGAACGCGGAAAGGCTCAGCCAATTAGACTTGAGCAATGCCACCAGCGTTGACTTGCGGCAGATAGAAATCCCGGCCAATGTGCAATGGAAGGAAGGGAAGAACCCGAACTGCCTGGTTTATGTTGCCCCAAATGCAGCAAACACCGAAAGTATTCCCAACTTGATTCAAGTGGACGAGAACGGCAACGCCGCCGCACCGCACGAAATCATCCTGCAAGACGGACACGATTTCTGCAACAAACTGCCCTTTACCGGCAGCATCCGCTACACGCGCCACCTGTATGAAGGATGGTCCACCTTGGCCTTGCCTTTCCCTTACCTCCTGCAAGGCGAAAACATGGAGGAGTTCAGCAGCGCGGACGATGATGCCGTGACATTCACAACAACTGCCGCCACCACATTGGAAGCCAACAAAGCCTACCTTATTTATATGGATGCGGAAACCGACAAGGTGTTCGCCGCTGAGAATGCCAACGTGCCTGCCACCTTCATCGACAAAAGCACGCCATTCATGGCCAACTTCGTCACCTTCACGATGGCCAACGATGACCATCTGTACAAACTGAACAACGACGGCACTGCTTTCAACCACTCTGATGGCACAGCCCCTGTGAGTGCTTTCAGGGCGTATTTGGATTTAAACGGATATACGGAGGCAAGCAACCCCAAAAGAATTGTCCACCGCAAGGAGAACCCGACAGGAATCCATGCAAAAGATGGCGGCTTCCCCGCCATCACCTACCGGGAAGGCACGCTCTGCATCACGGCCGATGCCCCACAAATGCTGCACATCTACACAATGGATGGCAAAATGGTGCAGTCCGTGCGTCTGCATGCCGGGACAAACCACATCCGCATCCCGCTGAAAGGCATGTACCTCCTCAACAACCGGAAATTCATCTTCTAACAATATACCGACATGGAAACAAAAGAAACGTACATCAAGCCGGAAATCACCGTCATCGAAATGGAATGCCCGGAAGTGATTGCCGCTTCCCACACCGACATCCCTTTCGATGAAAGCTACGACAACAGCCCTGCGCGCTCCGCACGACGCGACTTCTGGGGCAACGGCGAAGAATAACATCGCCCGCTTCCCACTTGGGATTTCAGATGAATCTTCAGGCGGCAACTTGTCTCCCGTCAGGTGGACAGCACGAGCGCCCGCACACGGTCGAAGCGATGTTGCCGCAAGTCAGCAGGAGAGATTAAGAAATCAAGCACGCCGAAATCCATGAAATTGAGGTTGAAATCCATGCCATAAAACGAATCCACCTGGAACAGGATGAGCCAGTCTTCATAAGGAGCATCCCAGGTTTCCCACGGGCGATGCGCTGGCGGCGCAAAAAGCATGTGTTCTTCCGACAATGGCGGCACCTCATGGCTGTAACCAATTACCAGTTCATCGGGAGCAAAAGGATTGTCGTCATCGTCCAACAACACCACTTCATCCATGCCATCAAGCGACGGGAAATAAAGAACCCTCACGGCATCCGTGCTGCTGATGCTTCCGCCGATGCAATCCGTAGCCGCACAATAGCCCATATAATGGTCTATCTTGGCAAAAAAAGACAACAATCCTTCGTGCGGCAACAAATGGCCGGCATCGTAAGGCGCCACTTCCGCCAAATTGATTTGGCAGACAAAGAAATAAGGAAATTCATCCCCTTCATCGTCGATGTACATGGGATATTTGAAGCCTTTGGGCAAATCAGGATTTCCCCAAAAGCGGGAAGCCCCTACGGGCAACTTCTCAAAAGGGACAGAAAGCGTGAGATGAACGGGTTTCATATCTTCCAGGATAAGTTAATCTTCTTCAATGATTTGTTCCGGCTCCCAAATGGCATCCATGAGGTCGCGGGCAATTGTGTTGCCATCTTCAGCGGCAGTGGCCAACAAGTCGTAGTAACGTTCCATGTCGTCCATGAAAAGAGCAGGGTCATTGTTGACAGCCGCCACTTCCAACCATTCCCACGACAAGGCTTTCCCGGGAGCAAGGCATCCTTTGTCGATGCCTTCAAGCAATATCCGGCGGAACAATCCTTCGCGCACAATCAGGCAACTCGACCAATTATTGGATGCCGCCAGCAAGGCTTTCAAGGGATAAGCTTCCACCATTCCTTCTTGAATGGCCCTGTCCAAAAGATGCAAAGCCTTTTCTTCTTGCCGGGTAGTCTCCAGATAAACCGATTTCTGCTCCCTGCAATGTTCATCGCTTATCTCGGATATGATGTCCAATGCCTGGTAGTAAGGAGGCATTTCATGATAGCTGAAGACAAGGCACGCCCTGTCGGAACTCAAGCCGGGATTATCCACCAAATAATACTTCGTGGACAGTTCCCCGCCAAAATCCAATGAATATTCCTCCTCGCCCCAACGCAACAAGAGCTGCTTTTCCGACAATTGCAAAACCTCTATCTTCCCAACCCCCAATTCTTCGGATTCAATGAATCTCTTTTCCTGCAAATCCTTGAAAGGGACAAACAACTTTTGCTCGTAGCTTCCTGCCACCGACATGTCCTGTGTCATATGCCGGGCTACTATCTCAAGTTCTATGGGCGGGTATTCCACAGGCCGTGCGCCAGCCTCTCCCTTCTCGCCGCCCGCATCTTTATCCGCATTGAGATGAGCGTCCATATATTGCAAGTCGCCAACACAGCCGTTCAGGATATCACGGACGGTTGACTGGTCGTCCTCATCCATTTTGTGAATCTCCATGGCCAAGTTAAACCGTTTCCGGACATCCGACAACAGGAGGTGTTCATCAGCAATGCCCCGGCTCCGGGCAAAATCCTGCAAACGAACAGGAAGGGTGGCCAAAATGAAACACCATGGCGTGGCCGCATCATCTTCACGTTCAGATATACGCTGGATGGAATGATATATCTGCGCCAGATGTTCATTCCGGGTGCATACCTGCAAACCGTTTATGCAGAAGTGCTTCTCTTTGATAATGTCGTGGGTATCCATTCCAAACTTCCTTTTTCAGTCAAACCTGACTCTTGGATTCATGACAGCTGGAGAATCCCATTGGATGCCATACTTCCCCAACACATTCCCTTTGACCATCCAATACATGAAGCAGAAACCCATGCCGCGCCTTTCGCCTTTCAGTTTCTTTTCGCATTCTTCCTCCACTTTGCAAATAATGTCTTCCCACTCTCGTGTCCGCTCCACCGGGTCGAACTTCAGGTGCCGGCCATACTTCTTGCAGTATTCCTCCATCGGCAAATCCAGATTGATGAAGTCCCGCAACTGTTCCAATGCCTTGCGGTTGCTTTCATTTCCGGCATCCAATGCCTGCATATACTCACGAACTTCGATGCAAAACCTTGGCGACAGGGTTTCTTCCATCTGCCCCAGCATCTTCCCCAACAATGCCGCTTTTTCTTCCGGCGTGTCAAATTCGCCTTCCATCGTGTCAGGCAAAGCCTTCATTATCTCGAAAGCCTTTTGCCCCAAGGCAATGTTCTTCCATATCGCGCCGAAAGTATAATGGTTCTTCACCATCTTCTTGAACAGCTTCGCAAGCTCCTTGACTGTCGATTCCATACCTGTCTTCTTAAACCAAGCCATGTCCGTTATCTTTTCAGTTCTCAACTACATACCGTTCGGATTCTCAAATCTAACAATAAGAGACTCCGTTTAAAGCATGCATGCTGCCTGCAAATATAAAAAAAATTCCATACAGGCTTCATGTTTTCCATTACAATGTTTCAACAAAACTTCTTATCACATAAATTCCGTAATCAACCCCGTCCTTGCGCAATGCAGCCAGTTCCTCCACTTGAGCGACACGAAAGCCATTTCCTTGCAGGATAGCAGACAAATGCCCAGAAGCGAAACCGTCATGCGGAACAATATCGTTCTGATGGAAAGGTGCTTCACAATTGGGAGAGATTTCACAAATGACAAGTTCTCCATCTTGGGCAAGCAACGAACGGATTTTGGATAGTTCAGCCATTATATCTGCCACATGATGGAAGGAAAGGAAATAATAAATCAAGTCATAAGAACCGCCCATTGAATGAATGGTGCTGCAAGCAACGGTAACCTGACGGTTGTGCCGCCACCGATGCCGTTGGCCTTCAACCACAGATTGCGAAACATCAATCAATGTCATCCTTTCACCAAGTGCGCACATGCAGGCAGCCGCAATCCCGTAACCGCACCCCACATCAAGAATATTGCGGTAAAGGGATGGATGATGCGCCTTTACTGCCTCATAAAACAATTGCCCCAAAACCTGCTGGCCGGTTGCCCAATTTACGGTTCCCATCTTCAGATGCTTCAGAATGTCCAATCGGGCGGATTCACAGGAAAGTCCGCATCAAGATGAAGGAGGAATGATTCCAACAACTTAATGCAGGAACCTATATCCTTCAAAGAACATTGTTCGTAATGCGTATGCATGTATTTGCACGGAATGGAAATATCGGCCACGGCTGTTCGAGGAGAAAACAATTGGATGCGCGAACTGTCCGTCCCTCCGGTTATATTACGTCCTACAGCCATCTGCAAAGGTATATCCGCCGTATGTGCAACGCTTTCCAACGCTTGGCGAAGCACAGGATTACTGTCCGCATTGCGGTAAAGAACACTGCCATCACCCAACTTCGGCAAATGTTTCTTGTCCATTTGGCAAGCATCTGTCACATCCACATTCAAACAAACAGCAGGCATTGTGTTTTGTGCAAGCACGGCCATTCCCCTCAACCCTATTTCTTCTTGCACAGTCGTTGCAACAGAAAGATGGACATGATGCAACTTGCCCGCCAAATGGCGGAACACTTGTGAAAGGACAAACACGCCCACCCGGTCGTCAACGGCTTTTGAAATGAGCGTATCCCCTACGACACGTGCATTGGGACTGAATGTGGCAACATCACCGAGACGCACCCATTGCATTGTTTCCTCTTTGCTTTGGCTGAAAATGTCAATGAAACAATCATCCATGTCGGGAACGGCATTGTTGTTTCCCGCAGCGCGCGACACGACAATTCCCGGCCGGATGCCTTGATGTGTATGGATTTCCACCTCCTGCCCTATGGCATGCAAAGGAGCCATGCCTCCCAATTTCCTTAGTTTCAACAATCCGTCATCACAATATCCTGTCACCTGCAGGCCAATTTCGTCAATGTGCGCAGAAAGCAGAATCCGATAATCTCCTCCGGCATTGGATGCAACAAGAGTGTTGCCTATCATGTCAGCCACCACTTCATCCGCACAAGCAGAAAGATATTGCCGGAAAAGCGTACTTGGCCGATGTTCATCCGAAGAAGCGCCTGCCGCCTGCAATAATGCAAAAAGAAAATCTTTATCCATGCAATCCTTCCCCATCATAATATTCCTGCATTAATGTGGATCTTCTCACCCGTGATGCAATAACTTTTCTCACTTGTAAGATAATCAATCGTATTTACCACAGAATCCGTATCAATGAGTTGCCCAAGGGCGGATATCGATTTCAATCCTTTTGTCAGCCGGTCGTTCACGGTGGAACGCATCCCTATATTCATCAGCCCAAGCACTACGGTATTTGAACGGATGCCGAAGCGTCCATATTCATAAGCAGTGTCTTGCGAAAAGGTTTCAATGGCTGCTTTCGTGGCTCCTATCATCGAAAGGCCATAAAACGAACGGTGGGCGCATATCGATGAAACATGCACGATAATCCCTCGCGTCTTATGCCGCAGGAAATTGTTAATCACCATTTTCGTAACCACAATAGGCGCAACCGTGTTTATCATCACCATCTTTGCCATTTCTTCCGCTTGGATGCGATGGACAAGTTCCTTGTAAAGGATTGCTGCATTGTTTATGAAAACATCTATCTTTTCCTCGCTTAGGTGAAGGGCTGCTTCCAAACGGCTCTCCATGCCGGACAAATTGCCCAAATCAAATGGACACCATTTCAAGGCACTGCCAAATTCATCCATAAGCATTTCCAATTCATCGCTCATGGTACGGCTAAGCCCTATGACCCGGCATCCTTTCTGCAAATAATGCCCGGCAAGCTTCAAGCCCAATCCACGCGATATTCCTGTTATAAATACGGTCTTCATGATTTTAGATTGTTTTGTTTCAGAAAATGGCAATACTCCCGCAAACCGCCTGCTCCTTCGGCTTTGCACCGTTCTTCCAAACGTTGCAACAACGTTTGGAGAATCATCCCTTTGGTAAACCGGCATACTTCATCAAGGTATTCCTCGTCATAGAGATCGTTCGGACACATGCAACCGCCCGCGCAATGCCATTTGGCAAAACACTTTTCACATTTTGCAAACGAATAGACATTGATGCCGTTGATGCGTTGGAACTTTTCTTCATCTATCTCTACCCCTTTCGCATCCACCTTGCCATAAACGCGTTGTGCATACATCTTTTCTTGCGGGGATGAGATGCAGTAGCAAATGGAAAGGTCTCCTTGCGGTGTAAGTGTCAGCTTGCTGGGGCATCCTCTTGTCAAAAGAGAATCGACATTTTTAAAAATGCGGCAAGTGACATTCTTGCCCACCGTTTGAGCCATATTCCTTGCTGCAAAAAAATGTTCCAAGTATTTGTCATAAAACAAGCCTAATTCCCCGGAAGTGGCAAACAATTCATTCGACACGACAGGTTCAAACACCATGTCTGTTATCTTCGGGAAACGTGTGTCCATGAATTGGAACATTTCCGTCATGCGCTCCACGGTGTCCGGAGTAATCGTGGCATTCACCACCGGCACCAATCCACTTCCGCAAAGTTTGTCAATCGTATTGCACACTTGGTTGAAATGCTTGCGGTACTTATTCTGTACTTCCTCAATGATGTCGAAAGAGATATTGGGAAGAACCTGGCAATCTTTCAGGCAACGAATAATGTCATCGTTCATGATAGACCCATTGGTTGTCAATGTCATCAGCAAGTTGAAGCCATGCCGCAAGGCCAATGCATGGGCATAACGGATGCCATGCTCCACCAACGGCCACGACAAAAGAGGCTCTCCCCCTCCAATGAAAGAAAGACTGAGATGGCGTTCGCTCAAACGTTGCGGATTGATGAAATATTCCAAAGCTTTATCCAGCGTTTCTTGCGACAACGAAACGTTGCTCCTGCCTTTTGCCGAATAGCAATAAGAACAACTGAAATTGCAAGCATGGTTGGGCAGGACAGACATTTTCTGCAAATCGCCCGCCGCGTTCACTTTGCTCAATAAGCGGCTGGCATCGCCATCAACTACAAGTTCCGGCAATACATCCGGCAATTCTTCCAGTCCTTCTTTATCGGCCACAAGCATTTTGCCTGCCAATGGGGAATAAACGAGGCAATATGCCTCATCTTCTGTTTCCAAATAAGAACCGATGGGTATAAGGAATATGTTATTACGGTACAATATCTCTGTATTCATCCCTTGGTTGATTTAAAGTCCAAATATTCTTGTTTAATTTCCGCATCAGGCAATGGATGATCTTTCCGAACCAAGATGAAAGCGTTTTCTTCAAACATTGCCACCGAACGCAAATTCCACTCCTCCAACAAAGGATCAAAGAAATACCGGTAAAGCTTCAATTTGCGGGAAGCTCCCTTTCCGGTTTCATTGTCTTCGTAGCTTCCACTGATAACCATCGCGCTTTTAGAATCATCTTCTATGAAATGCCTGACGAAGATGGCAAGGCAAGTCACAGCCAATCGGCGCATATTGACAGCAAAACCTTCCCTGCTAGTGAACCGGCGGAAGCAACGTTCATCGTTTTCAAACATTCTCGGGAAAATATCCGTAATGTACAAATAATCACGGAAACGATAAGAACGGAAAATGTAATCCAGCACTTCTTGCCGGTTGACACAAGGCACCGTAAGGACATAATCCACTGTTTCTTCAAACGGGAATTTTCCTTTCTCCTTCTTATCGAAACTGTATTCAAATAGCTGCATACGAAACAAACAATTAAAGGTTTCCTGTCTCTTCACGCAAAGCGTGCTGCAAATGACGGGCAAGAATCTCTTTTGTGAAACTTCTTGTCCAATCGCAAATGATGTCAAGCTGCTCCCGGTTGTAGATAGATGCTTGCGCCAAACATCCCCCTCCGCAATGCCACTTCACGAAACATTGGGCGCAAGCTTCGCGGGCATTGATGTCGTGAGCAATCAAGCGAGAGAAACGTGCGACATCAAGACGAACCGTCCCATCCTCATCAACCTTCCCATAAACAAAATCTTCGTATCCAAGCTCTTTAGATGATGATTTCCGATGGCAAATGGTAATCGTCCCTTCCGGGGTAAGGCACATTTCACCCCCGCAATAATGTTCAATGAGCATGTCTGCATACTTAGAGGCGAGTACATACACATCTATGCCCAAATCACGGCCTGTGGCCTCTGCCTGAAAGAAATAATGCGTGAAGTCCGCATAAAACATTTCCATCGTCTTCCGTTCGGAGAAAATATCCGGGTCTTCCACTATCTGCAACTTATATTTCTTCACAAGAGGGAAAAGGCGATGCATTTCCACCACCATTTCATTCAAACGAAAGACATTGGCAGGTGTGATAATCGATTTTATGGTTATATCCACTCCTGCATCCATGTATTTTGCAACAGTTTCCACCACTTTCCCGTAATGTTGCCTTTGTTGGTTCTGGATTTCTTCAAGCACCTCGAATGAAACGCCAAGCGACACTGCATTCTCTACCATTACCCGTGCCAAGTTCTCATCATACAATGAGCCATTGGTTGTAAGCCCTATGCCCAAATTGAATCCTTGTTCTTTAGCCCGTCTCCGGGCATGGACAATAATTTCAGCCGTCAGTCCCGGAGAAAGGAAAGGTTCTCCGCCTCCCAAAATGGCAAGCCAAAGGTCTGTAAGCGAAGTGCGGTGTTTATCGATGAAATAATCCATCATGGCGATTGCCTTTTCACGCGTCAAAGTCTTATTTTGCCGTCCTTCTGAAGAATAGCAATAACTGCATCTGAAGTTGCATCGATGCGTTGGCAAAATAGTAAGTTTGTGTATCTCGCTTGGAGAATGCTTTGCCGGTATAGTCCTGCGCCCTTTCCTTTCATGATTGATATATGCGATAAGTTCTTCCGCTTCACGGTCTTCAGAAGATGTGGCCAGATGGTTTTCCAATCGCTCCACTTCATCTGAAGCCATTGGCATCATCAATCCTGAAAGCGGCGCATACACCAAGAAACCGCCCTCTAATGGCAACGGATAAATCTCTTGTTCATATAGATGGTGAAATTGAACCATATCGCTAAATGTTTGTAATCCCTAAAAGTTGCCTGATGCTTTGACCTTGTTCTTTCTTAAAACTGGCATCCAACCGTTTAAGCAAGATTTCGGTTATTGCATAAGCCGTAAACCTGCACACAGCCTCAAATTGCTCCTCGTTGTAATTCATCCGATACATCATGCATCCTCCTGCACAATGCCACCGGGCAATACAGGAATGGCATCGTGGAAGCAGGAAATTCCCCTTATCAATAAAAGACTTGAACTTGCCTGTATCAAAAGCCAACTGCCCGTTGCGAATCTCACCATACACGACTTTCTGATAAGCAGCCTCACGGGGCGAGGAAACACTATGGCAAATCGATATCTTCCCTTCCGGCGTAAGGCAAAGTTTTCCTTGGCAATAACGTGGAAAGAGCTTTTCTGCTTTACGCACCACATTGCAATCCAGCGTCATCCCGTATTTCTTGCACAACTCTTTGGCCTTAAAAAAATTATGAATGAACTTTTGGTAAAAAGCATCCAACCTTTCTGAATCAGGGAAAATATCGCTGCTCATCGCCGGGTCAAAGTTGAGATGGCGGATGCCTGGATAAGAAGAAGCAACCGTATCTGCCATTTCTTCCATCCTGTCCACATTCAAGCCGGTGATTACCGAACTAATATTAGGAACGATGCCCATGTCAAGCAAAAGCCGAATATTCTGTGACACTTTATGAAAGCTTCCCCGTTGGCTGTCCTGCACATCAGGCAAGATTTCAAATGACACCCCAACATTCACATCTTGCTCCTTCAATTCATGGGCGATATCGGAGGTAATAAGAGTGCCATTGGTCATCAGGAAGATGTCGAGTGTGAAGCCTTGCGCAACTGCTCTTTGCCGACTGTAACAAAAAATGAACCTTAACTTTTCCCACGACAGAAGCGGCTCGCCTCCACCGGATATGAAAATTGACAAGTGGCGGCTGCTTGTACGGTGGCAATCAATGAAGTAGTCAAGCATAATTTTAAGATGGCTTTCATCTATCTCCATTTTGGAACGACCTTTCGCCGAATAGCAATAAGCGCAAGACAAGTTGCAAGTAAGATTTGGAAGGATGGACAGGCGCGTAAATTGGGAAGGTTCTTCCACGATGCTGCTTCTGTAATCCTCCGAGTTTTCCTTCAACTGCGCCCAAAGTTCTTCCATTTCTTCGTCGTCTCCGTTCTCGACAAATGCTTCAAGACGTTGCACCGTATCAGCATCTGCAAGGAAAAAGACTCCTGCAAGGGGCGCATAAACCAAAAAGACTTTCCCCTCTTCGATTTCATAATGGCGGGACAAGTCAGCCAATTGTATGTTATGGTCATTAAGATTCGGCACCTGCATGTTCCAAAATATTTTGTCCTGCCATTTCATTCAGCAATGCCACTAATGAGAACTTCTGCTGAAAACGGCACATTGTTTCGAGCATTTCCTTAGAATACGTTTTCGCATGATAAAGGCAACCACCGGCACAGTGCCATTTCAGGAAACATCGGTGGCATTTTTCCTGCTTGTTGTCGCTTGCCTCTACCAAACGACGGAACTTCCCAGTGTCAAACACAACTGTTCCATCCTCCACACGTCCATAAACGAAATCAGGATAAAGCGTTTCCTTGGGCGACGACACAAAAAAGCACATGCTCAGTGTCCCTTGCGGGGTGAGGTCAAAACCTCCGGCGCAAGCCCTCATCTTGATCTGCTCCAAATTGTGGTATTTAATACTGCTTACACATAGGCCAAACTCTTTCCCGATTCCCTTTGCCTGAAAAAAATGCAACGTGTAATCATCATAAAAAGATTGCAGTTCTTCTGCTGTCTGAAAAAGATTGCCATCCACGACATAATCAAAACTCAATCGTTTCAATTTCGGGAAACGACAATGAACCTCTCTTACCATCTCCTCTTGCCTCATCACATTAAAAGGGGTGATGACAGAATTGATAGTAGGAATAATGCCGTGTTCAAGCAAAGTGTCAAGTGTTTGGCACACCTTAGCATAATGCTTCCTTTGCACATTTTGGACATCTTCCAAAATATCAAAAGAAATATTCGTTTTTATATTATATCTTTGAATAAATTCTATGATTTCATCATTCATGACCGAACCATTCGAAGCAAAGGAATAATGCATTGTGAAGCCTTGGCGGCTTGCCAACTCCTCTGCATGCAAAATTGCCATTCGCACTTTGCTCCACGACAACAGCGGCTCTCCTCCTCCGCCAAAAGAGACATAAAGATGCCGCCTCTTTGTCCGCCGGGCATCAATAAAGAAATCAAGGACAGCACGCAGCGTGCCTTCATCCAATTCATCATGCCCATGCCCTTTCGCTGCATAACAATAACTACAAGAGAAATTGCAGATATTGTTAGGCAAGACAGTCAGCGCATAAACCTCGCCAGGACTGTTGACATAATTAGGAACCGGCTTTTCCTGTTCATTCACAAGGCACTGCATTTCTGCATCCATGAAATGCCCGTTTGTTTCCAGTTCCTCTTTAAGACGCGACAGTTCATTCTCGTCCACAGGAACAATATGATGAGACAAGGGAGAATAGATGATGTATAATGATTGTGCATACGGCACAAAATCAGCCACATGCACCGGGAAAAGATTCCTTTGATAAAACAAGTCCAAATCGGCCATTTATATGCTCTCCACCGCTTCTTTTAATGACATGTTGCAATATTTCCGGTATTCCTTGTCAAGGTTGCGCAACAACATCCGTTTGCAGAAATTGCGCATGTACCGGCAAATTTCATCACGAATGGCTTGATTGTAGGTATGCTTGTGGACCATGCAACCTCCTGCACAATGCCATTTGGCCCAACATGACGAACATTGCGGGTAATGGTAAACATTAAGGCCGATAAGATGGTTGAACTTTTCACGGTCAATCTCCACACTTCCATCCAAATTCACCTTGCCATAAATGCTTGCACTGTAACCCGCATCCGCAGGTGCGCCCACACGGCTGCATACACTAATCTCACCGTACGCTGTAAGCGTATTATCGCCCGGGCAAAAACGCTGGATAAGCAAATTAAAGTTACGGTAAGCTGAACAGTCCAGCAAAAGGCCGTGTTGGGCAGCATAATCATGGGCTTCAAAAAAGTTATCGATATATTGCTCGTAAAAGGATCTCACATCAAGAGGGTCTGTCATCCTTTCCGGGTCGGTAACATATTCCATCATCACTTCACGCGTCCCGGGAAACTTCTCAAGCACTTCTTCAATCATGCGTTTCATCAGCGATATGTTGTCTTTCGTGATGCATGCGCGAAGCTGGGGACGGATGCCTTCTGAGATAATCCAACGTATGTTTTCGCTCACCTTTTCATAATGGCCTCGTTGAAGGTTTTGAATATCCTCTAAAATTTCAAATGAAATCGATACCGGTATCTTGTATTTTTTAATCACATCGATCATCTCTTGGGTAAAGATGGAACCGTTGGTCACGATATTGATATCTATGCCACGGAATCCCATTTGCATGACCCGCTCATTCGAGTATTCAATGATAAAGCGGACCAAATCCCACGACAACAAGGGTTCGCCTCCGCCCAAGATAGATATGGCCAGTTTATTGTCAGTGCTTACCCGCTTATTATCCACAAAATGGTCCAAGGCGGCTTTCAGCAATTCTTTGGTGATGACTTTGCCGGAACGCCCATGTGCCGAATAACAATAACTGCATTTGAAGTTGCATACATTATTGGGCAAGACAGCCATCCGGGTATACTTGTCAGGGTCTTCTGCAAGAGGCGCAGGCTTTTTGCGGTTCTCAAAGTCGGTGAGCGCATCCATTGCCTCTACAACGTCTTCAGGCAAAGTTTTTCTATTCTCCGGATGCAACAGGTATTGTTCCATGGGTTGGAGATATGCTTGTTTCACCAAGATAGCTTTGTCAGTCAAAGGAGAATAAACAAGGCTGAGTTCATCCGGCATCTTCCCGAACTCGTCTCCTATCGGTATAGGGAATATATCATTCTCAATTAATTTAGCATACTGCATGACACTATTGTTTTAAGTTCATATTCTTTAATCCACAGCTATTGAGCAACCGATGGATTTCGTTCTCGATTTTATTGTTTGATTCAAATTCAGATTTTCCTTGGTACATATCATTGTTCAAAATACTGGAGATATGGAACAGTTCCTCGGACAACACCACCGAGAAACAAAACAACCTATTGTTCACCTCGACAGACCTTTGATGCCCGCTTTGCAGGATTTCGCTTTGGTAAACATCTCTGATTTTCAATTCACGATACTTATTAAAGATATTCGACACACAAGCCATTACATTCAAAAATGTTTCATCTTCCATGTGCATACGCAAATAACCAAATTGGAAGATCAATGAACTAAGCGATGTGACATTCTCATAAGCCTTTTTGTCATTTCCCCTCAGGCTTCTCTGAAGCATCGTGGCAATGATGTTTCCCAATTCTTCCAAGAACGCATAATAGGTTTCCTGCTTCTTCTCAAATTGCCTCATATGCCTTTCCTTGGAACTTTCCACCTCAGTTTGCCGGTTCAGCAGGATTGCTGTCACTGCAATCGTTATCAACATGCCAACAAAAGCACTCAAAATAGCAACAACGCCATCCGAAGTTTTCTCGGAAGGTATTGACAAACTATCTGCATAGACAATGACTAACGATAGCAACATTACCATTATCAGAATAACGCTCCACGAAATGGCGCTTCGGTTGATGAAAAACATTCCTCCAAATTTTTAAAGTGAAAACAAAGAGGGGGAAGTATCCGCGCCTTAAAACGCAGATACCCCCTCCATCAGATTAGTTGTTGCATTGGCAACCGCCGCATTGGTCACAGCAACCATATGCGTTCGTGTTAGTGTCTTTTACTTTGAAAACTTTTGTCAACATAGCAATTTCACTTTAACATTAGTTCCTACTCTGTTAGGGCTTTTCGGAATCCGCCTTTTATCTTTCTTCCTTTTTCTTCAAATAATCCGCACTTGCGTATGCCTCCGCGCCATTGTACTTAATCTTGGCAAATCCATTGGCCATGCCATACACCTCCACAGCATCACCGAATTTCAAACTTCCTACCACCTCTGCGTTAAGGTCAGGCGCAGAACGTACATTCAGGGAAGACCTTGCCGTGCAATAATACAATGTAGTTTGAGGCGCAGCCGTTTCCGTTTCCACAGACCATGGACGCTCAGGCAAGACACTCACGCCGGCAAATATTCCCACGACTGCCAATGCAATCAGGAAAGTTGTGCCGGAATAAAATATGTAACGGATAATCCCAAGAAGAATATTGCTTATCCATGTAAAGATGCCGACCACAATCATGGCGGCATAATAGACGATTCCCCCTAAAAGGATGCCTGCCACAATTCCCCAAAACAAGCCCAACGATATCAGCCATATAAGGAAAGATATGCCCATGCCTGCCAACAGCACAATGGAAAGGATGCTCGTGATTCTTTCCGAATAATCTGCAAACCAGTTTCCTATATTGCCGATAAAGCTGTCAAAGCGGTTCCAAACCGTTCTCCGATAAACGTGAGTTCCTGTGTTATGGCTGATGGGAATAGGGCCGGGGCCAAGAGGAGTCCGTATCTCCCCTTGCTCCATGTCAATGCTGATGCCGCTCGGCAATCTTATCATCTTAGCCATAACCGTAGTATTTGTCAATAATTCCTGCATTCGTGGCAATCGCAACTCTTTGGGAATTTCACGCCATACCACTGCAATATGGTCGGCTTTTTCCGCCCCGGATTATGATTGAACGGCGCCCAATTGGCAAAATGCAATTCACGGCGGTTGGCCCACATGTAGAAATCATAATCCAATTCCTTGTCCAATGTCGTGATCAGGCATTCCGTTCCTCTCGACAATTCCTGAATGGCCAATTTGACGACCATCGTGTTGATAGGAGCGATGTCGGTAGACAAACCGACTTGCACCATGGCATCCGCATCTTCTTCTGAAGTGTAAGCAGGAATCACACCTGTTTCCCGCGCCCTGCGCAAATCTGTGATTTCTTCCTCTTGCGTGTACCACTGGCTTCCCTTCAAGCAAGCATAACAAGGCCCTCCGGGACGCACCCTCAACACATCTCCGCCTTCGGCACGGGTGACAGCCCGCCCGAACAATCCCGTTTTCTTATGTTTTATAATCAAAGAGTTCAACAGATATCTGCTGGGAAGGCTGTCTGTAGCTGCTATCACCAAATCTGTTCCCGACACAAGTTGTTCTATCAAAGGAATATCCTTCATGATGTCAACAGGATGCGTGCTGATATTGGCATAAGGATTCTTGCCCAAGATGGCATCACGGACAATGTTTGTTTTCAATCGTCCCAATTCATTGACTCCGGCAATATGACGGGCAATGTTATGCAACTCCAAACGGTCGAAGTCCACTAACGCAAAATTGCCGACTCCTGCCTTGGCCAGTTCCACGGCTATCGTTGCACCTCCGCTGCCCAACCCCACAATCAGCACATGTCTCTTTTCCAACGCCCCAACTTCAATCAGGCCTTTGCTGCGCGTATAAAGGTTGCTCTTGTCAGGCACATATTCAATCCGGACGCAACAGGCTGAATCATTCGGTACAAATGCGCGCTTCAGCAGCCGCCCGTTCTCCATGCAAAAGACAACCACCATGCCTAACCGCGCCATGGACGCGTCTTGGTTCATCAGGTTTTCCGCAAAGCATTCGGCATTCTCAAAGTCTGCCTTGCAGGCTGCCTTCAAGAACAGGCAAGCCACTGCATAGCCGGAGGGGGCTATTTGCGGATATTCCAAATAAGCATGGTACACGTCTTCTCCTTTCCATTCATAGGCAACCCCCAATTGGGAACCGGCAGAAGAATTGACGAACTTCTGTATCTGGTATTGGTAAAGGTAGAGCAGGCTTTCCATGTCAAGGCATGTTTACAATAATGAATAATAGTCTTTCTTTGCGATTTCAGTGGCCTTGATGCCGTCCACTTTATCAACTTGGGAAGCCGGGACAGCCACCAATTCCCCGTCATCATTCATGACTAATTCAACACCGCGATTGCCATCATGCTGGTCTTTGATGACTTGGCTCACATCCGTGCAGTCATCTGATTGATTTTTCTTGAAGAAGCTCATCGAAATATATTTTTAATGTTCAACAATCTCAAAGGCATTCATCCCGCTGCCGTCGTCAAATATTTATCAAGCGGATAACCGGTCTTCAAATGATTCTCATAGACCTCAAGCCACACCCTGACCTTGACAACCACTTGATAAAGGTAAACGCCCGGATGCCATTGGGATGCCCCATAATGGCAAATGCGCGTGCATCCGTTTTCGCCGCCCAAAGTGTGCATGGGATGGCTTGCATCCAACATCGGATTCCCGGAACGGTCCAACAAAGGTTTCGGGTTTGTGATGAACACCTTAGGCACTTCATACGGATGATTGGCCAAGTCTATCCTCACGGTATAAATCTTTTTGGAATTGGTTTGAAGCGCAATGGTCAACGTATTGCTCGTCAACTTGAACTGCTTGACTGAAAATGCTTGCGAAAGCAAGTAAAATTCGTCTTTTAATCGTTCTTCTGTCATCATAGCCTGATGGATTTAAAGTAATGAATAAATGCTTCTGACAGGCTCATCCCTTCTGTCGTCCATTCCGGGACAAAGCTGCATTGGGGTTTCTTGCTTTTGAGGGCCAAAAGTTTGGGCGCCTCCTTCGGGAAAGCCGCGCCGAAAACGAATTTGTAAGGAACCATTGAATCCATGATGCGCACTTCCACCGTAGCATCATCAACCTGGAAGATGGAAACGGCATCAAACTCTGCTTTCAGGAACTTGACAATAGCGGCAAATTCCTTCCGGTTCTCCGCAACAGACAGCCAATAGCCAGGCGCAAACACAGGCCGTTCCTGCCGGCCCGGCTGTCCATCGTCTGCCAACTTGCAGGCATCGAGCGGCATCATGCAGGGCTCGCCCGACGGCTCATACACCAAATCGCCATGCATGTTGTCGTATGTCTTGCGGAGCGGGCTGTCGCCATCCAGCACAACCCACTTCAATTTCACATAATATCCTTTACTATCATAGCGGAAAGCATTGACCGTGGATTTCCCATGACGGTAATTGCCTATCAGCAAAATGAAACTCGGAAGATGGCATTCTTTCATGCCGGACAACGTGGAATCAGTATCACCGCTGCTGGGTTCGGCCAAGCCCAACGAATGATGCGAATGCCACGAGCCAATATGATGCAAGGCATGCTCCTTCACCAGATAGTCCGCATTTTTATCCAAGAATGCGAAATCCTGCCTGAAATGCGTTGGTTCATGCACCGCTTTCGGGCCAGGCCCTACCACATAATGAATGAACGGGATGCCAAAAGGTGTCCACAGCCCGAACAAGTTCCCGCCTGTTTCCCTGCGTGGCGATTCCAAAATGCACTTGGAAAGATAATCCAATTCACTCTGGTAGGTGATGATTTTCCCTGTGTTCGTCATACCGGCATCCGACATTGTTTCTATCCTTATCCCATGCACCTATGATTGCCGTTTTGCCATAAGTCCGCAATAATCTTTATTTTATCTGCGGGAAATGCCATTATTCATATCATAGTTTTGCAAGTTTCTCGAACTTTTAGTAAATTGTATGCATTTACGCTCTAATGCAAAACTACAAAAAAGAAAATAAAGTTAACTACATTTCAAGAAGAAATACCCGCTTTATGCCGAAAAACATAAAAAGAGAATGCGAAGTTTCCACTTCACAAAAAAGGAAAAGAGCTGGATCTTCCGCTTAAAACTCCAAATGGAGACGCTGGCGGCGGGCTTCTTCCAAGGAGACTTTCGGCCTTTCACGGGAGGCTGCTTCCTCCCGCAGGCGGGCATGTTCCCGATTGATTTCGTCCACATAGCCGGCTTTCAAGGAAGGGTTCATCAGTTTTCCTGCTATCAACGCCACTTGCGAGGCATCACGCGCGTAAATGACCGGGCCGCTGTACACGGGGGCTATCTTCAAGGCCGTGTGCAATGGCGATGTCGTGGCCCCGCCAATGAGCAAAGGCAACCGCAATCCTGCTTTCTCCAATTCCGACGCCACATGCGCCATCTCCTCCAGCGACGGGGTAATCAGCCCGCTCAAGCCGATGATGTCCGCTCCATCTTCCTTGGCGCGCCGGACAATCTCGCCGGCAGGCACCATCACGCCCAAGTCGATGATGTCGTAATGATTGCACGACAGTACCACGGAAACGATGTTTTTCCCGATGTCGTGCACATCGCCCTTCACGGTGGCCAGCAGGATTTTCCCGGCGGAACGGCAACCTTGCCCCTTGCCTTCCTCAATGTAAGGCTGCAAGAAGGCAACCGCTTTCTTCATCGTGCGGGCGGCCTTGATGACCTGCGGGAGGAACATCTTCCCGCTGCCGAACAAATCGCCCACGCGGTCCATGCCCGCCATCAAAGGGCCTTCGATGATGTCCACCGGCCGATGGTATTGCGCAAGCGCTTCCTGCAAGTCTTCGTCCAGGAAACTGCTGTCGCCTTTCACCAAAGCATGGGACAAGCGTTCCTCCAAGCTCTGCTTCCTCCACGCGGCGGCATCGTGCTGCGGGCTTGAAGAAGCCGTCTCGCGGCCCAAGGCGCCGGCCATGTCCACCAAACGTTCGGCGGCATCCGGCCTGCGGTTCAGCACCACGTCCTCCATCCGTTCCAGCACGCCGGCAGGAATATCGTCGTAAAGCACGGAAGTCCCCGGATTGACAATGCCGAAGTCCATGCCTGCCTCGATGGCATGATACAGGAACACGGCGTGCATTGCTTCACGGATATAATTGTTTCCCCGGAAAGAGAAGGACAAATTGCTGACTCCGCCGCTGACGTGCGCCCCCGGAAGATGCGCCTTTATCCAGCGCGTTGCCCGAATGAAATCCACGGCATACGCGGCATGTTCCTCCATGCCTGTCGCTACGGCCAGCACGTTCGGGTCGAAGATAATGTCAAGCGGGTTGAAACCTGCCTTGCCCACCAGCAGATGATAGGCTCTTTCGCAGATTTCCACCTTGCGGCTGAAGGTGTCGCCTTGCCCTTGTTCGTCGAAAGCCATCACAACAACCGCCGCGCCGTAACGCTGGATGAGCCGCGCCCGGCGCAAAAATTCGTCCTCCCCTTCCTTCAAGGAGATGGAATTGACAATGGGTTTCCCCTGCACGCATTTCAACCCGGCTTCAATCACTTCCCACTTTGAGGAATCAATCATGACGGGTACGCGGGCAATGTCCGGCTCTGAGGCGACGAGGTTCAGGAAATTCACCATCTCCTGCTCCGCATCCAACAGGCCGTCGTCCATATTGATGTCGAGCGCCAAAGCCCCGTCGTCTACCTGCTTGCGGGCAATGGCCAGGGCTTCCTCGTAATTTTTTTCCTTTATCAACCGGAGGAATTTGCGGGAACCTGCCACATTGCAGCGTTCGCCCACGTTGACAAAACGGACCTCCGGCGTTACCTCCAACGCTTCCAAGCCGGAAAGGACGGTGTGGCTTGCCGGTGAGGCCGCAACACGGGGCGCAGCATGTTCCACCAACGACGCGAAGCGGGCGATGTAAGCATCCGTGGTGCCGCAGCATCCCCCGATGATGTTCACCCACCCCTCGTCGATGCATTCCTTCAACTCCCCGGCCATTTCCTCCGGCGTTTGGCTGTATTGCCCCATGCTGTCCGGCAAACCGGCATTCGGATACAGGCTAACGAGGCAAGGCACCCGTTGCGCCAGTTCTTTCAGGAAAGGTTTCAGCTGACGCGCCCCGAAAGAGCAGTTCAAACCTATGGAGAATGGGCGGGCATGCGCCACAGAAGCGAGGAATGCTTCCAGTGTCTGGCCGGAAAGCGTGTGTCCAGCCACGTCGGACACCGTGACGGAGAGCATCAACGGCAGTTCGCGCCCCGCCTCCTCCATGCATTGCCGCGCCGCAAAGATGGCTGCCTTGGCGTTCAGCGTGTCGAAAATCGTCTCCACCAGAAAGGCATCCACGCCGCCCTCCATCAAGGCTTTCATCTGCTCCATGTAGGCAGCGGCCAGTTCATCGAAGTGCAACGCCCGGCCGGCCGGGTTGTTCACGTCCTGCGACAAAGAGCAAGTCTTGTTGGTCGGCCCGATGGAGCCTGCCACGAAACGGGGCTTTCCCGGCGTGCGCCGCGTGTACTCGTCGGCCATCTGCCGGGCTATCCGGGCTGCTTCCCGGTTGATTTCGGCTGCCCATTCCACGGCGTGGTAGTCGGCCAAGGAAACTTTCGTGGCATTGAACGTGTTCGTCTCAATGATGTCTGCGCCGGCTCCCAAGTAGCGGCGGTGTATGTCGGCAATGACATCCGGGCGCGTCAGGCAAAGCAAGTCGTTGTTGCCCTTCTGCACGCCCGGCAAATGCCGGAAACGTTCGCCCCGGAAATCCTTTTCTTCCAAATGATAGCCCTGTATCATCGTTCCCATGGCCCCGTCGAGCAGAAGAATCCTGCGCGACGCTTCCCGAATCAAAGCGCAATCCATCCCGTATATCTTTTTAACGTTTAAACATGCGGTCCATTTCGCGCCGGTCGTCTTTTTCTTTCAACGACTGGCGCTTGTCGTATTGCTTCTTGCCTTTTGCAAGGGCAATCACCAATTTTGCCAACCCTTTTTCGTTGATGAACAGGCGCACCGGCACAATGGTGAAGCCGCTTTCTTTCGTTGCCCGTTCCAATTTGGCCAGTTCTTTCCGGTTCAGCAGCAGTTTGCGGTCGCGGCGCGATTCGTGGTTGTTGTAGGAGCCATAGAAATATTCTGCCACATGCATCCCTTTCACCCACAATTCGCCGCGCATGAAGTAGCAATACGTGTCGGCCAGGCCGGCTTTCCCTTGCCGGATGGATTTTATCTCCGTCCCGGTCAGCACGATGCCTGCGGTGTAAGTGTCGAGCAATTCGTAATCAAACGTGGCACGCTTGTTCTTGATGTTCACTGGAGCCGGTTTCATTCTTCTAATTCAACAAGTTCATTAATTTTCCGAATACAAAATCAATCAGCGCCGGGCAGGCGATGAGCAGCACGGAGGCCATGACGGTGTAAGACATCTGCCGGTTGTCGGCAATCCCGGCCAACACGCGGACGCCTTCCCACACGACATACACAGTGTAGAACTGCAAAATCCAGCTCAGGATGAAAAAGCCGGGGAAGAATCCCACGATGATGTTCAGCAGGAAAGTGACCACCAAGGAATACCCGCCCAACTGCTGGGCTTGCAGCACGTCGTCTTTCTGGCCGAACAACTTCATGCCCAGCTGGTTGATGCCGTATGCCGCAAGGAAATACCCGCCAAAAAGCGAGACGATGACCGCGCAGCAAGAGGTCAGGGCCCGTTGGAAAACGGGTGCCGTCAGCCCGTCGCCCGCAAGCAATGTGCCGATGAACACGGACAAGCCGCACAATCCCAACATGGGATAGACGAAAGACGACAGCACTGCGCGCCTGTCCTCCTCTCCGGCAATCTCTTTCCATGCCTTGCCCGGAGCCGTCAGCAAAAGAATGGCCCGCTGTAATAACCCTTTATAGTCCACAATTATTCCAACTTATATTTGCAATACCGGTATTGCGTCTCGCTCTGGTAATTCTTCGCCACCTTGGCTGCCACGGCAACGACAATGGAATCCCCCACAGGACGGATGCCCTCTGCCTCCAAATCCGCAGCCTCAGGCAGGCGGAAGCTGTTGTAAGAGGAAGCGATGCCTAAATAGCCGTCGCTCTTGTAAAGGTTCGTGTTCAGCCGCAAGTAGAGCGTGTCGTTGCTCACCTTTTCTTTCACCATGTCGATGAACGTGCGGCGATACACATAATAATTGGCGGCAGTCGTCACATAATCGCCATACGCCCAGATGCTGGAGAACGACGAGATGGAGTCGTTGCGCAACGTGTCTTGCCGCGTGCATAAGTCCTTTGTCTCGATGGGGAACGCGCTGTTGCTGTAAACCAAATCGATGTAATAAATGCCATTTTCGCCTTGGTTCAACGATTCATCGTCTTGGTAAGAATATACCAGGAAAGCCCTTTTCACATTGTCGAGCCTGACAATCCCGATGGTTTCCAAAGAAGGGAAATAACGGTCGCCGGAGATATCCTGTATCAATTCATAGCCGGAAGCGGAAGATGCGCTTTTCTGCACCGTGAAGAAGCTGCCGAACACCGGCGTGTTTTCTTCACTTTCCAAACAAGAGGCAAACAACACTGAAACAACAGCCAACACGGCTGCCCAACATAAAGATTTCATTTTCAATAAATACGTTTTAGGTTAGGAAATGCAAAAATACAAAAAGATAAAACACATGGCCGTTTTTTACCTTTTTTTCATTCAAATAAATGCATCGGTGCGCCGAATATTGCATCGCCGGGACATAAAAAATGCGTCCGCACGCAGGGATTTTGTGAAATATATCCCCCCAGATACGCCGGAAAATGTGAAAAATGGCCCACATTCCATATCAGATTATGTGAAAATCGCTATATTTGCACCATATATACCCCTAACACCATGGAAAAGTTGCTAAAAAGGAAAATAGATGCTTTTCTGACAAATTGGAAAGCCAATCCGAATCGTAAACCACTCATTGTCAAAGGCGCAAGACAGATTGGGAAGACCCGTTCCATTGAATGGTTTGCCCGCCAAAACTACAAAAGCGTCGTTCAAATCAATTTCGTGGAGCAACCTAAATACAAACACATCTTCGAAGAAGGATTTGAGGTGGACAAGATACTGAAGAACATTTCCCTTTTGGAACCCGGTTTTGCATTCATTCCCCGCCACACCATTTTCTTCTTCGATGAGTTGCAAGCATGTCCCAATTGCGCCACGGCATTAAAGTTCTTCAAGATAGATGGCCGTTACGATGTGATTTGCTCCGGCTCGCTGATGGGTATTAATTACAGAGAAATAGAATCCAACAGTGTGGGTTACAAGGAAGATTACGAAATGCGATCCATGGATTTTGAAGAATTCCTTTGGGCAAAAGGATATTCGGAGGATTTCGTGGAGAGCCTTTACCACCACATGCAAGAGGCAATCCCTTTCAGCCCACTGCAATTGGACGTGTTGTTCGGGCTTTTCCGCGATTACGTGACCATAGGAGGAATGCCGGAAGTAGTCAACACCTACATAAAGAACGGGAACTTCAGTGGCACATTGGCCATCCAACGGCAATTGCTTGCCGACTATGAAGAAGACATCACCAAGTACGTGGAAGGTTTGGACAAAGCCAAAGTAAAGGCCATCTACAACCACATATCTACTTTTTTGGCAAAGGAGAACAAAAGATTCCAAATCACGAAAATCGCCCGCAATGCAAGAAACCGCGATTACATCGGCTGCGTGGAATGGCTGGCAGATGCCGGCATCATCAACATCTGCTATTGCATGAACTATCCGGAACTCCCCTTGAAAGGCAACTACGACCCCAAACTATACAAAATCTACTTCAAGGACACCGGGCTGCTGATTGCGTCGTTGGACGAAGAAGCACAAGAAGACTTAAGGGCTAACAAGAACTTAGGCACATACAAAGGAGCCATCTACGAGAACATCATCGGGGACATGCTTGCCAAGCAAGGTTACAGCCTCTTTTACTACCGCAGCGAAAAACCGCCTTTGGAAATGGATTTCTTCTTGAGAGATGCTGCCTCCCTTATTCCTGTCGAAGTGAAAGCCACAGACGGTGCGACCGCTTCCCTGAACAATTTGCTCAAGGACAACAGATACCCGGACATCCGATACGGTATAAAATTGGGATACAAAAACATCGGGTTCAACGGGAAGTTCTATACATTCCCGTATTTCCTGACATTCCTCCTCAAAAGGTTCATTGCTGACAGAAACCGCCCCACAGGAACCCCCCAGACGGCATGGGGAGAGTGAGCGCATTTCACCCATAAAATTTGAAACTTTACTGTGAAAGATTCCCTGCACGATTATTAATCGTGCAAGCAAAAGTTCATAGAGGTTTTTGAAAATCTTCCTGAACTTTTGGGCGAAACCTTGGGAGGATTCGGCAGGAGATTTGGAAGGATTTCACGGGAAGCCGCCCGTTATAGCCCAAAGCCTTGTCTTCCAAAAACGGTTTTCATCCGCCAAAACCACTACTAAAAAAAGCAAGGGAGAACCTTGCGGCTTCCCTTGCTCTAAAAAATTGGAAACATCAATCGGCCACAACAATTTTCACAACCGCTCCCCTGCCGGTCCTGACAATGTAAAAGCCCTTTCCTTGGATAGGCACAACGCAATGCTGCGCATCTGCAACCGCATGGAGCAGCACCATGCCGGAACTGCCGTAAACGCTCACGTCATCGCCAACGGCCACACCCTCAATGTGCAAATGCCCATCGCTTGCCCATACGTGCAAATTAGATGCCTGCACATCATCAATACTTGTGGGATCGGTCACTGTCACCTTGCAAGTGGCAACAAACTCTTGGCCATCACCAGCTTTCACAATCGCCTTGACTTCCGTGACTCCTTCAGCCACCCCGGTGACAACACCACGCTGTGTGACGCTCGCAATGGATTCATCCAAGCTTTGCCATTCAATGGATTCATAATCTGCATCCAGCGGATTCAAGGAAAGCAGGATTAATACTTTCCCCTCCATCGGCAATGTGTAGTTATTATAAGGGAAATCAACCGACTCAATATCAACTCTTTCATTATCATACAATTTAACCGGGGTTGTTTCCACTGAATAAATGCCATTGCCAATGCTTGTTCCCCATCCCCAAATGCTACCATCTGTCCGCAACACGTAGCAAGCATCTCTACACGGCCACACTTTCTCCACTTCATCAATAGTGCAACAGAAAGCATCGTAAGAATCATCGTCTGTCCCATTGCCCAATTGTCCATTGGTATTTGCACCGCATGACCATAATGTTTTATCATTCTTAAGTACATACACATTGCCATCTGTGACAAAAAAGTCCTTCACATCCTCCATGAGAAGCGTTGGCGTTGTTCTTTGAGGAATGGAATAATGACCTACTATGCCCCAATGATACAAACGGCCATCGTCTTTCAAGGCCCAAGTGCCAGCATAAGAAGCGGCACATTTCGCAACATCTTCCATAATTTTGACCGGGGCGATTCGATTGTTGGTTGTGCCGTCCCCGATTTGGCCATAATTATTTCCTCCAAATGTCCACAAACTATTGTCATTCTTCAATAAAACATTGTGGAAGCTTTCTGCATAACATTCCTTTACATCGGTGGCAATTTCATAAGGAACATATACATTGTCGCGGCCAATCGCATCAGGATATCCCCATCCCAACAGGGTTCCGTCATCTTGCAAGGCGATACTATGCCATGTACCCAAAGAAAACGCCTTGACATCCGACAGCACCTTTGTGGGGGAAAGCTTGTAAGCCGACATTCCTGATGTCCCATCCCCGATTTGGCCAAAACGGTTTTGCCCCCAAATCCAAAGCGTGCCATCCTTCTTCAATGCCCCATCATGCCATCCGCCTTGATAAGAAACCACGTCCGACAATATCTTCACCGGGCGTTCCCTTTCATACTTTGTGCCATCGCCCAATATGCTGTTGTCCGGGTTATTGCCAAGAAAAGAATTGTAATTACATCCCCATCCCCATAAGGAATCATCTGCCTTGATGAAATATTGCCCATAAAACTTCTGCACATCACTCATCACAAATACGGGGGAAGGCGTATCTTCCATATCCGGATCCGGGAAATTAAAGACATAGTTAGAACCCCACATGTATAAATCTCCGTTGCCAGTAATGAGATAATCACCTCCTATATCAACAATGTCTGCTGCATTTATCTTCACGCCTTCATCCACTTGGAATGAAAAAGCAAGAGCCATGTTGCCTTCTTTATAGGAGTTCATGACCGAACGCTCAGGAACGACAAGGGTGTAAGTGCCATCATCAAGCAAAGCATCCGGCACGACATAAAGCGACTGTCCCATGATAAGGGGTTCACACTCCACTTTTTCATCAAGCTCGTTCCTAAGTTCTATTCCGTCAAACTGAGTGTTTTTGAGAATGGCGACATCGAATGCAACCATAGGAATAATATCTCTCCTGTTCTCGTCGGATGCATCTTCCGGATAACAATCCACCGCCTTGAGCGAGGTCACTTCAAACTGCCTCACCAAGATTTCACTGTCCTCATAATCTTCGTGGCAGGCGATGGCTTTCAATGTCACATCCCTTTCAAGCACAATGGGCGCAGTGTAAAGTGTGCTGTTGACGGACGGCGTGGTTCCATCCAATGTGTAATAAATGGAAGCTTCACGGTTGCTTGCCGTAAGAGTAACCGTTGCGCCTGCTTCCATAAGACCGCTTTCATGGCTTGCGCTTAAAGCCAAAGCGGCTTCGGAAACAGTCACCGTAGCACTGTTGGAATACAGGGAACTGTTTATCAAACAACGGACTTTTGTTGTTCCATGCTTTACGCCTTTCAACAAGCCTGATGAACTGACGGTGGCGATAGAAGAATCGTCCGATTCCCATTTTATAGAAAACACCGATGCATCTGCCGGTGACACATTTGCGGTCAACTGCTTCGTCTCTCCCACTGTTACATTGATATTAGAAGGTATGCTGACATTTTGCGGCTGCACATCCTTCACCGTCACCTTGCAATAAGGCGAAGTTGATGATATTTTCGAATACAGATTAATATAAGTGGTGCCAGAAGCCACAGCCGTGACCAACCCCGAACGGGAAACAGTGGCAATACTTGGGTTTGAACTGCTGAAATAAGCCTGTGCCGCAGAAACATAATTGTTGCTGTATGCATGGCTATAACCAAGATTCGCCGTTTCGCCTTGCGAAAGCGTCAATTCTGTGGGATAAATGGATGCCGGATTATCAATGCATCTTATCGTCCATGAACGGGATTGTGTTTTCCACGTATCACCTGAATACAATCTGTATTTCCAACTACACTGCACTGTGGCTGTTCCAGAAAAATATTGTGTAACTGTAACATTCCGATAAAACCCCGTGCCACTTAAAGACAAGTATCCACCGCTTGTGGTCCAAGAAACATCGGATGTCAATCCCAACACAGCCGAAGTTGCATCACACGAATAAGTTTCTCCCACCCATAAAGACTGCTACGCAGAAACATTGCCAGATGCAAGCATCCCTGCAATGAACACTATGAATTGCAACCTTTTAGCAATGCCCAACTTGCAACCCACATTGAGCTTGCAGGATTTTGTTTTTCTACTAAAAGAACGACCAAAGAGAACGAACTTTGCACACATGATTCCAATACCCTATACGCTTCGTGTCGGGCGCAACTTCTTTACAACTCCCCAGTTCCTGAAAGATCTATTTATACATGCGAAAGCGCGGAACTGTACATCCACGTCTTAGTGTGAAGGTGGTCGGAAATACCTTTATAGACAGATGTGAAATAACAGCCCCACGCATATGCATGGAGACTATTACGCCAACTCTTGCCTATACAGTGAATAAGTTTCCGACGCTTTTCACACACAAGAAGAAGACATAACGCCTCTTATTTTCAATAAGTCTTGGAAAGAGTTGCCTCTATCCGCTGACAAAGATAGGCATTTTTCTATCATTTGCCATGTTCAAATGAATTTCTTTCTATCGAAGCATTCATTTTGGGTACAAAGACTAACCGCATTCATATCTATCTGTCACAACTAAACACTATACAAATCCATTTGTTTTTTAATTGCACAGATTTATCCTATCGTTTCTCTAAAGAAAAAACGTTTTCTTTATTTTGCCGGTGCGGAATCTCGCGGATTATACCTACATTTGCAAGATTAATTAAGAAACAGCAGGACGCTTCATGGAGTGGATTAGCAATTTGTTTTTGGAACAATCGGCCTTGCAGGCCATCATTGTCATCGCGATGATTGCAGCCATCGGGCTGGCATTGGGGAAAATCCATGTCATGGGCGTGTCGTTGGGCGTCACGTTCGTGTTCTTTGCCGGGATATTGGCCGGACACTTCGGACTGTCCATCAACCCGGAGATGCTGAACTATGCGGAAAGCTTCGGATTGGTGCTGTTCGTCTATGCCTTGGGGCTGCAAGTGGGTCCCGGATTCTTCAGTTCTTTCCATAAAGGAGGAGTGAAACTGAACATGATGGCCTTAGCCGTTGTATTGCTCGGCACGGCAATGGCCGTAGGTTTCCACTATCTGTCCGGCGTGTCCATGCCCGACATGGCAGGCATCCTTTGCGGAGCCACGACCAATACCCCGGCTTTGGGAGCGGCGCAGCAAACCTTGAAACAAATGGGCATGGAGAGCAGCGGCGCCGCTTTAAGTTGCGCAGTGACCTATCCCCTCGGCGTGGTGGGCGTCATCATCGCGCTCATTGTCATCCGCAAATTGCCCGCAAAGGACAGCAAAGCCGTGCCGGCAGAAAATGAAGACATACACAATACGTACATTGCTGCATTCCAAGCGCACAATCCAGCCATCTTCGAGAAATCGGTGAAAGACGTGGCACAATGGGGACACGTCAAATTTGTCATTTCCAGAATATGGCACAACGGGAAGGTGTGCATCCCCACCTCAGACACCATCATCCATGAAGGCGACCGCCTGCTTGTGATTACTGCCGAAAAGGACGTGCCGACGTTGACCATACTGTTCGGCGAACAGGAAAGCGCTGACTGGAACAAAGATGACATCGACTGGAACGCCATCGACAGCCAATTGGTGTCGCAACGCATCATCGTGACCCGCCCTGAAATCAACGGGAAAAAGCTCGGTTCCCTGAGGCTGCGCAACCATTATGGCATCAACATCAGCCGGGTGTACCGTTCCGGCGTGCAACTGTTGGCAACCCCCGGCCTGATTCTCCAGATGGGCGACCGCCTTACCGTGGTGGGCGAAGCCGCTGCCGTGCATAATGTAGAAAAAGTTTTGGGAAATGCCGTGAAAAGCTTGAAAGAGCCGAACCTCATCACCATCTTCATCGGCATTGTCTTAGGGCTGGCTTTGGGTGCCATCCCCATCCATCTGCCCGGCATCGACGTGCCTGTGCAACTCGGGCTGGCAGGAGGCCCCATCATCGTCGGCATCTTGGTCGCCACGTTCGGGCCAAGGCTGCACATGGTGACCTATACCACCCGCAGCGCCAACCTCATGCTGAGAGGCATCGGACTGTCCATGTACCTGACTTGTTTAGGTTTAGATGCCGGAGAACACTTCTTTGAAACCGTGTTCCGACCCGAAGGAGCGACATGGATAGCCATCGGATTTGCCATCACCCTCGTTCCTGTACTCCTCATCGGGCTTGCCTCGTACAGGTTCATGAGGTTGGATTTCGGCTCCACATGCGGCATGCTGTGCGGAAGCATGGCCAATCCCATGGCACTGACGTATGCCAATGAAGCCGTGTCCAACGACAACCCGGCCGTGGCATACGCTACGGTCTACCCCTTGTCCATGTTCGCAAGAGTCATCATCGCACAGGTGATTCTCCTGTTTTTCATATAAACGCTAACTAATTTTTCTATCAAATGAGCGGATTCAATCAAATCACACCGGAAACCATCTTGAACGACCTGCGCTACCTCCAGCTACTGTCGCGCAGCTTTCCCACCGTGGCCGACGCCAGCACGGAAATCATCAACCTTGAAGCCATCCTCAACCTGCCGAAAGGAACAGAACATTTCCTGACAGACCTCCACGGAGAATACGAAGCTTTCCAGCATGTGCTGAAGAATGCGTCAGGAGCCGTCAAAAGGAAAGTAAACGAAATATTCGACAACGCTTTGAGGGAATCTGAAAAGAAAGAACTATGCACCTTGATCTATTACCCGAAAGAAAAGCTGGAACTGGTGAAAAGCACAGAAACAGACATTGAGGACTGGTACCGCATCACATTGAACCAACTGGTAAAAGTGTGCCAAAACGTGTCATCGAAATACACACGGTCAAAGGTACGAAAATCGCTTCCACCCGAATTTTCCTACATCATCCAGGAACTGCTCCACGAATCGTCCATGGAGCCGAACAAATATGCGTACATCGATGTCATCATCAACACCATCATCAACATCAAGCGTGCCGACGATTTCATCACCGCCTTGTGCAACTTGATCCAACGGCTGACCATCGACTCGCTGCATATCGTGGGCGACATCTATGACCGTGGCCCCGGCGCACACATCATCATGGACACACTCTGCAATTACCACAACTTCGACATCCAATGGGGCAACCACGACATCCTGTGGATGGGAGCCGCCGCAGGCAACCTGTGCTGCATCGCCAACGTCATCCGACTTTCCATGCGCTATGCAAACCTTGCTACATTGGAAGACGGCTACGGCATCAACCTGCTCCCATTGGCCACTTTCGCCATGGACACTTACGCCGACGACCCATGCACGGTGTTCGTGCCAAAAACATCCTGCACGGACAACACCTACAATGAAAAAACCATCCGGCTGATTGCACAAATGCACAAGGCCATCACCATCATCCAATTCAAATTGGAACAACAGATTGTGAACCGCCGACCGGAATTTGAGATGAAAGAACGCAACTTGTTGGACAAAATCGACTACCAGAAAGGCGTGCTGCGGTTAGGCAATGAAGAATACCCGCTGAAGGACTGCCATTTCCCAACCATCAACCCGGACAATCCCAGCGAGCTGACCGAAGAAGAAGACGAACTGATACGGAAACTGCACCATTCGTTCCTCAGCAGTGAAAAGCTCAGAAAGCACATGCGCTGCCTTTTTGCCCACGGAAGCATGTACCTCGTGTGCAACAGCAACCTGCTGTTCCATGCCTCTGTTCCCCTCAACGAAGACGGAACCATGAAGCATGTGCGCATCCAAGGCAAAGAGTATTGGGGAAAAAGCCTGCTGAGAAAAGTGGACCAACTGATACGGACAGCCTATTTCGACGAAGAAGACAACGAAGAAAAACGCTTCGCCATGGACAACATCTGGTATCTGTGGTGCGGCAAAGACGCGCCTCCTTTCGACAAGGACAAGATGGCCACATTCGAACGCTACTTCATCGAAAACAAAGAGCTGCACAAAGAAACAAAAGGATATTACTATACGTTGCGCAATGAAGAAAAAGTGTGCGACATGCTGCTTGACGAATTTGGCGTGACAGGACGCCACAAACACATCATCAACGGGCATGTGCCGGTGAAAACCATCAAAGGGGAAAACCCCATCAAGGCCAATGGGAAACTGCTCGTCATCGACGGCGGATTCTCAAAAGCTTACCAACCGGAAACGGGTATCGCGGGATATACCTTGGTGTACCATTCAAGAGGCATGCAGTTAGTGCAGCACGAACCTTTCACCTCTACCCAAAAAGCCATCGAAGAAGGACAGGACATCAAATCCACAACCATCGTGGTGGAACTCAGCTCGCAACGAGTCATGGTGAAGGATACAGACAAAGGGCAGGAACTGAGAACGCAAATTGAAGACCTCAAAAAACTGTTGTACGCCTACCAGAACGGATTCATCAAAGAAAAAAAGTAACATAAAAGGACAATAGCCATGAAAACGACCACCAAAGCAGCCATCCTAATGGCAATAGCAGGAATAACATGCACAGCAGAAAGCCAAGCATGCACGGGCATCACGCTGAAAAGCCAAGACGGCGCCACAGTCGTGTCACGAACCATTGAATGGGGCGGCAGCGACCTGAACAGCCAATATGTCATCGTGCCACGAGGATACGAGGCACAATCACTCACTCCCGAAGGAAACAACGGAATGAAATTCACCGCACGATGGGGATACGCAGGATTGGCCGTGGAACAAAAAGAGTTCATCGCCGAAGGCATCAATGAAGCAGGACTGTCGGCCGGGTTGTTCTATTTCCCGAATTACGGAGAATACGTGCCTTATGACCCTGCACAAAAGGGAAAAAGCATCAACGACCTTCAGTTGGCAAGCTGGATATTAGGAGAATGCGCCACCGTGGATGAAGTGAAAAAAGCCGTGGAAAACGTCCGCATCATCCGGCTCGACCCACGGGCATCCACCGTGCATTGGCGGTTCGCCGACACAACAGGACGGCAAATTGTGCTGGAAATCATCGGAGGCAAGGCGCAATTCTACGAAAACAAATTAGGAGTGCTGACAAACTCACCGGGGTTTGAATGGCAACTGACCAACCTCAACAACTATGTCAACCTGTTCCCCGGCAGTGCGCCTGCCCAACAATTAGGAGAAATAAAATTGAATTCATTTGGAGCGGGGAGCGGATTTTTGGGAATACCGGGCGACATTACCCCGCCTTCGCGCTTTGTACGCGCTGCCTTTTACCAAACCACTGCGCCACAACAAGCCACCGCATTGGAGACAGTGTTGCAATGTTTCCAGATCCTGAACAATTTCGACATACCCGTAGGCATTGAATTTGCCGCAGGAAAGATACCTGCCCGCATTCCAAGCGCCACGCAATGGACATCGGCCACAGACATCGCCAACCGTGCCATTTACTTCCGTACCATGTATGACAGCACCATTCGTTGCATCGACCTCCGAAATACAGACTTTACGAAAGTGCCATACTCTGCAAAGCCATTAGACACAGTAAAACAACAACCTGTGGTTCCTGTCCAGATTCCGGAATAATCCACCGAACGTGCATGCTGGCATGCACGTTCCATTCACATTTCTTTTCCACGCTTATGAACAACAAGCTCACTGCCCTGCTATTCCTTTCCATCCATCTTTTCTATGCGCAAACATTTTATGCGCAAGAAAAAATCACTTTGCTTTTCGCCGGCGACCTCATGCAACACCAAGCGCAGATAGATGCTGCCCGAACCGACAGCGGATACAATTATGAAGAATGTTTCAAATACGTGCGCGACGAAATCCAAAGCGCAGACATTGCCATTGCCAACCTTGAAGTAACATTAGGAGGAAAGCCGTACAGCGGATACCCCCGTTTCAGTGCGCCGGATGAATACCTGCATGCCATCAAAGAAGCAGGCTTCGATGTGCTGCTGACGGCCAACAACCATTGTTTGGATACCGGAAAAGAAGGACTGGAAAGGACGTATGCACAATTAGATGCTGCCCGAATACGCCATGCTGGCACTTATCCCGACTCCACCGCACGCCACGAACAATACCCGTTGTGCATCCGAAAGAACGGGTTCACCATCATCATCTTGAACTACACTTACGGAACCAACGGCATAGAGGAACAACGACCGAACGTGGTGAACCGCATCGACAAACGAACCATCCAACAGGACATCCGACAAGCGAAAGCTTTCCGCCCCGATGCCATCATCGCATGCATGCATTGGGGAATCGAATACAAATTCCTGCCAGAACAGGAAACGAGAGAAATGGCGGACTGGCTGTTGGAACAAGGTGTTACCCACATCATCGGAGGGCATCCGCATGTGGTGCAACCGATAGAGGTGAGAAACAACCCCCGCCATCCAGACAAGAACGTTGTGGTGTACTCTTTAGGCAATTACTTGTCCAACATGTCCGCACGAGGGACCGATGGAGGCATCATGGTGAAATTAGAACTCACCAAAGCGCAAGGCATCACACGCCTTTCACATTGCAGCTATTCATTGGTCTGGACATCACGTCCCGCCATCAGCAAGAACAAGAATTTCATCCTCTATCCCGCCAATGCCAACCCTGAACTGCTTTCCCCAGAAGAACAACAGCGGATGAACACATTCATAAACGACACACGGGAACTCATGCACACACACAACAAAGGGGCAATAAATGAATATTCCCTCCAATAAGGGCAGGCAACAAAAATTCGTCGTTTGAAAATAGGAAAACCGGGACAACATTACGGAAATACAAGTCACCCGGTTTCAATAAATATTCCATTATTTCGCACACAAAAACTTCTTACATGGAAAAACATCATCTATCTGCTGAAACAGCAAAGCCTTAACTTGCCACCGGATAAAGCCAAAAGGAAAGGCGGGCTGCATTTGCAAACCCGCCTTTGCCATATCTGAATTGATCAAAGCTATTTCTTCAATGAGGGGTACAACGAAGTGTCCACTGCCGGATAAGGAGCATACATCTTGCTGTCGTCCCACGTGCCGGTCACTTGCACCCGTTCTTTCAAACGCAATTCTCCTTTTTCCATCAGTTCTTCTGACACCAAATCGGCCTTGTCCGGGTTCTCACGCAACCATTGCTGCAACACTTCAATCTCCGGGTTCTGCAAACGGTACTCGAAATAATCTTTCAAACGGTTCATGCGCCGCTGGTCGTGGTAACGGGTCGCCACGTTGCCACGATAGTAACCGGCTATCTCCCATCCATGCTCGTTATAGGCGGCTTCGGCCAACTCGTCATAGCTCATGCCGTCTGAATAATAATTATAAGTAGCATCATTCCATTTCCCGTCGGCACGGCGGCGAACCAAGTTCAACAACTGGATGGCTTTCGCTTTGTCGCCCGTCCCGGCGCGTCCCACTGCTTCCGCATACCACAGATATACTTGCGACAAACGGATGAAAGCCGCCGTCTGCTCGCTCCATCCATCAGCCTGCGCACTGTAACTCTTCGTCTGGTCATATTCCACTTCATCATTGGCAAAAGCAAACATCACATAGTAAGGGTTGTTGCAGTTGGTCACATTGTCGTAGAACCAAGGAACCACCTTTGCGTCTTGGTTATGGTAATACACATCCCCGAAGATGGCTTTCTTACGCGGTCCTGCCGGGAAGTCTGCCCAGAACTTTATCTCAGCACGCATGTCGCTGAATCCTCCCGTTTCTTCCGGCAGTTCGGCCAGTCCGCGTGCTGCCTGCGAGGCATCGCCGGTGCCGAAGTCTTTGGTGAAATACACGCCAAGGATAAGTTCCGTATTGGTTTTGTTATACTGGCGGGAATAGACTTTCCAGTATTCATCAAACAACTGGTAATAATAGGTGCCTTTCTCCACATCATCGATGAGTTCTTTTGCCTTGTTGGCCGCCATCGTGTAATACTCCGCGCCTTTATTCAGAGGCCATCCCGCCATTGTGAGATAGACTTGCGCCAAGGTGGCTTGCGCAGCGGCCTTGTTGGCAATGGTATAAACGCCGTTGATGCACCACGGTTCGGTGGTGTAGTGTTCAGGAAGGTTCTCCTCTGCAAACTTCAAATCGTCCACAATGAACGAGTAAACATCTTCTTCCGAACTGACCGTGGCATCAATGTTAATCTCATTCACTTCAATGATAGGCAGTTCTCCCCAGCAACGCACCATCCAGAAATAGAAGTAGGCCCGCCAGAAACGTGCTTCGGCAATGGCAAAATTGATGTCGTCCTCGGTCACGCCCGGCGTTCTTGCCACACCATTTATAATATAGTTGGCCGCCTTCACCACCGACCACATGCAACTCCAACAACCCACGCCGCTGGTCATCATCGGGTTGCCATCGTTGGAAATGAACTGGTCCCAATCGGTGAAATTGCTTTTTGAAACAATGCTCGTCATGTCGTCGCCTTTCAACAGCGGCGCATAGATGCCGATATAGCCGCTGGCCATCTTCACCTGGTAATACAAGGCATGGATGGAACCCTCCAAGTCTGACGGTTCGGTGAACGACTCCAAGTTCGTCATCTGCCCTTTGGGGTCTTCTTCCAAAAAATCACTGCACGAGGCGGACAACAAGCCCATCATGCAAACCCCTGCCAAAATATATCTTGTCTTCATCATTATGCTGTTTTTAGAATCCTAACTTTACTGTAAATGTGAATGTACGTGCCGAAGGATAGCTGCCGTAGTCCAATCCCAATTCCTTGTCGGACACCGCGCCGGTGGTTGTAGCCGACGTAGTGGACGACTCCGGGTCAAGACCTTTGTACTTCGTGAGGGTGAACAGGTTCTGCGCACTCACGCCCAAAGTGATGTCGGCAAACTTCGTCACCTTCCGGGGCAAGAGGTAGGAAAGGCTGATGTTCTGCAAGCGGAGGAAATCGGCATCTTCCAACCATTGCGAGGAACGCGGGGTGGAACGGTTCAAAGAGTTTGAGCTGCTGGCAAATTCCGCATCCGCCTTGTTGGCCACCACATCCCAGTTCTTCTCGAATCCTTCCTTTGAAGTGATGAAACGGCTTTCGGGAATCATCGTCGTCATGGCGAAGCGGGTCACGTTCAAACGCTGGAAGCCGGTGCTTGCCCGGAAGAACACGTTCAGTTCCCAGTTCTTATAAGTAAAGGTGTTGTTCCATCCCAAGTTCCATTTCGGGATAGGATTGCCCATCACCACGCGGTCGGCATCCACCGGCGAAGTGGTCATGCCGCCATCGGCCGTCTGGTACAGGTTGGCCCCGTTCTCATCAAAGCCCACCCACTTAAACAGGTTGAAGTTGCTGATGGGCAAACCTTCTTTCATGATGAACACGTTTCCCTCCATCAAGCCGCCACGGGTGGCATCGGGAATCAGGTAGTCCTCCCCGTCCAAGTCTGTAACCTCCGTCCGCAGATAAGATGCTGTGAAAGAAGTGTTCCATTCAAAGTCGAGGGTACGCACCGGCGAAGCCTCCAACGTGAACTCCCAACCCGTGCTGTACATCTCGCCTACATTGCTCCAATACGATCCTCCGCCATTGAAATAAGGAATGGTCTTTGCAAAAAGAAGGTCTTTGGTGTTCTTCTTGTACCAGTCCACGGTGAGGAACAAGCGGCGGTTCAACATGCTGATATCGATGCCTGCGTCATACGAATAGGTTTTTTCCCAAGTCAGGTCGGGAGAAGCATACGTGCTTTCCCAATATCCGGGATAGAGCGAGCCGGTGCCGTAAGAATAGTTGGCCAACGTGAGCAGCCCCAACGTGCCATACGCATTGATGGCCTGGTTACCCGTCACGCCGAAACTGCCGCGCAGCTTCAGGTCTTGGAAGATGTCCTGCCCTTGCATGAAATTTTCTTGGGCGATGTTCCAAGCCACGGCGGCAGAGGGGAAATAGCCCCACTTGTGGTTCATGAACTTGGACGAGCCGTCGGCACGGATGGTTCCGGTCAGGTAGTAACGGTTCTTGTAGTTGTACATCACGCGGCCGAATGCCGACACCATGGATTCCTTCGAGTAATTCGTGGCACCCGTCAAGCCGGACTGCACGGAGTTGATGTTCCAATAGCCCGTCTTTTCCGACAAAAGGTCCTGGCCGCTCACGCCCACGTTCTTGTACTCTTTCATGTAAAGCTCGAACACGCCGGTCGCTGTGATGTTATGCCCGTTGAAGTCTTTTTGCCAAGTCAGGTTGTTGGTTTCTTGGTAAGTGACGGTGCGGTTCATGCTGTTGCCCATGCTGCTGATGGCACTGGGTTCACGCTTCGTGGACGAGAAGGAATAACTGGAAGCGTTCAAGAGGTTGAACGCGCCTTGAGCAGAGAACGTCAGCCCGTCGATGATGTTGAAGCGGAAGTCCACGTAGCCCTTCACATTGTAGTTCTCGCCGTCGGTGTCGTTCACCTTCAACGCGCCGTAAGGGTTGGCGCTGATGGAGCAGTAAGGGTCGCGCTGATAGACACCGTTCTCGTCCGTCAAGTCCATGGCGGGCGAGTAGTTGGCCATCACCATGAGGTCTGCCCCCGTGTTGTGCGTGGTCTCCGTGGAGCCTTCGAGGTTGGTCACCACGTTCAACCAGTCCGTCACCTGCGAGTCCATGTTGGCATGGAAGCCGATGCGCCGCAGCTTGGACTCTGCCGTCATGCCCGTCTGGTTCAGGAACAGCCCCGACACCATGTATTTGTTCCTTGCGCTGCCGCCGGAGATGCTCAGCTTGTAGTCCTGCGAGATGCCCCTTTGCAGCATCAAGTCCTGGTAGTCCACTCCTTTCGTGCCGTTACGGAAGGCTTCCATGTCTTCTGCCGAGAAACGGGTGTCCGTCATCTGCTCCAAAGCCTGCGCATATTCGTAGGCGTTCATGATGTCGAACCGCTTGGGGAAGTTCGACAAACCGATTTCGCTGCTTATCTGCACTTGCGGCTTGCCCACGGAACCCCGCTTTGTGGTCACCAATATCACACCGTTGGCACCGCGTGAACCATAAATCGCCGTGGAGGAAGCATCCTTCAGCACTTCGATGGAGGCAATGTCGGCAGGGTTGGTCACGCTGCCACCGATCACGCCGTCCACCACCCACAAGGGATCATTGCCGAAGTTGATGGACGACACGCCACGGACGCGCACGTTGGCTTCTGCTCCCAACTGGCCTCCCGTATAAGAAGATGCCTGCACGCCTGCCATGCGCCCTTGCAGGATTTCGGTCACGTCTTTCACGGGCTGCGCCTTGAACTGCTCGTTGGTCACCGAGCTGACCGCGCCCGTCAGGTTGCTCCGCTTGGCCGTGCCGTAACCGATGACCACCACTTCTTCCAGCGTCTCGGTGTCCTCGCTCATCACCACCCGCAGGAATCTTTGCCGCCCTACCGGCACTTCCTGCTGCGTATAACCTAAATAAGCAAAGGTCAACACGGCACTACGGTCTACCTCGATGGAGAACTTCCCGTCGATGTCCGTCGTGGTGCCTTTGGTCGTACCGTTCACCACAATAGTCACGCCGATAATCGGCTCCCCTTCCTTGTCGGTCACAATGCCTTGCACAGTCTGCACGCGCTGTCTGTCAGCATCGTTCACTTCCGTATTCTCATCTGCCGGAGAACCGCCATCCGGCAAAGCAGCCCAGCCGTTCCCGACAGACAATAACCAAAAAGAAAAGATACTTAATACGATTTTTTTCTTCATTCTCATTCATATTAAAAACAAGACCAACAACAGCAATTCCCATACCAACAGGCATGAACTGCTCGGGAAGAAGCATTAACTGACTTGCCAACAGCATTATGCAAAAAAGGAGAAAGCACTTCCCTGCCCAAATCAAGCATGTGGAATTGGGGAATTAATCCACAGGCCGGCGCAAACGTGACTTGCAAACACGACGCTCCGCCTGTATGGAAATTTCCAGCCACCCGCATGGAAACTCCAACTTTCCAGTCAGGAAACTTCCAACCAGCCGTGCAGATTCTTCTTCTGTCGATGTCATTCGTACAAACGGCGGCGACATCTGCAAAAACGACGACGGCATTTGTATAAACGACGACGGCAACAGAAGTTCTTACCGGGGCAAATCACACTTTCCAGCCCGGCAAACGGAAGTTTCCGCCCATGCAAAACCCAAAAGCCTCCCGCACAAGCGCAATGTTTCACCCTCCCAACCCTCCATCGGCACTCTTTTTGCTACAACAAAATAAGATTTAAAAAGTTGCGTTATAATTGGGATAATGGACAAATTGTCGTAATTTTGCAACCCAAATTTGTTTTATAGGAATGAGACAATTAAAGATTACCAAAAGTATCACGAACAGGGAAAGCGCATCACTCGACAAATACCTGCAAGAGATTGGGCGCGAAGACCTTATTACGGTAGAAGAAGAGGTGGAACTGGCACAGCGCATCCGCAAAGGCGACCGCGCCGCACTGGAAAAGCTGACGCGCGCCAATCTGCGCTTCGTGGTCTCAGTGGCCAAACAGTACCAAAACCAAGGATTGAGCCTGCCCGACTTGATTAACGAGGGGAACTTGGGACTGATAAAAGCCGCAGAGAAGTTCGATGAGACACGTGGGTTCAAGTTCATCAGCTACGCTGTGTGGTGGATTCGCCAGTCCATCCTGCAAGCGCTGGCCGAGCAAGCCCGCATCGTGCGTCTTCCCCTCAACCAGGTAGGCTCCCTGAACAAAATCAGCAAGGCATTCTCCAAATTCGAACAGGAAAACGAACGCCGCCCCTCGCCTGAAGAATTGGCCGACGAACTGGAAATTCCAGTAGACAAAATCTCGGACACACTGAAAGTGTCAGGCAGGCACATCTCAGTAGATGCTCCGTTCGTGGAAGGAGAAGACAACAGCCTGCTCGACGTATTGGTCAACGACGACTCCCCGATGGCCGACCGCTCTCTTGTGAACGAATCGCTCTCCAAAGAAATTGACCGCGCCCTCTCCACGCTCACCGAAAGAGAAAAAGAAATCATCCAGATGTTCTTCGGCATCGGCACTCAGGAAATGACATTGGAAGAAATCGGCGACAAGTTCGGCCTGACCCGCGAACGCGTCCGCCAAATCAAAGAAAAAGCCATCCGAAGGCTGAGACAAAATTCACGCTGCAAGTTGCTCAAGTCCTACTTGGGATAAACCCATACGGCGGGACATCGCCCAAAACGAAAAAGGAGGTTATGCGCATAACCTCCTTTTTCGTTTTTTTAAGTTGCCCTTTACATATTTTTTTTACCTTTGCACCCATTATTCGTTTTACTACATTTATGAAACACATCCTATTCATCCTTAGCCTGTTAAGCATCTGTGCATTCCCTTCCTACGGGAAAGGCAAGCAAAAGCCCGTGTACGTGTTCGGCGTTTCCACCTCATTCACTGACTCCATCGTCTATCGCACCGAAATACAATTATTAGACAGCGTGTATCTGGACGAAAACAAATTTCTGCCCGAAAGGTACACCTACTCCTACCAAATGAAGAACTATCTGGAATACGACAAAGGGCTGAAAGACCGCACCTGCGCCATCTACTTCAACAACGACCGCGCCAAGCTCAACAAAGCCCTGCAAAAGCTGCTGACCCGCTTCAAAAAAAGTAGCACACCCGTGCAGATCATCAGCACCAGCGACTTCCAATTCAAAAAGGAATAACCCCAGCACATGGCAAGGCTCCTGTACATAACCTGCCTGCTGTTCCTGCTCGCATCCTGCCACAACGATGAAGCAGAAGGCGACAGCACGCCCGCCCCGCGTACCATACTAATATATATGATGGGCGAAAACTCCCTCGCCTCCTTCATGCAATACGACATTGAAGAAATGAAGCAGGCCGTGGCCGAAGGAGCCTTGCAGGGCTGCAACCTGATTGTCTGCCAAGACGGGACGCGCCGCCCCGCCCTGTTCCGCATCCGGCAACACAAAGGACGAGCCGTCTGCGACACCATCTGCCGCTACGATGCCCTCCAGTCTACCGACCCGGACGTGCTGCGCAGCGTGATGGACGAAACTTTCCAACGATTTCCCGCCTACAGCTACGGCTTGGTGCTGTGGTCGCACGGCGACGGATGGCTACCCGACGACAGCCGCCGAAAAATTGCTACCCGATGGATTGGCACTGACCAAGGCAACAACGGCCCAAAGTTAGAAATAGAAGAACTGGCCGATGTGCTGGCCCAATACCCGAAATTAGATTTTCTTTTCTTTGATGCCTGCTTCATGCAAACCATCGAAGTGGCCTACGCCCTCCGCCACCACGCCCAATACATCATCGGGAGCGTCACCGAAACGCCGGGCATCGGCGCACCCTACCACCGAGTGCTTCGCCACCTCTGCGAAACGGAATGCAACATCGCTTCTTTCATAGACGCTTATTACGGATACTACACCGACCCGCAAACCATCCATGGGAACTTCCCTGACGGATGGGCGTATGGTTGCGCCATCTCTGCCATCCGCTGCGACGCCATCGATGCCCTCGCAGCAAAGACAAAGGAAATCATCGCCGCAGCCGACTTCGCCAACGCCGACTTCCGCAACGTGCAATGCTACGATATGGGCAACTTCAACTCCAACCGCGACAACAAGTCCTACTATTATGACTTCAACGGATTCATCCGTGCCATCGCCGCCGACAGCCCATATGTGGAATGGAAGTATCTGCTGGAAACATGCACTCCTGAAAGCTTCCGAGCAACCACTTCCTCCTGTTACTCAGCCTATATCGGAAGTTCATTTCCCATCGACACAGAGCAGTATTGCGGCATCTCCACCTATATTCTGCAAAATGATAGCCATTACGCCAACACCAATGAAGCATACAAACAATTAGATTGGTACAAAGCCGTATATCCCCAACACTAAAAAACACGCGCTCATCCAACCACTGTGATAAATTAAGTTCTACCTTTGCACCCGATTTAAAAACGGTGCTTTATGGAATCAATACACAAAATCAACAAGGTTGAATTAAGAAATCTGCAATTAGAAGACTATACACAGTTGGCGCAATCTTTCAAAAGAATTTACGCTGACTCGGATGTGTTCTGGACCAAAAGCCAAATCAAAAAGCTCATTGACATATTCCCGGAAGGACAAGTTGTCACCGTAGCCGACAACAAAATCGTAGGTTGCGCCCTGTCCATCATTGTCGACTATGACCTAGTGAAGAACGACCACACCTACGCCAAAGTGACAGGCAATGAAACATTCGATACCCACAACCCCAAAGGCAACATCCTGTACGGCATCGAGGTGTTCATACATCCCGAATATCGTGGGCTGCGGCTTGCCCGGCGCATGTACGAATACCGAAAAGAGCTATGTGAAAAGCTGAACCTGAAAGCCATCATGTTCGGCGGTCGCATTCCCAACTATCACAAGTATGCCGACCACATGCGCCCCAAAGAGTATATCGACAAAGTACGTTCACGTGAAATCTACGACCCAGTACTCACTTTCCAACTATCAAATGATTTCCATGTCCGAAAGGTCATGAGAAATTACCTTCCCAACGATGAGGAATCAAAACACTATGCTACCCTCCTGCAATGGGACAATATCTACTACCAACCTCCCACGCAAGAATACGTGGATAAAAAAACGACTGTCCGCGTCGGACTTGTACAATGGCAAATGCGTCCCTACAAAACACTCGACGACGTGTTTGAACAAGTAGAATTTTTCGTGGATGCCGTTTCCGACTATAAAAGCGATTTCATCCTGTTTCCCGAATACTTCAATGCACCTCTCATGGCCAAGTTCAACCACTTAGGAGAAGCCCAAAGCATCCGAGGACTAGCACAATACACAGAGGAAATCCGCGAACGCTTCATCAATCTTGCCATCAGCTACAATATCAACATCATCACAGGAAGCATGCCTCTCATCAAGGATGATGCCCTTTACAACGTGGGCTTTCTCGTCAGAAGAGACGGATCTTACGAAATGTACGAAAAAGTGCATGTCACACCAGATGAAATCAAAAGCTGGGGACTCTCAGGAGGAAAGATGGTTCAAACATTCGATACTGACTGCGCCAAAATCGGAGTACTGATTTGCTACGATGTAGAGTTTCCAGAACTTTCACGCATCATGGCCGACCAAGGAATGCAAATTCTGTTCGTCCCGTTCCTCACAGATACCCAAAACGGGTATTCACGAGTCAGAGTATGCGCCCAAGCCAGAGCTATTGAAAATGAATGTTTCGTAGTCATCGCAGGAAGTGTCGGCAACCTTCCACGAGTTCACAACATGGACATACAATATGCGCAGTCGGGAGTATTCACGCCTTGCGACTTTGCATTCCCTACTGACGGAAAACGTGCGGAAGCCACCCCGAACACAGAAATGATTCTTGTATCTGATGTAGACCTCAACCTTCTGAATGAACTGCACACCTATGGAAGCGTTCGTAACCTGAAAGACCGCCGCAACGATCTATACGAATTAAAAGTCAAAAAAACAAAAGAATAAAAAAAATCAGGTGCGGATATTTCTCCGCACCTGATTCTACAAAAACATCCTTATCGCATTTTATCATTATTCTAACAAGCTTTGAAACTCATGTCTAATCCCTTCACAGAATGGGTCAAAGCACCTACCGAAATGAAATCTACTCCACATTCAGCGTAATCTCTAAGCGTATCAAAGGTAATACCACCCGATGATTCGATTTCATACCTTCCATCCACCATTGATACAGCTTTCTTAGTCAGTTCAGGCGTAAAGTTGTCCAACATGATACGATCTACACTGCCTATCTGAAGAACCTGCTGCAACTCATCCAAATTGCGAACTTCTATCTCAATCTTCAAATTCTTGTCTTTTGCGACACAATAATCTTTCGCCCTTTGAATGGCCTTATCAATCCCCCCCGCAAAATCAATATGATTGTCTTTCAACAGTATCATGTCAAACAAACCGATGCGGTGGTTCACCCCTCCGCCAATCTTCACAGCCATTTTCTCCAAAACACGCATGCCTGGCGTAGTCTTACGAGTATCCAACACCCGTGTATTTGTCCCTTCCAAACGTTTCACATACTTGCGTGTCATGGTAGCAATGCCACTCATACGCTGCATGACGTTTAACATCAGGCGCTCTGTCTGCAACAAAGAACGAATTTTTCCTTCCACCACCATAGCAACATCGCCCGGATGGACTTCAACTCCATCTTCAATCAACACTTCCACTTTCATCTCAGAATCAAAACGATGAAATATCTTTTTTGCAATCTCCACACCAGCCAGCACACCATCCTCCTTTATCAACAATCTGGATTTCCCTGTTGCATCTTCAGGAATACACGACAAAGTCGTATGATCACCGTCACCAATATCCTCTGCAAAAGCCAAGTCAAGCAGCCTGTCTATCAATTCTTCTTCTGTATACATACTTTTAATCATATTACAATGCCACAAAGATACGCCTTTTCCATCTCTCATGAGGAAATCCCCCTATCTAAATCCATAAATTATCCTAATTTGCATAATGGACACATCGATTTTCACCTATATTTGACAACCACAATGAAATATTTGCAATAATGAACAGAATATGTGAACTTTTCGGCATCCAGTACCCCATTATCCAAGGCGGAATGGTGTGGTGTAGCGGTTGGCGGTTAGCATCCGCAGTAAGCAATGCGGGAGGACTTGGCTTATTGGGAGCCGGGTCGATGCACCCAGAAACCTTGTTGGAACATATCCGCAAAATGAAAGAAGCCACTGACCTCCCTTGGGGTGTAAATGTACCTTTGATGTACCCGGAAATCGACAAACTGATAGACCTCCTCATTGAAGAAAAGGTCTGCATCGTGTTTACCTCTGCCGGAAGCCCGAAGAAATATACCTCACGGCTGCACGAAGCCGGGATAAAAGTGGCGCATGTCGTATCCAGCAGCCTTTTTGCCCGGAAATGCGAAGAAGCACAAGTGGATGCTATCGTGGCTGAAGGATTTGAAGCCGGAGGGCATAACGGACGCGAGGAGACCACCACGATGACATTGATTCCCCAAGTGCGGAAAGCCACATCGCTCCCGCTCATCGCTGCCGGAGGCATCGGCAGCGGCAATGCCATGCTGGCTGCCATGGCACTCGGCGCGGAAGGCGTACAGATAGGCACCCTTTTTGCCCTCTCTGCGGAAAGTTCGGCATCTCAGGCCTTCAAGGAACGATGCCTCTCCCTGCCGGAAGGCGGCACCATGCTCTGCCTGAAAAAACTCTCACCCACCCGTTTGGCAAAGAACGCACTTTATGAAAAGATTGAAGCTGCCGAAGCGCAAGGCGCACCGGCTGAAGAACTCCGTACCCTGTTAGGGAAGGCTGCTGCCAAACGGGGCATCTTTGAAGGCGACCTTGACAACGGCGAATTAGAGATCGGGCAGATAGCCTCCTCTGTCCACAAGATAAGACCCGTTGGCGAAATCATGAAAGCACTTGTAAACGAGTTCCAAAAAGCGCAAGAAAACATACGCGGCATCTACTTCCAACCGACCAACCTCTGACCAGCCTATGAGAATTGCCATGCTTGCCGTGGGGAGAACCAACAGCCCTCACTTCCTGCCCGGCATACAGGAATACATCCGGCGCATCAACCGCTACCTCCCTTTCGATGAAGAAATCGTGCCGGAACTGAAGAATGCCAAGAGCCTTTCCGAGGAGCAGCAAAAGGAGAAAGAAGCAGACTTGTTGCTAAAAGCGTTCCAACCGGGCGATTACATTGTGCTGCTTGACGAACACGGCAAAGAGTTGCGTTCCACAGAATTTGCCGCATGGATAGAAAAACGTTCGGCAACGGGAGTCAAACGGCTTGTATTCGTCATCGGCGGGCCATATGGCTTTGCTCCCCAAGTGCATGCCGCCGCCCACGAAAAAATATCCCTGTCAAGGATGACCTTCTCCCACCAGATGATACGCCTCCTGTTCGTGGAGCAAGTGTATCGGGCAATGACCATACTACGCCACGAGCCTTACCACCACGAATAATGGCAACCGGCCTCCCCTCCCCCGGCTGAAGGACAGACGGAACAATAATTCCACTTCTTACATTAATAAATGCACACTCGCAACCTGCATTATCCATAATATTGCACCGAAATTAAAAATCAACTACCATGAACAAATTATTTACATTCATCTTGGGGCTGTTCCTTGTGGGCACCAACATCCAAGGGACATACGCCCAATTGTCATCTTACGACCAGAACCGCCCGGTGGGCTTCGGCGCGAACACAACCGGGGGCGAAGGCGGCAAAAACATCACCGTCACCACGGCCAGCGAATTGGCGGACGCCTTGGAAATGGACGGCAAATACACCATCTACATCAAGGGTGAAATCAAAGTCAACGAGCTCATCAAAGCGCAAGTGCAGGACAAGACCATCCTCGGCCTTCCAGGATCGGCACTGACCAACCCGAACCGCACCCAAAGCGGTTCCGGCATCCTCTACTTCCGCCCGGGTTCTGACAATGTAATCCTGCGCAACGTCACCTTCAAGAGTGCCGGGGCATATGACGTGGACGGCAGCGACAACTTCTGCCTTGACCAGTCCACAAATATTTGGGTGGACCACTGCGACTTCCAAGACGGCGTAGACGGCAACTTCGACTGCAAGAGCGCGTCAGACAACGTGGCGGTCACTTGGTGCCTGTTCCAATACAAGATTGAACCAGAGGCAGGAGGTTCCGGCGGATCTGACGACCATCGCTTCTCCAACTTGTGGGGTTCCAGCGACAGTGAGACCGAAAGCCGTGGCCATCTGCGCACCACCTTCCAGTTCTGCCATTGGGACAACTGCAAAGGCCGCATGCCGCGTGTGCGCTTCGGCCAGGTGGACATTGCCAACTGCTACTACACGCCGGTAAAGGGTGCGGCTTCCGTACAATGCGGAAACGAAGCCAACATCAACATCCGCAACTGCGTGTTTGAAGGCGACCAAGACCCTTGGGCAGACTATACCGACGGTTCTTACTTCAACCTCAGCGAGGAGGGGAGCATCTTTGACGGCTGCACACGCCCCAGCGACTTTGGCAACGGCGATGCTTTCACGCCGAGCTATTCGCTGACCGTTGTCCCGGCTGACGAAGTGATTGCCGCCGTGACCGGCGAACGCGGCGCTGGCGCCACGCTGAACGTGGTGGAGAACGAGGGGGTCATCACCGAAGGCGGCGAAACGCCCGAACCAGAACCAGAGCCGGAACCGACTCCCGAACCGACAGAAGCCCGCACTTGGGACTTCACCAACTGGAGCGCGGAGACGATTGCCAACATGACGGCGGATGCTGCCAACTGGACTGTAAAGAGCGAAACCCGCTTTGCCAACGCTGTGAACATGAGCGGCACATTGATGGCAAACGGAGTTACCGTTGCTGAGACAGAAGGATTGTTGTTTGAATTCGGCGGCACAGACAAATGCCGCATCAACCACAGCAGTGATGACAACAATCTGCAAATCAACGGAGGCAACAAATACACCATCACAATCTCAGGCTGCAAAGCCGGCGACATTGTGACCATCGATTTCAACACCGGCAGCAGCAGTACCCCGCGTGGCGTAACTGTGACGAACACGACTCCGGCAGAAAGTAGTTTGGTTACGGAAAGAACCCAAGAATCATTCACCGTATCCGCCGATGGCAATGTAGTCATTGCCCCGACAGCAGGATTGCTTTTCTATACCATCTCCGTTGCCACACAGGGCGAAACCCCCGACCCAGAACCAGAGCCGGAACCCGAACCCACGGAAAGCCGCGCATGGGACTTTACCACTTGGGGAACGGAAACGTTGGACAACCTCGCTGCCGATGCCACCAACTGGGCATTTGAAACAGGGAAAGACCGCTACAACAACGTGACCGAAATGAGCGGCACGCTGAAAGCCAACAACGTGGCAATTGCCGAAACCGACGGCTTGGTATTCGGCAACCTGAACGCAAGCAAGGTCCGCATTGACTACGGCAGCGGCAGGCTGCAACTGAACGGCAGCAACCTGACCGTCACCGTGCCTGGCTGCAAAGAGGGCGGCACCGTGACCATCGACTTCGTAAGCGCCAACAGCACAGATGCACGCGGATGGAATGTGACGAACGCCACCGTAAGTGCCGGCGAACTCATCACCGGACGGACGCAGCAATCGTTCACCGTGGCCGCTGACGGCGACATCACCTTCAGCACCACCGGCGGGCTGAACCTTTACAGCATCACCTACAAGGCACCCGAAAGCGTGGGCATCAGCGAAGCCGCAGGCGACGATGAAGTGGTTCGCACGGAATACTACTCCATCAGCGGCATGCGCCTCGACGAGCCGCAGCAAGGGCTGAACATCGTTAGAATCATCTACAAGAGCGGAAAGACGGAAACGGCAAAAGCCTACATCCGCTAACCGCCGCCTACACAGGCCGCATACGGGCGGGAAGCTCCCAAAGGAAGGGACGCTTCCCGCTTTTTTAATGCCCGCAACAGGCAAAAGCAGAACGCGCCTGTCCCCAACGCCCCACCCTGCGCACAGGCATACGCACACCATTACCGGCATCAAGCCCCGCAACAGCCGTTGCGCACCCTCGCAACAGCCGTTGCACGCCCTTGCAACAGCCGTTGCACGCCCTCGCAACGAACGTTGCACGCCTTTGCAACGAACGTTGCAAAGCTTAGCCAATACGATGAGGAGAGGAAGGGCGTGTCATGAGTCCTCCCTTTCCCTATGGCATGGAGGGAACTTGGAAAAAGGAACAGGCACAAAAAAACCGGCACACGGGAATGTGCCGGGAAAGCTGAAAGGAGGAACAACACGGTTCAGCCCATCCGCTTGATGAAGCGGAGGTGGTGGGTGCGGAAGCCCCGCTCCACGCTGTAAATGCCTTCGCTGTCCAAGAGATCGAAATGAACGTTGCCCGACGCATGAAGCACCCGCCCCCCGCCGGCCACAAAGCCCACATGGGAGATATGCCCGCCGCCATGGTCGAAGAAAGCCAAGTCGCCCGGGCAGGCATCTTGCAGGAAAGGCACCAGCACGCCTTGCTCCGCCTGCTGGCAGGCATTGCGCCGCAAGGGGATGCCGTGGATGCGGAACACCACCTGAGTCAGGCCGGAACAGTCAATGCCCATCGCGTCCTTCCCGCCCCACAGGTAGGGGCAGCCAAGGAAACGCAACGCCGTGTCCATCACGCTTTCTTCCACCGGCGCAACAGCCGCCACGCGGGGATCGAGCAAGCGGTAGCGCGACGCGCCCACACGGAAACTCCCGTCCGGGCGGTAGTCCGGCAACTGGCTGCCCCCGGTGAGCAGCAAATGCCGCCCCGATGCCTCGTCCACCGCTTCGGCATAATAGGAAGCCACCACAGGCTGTGCCAGCGGGTCGTAAGCCGCATACTCCTCTGCCTCCACAGGAGTCAGCATCTTCGTGGTCACCCAGCCCTCGTAGCCATCGGCCTTGTTGCACACATGCGCCCAAGTGCGGTCGTATTCATGCACCCTGCAGGCATCGCCGAAAAGCAACTCCGTCGTCATCTCCGCCCCGTCCTCCGGGCTACGCCGTACGGGGATAAGGGGCAAGAAGCATAAAGCATGTTCCATCCGTTCCATGTTTCCCTATCGCTATTTGAACAAACGTTCGATTTCTTCCTCCCGGATGACGGCCACCACGGCACGCCCCTCCGGGGAATAATTCGGCACCGGGCAGGCGAACAAGGCATCTACCAACGAAGCCATCTCCTCGCCGGACAACACCTGCCCATACGGGATAGCCACCGCCTTGGCCATGGACAAGGCCAAGGCCCGGCGCACTTCGTCGCGCACATCGCTCCCCGTCTCCATGGCCGTATGCACCATGCCGCGCAACAACCCCGCAACATCCAGCCCCTCGATGCCGGCCGGCACGCCGTTCACGGAATACGTGCCGCCGCCCAAGTTGCCAAGGTCGAAGCCGATGGCCGACAACTCCTCGCGGATGCCGCCCAAGGCCACGGACTCGGCCACTGAGAACTGCACCGCTTCAGGAAACAGCATCCCTTGCGATGCCCCGCGCCCCTCCTCCTGCATGGCCAAGTAACGGTCGAACAAGATACGCACATGCGCCCAATGCTGGTCGATGAGCATCAAGCCGGACTTCACCGAAGTCACCACATAGCGCCCCTTGAACTGGTAATACTGCAACGACGTCCCTGCCATTGCACCACCGGGCAACGCTGATGCACCGTTCTCAGCCTGCCCGGAAGACACCTCCTCGTCCTCCTGTTGGAAAAGTCCGCTTTCTTTCTCCCGATGCGAAGCAATACCTTCATACAAACGTTCCCACTCCACGGCAGGACGGGCATAACGTACCGCAGAATCCGCATTTTCTGCCGGGTCAAAAGGATTATAGACAGGATCCGTACCCGTCTTAGGCAACACAACAGGCGAGGCCGGATTGTAAACGGGGATGTCAGGCATTCCCTCCGTGTCGAAGTCGATGGCAGGCACGGCATTGAACCGCCCCAGCGCTTCTTTCACCGCCGCCGACAATATCTGCCAGATGGCTTGTTCGTTTTCAAACTTGATTTCCGTTTTCGTAGGATGGATGTTCACATCAATGTCCGCAGGATCCACCTCAAAATAAATGAAATAGGACACCTGCTCGCCCACAGGCACCAAATGCTCATACACCCCCATCACCGCCTTGTGGAAGTAGGGGTGACGCATGTAGCGGCCATTGACAAAGAAATATTGATATGCTCCCTTCTTCTTCGCAAACTCAGGCTTAGCCACGAAGCCATGCACCGACACTAATCCCGTTTCCACCTCCAAAGGCAGCAATTGCGCTGCCAGCCGCTTTCCAAACACATTGAGAATGCGCTGTCTCAACGACGAAACAGGAAGGTTGAACAATTCCACATCGTTATGATGAAAGGTAAAAGAGACATCAGGATGCACCAACACTATGCGTTCAAATTCTGCCAAAATGTTATTCAATTCCGTCTGATTGGACTTTAGGAACTTACGACGCGCTGGCACATTGAAGAACAGGTTTTTCACGGCAAAATTGCTCCCCTTGGAGCAAGCAACGGTTTCTTGCGCCTCCACTTTCGATCCCGACAAGATGATACGGATGCCTAATTCTTCCTCCTCTTGGCGGGTCTTCAGTTCCACTTGAGCCACCGCCGCAATCGAAGCCAACGCCTCTCCCCGAAATCCCATCGTCCGCAAGGAAAACAAATCAGCCGCCTCTTTGATTTTCGATGTCGAATGCCGTTCAAACGCCAGCCGTGCATCCGTTGGCGACATGCCTTTCCCGTCGTCGATGACCTGAATACATGTCCGCCCGGCATCCGTGGCCAGCACATGGACTTCGCGGGCTTCCGCATCAATGGCATTCTCCACCAGTTCCTTTACCACCGATGAAGGCCGCTGGATAACTTCGCCTGCCGCGATTTGGTTGGCCACCGAATCGGGCAACAAACGTATAATATCACTCATTTTTCCAATGGATAATCATCAGAAATGCATCAGAAAGTCCACTCCCCGGTGACCAAGTAATGCATTATATATAATAAGATAAGGATAGCTATCAGCAACTTGCCATAGCCCCAAGAGTATTTCCCACGTGCCTTCTTCCGTTTCAGGTGCGTGGTGCCTTCCACGAACTTGCCCCGTATGTCCTCTGGGTTGACTTCCTTGGGTGGCAACATGCCCAACTCCCGTTTGGCATCCTCCCTCATCTTCTCAAGCTTCTCTTTCCGCTCGTCCACGTAGATGTATTCGTGATGGAATCCCCGTGGTTTTCTCATATTGAACATTCCCATAAGCTATTCCTTTCTTAATAAATCCGAGTTAGGCAAAGGTATGGATTTCCGTTCAGACTTTTTCAGCTCCTGCCCGGCTTTTTTCCCCCGCCAAATGAATATGTCCTGCTTGTCTTTGGGGCGGATGTAGTCAAACCAAGCAAAATTGTCCAAGTAGAGTTCCTCAGGAGGAATCTGGCCCATCGGGTAAACCACGCCGTTGGACTTCGCATTCATTCGTATCTTCATGATTTTCCTCTCTTTCAAGAACATATTCAACACACTGGTTTCCGAAACGTTCATGCCAATCATCGTGCTGTCTTCTTCCTCCAAATAGTACACCACATGCACGCTGCCCATCACATCAATCTTATAAGGGTCATTATCCTTGAAGTAAGCCTTTATCTCTTTGCCGTTCACTTGGTTGTAATGCACTGAGTCTTTCTTCTCCACCGACAATGTTTGGTTGATAATATGCGCCCAATCAATCGTGCTGTCGTTCATATAAACTTTTATTTCCTCGCCCAGCAATTGTTGCTCACCACTCCACACAATCGGGTCACGGTACATCGTCAGGCAAGTATCCACCGTGGAAAACACCAAGGAATCACATACGGCCTGCAATTGTTCACCATATATCCTCACCTTATGGTAGGCATACATGTGCTTATAAGCCGAATCTGTGTCCAAATAAAATGATTTCATCTCCAACGTATCCGCATGCATAAACAAGCTGTCTTCCTGCGAATAATCTATTGCCATTGCCCTCTTGGTTGCCAATGCCTCTTGTTTCAGTTCGTCATAAAAACAGTAATCACCGGTCATCATGTTCCTCCCCACCGTATCGTTCATCACAATATGGTCAAACGCTTCGCCGTATCCTTTCGCACGGTTGTAATAAAGGCTGTCGCCGGTCAACTTTTTTCCTCCGTTCATCAGGACAGAACGCTCCAACAGTTCAGCTTCCTCAGTAGCGGTATTATAAAATCCCAACTCAGAATAGATATGATTCTCATCACTTACAATATCAGAAGGGCCAAGGATATTGGCTACTTTCGTAGTGGTATTGTACTTCAACGTATCTGAAGTCAACGTGAACTGTGGATTCACTAACTTCACATCCCGGTTGAAAGCGGCCATCTTGGTCTCGGGACTGTATTCTCCCCAATCCGAGGTCAACACGTTATCTTCGTCCGTTAACGTGCCACCTTCGAAATAATAACCTAAATTCAAAATACGGTCATAATTCAAACTATCTGTCAGCAACGTGGTGTTACGGTTCTCCATACGAACATTCTCACGCACCATCGCAATCTGGCTATTGCCATCGTAGAAAAGATAATCACCATAAAGGAATAGCGTGTCTCCTTGATTCATCTTCACCTGCCCAAAAGCTTCCAAAGAGTTGGTCTTGCTATAAAAATAAGCACTGTCGCAATACATATAGACACTATCGTGCCTGAACACTACATTCCCTTCCACGATTTGTGCATCGGGATTCAGTTTCTTGTCAAACCGCAATAAATCAGAATGCAGCAAATAGACCATAGTCTTTTCCCCGGAATCACCGGATTGGTTCTGTGCAGGCAGGCAAAGGCAAAAAAGACAGAAAATGCCAACCCAACCAATAAAAAAATTGTTCCTCCGATTCCGTTTCATTGCATGCCGCATCATTTAACCCAACCCGGATATTTGAAGTCGCAATTTTTCCAATTGTCGTTGATGCGCACATAGGTAGTCTTCTGCTTTTCCACAATCCACTGTTCCAATTTCTCCTCCTTCAATTTCGCTACCATCATCTCCCTCAAGCGCTGGTAATCATCGCGAATATTTGCCTTATGCCCCTCGACCTTGGATTTCAGCTTCACAATGGCACAAACTTCCTTCCCATTCGACTCATTAGTATATATGAAAGGTTCTGATATTTCACCGACATTCATTTTGTCCACCACTTTGGCAACATCTTGCGGCAGTTGCTGCATCTCAAACTTAGAAGTCCCGTCGTAAGGATTTTGCATCAATCCATGATTATTTTTAGTATCTTTATCTTGCGACAAATAAGTAGCTGCGCTTTCAAAAGTGAACTTATTGTTGCGTATGTCATCCGCAATAGAATCAAGCCGTGCAATAGCAGCTTCCTGTTCCTTTTCCGAAACTTTAGGCTTCAACAATATATGGCGGCAGTTCACCCTATCGCCTCTTTTTTCTATCAATTGTATGATATGAAAGCCATACTCCGTCTCCACAATTTTGGACACTTTCTTCGGATCTGTCAGGTTGAATGCCACATTGGCAAATTCCGGCAAAAGTTGCCCTTTCCCCATAAAACCCAACTCACCTCCCCTGCGGGCACTTCCTGGATCTTCCGAATAAAGCAAAGCCAATGTAGAGAACTGGGTGTCACCAGAATTAATACGATCCGTATATTCACGTAATTGGGCTTTTACACGTTCAATTTCTTCAATCGGTATTTTAGGCTCCTGCACAATAATCTGCACCTCCACTTGGGTAGGAATGAACGGGATACTATCCTCTGGCAGTTGGCTAAAATAATAACGCACCTCAGCCGGTGTTGTCTTGATGTTGCTTGTCAGTTCCTCTTTCATCCGTTGCACGGTCAGTCCTTCGCGCACATTTTCCCGCATGGCTTCCCGTATTTGAGTCATCGACTTATTGAAATATTCTTCCAGCTTCTCTCTTGTCCCAACGGAACGGATATAACTATTAATCGTACTTTCCACCTGTTGGATAACTTCTGAATCGGTAACCTCGATACTATCTATCGCGGCTTGGTGCAGAAAAAGCTTTTGAATGGCCAATTGTTCCGGAATGATGCAATAAGGATCTCCATCGAACTTATATCCTTCATACTGGGCACGCAAGCGTTCTTCTTCCACATCCGACTTCAGTATGGCTTCATCACCGACCACCCAAACGACTTCATCAATGACATTGTCTTGCGCATATGCATTAAAGCTGACACCAGCCACGAACAAGATAGCACAAACTAATAACCTTGATTTATCCATATTCCACTCTCTTAATAATAAATTATCCTCTTTTCCTTCAATGCCTCGTTGTACAAACTGCTTTTCACTTCTCCGATAAACGATATTCTTTTCAAGTTCACCAGCATCTCCTTCGCAGTCTTGTATGCGTATTCATAAGGTTCTACTTCGCCTGCGGGCAAAAAGCTATCGACATTCAAGAAATAATAATTCGCCGAATCTTTCAATTCAATATGCCCCTCTTGCTTCAAACGCGCTTCCGCATCCGACACGGACAAAGGAAGTTTTGCCACCACATCGTGCAAAGGGAGCCACCTGTCGTAAAAATAATTATAGTCAACAGCATGCTGGAAACTATATTTCTCCAAGAACTCAACATCTTCTGATGAGTTCTTCGTATAGCATCGGCGCACTTTGCCAACTTCAGCTGCATTGAGCGGCACTTTGATGAAAATGCCTTTCATCAAAGGCTGGCCTGCTACAAACAAGTCCCTGTTTGCTTCATAATACGCTTTGACTTCTTCGTCGGGTATGTTTTCCGCCAGTTTCTGTTCAACCAAATTTTGCTGGTAAGCATGCACGAGCAAAGATTTCCGATAGTTCTCTACCAACTCATCCACAACATCATTGTTAGGGATGTTTTTGCGGGCTTTTTCATAAACCAAAGCATTCTTCACCCATTCTTCAATAAAATGGCGGGCAAAAACCGCGCTATCAGGCCCTGAAAGACCGGCAGGAGACGCAGCGATCAAGTCTTCTTTATAAAGGAACTCCTCGCCCACTTTCACCAAAGGGGTTTTACCTTTATGGTCATACGTCGGACTACAAGCCACGTTCACGCATAACAATAAAAGCCAAATCCCTTTCAATTTCATTTGTACCGCTTTTGTAATTGCCGACGAAGATAGCGCATTCGCACTTCAGGTCAGTGGTTATTGACGGTTTTTAAAACTTCTTCATCTATTTCAACCTTATATTTACTCCTTAGCGTTTTCACCCATTCTTCCTCCAAGTAGTTCTGGTAATCTGCCGTCACAGGACCACGCACGTCTTTGTAGCTTTCAGGCCCTTTTTTCAGCAACTTGCCATAAACGCCTGTCACGGGAAATCCTTCCATAGGTTCAAAAGAGCCTTCTTTGAATACCAGTTTGTCCACGTACGGATCGTCGCCCTTTACAAACAATCGGAGCTTTGACGCTTGGACGACTGATACCGAATCATTGTTGAATGTTTCACGAAGCTTGCCACTCCACTCTTCCTCGGGCCACTTCTGTTTCTTTAATGCTTTCTTCACATTTTTCAATGTTTTTGAATCCACACAATGCAGGACAATGCCTTTGAACTTCGGCGTGTTCCAAGCGTAGTCCCGTTTGTTATCTTCATAATACCGCGCCAAGCCGTTTTCATCTTTCGATGCCTTGTCCCACACTTTCTGGTTGCTGATTTCAAACAGCAGGATCCCGTCACGGTACTCTTGCATCAGATGTCCGAAATCAGGATATTTCTTTTCCAACCGACTGTCCTCATACATCAGCACTTGGTTGCTAACATACTGCTCTAATAAGCGGTCGATTTGCCCGCTTTTGTTTTCTGCCCAATCCACAAAGCCTTGAGCAGGATATTCCTTGCCAGCCAAGACGAACAGACTACCTACGGCCTGGGGCTTCACGGACACGGTTGAGTCGCCTGCTATTTCGCCCAAGCATTCCAGTGTGGTTTTCGCCGATGCCATCCCTGCCGTGTCCAAGCGGAAGCCGTATTCCTGCTTCAAGCGTGCTACAAGGGCTTCCACTCCCTTATTGCCCTCACCCATCCGAGTCAAACGACGCATGATTTCCTCTTTCTTTTCTTCAAAAGGCTCCAGTTGCGCACGGTCTGACACTTTGACGATATGGTAGCCTGCTGCCGTTCGGAATGGCTTGGATATTTCATCCTTACCCAAAGAAAAAGCCACATCTTCGAATTCTTTCATCGTCTGATGCACGCCAAACCACGGCAATGCCCCGCCACGAAGGCCCGTAGCTTTGTCATCGGACTCTGCTTTGGCCATCTCGGCAAAATCGCCGCCAGCCTTCAACACATTATATATAGAGTCTATCTTCGCTTTGGCCTGCTGCTCTTGTTCAGGGGTGGCATCCTGCGGGACACGTTTGAAGATATGGGCAGCCAGCACCCTCCCGATGTCAGGACGGCGACCAGTGACCTTTATCACATGAAAGCCGAAATCTGTGCGGACAGGTTCACTCACCTCGCCGGGCTGCAAAGCATAAGCCGCATCCTCAAAGGGTCGTATCATCTGCATGGCTGTGAAATAGCCCAAATAGCCACCATTGTTGGACACGGAAGGATCTTCCGACACTTCACGGGCCAATGTTTCGAAATCTTCTCCTGCCAAAGCTCGCTGGCGGGCCAGTTCTGCGCGGTCGTATGCATCGGCTATTTCACTTTCCGACGCATTGGGCTGCACACGTATCAAAAGATGGTAGGCTTCAACATTCTCTTTCAATCGGTTATAAGCAGAAAGGGCATTTGCCTCGTCCACAGAAGCATCTGTCAAATAAGCCTGCGCCAACTGGCGGCGGTAACCATTGAACTCTTTCCGAAAAGCCATTGTCGTGTCAAGGCCCGCTTCTTCCGCCTCTGCTACCTTTAGTTTGAAGTTCACAAAAAGGCCGACGTATTCGTCCAAGCTTTTCTTGTCCACCCCGCTGTTCGCGTTATTCTTATTATAAATGTACTCAAACTCAGAGCGGGTGATATCCTTGCCGTCAATGCGCATCAATACAGGGTCTTCCTCCTGCGCCCCTGCAAAGGCTCCCCATGCCAAAACTGTGAAAAACAAAAAAATCTTCTTCATGAATCGTACTTCAATATGAAATTAATATGACATCAAGTTTTTATTCAACGGCGAAAATAAATAAAAATTGCTTATCAAGGCATTGAATCACCGCATTTTCTTTCGCGCTTCCTCCATTTTGCCCCGGAAACAGGAAATCCCCACACTTTCTTATCGGATTTTCATTTTGTTCCTTGTTGTGTTAAGGACACTAACAACAATCGGAAGTTGCCAGTTCCTGCCATTAAACATTCAATTTCAAAAAATGAGATCGTCCCGAAACCTTGTCTTTTCCTCCCATACATACATAAGAAAGGCACGGACAATCTCTTTTTTCTGTCTTTGAGGTATTCGACTACCTGGCAATCAGATAAATAAATAAAGCCCACGCCAAGAGGCGTGAGCTTTCTCGCTTTACTCTTGATTGCCATTGAAGTTGTCGAAGTTCCAAAGACAAGAAAACCATCCCGGTCTATACCGGGACGGTCCCTATGCTTTCATTCCTCATTCCGGGCGGCTGTAGTTGGGAGCCTCGCTCGTGATGGTCACGTCGTGGGGATGGCTCTCCAGCACGCCTGCATTCGTGATGCGCGTGAACTTGGCATCATGCAGACGCTCGATGTCTGCCGCGCCGCAATAGCCCATCCCGGCACGTAAGCCGCCCACCAACTGGTAAATCACTTCATACAAAGTGCCTTTGTAGGGAACGCGGGCGGCAATGCCTTCCGGCACCAGCTTCTTGACATCCGTGGTGCTGCTTTGGAAATAACGGTCCTTGGAGCCATTCTCCATTGCTTCCAGCGAACCCATTCCACGGTACGACTTGAACTTGCGCCCGTTAAAGATGATGGTATCACCCGGAGATTCCTCCGTGCCTGCCACCAACGAACCGACCATCACGCTGTTGCCGCCTGCCGCCAAAGCTTTCACCACATCGCCTGAATAGCGCAAGCCGCCGTCGGCAATCAAGGGAATGCCTGTGCCTTTCAAAGCCTTTGCCACATCATACACTGCGCTCAACTGCGGCACCCCTACGCCGGCCACCACACGGGTCGTGCAAATGGAACCGGGGCCTATGCCTACTTTCACCGCATCCGCGCCTGCATCTGCCAAAACCTTGGCAGCCTCGCCGGTTGCAATGTTACCCACCACGATGTCAATGTCCGGGAAATATTTCTTGGCTTCCTTCAATTTCTCAATCACGTATTTGGAATGTCCGTGCGCTGTGTCAATCACAATGGCATCCGCGCCCGCTTCCACCAAAGCTTTCATGCGTTCCAACGTGTCGGTTGTCACCCCTACACCAGCAGCCACGCGCAAGCGGCCTTTGCTGTCCTTGCAAGCCATCGGCTTGTCTTTTGCTTTAGTGATGTCCTTGTAAGTAATCAACCCGACAAGCCGGTTGTCCTTGTCCACCACCGGGAGTTTCTCTATCTTATGCTTCTGGAGGATTTGGGCCGCTGCCTCCAAGTCCGTAGTCTGGTTGGTGGTAATGATATTGTCTTTCGTCATCACCTCGTCAATCCGTTTCATGCGATCTTTCTCAAAACGGAGATCCCTATTCGTGACAATGCCGACCAGACGCCCGCCATCGTCCACCACGGGAATGCCGCCAATCTTGTATTCCGCCATCAAGTTCAAGGCATCCTGCACCGACGAGCCTCTCTTGATGGTCACCGGGTCATAAATCATCCCGTTCTCTGCACGCTTCACAATAGCCACCTGGCGAGCCTGTTCCTCAATCGGCATGTTCTTGTGGATGACACCGATTCCTCCTTCCCGCGCAATGGCAATGGCCATCTTCGCTTCCGTGACTGTGTCCATCGCGGCTGTCACGAAAGGAATCTTCAAATCAATGTTACGCGAAAATTTGGTTGAGAGGTCAACCGTCTTGGGCAATACTTCTGAATAAGCGGGAATCAAGAGGACATCATCGTAAGTCAATCCGTCCATTACAATTTTATCAGCAATAAATGACATAGAGATATGTTTAAAATTTATTGCATGCAAATATATGCCATTTCCATGAAATTATAACATATCCCTATGTTTTTTTATGATTTTATGCACTTATCGGCGATACGGACGCTGCTTGACCATCTGAATCGTGCCGTCTTCGTTGTAATACAACCGGTCCACACAGATTGAACGCAAGGCGGGGTCATGGGACAATTCCATCGTATGGTAAAAAGCAAACCACTGCCCTTTGTATTCCACGATGGAGCCTTGGTTCGTGAAGCAGTCAGACCCTTCCATATAAATTCCCTTGTATTCCCAAGGTCCTAACGGGGAATCGCTGACGGCATACCGCATGCAGTTGTACCCATCCATGCCGTCATTTCTCGACGGGTCATGGTTGTCTGCATACGACAAATAGTACTTGCCATTGTATTTATGTACCCATGCCGCTTCATGGAAATCTTCCAAGCCTTCCATCACCTTCATCTCGCCGTCCAGTTCCATCATGTTGTCCTTCAGCTTGCCGCCCTTGCAGATGCCGCCACCGCCATTGTAAATATACGCCTGGCCGTCGTCGTCCACAAAGACATGGGGATCTATCAACGGGTCCATCCCTTCGATGTAGCCCTGCACGGTGAAGTTGGCCGCCGGTTCTTTGCTTGTGGCAACGCCAATCTTCCAACTGTCGTTGGTGTACGTCCCGCTTGGATGAGGGAAATAAAAATAATATGTGCCGTCCTTGTATGCACAGTCCGGCGCCCACATGAAGCCGCCTTCCTCACGTCCCCAAGGCACTTGGGAAGCGTTCAATATCTCCCCATGGTCTTTCCAGTGAACCATGTCGTCCGTGGAGAAAACATGGTAACGGTCCATCAGGTCGCAACCGCGAGGCGGATCCATGTCATGGGAAGCGTAAACATACAAACGCCCGTCATCCCACACGCGGGCCGAAGGGTCGGCGGTAAAGATGTGGCGGACAAAAGGGTTCGGAGCCATGCTGTCAATCACAGCCGGGCCGGAAGCCAAAGGCTCGCTTGATTTCTGGCGCGAAGATGCACATCCGGCCAGCATCAATACACATACTATAAAAATGCTCTTGTTCATACATTACTATTTTCGTTGTTCAACCATTTTGATGGTGCCGTCCTCATTATAATACAAACGATCGACGCATATCGAACGCAGCCAGTCATGATGCGACACCGCACTGTTATGATAAAAGGCAAACCACTGCCCTTTGTATTCCACAATCGAGCCATGATTCGTTGCACTGTCGGTCGGTTTCATATAAATCCCTTTATGCTCCCATGGGCCTAATGGGGAATCGCTGACGGCATACCGCATGCAGTTGTCCCCTTCTATCCCGTCATTCCACCCGTTCTCATGGTTATCGGAATACGACAAATAATACTTGCCGTTGTATTTATGCACCCACGTGGCCTCATGGAAATCCACCAAGCCTTCCATCACCTTCATCTCGCCGTCCAGTTCCATCATGTTGTCCTTCAGCTTGCCGCCCTTGCAGATGCCGCCACCGCCATTGTAAATATACGCTTGGCCGTCGTCGTCCACAAAGACATGGGGGTCTATCAACGGGTCCATCCCTTCGATGTAGCCCTGCACGGTGAAGTTGGCCGCCGGTTCTTTGCTTGTGGCAACGCCAATCTTCCAACTATGGTGCCAATCCGTTTCACTTGGATGCGGGAAATAGAAATAATAAGTGCCGTCCTTGTATGCACAGTCTGGCGCCCACATGAAGCCGCCTTCCTCACGTCCCCAAGGCACTTGGGAAGCGTTCAATATCTCCCCATGGTCTTTCCAGTGAACCATGTCGTCCGTGGAGAACACATGGTAACGGTCCATCAGGTCGCAACCGCGAGGCGGATCCATGTCATGGGAAGCATAAACATACAAACGCCCGTCATCCCACACGCGGGCCGAAGGGTCGGCGGTAAAGATGTGGCGGACAAAAGGGTTCGGGGCCATGCTGTCAATCACAGCCGGGCCGGAAGCCAAAGGCTCACTCGATTTCTGGCGCGAAGATGCGCATCCGGCCAATGCCAATGCAACAATGCAAATAGCAAAAAGGTTCTTTTTCATAATACATTTCTTGCATAAACGCCTCAAAAAGGACGTTTACGGTTAGACATTAGATTAATTAAGACGTTTCTGGTGCAAAAATAAGATTAAAATCCATCCTATCCTGCCATTAAATGCTATTTTTCAAGTATTAGCATAAAAAAACAGGAATGGCGGCAAGATGCAGTATGCTTTTTGCCGCCATTCCTGCCAATATTCCGGCTATGTCTAATCAGTTCGCCATCTCCGATATGAACTTGATCCGCACCAGTCGAATCTCATCCTCCGTGTAATCGTCCCCCAATTCTTCTATCGCATCTTCAAGCTTATCGGTCGACGATTCCCTGAAGTAATCATAAATGTCCTGCATGTGGTCTTCATCCATGATTTCATTCAGGAAATAATCGATGTTCAGCTTCGTCCCGGAATAAACAATTGCCTCAATCTCATCCAGCAGTTCCGGGAAGTCGATGCCTTTAGCCACGGCAATGTCGTCCAATGCCACCTTGCGGTCGATGCTCTGGATGATGGAAACTTTCAGTTTCGACTTGTTGGCCACCGTGCGCACCCGAAGGTCTTCCGGGCGTTCTATTTCGTTCTCGTCGCAATGCTTCTTTATCAAGACACAGAATTCTTCCCCGTAACGTTTCGCTTTTCCTGCCCCGACTCCGGGTATGTTCTGCAATTCTTCCAACGTCACCGGATAAATCGTTGCCATTGCCTCCAACGACGGGTCTTGGAATATCACGTATGGAGGCACGCCCAATTTCTTCGACAGCTTCTTCCGCAAATCCTTCAGCATGGAGTAAAGCACCGGGTCCACCGCACAAGAAGCGCCTCCGCGCATGGGCGTTTCTTCGCTTTCCTCATCAAAATCATTGTCTTCCGTTATCTTGAACGATTTAGGATGCTTCAAGAAGGTGCGGCCTTCTTCCGTCACTTTCAAGATGCCGTAATTTTCCACTTCTTTGGCCAAATAGCCAGCAATCAAAGCCTGCCGTATCACGGCATTCCAATATTTGTCCTCTTGGTCCATGCCTGAGCCGAACACTTCCAGTTCTTCATGCTTGTGCGCCAAGACTTCCGTGGTTTCCTTTCCCAAAAGGACATCAATCACATAGTCTGCCTTGAAATTTTCTTTCAAGGCCAGAATAGCCTCTATCACAGCGCACAACGAATCTTGTGCTTCAATCTGTTTCTTGGGATTCAGGCAGTTGTCGCAGTTCCCGCAATTGTCTTCCGTATATTCTTCCCCGAAATAGTGCAGCAGTGTCTTCCTGCGGCAGATGGAAGATTCCGCATATGCGGCTGTTTCCTGAAGCAATTGTTTGCCTATCTCCTGCTCGGCCACTGGTTTTCCCTGCATGAATTTCTCCAATTTCTGCAAGTCTTTGTTCGTATAGAACGTGATGCACAAGCCCTCGCCGCCGTCGCGCCCGGCACGTCCCGTTTCTTGGTAATAACCTTCCAAGCTCTTGGGGATGTCGTAATGAATGACAAAACGCACGTCCGGCTTGTCGATTCCCATCCCGAAAGCAATGGTTGCCACAATCACGTCCACTTTTTCCATCAAGAAATCATCTTGGTTCTGCGTGCGGGTCGCCGAATCCATGCCGGCATGGTAAGGACGCGCATTGATGCCGTTCGCCTGCAATATTTCGGCCAGTTCCTCCACTTTTTTCCGGCTCAGGCAATAAATGATGCCCGACTTCCCGGAATTGGCTTTTATGAACTTGATGATGTCCTTGTCCACATTGTTGGTTTTGGGGCGCACCTCATAATACAAGTTGGGGCGGTTGAAGGAGGATTTGAACACCTTCGCGTCGATCATCCCAAGGTTCTTCTGTATGTCGTGCTGCACCTTCGGCGTGGCTGTCGCCGTAAGGGCTATCAGCGGCGCTTTCCCTATTTCGTTGATGATGGGGCGTATCCTTCGGTATTCCGGGCGGAAATCATGTCCCCATTCGGAAATGCAATGCGCCTCGTCCACTGCATAAAAAGATATCTTGACTGTCCTCAAGAATTCCACATTCTCATCTTTCGTCAAGGATTCGGGCGCAACATAAAGCAATTTCGTCTTGCCCGACAGGATGTCCGACTTCACTTGGTCGATCGCGCTTTTGTTCAACGACGAGTTGATGAAATGCGCCACCCCGTCTTCTTCGCTGAAATTGCGCATCGCATCCACTTGGTTCTTCATCAAAGCGATAAGAGGCGAGATGACAATAGCCGTCCCTTCCATCAACAAGGAAGGCAATTGATAACAAAGAGATTTTCCTCCACCGGTAGGCATCAGCACAAACGTGTCGTTGCCATCCAGCACATTTTGAATGATAGCTTCTTGATTCCCTTTAAATTTATCAAACCCAAAATGCTTTTTCAGTTCCTCTGCTAAATTTATCTTTTCTGCCATTTATATATAACAATTTACTAATCTTCTATATTCCACAAGTAAAGTTAGGAAGAATTTTGGATTCATCCCTGCATCTGCGCAACTTTTTTTCCCGGAAAAAGGAAATATTCTTGCGGTCAACCGTTCTGCAAATGCGACAGGTTGGTCTTGCCCAACTGCTCCTTTGCATAATCCAGCGTCACTTCGTATTCCTTTACCTGCTTCGACGGGATTTCAAACATCACTTCCATCATGATGGTTTCCACAATGGAGCGCAAGCCTCTCGCGCCTAATTTATATTCGATTGCCTTGTCCACGATGTACTCATACACTTCCGGCTGGAACGTCAGTTTCACATGATCCATCTCCAAGAGCTTCACGTATTGCTTGATGATAGAGTTCTTGGGTTCAGTCAGGATGGCACGCAGCGCGTTCCGGTCCAAAGGGTTCAGGTAAGTCAGCACGGGCAGGCGGCCGATGATTTCCGGAATCAGCCCGAACGACTTCAAGTCCTGCGGCGCAATGTATTGCATCAAATTGTTTTTGTCTATCTGCGCCGTCTTCTGCTGTGCGTTATAGCCCACGACATGCGTGTTGAGCCTTTGGGCAATCTTCTTCTCGATGCCGTCGAAAGCCCCGCCGCAAATGAACAAGATGTTCTTTGTGTCCACCGGAATCATCTTTTGTTCCGGGTGCTTGCGCCCGCCTTGTGGGGGCACGTTCACCACGGAGCCTTCCAACAGCTTCAAAAGCCCCTGCTGCACGCCCTCGCCGCTCACGTCTCTCGTGATGGACGGGTTGTCGCCCTTGCGGGCTATCTTGTCGATTTCATCAATGAAAACGATGCCTTTTTCAGCTTCAGCCACATTGTAGTCCGCTACCTGCAACAAGCGGGTGAGGATGCTTTCGATGTCTTCCCCCACATAGCCGGCTTCGGTCAGCACGGTGGCATCCACAATCGTGAAAGGCACATGGAGCATTTTCGCGATGGTGCGGGCCAGCAGCGTCTTTCCTGTGCCGGTGTTCCCCACCATGATGATGTTGGACTTCTCTATCTCCACGTCGTCGTCTCCGTTCTTTTGCAGCAAACGCTTGTAATGGTTGTATACAGACACGGCAAGATAGCGTTTCGCGTCGTCCTGCCCGATGACATACAAGTCCAAGAATTGCTTGATTTCAACCGGTTTCGGCAGTTCCTGCAAGTTCAATGTTTTCCCGGACTTTGCCTTGTTTTTGTTGATTATTTCCTGGGCTATTTCGTATGCCTGCAATGCGCAGCTGTCGCAAATGCAACCATTGAGCCCGGTGATCAGGAAACCGACTTCGTTTTCCGGACGGCCGCAGAAGCTGCACTTCCTTTTCGCGCCCTTGTTTGTTGTTTTCGAATCTTCCAATGTAAACCTATACTTATTATATATGCACAAAAGTTCCCGCCCAACAGCCGTAACGCCATTCCGCGCAGAAACCCGCATGCATGCTGTTTTTCCTCGTTTTTATATGGGCAAAAGTACGATAGTTTTTTGAATCCACGAAACTTTAACGATTTTTATTCATTGCATGAAGGGCAAAAAGAGAGCAAAAATCCGCTTCCCCCTCCCCCTGCGCATTCAGAACCCTGCCGCACTTCCCTCCAAATCCTCCCAAAGGTTTTTGAAAATCCTTTCAAGGTTTTGCCTCAAACCTTGGAACGTTTTGCACGAAACCTTGGAAGGTTTTCGGGGATTTCTGATTTCAAGATTCTGGTTTCAGAATAAAAACTTTGTTTTCCACTTGCCTTTGCACTCGCCTTTCACTACTTTGCTTCGCGAAGACTGGATGCGGCTCGGCAAATCCAAATCTGAAAACTTTGTTTTCCATTTGTCTTTGCACTCGCCTTTCACTATCTTTGCCGCCTAAAGCATTTACAGCATGTCAGAAGAAACGAACGATAAGGCAACTGCCGCTCCACAGGGAGCAGACCGAAAAATGGTGCTGCGCACGGAGGACTTGGTAAAGAAATACGGGAAACGCACCGTGGTGAGCCACGTATCCATCCACGTGAAACAAGGGGAAATCGTCGGGTTGTTGGGACCCAACGGCGCGGGAAAGACCACCTCTTTCTACATGACCGTGGGGCTGATTACTCCCAATGAAGGCCGCATTTTCCTGGACGACCTGGACATCACCAAATACCCTGTCTACAAGCGGGCGCAGGCAGGCATCGGCTATTTAGCGCAAGAAGCGTCCGTGTTCCGCAAGATGAGCGTGGAGGACAACATATCGTCCGTATTGGAAATGACCAACAAACCCAAAGAATACCAAAAAGAAAAATTGGAAAGCCTCTTGGACGAATTCCGCCTGCAAAAGGTCAGGAAGAACTTGGGCGACCAGTTGTCCGGGGGCGAACGGCGGCGCACGGAAATCGCGCGCTGCTTAGCCATCGACCCGAAGTTCATCATGCTCGACGAGCCTTTTGCCGGCGTGGACCCCATCGCCGTGGAAGACATCCAGCACATCGTGTGGAAGCTGAAAGACAAAAACATCGGCATCCTCATCACCGACCACAATGCGTTGGAGACGCTCCGCCTCACGGACCGGGCCTACCTCCTGTTCGAGGGAAAGATATTGTTCCAAGGCACGCCGGAAGAGTTGTCGGAAAACCCGGTGGTGCGAGCCAAGTATTTAGGCACGAACTTCGTGCTGCGGCGGAAAGACTTTCAACTGTCTGCCGGAGAGAAGTAACGTTTCCGCAACACATACAGGCAGGCAGCGGCCAACAAAACGCCCGCCACGGCATAGCCTGCATTGCTTTCCGCCGAGCGGACGGCTTCCACGGCCTTCACCCCCTCATTGAAGGCAACGGGGGTAAAAAGGATGACGCACAGATTATTGAACACATGGGCCGCCACAGGCACCCACAAATTGCGGCTCCACACGAACAAATAGCCCAACAATGCGCCCAGCACCATCCGAGGCACGAAGCCAAAGAACTGGAGATGCACGGCGCTGAACAGGACTGCCGTCAACCAAACGCCCGCATGCACGGAGCGCGTGCCTTGGACAATCACGCGCTGCAACACGCCCCGAAAGAGCAATTCCTCGCCCACGCCGGCCAAAACGGCCATAACCAACACATTGCCCCAGAACTCTCCCCACGAAGACACGTCCAGCAGGCGGGCAGTCACCTCGGCCGCCTGCCGCTCGCTTTCCACCATCCATTGCTCCAAGGCACGCAAAGCCTCCGGCAAATGCAAGCCCTCATTCCAAACCGCCAGCAAATCGACGAAAGGACTCAACGAAAACATGGCCAAAATGCCCAGCAGGACACCGCCCGGCGGCGGGCAATGCAGCCGCAAAGCATCCGCCAACGGCGCTTCCCACAAGAAATATTGCGCCGCAAGCGCCGAACCTACAAACAGAAGGCTGTTCTGCAAGAACAAGGCCGTCCGCAGATGAGCCGGGCTGGATGCATCCCCCACGCACAGCAAATAAACCGACGACACGCCGAAAGCCGCCAGCATGCACACGACTACCACCAACGCCAGAAAGAGCAATTTCGTGAAAGCCGCGCTGCCTTCAAAAGAACCTTTCATATCCTATCCTTTCCTTTATGCCGCGCAAAGCTACGAAATTATCCGCACTTCCCAGCGTTTCTTCAATCCGCATAGCGGGCAGCCAATGCATTTGCGGCCTGCCTCATCTCGTCGCGCAGCCAAGCAGGCGACAAAACCTCCACATCGGCTCCCCATGAAAGGAGTTCCTGCTTGAAGTCAAACGACGGTTTCATGCGGTATTCAAACACGGAATACCCGTCCGATGCCTCCACTTCCTTTTGGGAACGGTGCAACGGCAAGGCACGCACGTACTGCCGTTGCATGCCATGCACCTTGACGCGAATGTCCTGCACGTCCACGTCCTCCACAATAATCCCGAAACTGTCTGAAAAATAGGCCGCCGGGTCGAAATCCTTCGGATAAACAAACCGTGTGTCCAACGTCCGCAACTGCTGGATGCGGTCCAACGAAAAGGTGCGGAGGGCCGCCCGCTCCTTGCAGAAGCCGACAACATACCAGCGTTGCCGGAACACTTTCACGCAATACGGCTGAAGGGTGTAGGTGCTGGCCGCATCGCGCCAGTAGCTTTGGTGCAAAAGTTCCACTTCCAAGCCGTCGCGCATGGCTTCAATCACCGGCGTAAGATACTGCCTGCCCGAAGGAATCTCCTCAAACAGGATGCGCCGCTTCAGGTGGTGGCTCTCATTGATCAGGTTGTTCACGGCAAACGTGTTGAGCAACCAGTTGCGGATGCCCCCTTTCTCCATGTCGTCCGCATTCTCGATGTAGTAACCATAACCGTTCCTGCGGTCGCACTCAATGATGATGTCGAACACTTGCTCGATGGCGATGCGCCAGTTGTGGAACGTGCGCAGCGGGAGGTCTTTCCCTTCGCTCAGGCGGGAACGCAGCCAGCGTTCGTTGATTTCCTCAAAGGTGATTTTCCCCGCACGGCAAATGGTGTCCACCAGCCAAATGTACTTGTCAAATAAATCTTTCGTCATACTTGCTTGCTTTTCCTTTTTCCATGCGGCAAAGATAACGGACAGTTGTGCCACATCATAGCACAACAGGCGGAAATATTCAAGGAAAAAGCCTGCAAACGCGAAGTGCTTTCTCCCATATCCTGCCTATGATGCGAATTAACTGCCGCAAAGACCATGCGGCCGATAGTTGCCACAGCATTGATACAACGGGTCATGCACTTCCCCGCCCTCATAGCAATGGGCGTGGCCATCGAAACGGGTGCACGACGCACAGCACTTGTGGGGAGGAATATCGGCTTTCTTGCCATCCATCGCTCCCGCCACGCCGGCCAATGCTTTCGGAAGAAGCGTGAGAAACGCCCAAATGCCCACGCACACCACCACGACGGCCACGAACACACCTGTGAATATCAGGATGAAATAGATGCCGAATGTGAGGAGCGCCACGCCTTTCCATCCCAAACTGCGAAAGGCATCTACGGGCGAACTCAGCATGTTTACCCGGTCCAACAAAAAACGGTACAGGATGATGAACACGCCCAAACTGCCCGCCAGACCCAGAATGACGTTGAGAATCACGAGGAGCAGGCTGTCCATGTAGCTGTCGGACACGAACCAATGCATGCTCAGGTTGTAGCCGCACACCTTGGTGAGCAGCATGAACAACGCGAAATAGCCCAAGCCGGCATAGACCAAAAGGGCGGAGCGTTGCCCCACTTTCGCCTTGAACTCCTCATCATTGAGCTTCATGTTGCCGAACAGCATGTACCACGGATAGAGCAAAAAGAAATACACCAACAGCCCCATCAGCCACATCCACCCGGAAGGAGGAAGGTTTTTCGCGCCGAGGGACAAGAATGTCCCTTCGCCTGTTCTTCCTTCAAACAGGGGAACTTCCTCGGATGCCACATATTGCGCCTCCACATAAAGCGGCGCACCCCCGTCGCCGATGTCAACTTTCGCCCAGCCGCCTTCGGGCGCTTCCACTTCCATTTCCGCATCATGCAGCCAACGCTCCCCTTCTTTCGGTTCCGGCAATTGGGAAGCATCAGCACCTTCTTCCAGATACATCACGTTCTGTTCACGGCCTCCGGGAGCGTCATAGAAGCCCATGCCCATTTCGCCCGTCAGCACATATTTGGTGGTCTTCAGCAATGCCACGGGCGGCAAGTCCGTGAGGTAGAACAACCCGAAAGCGCAAGCCACTGCGCACACAATCACTGCAATCATGCCGCCCAAAGCGACCTTCGTTCTTTTTCCTTGTTTCTCTGTTGGCATATGATATGGTATTAAGGTTCATGTTCAACGTTTGCGGATGGGGATGATGCCGCGCGAGATGGCGGTCATGATGAGATCGGCCACGTTGCGCGCCCCCAACTTCTCCAAGAGGTGGCGGCGGTGCGTGTCCACCGTATTGGTGGAAAGGCAGAGTTCATGGGCGATTTCCTGCGTACTTTTGCCTTCGGAGATGCGTTTCAGCACGTCCAATTCCCGCAAAGTCAGTTCCTCGCCCTTGCGGTCGTCGGCATGTTTCATCTGCATGCGCACGCGCTCTGCATACGGGCAATAATAAGTGCCGCCTTTCAGCACCCTGCGGATGGCTTCGGAGATGCGCGACGAGTCCACCGACTTAAACAAAATGCCGTCCACATCACACTGAACCAAGTTCTTGATGAACCATATTTCTTCGTGCATGGTATTGACAATGATGCGGGTGGCGGCGTCTTTGTCGCGGATGGCGGCAATGACATCCAAGCCGGACATGTCGGGAAGTTCCAAGTCAAGCAAGCAAAGGTCGAAACGCCGGGAACGAATCAAGGAGACCGCTTCGCGCCCGGAAGAAGCCGTGCAGATGCCCTTCACTTCGGGCAACGAACACTCGATGATGCGCTTCAGCCCCTGCAAAACCAAGTCATGGTCGTCCACCAGCAAAACATGTATCCCTTTCGCTTCTTCTTCCATCAAGCTATCCTTGTATTCTGAATCATGGTGCAAAGAAAAAGGTTTTTAAAATATGCGGCATCACTAAAAATAGTGATTTTTCAAATGCATGCCGCAGTTGCCCCGGCCGTCAACGGCACGCGACAACGAGGGTGCGCACCTGCCTGCCGCCCTCATTCTCAACGGACAAGGTGCCGCCCAATGCTTTCACGCGCTCCTCCACGGTGTCCAGGCCGATTCCTCCCGCAGGGCAAGATGCATCGTTTTTCCACGTGCCGTCGTCGGCCAGCGTCAATTCCAGCCAGCTTCCTTTAAGGGAAAGGCGGACCTCCACTTGTGCGGCCCCGGAGTGCCGCACGATGTTGGACAACAATTCCTGCACGATGCGATACACTTCGTAGGCCACCTGTTCGGGCAGCCGCTGCCAAGCCTCATCGCTCCCGTCGCGCACGAAGGAAAGCTGCATGGATGAAGGCACGGAGAGGCGGGCAACGTAGTCGCCCACCGCTTCGGGCAGCGTGACGTGGCGGAACTTGGGCGGCATCAGTTCGTGGGAAATGTGGCGCACGTCTTCCCGCACCCGCTCAATCATCGGGAGCATCTTGCCCTCCTCTCCCGGCGAAAGGCACTGCATCTGCATGCCGATGCCCAACAGGTCGTTGCACACGCCGTCGTGCAGTTCCTTGGCCAGGCGCGAACGTTCGCGCTCCATCCCGTCGATGTACCGCTGCGCCAAGCGCAATTCTTCCTCCTTGCGGACGCGCTTGCGCCGAAGGAAGTAGTACAACATCCCGCACAGCAACGCGAACAACGCCACGGCGGCCACGACCGCCCAGCGCAAGGCGCGGGCTTCTTGCCGCAACTGTTCCTGCGTGAGCCGGGCTATTTCCAGTTCTTTTTCCTTCGTTTCGTATTTCACGCTCCATTCAGAGAGGTCGGCATTCACTTGTTCCCGGTGGAGGCTGTCGGCCGCCTCGTAGGCTTTTCCGTAATAGTGCGCCGCATGCACGTAATCTTCCAGCCCTTCATAGTTGCGCGCCATGTCGCGGTAAAGGCGGTCGACGGGCGTTTGCGCGTTGACGCCGCGCAATGCCAGCAGATGTTGCTGCACGGCCAGGCTTTCGCGGTAACGCCCCATGCGGGACAAGAGGCGGTAACGGTTTTCTTCATATCCCAACACTTCGGCGGCATTCTCCGGCAACTGCCTTTTCACCTCCTCCGCCTGTTCCATGTAGCGGGCCACCGAGTCCATTTGGTTCAGGGCCGAGAAGCAGTCTATCTGGTAAACCATCCCTTTCAGCACGAACATGGGTTTCTGCTGTGCGCGGGCTTTTGCAATGGCGGGGCGGAGCATCGTTGCCGCTTCTTCGCTCTTTCCGTTGCGTTGAAGGATGGCGCCTGCCGTGGTGGCGGCGTAGAACACCATGTCGATGTCGTCCGTCTTTGCGGAGGCTTCCACCGCCCGGCGGGCATAATCCTCCGCTTCATCCAATCGGGAGGTGTTGGCATACAGCACGGCGATGCTCGCCAACAGGTGCGTGCGGTCCTCATAGCTGCCGTCTTTTTCCAGCACGCCCAAAGCTTCCTTGTAATAATAAAGGGCGGAATCGGGCATTTCCCGGCGGCGGTAGCACACGCCCAACGAGGTGAGGACGGCCACTTTGTATTCCGCCGGGGCATGCAGGCGCACCGATTCGCCGTAAGCCAGCAACAGATGCCGTACGGCTTCGCGCATGTCGCCCCTGTTGGCATAAGCCGTAGCGTAGTTGATGAGCAAAGGCAGGTAAGGGTCCACTTGGTCGCGGCGGGCATGTTCCAAACCTTTGCGGCCATAATACAGGGCGCTGTCCGCATCGCGATAGGCATAATACTCCGTGAGATAGGCGCAGGCGAGGGCCATGCTGTCGCGGTTGCCCGCACGTTCGGCAGCTTCCAGCCCTTCACGCAAGGCAGGCAGTTCATCATCCTGGGCAACCATGCACAAAGGCATCAGGCAAAGCAGGCAAGAAAGAAGGCAGTTTTTCATCCCGTTCATTTTTCAGTTTCCAATACAGTTCCTTGCACGAAGACCGCCCGAAGGCGGCCTCATGCTGCGGCAAAGATAAGAAACTGCTTTGAATTTCTACAAAAAAGTTTTTCTTTGCTTGATGTTTCCGTTTTCGTGTGCGCTTTGGGCGGTTTTTTGGCCATTTTCACTTCTATTCTTCGTCAGATAGCCCGCTATCTTCCTCATCAAAGAAGCAAAAATGCCTCAAAAAAACATCCCAAATCATCACCCGACAAATTCAAAACAATTTCTAAGGTTTTTCCCCGGTTTCCCCGCACTTCCCGCGCCCGCCACGCGAAGAATCAGCCAACGCACCCTTTCGCCCACCGGATTTTATGCAGTAAAATTTCTGATTTTATTGGAATTAATTCCTGCCCGCCCGGCAACCGCGCCCGAACGACCCACAGGGCATCCCGGAATTGTTCTAAGAACATTTTGAAAAAGTTCATAGAAGTTTTTGGAAATGTTCTTAGAACTTTTCGCAAAACTTCATAGAAGTGTTCTGCAATCATTTAAAGGTCTTTCTGATTGGACCAGTTGACAAGGGAACAAGGTTACAGGGATTTCAGATGGCAGAATTCTGATTTAAGAGCAAAAACGCAACATTTTGCGGTTCCATCTTCCATAACCACTACCCCCTTGCCATCCCATTATATTTCCGCATTCCTTATTTTGAAATCTGAAACCTAAAATCTGGAATGACGGAAAACTCCTAATGAACGACTGCATCCTCCCTCACAAATGCAGCAACAGCGGCGGGCGCAGGCTGCCGCCTTCGCGCAACAGTGCGCCGTTGGCAAAGGTGGTGCCGCAGCGTGCCGTAGGCGGCATGCACATGGCCGAACAGGTGATAGCGAGGGGTGACCGCCCGCAACTGTTCCTGCAATGCCTCGCTGCCATAGTGGATGGGCAGGCCCTCTATGCGGTCTTCGTCCAGCACACGGAAATCATCTGCCCGCGCTTTCCATCTGTTCCACACTTCCGCAAACTGCCCCGAAACTGCCGTTTTTCAGCAAGCGGTCGTACAACACGATGCTTCCTGCCGCCGACACATTGAGGCTGTATTCGCCGGGAATCTGCACCACGTCGTCGCATTGCGCCAACGCTTCGGCCGACAGACCATCGCGTTCCGAACCCAACAAGTAAACCGCGCGCTGCGGATGCCGGTACGTGGTGATCGGCACACTGCGGGCATCCAGTTCGATGCCCACCAATTTCGCATCTTTAGGCATGCTTTTATGGAAGTGTTCAAAGCATTCGAACTCAAACAAGGGTACGTGCTTCCAGCTTTTCAGCGTGTCCGTGCGCACCGACTGGTAGCATTGGCCGATGACAAACATGAAGTCGGCCTGCATGATGTGTGCCGAACGCCACAGCGTGCCGATGTTGGCCGCCGTGCGCGGATACTCGATGCCGATGCCGAAGAATCCCCGCCCGCGCTGCGGGAGAATCACGTTGGGATACTGCTTCTTGCATCTGCCATGCTGCGTAATTACAGACTGTTGTTCCATATCACTTTCTTTTTTACTGTATTGTTTGTAGATTCTTTGTTTCTCATCGCCACCGGCATTTACGGTTCCCACCAATCCTGCAACTTGTTCAAGCGTATCGAGTAGTACAACCTTTCCGCCTTGCGGAGGTAAATCTCGCGGCCATAGAAAGCCTTGTCCACGTCATGTTCTTCCGCTTCCGACGGCAAAGGCGCTTCCATGTAAAAATATATCAAACTTCCGTCCACAATGTCGTGCACGTTGCGTACGTTCACATGCAGACATTGTTCATCGGATATGCCACGGCCTTCCGCCACAATGTATTCCAACAAGCGGATGCAGATGTCCATCCAAGGCTTGAAACTGAAGTTGCCTTCCCGGTCTGCAATGAAGGAATAGGAGAAATAGGCCCGCATGCAACGAAGTTTCTCCAGTTCCAATCGATACAGAAACGCGCCATCGAACATCGGCCCATGGCGGGCTTCCTCCACCAATTTCTCGACCAATGGCGGCAAATGTTCCTCGCACAACGCTTTCAAATGCCTGCCGTGATACCACCGGTAACGATTATGCACCACTTCGCTCTTTACCATTTCTTCATAGTTTTCATCATCGGCATGGTGGTGCCAGTTCCAAAGAGCGTGCAAAGTGATGCACACTTCAAACTCTTCATCAGACTCTATCTGCTTGCGATCGCCGAATACTTCAAACTGCATTCCTTTAAACCGCAACCTCCTTGCTTCTTGTTCCGGGATGTGCGACACATCCGGCAACGGATAGGTGTAATCCTCATCCGGCCATTCCGTCATTGTTTTTACTTGAATCATAATCTATCCTCCCTTTTTTTATTTGTCGATACCGCAAAGGTAGCCCGCCGATATGCCAAAGCACTGCACAGGATAGAAAAACATTCCATAATATAGGCATGAGCAAAATTTAAACAACCTCTAAAAAAAATCGGCTGAACCCAACTTTCAAATCTTTCAATCGTTTCATCTTTCAGATATAATTCGTACTTTTGTTCCAACAATAAAAAAGAACCGCCGTAAAGTTTACCACCGTAAAGTTTAAGCGGGCTATAATAGGATTCAACATGAAGTTTTATAACCGGGAAAAAGAACTCGCCGCATTGGAAAAGATACGCCAAACTGCCTTTTCCAACCATTCACAAATGACCGTGCTGACAGGCAGGCGGCGCATTGGAAAAACAAGCCTGATATTCAAAAGTTGCGAAGGCAGCCCCACCGTTTACTTGTTTGTGAGCCGGAGCAATGAAGCCGACCTTTGCATGCGTTTTTCATCAGAAACGCGCCAATCATTGAATGTTTACATGCCCGATTTCGTGAAGTTCAGTGAATTGTTCCGTTTCTTGATGGACTTAGGAAAGCGGATGAAGTTCAATCTGATTATCGATGAATTTCAAGAGTTCTACTACATCAACCCGGAAATATACAGCCTGATGCAGGACGCTTGGGACAGATTTCGCAAAGAAAGCCATGTGAACTTAGTTGTCAGCGGCTCTGTCTATACGCTGATGAACAAAATATTCAAAGATGCGAAAGAACCCCTTTACGGGCGTGCAGACAACATCATGCAGTTGCTCCCGTTCACAACCTCGGTATTGAAAGCAATATTGACAGACCATAAACCAGAATATGCAAAAGATGATTTGCTGGCACTCTACACATTCACCGGCGGCATCCCCAAATACATGGAACTGTTCATGGACAATGGATGCACAGACATGGAAAGCATGGTGGATTTCATGCTGCAACCCGAATCGCCTTTCCTGACAGAAGGGCAAGCATTGCTGATACAAGAGTTCGGCAAGAAATACGGGAACTACTTCTCCATATTGTCTGCCATATCCAACGGAAAGAACACATTGCCTGAAATGGAAGCAGCGATGGGCGGAGCCAGCTTGGGCGGGCAATTGAAACGATTGGAAGAAGATTACGGCTTGGTAAAAAAGAAACGCCCCATCCTGTCCAAAGAGGGTTCGCAAACTGTCCGTTATGAAGTGTCGGACATGTTCTTGCGCTTTTGGTTCCGCTATTTCATCAAGTACCAAAGTTATATTGAAATACAAAACTACGAACGGTTGGCAGACATCATTAAAAATGATTATCCCACCTTCTCCGGGTTGGCTTTGGAAATGTATTTCCGCCAACAAATGATGGAAAGCAAGGATTTCTCCGAAATAGGTTCTTGGTGGCAAGGAAAGAGTTGCAAGGAACAGGACGAGATTGACATCGTGGGGCTATATGCAGAAGGGAAACGTGCTTTGGCGGCAGAAGTAAAAAGGCAGTCCAAAAACTTCAAGCCGGAACTGTTCGCAAAAAAAATGGAAGCCTTGCGCAAGAAAGCCTTGTTCAACTATGAGATAGAAAGCAAATTGCTGTCCATGGAGGACATGTAAACGTTTTCACGCAGCACAAGATTCAAAAAAAACATCCGCACGCCCTAATGAAGGGACGTGCGGATACAAGAGAGCAAAGACGAACACGCTGTTAAAGCAATCCGCGTTGTTCGAAATCGTCCAACACTTTGTTCAGGAAGTCCACGGCTGTTTCCACCAGGTCTTTGCCCTCAGGCTGCTTCAAGACATGGTTGTCACCACCCCAATACAATTCTTCCTGCAAGGAAGGCGAAAGCCGGTCGAATGTTTCCTGCGGCAACAGCCATTCCCAATCACCAAAGCACATCGCGAAGATGATTTTGTCCCAACCATTGGGGTATTCATTGATGGTAATCCCATGTTTGTCAGCAAACTGCCCGGAATACCACATACGCCTTGCGGCACTGTACTTCTTGTACCTGTCAACTTTCCGCGCCACGGCATTGGCCATCGGGCAAACCTGATAGGCGTTGTTCAACGGACGGCTCGAAAAACTGTGGATGGCAATCATGTCCATGTCCTCCCAAGGATGCATCATGGCGAAATAGAAAGGCGCATGGCTGCGGTTGTCCCTCCAATACACCTGCGCGGCCAACACATCGGGATACTTCAACAGATAGTATTCCACCGAATGCGGGTCGGCAGGCATGCGCTGCGCCACGAGGGCATCCAAGTCGCTTTCTTGCGAGAATGCCTCCACATAACGCATCGTCCACGCATCAAGAGGCGAAGCACCATCGTATTTCCTGCGGAAATGCGCCATCCAACGCGGCGTGCCTTTGTATTCCCCGCCCAGAAAAACCGCTTTGCCGTAAGCACAGTTGCGCACTTTGATTCCTTTGTAACCGAACGCCACAAACAGTTGCGCCTTCGTCAAGGCCGGGGCATGCATGAAGGCATCCACCGCCTCCCACACCTTCGCGCAATAAGCCTCATCCTTCATGCACATTTCCAGCACGGACGCAAATGCGCCCAAGTTGCCATACGTGTAAGGCAAATCTTCCAACTTCCAGACCAACTCCAACACTTTCGGATGCCGGTAATAGCCCAACTTTGCCTTTTCGCGGAGCGCATAATCATCCTTCAATTCCAGCATTTCCAAGGAAACCAGCGGGTCGGCCTCCGCAGCCAAAGCTTCGAAGAAACGGAGGTATTGCGCCATGTCGCTGACCCTGATTTGCGGCGAAACGGTGACATTGGACGTATCGAAGTAGTTATGCTCGTACAAGTAATTCCGGCAAAAGCGCACGTAATCCAGCAAATGCCTGTCAACGGCAAACGTCTGATGCTCCGTGCAATAAAGCAAAATGGCAAACAGCAAGATGTGGTTGGCCGAGAAACTATCGGAACCGCAAGCCGTTTCAAAGAGATCGGTGTTGCCGCCATCCAGCAAGCAAACCTTGCCGCTTTCCGCTTCTTTCGCGAAGATGCTGCCAAAGAACCGGCGGATGCTTCCGTTTGCGGCATCGATGCCATGCAACGTGTCGAGCATGTCGAACAGCATCCCGCGAAACACCTCATGGTTTCCATACACACTGCTCACCGTGTTCCAAAGCCCCGCCTTGTAGTCTTCGGCATTAAGAGACTGGTTTTCGGGAGCGATGAAGAAGAACAGGCGCGTCAAGTTGTTGAAGAAGTGCATGAACGCATCGTCTATCGTGGGAGACGGCACCCGTTCTCCGTTGGCATCTTTTACCCTGTTCTGATAATCCCGGTAAGCAATTTTCCAGAACACATCGTTCCACTCATGCTCTATCGAATAGGAGAAACGCTCTTTTTCGTCCCCTTTTCCAGCCTCCACGACAGACAAATAAACCCGCATAGCATCCATGTCGGAAGGGGCAACCTGCAAGAAGTCGTTTGTCTCAACGCCGTGCTTTCTCTCTATCAAATCAATGAAGCTGGCTTTCCAATTCTCAAAAGCAGTCAACTCCTTGCCACGGGCATTCATCTTCACATAGAGACCGTCAGTCAGGTTGTACTGGTCCATGTCCAACACATCGAAAGTGATGCGTTTGGAAGAATCCGCATACAGGTTGGCCAGCATCGTTGCCTTCTGCGAACAGTAAGGCTCGCTGTCCAGCATTTCTTCCATGCGTTCCAGCATCTGCATCATGGCTTTCACGGTGGGGTCGGCCTGCATGTCGGGGTCATACCAATACTTTTCCTTTATCTGCCCAATCAACGGACGATCCGGTTCGGCTTGCAGTTCGGTGAGCTTCCGGCAAAACCGCCCGGAACTGATGCGGGTATTGTACGTGAACTTGGCCAGCGCCTCCATGCGGCTGCGGAACGTTTGCTGCGCTTCCTCGTTCCCGTCGCCTGCCGCCGGGGCATTCTTCTGCAACAATGTCCAGTGGAGCAGAAACAACGTAGTCAACCGCTGCTGCCCGTCCAGCGGAAGGAACGGAGCATCTTCGGGCATCGCCCCGCCGGTTCCAAAGCTCTCCCTGCCGCCATACACGAAATCGAGGTGGCAAGGCACGCCATCGGGCAGCAAAGCGTCCATCAACTTTTTCACGAAATCATCGCGTTTCTCTTTTTCTTTGTCGGTCAACGCCTGTCCCTGCACATAGTCCCTTTGGATGACAGGCACCTGTATGTCATGCTTCTCGATAAATTCAAAGAAAGCTACTGTGTGGTTGTCATTTGGTGTATTCATCGTATGTCCGTTTTAAGTCGTTCAAATAATTCTTTCGGTCTTCCTTTGTCCAGAACCGCGTGTCCGTGGCCTTCGGCACATATTCCTTGCGGAACACCTTCCACGTTCCCCGATACACGCAAGCTCCATGCTCGCCATTTGAGCGGTCATACCAATCGGAAATGCGCTGCAAGATGGCACGTTTGGTGTGGAGCAACCCGTTGCCCAAGCAGATGTTGGTGAGGTTGTCCACCAATGCCAGGTTGCTGATGCTGTGGAGTTCCTTTTCATCGATGCCGGCCAACTCGTCAAAATGGCGGTCTATCACTTTCAGCAGTTGGCCGTATTCGTATTCATTCGCACGATACCGCTCCTCCTTTTCCTTCAGCGACTTCCTTGCCTCGTCCGATTTGCCGTCAGATTCTTCTTCGTCTGTCAGGTGCAGCACGCCGCGCAGACCGTCAACGGCCGCCCGCAATTCTTCGTCTTTCAGGTCGTCATCGCTCAATTCCGCGCACTTGTCTTTGAACCATTGGCAGCGCGTGACGAAATCAATGTCCGCATCCTGCAAGTGCTGGGGATGAATGTGTTCCAGGCTCGGCGTGGTGGCTTGATAAAATTTGAAGGGGAAATATGCCCTGTCCTGCCCGTGCTTCATGGTTACATCCACGTTGTAGGCCAACAATATCCGGACAATCTCCGGGCTGAACTTCCCGTAATACAGGTTCTCGAAGGAGGGTTCTTCCGATTCGCCAAACTTGCGTTCATCAAACCGTATCAATGCGCCTATCTTCTCTTTCTTCAGCCAATTGATATATGCCCGCCGGTTCCTACTTTTATACTCGGCCACCAGCGTGCGCAGGGTTTGCAGATGTTTCTCTGTGCCTTGGCGCAGCAAGGTGAGGTACAAACCTGTGAGATGGTACAACGTCCTGTCCTCAAACCAACTGCGGAACACGGCATACGTGTCCTGCACATTCGCCCAAAGCTCTTTCACCACCTCCTCGTATGGACAACCCTTCTGCCGCTCCTGCTCTATATGCTTGTTGAAGACGAGGTAGTCATAGTCCCTGTCCGCTTCGGATGCCTTGACCTCGATGTGGTGTTGCTCCTTCAATTCCCTTGCCACGAAGGACAGCACGAGGTCGATGCGCGAAGGCTTCTCGTACTTTTGCGGGAAAAGCATGGACCACATGAAGTCATCCTGCAATGCTTTCTCCATGGCGTCCCATTCGGTGGACATGCGGAAAGCAACCTGTTTCATCTCGGCCTGCCTTTCCGGCGCGTACACATCACATTGGAACAGCAACGCCTTGATGAGTTCCGTGGCCGTCAATGGCGTTTTCCCGTAATTCAAACGCTTGAAGGTGTCGATGGAACTGCCGCCTGCCGGTTCGTCCTCGTACCAGATGAAGCGCACGTCGGACTGGCTGGCGTTCGGATCCTCATCCGATTCATAGAAGGGGCATTCGCCATTCAAATAGCCCGGACGAAGCAAGACATCTTCCATCATCCTCTGAATGCGTGGATAATTTTTCTCCTTTTCCAAGAACCAACCTTCTATGCATGCCATCGCCTGCTTCATGTAGAAATAGTCGGGGTTACCCGCCATGTCTTCATCGGAAAGCTGTTTCAAGCCTTCATAGGCAAGCATCCCGTTCTCCCACACACAAGGGTCTTCACCCTTGCCCACGGCACGTTCGTAGCGCAATTCAAAGGCCGGCATCCGCAAATATCCCATCAACAGGAAAAGGGTGGTCAGTCGTTGCTGCCCGTCAATCACATCAAAAACGGTTCTTCCTTCCTGCGACAGGTTTCCATTCCGGCAAGCCACCAACGGCTGGAGGCAATAAAACTGCCCTTCCTTCGGGACGTTTCGCTGGAACTCAAACAAGTCGTCCAGCAAGTCCAGCACTTGCTTGGCCTCCCACCTGTAACCTCGCTGGTAATAGGGAATGTTGAAATGCATTCCCGTCAAATCGCCCAAATGGGTCAACTTCAGTTTCATGTCAAAAATAGATTTAAGTGTTTTTGTTCATTGTTCCAAAATATCGAAAAAGCCTTGGCTTTACGGTTATCCAACACCCTCCAAAGGTTTTTGAAAAACCTTCCAAGGTTTCAGGCAAAACCATTCAATGTTTGAGGCGAAACCTTCCAAGGTTTTTGCAACGGTTATGCCAGCCTCTCCCGCAAAGCTTCTGCTATCTGCGCATCCACCTTTGCGAACGCATCGAAAAAGCCCAGATCCGGATACTGCGTCCGCAACCTTTCATTGTCGAAAAACCGCACATCGGGCGTGCATCATATCCCCATTTATCAGGGCAATCCTTCAAGATAAACATGATTTTCCGTTCTGCCTTCTCCCACTCCTTGTTGACATCGTAACCAGTGCTTTCATCTTTATATTTGACAACCAACCCATCTTGGCAAAACAATCTCTTTGCTGCGTCCTTATCAGCGTATGAAGATATCCATCTTTCAAACAACTCATTCAATTCCCCATTTTTGCCTTCATTCAATTGCTTTTCATAATACTTTCTCATAGAATCATTATTTTAAACACATTTATTATTATCTTCATCCTTTACCACGCCTGCCCGCTTCAATTGCTCCAACAAGCGCGTTGCCCGATTGCAACCAATGGCAAAATGTCTTTGCAAATCGGCAGCGTTCACGCCTTTCTTCCTCCCGGCATACCGGGAGGCTTCTGCAAACAACGGGTCGCATTGCGCCTCCATGTCTTCCTCGCCATCGGTCGCTTCCGGTAAAACATACGCTTCCGCCTCCCCTGTATGCTCATGGATGTAGCGCACCACCCGGTCTATCTCCGGCATATCCACCCATGCACCCTGCGCACGGACCGCTTCATCCTTTGCGGAAAACAGCAAGTCGCCACAGCCCATCAAACAGCTAGCACCGGGTTGGTCGAGGATGGTGCGCGAATCTATCTTGGAAGAGACACGGAATGCCACCCGTACCGGGAAGTTGGCTTTGAGGGTGCCGGTGATGATATTATGGGTGGGTCGTTGGGTGGATACCACTATATGGATACCAACGGCACGTCCCAATTGCGCAAGGCGAACGATGAGCCGCATTGCTTCTTCGCCTGCTACCATGACAATATCACTGAGTTCATCAACAACGACCACAATAGAGGGCAAACGCTTGCGCAAAGGCAAGGCATTGTATTCCTTGATGTTGCGCACCTGTGCTTCTTTCAGCAAGTCATAGCGAACGTCCATTTCCTGGCAAAGCGACCGAAGGACATCAACGGAAGTGCCGACATCGGCCACCACCGCGTTTCCACCATCGGGCAGCTTGGCAAGGAAAGCATCACCCAAATCCCTATATACACCAAACTCCACTCCCTTGGGATCCATCAACACGAATTTAAGTTCATCGGGACGCTTCGCATAAAGCAAGGAGACAATCAGGCTGTTGAGAAACGCCGTTTTCCCTTGCGCGGTGGCGCCGCCCACTAACAAATGAGGCATCGCAGCCAAGTCAGCCGCCAACGGTTCGCCAGCCACGGTTCGACCGATGGCCACCGGCAGTTCCATATTGCCTTCCGCAAAGGCCGAAGTTTCCAAGATGTCCCTCAAAGCCACCGTGCAGGGATGGTCATTGCCGATTTCAATGCCGATTGTTCCCGTTTTCAGGGACGGCATGGGTATCACGATGCGCAAACCTTTCAGCGATGTACCTAACATAAAGTCATCTTCCATCCCGCGCAACCTGCGCAAATAGGCACCCGGTTCCAATGTCACTTCATAAAGGCTGACGGATGGCCCAGCATGCACCTCTATGGAAGCAACGACATCCATTCCTAACCATGCAAAGGTTCCCGCAATCTGTTTCTTTTTCCGTTCCGCTTCTTCTTCCGGCAAGAACGAAGCAGCCGCGTTTCCCGATTCAGACAATAAATCGACGGGAAAGCATCTTTCATTGACATTTGTTTGTTCCATCACACATTTGTTGTTTTACGTTTTGCCTCAACTGTCGTGTTCGGCCTACCGGCTGTGCGAAAAATGAAAGGGCACAGCACCCGTCTCCAACTCATCTTTTCGGTAAGGCTCTGGTAAAGCCCGGAATCAAAAATAAGAGGAAAGCAGCCTGCGCCCTTGAAGGGTGCAAACATGCTTGGCCTTTATTCTCTGATTCCTTGTTGAATTTACCAGATTTATAATGAATAGGGATTAAATGAAAACAACATCCAAACAAGTGAAAATAAAACGGCTTTATATCAGTATATTATAAGGGTTTCGGTCTTTTCAGTTGTTTTCATTGTTTGCAGTCTTTTGGTTCTTTT
>CASFPE010000010.1 GCA_949296575.1 uncultured Bacteroides sp. | reverse complement strand
CATTGGAAACAACTTACATCCATGGAGTACCTCCACCAGTAATGTTGAGATATGCTTTCAAATTAGTATCTTTGATCCATTGGAAACAACTACTTCGCGCTGTTCGCTAGTAGGAATAGGTTGTGATTTGCTTTCAAATTAGTATCTTTGAGCCATTGGAAACAACACCAGAAGTCCGAATACAGCACTTGATTGTGTTGTGATTTGCTTTCAAATTAGTATCTTTGAGCCATTGGAAACAACTATCGTATAGACGCATTAATTAGAACCGTTGTTGTGATTTGCTTTCAAATTAGTATCTTTGAGCCATTGGAAACAACGCGCCAATTCATTGAGGAATAAAGATGCGGTTGTGATTTGCTTTCAAATTAGTATCTTTGAGCCATTGGAAACAACTGAATGCCGATTTTAGCATGAATATCAATGGCTTACAATCACGATTAGAAAAAGAAAAAGTGTTTGTTTCCAACCATAAATCCCGCCTTGATGGACGGGATTTATGGTTTCAAAAGAGTTCCAACTGTTGGCCGGGAGTCTTTATGCCGTGAGGCTTTTTCCCGTAAAACAGTTCTATTTGGCCAAATTGTTTGTCCGTAATGCACATGATTCCCACCTGTCCATAATCCGGGAGGAAAGATTTAACTCTTTTTATATGTACCGCTGCATTCTCGCTGCTGGCGCAATGGCGGACATAAATGGAAAACTGAAACATTGTAAATCCATCGCGTTGCAGATTCTTCCGGAAATCGGCATAGGCTTTCTTGTCTTTCTTCGTTTCCGTAGGCAAATCAAAAAGAACCAGCACCCACATGACCCGGTATTCACTGAAACGATCCATCAAAACTCAGGATAAATGACCCGGCGAAGCTCGCCGGAAAAGCATTTATATAAGGAAGCCGTGGTCTGTCCTACGGCAACCATCAGCGGGCTTCGCTTCCGGTTTATCCGAACTTCAAGCGTTGGAACGGAAAGCAGAGCATATTTCACGTCCTTTGTCAACGAGACATTCTCCCCATATTGGCGGTACAAATCGAATACTAATTTGTCGACAAACGGGCGGTAAGGCTCCATGATGTCGTCGGCCAAACAGTAAGCATTGTAACGGTTGTGATGGTGAATGCCCAATGTGGGCAGCAATCCGCTTGCCACCAACCCGCGCGCCACGACCGCACGAAGAATGGCATAACCGTAATTCAACAGATTGTTGGGCGGCATGCCTTCGCGGTCGCGGGTGAATCCTTCCACTTCGGCAAACAAAGTTTTCCAATAATAGGCTGCCGCACGCGCTTCCAAGTTGTCGGGGTCGCCGCTGCGCACGTCGCTTGCCCAAACGTGCATGCATTTCGATTCTTCCTTTCTGCAAACGTGCAACACTGCTGCCTGATTGTTGATTTTCGCCTGAATGGTCTGCTGCCACAGTTGCTTCTTCAACGGCAACGAAGCGGCCAATTGTTCCCGGAAACGTTCGTTTTGCGTGGTGTTGCCGTAAAGCGGGAGCATCAGTCCCACCGGCATGCTCTTGCTGTCGCAAGTAATCAAGGCGCAGTTGTTCTCCAACAACGCCTCCATTGCGCCGGAAGTAATTGTGATTTGCTTGTTGTCCAGCACCACGACCCCCAAATCTTCTATCGGCTTCGTTACTTCCGACTGCCGCTTCATCGCTTCCGGAAGCGATGCATTGTTTTCCACTTCCGGAAGCTTGATGACCAACTGGACATTGCGCAAAGACAAATAGGCCGGATTGCCGAAGTAAAGGGTTTTCTTTATCATAGCCTCTTGATTATGTTTCCCAACCGATCCACTTGAATGGGGATGCAGATTTCTTTGATCATCTCATGAGTAATAGCTTTCTCCATTTTATTAAGAGCTAAATATTCATGTTTGTCCCAAATGATATTGGCAACACAAAATGGTATGAAAAAACATTGATTCCCCGTACAACTAACCATCTTATAAATCCTTGCCTTATCCAATGGATACAGGATATTTCCCGTCTGCACTTCTTCTTTTGTCGGCACATACACCAAATCATTCGGCGAAAGCACGAACTTTGGCGGATTGCCGTTCTCGTCTTCAGGGGCAGAGGGCAATCCGCGCTTCTGCCGGTCGATAACTACATTCAAAGGAATCGTGGCATAACTGCGCTTCTTGATGATTTCGCCTGTGCGCTTGTCTTGCTGCTCGGTTTCATAGATGGCGAAGAACAGGTTGGTTCCCTTAGCCGCTTCCACGAATTTGGCAGACTTGTTGCCCATTTGCCCTACGGCAAACTTGTCGGCTTTCTCATACACACGAACTTTGTATATCGGTTGATGCCATTCCCCGTCATTCAATTCAGTGATATTGCGATTCATCGCCTCGATGCCTTCAGGCGAAAAAGCCGATTCCGCGTCATTCCCTTTCGCTTCCAGATGGCGAAGCAAGATGTTCTGTATGCCAGTGTCGGTCACGCTTCCCTTTATCTTCTTTTCATCAAAACTTGCATCCAAAGGCTTGCGCACGGCAAAGAAACGTTCTTTCGTCTCTTTCGAGAAATAATACACCTTTATCTTCTTCCAATCCACATCCTGCCAAACATCCTTGTTGCCTTCAAAGTATTTCTTTATCTGCTTTTCATCCCAACCCAGCACAAGCAGTTCTTTCAGTTTCTTCTTCAAATCTTTATCTACAACCGCTTTCGGGTTCTTCAACGCTTCTTTCAAAGAAACCTCCTTTGTGTCCCGCAAATTCACTTCCCCAAAAACAGTCTCCTTGTGCATCGGCTTGCGGATGGCCCAACTGTCTCCTTTCACCTGAGGAATCATTGCCTTCTTGCCGTTTTCGTAATGCTGGTAATGGTTGGTGGTTTTATTGATGACACGCAGGTTTTGTTTGAAGCTGACCACAATATCCTGCAACGCCGCAGAGACATCCTGCGTGAAAGTGTTCCACGGCTTTTTGATGAGCCAACGGTAATTCCCTTTATCGTCCGTCTTCTGCTTGTCGCACAATAGGCGTTGCAAGTCGTAACGGGAAATCTTGGCATTCTTGCTGGCCGATTCATTATTCAGGTAATTCACAATATTGCGGCTGGCGCAAGCGATGACAATCGCGTCCATTGCATGATGGCGGTGATCGATGCGTTTCTTGCTGAAGCCTTTCTGCAACTCCAAAGGCATGGCAGGAATCTCATTCCCGCTTGCATTGGACGAAGTGAAACGGTCGCTTCCTGTCAATTCATTCAATCGCTTGAAGCGCGGCAGGATAATTCCGTTCCATACATCGTTGATGCCCCAATCTTTCTTCAAGCGGTCGGTAACGCTGCCCGTACAAACAATCACATTTTTCGACATTTCTTCCTGCTCACCTTCTTCGCGGACGATATTGGACAGCAAGGATTTCACCAATTTGCTGATATAACGGCTGTCGTTCAACTGGCGGGCGATGAATTGTTCAGGAATATCCTCCATCAGCAGTTTCTTCTTTTTGGAAGGATTGCGAGAGTAGTTGTCTTTTACAAATTGCTCGTAGGATTCTATGGAGAAGATTTCCACGCACTTTCCTCCCGTCAATTGTACTTTCTCACCGTGATGCTTGTTGATGAACTCATATCCCAGCATGTTGCTCTTCAATTTGTTGACTTCTGCTTCGCAAATCACCTTGTTGCTGAACGAATCGTCAAAATAACGCGCCTGAGGGATGACATGCTCGATTTCGTAGGCAGGCGTGAACAGTTTGCCCAAAGGAATCATCTCGCCCGTATAAGGCGAACGGTATTTCTGCTCCAACCAAAGTTTGTAGCGCAACACTTCAGAGGTAGACGGGCGTTTCTTCGCATCGCTTTCATTGAACTTCTTGATGATGGCGGTAATTTCGTCCGGCACTTCGTCTACACTGTTCAATACCCCTTCTTCATAGATTCGCAACAAATCCTGCTGGCCGGGCGAATAAGGGCGCACGTTTTTTATCTCAAATTCAGGGTTCATGAATTCAGTGAGCAAAGCCTTGATGCGGAGATTCGCATTTTCGTTCTCCTGTATCTGTTGCGTCATTTTCTTCCGTTTCTCGCTGGGATTCTTCATTTCCCGTCCCAATTCCACATGGATTTCATCAATGCGCCCCACTTGTTTCCATATATCGCGGACAGTGCGCAATGTTTCCAAGACGACCTGTTCAACAATCGGGTTGCGCAACGAATGTTGCTTGAACTTCTTCAGGTAATCGTCTATATCAGAAGGCGTATTCCATCTTTGAATATCCTTTGCTTCGGAATGGCGGTCGTAGACCACATAGCAGGCCAACCATAGCGGAAGCCCTTTGAATGAAGAAACCCTATCCAGATGAATCGCTTTTTCGCGCACACGCATACGGATGCTTTCATCGCATTCTCCCGATGTAATTTTATCAATCCGGCTGCGGGTTTGTTCATCTATATCTTCTTCATCCCAGTATTTCCCCATCCGCATCAAAGGCAACAACTTCTTGATGGCTTTTGCCGAATAAGATCCGTAATCCTTATCAGGAGGCATGCTTTGGAAAGCCTCAACAAACGGACTTTCATCAAGACCATGTTTCCCGGCAAACGAGCATAGAGCTTTCTTCAACTCCTCTTTATCGGAAACGGAATACAGGATGTGCCACAGGGCTTCCTCCTTTTCCCGTGTCAAGAAAGCGGGATCTATCCCTGCCTTCTCCCAGCGCCCGGCAATATCTGCATGTGTCTCATTGCCCGGGTAAGTCTTGTCTTCCACATAATTCCACCGGTATTTGCCTGCCTCGTTCTTTTTCAGTCCGAACAAGGGGCATTTCAGGAAAGAATCCTGCTTGATGTTTTTCTGCCGGTTCAGCCAATCAAACAAGGCGGCATAATCGTTTTCGTCTTTCAAAAAACTGGAAGTGACATCCACATCTGAGCAGGATTTTCCCTCCACATTTCCCTCCTTCTGATAAATCCGCAAATTGGAAAGGAATTGCCACAAGCGGAACTCTTGGAATAAAGGATGCGACTTGGCAATGCATTTCACCCCGGAACGCCGGATTTCGCCCGTTTCTTTGTCCACATAAACATGCTCCTCATACGGGCAGTCGGCGATTAAAGACTTCTTGCTTTTCAGCGGACGCTGGTAAAACAGAATGTCGTCAACAAAAAGATAAGCCAAATCGCGGGTGCTTAGCAGATGGCGGTGCGCTTCGTTTTGCGGATACAATTCTTCCAAACATGCTTCGTACAAAGCCCGGTCTTGAAATTCAGGATGATATTCTTTCTGCTTCTCCAAGATGCGGCGCAATTCGTCCTTGTAATATTTGCGCTCAATCGTGCGCACCAACTTCCCACGGATTTTCTGCTTGGGCATTTGCAACAAGGTGTCATAAATGTAAGCCCCCACGGTTTTCCCCGAAGCGTCCAAATCGTTTTGCGTCTTTGCTTTTATCAGTTTCCATTGTTCTTCCCATGCCTGCTCGGTAGGGATTTCCAATCTGCAGCAAAGTTCGCCTTCCTCATCATATTTGTCGTTCCCGTCTTTATCTACGTCAATCTTCACAATAAGGTCTTTCTTCTGGCCTATCCAATCGGGAATTTCCTTCCTGAAGACCTTTCCTCTTGTGCCGTTTTCCAGCACTACGGAAAGCACTTTCATGCCTTTGTACGTCTGGTTCGTATCCACAATGCCAGTTACGGTTTGGCGGTCGAAATACTGGCGGGTCTTGGAAGGGCGTTCCTGTTCTTCTTCGCCCCTTAATTGGTAATACCCGCGCTTCTGGTTGAAGTTGAGCAATATCCAGGCCAGTTCCTCTTTGCTTATCTTTTGCGCCAGGGCTTTTTTGCGCAAATAATAAATAGTCCAATCATAGGGTACTTTTTGCCCTTCAAACAACAATTCAGGCTGGTTCCGACGGAAGTCGTCCAACATTTCACCAAACGATTCCTGGAAGATGAACGCCCAACGCCCTTCTCCGTCCTTGCGCCAAGGCAATTTCGGCTCGGCGGCAGCAATGAACTTGCCATAACGGTTCAATTGCTTGGAATAATGCACGGGCAAAAAGCCCAATAGAGCCAATATTCTGTGCAGCCTTTCACGGCGCAATTTGCCCCGTTCATATAACCTGCGAATGCCACGGCTTTTAGTCCGGTCTGCTGTTTGCGATTTTGAATTGCCTTTATCAAAATCACTCAAAACGGCAGCATCCATCGGGATAATTCTCACACCATCACAATCAATGCCGTTCAATTGCTCTTTGTCTTCTTCGTTTTTCGAAGCATCAATCACTGCCCAACCGATGCTGTTTGTGCCTAAATCCAATCCTAAAATTTTCTTCATGGTATCTTTCTTCAATTTGCAAACCTGTGAATTTTCTTATTTTCCCCAAAGCTATAACTTTTTTTAGAAATATTGCGCTTTCATTCTACTATTTTTCCTATCTTTGCCATACTAATTTGAAGCAAATCACAATAAGGATTATTCCGTTGTGAAAACATTTAAAGCGGCATCAACATGTCGCTTTCTTTTTTTCCTCTCCCAGCAAGCCTTGAACACCCTCTAAAGTTTCTGCAAAAACCTTCCAACGTTTTGCATGAATCCTTCCAAGGTTTTGCCCCAAACCTTCCAACGTTTTTCAAAAAGCTTTGGGAAAGACATAAAAAAACGGGGAAAGGAATTAGTTCCTTTCCCCGCCCGCATCCGCTGCACATGGTTCAGTTCTTTAACAATGATTCGATTTCTTCCAATTCCGTCCGAAAGCCTTTGTCCACCTCCAAAAGGTTCTTCACCATCTTGCAGGCATGCAACACGGTGGCATGGTCTTTCTTGCCGACCACCATCCCTATTTTGCTGGTGGAAGAATCGGTGTACTTCTTCGAAAGATACATGGCTATCTGCCGCACCTGAACCACTTCTCTTTTACGCGACTTCGTCTGAATGCTTGCTGGCTCCACATCAAAATGTTTGCACACTTTCTCCAAGATATTTTCCACAGTGAGCGGCACTGCCTCGTGGCGCACCGCTTTCTGCACAATGTAACGCGCCAAGTCAAGATCAATTTCTTTGTTGAGAATGACAGAACGCGCCATGATGGAAACCACAACTCCTTCCAAGTCGCGCACACTGTCGCCCACATTCTCGGCGATGTAATTAATGACTTCTTCCGGGAACACCAACCCGTCGCGGTGTATTTTTTCCCGCAAAATGTCCTTGCGAAGCTCCAGATTCGGCTTTTCCAATTCCGCGACCAAGCCCCACTTGAAGCGGGTCAGCAAACGTTCTTCCATTCCTTGCAGCAATACCGGCGGGCGGTCGGAAGTCATGATAAGCTGTTTGCCGTTCAAATGGAGATGGTTGAAGATGTGGAAAAACGTGTTCTGCGTCTTCGTCAAACTGGCAAACTCCTGTATGTCGTCCAGTATCAACACGTCGATGGCCTGATAAAAACGGATGAAATCGTTCACTTTGTTGTTCCTTACCGAATTGGTGTACTGCACTTGAAACAAATGAGCGGAAATATAAAGGACTTTCATCTCAGGGTAGAGTTCTTTGATCTTTGCGCCGATGGCATTCACCAAATGAGTCTTTCCTACTCCTGACGGGCCGTAGATGAACAAGGGATTGAACGTGGTCTTTGCCGGATTCATGGCAACGGTCTCGCCTGCCGTGCGCGAAAGCTTGTTGCTCTCGCCTTCAATAAAGTTGTCGAAATTGTAATTCAAGTTGAGATGCGGGTCCAAGTCCTGTGGCGCCGGTGCTTGCAATACAGACGGCGTTTCCCGCATATCAGTGGCTCTGTCATTCCGGTTTGGCAATATCGTGCGGTGGCTCGGCTCTTGGTCTATCGAGATGTTGTTGGTCTTGTCGATGGAGACACGGTACATCAACTGCGTGCCTTTCCCTATTTCCTTGTAAAGGGCCGAACGCAACAGTTCCACATACTTCTCCTCCAATATCTCATAAAAGAACTGGCTTGGCACTTGGATTGTCAGTGCTTTATTCTCGTACTTCAACGGGACAATTGGGATAAACCACGTTTTGTATGCCGACTCTGAAACATTATCTTTTATGAAATCCAGACAGCGGTTCCAAAGTTCAACATGGTTGGACTCATTCATATTTTATCAGTACATTTATAAGATTAGCAAAAAACTTCTACATATGCAAAGTTGGGGATCTTATTTCACAAAAACAAATGGATATTTCTATTGCTTTTTTGCCATAAAATACAAGTATCTTATTCTCAACAACTTATTTTGACCGATGGAAATTGTAAGGATAAATCGCTTTTGCATATTTGCAAATACCTGTAATTCAATTTGCTATACACAATGACATACGATTCCCATCTGGAGGAAAGATGCAATAAGGCGGGGCTCGTTCATACTGATTAAGGGGATATTTGCCGCTTTTCAGCAAAGATGGACGAGCCCCGCCTTATTTAGACAAATTCTATTTTAAGCCACAATTTCTATTTTTCTTTCCTCCCGAACAGAGAGAAATGCACATAACGTTTTGGGTGCAGCCTCAAATCCTCTAACAAGGAAGCGGCATTGGCCCCGGTGGTGTTCAGGTTGTCATACAAAGAAGTATCGTTCAGCAGCAAACCGATGGTGTTATCCTTGCTGTTCAGGCGGTCGGTGACGCCTTTCAGGTTGGCCATGGTGGCATCCACTTTTTCAAAGGTCGACGCGTAGTCGATGCCTTTCAGATTGTCGCTGATGGCCATGAAGTTGTCGCCTATCTTGTTCAGCTTGCCGGTGATTTGCGGGATATCCTCGCCCATCAGTACGTTCAGCTGGGCTGTGGCTTGCTTCAGGTTGGCTGCGGTGGCATCCACGGAATGCAAGGCTGACTTCAGGCTCGGGTCAGCCAATAGCTGGTTCAAGGAGACGAGGATGGAGTCGATGCGGGGAACCATCACTTCCAATTGGGGAAGGAGTTTGGAGGTCAGCGCGTCGAGCGGCCCGTTGTTCAGCACGCCAGGGATGGTGTCGCCCACTTGGTATGCTTCACGCGGGTTGTTGGCAAGGAGGAGGTTCATCTTCACGGTGCCTAACATCTCGGTCACCAGTTCGGCCGTGCTTCCTTTGGGGACGCGCATTTCCACGTCCATTTCCACTTCCACGGTCACGTTGCCCGGGTGTTCGTAGTCGTAATGGATTTCCCGGACGATGCCGACCCTGAACCCGTCGGCGAAGACGGGGCTTGATTTGGCCAGCCCGTTGATGTTGGCGTACTTCACATAATAATAGGTACTCGGCTTGAAGAGGTTGATGCCTCTCAGATAGTTGATGCCATAAATGAGCATTCCCAATGCCACGGCGATGGCAATTCCGATTTTCACTTCTTTCGTCAAATATTTCATAGTCTTTTGTTATTTCTTTTTTTGTTTCTTGGTTTCGGCGATGGCTTGCTGGAGGTCTGTTTTCACCGCGCCCCGGAATGCCACGATGAACGCGTCCTTGAACCGCGCCGAGAGTTTCCTTTTTATTTCGAGTATTTCATTGTAGTCGCTTGACTCGCCATAGGTGTATTTGTAGTAGCCGCCTTCTTGGTAGCAGCCCACGGGGGAGAGTCCTTTCAGTTCCTCGTCCCCGTCTTCCAGGGGGCGGGCCGAGGCGAGGACTTGCACTTTGAAGCGGATGGCGGGGGCGGCGCCGGTGCGGGCAGGGCTTGGCTTGCTGTCCGCTTTTGCGGCCGCGAGGGGGCTTGCGTGCTTTTCCTTGTATTCGATGAAGGCGCGGCAGATGCTTTCGGCCAGCTTGCTGCTGCCTGCCTTGCTGCTGAGGAAGCGTTCTTCTTCGGGGGTGGATATGTAGCCGAGTTCGACGAGGACGCTGGGCATGGTGGTTTCCCTCAGCACGAGGAAGCCGGCTTGATGCACGCCCCTGTCGCGCCTCCCGGCGTGTGTCCGGAAGTGTTCTTGGATGGATTTGGCGAGGTCCACGCTTTCTTCCATGTGCTTGTCCTGTATGAATTCGAACATGATGTAGCTTTCGGAGGAATTGGGGTTGAAGCCTGCGTAGCGCTGGCGGTAGTCGTCTTCGATGAGGATGACGGCGTTTTCGCGCTTGGCTACTTCGAGGTTGGCTTCGGAGCGGGCGAGGCCGAGGGTGTACGTCTCTGCGCCCCGGGCTGTGCTTCCTTTGGCGGCGGCGTTGGTGTGGATGGAGATGAAGAGGTCGGCCTTGGCGCGGTTGGCGATGTCGGCGCGGCGGCCGAGGGGGACGAAGGTGTCGGACTTGCGGGTGTACATGACTTTCACGTCTTTGCAGCGGGCTTGTATTTTTTCTCCCAGCTGGAGGGCGATGCTGAGGTTGATGTCTTTTTCTTTTGCCGCGCGGCCGGAGGCGCCGGGGTCGTGGCCTCCGTGCCCGGCGTCGATGACGACGGTGAAGTCGCGGCCTGCTGCTGCGGCGGCCATGGCGAGGAGGATGGCGAGGAGGGCTATGTTGCGGAGCGGCTTCATTTCACGCGGGTCTTGGATATGTGGTGCAAATGTAGGTTATTTTTGGGAATATCGCGCTGTCCGGGGGGATTGTTTTTCGCGGCGGCGGGGTTATTCGTTAAATTTGCCTTAAAACGGGGGGCGCGGTCGCGGGGTTTGCTTTACTTTGCGGGCAAAATTGGAACGGGCATGAGTCTGGTGAGGTTTCTGAAGGATTGGACGCTGCCGGTGGCGATGGCTGCCGGGGTGTCGGGTTATTTCCTGTTCGCGGAGGCGGGGGCCTTGTCGCCCTTGCGCCCTGCGGCGGGGAGGGCGGCGGCGGCGTTGACACCCGCGCTGGTATTCGCACAGCTGCTGCTGGTGTTTTGCAAGGTGAGGCCGTCGGAACTGCGGGTGCGCGCCTTGCACGGGTGGCTGCTGGCGGTGCAGCTGGCGGCTTGCCTGGGCTTGGCGGGGGCGCTGGCGTGGTGCCCGCCGGGCGCGGTTCGCCACGAGGTGCTGGAGGGGGCGATGGTGTGCTTCATCTGCCCTACGGCGACGGCGGCGGCGGTGGTGACGGGGAAGCTGGGGGGGAACGCGGCGGCGCTGACCACTTATACATTGCTGTCGAACCTGCTGGCGGCGGTGGCGGTGCCTTTGGTCTTCCCGTGGGTGGAGCCGCATGCGGGGGTTTCGTTCTGGGGGGCGTTCCTGCGCATCTTGGGCAAGGTGTTCCCGTTGCTCATCTGCCCGTTCCTGCTGGCGTGCGCCTTGCGCCGCTTCGCGCCGGGGGCGCACGGGTGGCTGGCGGCGCGGGGGGGCGCGGCTTTCTACCTTTGGGGGGCGGCTTTGGCCATCGTGTCGGGGCAGACGGCGGCGTTGCTGGCGGGGAGCGCGGCGCCGGCGCGGGTGAAGTGGCTGCTGGCCTTGGCGGGCTTGGCGGCGTGCGCGGCGCAGTTCTGGCTGGGCAAGCGCATCGGCGGGCGCTTCGGGGAGCGGGTGAGCGGCGGGCAGGCGCTGGGGCAGAAGAACACGGTGCTGGGCATCTGGATGGCGCAGGCTTACCTGGACCCGCTGT
>CASFPE010000009.1 GCA_949296575.1 uncultured Bacteroides sp. | reverse complement strand
CTTTGCGACAAAGACCTTGCCGCAGATTTTACACTTTCTCTTGATTTCAAATCCGATTGTTGGCATATTATCTACTTTTAAGTATGTATAAGTGTGGATAAGTGGGATTTTGTTCCACATTATCTACTTTTTTGTCTTGTTACAAATATGTCGCAAATAAGAGATAAAAAAGCCTATAGAAAAGGCATAGAAACCAAGAACCCCATAAACGCAAAAAGCGTGCAACTCATTGAGCTGCACGCTTTTGCTTGTGAATTTGTATATCTTTACTTATCGGAATCACTTGACTTCCTCAAAATCGGCATCTTGAATGTTGTCATCCTGTTTGCCGCTGTTGGCATTCGAAGAAGATGAAGCATTCTGCTGTTGCCCGGCATCAGCTGCGCCGCTTTGCGCATACATTGCCGCGCTGGCAGCTTGGAAAGCACTGTTCACTTCAGCCATTGCAGCATCAATGCCAGCCAAATCCTGAGCCTTATGCGCATCTTTCAGTTTCTGCAAAGCTGCTTCGATAGGTGCTTTCTTGTCGGAAGGAAGCTTGTCGCCCAGTTCTTTCAATTGGTTCTCGGTCTGGAAGATAACGCTATCCGCTTGGTTCAACTTGTCGATTTTCTCACGTTCTTTCTTGTCAGCCTCGGCATTGGCCTCTGCCTCGGCTTTCATGCGGTCGATTTCTTCCTTGCTCAAACCGCTGGAAGCCTCAATACGGATGGCTTGTTCCTTGCCTGTAGCCTTATCCTTGGCAGACACTTTCAAAATGCCGTTGGCATCGATGTCGAAAGTCACTTCAATCTGAGGAATGCCACGGCGAGCCGGAGCAATGCCTGTCAGGTTGAACTGGCCGATTGACTTGTTCTGCGCAGCCATCGGGCGCTCGCCCTGCAACACATGAATGGTTACTTCCGTCTGATTGTCAGCAGCAGTCGAGAAAGTCTCCGTCTTCTTGCACGGGATGGTAGTGTTGGCATCAATCAACTTGGTCATCACGCCGCCCAATGTTTCAATACCCATCGACAACGGAGTGACATCCAGCAAGACAATATTGCCGACACCAGCTTCCTTGTTCAGCACAGCACCTTGGATAGCTGCCCCGACAGCAACCACTTCATCGGGATTAACACCTTTGGAAGGCACTTTGCCAAAGAAATCTTCCACCAACTTCTGCACAGCCGGTATACGGGAAGAACCGCCCACAAGGATAACTTCATCAATATCCGAGTTGCTCAAGCCTGCATCGCTCATGGCTTTCTTGCAGGGTTCCAAGCAAGCTTGAATCAAATCATGCGCCAATTGTTCAAATTTAGCGCGCGTCAAAGTCTTCACCAAGTGTTTAGGCACACCGCCTACCGGCATGATATACGGAAGGTTGATTTCCGTGGAAGTAGAAGAAGACAGTTCTATCTTCGCCTTTTCAGCAGCCTCTTTCAAACGCTGCATGGCCATCGGGTCAGCCGTCAAGTCAGCACCCTCATCGTTCTTGAACTCTTGCACCAACCAATTGATGATGGCTTGGTCGAAGTCGTCACCTCCCAGATGAGTGTCCCCATTCGTTGACAATACCTCAAATACGCCGCCGCCGAACTCCAGGATAGAGATATCAAATGTACCGCCACCCAAGTCGAACACAGCGACTTTCATGTCTTTGTTCGCCTTGTCGATGCCGTAAGCCAATGCAGCAGCCGTAGGTTCATTCACAATACGTTTCACGTCTAAACCGGCAATCTGCCCGGCTTCTTTTGTGGCTTGCCGCTGGGAATCCGAGAAGTATGCAGGCACTGTAATGACAGCTTCTGTCACTTCTTGCCCCAAATAGTCTTCAGCCGTCTTCTTCATTTTCTGGAGAATCATGGCAGATATCTCCTGCGGCGTATAATGACGACCGTCAATATCGACACGAGGCATGTTATTGTCGTTAACGACTTTATAAGGCACACGAGAAATCTCCTTTTGCACCTGTCCCCAGTTCTCACCCATGAAACGTTTGATGGAGTAAATCGTGCGTTGCGGGTTGGTGATAGCCTGACGCTTTGCCGGATCACCGATTTTGCGCTCGCCACTGTCCACAAAAGCCACTACGGACGGCGTAGTGCGCTTGCCTTCGCTGTTCGCAATCACTACAGGTTCGTTGCCTTCAAACACGGCCACGCAAGAGTTTGTTGTTCCTAAGTCAATTCCAATAATCTTTCCCATAATCGTATTTCTTTTTATTCATATTTCAAATTGAAGTTTCCCGCATGCGCCTGAAACGGCAAACATGCACGCTTCTTCACAAACAAACGCCATGCCAAACAGGCGGCAACCTCCCAAAGAAAAAGCGACAAAAGGAACAATCTGCCGTTATGGCAGTCGAATGGCACGAGCCAGGCACAAACAAAAGCGACACCACCGCCACACATTTCCAACAATAATTGCCGCCATAATCACGGAATTTCCGTAAGTTTGCACCCGTCAACATCGCAACCATGAGGAATATTTGCCGCTTCATACTTCTGCTTATGCCCGCATTTCTGATGGCAGCTTGCCACAATCGGGCAAAACAGGCTGCGCCACCGCAAGGCGAACTCATAGCCACGAAATACGCCAAAGGCTTTACCATCCTGGAAAACAAGCAATACACCACCGTCACAGTCATGAACCCATGGCAGGAAGGCTCCGTCTATGCAAGGTATTATTTAGTGAAAGATTCTTCCACTGAAGTGCCTTCTGATGGGACAAAGGTGGCCATCCCCCTGCGTTCCATGGCAGCCAATTCTGCCACTCACTTGGAATTCCTGCAACTGCTGGGCATTCTCGACAAAGTGACAGGCGTATGCAACTCCCGTTACATTTACAATCCCCGCATCTTGGAGCGGGTGAAAGACGGCACTGTGAAAGACCTTGGAGATGCATTCCAACTGGACATCGAGCAACTACTGTTGCTCCGCCCGCAGGCTGTCATGACATCGGCATACAATGCCGAAGACGAGAACAGCCAGAAGCTGCGCCACACCGGCATCACCTTATTATATAATATAGAATGGCAGGAAGAAAACATTTTGGGACGGGCGGAGTGGATTAAGTTCATTGCCGCGTTCTATGACAAAAGCGACAAGGCCGACAGCATCTTCACAGAGATCGAGCGAAACTACAACAGGATAAAGGAACAAGCTGCCAAAGCAAGCAGCCGCCCCAGCATCATGTCGGGGGAAGATTTCCGGGGAACGTGGTCCATCCCTGCCGGGCGAAGCTTCACGGCCCAATTGTTCCGCGACGCAGGAGCAGCCTACCTTTATGCCGATGACACAGGCAAAGGCAGCATCCCTTCAGACATTGAGAACATGCTTCTTCGGTTCAAAGATGCCGACATTTGGGTAGGCGTGCAAGCCAACACTCTGAAAGAGTTGGGGGAAAAAGCCCCTCAATACCAATTGTTCAAAGCTTACCGCGAAGGGAATGTATACAACTACAATAAAAGGACAACTCCAGAAGGAGGCAACGACTATTGGGAAAGCGCCGTGGCCCGCCCAGACATCCTGCTGGCCGACCTGATAAAAGTGTTCCACCCTGAACTCCTTCCGGAGCATGAACTGTTTTACATGATGAAATTGGAATGAAAAAAAAGTTTGCCCTGCTCATCGCATTGTCCGGATTGCTCCTTTTCTTAGACCTCCTTTTCGGGAGTGCTTACCTGCCTTTCCGCACCGTGTGGGACACACTGGCCGGGAACAATGCCGATGCTGTCTATCATGAAATCATATTCAACCATCGCCTGCCCAAAGCATTCACAGCCATCCTGACCGGTGCTGCCCTTTCTGTGGCCGGCGTGTTGATGCAAACGTTGTTCCGCAACCCCCTTGCAGGCCCCGATGTATTGGGCGTTACGTCCGGAGCCAGTTTAGGAGTGGCCTTGCTGACCTTTTGCGCATCTTCGTTTCCTTGGCTCATCACCACCGGATGGGGGCAGATAATGGCTGCCGTCATCGGTTCGTTAATCGTATTGTCGCTCATCATCCTTGCCTCCATCCAGATACCGCAAACAATATCCTTGCTCATCGTCGGCATGATGTTCGGCAACTTCGCAGGAGCCATCGTCAGCATCTTGCAGAACAGCAGCAATCCTGACACGCTGAAGCTCTTTGTCACTTGGACATTCGGAAGCCTTTCTGCCGTGAATTGGCAGTACCTTCAATTCATGGCTCCCCTCATCCTCGCCGGCCTGGCTGCAACTTTTGCCATGCAGAAACAGCTCAACCTCCTCATGTTAGGCGACAATTATGCGGCCGGGTTAGGCGTATCCGTGTCCCGCACGCGCATCTGGGCCATCCTGTCCACCGCACTTCTTGCCGGAACCTCCACGGCATTCACCGGCCCTATCGCCTTCATCGGAATTACAGTCCCCCACATTGCACGCGGCATTTTCCGAACATCCGACCATCGCACCATCATCCCTGCCGCCATTTTATGCGGGACAACCATCATGCTGGCTTGCGACATCATCTCACAAGTGGCCGCCACGCAAGGCATCCTTCCCATCAATTCCATCACGGCCCTGTTCGGCTCGCCCATCATCATTTGGATTATCATGAAGGGGTACAGATAAACAACAGGCAGGCCACCCTTATGGTGCGCCTGCCTGCCGCAAACTTCTTGGCGGAGAGCAACGCGGCTCATCGCTTCTTCATCCGCACGATTTCATTCCCGGAAGCGTCCAAGAAGGACAACGCCTTGCCGCCATCGGCCATCTTGTACGACTTCACCCGCGAAAAGGCTTCCAGAATCGCACGTTCCGTCTCTATGTCCGGGCACATCATCATGGTAGAAGCCAGCTTGCCCAAGTCGATGGCCGACGGGTTCTCCTCATCGATTTCCCATGCGCCCATGATGGAGTTGCAGCCCGTAGAGCCATAAATGCGCCCTTCTTCCCTGACGAACCCGATGAAAGGTTCTTTCTCTGATGTCTTCACCGGCGCATTGTCCACCTCGACTATCGCCCACTCTCCCTCCGGGAAAGAGATGCCTTGCGCCACTGCTTCTTTCTTCTTTATCACCACGACCGCTTCTCCCTTGCCGTCGCAAAGGGCGATGCGGGGGATGCTGTCGGCAGGCTGCTCCCCGGCCAACGGTTCAAAGGAAGCCACTTCCTGCAAAGCTTCCAGCACATTCCTCTCAAGCGCCATGTCCGGGCAGGCCATCCGCGTACTGGCTATGGGGCCGAAATGCAGGATGCCCGGCTTCAGCGAGTCCACAGAAAAAGTTCCCATCATCCGATTGCAGCCACTGTTGCCATAAATTCTCCCGGACTTCATATCGAAGCCTATAAAAGGTTGCGGGGACGCTTGCGCAAGAGCGACTTCCTCGCCCCTTACTTGCACGATGTCCCACTCGCCATCCAGCGATACCGCCCCGGCAACATTCTTGGAGGAGCCGCATGAATAGAAGCCCCATCCCAAACAAAGGGCCGCAGCCCAATAAACAATCTTTTTCATACGCTTTTCATTCTTATTATGTTTGACACAAAGGTAGGCATTCAGGCTTGCGAGTGTTAAAATCCGGCGTTAAATAATCTTATATTGCAAATTAACCGGCCTACCTCAATTAATTTCCTTAACTTTGCCTTGCGAAGATAGGATGCGGCTCGGCAAAGCCCAAATTGAAAATTCTATTTTCATTTGCCTTTGCACGCACCTTTTCACTATCTTTGCTTCGCGAAGATAGGATGCGGCTCGGCAAAGCCCAAATTGAAAATTCTATTTTCATTTGCCTTTGCGCTCGCCTTTCACTATCTTTGCCCACCATCAACCAAACTTTAATTCAACTTAAATGGGTAAAGTCTTAATCATCGGTGCAGGCGGCGTGGGAACCGTCGTTGCACACAAAGTGGCGCAAAACGCAGATGTGTTCACGGACATCGTGATTGCCAGCCGCACGAAACAAAAATGTGATGCCATCGTGAAAGCAATCGGCAACCCCAACATCCAAACCGCGCAGGTAGATGCCGACAATGTGAAGGAACTGACGGAATTGTTCAACCGCTTCAAACCGGACATCGTCATCAACGTCGCTCTTCCGTACCAAGACCTGACCATCATGGAAGCTTGCCTGGAAACGGGGACGAACTACTTAGACACCGCGAACTATGAGCCGAAAGACGTGGCGCATTTTGAATACAGCTGGCAATGGGCCTACAAGAAACGCTTTGAAGAGGCCGGGCTGACCGCGATATTAGGCTGCGGCTTCGACCCCGGAGTGAGCGGCGTCTACACGGCGTATGCCGCCAAACACCACTTCGATGAACTGCAATACCTCGACATTGTGGACTGCAATGCCGGGAACCACCACAAAGCATTCGCCACCAATTTCAACCCCGAAATCAACATCCGCGAGATTACACAGAACGGGCGTTACTACGAGAACGGGCAGTGGATCACCACCCGCCCGTTGGAAATACACAAAGACCTCACGTATCCCAACATCGGCCCGCGTGATTCCTACCTCCTGTACCATGAAGAACTGGAATCCCTGGTGAAGAACTTCCCCACCATCAAGCGCGCCCGCTTCTGGATGACGTTCGGGCAGGAATACCTCACCCATCTGCGCGTCATACAGGACATCGGGATGGCCAGCATCGAACCCATCCAATACAACGGGATGGAAATTGTGCCGCTGCAATTCCTGAAAGCCGTGCTGCCCAACCCGCAGGACTTGGGAGAGAACTATGAGGGGGAAACGTCCATCGGCTGCCGCATCCGGGGGCTGAAAGACGGGAAAGAGCGCACCTATTACGTGTACAACAATTGCAGCCACCAGGCAGCCTACAAGGAAACCGGCATGCAAGGCGTGAGCTACACCACGGGAGTGCCGGCCATGATTGGCGCAATGATGTTCCTGAAAGGGCTGTGGAAACGCCCCGGAGTATGGAACGTGGAGGAGTTCGACCCCGACCCGTTCATGGAACAGTTGAACAAGCAGGGGCTGCCTTGGCATGAAGTGTTCGACGGCGACCTGGAACTGTGACACCGCATCAAACGGATGAGGCGGGCAACCTTTCACAGGAGGCTCCCCGCCCCACCCGGAAACATAACCATACAATCAGGAAAAATGAACATCGGAGACAAAGCCCCAGAGATATTAGGAACAGATGAAAACGGGAAAACCATCCGCCTCAGCGACTACAAAGGACGGAAAATAGCCCTCTACTTCTACCCGAAAGACAACACACCCGGCTGCACCAACGAGGCATGCAGCCTGCGCGACGGGTACAACGACCTGAAAAAAGCCGGATACGAAGTCATCGGGGCCAGCGTGGACAGCGAAGCATCCCACCAGAAGTTCATCGGGAAACACCAACTCCCCTTCCCGCTCATTGCCGACACCACCCACAAACTGGTGGAAACATTCGGCGTGTGGGGCGAAAAAAGCATGTGCGGACGGAAATACATGGGCACTTTCCGCACCACTTTCATCATCAACGAAGAAGGAACCATCGAAAAGATTTTCACCCCGAAAGACATCAAGGTGAAAGAACATGCCCAGCAAATATTAACTGCAAAATGACAACTATGGCTAAAAAAGAGACTGAAGGACTGGCTTTTGCGCCCGACAATGGCGCAAACGAAAAGTTGAAAGCCCTGCAAGCGGCAATGGACAAAATTGAAAAGAACTATGGGAAAGGCTCCATCATGAAGTTGGGCGACGACCGCATCCAGGAAGTGGAGGTGATACCCACCGGGTCCATCGCCTTGAACATCGCGCTGGGGGTGGGCGGATATCCCCGTGGAAGAATCATTGAAATCTATGGCCCCGAGTCATCAGGAAAGACCACACTGGCCATCCATGCCATTGCCGAAGCGCAAAAACAAGGAGGAATCGCCGCCATCATCGATGCCGAACATGCATTCGACCGCTTCTATGCCGAGCATTTAGGCGTGGATGTGGACAACCTCTACATCTCGCAACCCGACAACGGCGAGCAGGCGCTGGAAATCGCAGAGCAACTGATCCGCTCATCGGCCATCGACCTCATCGTGGTGGACTCCGTGGCAGCGCTCACCCCGAAAGCAGAAATCGAAGGCGACATGGGCGACAACAAGGTGGGGCTTCAGGCACGGTTGATGTCGCAAGCCTTGCGGAAGCTGACCGCAGCCATCAGCAAGACGAACACCACCTGCATCTTCATCAACCAGTTGCGGGAGAAAATCGGCGTGATGTTCGGCAATCCCGAAACCACAACAGGCGGAAACGCCCTCAAGTTCTATGCATCCGTGCGCTTGGACATACGCGGCGGGCAACCCATCAAGGACGGCGAGGAAGTCATCGGGAAACAAACGAAAGTGAAGGTCGTGAAAAACAAAGTGGCGCCTCCTTTCCGCCGTGCCGAGTTCGACATCATGTTCGGCGAAGGCATCTCGCGTTCCGGCGAAATCATCGATTTGGGAACCGACTTGGGCATCATCAAAAAGAGCGGGGCATGGTACAGCTACAACGACACCAAATTAGGCCAAGGGCGCGATGCCGCCAAACAATGCATCGCCGACAACCCTGAATTGGCCGAGGAATTGGAAAAGCTCATCTTCAACGCCCTGAAAGAACAAAAGGAGAAATAAAGCGGCAACTGCCGGCCCGTACCACAAAAGGCTGCCCCTGCATGCAAAGGGGCAGCCTTTTCCTTTCTCCCGAAAGCCCGGAAAAATCCTCCCAAAGGTTTTGCAAGAACCTTCCAACGTTTTGCCTCAAACCATGGAAGGTTTTTCGAAAAGTTCTATATGCTTTTTCGGAACGCTCCCAGAACGGTTTGCACGCATCCCCCGACCGTCCACAAACTTCATCCAATAAAATTCATGATTTTATTGGGTAAAACAAAAAGAAGTGCCGCGCGACGGGTGGCGGCCCGTGGGGTGGTATGAGAATACCCAAGGAGTATTTAAACACAAGAACACCCCACAATTCAATGGCCCGACCCGGG
>CASFPE010000008.1 GCA_949296575.1 uncultured Bacteroides sp. | reverse complement strand
TATTGGCGACGAGATGCACAACATCAATGGTCTGCGCCAAGTCGTGTGCGCTGAATGTGACTGCCTTGTCGTCCGGATTGGGGATGATGTAGGTTGTCAGCACTTCGCTGTCTGCGGCAAGGCTTGCATCTGTCATTTCCTTGGAAATACTCTTGTCTTCAAAACTTGAAGCGGAAGGTGTTTGTACGTTATATGTGGACGCGCACGAAGCGGACAGTCTAATAGTACGACTGCCTTCAAAGGTGACATTTGTTGTGGTCTTTAACGTCACTTTTGCCACAACGTGCTGTAGCTTAACGTTTTCATCGACTGTTTCCGGTGTTCCCTGCGCTGTGGCAGCAAAAGCGATGCCGCCCATCGTGTATGGTACGCTCCGAAGGTCGGTAGGTTCTTCAGTGTCGGCATTGTCCGCCCAAAACATATAATCAGACTTCGTGTCCTTGGCCACTTGGAGCGTAAAAGAGTAGGTGTTATCGCCAATCTTTGTGCCTTCAACCACCTTGGAAAGCGTCCCGTTGGAAATGGCCTGCGCATAGAAACGACTGGGGGCATCATCATCGGTGGATGTGGCGCGGGTGGCAGCCTGTTTCATATTCCCTGCCGTATCGTCTCCCTGTGTTTCGATGGCATAATCCACCGTGGCGGTGAAGGTGACAGGTACCTCCTCGATACCGCCATCCTCCAGCAGTTCGTCTTGGCTGCAAGAAGCGGCGAACAGAGCCACCGTAAACGTCGTAAAAATGTATTTCAACTGTTTCATACTTTGTTTTATTATAAGTTTATATTCTTTTGTCTTCATCACAAAGCTCATGAAACATGGAGGGACAAAAAAATCCCGCCTGTCGGTGGGCACTGCGCGTGCGCCACGGAAAGGCGGGACTTGCGTAAATCAGTATCGTGCAGCTATCTCAATCTGCAAGTTTCTTTAGATCATAGATTAGCACACGTGTATGTGTGTCTTTTTCATCAGCGACAGTCATCTCGCTAAAATCATTTTTCTTGTAGAAAGGAATTTTCTCAATATAAGCATCTACCGTAAGGAAACGACAACCGAATTTCATATTCTTAACGCACATAATTTTAATAAGGTCAAGCAGCCGTGAACCTAAATGCAATCCTCTGGCTGAAAGAGCCACCCCTATACGGCATAATTTAACTGCCGGATAACTTTTCAAGCGCTTAGCATTAGCAAATCTCTGTTTTCGGAAACGATTGAATTCCGTTTTGTTTTCAAATTCACTCATCGAAACTTTATCCGTAGCCAAGCTAAAAAAAGCAAGGGTATGACCCGTTTCACAATCCTGTACCACGTAGGTTGTTGCAAGCAATTCCTTTTGATACAGGAAGGCGTCATTTAAAATAAAATCGTTCAAGTCGGCATCACCGCAATCGAACGATTCTATCTTTTCTTCCGGTTCCAATATGTGTATGTCATACCTTTCTATATTTGCTTCCATTATTTTCTCTTTGTCCGCGATTGAACATACTCATAAAGAACTCATAATTTGCTTTCATTTCCGCTTTCCTTTCCTGCGTTTCCGGCACCACATTGTCCATTGCTTTTCGAAGCCGCCGGGCGTCTTCGCCGAATAGTATCGGCGTTTCTTTAATTGGTCTTTCCATAGTTTCTCCTTTCTATCTTTGTTTCGTACTGCAAAGATAGTGCAAACCGGGCGAAATACAAAATAAAAGTGAGTGCAACAAGCTTTTATCTTTATTTCAGAGGTGCAGCCTATCTTATTTAAAGATAGCGATTTATTCTTGTCCCACCATGTCAAAGAGCGAATATCTAAATGATAATTTATCTTTTAGGAGTTAAGGAGTTAAGAAGTTAAGTAGTTAAGCCGATAGTTGGTTTATCATATACGCAAAGAAGCTATTGGCTTAACTCCTAACGGAGCGAAGCGGAGTGATAACTCCTTTAACTCCATAACTCCTTAAGCGCGCTTGCGCGCGCTAAATTCCCATTTGTCATCAAAACTCAATCATAACATCATCACCCCATTCGGTGTCAATCTGCACACCGCCCGGCGTCTTTCCTGCCGTAAGGAAATGGCCTGTAACGGTGGTGAGGTGGCCCCGCTTGTAGGGGATTTTTACGTGCTGCACGGTGGCGACCGCCTCGCCCGTGTTCGTGTCCACCATCTGTATGGTGACGTTGACAAACGATTCCTCGCCGCCCGTCAGCACGAAGTCCGCGCCCACCTGCCGGTTCACTTTTGCGTCATACCCCTCTGCCACGGTAGGCACGGAGGTGTAATGTATTCCCGTGTTGAGCGCATCGTTGGGCTTGCCCGTGGTCACGTTGAAGCCCGTGGGGAAGAAGCCCTCGTAGGTGACGCGCACCTGCAAGTCCTCGATGGGAGGCAGGGCTTCGCCCTTGTCTATCAGGTTGTAGTAGGCTTCC
>CASFPE010000007.1 GCA_949296575.1 uncultured Bacteroides sp. | reverse complement strand
GTTGTGGCAGGGCATGTCATGCCCGTTGCCGGAGAGGTCTTTCAATACAGGGTTCTCGGCCATCTTCTCGTTGGTCGCCCCCTGCCGGGCGGGGTCGTACCAGCACACGAGGGCTTCCCGTATCGCCTGCGGCGTGCCGGGAGGGAAGAATCCGCGTTTCCTGCGTAGGTGGACTTTGTAATTGTTTCCCAGTTTTCCTAATCCTAAACCGAACATGGTGCTAATACATTATGTTTACCGTTCCTGCGATAACTTCTATCTTGCGCCCCCTTTCCACGCGCAAGTACTCCGTTTCGTCCGGGGAAAGGTGCAGCCCGTCAGAACCCGTTTGGTCTTGGTAACGGATTGCGGCCATTTCCTCCCCGATGTTCTTCACCCTTATGTAACCGTCAAAGGTCTGGTCAATCACTCCTGCCTCGAAATTCTTGCAGTTTCCTAATGCGGAACATTGCATTATTGCGTTGTTCCCGTCAAATGGCAAATTTCTCATGTTGCTGTTGTTTTAGTTATCGTTTTACAAATCATTCTCCTTGTAGTCACACATCCTTGTCTTTACGTCAGCGTCACTTACCACGTACAAATTCCTGTTATGGCCTATCGGTCTGGCATCATACACCAAATAATCGTTCTTGAAAATGACGAACAACGGGATGCCGTAGTAACTGTATGCCCCCAAGAATCCTCCTGATAAGGCGACAACCGTATTTGCGCCATATCGGCGCAACTCCGCTTTTGGAGCAGTTGCATAGAACAGATTATTAAGAAATTCTTGTATGTCTTCCACATTATCGCCAGTGAATTGTATGGCATCCACCACATACGGCTTAATTTCCAGTTGCTTCTTTTTCATATTCGACTATTGGCAATATTTTGTAATACAATACATCTTGCAAGCCTGTCTCCATTGCTTTTTCACATGTTGCAGCATTAACCTCAACGCAAAATTCAGGGTCAGAATCCTTTTCCACTTTTATTGTCCCGTAAGTCCAGTAATCTTCTTTGCTGTCATACCAAGTAAAGATATGGGTTTTGAACTTTTCTCTTATCCAACAGGCGGCAAGTCCCTGCGTTGGCCTGCTGTATGCATTACAGGTAACGTGGTTATGGTTTTCTTCCTGTCCTGAACATGCAGGCAAACCATTGATTAAAAAGCACCGTTTGCACGGTATGTCAAAACCAGCCCGCTTTAAGTACTTGGCTGTTTCCAGTGTTACATATTCCTCTGTTGTCATGGCTTCTAACTGTTTGCATATTCCGTACCCGCAAGCGTTGCCACTTTGTGGGACGCGCAATAGATTTCATCATTGCTCCCTTTGGTGAACTTCAATGAATGCACTTCCGTGTCCCCGCTTTCCGTTACATGGTGCAGGATGATGGAAAACTCCGTGCCGTCACTGTAATACGGGGCTTGTATTTCCCCTGCCACATGAATGCCCAAATTGGGATTGGTGTCAACTACCTTTCGCAACGCGCCAAATCCAACCATGTTGATAATCTCATCGAATTTCTTTCGGCCGAAATTCGTGCTGCTCACGTCTGTTGACGGGTTTGCCGCAAGAGTAAGTAATCCGCTGGTGGTTACATACAATCTATTATAATTTTGGTTGTTTATCAAAGTCAGCTTCTCAAAGCTGTCAATTTCTCCTTGCTTAGTTATTACAATCCTAAATAAAGCGGGGTCATAAATATAATCCTCGTCAACGAACAATACCATCAACTCCAAGAATCCGTCACTGTCTATGCAAGCGGTTACAGGGCATAACGTTTGATTGTTTTCTAATGCGTATTCGGATTGCGTCTTTGCATAGAACACGTGTTTCCCGTCTTTGGCGGCAGCAAACAATTCATCCGCATTAGTGAATGGCGCGAAATAGCTCCAATCGACTGCACCGCCGCTCGTCATTCCGCTGTTCACCAAGTCGCCGAAGATGACGGTGGTAAGGGTGCTTCCATATTCTTCCCATTTCGACCATTCGCCCGATGGCACACTGCTGCTCAATGCCCTGTGGCGCACAAATGTTTTCTGTTCATTGGCTGTCATCGTAGGTATTTCCGCTTCGCTGTTGATGTCCTGTCCCTCGTATTGCCCGCCAAGGACAAAACCTCCGCTCAGCTTCTGGTGGATGCCGTTCAATCCCCACGTGGCGGTAACTTCCAAGATGCCACAAGTGACTTGGTTTAGCTGCACCAAGTAAATTCCGCAATCCGTGAGCGGGTTATAAAGGTTATCAATATTCGCGTATTCTACTTTTTGTAAGTTCAAAATATAAGGCAGGCTTTTCCAAGCGGAAGTGCCATCACCTATTTTTGCCTTGTTGGCATCGGTTTCAATGCCAAGTTCACCCTCCATCAATACAGGGTTGGCCGTGTTCCAATTTGCAGCCGTGTCCCTCCTGAACTGAATTTTCGTTGCCATTTTGATTTGTTTTTAGTTATACATTCGTTTCGTTTTCATTACCCACAACAGATGCCAAGAACCAACTGTTGAACTCGCACCACTTGCTCAGTTGTGTCATAAGGTCTGCGGTAACGTAGTCGCCCTGTTCGTCAGCTTCGTTGTAGATTTCCGTTTGTAATGCTGTAAGCTGTGCGATGCCAGTAATCAAATCCTGCGCAATGGCGTTTGCTGTGTTCGCACCGTTCTCATCCTGTACTACGGAATCCGAAGAAGCCCCGTTCAATGTCAATGCGGTTCTCTCACCGATTTGACGCAACCTTTCAGCAATCGAATCCGTGTGTTCCACACTCTCATTGTAAAGAGTTTCAAGGTGCTTGTGGAACGAAAGGAAATTTTCGCCCGTCAAATCCCAGTGGTATGTGTGGGCCTTTTGATAAAAGACCGTCCAAGAAGCCAACAATCGCCTTAACTTGGAAACTGTTTCAGAATTTACTTTTGCCATAACTTACCTATTCAAAAGCAGGCATGGGTGCCGCCCTGATTTGTAATGCTTATGAAGAACAGATTTGCGGGCGGTGAACCCCATGCCTTTGGTTAATGTTATTGTTCCGTTTTTATTTTTGTCACTTTGAAATACCCCGACGGGATGAAGCTGCCGAAACTTGCGTGCGGTGTGAAATCCACCGTGAAAGTCCCGGTAGCCATGTCGAAAAGCGCCCTTGCGCCTGCCAACTTGATGTTGTCGTCCGTCCCGGTGGTGACGCACAAAGGGGAATACCCGCCCACACTGTTAGGGGTGGAGACCCTGCATTCCAAGCGCAACGCCACAAGCCCGGCGGCAATTTCGTCCCCGTTAGAATACAGCACGGTTGTGAACGGGATGTTCAGTTCGATGAAATCCCCCTCTGCCAAATCGCCAAGTGAACCGTTCGGGAAAACGAACGTCCCTTCCGCCAAGTCGTATGATGAAATCGGGTAAGTCTTTACCACGGTAGCTTTTTCAATGTTCCCGTTGAGTTCAGATTTTGCTTCTGAAATATAAGAAGTCAATTCATCCTTCGTTTTGAGCATCTCCAAAATGAGTGAGGAATCTTTTTTCAAGCAATTCAATCTGGTAACATAATTTCCAAGTCCTTCCCTTTTTTCAAGGGTGGCAAGCAACACCACTTTGTTGTCAACGTCCAACGTGTCGGATATTACGACCGCCTCGTCATAATACACGTATTGTTCAGCGGCAGGCTGCGATGTGCCGTCAGCGAACTTCGCCCCGGCAATCGTGTGTTCAAAGTCGTCCGCGTAAGTCACCAACTTCTTTTTTGCCGTAAGCACCACATAAAGCATGCCCGCTTCTTTGTTCACTTCTATTTCCCCGTTTATTGTCGCGGGTGAAAAACTGCAACCGCCAAATTCCATGTAGGTATAGCCGGAAACGCAAGTAACCACGTCACCTACTCTTAATAGTACAATGCTGAAATCAGAATACACAGCCGTGTTGCTTGCCAACAGGTCCAGTTGGTGCTGGAACGCTTCAAGCTGCCTGTTCAAGTCGGAAGTTGTGATTAAGTTGGGTGCGCCACGGAATTTGCTCAACGCGATTTTTTTGCCTGCGTCGAAAGGCTTTTCAATGATTCGTGCCATGATGCCAAGTTTTTTAGTTACACATTATATATGTTTTTCATTACGGGCATATATAACGAAATAATTTGTTTTTAGCAAACCGCCATTCAAAGTGGATGCCTGTTTTGGTCATTGCATTTTTGTTTATAGTTATTGTTATTACGATAAAATATTATATCTTTGTCGCAAAAATCATAATACATTCATAATCTTATGGAAACTATTTTAATTATCGCAGCCGCATTGTCCCTTGTGGCATTCATCGTGGGCATGTTCAGCCCGAAAACAGTAAAGTGTTCTTCCCGTGGTAAAGTCGCACTTATTTTTCTCAGTGTGTTTTTAATCTGCGGCATCGTTGGTGCTTCAATATCGGAGAAGCCCGAAATCAACGCAGAAACCGAGCAACCCGGAAATGCACAAGAAGAATCCCCGAAAGAGCCAAAAGTCTTAGCCAAAGGGGATGCAATCAACTTGCCGTATTCAAACGGGAATGTGGAAATCGTTTTCAAGGACATCAAGGTGAACCGCATTCCAAACAACGGCTTGAACCTCGTTTTCACCGTGCGCATAAAGAACAACTCCAACGAGAAGTTCTTCATCAGCAACGCGCAATGGAAACTCTTGGATTCTGAAAAAGTGGAAGTGGAAGAATCCGGCATCTACGAACCCATGTTCGGCGACTTTGCTCCGGGTACTTTCTTCTTCACCATCGTAGAACCCAATATTGGCAAGGAAGAAAAGGTAGGTTATTCAGTAAAAGAAGAAACCTATTACCTGAGCCTGAACGGTTACATTGTAGCGAAAATACCGCTTGCAGCGAACTAATCCGGCTTTTATCTTGATTAAAATAACCAATATGAAAACCAAATCCGCATTGGCAATATTGCTTGTCCTTGTTGCGCAGTTCTGTTTTGCGCAGGACAAAGTGCCGACCACGCCGGAAGAAAAGCGTGCAGCGTTCCTCACCCCCGAATACTATACAAACTGGCTGGGAGCTTCGTTTTTCACAATCCCCACAGTGGAAAAGGAATTTGACGTTACCCCTGTACAAATCTTAAACCTGACTTTCTTTTATGATTTCGGTGATTGCTTTGTAGGCATGGAATCCAACGAAAAAGGCGTAGTTGTGCAAATGACCCTAAGGCTTTTTGCAGAACAAGCCACAGATTTCATACAGAAAGCCGTTGATTACGGTTATGGATATGTAACCAATGGCGAGAATGTAAACGTGCGCTCCAATACTGGCAAATTGTTGCCTGATGTTTACGGCACGGAAGTAAGGCAGTACCGAAAAACTACAAAGAACGGAAACGTCTATATGGAAGTGGCAAACAGCGAAAGGTACGCTAATGAATACGAGATAGCCGTTTACCGTGCGGAATGATTTCCTGTGTAAGTATGGGGTGGAAGCTCCATGCTTATTTTCCTTCGGGATTATAGTTCACCGCCTTGCTTATTAAGGAAGCAAAGCCTTGGTCAATGTCCTCGAATTTTATTCCTGATGTTGATTCTGTTTTAGTGGTTACTTCTTTCGGAGTAACCTTTTCTTGTTTTATATACCACTCGATTATCCACTTGGGAACTTTCACCGCCAATTTAGGGGAAGCCCATTGCGATAAATTGATTGCTATTTGAGGGTGTACCCATATTTCATCAACGCCCTCTGCTTTTTGTATGAGTTCCGTTTCACTTATGCCCGTACTCCGTGTGAGTTCACGGACAAGCCTCTGAGTGAAACGAGCCTGTATGTAATCGGCAAAGTCTTTGTCGCAAGCGTCACATATAGCCATAGCGTCCATATAGCCGTCGGACACACGCTGCCGGATTTCGATTCCGTTCACTTTTCTCATCTCGAATGATTTTTTAGGCTTTCTCGTTGGCATAAATCAAGTCGTTATAAGTTACTCTTTGGTTCAAACACTCCATTGCAGTACGGAACTGCTCTTGCAAAGGTAGCAATCTTTGGTTGTACCTGAAAACAAACTCGTCCACATATTTTTGCAGATGCCGTTTCGATACCTTGTGGTACACTCCTATGATGCCACGTTTCAGTATAGACCAAAAGCCCTCTATAGAATTAGTGGTAATATCTCCGATGCCATAAACGCCGTAACAGTGGTTTATGTAAAAGTGGCTGTATCTTTGGGACAAGTTGCCGTAGTTCCATTCGTCACTGTAAATTGTGCTGCCTTTTACTATGGTCTTGTCTGTCTCCTTGCGCAAAGTTTTCGCCCGTGTATTAGCGACTACTTTCGCCACCACATACCCTCCACGTTGGAGCATTCCGAATACAGGAACTTTATCCTTGAAACTTCGTCCCCTGCTGTGTTTGGCCTTCTTGTCCTTATGACGATTCTTGTTTTTGCCTCCGATGAAAGTTTCGTCAATTTCTACTGTGCCGTCAAGTTTCAACTCCTTGTTCTGTTCCCCGAAGCACTTGCGTATGCGGTGCAGCATAGCCCAAGCGGTCTTCTGTGTCACACCGATGTCCTTTGAAAGCTGCACGGAGGACAATCCTTTGCGGTGCGTCATAAACAGCCAAATGGCCATGAACCACTTCTGCAACGGTACGGATGAACGGTAGAACATCGTGTTCGTCCTTGCGTTGAAATACTTTCCGGTGTTTTTGCACTTGTAATTGTGACCTTTGCATTTGTACACCTGAGATTGCGGGTCGTAGGGAGATACGACTTTCCCTTTCCACACTATCCATTCAAGATAGGCTATGCACGACTCCTCATCGGGCAACGCATGCAAAAGGTCGGACAATGATTTGAATTTTACTACCATATAATGCGCATTACTGGTTTGATTATGCACTAAGGTAGCAAAAATGTTTCAGCTATCCAAATATCTGGTAAACAATTTCTTATATTACTTTTATAGTGATAATTACTAAAACCAATATCTGTATGAAAGTCTTGTGAATGTCTGCAAACATGATTTTGGTGTAAGAATTTCCACTCACAGACCCAAATACGAACTTTAGTTATATTTTAGTAAGCCCTCAAATATTTTCTTTCATCCAGTCAATCATTCTATCATTGATGCCGTATGTGGCCCACGCAGAGTCTGTAATGTTGATTACGACAATTTTCCCCTTCCCCTCGATTACATCTGACAACTCATCACGAACCCTTTTGGAAGAACGTGATGTCCTGATTATCCATACACGGGCGAACACTTTCGCCCACTTAGGAAAGTCCTTCAAGCGAGAACTTATCTTTGAATATGACTCCGTAGAGTCATCCAAAGTATATGTGACTATAAACGTGTTCATTCTTTTGAAGCCTTAAAATAGTAACCGACAATAAATCCGAGAGGCCCAGATAATATGCCTGAAACAGTTACAAGCATATCCTTATACTCATCTACTTTGAAGCAGCTAAAAAGCCCTATTCCAAATACCACAGCAATAACACCAAAGAATGCACATACATATATCATTGCAATCCGGCTTCTGGTATTCTCTTTCGGGTCGGAACTGCCCTTTAAGTCTACTTCCTGTTTATCGTTCTCTGCCATATACTCACAATTTATTGCAAAAATACGCAGATTTTCTCGAACCTCTGTTATCTTTATTAGAATAACTAATTATATGCCCAAATTGTTTAGGCTTGTATATAATTACGTTCCGATAATAATCGGTAACTTTGTGCCATGATTTATAAACCTGCCGTATTCAAAAAGATTATATGGTGCAGGGTCGTTCCAAAGAAATGCCCTGTCCACCATAAATTCCCAAGAATCTTAGTAAGCGGAATGGAATACAAAATCACTTATTGCTGCTGTGACAACTTTCGGAAAACTGTGGAGGCCCATTGCTATAAATACAAGTATGGCATTCTTTTGGGCCATTACAACTTTTCTCCAAAGTCACGTCTAAGGTAATCCGTGTATAACTTCCTTGTGAGAGTTTACGCAATTCAGAGATTGCCTCCTCTATCGTGGAAGCATTTATAGAAATTATGCTCCTTGTGTTGTAATCATACTCGTCATCTTCGCACGGATAAGCCACAAATATGCTTGCCGATAAGTCGCAGAACCCTTCGGGAATGTTTTTCGCCGCATCGGATATTCCCCTGTTAAGTTCCTCGAAATTTTTATAGCCGGACATAACAATGTCGGCTGATGTTGTTTCTACTCCCATGATTTTATAATTTGCTATGTGCAGTTAAGTATATAAATCCCAAACGATATAACCAATGATGCTTAAAATGCGGAATTGGGATATTGTCTTTTGCTTTCAGCTTTCCTTTATGTCGTTCAGGTCGTATTGGGCGAAATATTCTATCGGGACTGTCTTCTGTGTGCCGCTGGCTCTGCCACGGTTTTGTTTTTCTAAGAACTCTTCAAAAGACCTTACGGCATAATGGTTGATGCGGATAATGTCCTGTTGCGGCTCGCGTTCGCGAAAATGCTTTGTGATAAGATTCCCATGAGAGTCTGCCGCATAGCCGGAAATTCGTGCCGCTTCATGGCAGCCAATCATCGTGAATACACGCCGGGGATTTACGATGCTCTTTACATGTCTGTTCAGCCTATTACCGGGAAGCGAATGACACTTAAACCGATCCATCATGGTTCCGGGCAATTTCTTTTTCGCACCACCACTACCATAAATTAACCAGTTTATTTCCACTGCGGGAAAATTCTCAAATCGGCTTAAAAAATCGGGAATAGTCTTATCTTTCATCGGGACTATAAACTCATCCAAATCAATGAAAGCTATCCATCGAGCCTCCAAACGATGTTTTTCCAAACAATCATCGTAGGCAGCCAATTGTTTTCTATAACCGGGGAAAGAAATATACTCCACCAACCCCGATTCGATATAAGGCGTCAACACCTCTTGGGTGCAATCCGTACTTTCGTTGTCATAGATGTAGAACTTCTCTACTCCGTGCGCACGATGCCACTCTATCCACTCCTTGAAATAAGGTCCTTCGTTTTTGGCGATGGCGCATACCGCCAAATAATATTTGGGAGGCGTATGGTCACGCTTCATCCGAAGTTTCAACTTCAAAGCCTTGACAGGCCCGTAGCGCAGGATGCCACGCCACCGGTTGCGTGTCATTTTGTGCGGAATGACACCCGCTATGATTTCTGCAAGAGCCTTATTCATGGATTGTTCGCTATTTTAAAGTTCAAAACTTGATTTATCCGGCAAGATAGATTCAAAAGCGTCCTTGATATTTTCCATGACCTCTGCATAGTGACGGATATGCACATTGTCATTCAGGCAAACCAATGAATAGGCCTGCTCGCGAATGGCACGAACGGCTTGTTTGGGGCGAACCATGAGCGGGAACATCTTCGTGTCACGATACGTGTTGTAAGGTTCAAAATTTCCCCGGCAGATTTGCCACGTGCGGAACAATTCCGGCGTATAGTCGGTCAAGGCACGGAAACGGTTGGCCGATGTCTCGGTCAGTTCCTTCTCTGCCACAGCCCATACTTCCTCAAACGTTGTTTTCAGGTAGGGCTGCGCGTTATGGGGAGTCCGCAAGGTGATAAACTTATTGTAATGCTTCAGCAGATAGTTCCAACGGGCACGGGAGCCGTAGCTCGGGTGAAACCATTTGTCGTGGTCGCGTGCCATCACCTCTTTCTTGTCGAAGTGGCAGTTGATGATTTTCAGGTTGTTCTTGATGCGCTTGTACCATTGCGACCACGAAGGATTGTAAAGGAAAGTGGCGATGTCGCAAGGCAATCCGTTGCGGAAAAATCGTTCTTGCCCGATTGTGTTTATGATATAGAAATCATCGTTGAAATAGACAAAATGTTCCGCCAAACCGGGGATTTGATGCAGATAACGCTCTATCACCACCGAATTGTAAGTAGGCAAGAATTGTTCCGGGATATAATCTTTGTGGCTCACCAAATGAATTTTCGGATGATTGGCATCTATCCATTCCGGCTTTTGTCCGCTGGTAACAAAGTGTATCTTGCGCACCCAAGGCGCAAACTTCTCTACCCCGCGAAACCAATACTTCAGAAAGCCATAGTCACGAAAACGGGCTTCGGAGACCCCGTTCTTCGTGGTGGCCTTGTTGCCGGAATATTTCGCGAAATCCGCTTGCCACTTCGGGTCATTCATGTCCACCCACGTGATTACAAAATCTATATCCACATCGTTAGAATTTAAATATCTTACTTCTATTTTGCCTTCTCCATCTCACAATTTCTCAGCATGCCTGAACCGCTTATGACTCCACAAATACAATTCTGGATGTTCCTTGATACATTTCTCAAGCATCTGATAATAAATCGCTGTCAGTTCAAAGTCGGGCAACGCATGAGGCATTTCATGAAGGCGAACAAATTCTGCTTCATAATACCCTCTCTTGACCCGCCTTACATCCAAATACCAAGCCTCGAATCCATAATGCTTTATGATTTTTTCCGTACCTGTCAATACAGGCGTATTATGATTCAAGAAATGCAGAAAATGGCGTGAATCCTTTTTACGTGGAGATTGATCTGCAATAAAACCGATCACACACACTTTATGTTCTGCCATTAATTCAGTTACATAACGTGCTGTTTTGTGCATCTCCACACAGGCAGCTCCCATCCGTTCACGAATGCCTAACATCAATCTGTCCATGTGTTTATTGCTAAGCTTATGGTAAATCTGAGCGCCCGTCATGCGCTTATCCAGCCACAAGGGCATGGAAGACACCCACTCCCAATTGCCATAATGCCCTAAATAAATCGCATTGGAACGCCCCTGCCTTATCATGGCATTGACTTCCTCCACATTGATAAACTTCATGCGCTGCTTCATTTCTCTTTGCGACATGAAAGCCAACTTGCAACTTTCAAAAATCATGTCAACAAAGAAATGATAAAACTTCTTCTCAATCCGTTTTATCTCCTGCTCACTTTTCATAGGAAAAGACTCAACCAGATTGCGCCGCACAATCTTCCGCCGATAACCCGCCACATAATATACTATATAGTACAGGCCATCTGACATGACGTACATTAAACGCCAAGGAATAAAAGAAAACAGTTTCAGAAACAGACGAAGCAGATGGTAAATCATATCGTCCTTACAGCTTTATCAATCCGGGCTAACGTCTCCTCTTTGCCTATCAACTCGGTAATGTCGAACATGTGGGGTCCCTTGCATTCGCCTACTACTGCCAAACGGAAGGCATTCATCACGTTGCCCAGATGGTAGCCCTTCTCCGTAATCCAGCCAATGACAATTTCTTCCGAATGTTTCGAAGAGAAATCATCAATGCCACGCAAAACATCCATCAGTTCAAACATGATACGAGGCGTGTCTTCTGACCAACGCTTCTTCACATCCTTCTCGGCATACGTTTCTGGCGCTACGAAGAAAAAGCGCGCCTGCTCCCACAATTCTTTCACAAAGTTGACGCGGCCTTTTACCAAACCTACGACACGCGCCAAATATTCATCGCTATACGCAGATACATCAATTCCATGTTCCAACAACACAGGCTTGAACAATTCAGCCACTTCGGCATCCGGTTTTTTCAATATGTATTCGTGGTTGAACCAAATGCCTTTCTTATAATCGAACTTGGCACCTGCCTTACTGCAATGGTTCAAATTGAACAGTTGAACCAGTTCGTCCATTGACATCAGTTCTTGGTCGTTGCCCGGATTCCACCCTAATAAAGCAAGGAAATTGACAACCGCTTCCGGCAAATAACCGGCTTCACGATACCCTGATGAGATTTCACCAGTCTTCGGGTCATGCCATTCCAAAGGAAATACAGGAAAGCCCAGACGATCGCCATCCCGCTTGCTGAGTTTGCCATTGCCCTCGGGTTTCAACAACAAAGGAAGGTGGGCAAACTGCGGCATGGTGTCTTCCCAACCAAATGCACGATACAACAGAACATGCAACGGTGCTGACGGCAACCACTCCTCACCACGAATAACATGGGTGATTTCCATCAAATGGTCGTCCACAATATTGGCTAAATGATAAGTCGGCAATTCATCTGCAGACTTATACAGCACCTTGTCGTCCAAAATGGAGGAGTTGATGACCACATCCCCACGAATCAAATCGTTGACATGCACGTCTTCATCCGATTCCACCTTGAAACGAACCACATATTGCACACCTTCCGCCAAAAGCCTTTCCACCTCTTCTTTTGGGAGAACCAGCGAATTGCGCATCCCCATCCGGGTAGACGCATCATATTGGAAATTAGCTATTTCTTTGCGCTTCGCTTCCAACTCAGCAGGCGTATCGAAAGCCACGTACGCTTTTCCGCTGTCCAGCAGTTCCTTCACATATCTTTTATAGATGTCCCGGCGTTCGGATTGGCGATAGGGGCCATAATTGCCGCCGAAGCTCACTCCTTCGTCAAACTCAATCCCCAGCCAGCGGAATGATTCAATGATGTACTCCTCAGCGCCCGGCACAAAGCGGTTGGAATCCGTGTCCTCGATGCGGAACACCAAATCACCCTTGTGCTGGCGGGCAAACAAATAATTATATAATGCGGTGCGTACTCCCCCGATGTGCAATGGCCCCGTAGGGCTTGGGGCAAAGCGTACTCTAACTTTTCTTTCTGCCATTTTGCAATTATCTGATTAAACGGGGCAAAATTAAGTTATTTTTCCCAAACAATGCCATATATCCGGCAGGATTGTACTTTCTTCTTTTAAAAAAGGAAAGTTATCATTTCTTTTTTGTACTTTTCGCCCGTCAAAACACTGGAAATATGGAAAACGAGAGAAAGAATTTCTATAAGGACTTATTATATAAAGTCTTAATATTCATCTGTACGGTAACGGTCATTGTATATTTCCTTCCAAGGGATGGGAAGTTCAACTACCAGTTCGACGTGAACAAACCATGGAAATACGGCTTGTTGCAGGCTTCTTTCGACTTCCCCATCTACAAGGATGAAGACCTTGTCAAGAAAGAACAGGACAGCATCATGGCTTTCTTCCAGCCTTATTATGAAATCAACAAGCAAACCAAGGAGGAGGAACTCAAAAGACTGGAAAGCTATTACCGGAAAGACGCGAACAAGCACTTGCCGCAAAAAGGCTTCAACTACATTAAAAACACCATTGGCAAAATATACGACAAAGGCATCATCTCCAACGAAGAAAAGGAGGATTTGAAGAAGAACCGCATCAAGTCTGTCATGCTGATAGAAAAAAACATCGGGACGCCGGTGCCCATCGACCAGCTATTCACCATCAAGGAAGCCTACGAGCGCGTCATCCACTGCGCGGACTCCATGCACCTGAAAGAGGCTCTCCGCTCCTACAACATCAACGAGTACATCATCCCCAACATTGCCTACAACGAGGAGAAGTCGGACATTGCCCGGGCAGACCTTTTGTCGAACATCTCTTGGGCCAACGGCATCGTGCAGAGCGGGCAAAAAATCATTGACCGGGGGGAAATCATCACCCCTGAGACGTACCGCATCTTGGAGTCGCTGAAAAGGGAATCCATCCAACGCAGCGAGTCGGTCACGCAGAAGCGGCTCATACTGGCGGGGCAAATCCTGTTCGTCGGCATCATGATGCTGTGCTTCATGCTCTACTTGGAACTTTTCCGGAAAGAATATTACCTCCACAAAGGGAGCCTGCTGCTGCTGTTCGCTATCATCGTGTTCTTCCCGGTGCTGACGGCGTTGATGGTGAGCCACAATTTCTTCAACGTGTACATCATCCCGTTTGCCATGCTGCCGATGATTATCCGCATTTTCCTGGATTCGCGGACGGCGTTCATGGCACTTGTCGTCACAATACTGATATCCTCCATCACGTTAAGATACCCGCATGAGTTCATCCTCTTGCAAACAGTGGCAGGATTGGTGGCCTTAGACAGTTTGCGGGAACTGTCGCAACGGTCACAGTTGTTCCGTTCGGCCTTCCTCATCGTGCTGAGCTACGCGGCACTGTACTTCGCCTACGAGCTGATCCATGAGAATGACTTGAGCAAATTGAACTTGGGCATGTACGTGTATTTCGTCATCAACGGGATACTGCTGCTGTTCACTTACCCGCTGCTGTTCGCGGTGGAGAAGATGTTCGGCTTCACCTCGAACGTGACGCTCGTGGAACTGTCGAACGTCAACAACAAGCTGCTGCGGAAGATGTCTGAGATTGCGCCGGGGACGTTCCAGCACTCCATGCAGGTGGCGAACCTTGCGGCGGAGGCGGCGCACAAGGTCGGCGCGAAGAGCCAGCTGGTGCGCACGGGGGCGCTGTACCACGACATCGGGAAGATGGAGAACCCGGCTTTCTTTACTGAAAACCAGTCAAGCGTCAACCCGCACGAGCAACTGAGCTACGAGGAAAGCGCGCAGATTGTCATCAGCCACGTGGCGGACGGGCTGAAGCTGGCCGACAGGCACAACCTGCCCAAGGCGGTGAAGGATTTCATCAGCACGCACCACGGGAAGGGGAAGACGAAGTATTTCTACATCTCCTACAAGAACGCGCACCCGGGGGAGCCGGTGGACGAGAGGAAGTTCACCTACCCAGGGCCGAACCCTTTCACGAAGGAGACGGCCATCCTGATGATGGCCGATTCCGTGGAGGCGGCCTCGCGCAGCCTGTCGCAGTACACGGAGGAGTCCATCAGCGACTTGGTGGACAAGATCATCGACGCGCAGGTGGAGGAAGGCTTCTTCCGCGAATGTCCCATCACGTTCAAGGACATCGCCACGGTGAAGGCCGTGTTCAAGGAGAAGCTGAAGACGATGTACCACACGCGCATCAAGTACCCGGAACTGAACCGGAAATAGGGCGTTTTTCAACCTTTTTTACTGCCGCCCCGACGGGACACGCATGTCGTCAAAAATGGATACGTATCTTTTTTAACGGGATACGTATCGATTTTCAACGGAATTAGCGTCCATTCCAGACTCTATCCGGGCAAGCAGCCCCCGGCATGCGTCCTCCAAGATGTCGAGCACGTCCTCGAAGCCGGCAGCGCCCCCGTAATAAGGGTCAGGCACGGCATCGGCCGCCTTGTCCACGCAGAACTCGCACATGCGGCGCAGCTTGCCGTCGGTCTCCAACGATGGGGAAAGGCCCTTCAGCGCGTCCATGTTGCCATCGTCCATCCCTATTATCAAATCGAAGCGGAAGAAATCGTCCGTGCAGACAGGGCGCGAGCGGTGCGTCAGCGAATACCCCCGCCGTGCGGCGTGCCGCCGCATGCGGGCATCCGGCAAGTCGCCCCGGTGGTAACTGGAGATGCCTGCCGAATCCACCTCGACCCTCCCGTCCAGATGCGCCTCGCGCAACAGGGCGCGCATCACCTCCTCGGCAGCCGGCGACCGGCATATGTTCCCGAGGCACACGAAAAGTATCCTGCAACGCCCCGAAGGCGTGCTTCCTTCCATTCTTGAAACCATCATTCCTTGCACATATTATTATAACACACAACCGTCACACAGGGTCCACGTCGTAGTACACGTTCAGCGAGCGGAACCGCCCATCGGCCTGCGCCGCCTGCCGCACTTCCCTCAAGCATTCCCTCACCCGGCGCATGGAAGCCCCCCTCTCCACCTTCAACATGATTTTCCGGATATAAAACGTCTGCACCCGCGCCACCGGAGGCTTGTCCGGCCCCAGCACCCGCGCCCCGAACACGGTGCGCAGCCGCCCCGCCATCTCCTCCGCCATCTGCCCCAACAAGCAGTCGTCACGGTGCTTCAAATAGACATACACCAAGCGGAAAAAGGGCGGGTAACGGAAGGCCATACGCTCAGCCACCTGCGCCTCATACATCCCCCGGTAATCGTTGCGGATGACCTGGCCGATGGCAGGATGGTCTGCCGACCTGGTTTGCAGCAGCACCAGCCCCTGCCTGCCCTTGCGGCCCGCACGCCCCGCCACCTGCGCCATCAACTGGAACGCCCGCTCGTAGGAACGGAAATCCGGGTAGTTCAGCATCGTGTCCGCATCCAGGATGCCCACCACGCTCACCCGGTCGAAGTCCAAACCCTTCGACACCATCTGCGTGCCTATCAGAATGTGCGTCTTCCCCTCCGCAAAGCCTGAAAGGATGCGCTCGTAGGAATACCGCGAACGGGTAGTGTCCAAATCCATCCGCGCCACCACGGCATCCGGGAAAAGCACCCGCACCTCATCCTCCACCTTCTCCGTGCCGAAGCCCCTATCCAGCAATTCGCTCCCCTCGCATGCCGGGCATTTCCGGGGAACATCCTCCGCATAGCCGCAATAATGGCACACCAACTTCCCGCTCCCTTTATGGTACGTGAGGCTCACGTCGCAATTCTTGCAACGAGGCACCCACCCGCACGTGCGGCACTCCACCATCGGAGCGAACCCCCGCCGGTTCTGGAACAAAATGACCTGCTCCCCGCCCGCAAGGGCTTCCTGCATCTTCTCGATCAGGAGAGGAGAAAACGCCCCCTTCATCTGCTTGCGGCGGCGGAGGTCTTTCACATCCACCGGAACGATTTGCGGCAGAAGCACGTCGCGGTAACGTTCCGCCAAGCTGACATAGCCGTACTTCCCCTCCATCGCATTATGGTAAGTCTCAATGGAAGGCGTGGCCGTACCCAGCAGCACCTTGGCTCCGTAGTACGTGGCCAGCATGATGGCCGCATCCCGCGCATGGTAGCGCGGCGCAGGATCCTGCTGCTTGTAAGTGACTTCATGCTCCTCGTCCACAATCACCATCCCCAGATTGCGGAACGGGAGGAACACAGACGACCGCACGCCCAATATCACCTGGCAACAATCTTCTTCCAACTGCTTGCGCCAGATTTCCACCCGCTCTGCGTCGGGGAACTTGGAATGGTACACGCCCAGCCTGTCGCCGAAGATGCGGCGCAGGCGGTCCATGATTTGCGTGGTCAAGGCAATCTCCGGGAGCAAGTAAAGCACCTGTTTGCCCTCGTCAATGGCTTTTTGGATGAGGTGGATGTAGATTTCAGTCTTCCCGCTGGCCGTCACGCCATGCAGCAAGCAGACGTTTTTCGTGCGGAAGCATTCCAAGATGCCATCAAAGGCCTCCTGCTGCGCCCGGTTCAGCGGGTTCATCTTCGCAACAGCCTGCCCCAACGGCCTCAACCGCCCCACTTCTGCCGGATAAGCCTCGAACAACCCTCTGTCGACCAATGACTTGATGATAGCGGACGATGCCCCCGACTTTTCTTCCAACTCCTTCCTCGACACTTCCTTCGCCTCGCCGCTGCCCATCACGCCGGACAGTTCCACATACTTCATCAGCACGGCCAGTTGCTTGTGCGCACGTGCCAATGCGTCGAAGGCCCGATGCAACGCTTCCTCCCCCCTATAAGCCTCCGCCAAGCGAACGCGCATTTCCACCTTGGGCTTGTAGCCGCCCTTCAGTTCTTCCTTCACGGCCACGGCTTTCTTCTCCAACAAGGCACGGACCACGGGCAACACATCCTTCATCCCGCACGCTTTCGCCAAGTCCGTCACCCGCTGCTCCGGGCGCAGCAAAAGGCAGTCCAGCACCTGCTGCTCGCGCTTCGGCAACGGGCCGCTGCCTTCGAAGCCCGCATCGCGCACCACCACCGTCTCGCTCTCCAGCTTCAGCCCGGACGGCAACGCTGCCTTATAGACATCGCCCATGGCACAAAGGTAATAATCCGACAGCCATTCCCAAAAGCGCAACTGCACCGGCAGGAGCAAAGGACGCTCTCCAAGCACTTCCATCACTTCTTTCAGTTCGTAGCCTTCCGGACGGGTGTGATGGACACGGGCCACGATAGCCGTGTAATACCGGCGCATGCCAAAAGGCACCACCACACGGCAGCCCTCGCACACCCCTTCCGCCATCACTTCCGGCAGCAAGTAGGTGAAACTGCCTGCCACAGATAGCGGGAGAATCACATCCACAAAGGTTTGAAGCTTTTCCATCTTTCTACCCATGACAAAAGCAGAAGCTCCCTGCACCAAGAAACTCCTGCTTGTATCCCTGCGAATGCCTTAAAACATGTAAGCCAAGGATATCTGCCATGTTTTGTTCTTGCCCGACCACACATCGGCAGCAGCATCCGCCACGGTCAGCCGCTCATCCACCGACTTGGTCAACGGGATGTTATAATTGGCAGCTATCTGAAGATGGTTGATGAGCTTCACGCCCAAGCCGACGTTGATGCCTATTTCCGCGTTCTTGCGCTTCACGTCGCTCCAAATTTTATCGCTCTTCAGGTTGAAAAGGAAATCGGGGCCTGCCGTGGCAAATATGCTTGCCATGTCGCCCAAACCTATGGAATACTTCAAGTTGATTGGAATCTCCACGGCATACTGCTGCTTCTTTTTGCCGTTTATCTTCGCTCCTTTCTGCGAGTACAGCAAAGAACCGTCCACGCCTAATCCCCCGACCGGAATGGTGAAATCCATCATCGGGCCTACAAAGAAGCCTGCCATGTTGTCGACTTTCAGATTTTCCGAGCCTGATTTAAGGCTCAGCTTGTTCAGGTTGGTACCCACCTTGATACCCCACCGCAACTGGGCTTGCACCGGCACTGCCGCCAGCAGGCAAACCATTGCACAAAGCAAAAATACCTTCTTTTTCATCTTCTTCATCTGTTTTAATCATGATTCAACCACTGCAAAGGTAACAATTAACTTCAGACGCAGGCTCACATCACCAGCTTTTCTTTCCATAAACTTCCAACCACCCGCTTGGATTCTTCCGATCATGCAGGCAAAAAATTCCGTTTGCACGGGCAAAAAATTCTGCCGCCGTCGTCGTTTGCACAGCCGTCGTCGGCATTTGCATAAATGTCGTCGCCGTTCGTACAGTTGCCGCCGCCGGCAGAAAAATGCACACGGCAAAACCAAAGTTTCCATGCATGCAAACGGAAGTTTTTCCTGAAGCAAAGAATCTTTATTTGCAGGGGAAAGGGGGAAAGCCTTCAAATATCCCCCCGGTGGTATCGTTCCAGCCCCTCCATAGGGCGCGGCAGGATGATGCCTACCTCCACTCCTTCCTCGCAGGCCACCTGTTCCAACCATTCACGGTAATGCCATGCTACCGAGCCAGTGAAATGCACTGCATGCCGCCGGTAGTCGTACTGCATGACGTTGCGGTGAAAGAAAGAACGGAAACTTTCCAACACGATGGCACGGATGGAGGGTTCACCCATGTTCTCCAGCAGGAACGGCGACAAGCCTGCCAAGAAACGATTTGGGAAAGACTGCTTGTATACCCTGTCCATCACCTCCTGCCGCGACAGGCCGAAACGCCTGAAGAAACGTTCCTGCACCAGCGGGGGCAACACGCCTTTCAGGCAATCGGCCACCAGCAATTTGCCCAACACGGCGCCGCTGCCCTCGTCGCCTAAGATAAAACCCAAGGGCGAGACATTGGCCACCATCGCTTGCCCGTCATAAAAGCAAGAGTTGGAACCCGTGCCCAAAATGCAGGCGATGCCGGGGCGATGCCCGCACAACGCACGAGCCGCCGCCAACAAGTCGCTATGCACCTCACACGGAACCTGCAACACCCCGGCTACGGCCGATTCCACCATTCGGATCTTCTCCGGGAAAGCGCAGCCAGCACCGTAGAAATACACCTTGCCAAGGCATGCGCCATCCACGAAAGGCAGCACCTCCCGCATCACCAGCCGGATGTCCTCCTCCGACTGGTAAAAAGGATTGATACCTGCCGTCTGAAACTCCGCCGCACGCCCGTCAACGCCCAACAATGCCCAGTCCGTCTTAGTGGACCCGCTGTCGGCCAACAAGATTGCTTCATTCTTCTTTTCCATCATCTGCTGAATCTATTTTTATGCACTTGCACACCAAAATCGTCAACGCGCAACAGGCCATCACCCACACGAAGAAGTGGCGGTAGCCCATCCACTCCTGCAACCACCCCGCCGCCATGCCGGGCAACATCATCCCCAACGCCATGAAAGCCGTGCAGATGGCGTAGTGCGCCGTCTGGTGCTGCCCTGCTGAATAATAAATCAAATAAAGCATATAGGCGGTAAAGCCGAAACCGTACCCGAACTGCTCCACAAACACGCAAAGGCTGACCACCGCCAAACTGCCCGGCTGCGCGTAGGCCAAGTAAACGAACGTCAGGCAAGTGAGCGAAAGGCTCCATGCCATCGGCCAAAGCCACTTGCGCAAACCGCCCCGCGCCGCGCAAATGCCGCCAACGATGCCGCCTATCGTCAGCCCGGCAATGCCTACCGTGCCATACACCCAGCCCACCTGCTCTGTAGACAGCCCTAAGCCGCCCGCTTCCACCGGGTCGAGCAGAAAAGGATTGATGAGCTTCACCAACTGCGCCTCCGGGAAACGGTAGAACAACATGAAAAGGATGGCCACACCTGCCTGTTTCTTGCGGAAGAAAGAAACGAACACGGCAGCAAACTCCCTGAACACATCCGAAAAAGAATGGAGCGCTCCTGCCGACGGGCAGTCTGCCGACGGGCGGGGCAACACGAACCGATGGTAAAGGCACAAGGCAAGAAAAAAGCCAGCCAACAAGAGGAACGTGGCCGACCAAGCTTGCGCCACCATGCCGGTGCGCCGCTCCAGCACCCCGGCCAGCACCACCAGCAATCCCTGCCCGGCAATCGTGGCCAAACGGTAGAAAGTGCTGCGGATGCCCACGTAGAAAGCTTGCTCACGGCTGTCCAAGGCCAACATGTAGAAACCGTCCACCGCAATATCGTGCGTGGCCGAACTGAACGCCACCAGCCAGAACATCGCCAAAGTGAGTTGCACGAAACGGTCAGCGGGAATAGCCAACGCAATGCCCGCCAGCCCGGCACCAATCAGCAACTGCATCGCCACAATCCACCACCGCTTCGTCCGCAGCAAATCCACAAACGGGCTCCAAAAAGGCTTGACGACCCAAGGAAGGTAAAGCCAACTGGTGTAAAGCGCAATATCGGTGTTCGACAAGCCCAACCGCTTATACATGATGACGGAAATGGTCATCACCGCCACGTATGGCAACCCTTGCGCAAAATAAGCGGAAGGCACCCATGCCCAAGGCGATATCTTTTTGTTTTCCATAATTGTCAATAAATAGTCCCGATATGCGCACCAGGATAATAATGCAACAATATCTCATCATAACGGTAACCAAGATGCCCCATCACTGCCGCGCCAATCTGGCAAAGCCCCACGCCATGCCCCCATCCTCCACCGGAAAGGACAAACCCGTCACCCGTCCTGTCCACCACGAAAGCGGAACTGTACAAATGGGTGGGCGACAGCACACGGCGTATTTCCAATTCCTTGCCGATGTCCAACGTGCGGGCTTCGCCGACAATGCGCAAAAGGGAGATGCGCCCGGAGGTTCCCCGCCGCAACGGCTGCAGTTCCCTCACCATGCCTAAATCCATATCCAGACGGCTGCACACCAGTTCCGATAGTTCTCTTTGCGTGTAAGCCACTTGCCAACGGAAGAAATCGACAGTTTCTTGGTCATAACTGTTCAGCACTTGACGCAATACCGCCCCGTCTGCCGTGTTGCAGAAAGCATCCGGGCGGCTTCCCACCCATGCCCTTGCCGCAGCCTCCTGCCGCAAATCTGGAACTGCATCTTGCCCATGCCAATCGCGCTTGCCCTGCAAATAAGGATAATCCACATCCTCCCAGCAAGTAGAAAACTTTTCTAACATGCCGCCGCAACATTTCGAAAACCGGGCATCGCAAATCGCACCGTCATGCAAAAGCACCTCGCCTGCGGTCTCCTCCACTGCTTGGCGAACAACAGGAGTAGAAGCACGGGTAATGCCTTGGTAACGCTGGCAATGGTCGTCAGCACACACATCAAAGTGAAGATGGTCATCATGGCCGTACCAGCCAACCCGCTCATCCGCTGTCACTGTCCAAGATGAGGGACAAGACGCGCAAAGCTTTTCTTCCTTTTTCCTTATTTGGCTGATCAACCAACTCCGGGATATGACGGCATGCGCCTTCAGCAACTGCAAAGAGGCATGGGCGCTCATCTCAGATGAAATGACACTCACTAAATAATCCTCCACCGGGAGAATATTTACCGCAGTCAGTTTTCCATCTTCGGCAATCAATTGCAAAGAGCCGGTGAAAAGCTGGTTCTCATTCCGTTGCCAATGAAACTGTACCCCTATCGTCACTTCATACAGTTCAAAAAAAGCATCTTCCGACGCAGGGACAAAAAGCAACGATTCATAGCACTGCCCTCCCCAACAAGGTTTCCCGGCATCATATGCCACTTTTTGCATCCCCTCCGTTTCCTTCTCCCCAACCTTGTACCGGCCATGCAGGCAAAAAGCAATCTCAGCACCCGACAGGATACCGACCCTTACACACTCTGTACTCATATTCTCTTTTTCAATTGATGCATTATCAAATCCATCTGAATCCTGTCCATGCTTACTTCCTCATATATCTTGCGGATGTCGCTGCCGCTTATCCGGTCAAAATCTTCCTTCACCGGCGTAATCACTAATCCGCCCATATCCGCCGCACCCGGACTGACCAGCAATTTCCCTTCACCCATCCCATAACAAGAAGGCCGATGCTTGGCACGAGGGAACAGGCAAACCGTCCAACGCGGCGAATCATGCCACACCAATAAGTTCATCCTTGGCTCTGCCGCTGTTTGGCCAGAAGGCAACAAATCATACAGCAAGCTGAACAAACGCATCAATTCCGCCTTGTCCTCTGACTGCACAAGCAATAAGCTGCAATAATAATGTTTGGCCATGCCCGCCCATGTGCCGGACAGTAAGCAGACCATATCTTTCTCCATGCTCTCCCATTCCTGTTCCACAGGCAGAACGCCACGGCTTCCTGCCTGAAAATGGAAATGGTCGGGAGCAGACGCGCCACATTCCGGGCCGTTATAAAACACCACAAAACCAGGCAGCAAGGCAGCCAACTCAAGCATGTCGCCAAAACGGGAAGAAATCTCCTGCGGCACATGGCACAAAGAAGGTATCGTCAAATGTCGCGGGAAAATCGGGTAAGGATTCACCAATATCTGGTAATCCCTGCCCCAAGGAAGACCCCGTTGTTCCTGAGGACGGTTCGCGCAGCACAGGAAACAGGGACGCTGCCTCAACGAGGCGCGGTCCGTACGCGCCGACGAAGACAATGCCCGTTCCGGGTTGAACTGCACCTTGACCCGTGCTGCTCCCAAGCCAAGCTCTTTCACCCGAACCCGCCCCAAAGCAGAATAACGTTCCCGCAACACCGGCCATTCCCGGAACTGCGCTTCTATCAGCCGCAACACATCCTCTTGCCCAATCATGCCTTCCTCCTATGGTTCAAGGCTATCCGCGCCTCCAGTTCCAATGTGCGGAGCATATCTTTATAAGCATTGTGGCGGTTCACCCCTGCAATGTCCAAACATGCATCAGAGTTGCCTGCCCAGCGCCGGCAAAGGTATACAGCATCATAAATACGGCCAATCCTATGGCAACGAGACATAGCCAACCCCACGGCATAATCCTCGCCATAGCTCACATCTGGAAAGTTCAAGTCGCGCAGCAAGGGAGTGTAAAAAGCACGGGGAGCGCCCAAGCCATTAACGCGAAGAAGGTTGTTGTGCCCGTTCTCCTGCGTCCATTCCCGATGGGCAATCAAGCCGGGCGGTATCTCATTCTTCTCAAAGTCGGTCATCCGGTAGCTTCCTACTATCATGCCGCATTTCTGCTCGTAGAAAGCATCTACTATGGTTTGCAAAGCATATTCGTCATTATACAGGTCGTCACTGTCTAATTGGACGGCGAATTTCCCGCAAGCCGGATGATGAATGCCCATGTTCCAACATCCTCCTATCCCCAAATCGGCGCAGGAAGGCACAAGATGGATGAGCCGATCATCGGAACGGAACCCCTCAAGCAGTTCCGCTGTCCCATCCGTCGAATGGTTGTCAATGACAATGACATTATAATTGAAATCGGCCTGCTGAGACAAAGCAGAACGCACGGCATCCCCTATCGTGGCAACCCGGTTGCGGACAGGGATAATCACAGATGCCTCGCAGGCAAAGCCACCGGCAGCAAAGTCCAGTTCCTCCTCCACCGGCTCCAGATAAGCGCCTACTGCCTTCAGATGGGCGGTGCAAGCGGCTTCCATCTCTTTCTGTGCTTCTGCATTCTTAGGGTTCACATAATCGAATTGCTTCTCTCCGCTGGCCCGGGCATCTTCCTCCACCCCTGTGTAAAGGAACTCGTTCACATGGAATATCCCGCCTAACCGCGATGCCCTCAGCCGCAGGTCATACAGCCCTGCAAAACAGTAATCCGCATCCATGCCTTCCGCAACGGTTTTCAACACTTCCGACCGATAGAGCAACACCGGGCCGAAGTCAAAGTCATCCCGGAGGCTGCCGCTACGGTAGTCTATCAAAGGGCAAAGGACTTGCTGCCCGTTGCGCCATTGGCAATGGTCGGCATACAGGAGGGCGGCGTCACTGTCGCCCGCTATCCTCAACAGGCGTTCCAAAGCATAAGGCCTCCACTCCAACGGGGTGTATTTCATATATATTAGAGCATAGGGCGAATCAGCATGGCGGGCAACCAGGCGCACTGTGGACGTGCTGGACAAAGAATCGACTTGCAGCATCTCGCAACCGTCCAAAGGCTCAACAGCCTGCGTTGCCAGCAAGCAGATTCGCGCCACGCAGCCCGTAGCCTGCAAATTACGGACAGTGCGCCTCGCCTGCAAGGGGCTTTCATAAGGTATAAAGCAATTTATCTTCATCATGAACAAGGCATTAAGCTCGTTCTTGCGGCTGCCGCCTCACCAGCAGGCAGCAGCCCAGGAACGTAAGCAAAGCATTCAATATCAATATCTCATAACTGAACGAGTAGCCGCCCAGCCACCGTTCTGAATTCATGTCCAACACAAGGCACAAGGCTGGCGACAGGACGGCCGCCAACGGGATGAACCTTCCCCGCACGCCCCGTTTTACCAGCAAGCCGAAAGCAAACAAGCCCAAGATAGGGCCATAGGTGTAGCTTGCCAACGTGTAGACTGCATCTATGACACTCGTGCTGTTCAGGGCATTGAACAATAAGATGGTTATTCCCATCACTACAGCCATGCCGACATGCACCCGCTTGCGCGTCCGCACCGCTTGCCTTTCCGACGCATATTGCCCCACCCGCAGGATGTCCACGGAGAAGGAAGTGGTCAACGCCGTCAGCGCCGAACCGGCTGCAGAATAGGCGGACGACACGAGGCCCACCACGAACAGCACGCCCACCGCCACCGGGAAATAACCGCCGGTGGCAATCATCGGGAACAGGTCGTCGCTCTTGGCTGGCAAGGGGATGCCCTCCCGTTCTGCATACACATAAAGCAGCACGCCCAGCACGAGGAACAGCAGGATGACCACCGACTGCAACAGGATGCTCACCATCATGTTCTTCTGCGAATCGCGGTAGTTGCGGCAACTCAGGTTGCGCTGCATCATGTCCTGGTCAAGCCCGTTCATCGCCACCATCGTGAACGCGCCAGCCAGGAACTGCTTGAAGAAGTAACGCCCGTCGTCCACATCGTCGAAGAAGAACACTTGCGACATCGGACTGTCGCCCACCGTGGCAAGCAGCCCTGCCCAGTCCAAATGCAGGCCGTCGGCTATATAATATATGGCAAGGAAGAGGGACATGACAAGGCAGGACGTTTTCAGGGAGTCGGTCCACACCAACGACTTCACGCCCCCACGGAAAGTGTAGAGCCACACCACCAAGACGGAGAACAGCACGTTGACGGCAAACGGCACGCCCCACGGGCCGAACACCAGAAACTGAAGCACGGCGCACACCAAATACAAACGGACCGCCGCCCCCAACATCTTCGACACGAAGAAGAACCATGCCCCCGTGCGGTAGGCCGAAACGCCGAAACGCTTCTCCAAGTAGCCATAGATGGACACCAACTCCATGCGGTAGAACAGAGGCGTGAGGACGAAGGCAATCAACACCTGCCCCGCCACAAAGCCCAGCACCATCTGCATGTAGGAGAACCCGCTCGCACCCACCATGCCCGGGACGGAGACGAACGTCACGCCGGAGATGCTCGCCCCAATCATCGCGAACGCCACCACGTACCACGGCGAACGGCGGTTGCCCACGAAGAAGCCGGCATTGTCCGCCCGCCGCCCGCTCCACCAAGAAACGCCGGACAGCACCGCAAAATATATCAATATGACCGAAAGAATCAATAACGGAGACATTGTCCTGCTCTTTTATCACAAACGGGCGAAAGATACGAAAAACTGCCGAACCTCACGCCATGTCGCGCCGGAAAATGAGAAAATGCCCAAGAACCCCCGCCGATTCCGGCTACAAATCATAAAAGCACTCCAATAGTTTCTTCCGATAAAGTTTGCTGATTTTAAGTTCCTTGACATGCTCGAAAGGATGGAGCATCAGGCAGAGGTTGCCTTGTATCAGGTTCAAATACCTCAAATTGATGATGAACGTCTTATGGATTTGCACGAACTCCGGCCCGTAGGCCAAGATTATCTCTGCCGTGGTGTTATGCTTCAGCACGATGCAACGCCCGTCGTCCAAGGCCACCTCCCACAGCTTGCGGGCGGAGTTATAACGGAAATAGCCGACATTGCGCGAACGAAGCACGATTTTCTCGTTGATAATCGTGGTAATCAGCAGCAGTTTCTCCCCATTGCCGCTGCCGGACAAGACCGCAGGCAGCGGCCTTGCTTCTTGGCCGTAGCGTTCAAGCAGGCGTTCCAGTTCCTTGCGGTCCACCGGCTTCAGCAGGAAATCGAAAGCCTGCATCCGCAAGGCTTGAAGGAGGTACCGCTCGTATGACGTGTAAAAGACCACCCGCATCTCCCATGCCACCTTCTGGCGGATGCCGGCAAGGAAGTCCATCCCGTTGGCATCGGGCAGTTCAATGTCCAGGAAAAGCATCTGGGGCTTATGGGCGAAGACGGCTGCCGCCCCGTCCATGCCATTGTAAGCCACATCCACGACCTCCACATGCGCAAAGCCTTTCAAAGCTTCTGCCAAGACATCCACGGAGGGCTTGTCATCATCTATAATCACAACTCGTATCATGGGTATCACATATTTGCAAATCGGTTGTCAAAATCATAATCTTCAGGTATCGCCAGGCGTGCCAGCCATACCTTTTCCCCGCCGGGCGACAGATGCCATCCCACGCTGTAGGACATGGGGCGCTCGTTGGCTTCGTTCAGCAACTGGATGGTCTGCGACACGACTTTCAGCCCCGTGCCTTGCCCTGCCGCCGCCGATTCCTGCAAGGGGGTGCCGTTGTTGGACACGTCAATGAAGCGGCAGCCTCCCGATGCATACACGTCAATCCGCAGGAACAGCTTTTTCCCTTCCGGCCGGTGCGCCGCTCCTTTCAGCCCGTGCTTGATGGCGTTTTCCACGAAGATTTGCACCATCATCGAGGGCAGCCGCATGCGTTCCGGGTCTATTCCCCCGGCTATATGCACGCTGAAGTCCGGCTTCACGCTCATGCGCTCCGTCTCCGCCGAAACGTAAAGGCGGACAAAGTCGAGTTCTTCCTTCAGGGAGGTGCAGAAGTTGCCCGCCAGGTCTTGCTGCCGCCGCAGGAGCAACGCCAAGTCGCCAAGGCGGCTCTCCTTGCCTTGCTGTTTCAGCAACAGTTCATGGTTCAGCACATTGTAGATGAAATGCGGGGTGATGCGGTTGCGGATGTTCTCCATGCGCAGGCTGACGATGCGCCTCAGCATCTGTTCTTCCTTCATCCGCGCCTTCTTCCGCCGGGAATGCACGAGGAACACCAGGAAGCCCAGCAGCGCCAACGCCGCAAGCAAGGCGGCATACACCTGCATCAGCCGCACCTGCTGGCGGCTGATGCGGATTTGCTGCTCCAGCACAGTGGTGTCGCGCTCGTAGCGCAACTGCATGTCGGCAATTTTCATCCGCACCCTTTCGTCGCGCAAGGAATCGGCCAACGCCGCGTAGGCTTCCCTTGCGTCGCATGCTTCTTCCCAATGCCCCTGCCCGGCATGGAAGCGCCACAGGAAGTCGAGCCGCTGCAAACGGATGTCGGGGCGGGCGCCCGGCGGCAGGGGATCCTCGCGCAGCAGGCGGCGCACCTTCCCCAGGTCGCCCTCCATGAAGGCCAGTTCCATCTGCTGCGTGCGGATGTAGGACAGGGTGGAGGCATCGCCCATCGGGGCGAAGAAAGCGGCTGTCTCCTGCAAAAGGCTGTCCGCCCCCGCCGCGTCTTTCTCTTTCAGGCACACGTCGGTCAGGTTGATGCGGCAGAACTTGCGTTCCCACATCATGCCGGGATGCCCGGCAAGGAAGGCATCCAATTGCAAAAGCAGGCGTTTGCAGTTGGCATAGTCCTTCTGGTAATAATAATCCGTCCCCCGGTTGTTGAGGTAGTTGAACTTCTCCCGCGTCATCATGCAGTCCCACAACTCCCTGCTCTTGTCCCACCATATTTTGCTTTCGTCGAAGGCATGCAGGGCGGTGTAGGCCGTGGCGATGCCTTCGTACAGGGGAACATAGTTTTCACGCGGCATGCGCACGGAGTCGGCAATGAAGATGGCCCTGCGGTATGCTCCCGCGCTTGCCGCCAGTTTCCCCTGCTGGCGGTAAGCGTCCGCAAGGTTGTTGTAGCTCAGCACGATGTCTTCCACGTCAACGCCTTTCTCCGCCTCCATGCAAGCCAGGCGGTTGTAATGCACCAACGAGTCCAAGTCGGAGCAGAAAGCCGCATAGTAAGCGCCCCGCGTCTGCAAGCATTTCACGAGAAGCCTGTTGCGGGAACGGTTGCGGGGATGGTTGCGCAAGTAATCCCACGCACGGCCCACGCACGCCAGCATGGAGTCGGGCTGCGCCGAATAATAGTGCAGGATGGAAGCATACATGAGGTAGTTGTAGTATGCATCGCTGTCAGTTGCCGCACGCATGCCCTGCTCCACGGCACTTCGCACGAAGGCGACGTTGAACACGCGAAGGGAGTCCTCTATCTGCCTCGCAAGAGGCTCCAAGGCCGAGGCGGCATCCTGCTGCCCGCAAGCCGCCATGCAGGCCAAAGCCATGCCTGCCACACATTTTATTATAATAAGGCGAATCTTCCGCATAAACTGTTTTTTCCGGACAAATTTACAATTTATCCCGCACCGGCAGCGGGCGAGAGGAAGAAAAAGCAGCGGCGGGGAACGTCCGTCCCGTCGCTTCATCCGGCATTTTTTCCATCTTATCCCATGCAAGCGCACGCTCATGGGGCAAAACGGGCTGGCCGCCGCGCCTTTCCGCCCATGCGGGGAAGTTTTCGAGGCAGCGGGGAGACAAGCCCGTTTTGCCCCGGTGGAAAGTTCATCTTTAGGTTGGGGATGTACATCCTCAGGCTGGAGATGCACATCCTTAGGTTAAGGATGTGCATCTCTAACTTAGAGATAAAGAATTTGCACGGCTGAACCGGACTTTTTGCACGGGCAAACGGGATTTCCCATGCGCCAAGCCGAAGTTTCCATGCGGGAGGAAGGAAAATTATTCCCCTCTCATCGCAGAAAATAGCTGCTTCATCCGCACAATCGCTCCCCTCATCCGCATTCCGCCCCAACGGGCTTTTGCCGGGGAATGCAGGATGAAGTACCTTTAAACCGTATTTTAAAACAATTTGCACATGAAACAGGCATTCCGATTCTTGGCAGCCGCCGCCATCTTCTCCGTGCTGATGTCCGGCTGCTACTCCATCCAGCCCGCCTCCCACCAAAAGCTGCTGGACAAAATAGCAGGCGCAGCGCAGCCCGATGCCGCTCCCGGCAGCGAAGGCAGCGGGGCAGGCACCTCCAACTGAGCATGAACAATCCTTAATAACATTACGAATATGATGAAACATCTGACCACCGCCGCCGCATGCCTGCTGCTGGCATCGTGCGGCACCACCCAGCTGTACCTCGACACCTACGTGCCGGAGGAAAGCGGGCTGAACCTCGTGAAAGTGACCGACGAGACGAGCAATTCCGTCATCGCCGGAAGCACCTTCACCCCCAACGCCTACACCTACGCGGACATGACGAACATGAACGCCGGCATCTCCCAGCGGATGGGCTTCGGCTGGTACGTGAACCGCCTGCTCGACGTGTCGCCCGACGGCCGCCAACTGGCTTACTGCACCCGCATGAACAAGCAGGACAACGTGATGGTGCGCAGCACCGGGGCGCAAGGCGTGGCCACGCAGCGCACGTTCCGCAACATACAGAGCTTCTCGTGGGGCAGCGACGGCAACATCTACTTCTCTGACATGAACGGCCCCAACTGGTACATCTGCTCCGTGAACGCCACGGCGGGCAGCATGATGAACCAACTGACGAACGGCAACGTGAAAGACTCCGACCCCATGCTGAGCGCGGACGGCAAACGCCTGTTCTTCACCCGCATCGCAGGCTCAGGCCCCTCCATCTGGTCGCTCAACCGCGAGAACGGCACGCTCACCTCCTGCTCCAGGGGCTACTCCGTGTGCCTCATCCCCGATGACCCGGATGCCTTCTACTGCGTGCGCAACAGCACCACGGGCCGCAGCGAGATATGGTACGTGAACTTCGTGAAAGGGCAGGAGAGCCTCATCGCCTCCGACGAGAACCGCAGCTTCACCAACCCGCGCCTGTCGCCCGACGGGAAATGGCTCGTGTGCGTGGGCAACAGCATCTCCAACGTGACGAAGAAGCCCAACCTCGACATCTTCGTGGTGCGCACCGACGGCTCGCGCCTCACGCAACTCACCTTCCACCCGCAAACGGACACCTCGCCCGCATGGTCGGCCGACGGGCGGAGCATCTACTTCATCTCCAGCCGCGCCAACGCCGACCAGGCATTCAACGTGTGGCGGATGAACTTCAACTTGGAATAAGCCCGCCATGAAACACTTCGCAGCAACCCTCACCCTCTGCGCCGCCACGGCAATGCCCTTGGCGGCACAGGCCCCGCAGGACTCCCTGCGCGTCCGCTTGGAGACCTCCATCGGGGCGGAGATAGGCATCGACGGCGACATCTCGTCGAACAACATGCTCACCAAGCGCGTCCCTGCCGGGCGGCACACCGTGACCGTGCGCTACGGCACGGCCTACGAGAAGCACTACGAATTGGACGTGACCCCGGAAACCGTGCAGGACGTTTACCGCTACCCCATCGACGGGCAACTGTCGGTGGAGAGCGTCCCGGCGGGCGCCACGGTCTATATCGACGGCATCCCGCAGAGCAGCACGCCCGCCGTGTTTCCCCTCTTGGGCGACCACAACGTACGCATCGAGAAAGACCCGGAGACGTATTACGAAGCCACAGACCGCGTGTCTGTGGCTCCCTTCGCGGAAGTGCATCGCAGCTACGCCCTGCGCAAACGCCCGCCCCGCCTCTACGGCATGGTGATGGCCACCGGATCGGCGCACGGCTTCGGGGGATTCGCCGCCCTGTGCCGGAGGTTCGGCGGATTCGTCCGCGTGTCGTCCTCGTTCAAGAACGGCTTCTTCAGCTACGAACCGCCCGCTGCCGGGCAGACCTACGCGGCTGACCAGAACAACCTTGCCGGCACGGGACGCTACAAGGAGGACGGCCACGCCTACGGCAGCGTCACGTGCGGCTTCATGGCCCGGTGCCACAAATACGTCTATGCCTACATCGGCGCGGGCTACGGGGAGTATGCCCGGAAATACGTGAAGGACGAAAGCATTGCCGAAAACGCCATGTATCCCGACGAAGTGTTCCCCTACGGCTCGCAGGGCGCGGCCATCGACGTGGGCGTCATCGCCAAGTGGAAAGCCCTCTTGGTGTCGTGCGGCTACACCACCATCGCGGGCAAGCACAGCCCCAGCGGGTCGCGCCTCAACGAGGTGTACGTGGGGGTAGGTTTCACCATCCATAAAAACAAGAAAAGATGAAAGCAAAGACTACTTACTGCATAGCAGCCCTCTCCTTCCTCCTGATGGCGGGAGGCTGCGCCGACTACGATGAGGAATACGGCTTCATCGCCCGGTTCCCGTCCAACTTACAGGAAACCGGCCTGCAAGCCGCGCCCGACAGCTACACGCTGACCCTACAAGCCACGATAGAGGCCGTGGCAGGCGAGCCGGAGGTGTTGGAAGCCGGGTTCATCTACCACCTCACGGGGCAAGACTGGCAGGCACAGCCGGGCGAATACGCTGACGGCACCGTCACCGCCACCATCGCCGGGCTGACGTACAGCGATGATGCAGGCGGCGACGGCTACGACATCCGCCCCTACATCGACACGCCGGAAGGACGGTTCACCGGCAACTACAACTATTACGCCTACCATGCGAAGGCCGACTTCGCGCCCATCCCCGACATGGAGCAGTGCCGGATAGAGATGCCCGCCATGAACCGCATCGCCGTCACCATCCCCTATACTGTGGCCGACGCTTCAATGCCCGCCACCGCCGCCACCATGAAGCTCGGCTCCTTGGAGGCAACCGCCACCTTGGGCAACGGCGTGGTGACCGCCGAGTTCGACCTCAGCCGCCTCACGTCCAGTGCATCCACCCTGCAAGTGGAAATCCGCAACGAGATGGGCGCGGCCACGGACGACACCTATGCCGGATGGAGCATCTCTGAACCGGCCACGGCCTACACGGACAACGCCGTGGCCGACGACTATGTACGGCTGTGCGGCGTGAACTGGGCGAAAGGCAACTTGCAATACACGGGCGGCACGTGGCGCATCGCCCCGCAGCCGTGGCACACCTTCCGGGGACAGGTGAACGGCCAACAGAACGAATACTTCTCGTGGGGCGACCCCGCGCCGACGCTCTACGCCGGCACGCACTACAACTTCGATGACAACGAGACCTACTTCGGGGGCGACCCGGCCATGGATGCCGCCACCGCCGGGTTGGGCTACCCGTGGGCCACACCCAACGCGGACGAGTTGAGGGGCTTGGCGGCATCGGCTTCTTCCCAGCACATGATATTGGAAGATGCCGAGGGCGGCCCGGTGGAAGGCACACTGCTGTGGCCTGCCGGGAGCGGGCGGCGCATCACGTCGGGCACCGCCGTCTATGCCAGCACCGCCATCGTGGAGCAGAGCCAAGGCATCTTCCTGCCTTTCTGCGGGTATTACGATGCCCGCAACGGCAGCATCTACAGCACCGATCGGGGTTACTACATGTCGTGCGTGCGCTACGACAACATTGCCGATGGCTACCCTTGGTACTTGGCCTTGCCTGCGCTCGATGTGGAGATGACAAGGTTCTACACCGCCCGCCACCAGCTGATGGTGCGCCCCAAGAAGATAGCCCCCTGACCTTGGCGCTTCTTAACGCCATCCATAAACAAGCCGCACGGGCGGAGGGGGATGCAGCGCGTCCCTTTCCGCCCGTGCCCTTTCCCGCCTTCCCGGATGATAATAATACCTTACACTGGAACTGCCGGAAGGCTGCCGCCGCCAGCAGCTATCCTCCCTGCCGGAGAGCGGAGGAGGGGAGTCCGAAGCCTCGCTTTCCCGCCCCTGCCGCTGCCGCAAAACATGCCCCACAGGCACTTGTGGAGGGGGTGAAATCATGAAGCGCAACAGCCACCCTCCATGATGCGCAACAGCACCCCTTGCTGAAGCGCAACAGCAGCACCCCATGATGCGCGTCATGAAGGGTTCACCTTGCGCGTCATGGCAGCGCCCTGGTGCGCGACATGGACACCTCGCCTTGCGCGTCATCGGCCCGTCCTCTCGCGCATGGTAAAGAGTTCGTACATGCGGAGACGGAGGGGTGATGAAAGGCATCGTCACAGCGGGCGGTAGCGGAAGTAGCCGAAGCCTGCCCGCCCATCGCCTGCCGAGAGCAGCCCGGCACGCAGGGAGAGGAAGCCGCCGCAGCGGTTGTGGTTCAGGGCGGAGACGTCCATGCCTTCGGCCAACGCCGTCCAGTCCTGCCCGTCGCGGCTGACGGCGATGTCCACGCGGTTTTCCACGTTGCGGATGCGGGCGTGGAACTTGCGCACCAGCGTGCATTCCAGCTTGCGCACCTCCTTTGCGCCGCTGTACACCCGCCAGGCGCGGCCATCGTACACCACCCCGGCCCATGCCCCGCCGTCGTAGAACAGGAGCAGGCCCGCCGTGTTGCCACTGCCCGGATGCACCTCGGCCTGCACCTCGTAGCTGCGGTCGCCGGGGTTCACCAAGAGCAGCCGCCCGTCGGCCGCGCCCGTTCCCTTGGCATCCATCCACAGCACGCCGTCCGCAAAATGCAACGCCTGCGGCGCATACTCCTCCCAGAACGCCCACTGCATGCCCAAGATTCCGTCTTCAAACACATCGGACAAGGGCAAATCGAACGAGGTTTCGGGGACATCCGCGTCCCTGTCCACGCGGAACCACCCGTCATCCGTCCACTCCACCGCCGTCATCAGCGTGGAGCGCCCCAAGGTGTGGAAACCTTTCGCATAGCCGTGGTAGAACATCCACCAGCGGCCATCGGGGCCTTCCGCCAACGTGCCATGCCCCTTGGACCACCACGGCTCGCGGTCGCTGCGCGTATGCACCACGGGATTGAAAGGCGAGTTCTCCCACGGGCCGCACACGTCCTTCGAACGGGCGGAGACCACCATGTGGCTGGTGGCCGGCCCTGCCGTGCCGCCCTGCGCGGAGGTCAGGTAGTAATACTCCCCGTGCCGCATCAGCTTGGGCGCCTCCAGGCAGAAGCATTCCGTCTGCCACTCGGAGGGGTACGCCCACCCGTCGTACACCTTGCGCTTCCCGCCCACGGTGGAGAGGCCGTCGGCCGAGAGGCGCACCACGCAGCCGTTGTCCACGTAGAGGTAGCGGTTGCCCTCCCCGTCCACCACATGGCCGGGGTCGATGCCTTCCAGCTTCAAGTCCACCGGGCGGCTCCACGGGCCTTTGATGTCCTTGGCCCATACCACCCAGTTCGTACCTCCCGCCGGGTAGTATATATAATAGGTGTCGCCATGCTTCACCAAGTCGGGCGCCCACACGGGCCCGTGATATTCAGCCAACGCATGGCCCACCGGCTCCCAATGCCGCAGGTCCGTGGAATGCCACACCAGCAAGCCCGGCAAATAGTTGAACGAGGAATGGGTCATGTAATAGTCGTCGCCGTCGCGCAACACCGACGGGTCGGGATAGTCGCCAGGCAGCACCAGGCGGTCCGTCCCTTGCGCCCATGCCGCCGGGCTGCACCACAACAAGGCGGCCAGCATGCCGCCCCGCAGCATGCGCCTCCATCTGCATAAAGAAAACAATTCCATCATTTGCATCTTCCTTTCATGTTAATGTTAACAACGATGCAAATTAAAGCAAGCTCCGGCAATAAAAAAAGCACGATGCGCCCAAATTATAGCACATTCGTCTCATCTCGCCCCCATTCGCGCCAAGAGCCGCACAAGCGCGCCTCTTGCCACGCCTGCACGACTCTTGCAAACCGTTATGCCACGGATGACGGAGTCATCGCCTTTCGCGGCGCACCGACACCCTCGGCGCCGCCTTGGCCTTCGGGGCATCGCTGCCTTTCTTCGACGCTTTCTCCCGCTTCGGGGCCGGTGCCGCCTTGGCCTCCCCGGCTTCTTCCTCACGGTCGCGCCCCACCTTCTTCGAGTTCCGGCGCACGGACACCACCTTCGTGTCCTCCTTTTCTTCCACCACTGCCAAAGCCGTGTCGGCAGCCGCAGCACCCGTGTCCTCGGCCACCAAGCCACGGGTGGAGTCCCACAGGTTGTCGTCGAATGCCTTCAGTTGCCCTTCGATGCGCGCCTGCTCTGCCTGCATCGCGCTGTCCGTGGGGCAATACTGGCTCAAGGTGCGCCCCAGCATGTTGGTGGTCTTGTAGATGTCGCCCTTGTACATGCGCGACACAAAATAGTCGTCGGCATTCAGGTTCGACGTGTTGTTCAGGTCGCTGGTCATGACGGGCAAGCGCGTCAGGTAAGGCGCCAGGTCGTTGTAGTTCAGCCAGAACATCGGCGACTTCACGATGTCCATCGAGAAGTCTCCCGCCCGGTGAAGCACCGGGCAGATGGCCGTCACCTTGGCATTCATGGTGGACGAGCGTTGGTCGAAATACCAGTTCTCCTTGATAAAGAAGCTCAGCACCTCCGACGACGGGATGTCGCTGTTGTCAATGCGCAGCAAAGTGTCCTTGCCTTCCACCATCTCCTCGTAGTAGATATGGAAACGATCGAGCATGTCGCGGAAGTTCATCTTGCTTTCCTCGGTGAACACCTCCGTGCCGTCCAAGCGGTATTCGTAGGCGGGTATCTTGCCTTCAGCCAGCAGGCGGAACAGGTAGGTGAACAGGTTCATGCGGTCGCCCAACGGCTCCACCGGGTAGTACAAAGGAGAGTTCTTGGCCTCGTTCAAGTCCAGCGTGCGGTAGATTTCCCGCTTCCAGATCAACTCCTCCGGCATGGCCATCTGCCCCGTGTACTGGGCCTTGGCACGAACCGAGAGTTCCGGCACGGCAGCCTCTTTCTTCTTTTCCTGCTCCGCCCTCCGCAAGGGGGGTTGCGCCTGCAATTGCTGCACTGCCAGCAACGCGCAAAGGAAAACCAATATGGAAATAGTGTGTCTCATATACCTGTATGTTTTAATTTACAATTACTTCAAGCGATGTCGGGAGCAGGCGTTCCACCCCATCGGGGCCTATCGCCCTCACGCGGGAGATGTAGAAGCGTTTGCCCCTCGACAAGCGGCGGAACAAGTTGCGCTGCCTCGATGAGAACTTGCTCCCGTCCGACACTTCCGGCACGGCATTGCCCATGTTGTCGAAAAAGACGGTCTCGAACCCCAGCACCTCAAAGCCGATGTTCAGCAAGCCGTCGTCAATCGCGGCCACAATTCCTTCCGTCCCCATCAGGTAAGCTTTCGGGAAACCAGTGCCTCCACGGTAGCGTTCCGTGTTGCCTTTATCGTCCGTATATTCAATGAAAGGCGTGGGATCCGGCAAACGGCGCACGCGGAAAGCATATTCGCCCATCACCTGGCTGCGCCCTTCCAAATTGGCCGTCACCGTGATCACGGCATCCTCGCCCACCTTCGTCGGATGTGCCACAAAGCCCTCAGCCGTACGTTTCAGCGTTCCGTTGCCATTCGTGATGGATGCCTGTATCTGCTGGTTGGGGACACCCGGCACAGAAATGCTCACCGGGTTGTCATAACCGGCATAAAGCACGTTCATCATCGTGGCCGAGATCGTGGCAGAAGGTTCCACCACCGTGTATGCCTGCGAGAAGTCGCGCCGCAGGATGCTGCCGTCGCCTTGGGGCAATTCCAGATATCCGGCCAAAGTGAACTCTCCCGTCGTGTTGCAGATGGCTTCATAGTAGCCGTTCTGTTCCTCCGGGAGTTTCTTGTCGCCGATATAGATAGAGGGACGTTGGGTGGAGTCCACTGCCGCCAGGATGATGTTGGCCGTGAACTTCCCGCCCCGCACGATGTTCTGCGAGTTGGGAATCACATAAGCATTGACTTGGTTGACGCGCAAGTCGCCCACGTCGATATTGTTCGCCAACGTGTGCAACACCTCGCCCTCGGCATAACGGATATCGTTCTGCAACTTCGTCAGCAAAGTGACTGCCGCCGCCACCGGCGTGTTCTCGAAGATGTATTCCTGCCAGTTCTTGCCCAATGTAGTGGACCGCTGAGGCACTTCCGTGCTGAGGTTGCTGCTAATGATGCGGCGCTGCACCGTGTCGGTAATCATCCCCAGAATCTCGTCCTTGTAATGGTTGATGCCGTCAAACAGTTTCTGCCCTTGCCCGGTGCGGGGAGAAAGCATGACGAACGATGCTGCTTCAAGGTCTTCTTTGTTGGAGATGTTCTCCACGTCGGCATCATCGCCGTCAGCCTCCTGCACGATGCGCAGTTTCAACTCGTCGACAAAGCCAAAGAGAGAGTCGGATATCGCCTTCACATACTGCGCCTTGTCGTACCACACCTTCACTTTCTCCGGGTTCTTCTCCATATAGAAGTCGAAGTCATCGTAGAGCGATTCGTTCTGCGTGGTCGAGTTGGAAGTCGACCGGTTCAGGCTTTCATCCACCAATGAGAAGCCTTTGAGCACATCCGAAGAAACGTTCAAAGCAAGCATAGCCATCAAGACGATATACATCAAGTTGATCATCTTCTGCCTCGGCGTCTCCGGTCCATTTGCTGCTGCCATATTTCCTTCTTAAATTAGAGATCCTGTATCATTAAACATTTGCCGCGCCGGTGGCTTTCATGTTGACCGTCATGGCTTCCAGCATGCGGGCATACACCTTGTTCAACTCATCAATCTGCGAAGCCATCTTCCGGCTTTGGGCATTGATTTCATCGATGGTGGAGAGTTGCGAACTGATGCTCCTCAACTGTATCTCGTAGATGGCATTGATGCCTGTGAGGTTCTTGTTCAACGTGTTGATTTGTTCCGCGTCCTTGCCCATGGACTGTGTCTGCTCCACGAAGCGGCTCAATGCGTCGGTCATTTCCTTCAGTTGCTCGAGATAAGCCTTGGTGGCTTCTTCCATTTCTTCGCTGACCTCCACGCCCGGCACAACGGGAGCCGCCGGTGCGGGAGCGCCCACCGAAATCACCTGAGGCCCTGCGCCGGCCATGCCGCCAGGAACGACCGTTCCACCGCCGGAAACGGGCGCGCCACCCTGCACGGGCGCGCCAAAACCACCGCCCACAACGCCGGGCGAACCTGCAGCAGAGGCTTCACCTTCCGAGGAAACGCCCACAACGCCGCCTCCCATGCCGCCAATCACAATGGGACCGCTGATGCCGCCACCTTGGAAAGCGCCCGGCTGTCCCTGCATGCCTTGCGCCTGAAGCACAGCCTCCATGCCCGAAACATCTTCACCAGCAGAAGGTTCTGCCTCAGCATCCCCTTCCGGCACGGTTTCTTCTTCTTTTTTCTTCCCGTAGTCCGCGCCCGAAATCTTGATGTTGGGGAACACGCTTTCCCATTTGTAGGTCTTGAACGGGCGGTCGAACGCCGAGATGAAAAACACCAGCACCTCCGTGCCCATGCCCACGAAAAGCATGAAGTTGGCACCCGGCAAGTGCGTCAGTTTGAACAATGCGCCCAGAATCACGACTGCCGCGCCCCAGCTATATGCATAGTTCAGCGTCACTTTTCCCTGATAGCTCGCCAGGAAATCCTGTATCTTCCGGGCAAGCCCTTTTTTCTTATTCTTGTCTGCCATAGCGTTATATCTTATTATTATTTCCTACTATATCCTACCTGTGTCCTGACGCAGCGGAAGCCGATGTAAGAACGTCCCACGTTCTGGTACTCATACGTGCGCGCGTCCGAGCGGATGAATGCGGCCACGTCTTTCCAGGAACCGCCCCTCACTGTCTTTTTCTTCATCATGTACGGGTCTTCTTTCGCCGCATTGTACCGCAGTTCCGGGTTCATGTCGTTCATGGAAAGCACGCCGGCATCCGTATAAACCGTGGAAGTCCATTCAGCCACATTGCCGCCCATGTCATACAATCCGTTGGAGTTCGGCGAATAAGAGCCTACACGCGTCGTGATGAGGTTGCCATCCTTGGTGTAATCGCCTTTGTCGGGCTTGAAGTTCCCGTAGAAGCAGCCGTCCTCCGACTTCGTTTCTTCCTGTTCCCAAGGGTAAATGTTGCCTTCCGTGCCACGGGCTGCAAACTCCCATTCCACTTCCGAAGGCAGGCGGTAGCGTTCCACATAGCTTGCCGCGCCCTTCAACCCCCGCATCAGGAACATCGTGCGCCACGCGCAGAAGGCGTTGGCTTGCTCCCAACTGACTCCCACGACGGGGTAGTCGTTGTAGCCGGGATGGGAGAAATACATGCGCATGTACGGTTCGTTGTACGCATTCTGGAAGTCGTTCACCCAGCAAGTTGTGTCGGGATAGATGTTGATGATGTAGCTGTTCTCGAAATCAAACAGGCTGGAGAGGGGGCGCGTGATGGTTTCGTTCACAATCTGCCCGTCCTCGTCAAAGTAAGCGGTATCCTTGGATATGATGATTTCTTCCTCCATGTCCACGGGAATGTCCGTGTTGAGGTTGCGCTCGGCAGGGTTCAAGCGGTTCTTCCGCAAGGCGGCCTGCGTCTGGTCGAAGTAGCTGTAATGGTAGTTCATCTGGCTGGCATCGAGCATCCGGTAGCCTTCCACCGGGTGGTTTTTAAAAACACTTTCGATGGCCATCAGCTCATCTTCCGTGGCTTTCTTCCAAGGGATGGGGCGGTTCCAGTTCAGGTATGGGCGGATGGGGTTGCCTTCTTCGTCCTCCTCTATCTTGAACAGTTCGTTGCCTCCATAGGCGGGGTCGGCCAAACGTTCGCGGATGATGGAGTCGCGCACCCAGAACACAAACTGCTTGTATTTGGAGTTGCTGATTTCCGTCTCGTCCATCCAGAAGGCATCCACCGAAATCTCCTTTGTCGGCACGGATATCCCCCAAAGGCTGTCCGGCTTTTCCGGCCCTATCTTCAAAGAACCCCGCTTTATCAAAACCATTCCATACGGCGCAGGCTCGTTCCAAGCCACTGCGCTGACCCCGGTCAGTTCTCCTCCCGTGGAAGCGCCGGTGGGCCCCATGCATCCGCAAAGCGCTGCCACCATTGCCACACAGGCTGCTAACAACATTTTTTTCATATCCATTATAATATGCGTATACTCTTATGTTTGTTTTTACTCTTTCCCATAAAGTTCATGTCCATCGAATAGTTCACGTAGATGTCGTGGCTGCCGTTGAGCGCGCCGATTTTCGACGTGAACATGTTGTAGGAATACCCCACTCCCAATCCCTTTATCAACTGCATGCCGATGAGGAGGGCCACGGAGTTCGCAGGGCTGTACGACACGCCCGCATAATACACCTTCTCATTCCATGTGTACAGGAACCGGGCCGTCAGGTCTGCCTTGAACATCAGCATGTCTGTCCGCAGCATCACCGACGGTTGTATTGTGATTAACGGGTTTTTCGTTTTTATATTGCATCCGCCCGTCAAATAATATACGGGGTCCACTTTCATCTCATTGGTTTCCCCTATCAGGACTTTCGGGGCCAGGAGGTGGGCCACCGACAGTCCCGCGTAGAAAAGCTTGTGGGAATAGAACAGCCCCAAATCCATGTCGAAGGCCGTCCCGTTGGCTTCCGCTGAGGGAAAGGCCGGGTCGTCCTGCGCGTTTTCCCCTTCGCCGAGGTCCAAATCTTCGGGGTCGAAACCCACGCTCAACCCGCCCAGCTGCACGCCGATGCCCAATTTTCCGCCCCAAAGGTTGAGTTTGAAGGAGTATTGCGCAAAGAAACGTTGGTTGGTCAGCAAGCCAATCGTCTCGTTCATGAAGCCGACGCCCACGCCGTGTTTCTGGTTCAGGAACTTCAACGGCATGTCAGTGCCGAAGTACATCGTCTTGGGCGCGTTCGTGAATCCCGCCAATTGCAGGCTGTACGTGCCGCAAATGTTCAGCTTGTCCACCTGTCCGGCGTAAGCGGGGTTGTAGTAACCGTTCAGCGCCCAATAGTTCGTGAAGTCCACGTCGAACTGCGCCTTTGCCGCAACGCTGCAAAGCAACAGGCACGCCACTAATAATCCTTTTATGCACTTCATCTGAACCATTTCCAGGAATTCCATTTCTACTTAACTGCCAAAACGGGAAAAAATTGTGCCAAGCCGCAAAAAAAGCCATCCCCTCCCCTCGCGGCAAGGAAGCCCGCCCCGGCAAGAAGGCGGCTCCCCTCCCCGACAAGGCGGCAAACACCTCCCAAAGGTTTTGCAAAAACCTTCCATGGTTTGGGGCAAAACCTTGAAAGGTTTTTCGAATTCTTCTATGAACTTTTTGAAATTGTTCTCAGTGCTTCCGCGCAACCGTTCCCGTGCATCGCTTCACGACACGGATGCTGATCTCATACAGCACATACAACGGCAGCGACACCAATACCAGGCTGAGGACATCCTGCCCCGGCGTGATGATGGCAGCCACCGTGAGAATTGCCAGGAAAGCATGCTTGCGGTACTTCGCAAGCACCGCTGCATGGACAATCCCCAACTTTCCCAACACGAAAGAGATTACGGGAAGCTGGAACACCACGCCCATCAACAGGGACAACGTGAGGAAGGTGGAGATGTAACTGTCCAAGGTGATGGTGCTTTCCACCCGTGCAGACACGCTATACGTGCCTAAGAAGCGGAAAGATATCGGAAACAAAACATAATAACTGACCAGAAGCCCGGCCAAGAACAACAGATAGACCGCCACGAGGGCTTTCACGGAATAACGCCGCTCCCGCTCAAACAAGGCCGGCGACACGAAGCGGAACAGTTCCACCAAGATGTAGGGCGAGGCCAACAGCAGGCCAATGTAAATGGAGGTTTTGAGATGTTGCATGAACTGGCTGGCAAGGTTCGTGGAAATCAACTTCACATGGAAGTCCCGGAAATGGAAACCTTCGGCACCCAAGCCCTGCATCATCCGCTCCATCCACGTGTAGGTGGCGAAATCGCTCTCGCTGGGCGCGAGCAACAGTTGCCACGTCGCGTCCTTCAAACAAAACACGGCCACCGCTGCCGCCACACAGACTCCCAAGACGCGGAAAAGCATCCGGCGAAGCACTTCAAGGTGTCCGCCGAATGTCATCAGCCCTCCTGCGTCATTCCTTTCCTTCATCTTTCGCGTTGCCTTCGGCAACTTTCCCTTTGGGCGATGCGGGCGCAGTCCCGGCTTCTTCCTTTTCCGCCTCCTCGTCCAATGGCGCCTTCACTTCATTCACTCCCTTCTTGAACTCCCTGACACCCTGACCCAAGCCGCGCATCATTTCAGGCAATTTCTTGCCGCCAAAGAGCAACAGGGCAATGCCGCCAATCAGCAGCAACTCGGTCGTGCCGATGAATAACAAATGTGAACCCGTCATGGCAGCACTAAATAAATGTCGCACGTGTCGAAGTTTATCTCCCAGTTGCCGCCTTCGTGCGACTCCCACTGGTATTTCGCGGCCATCCTGTCCCACCATCCTTGGAACTTGGACTGGGTTTCGCCCATGTCTTTCACCCATTTTTCATACAAATCGGCATTGTCTGCCGTGAGAATCTTTGCCAGTTCATTCAGGCCGTTCCTGCGTTCAAACAACGCTTGGATTTCATTCTTCTCGTCCACGGCCACCTGGCCCACTTTTTTCTTTACCATTCTTTTCTTACATCAAAAGGATCCAAATAATCTATTTCGCGAATTTCCCGTTTGTCGGGGAGGAAAGTGCCGTGCTTCCGGATGGCAAGGAGCAGTTGCCGGGAAGCATTGCGCTCCAAGTGCGCCGCCACGCATTGCTCATGGCCGGGCGTGTTGACCTCCAACGTGGCCTTGCGGTTCAGCCAGATGCAGCGGCGGCATTGATAGGCATCGCAGTGACGGCACAGCGGCGCATGGTCCAGCCTGTAAAGCTGCGCGTTCTTTATCTCCAAACCTTCGGCCAAACTGCCGATGGCGTAACCGCCCGCTGCCTGATAAAAGGCCGGACACACGTAGAACTTCCCGTCCGGCGCAAGGGTGATGTTCGTGTCGCCCGCGCCGCAGTTGTTCATCTGCTCCAACATCATGCGGTCGGTCAAAAGGTTCAGTTGGGGCGTTTTCCCGTTCATATAGGCTTTTTCAAGAAGATTAGCCACCTCTGCCAAGGAACGTTCATACGCCTTGAAGTCGTCCTCCGTGAAGGTTTCCACGTCCGTCAGCACCACATTCAGGCGTTCCGTCTTCTCCAACAAAGCCGCCACACGGCCCGCCTGCCCGAACCATTCCGCTTTCGGAAGGCGCAGCACGCACGACACGCCCGCTCCCGCCGTCCAACTTTCGCATTCCTTCCACCCGTTCATCACCAGCACGTCCGCGCCTTCCGGCGTGGCGGCGGGCATTATCTTCACATGGTCGATGCCCTCAATCACCGCATCGTACGCCTCCGGCAAAGCATAAGCGGGATACACGAACTGGATGTTCAGGTTCTCCTTCATGCCGAACAGGATGCCTGCCTTCAACGTTTCGAGCGGCATCAGCCGACGCTCTTTCTTCGCATTGCCGTAATGGCAGAACGACACAGACGTGTCGTCCAACAAAATGACCAAATACTGTATCATACGCTTAGCAGTTTAAAGGGTTCGGTTTCGGATGGTTTTCTTCGCAGGCTTCCCGCGCGTCTTCCAACTCCAACTTGCGGAACAGCTTGTTCCAATAATAATTGTTGGCCCTCACACGCGCCTTGTGCATCCGGCAGATGGCAGTAGCCCGCTGATAGATGGTCGGCGTGTCGGCCGCATCATAGTTCTCGCCCTGGCACCATGCGCATCCTTCGGCCACCTCGCAGTCGATGCATTGCTGCGGCGACTGCGTGCAGCGGTCAAGCAACAGGAACGGGCGGAGCTTGTTTTTGTCAATGCCGTCGCGGATGTTGCCGATAATCCACGCCTTCTTTTCCCGCAAAGAATATTGCGCGAAACGGGTGCAGGGGTAGAAATTGCCTTCGGCATCCACGGCCAGCATCTTGCCCGCGCCGCACCAATTCTGGTTCTGCGTGACGCAATCCAGCGGTTTGCCCAAATGCTCCGAAAAGAAAGAGCAGGCATAATCCCGGTAATAACCGCCATCGATGATGGCATCCGCCAGCTGCATCAACTGCTCCTCGAACAACGCATCATCGCCCGGTTTCCACACATCCTCGAACACACAGTTGATGTTCACCTCGTGGATGCCGAGGCCGTAAAGGTGAAGCACGCTCTCCTTTATATAAGGAAGGTCCTCGCTGCTGATGGTCACCTTCGTGCCGCCATGCGGGAACTGCTCCAACCAGAGCGGGATGTTGCGCACCACGTCGGCATACGAGCCGCGCCCGTCGCCCTTATAAATGCGGTTGAGGTCGTGCTTCCGCTCCGTGCCGTCGATGGTGATGCCGATGGACAGATGGTCATGGTTCTTTTGAATGAACCGCTGCACCTTGTCCGTATGATAGTTGATGCCGTTCGTTGAAAACGAGAAGCGGTAAGAATTGAACCAATGATGGTTCCTGCGGAACATCTCCGTCTTCAGGTAATCGCAAATCCGGTCAATCAAATCGATTTCAAGGAAAGGCTCGCCGCCAATGAAGTCCCATATCACACTTTCCTCCCGCATCTCGCTTTCGTGGTCAAGAATGTAGTCAATGGCTTGCTTCGCCACCTCCCAAGGCATGCGTTCTTTCGAGTTCTTTCCCACCAGATAACAGTATTTGCAGGCCAGTTGGCAATCCTTCGTCACGATAAACGTGATGTTCTTCGCCATGCCAGACTGCCAGCCTCTACCGGTTTCTTTGATTTTTTCCATTGTATTTTCTATACATTTTAGCAATAATCATTCTTATTTTGAACCATTTACACACGATGATTGGCAATTCGTACTACAAGCATAACTGCAATCGTGATAGCAACGGTTATAACACGTCTGTGCACAACCTGAACAACTCGCTCCAGCACTGATATATCTGCAACTTCCGCCACATGAATCATCGCATGTTCCATAGCAATGATTGTCGCAAGTTGCGGCACAGTTATAATCACACTTCTCCTTGCATCCGCTTGAACAAGTCGAAGCACAGCCCGAACAAGCACTGCCCGTTGAATTGTTGGCACAATTAGCATAACAGCCCCCATTGCAACCTGTCGAAGCAAGCGTGCCATCAGTAACTGCCCTGATAGGCATTTTATCGCCATCTACCTCACGTTCACCACGTGTAAAGGCACGATATCCGCCTGTTGTCAGATGCGTCCATACACATGTATATCCATACCCAGTGCTTGTAATCAATGAATACACCGTGGAACTCCACAAGCAAACTGAACTTTCAGAAGTTAAGGTATAACCGTCCTTTCTGCCCACAGCAGGGATAAATATACTCTTTCCATTCTTGCGACTTTTCAACCTCAAGCCTGTAACGCCATTCAAATTATATTCCTCACCATCACAATTGTCTATCAGTTCTTCAAATTGCGCTTTAGTCGGTGTCTTCCAATAGCGGCCCATTTGATCAACTGCATGATCAAAGCTTGAACCCGCAATAGAGTCTCCCTTTTCATATCCTGCCAACAATAGGAAATATGAAGAAGACGCTCCTTCGCCATTGTTTTCCCTTACGCAGAAACGAAGATAGGTTCCTGCTCTCTCTGGAGATGAGGCACCGATATTTTGCGTTGCCCATTTCACACTCAAACCTAAATCCACATATCCGTAACCATCTATTTCTCCCGTAGCCTTTGAGATCCCATCTTCATCCTCCGTGCCATCTCCTTTGTCATCCTCTGTATCGGAAGTGTTATTTGAACTGTTCTCACATGTATTCGAACATGAAGCACCACATCCTTCTGCACAGTTGTTTGCACAATCTGAACAAGTTGGGGATGAAGAAATTCCATAACAACCAGAATAACAAGTATTTGAGCAATCTCCAGAACAAGCACACTCAATCCACTCATCATTATCATCTTCCTTACTGCAATTAATAAACAAGGACGGAGCTACGATTGCCGCAACAACAGGCAAAGTTTTCTTTGCTGCTTTCTTAAAGAACTCCCGACGATACAAAAGTTCCCCACTGTCATCTTGAATATTCATAGCAAATATTGTATGGCATGCTTAATGTAAAACAATATAATCAACAACAATATGCATAGCAACGCACCTGACATCCTGAAGCACAGGTCACTGTGCAATCGTATTTGCAGCCCCCTTCGCAACCTACTTGACAACCATTGCACAATCTTGCACAAGAAGAAGAACAATCATAAGAACACACGCCGGTACAGCCTGTTCCACAACCAGTAGAACACGCATACTGGCAGGACATAGGTTCTTTTTCTGCCGCAGTCACAATGCTTGGCGCACTCGCCAATACGATAGCACCTACAATCGGCAAAACTGCCTTTGCTGCTTTCTTGAAGAAGTCCCTGCGTGACTGGAGTTCACCCTTTTTCATAACAACATCATTTTAATGGGAAAAATAATTGTTAGCCTACATCAATAGCTAACCCCGAAGCAACTTCTTTGACACCCCCCCTTACAATTATAATTACATGAATCTGCACACGCTCTATTGCAAGAATGAAGGCAACCATAGCACTCTGTATAGCACCCCCCAGAGCATCCATAATTACATCCCATCGGATCTTCCTCTGCCGCCGTCACAATGCTTGGCGCACTCGCCAATACGATAGCACCAACGATCGGCAACGCTGCCTTTGCTGCTTTCTTGAAGAAGTCCCTGCGTAATTGGAGTTCTTCATGCTTTTTCTTTTCGTCCATAGATGAAGAAAATTAAAGTGCCTCGCAGAACTCCCGGAATGAGGCGGATTATCAATCTTTTATTTTGCGTGAGATACTAAAAAAGTGACGTGGGAGTCTCCACTTCCGCTTATCCCATGTCTCAGGCTCTCGCATTGCCTCTCTCTTAGGATAAGCAACGCAGTTAGCCCACGCCATGACATATTATAAATCGGTTGCACGGGCGTGCAACCCTCCCTTGGGGGGAGCATATAATACATCCAGCATGGACGTTCCCGTTGCCGTATCTTTGAAGAGAGCCTAAATTTGCGAGATTTAAGACATCAAAGATAACGTCCGTAACGTCCTTTATCAGTAAATAACCCACCTATCCCCACGAGGGGCTAACTGGATTGTCGCAAAGATATAGGATTATTTTGATACGGGCAAAGCAAATCGCCCGATTTTTTATCGCATTTTTCATTTATGTCCCCGATTCTTTATCAAGGAAAGATATAAACGATGCGCAAAACGGCCGACAAGTTATACCCGGCAACCCCATCAACCCCAAGGAAAAGATGCCGATGCAGCGAATATAGTGAAACACTTCTGGGAAAGTGCTTTTCAGAGTAACATTTATTAAACCGTCCCTTTAAAAGAAGATGGATAATCGCAAAGTTTTCCTCCTTCCATTTTGTTATTTCACAATAAAGTCGTACTTTTGCAGCAACAGATTCCGCCACGCTTCCCATAGAACAGCGTACCAGGGCGGAACTTTTGCTTTATATAGGTTTTATGGAATACACAAAACAACCGATAGATTATCCACAGCAAATACAGATGCTGAAAGAACGTGGGTTGATAATCAATGATGAGAAGCAAGCATTAGAACAACTACGAATCATTAGCTATTTCCGCTTGGCCAGTTATATGCGTCCGATGGAGCAAGACAAGGGAAATCATACATTCAAGCCTAATAGCACTTTTGAAAATGCTTTGGATTTATATTATTTCGAGACACTGCAATAAAGAAACAAATAGCACGAGATTTTAATTTGCCACAGCACCTGTATTTGGAAAGTTGGATTAAATGTGCAGCCGTCTTGCATAATTGTATTGCCCACCATGCTCGTGTTTGGAACAGGCGTTTTCCGTTGAAACCTCAACTCCCTAAAAAGTTGCCTGCCTTATGGATTGATGAAAGCCACACTGAAAGAGCCTAATTTTGGAACAAGCCAACCAAGCAACAATATATCAACGATTTACGTGCGATTTATTATGCCACAAAAGGTGCAAAATAAAAAAGTGGGGATTTTTGTTGCCCCACTTCATTTGATTTTCGCCTTAATATTCTTCCTCGTTGAAGAAAAAATCTTCTTTGCTGGGATAGTCAGGCCAAATATCTTCTATGCTTTCATATATCTCGCCTTCATCTTCCATCTCCTGAAGATTTTCTATCACCTCCAACGGCGCACCTGAACGCATTGCATAATCAATCAATTCGTCCTTCGTGGCTGGCCACGGGGCATCTTCCAGTTTGGATGCCAATTCTAATGTCCAATACATAGTTTTTCGTATTAAATTGTTAGTAACTCTCGTCTCTTATATTCGCTTTCTGACCGCAAAAATAAAACAAATAATTTCACTTGCAACTCTTATCCCAAAATATTTCTTCGTGTTTTTCACAGATATTAATCTTGCGCGACAGGACAAAGAAGTAGTCAGACAAACGATTCATATAAGCCAATACATCAGACGGCAACGGACAGACATCGGAAAGCGCATAAATGTGCCGCTCGGCACGACGGCAAACCGTGCGGCAAAGATGGCATACAGCAGCCCCTTTTGCGCCACCCGGCAAAACAAATGCATGCAAAGGCGGCAACTGGTTGTCTATCCGATCAATTGCTTCTTCCAGCCGCGCCACATCCGGCATGCAAACAAGATGGCCGTCGCTGCATTGCTCTGTAGCCAGATAAGCCCCGATGGAAAACAAATGACGCTGCACGCCCAGAAGGAAATCATAATCATCGCCTTTCTCCAAACAAGACAACAGCAGCCCAATCACGGCATTCAATTCATCGACAGTGCCATATGCATGCAAACGGGGATGCGTCTTGGAAACTCTTTTCCCGCCTACCAGGCTTGTGGTGCCATCATCGCCTGTGCGCGTATAAACATGACTTTTTCTCATCACAATAAGTTTATTGACATTTTCCAATATTAAAAATTGACAATATAATGCTGCTTTATCTTCTTCAAGTCGAAAAAGACCAGTCCCAAATCATACAAATCAAAAGTGACTCCTGTACGGGAATCGGCAACAATATCCAACCACCACGCCTTCATGGCAGAAGAAGCATGGATGCCTTCGATGGTAAACACCGTCTTGCCATTGACTTTCGGCAGCAATTCTTCCCACAAAGCACGCTCCGGGCAACGAGTATTAAAATGCACAAAGTCCAAAGGTTCCAAGGATGGCAGGCAGGACAACAGCTCCTGCTGCAGGCCGCCAACACGGAAAGACACATTGCCACACGAAGCAAACAACCTTGCGTCTGCCAATTTGCCCGCATCATCCAACGTCAAGACAGGGCATTCCTTCACTGCCATTGCCAAACAAAGCGCAGACAGCCCCTCAGCCGTACCCAATTCCAGAATCTGACGGGGCTGCACCTCATTGGCCAAACGGAACAATAAACGGCTTACTTTCTTCGAGACACTCCCGCCCAAAGCAGGAAAGTCCCTGCAATATTTGTCCAGCACTGCATACCCGTAATAAGGATGCTTCTCATAAATGACACGCGTAATCAAATCAAATGCGAAAGGAGAATGCACCCCATAACCGCAACGATGCCGAAAGCGCCTGCACCATATCCATGCCCGCACTAAAGACTCCTTCAGACACATTCCGCCTCCTGACATTGTCACTCCAAAGAAATGTGGCCGACATGCACCTTCTCGTTCAGGAAAATGGCGGCCGAATCCATGAACTTGTCTTCCGACTCTGTGGTGAAAAAGCGGCAGGTACCGCCTTTCGTGCATCGTGCATCCATCTCAGGATGCCGGCATAGGTAGTCTTTCAAACTGCGTGCCACATATTCACCTTGGGACACAATACGGATATTCTCCGGCACATGCTGCCGTATTTTGGGCAGCAGCAAAGGATAATGAGTGCATCCTAAAATAATCGTATCGATATTTGCATCTTTCGACAACAATGCCGATACATATTTCTGCACAAAATAATCCGCACCGGGCGAGTTAGCCTCACCGTTTTCCACCAAAGGAACCCACATGGGACAAGCTTGTTCCACCACAGCAATGTCGGGAAACAATTTATGCACCTCCAATGGATAAGAATTAGACAAGACTGTGCCTGCCGTGGCCAACACGCCGACATGACGGGTCTTTGTCATGCTGCCAATACATTCCACCGTGGGGCGAATGACTCCTAAGACACGCCGCCCTGCGTCCAACGCCGGCAAATCATTCATCTGTATCGACCTCAATGCCTTGGCCGAAGCTGTATTGCATGCCAATACCACCAAATGGCATCCCATCCCGAACAGTTTCCTGACAGCCTGCAAAGTGAAATCATAAACAATCTCAAAGGAGCGGCTCCCGTAAGGCGTCCGTGCGTTGTCGCCCAAGTACAGATAATCATACGCCGGCAAGACCTGACGTATCTGCTCCAATATGGTAAGCCCCCCGTACCCGGAATCGAACACACCAATAGGCCCAGGCAAGTGTGAATACAACGGTTTCATGCTAATCCATTTCCATACAAAAAAAGGATGACGAAGCCATCATCCTTTTCCGCGCATCAATGCGCGACTTACAACTACGTATTTCTTAGTTTGCAATGCCCAATTTGGCTTTCAAGGCAGCAGTAACATCCACGCTCTGCTTCGTGTCGATATAAGGAATAGAAGTGCGGCTCAAATCAAAGATATAGACATAACCGCCTTCTTGCCCCACTGCAATCAAAGCATCCTCCACTTTCTTCAAAATGGGAGCCGTCATTTCCTGCTGGGCCTTTTGCAAGTTCTCTTGCACTTCCTGTTGGAACTGCTGGCCTCTTTCTGCCAAGTCCTGCAGCTCTTTTTGCCTTCTCTCTGCAATATTGATAGGCAAAGAATCTTGCTGCTGGACATATTCCGTATATTTCCGGTTGAATTCATCCTCAGCCCTCTTTATCTCATCCATATATTGTTTCTGAAGCTCCTGCAAATCCGTCATTGCCTTCTCATATTCCGGCATCAGCTGGATTACATCGAAAGAGTTCACATGGCCAAACTTCAAAGTTTGGGAAAATACCCCCATCGGAAGTACAAGCAAAATCAATAGTGCAATTTTTTTAACCATAGCTTTATTACATTTTTAAATATTGAATGCAAAATTAGAAATTTAATCTGAATATCCTAACTTTGAAAGGACATCATTGCTGATATCAATGCGGGGAGAAGCGAAAATGATGCTTCCAGCCGAAGCACGATCCCACACCACTGAATAACCTTTTGAATCGGCAATGTCTTTCACCGCATTGTATATTTCATCCTGAATAGGTCCCATCAGGCTTTCGCGTTTCTTGAAAAGTTCACCTTCCGGCCCGAAGTATTTGCGCTTCAACTCTCCAGCTTCTTTTTCCTTTGCCACAATTTCCTCTTCCTTGGCCGCTTTCTGCTCCTCGGAGAGGAACACTGCCTCTGATTGGTAATTCTTGTATAAGGTTTCCGCTTCCTGCGACAACGCATCCACCTCTGCCTGCCATCGTTTTGACACTTGGTTCAACTGCTCGTTGGCGCGTTCATAAGCAGGTATGTTCTTCAAGATATATTCCATATCCACCAATGCAAATTTTTGTGCATTTGCTGCAAAAGAGCAAACCAAAAATGCCACAAATAAAAATACGACCTTTTTCATATCCAATATCATGTTGATTATTCTTTCTGCTATCATTAAAATTCCTGACCCAAAATAAAATGGAAATGGCTTCCGCCGCTATCCCGGCTTCCCCACACTTTGTCGAAACCGTATGCCCAATCAATACCCAGCATGCCAATCATCGGCAAGAAAATACGGACACCCACGCCTGCAGAACGTTTCATGTCGAACGGATTGAAATTGCTGACATGATTCCAAGCATTTCCTCCTTCGGCAAATCCCAAGACATAGATGCTGGTGGAAGTCTCCAACATCAAAGGATAACGCAGCTCCAATGTCAAACGCGAATAAGCATAGCTCTGCCCGGACGAATAACTGCTTCCATACGTCAACGAACCATTCTCATAACCTCGCAAGCCAATGGTCTCTGTGGCATAGTTTGAAGAATATCCCGTCATGCCGTCACCACCCACCTCAAAGGTTTCAAAAGGAGAACGTTTGTATTTATTATAATGCCCTACAATGCCAAACTCCACACGCGTCATCAGCACCGGGCATTTCTTCCCGCCTGAAAGTGCCGTATAAGTACGCGCTTTGAATTTCCATTTATGATACTCCACCCATTTATGCATCCTGTTCACATCATCTTGGTTCGTCAAATCATATTTGGAATAATCCTTTCCATCAAACAATGAATAAGGCGGCGTAATCTGGGCCGACAACATGAAGTCCGAACCCCGGCGTGGATAAATGGGATTGTCCGTCGAATTGCGAGCCAAACTCAGATTCACGCTCACATTGTTGCATTTCCCATCCGTCACAGGGAAGTAAGCCCAATCTTTCAACACATACCTCTGATAAGCCAATTCAGCCGACAAAGTGAAATAGTCATCCGGCCACTTCAAACGTTTTCCCCAGCCAATGGACAAACCGAACATTTTGACAGACTTGTCCGGGTCAAGGAAGTTTTCATAATTCGTGTAACCATAATCGTACCCCCCATAACCACTGTACAGATAGCTGTAATTGTTCAGCAACGCGCTATTATAGTAACGGTCGCTGATGTCGGTTTGATAAGAGAAGAAACCTGTCACAGAGAAAGAGTTCGGACGTTTCCCGCCAAACCAAGGATCGAAGAACGAGATGCTATACGATTGGTAATAACGCCCGTTCGTCTGGCCACTGATCGTCAATGTCTGCCCATCGCCCTGTGGCAATATTCCCCGGTAATTATCGCTCTTATGGAACAAATTGGCCATCGAGAAGTTCGTAAATTTCAAACTCAGCTTGCCAATAACGCCTGTTTGCCCCCATCCGGCAGAAAATTCAATCTGGTCATTCGCTTTCGATTCCAATACATAATCGATATCAACCGTTCCATTCTCTGGATCTGGTTCTACTCTTGGGTCAATGGTTTCAGGGTTGAAATGTCCCATCTGGGCAATTTCACGATAAGAACGTTCCAACGCATCCTTGCTGAACAAATCGCCGGGACGGGTACGCAGTTCTCGACGAACCACATTTTCATAAAGGCGGTCGTTGCCTGTGATCTTGACCCTGTTGATGGTTGCTTGAGGTCCCTCCACGATACGCATCTCCAAGTCAATAGAGTCGTTGTCGATATTGACTTCCACCGGATCCAGATGATAGAACACGTAACCATTATTGTAGTACAAATTCCCGATGGCATCCTCATCCGTGGAGAGGCGTTCGTTCAACAACTTCTGATTGTAAACATCGCCCTTCTTCATCCGCAACCAATAATCCAGTTCCTCGGAAGGATACAAAGTGTTTCCTACCCACGTCACATTCCGCAGATAATATTTGTTGCCTTCCTCCACCTTTATATATATATCTACCGTCTTTTCATTATAGGGACTTACGCTGTCAATCACAATACGGGCATCACGATAGCCCAGTTCATTGTACTTATCAATAAGAAGTTGCTTGTCTTCTTCGTACTTCTCAGTGATGAATTTCTTCGGGCGGAACCAGTTCACGACTTTCCCCTTCTCATTGGTTTTCTTCATCGTGCGCTTCAGTTTCTTGTCACTCAACGCCACATTCCCGTCGATGGTTATCTTATGCACCTTGATTTTTTCTTTCTTGTCAATATGGATGTCCACAATCACTTGGTTTTCGGCAGAGACATCATCACGCTGCACAATATCCACTTCTGCATTCTTGAAACCTTTCTCATCAAAATGCTTTTTAATGAGGATTTCCGCACGATCCACCAGATTGGGGGTAATCTGGTTTCCTTTCACCAAGCCCAACTTGGCTTCCAGTTCTTCCTTTTCCGACTTCTTGATTCCGATATAATTGATTTCGGAAATGCGCGGGCGTTGCGTCAGATAAATTTTCAAATAAATCTTGTTCCCTTCTATCTTTGTAGCCTTTATGCTGACATTCGAGAACAATCCATGCCGCCAATAACGTTTGATGGCTTGGGTAATCTCATCGCCCGGCACAGAAATCGTTTGCCCGACCGACAGGCCAGAAAGACCAATCAGCACATAGTCTTCATAATTCTTAATGCCTGTAACTTCTATCCCCCCGATTTCATACTTCTTGGGAGTCGCCGAATACAAGATAACCGGTGCTTCCTCAGAGGCTCCATCCTCTGTGTTTTGGGCAAATCCTGTATTGACAAAACAGCATAAACTGCAAATCAGCAATATAATAGAACAAGAATAACGCATCTCTCTTAAATTTATATTTGTTCGCTCGTCTTACCAAAACGACGTTCTCTTTTCTGATAATCACAAATTGCCTTATAAAATTCGTCTTCTCTGAAGTCGGGCCAATAGGTATCACAAAAATACAATTCCGAATAAGCACACTGCCACAACAAATAGTTGCTTAAACGTATTTCTCCCCCTGTGCGGATCAGCAGGTCAGGGTCTGGCATAAACGAGGTGGCCAGATAAGAGGCTACAGTCGCCTCGTTTATAAGTTCTGCTTTCAAGAGCCCGTTTGCTGCATCCAGAGCGATGCATTTTGCAGCATTCGTTATTTCCCAACGGGAAGAATAGCTCAAAGCCAAAACCAGATTCATTCCGGTATTCACAGAAGTCCGTGCTATGCATTCATCAAGACGCGCCTGCACCTTCTCAGGAAGCTTGGCCACATCACCTATCACACGGAAACGTATATTGTTCTTCATGAATGTTTCTTCCTCAATAGAGTCTATCAACAAATTCATCAATGCCGCCACTTCATCTGCAGGCCGTTTCCAATTTTCTGTTGAGAAAGTATATAAAGTAAGGTATCTGATACCTAATTTTGCCGCTTCTTCCGCAATGACATGAACGGTCTCTGCGCCCGCCTGATGGCCAAAAGTCCGTTCTTTCCCTTGATGTTTTGCCCAACGGCCATTCCCGTCCATGATAATGGCCACATGAACTGGGACACGACTGAAATCTATCTGTTCTTTATACGACATACCATTTCTTTAATTGTCCTACATTCCCCCGGGGTTACACTCCTTGCACACCTTAAATATATCATAGGTAAGGAAGATGGCCGTAAACGAATAACAATCCTTGTTCTTGAAACCGCTGCCCTTTATCTGGTAAGGGTCATTCAAATGCAGCCCGCCGTCCTGCGTCACATCCAACTTGTCCGAAAGGCTGAACCGCATCGTGAACTCGCAACCAAGGTTCACCCTTCTGCCTATTTTATATTTCAAGCCTACGCCCAAAGGGAAATTCACCGTGCAGAGCCTTTCCAAAGGAGCTGGTGCAAACGTCAATCCTATTCCGCCTACAATATAAGGCGTGAACCTGCGGTAACCTTTAAACTTCTCTCCCCATGAATAGCCCCAAAAGTTGCATTCAAACTGCGTTCCAAGGTCGTAAATGTTCCTGCTGAAGCTTGTTTGCCGTCCATAAGGGAAAACAGTGGCTGCATCTTCCGTCTTTCCGGAAATATGCCCCATCGCCAGATTCGCCTTCATGGCAATATGAGGATTAAAGTTATATCTCCACAAAATGCCTCCCATCATTCCTGTATGTTTGAACGGCATCGTGAAATTCGCATCTCCCATATAGAAAGAGCCTCCCGCCATTCCACCAATCTCCATCTTGTATTGCTCATCTTGGGCATTCGCATAATTGTTTGCTACTGCTATCAATATTACAAATATGAACGTTTTATGAATAGATGCCATTCCTGTAACTTTTAACCACAACTTCTATCATTAAAAACGCCCGATTCATAAAAAAATTATAGCCAATGATTCATTTATTCCTTTGTCTTGTCAAAGCCCAAACGGTTCAACCGCCCTTTCCAGAAAACAGCATTGCCGCTCGGCATGATCCAAATATAATGTTCTGAATCGACCACATAAGAAAATGATTGGGCCATTCCGACCAATTCCCTCGGGAACATGAAATGTTCCTCCACCGGTTTCCATGTCAAACCATCATCCCGCGATTCATAAAAATACTGGAAAGCCTCCAGTTCCTCACCGTCAAGCCGGCCTTTGCCTCCGAAAACATACAAGGCATCATCATAGGATATCATGCCCATGTCGCTCAAATTAGGGCAATGGTTCGACTCTGTTTCATAACGAATCCAGCGGCTGTCGTCTGAATAGCTGGTCCATATCACCGTAGAATCGGCATCCACCGCTCCGTCATCCTCTTTGCCCAACAATATCAACTGCTCTATCGCATAATTGGTTTTCAAAGGAGACAGCGCAAAAGCGTATCCGCCATCCGGGAAATGTTCAGGCACAGGCGAACCGTTCCTGTTCCACTGCAAGTCTGCTCCGTCTGAAAGAACTCCTTCTATGAACTCTCCATTATCCACAGCTATCAGCTTATGCGAGAAAGCGGCCACCAATCCCGTTGCATGCACCGGCTCTTTCCGCCAGTCCACACCGTTGAAAGACGAATACACCTCATTGCCTGCAATCAACCATAAACGGCCTTGGAATGCCAGCACAGAAGAATAATCGGCCTTTGCATCCAACCCATTCAACGAAACCAGTGGCGTCCATGTGCGGCCGTCTTCGGTAGAAGCCACTTCCACTTGCGGTTCCTTGTCGGCAAAGACAAAGACACGGCCCTCCCAACATACCGCTTTCTGCTTGCCGCTTATCTGCATGCCCGGATAACCGGTGCCTTCCATCTTTTGCCAAGTCAATGAATCCGGATCTACCTGATGCACATTCAACCGCACTTCGTAAATGCGGCTATACAAGCCGCTCGGCGCATAAACCGTGAGCGACAGAGGCGAAGCCATATTCAATGAATCGCTTGAACTCCACAAGCAAACAGAATCTTCGCCATTCCGATCCGGCAAAATATAAGTGATGTATTGAGCCGTAGAGTTGATGCTAGTTGTCACTTTCCGCACATCGGTCTGGTAAGGCAAAGAATCATTATTGTAAATCCGCCGTCCTATCTGGTCGATGGTAAATGAAACATCTTCGCCCTCCACTACAAATGTCGTAGTGTCGTCGCCATTAATAATCACGGTTTCTATGTCGCCTATCGAAAAGCTCATGATGTTCGCCTCGTCGCTATACGTATATTCATTATCGTCAAGGCAGGAAACAGCAACGCCTTGCATCAACAACGAGAGGACACATAAAGGCAATATTTTTGTTCTCATTCAAAAAAAAGATTCTTCAATTAAGCATGCAAGTCGCAAAAATAGGAACATTTTTTACGAACAGGAACAAACAAAATAAGATTTATATAAATTTATAGGTAAGCCACCGCCCATTTAACGTGAATTCGATATAAATCAGTCCTTTCCAATCTCAATAGCCTGTTCCGCACCCGCAAACCGCTTTCCTGTTGCTGCCCTCTTGCTTTCCTGTCAAAGCATCGCTTGCCTGCGAATAACAAGCAACCCACCGTCCGTGCCAACGCTCCATCGATTGCAGCACCGCACCGTCCAACAAAGGTGCTTTGACCCCGGACGACAACAAAACGGGCGCTTTCTCCACATAAGCTTCATCCCATAGCCGTGCATCTATGAACGACTGCAACAACTGCGCCCCGCCTTCCACCAACAAGGTTTGCAGGCCGCGTTCATGCAACACAGGCAACAATTGCGGAAGAATGTCCCGGGAGAAATCAAGTTGCACGTATTCCGTGCTGCCTTCCGAAGGCACCGCCCGCGAAGTGACGCACAACGTAGGATGGCCATCAGCAAACAATTGAAGGGACGATGGCAAAGCCCGTTCTTTGTCTATCACCACCCGCAACGGATGTTTGCCTGCCCAGTCCCGCACAGTCAGCGAAGGGTCGTCAAGCAAAGCAGTCCGCGTGCCCACAAGTATTGCGTCCACTTCACTCCGCCGTTTGTGAGCCAGCATCTTTGTGAAGAACGAAGATAACTGCACCGGACGGCCTCCTGCCCTGTGCCTGTCCAAGAAACCATCCGCAGATTCCGCCCATTTCAGCACCACATACGGACGTTTCCGCGTGTTGAACACGGTGAACCGGCGAATCAACCGGCGGCATTCCTCCTCAAGCACACCAGTTCTCACCTCTACCCCCGCATCGCGAAGCATGCGGATGCCACGGCCCGCCACCAATGAAAACGGGTCCATGCAACCCACCACCACACGTGGAATCCGTTTCTCTATAATCAACTTAGCGCAAGGCGGCGTCTTCCCATAATGGGCGCAAGGTTCCAGGCTGACATACAATGTGGAAGATGCCAGCAAAGAAGGGTCTTTCACGGAAGCAATCGCATGGACTTCGGCATGGCTTTCCCCGCAACGCACATGGTAACCTTCCCCGATGATTTTCCCGTCACGCACAACCACAGCACCGACCATCGGATTGGGAGCAACATGGCAGATGCCATTCTTTGCCAACTGGATGCAACGCGCAATATATTGTTCGTCTTCTCTGATTGTATCCATAAAAAAACTACTTTTGCAGCATGCAAGAAATGATTCAATACATACAGAACCGGCTTTCCGGCCTTTATCCCGGCAGCGAGATAAAGGCGATGACGAAAATCATTGCCACTGACGTATTCCACTTCAACATCCTGGACTATTATGCGGGCAAAGATATTAAATTATCGGAAAAACAGCGCGACATCCTGCATGAGATTGTGTCACGGCTGCTCCATCACGAGCCATTGCAATACGTCATCGGGGAAGCATGGTTCCACGGGCGGATGTTCAAAGTCAACAAGAATGTATTGATACCGAGGCCGGAAACAGCTGAATTAGTGGATTGCATCTTGAGCGGCAACACAGAAAAAGGACTTAAAATATTGGACGCAGGAACCGGAAGCGGGTGCATTGCCATCACTTTGGGCTTGAACATGCCAACAGCGCAGATAGAAGCATGGGACATCTCCGAAGCAGCGCTGGAAGTGGCAAAAGGGAACGCGCAACGCCTCCATGCCGACATTTCCTTCAAACAAATGGACCTTCTTCGATGCACACTCCCGCCAGACACGAAATGGGACATCATTGCCAGCAACCCGCCTTATGTCACTGAAAAAGAGAAAAACGCAATGGACGCCAATGTTTTGGGCTGGGAACCGGGAATTGCCCTCTTCGTGCCCGACTCAACACCGCTCCTGTTTTACGAAGCCATCGGGAAATTAGGGCTAAACCACTTGCCCCCCGGCGGGAAACTCTACTTTGAGATAAACCAGATGTTCGGAAAAGAGACCGCACGATTGCTGCAGGATTTAGGATATGTCCAAATCAAGGTCGTCAAAGACCTTTACAACAACGACAGAATTGTAACAGCCATAAGATGAAGAACATAAGCAAACAAGAAGCCATGAGCAAGGCTGCGGCGTATTGTTCCGTGGCCGAACATTGCATTTCGGAAGTCACCCGGAAACTATCCGATTGGGGAGCCGAAGCAGAAGCCATCCCCTCTATCATCCAACACTTGGTGGAGGAGAAATACATCGATGAAGAAAGGTATTGCCGCTGCTTTGCCAACGAAAAGCTGCTCAGCAAATGGGGACGCACCAAAATAGCATACGCCTTGGCTGCGAAAAACATCCCGCAAGACACCATTTCAAAATGCTTGTCGGAACAAATCGACCCGCAAGAATATGAACGGATGCTGTCTGCACTGCTGGAGAGCAAAAGGAAAACCATCAAAGCCCGGAATGCCTACGAACTGAACCAAAAGCTGATGCGCTTTGCCGCCAGCAGGGGATTTGAACCCGGCATCATCTACAAATGCATCCGCCCCGACGGCCATGAAACACAACATCCTTGACAGCTTCATCCGCTTATGCTTCCCGCCATGCTGCATCGTGTGCGGCAACGCCCTCGCTGCCAGCGAAGAATGCCTGTGCATGCAATGCCTGCAAGAACTGCCCAAAATCCGGAACATGTTCCCTGACGCAGCACAGGAAATAGAGAAACGTTTCTGGGGAAAGCTCCCCATAGAAAAGGCCGCATCCTACTTCCATTACGCCAAAGGAAGCAATTTCGACAAGATTCTTTTCGAAATCAAATACCACGGGAGGAAAGAAGCGGGGAAAGTGATGGGACGGCATGCGGCACACAACCTCCTGCCCGACGGGTTTTTCGAGGGCATCGACCTTGTCATTCCTGTGCCGCTCCACCCTGCACGGCTAAAGCAACGCGGCTATAACCAAAGCGAATGGATTGCACGCGGCATATCGGAAGTCACACAAATACCTGTCAACACAGATGCCGTGTACAGGATTGGCAACAACTCCACCCAGACAAAGAAAAGCGCATGGGAAAGACTGGAAGCCGTGCAGGGAATCTTTGCCGTCAGAAACGAGGAAGATCTGGAGGGGAAGCACATCCTGCTGGTCGACGACGTGCTGACAACGGGCGCCACCCTCCTTTCATGCGCTTCCGAAATCATCAAAGCAAAAGGAACCCGGATAAGCATGCTCACCCTTGCCGCCGTATAAACAAAGCCGCCCAAACATAAATTTTAAAAATTCTGCCACACGGATTTCACCAATTCAATCCATTTCTATATTTTTGCATGGTCTAAATTGAAGGTCATTTATGAAAAACTTGGAAAGACTGTTCGCAGAGAAACTGCTAAAAATCAAAGCCATCAAGCTCCAGCCGGCCAATCCGTTCACATGGGCGTCCGGGTGGAAATCCCCGTTCTATTGCGACAACCGCAAAACGCTCTCTTACCCGTCGCTGCGCAATTTCGTGAAAATCGAAATCGCACGGCTGATTCTGGAGAACTTCGGGCAAGCAGATGCCATTGCCGGCGTGGCAACCGGAGCCATCCCGCAAGGCGCGCTCGTGGCCGATGAACTGAACCTTCCTTTCGTCTATGTGCGTTCCACACCCAAAGACCACGGGTTGGAAAACCTGATTGAAGGAGAACTCCGCCCCGGCATGAAAGTCGTCGTAGTGGAAGACCTCGTGTCGACAGGGGGAAGCAGCCTGAAAGCCGTGGAAGCCATCCGCCGAGACGGATGCGAAGTCATCGGGATGATTGCTTCTTTCACCTATGGCTTCGACGTCGCTGTGCAAGCTTTCAAGAACGCAAAAGTGAACTTGATTACCCTGACCAATTACGAAGCCGTACTCGAAGTGGCCTTGAAAACAGGGTACATCACCGAAAAAGATGTGGAAATCCTGAAAGTATGGAGAAAAGACCCGGCCAACTGGGACATCAGCAAATAGAATCCAAATCATACAATCTTTGACATCAATAAGTCATATCCCTCCCGGATATGACTTATTCTTATCCGCAAATTCCATTATGACCCACTTTGAAAGCAAGATAAAGACCATACCCTACAGCCAGACAAGGGTGTATGACAAAGTATCCGACTTGTCCAACCTGAGCAGCGTTGCCGACAAAATCCCGCAAGACAAGGTCAGCGGCTTCGAATTCGACACGGACAGCGTCCGCTTCAGCATGTCGCCGGTAGGCAAAATCGCGCTCAGGATTGTTGACAGGGAACCTGAAAAATGCGTCAAATTTGAAAGCGTGGACGCGCCCCTGCCCTTCAACTTGTGGATACAGATTGTCCCGCTGGGCGAGGACGAATGCAAAATCAAGCTGACGTTGAAGGCAGAATTGAACCCTTTCATCAAAGGCATGGTGCAGAAGCCCCTGCAAGACGGTCTGGACAAAATGGCTGAAATGCTTTCCGTCATCACTTATTAACCCCCACGGCAACAAGATATGGCACAGAAACTTTGGGACAAGAACAGCACCGTCAACAAGGCGATTGAAACATTCACCATCGGTTCCGACAAGGAATTAGACGTGTTCCTGGCGCCCTACGACGTGTTAGGCTCCATCGCGCACATCAAAATGCTGGAGAAAATCGGCTTGCTAAAGGCCGAAGAATTAGAAGTGCTGCACGAGGGGCTGAAAGAAATCTACGCCACGATACAGGAAGGCCGCTTCCGGATAGAGGAAGGCGTGGAGGACGTGCATTCGCAGATAGAACTGCTGCTCACCCGGAAATTGGGCGACATCGGCAAAAAGATACACAGCGGACGCTCACGCAACGACCAGGTTCTCCTGGACCTGAAGCTGTTCACACGGGCAAAAATCCGCGAAACGGCGGAAGCGGTGCAGCAACTGTTTGATGCCTTGATGGAGCAAAGCGAAAAAAACAAAGGCATCCTCATGCCGGGATACACACACCTGCAAGTTGCCATGCCCTCATCGTTCGGGCTGTGGTTCGGGGCCTACGCGGAAAGCTTGGTGGACGACATGGCATTCCTGCTCGCCGCTTACCGGATGTGCGACAAGAATCCTTTAGGCTCGGCAGCCGGCTATGGCTCGTCTTTCCCCCTGGACCGCACGATGACCACCCGCCTGTTAGGCTTCAGCACGCTCAACTACAACGTGGTCTATGCCCAGATGGGACGCGGGAAGATGGAGCGCAACATGGCTTTCGCGCTGGCCACCATCGCAGGGACATTGGCAAAGCTGGCCTACGACGCCTGCCTGTTCAACAGCCAGAACTTCGGTTTCATCAAACTTCCCGACGACTGCACCACAGGCTCCAGCATCATGCCCCACAAGAAGAACCCGGACGTGTTTGAACTGATACGCGCCAAGTGCAACAAGATACAGGCGCTTCCCCAGCAAATCATGATGGTGTGCAACAATCTGCCGTCCGGCTATTTCCGCGACTTGCAAATCACCAAAGAAGTGTATATCCCCGCCTTCCGCGAACTGAAGGACTGCTTAGACATCGCTGCCTACATCATCCGCGAGATAAAGGTGAACCCGAACATCTTGGACGACAGCCGCTACGACCTGATGTTCAGCGTGGAGGAAGTGAACCGCCTGGTGCAGGAAGGGATGCCTTTCCGCGATGCCTACAAGAAAGTGGGGCTCGACATAGAGGCCGGCCGCTTCGCGCCCGACAAGAACATCCGCCACACCCACGAAGGAAGCATCGGGAACTTGTGCAACGGCCAGATACGCCAACTGATGGAACAGGCTTTGCAAGCGTTCCATTTCGGCCAAGCCGCCCAGGCAGAGGAGGAATTGCTGAAATAAGCGGCGCGGCATAATAAAAGACAGCAAAGCATCGTTTCAAGAAGAAAAAAGGATTCAAACCATGCACATTTCCCGAACCCTCCTCAAGCCCCTCGCCGCCCTGCTGCTGCTGTGCGGCTGCGAAGGCACGATGTTCGACTCCAGCTTGCCCGACTTCCCGGTCAACTTCTCATGCAGCTTGGTGCAAGCCCCCTACGTGGACATCCGCACGCCCAACCAATATATTTCCATCCGAAAGAACACCAACGACACTTGCACAGGCATCACCAGCACGGGAAAAACGTTTTCCGTCAACAAATACAACCTCTATTTGGGCTACGGCGGGCTGATTGTGGGCAATTCCCCTTTCAACGGCTACTGCGCTTTCGATGCCGCATGCCCCTATGACTACAAAAACAGCCGGAAGAAAGTGATTGTGGAACTGCAAACCGACGGCATGGGCAAGGCCGTCTGCCCGGAATGCAAGACGGAGTACGACTTGAACAACGGCGGGATACCCGTGAAAGGCGACAGCGACGAGAGGCTGAAGCCCTACCGGACCTACCTTTCCAACACCATCGGCGGCAACGAAGAACTGGTGGTTGCCAACTGACCGCCCGGTTATTTTCAACCGACAAAGCCATTTATTGCCCATAAATTTTGGCAATACGGCAAAAAGGCGTATCTTTGCCCCGTCCAATTGCGGAAATAGCTCAGTTGGTAGAGCACAACCTTGCCAAGGTTGGGGTCGCGAGTTCGAGTCTCGTTTTCCGCTCAATCAATGCTCGAATGGTGGAATCGGTAGACACGAGGGACTTAAAATCCCTTGGCTATTGCAGCTGTGCGGGTTCAAGTCCCGCTTCGAGTACGCAAGAAGCTGCCTGCGCGTCACCACTGCGGGCAGCTTCTTTTTTTAACAATGCCTTGCAAACGCCGGCACATTGCAACGATACTTCCCGAACATGCCAAACCCCGTCGACAAAGAGATACTCCGCATTGCCCTGCCGGCCATCGTGTCCAACATCACCGTGCCGCTGCTGGGACTGGCAGACGTGGCCATCGCAGGCCATCTGGGCGACGCGTCCTACATCGGGGCCATCGCCGTGGGAGGCATGCTTTTCAACATGATTTACTGGATGTTCAGCTTCCTCCGCATGGGAACCGGGGGGCTGGCCGCGCAAGCTTATGGCCAAGGCAACCTTGCGGAGAGCATGCGCGTCCTGCTCCGCTCGCTCGCCGTGGCCGTGGCAATGGCCGCCTTGCTCCTGATTTTGCAACACCCCATCCGATGGACAGCCTTCACCTTCATCGACGCCAGCCCGGAAGTAAGGGAAATGGCCACGCTCTATTTCCATATCTGCATCTGGGGCGCACCGGCCATCCTGGCTTCTTACAGCCTCACGGGGTGGTTCATCGGCATGCAAAATTCGCGGATTCCCATGTATGTGGCCATCGTGCAAAACGTGGTGAACATCGCCGCGAGCCTGTTTTTCGTATTCGTCCTCGGCATGAAAGTGGCCGGCGTTGCCTTGGGCACGCTCATCGCCCAATATGCCGGGCTGCTCACGGCCTGCATCTTCTGGCAGCGCAGATACGGCCTGCTGCGGGAACATGCGCGGCAAACGCGCCTATTTGAACATGCGGCCATGAAAAGGTTCTTCAGCATCAACCGCGACATCTTCGTCCGAACGGCCTGCATCGTGGCAGTGACGGTGTTCTTCACCTCTACCGGCGCGGCCCACGGCAACATCATCCTGGCCGTGAACACGCTGCTGATGCAGTTGTTCACCCTTTTCTCTTACATCATGGACGGCTTTGCCTACGCGGGCGAAGCCTTGTCGGGCCGCTACATCGGCGCAGCCGACCGTCCCCGCTTCCGCTCCACCGTCCGGCATCTTTTCGCCTGGGGCGCGGGGGCTGCCGCAGCTTTCACCCTGCTCTATGCCGCCGGGGGCGAAGGCTTCCTGCAACTGCTGACCAACGACATGGCGGTGATCCGCGCCTCGCAGGAATACTTCCTCTGGGTGCTGGCCATCCCGTTCGCCGGTTTTTCCGCTTTCCTGTTAGACGGCATCTGCATCGGCGCCACGGCCACCCGCATCATGCTGTGCGCCGTGGCCGCAGCCACAGCGGCTTTCTTCCTCTTGTACCACAGCCTCCAAACCGCATGGGGCAACCACGCCTTGTGGATGGCGTTCCTCTCCTACCTTTTCCTCCGAGGCATCGTGCAGGCAGGGCTCGCCATGAGCAGCTACCGGCGCGGCAGGTTCTGCCCGAAGAAATAAGCAACGCCGCAGGCGGCGCGCCGGAGATTCTCCCATAAAAACCACAGATTTTACAGGTAAAATGCAGGCACTTTTCAGCAAAAATTTGAAATTTTACTGTGAAAAAATTCAGGCGCTTCCCCATTTGCTGCCCGGAAGCATGGAGGAAAGGGATTTGCAATCCCCGCTCAACCCATTGAAGCAACAGGCTGCCGGGCTGGAAACCCGGCACGCATCCGCAGATGGCAAGCCGGCCGGTGCGCGAAGATGATTTGGAAGCCAAAACCTCACGACACTGAACATACCGAAAAACCTTCCAAGGTTCAAGGCAAAACCTTCCAAGGTTCAAGGCAAAACCTTCCATGGTTCGAGGTAAAACCTTCCAAGGTTTCTGCAAAAGCTTTGGCAACAAAAAAGGGATGCATCCTTGCAGTGCATCCCTTTTTCCTATTAAGCAAAAATAGATAATTACTATTGACGCAATTGTGCTGAATAATTAATCTTCAAAGCATAAGCTTGGCGCAATGCTTGTTTGATATCAGTAACAATACCCATCTTCGTGTCCTTATCGATTTTCAAAGAAACGGTCATGAAAGGCTGGTCGGATTCTTTCATGCTGCTTCGTTCCTGCGTGATGTAATCCTGGATTTCAGCCACGTCCGCAAACTTGTCGTTCAGCTGGATGCGGCTTTCAGAACCCATCTTCTTACGCAAGTCTTGAGTCGGCCTTCCCACATAGATAAATGTCACCAGCGACTTCTTTTCCAGCTTCTCCAGTTCAGTGGCCACAGGAGCCTTGAACTCCACTTTCAAAGTCACTTCGCGCATCGTCGTCACAATCATGAAGAAGAACAACAATGAAAAGATCAAGTCAGGCAAAGATGAAGTGTTCAGCGTAGGCATGCCACGCTTGCCTGTTTTATTAAATTTTCCCATTATTACTTCCCTCCATAATTTTTAGGTTCTGCCTCAGATATCTTCTGCGGATAATACTCACGGACAGCTTCTTGCTGGTCCAAGGTCAACTCACTATAATTCTTCTGCCACTTCTCCTGAGCCAGCTCGTTACGCAACTCATTGTAAGCGGCCACCAACTCGTTCTGCACGTCAATGTAAGCCTGATAACTTGTGCCACGGTCGTTCTGCAAGGAAATCACGTGCATGTCCGTTATCATCACCTTGCCAAAGTGCGGGATTTCCTTTTCGTGCTTCTCCGGCAGGTTGGCTTCATTATACGGATTTGCGATAAATTCTTTTGCTCTGTCTCTCAATTCTTCTACAGTCAGATAGTCGGAACCTACCATCAATTGGTCGTTCGCATTGATACGAACCTGCAACACGTTGCGCTCTTTGACAACAATGTCATCCAATTGTTCTTTGTTTTCTGGAGGAGGCGGCAGCCTGCGCGCCAACCCCCTGTCCGTGTCCATAGAAGTTGTAATAAGGAAGAAGATCAGCAACAGAAAGGCAATATCCGCAGTTGAACTTGAGTTGATCTCAGGTACGCTTCTTTTCCCTTTAGCCATATTCTTCTCTCCTTATTTATTTGAATTTCTTCGCTATGCCAAATCCGATGATTAACAAAATCGTGATGCCCATCAAGATATAGATGGAATACAAGAACATGTCAGTAAGCCTCAACCAGAAAGGCACGTTCTCTGTTCCGTCATAACCCGGCATTACCAAAGGCGTAGTGTCGCCCACAGCCCATGTGATCACCAAAATCGCAACCAACATAACGAAACCGAGCAACGACCGCAATGTGGCTTTCGGCGCATCGATGAAACCTGTCACCAATTGGTAACCGGCAGCAATCAAGGTGACAAGGATTGTCACGCCAAGCAGGATGTACATCCAATAAATCAATGTATCTGTCTGTGCCGGTTCTGACATCGACATGTCGGCAACGACCCGTTGCTCAACCGGTGTCTCTCCGCCAAAGAAGAACAGAAGCAGGATGACAACCGTCACAGCAAGCATTACATAGAGTGCTGCTCCTGATACTTTTTGAATTTTAAATTTCTTCATTTCACAGATAGATTAATGATTTATTTCTTATATTTCAATTCGTATTTGATGACCATATCCAAGAGAGTCACAGAAGAATCTTCCATGTCGCTGGTCAAAGCCTCAATCTTAGAAAGGATATAGTTGTAGAAAATCTGCAGAATCAAAGCAACGATCAAACCGAAGATAGTCGTAATCAAGGCCACTTTCATACCGCCTGCAACGACCGTCGGAGAGATATCACCTACCTGTTGGATCTTATCGAACGCCTGCACCATACCGATCACAGTTCCCAAGAATCCCAAAGACGGAGACATGGCGATGAACAACGTGATCCAAGAGCAGCCTTTCTCCAGATAACCGGCTTGAACGCCACCGTAAGAAACCACGGATTTCTCAACCACATCAGCACCTTGATCCAAACGCATCAGGCCTTGGTAGTAGATAGAAGCAATCGGGCCGCGAGTGTTGCGGGCGATTTCCTTTGCACCTTCCACGTCGTTCTTTTCCATAGCAGCTTCGATAGCGGCAACGAACTTCTTGGAGTTGATTTCAGACAAGCTCAAGTAGATGATACGCTCGATGCAGAATGCCAGACCAATCACGAAAGCAATGGCAATCCAGCTCATGAAGAAAGCAGAACCTTCGATGAACTTGATTTTCAATTCCTTGTGGATACCTCCACCTTCTTCGGCAACCACTGCTTCCTCAGCAGGAGCAGCAGCTTCCACATTTTCGGCCGCAGGAGCAGCAGCTTGTTGTTCTGTTGCAGCAGCTTCTTCTTGAGCCAAAGCAACCTGAGTTGTTCCAAATGTCAGGACTCCCATCACTGCAAGAATTGCAAATAACTTTTTCATTGTGTGTCTAATTTTTAAGATTAATTAATTAACTATTTGTTTATCTATCTCATTTGCTTTTCCAATTTTCCGCTGCGGAGAGAGCGGGATTCGAACCCGCGATACGCTTTTGGCGTATACACGCTTTCCAGGCGTGCCTCTTCAACCACTCGAGCATCTCTCCTTATGGCCTTTCCTGCAAGAAAGAAGGACACAAAATATCCCCTTTTTCTTTTTCAGCTACAAATGTATTCTTTTTTTTGTATCCAACACCATTATTCCGCCTTAATCTTTAATAAAACCCCAAAATTAATAAACTTTAAATCCCCAATGCCTGATTACAGGCTGAAAACAGCTTCAGCATTCGCCGTGGACTGCGCCGCCACCTCCTCTGGCGGCAAGCCGCAGGCCTCGGACACCTTTATTAATATATAAGGCAAATAAGCGCTTTCATTGCGCTTTCCGCGAAAAGGAACCGGAGCCAAGTAAGGGGAATCCGTCTCCAACACGATGCGCTCCAACGGCACTTCCTTCAATGCTTCCGGCAAAGTGGATTTCTTGAATGTGGCAATCCCGTTTATCCCCAAAAAAAAGCCATCGAAAGACAACAAACGCCGCGCTTCTTCCGCCGTGCCTGAGAAACTATGGAAAATGCCGCGCAACGGCATGCGCCCGCAGCATTCGGACATCACCTCGCACAAATCATCGAAAGCATTGCGGCAATGGATGGCAACCGGCCAATTGCGTTCGGCCGCCCAATGCAACTGCTCTTTGAAAACGAGCAGTTGTTCGTTGCGGAAAGTGGCATCCCAATAATAATCCAAACCGATTTCGCCAATGCCGATAAAAGTGTCTGAAACCTCCAACCAATGCCGCACCCGGGACAAACGTTGCGCATAATCCCTGTCGACCGACGTGGGGTGCAGGCCAATCAAAGGGAAGCAATAACCGGCATGCGCGGAAGACACCCGCAGCAGTTGCTCCACCGTGGTGTCATCAATGTTGGGCATGACAACTTGCGACACCCCGCTCTCCTTCGAACGGGCTATCACTTCCGGCAAATCGCCCTTGAATTCATCCACAAACAAGTGGGAATGTGTGTCCACAATGCGCATACCCCCGGTCAACTTTCTTGGGAAGGCTTCTTCTCGCCTGTCCGATAATAATAGATAAGGCCGTATTCACGGCATTTGTCCAAACGCGGCCCTGCGGGCAAATCCCCGAAACGTGCTTCTACCTGGTTCCATATGTCCAAGATGATTTCATCCGCCTGGCCGCGCATGGAAGCCAGTTTCTCCAAGCTGCGCGAAGTGATGAGCTGCAAATTCTTCTGCGTCTCATAAGCATCCTTGAACAGGTCGTAATGGACAGCCACTTTGGCAATCGTTGGATTATAAATAGGTATGCCGCCATGGCGCAAACGTTCGTTTTCGCCGGCGATGATGTTCTTTCCCCACTCCAGCACGGCGGTGTCGGACGACAAATCGGGAACACCGCTTCCCTCCATCGGCAACTTGTAAACAGCCTTGCACTCTTCTTTGATTTCCGAACGGATAATGGCCAATTGCAATACTTGGATGAAATGGGAAACATACATCCGGGCATTCTTCGCCAACAACTGGAATTTCTTACCCGACTTGGACTGGTTTTCAAAACACTGCCGGTAATAGGCATGCGCCATTTCAAAACGCGGGAGAAACTTCTGCGCCTTGGACAAGGCAGAAAAAGAAACGACAGAGGGGTAATCGCCCTCTTTTTCCAAAACCATCCTCAAAGACTTTATTCTGGCTTGATCCGTATTGGGCAATCTTCTATAAGGCATGGCTACATCTCACGATACATCAAATGCTCGGCAAACTTCCTCAACGCCTGCACTTTCTCGTCGGCCACGGACAACCCCGACAAGGTTTCGATGGCCGATGCATAGTATTCACGCATCTTGTTCTCGCAAATGCCTTTGATTCCTACTTCATCATACAAACGGGTGACGGCTGCAATCTTTTCACTTGGCACATAATCAGTCTTGCCCAACCAATCCTCCAGTTGCTTGCGTTGGTTGGCATCCGCCCGTTCCAATGCTTCTATCAACATGTATGTCTTCTTGTTGCAAAGGATATCACCTCCTATCTTCTTCCCAAAAACAGCCGGGTCGCCATAAACATCCAGATAATCATCTTTCAACTGAAAAGCAATGCCCATGTTGATGCCGAAATCATATAAGACACGCGCATCTTCTGAAGGCGCATCCGCCAATATAGCCCCCATTTTCAGACTGGCAGCCAACAACACCGCCGTCTTCAAGCGAATCATGTGGATATATTCAGCGGCAGCGACATCATTGCGGGTTTCAAAGTCCATGTCATATTGCTGGCCCTCGCAAATCTCCAAGGCTGTTTGGCTGAACAGCTCCAGCACTTCCCTGAAATGAGGCGGATTGTTGCGGGAAAGAAGCCGGTAAGCAAGCACCAGCATCGCATCGCCCGACAGGATAGCCGTATTCTCATTCCACACTTTATGCACGGTGGGCTTTCCACGGCGCATGTCAGAATGGTCCATCACATCATCGTGCAATAATGTGTAATTGTGGTACACTTCCAATGCAACAGCCTGAGGCATGACCGGCTGCACATCATCCTTGTACAGATTATATCCTAAAAGCATCAACACCGGCCGGATGCGTTTGCCGCCTAAAGAGAGGACGTACTCCACAGGAGCATACAGATTTTCCGGGGAATGCACGATGTCCAAACCGGAAATACAGGCATTCACACGATCAAGCAATTGGAGAGCAGAATACATGATGAAAACAAATGAGGTTTATCCATAAAAAGAGGCTGCCAAAAGCAGCCTCTTATCTTATCGCAAACAGTAATTATTGCAATTTAAATGTCACAGGCACGGTATATCTTACACGCACTGCCTTTCCTCGCTGTTGGCCGGGTTTCCACTTCGGCATGCTTTGTATCACACGCAAGGCTTCCCTGTCCAATGACGGGTCGACGCTGCGGACAACCACCGGGTCAACAATAGAACCATCCGAATTCACCACGAACTGCACAATGACGCGTCCTTGGATTCCGTTCTCTTGAGCCATTACCGGATACTTGATGTTCTGGCTCAAATATTTCAAACATGCAGCCATGCCGCCGGGGAATTCCGGCATCACTTCTACAACTTGGAAGATGGTCTCCTCTTCGGGTTCTTCTTCTTCCAAATCCACTTCCACATGCTTTACTTCAATTGCTTCAGACTCGCTGAACTCCGTAGAGGCGATGGCGGTTTCTTCAATATTAGCATCATCGTCTACGATAGTCAGGATTTCAGCTACTGACGGTGCTTCTGGTGGAGGTGGAGCCTTGACTTCCTCTATCTGTTGCGTGATAGGGATGATTTCCTCCTCAAATGCTTGCTCCACAATACCGGTATCGGTAGCTACCTCTACATCACGCTGCGACCATTCGAATGACACGAACAGAACCGCAAGGACTACAACGTAACCCACCAACAGCCAAGTACTTCTTTTGCCTTCCAAATCGGCTTTGGGCGATTTTTTAATTTCCATAATAATTATATAACAAGTTATGTTAGCTCATTTCGGGCAAATGTAATACTATTTTTCGAGAACAGATTCCTTTTATCCAGTTTTTTTCATTGGAATCTGCTATTTTTATTTTTTTAAATCTTGCTGCACCCTAAAACCAGCTTTCCTACGTTTTTAATTGCAGTAAACAACCCAACAGCCCGATTTTATACCTGCCATTTCAATAAGCTTATCTGAAATAGCTGTATATTTGGCGACAATTTTATCTGAATTAATGAAAAGAACATTCACTACCGTCCTTTGGGCCTTTATATATATAATAGGAGCAAACGCGCAAGTGAACAGCACTTTCAACTTCTTGAAATTGCCTGTCTCCTCGCATGCGGCGGCTTTGGGGGGAGAAAACATATCCATCATTGAAGACGACCTTGCCATGGCATTGCAAAACCCGGCATTGCTGTCGTGCGTGGCCGACAAAACCATCAACCTCAACTACATGTTCTATATGGATGGAGTGGGAATGGGAAGCGCCGCTTTCTCCAAAGTCATCAACGACCGCTCGGCCTGGGCCGTCGGCGCACAATTCTTAGGATACGGGAAAATGCAACTGACGGACGCAGAGAACAACTCTTACGGCACATTCTCGGCCAAAGACATTGCCCTGATGGGCGTGTACAACTTTGATTTCAATGACTATTGGAGCGGAGGCGTTACCGGGAAAATGGTTTATTCGCACTACTACGACTATACGGCATTCGGCATCGGCGTGGACTTGGGACTCAACTATTACGACCAAAGTTCCGACTTCTCGCTGTCGTTGGTATTCAAAAATTTAGGAGGACAAATCGTTGCCTACGACGAGAAGCGCGAACGGTTGCCCATCGACATCCAATTGGGCATTACCAAACGATTGGCACATGCACCTTTCCGCATCTCCATTACCATGCCCATGTTGAACAACTGGCAATCTTTTTACACAGAAGACGGGAGCAAGCAGAAATTCTTCACCACGCTGATAAACCATTTCGTATTCGGTTTGGATTTTACACCATCTGACGTATTCTACATTTCGCTCGGCTATAATTGCCGCCGCGCCAATGAAATGAAAATTGAAGGCTCGTCGCATTGGGCCGGGTTAAGCGCCGGAGCCGGCGTGCAAATCAAGAAATTCAAAATAGGAGCCTCATTCGCCAAATACCATTCTGTTGGTTCATCATTAGTTTTCAACTTGGCCATCCCACTCTGACCAGACAGGAAACGCACCTAACTATAATTGTGAAATAAAAAGCAGCAACCCGACATGAAAAAAATTATCATCGCCATAGACGGTTTCTCCTCCTGCGGGAAAAGCACAATGGCCAAAGACCTCGCCCGCGAAATCCAATACATCTACATAGACAGCGGGGCCATGTATCGCGCCGTCACGCTCTATTGCCTCCGGCACAGGCTCTTTTTACCTGACGGAGGAGTGGACACATCAAGCTTGGAAAAGGAAATGAACCGCATCCGCATCTCATTCCAACTGAATCCGGAAACACACTGCCCAGAAACATTCCTGAATGGCGAAAATGTGGAACAAGCCATCCGCACCATGGAAGTGTCAAACAAAGTAAGCCCCGTCAGTGCCATTCCTTTTGTACGGGCCGCCCTCGTTGCAGCACAACAGGAAATGGGAAAGGAAAAAGGCATCGTCATGGACGGAAGAGACATCGGCACTACCGTGTTTCCCCATGCTGAACTGAAAATATTTGTAACGGCATCCCCCGAGATACGGGCGCAACGCCGCTATGAAGAACTGAAAGCCAAAGGGCAGAACGTGAATTACAATGACATCTTGGAAAACGTGAAACAACGTGACTACATCGACCAGCACCGGGAAACCAGCCCGTTAAGAAAGGCTGATGATGCCATTATGCTGGACAACAGCCACATGAGCATAAAGGAACAAAAAGAATGGCTCCTGCAACAGTATCATCACACCACACAAGAACAATGAGAATCGAAATCGACAAGGAATCGGGCTTCTGCTTTGGAGTGGTGACAGCCATCCGGAAAGCAGAAGAAGAACTGGCGCACGGGAAACCACTCTATTGCTTGGGCGACATCGTCCACAACAGCAAGGAAGTGGAACGCCTGAAAGAAATGGGGCTGCAAACCATCGGACACGAAGAATTCCGGCACTTGCATAATGCCAAAGTGTTGCTTCGCGCGCACGGAGAACCACCGAAAACCTATGCTATCGCCCAACAGAACCAGATTGAAATCATTGATGCCACCTGCCCGGTCGTACTTCAACTCCAAAAAAGAATCAAACAAGAATATAACCTGAAAGACAACCCCAAAAAGCAAATCGTCATCTACGGGAAAAACGGCCATGCCGAAGTTCTCGGCTTAGTGGGACAAACGGAAGGGAAAGCCATCGTGGTGGAAAATTTGGAAGAAGTGAAACGTTTGGATTTCACCAGCGACATCCGGCTCTACTCGCAAACAACGAAATCACTCAGTGAATTCCGGGAAATCGTGGCTTACATACAAGAACACATCTCCCAAAAAGCCACATTCAAATATTACGATACCATCTGCCGCCAAGTGGCCAACCGCATGCCCAACATCAGGGCATTCGCTGCAACCCATGATTTGGTATTCTTCGTTAGCGGGAAGAAAAGTTCCAACGGGAAAATGCTTTTTGACGAATGCAAGAAAATAAACCCGAATTCATACCTTATCGACACCCCCGAAGAAATCGACCTTTCCATTTTGAAAGGAGCCGGTTCAGTAGGGATATGCGGAGCCACTTCCACGCCCAAATGGCTGATGGAAGAAGTATCCGCCTACATAAAAGGGCATGTCACGGCATCGTAACAGAATTTTCACTTCAAAGCTTCGCTTCTATTCCGCCAAACAATTCCCAAACAGAATCTTAACTTTCTTTATTACGGCAATAAGGTATATTTAAAGCAAGCCCCACGGATTTGCCTGTTTTTTTATACCTTTGCCCGTGAAATTCAAAAACAACAGCTAATATGGGAATGATAAAATGCGTCGGCATATTGACTTCCGGCGGCGACGCACCGGGCATGAATGCAGCGATACGCGCCGTAACAAGGTCGGCCATCTACAACGGATTCCGTGTGAAAGGCATCTACCGTGGCTACGAAGGCTTGATAACCGGAGAAATAGAGGAATTCAAAACGCAAAACGTCAGCAATATCATACAGCAAGGCGGGACTATCTTGAAAACTGCACGGTCCAAGGATTTTGAAACACCCGAAGGACGGAAGAAAGCATTCGACAACATGCAAAAAGAAGGCATTGATGCTTTAGTCGTCATCGGAGGAGACGGTTCCTTGACCGGCGCCCGTATCTTCGGCGAAGAATTCAATATTCCATGCGTCGGACTGCCTGGCACAATTGACAACGACTTGTTCGGCACAGATACCACCATCGGTTACGATACAGCCATGAACACCATCATTGAATGTGTCGACAAGATACGCGACACTGCCACTTCGCATGACCGACTGTTCTTTGTGGAAGTCATGGGACGTGATGCCGGCTTCTTGGCACTGAATAGCGCCATCGCCTCTGGGGCAGAAGCAGCCATTATCCCGGAAGACCGCACGGACGCCGACCAATTAGAGGAATTCATCAACCGGGGATTCAGGAAAACCAAGAAAAGCAGCATCGTAATTGTTGCCGAAAGCCCGAAAGACGGAGGTGCCATGCATTATGCTGAACGCGTCAAGAATGAATACCCGCAATACGATGTACGCGTCACTATCCTTGGGCATATCCAACGAGGAGGACGCCCCAGTGCGCACGATCGTATCTTGGCGAGCCGGTTAGGGTGCGCTGCCATTGAAGCACTCATGGAGGGACAGCGCAATGTGATGATCGGCATCCAAAACGACAAAATTGTGTACGTGCCGTTCACCAAAGCCGTCAAAAATGACAAGCCCATCGACAGAAGCCTCATCCGGGTTCTTGACGAACTGTCTATCTAAGCCCAAAGATAACATCCACATACATAAAGCGGCAGGAAAAGATTTCCTGCCGCTTTATGTATAAATTCAATTCCAAAAGCTCACACATAACACAAAACTACTGCGCAATAACCGAAACAGCAGAATCATTCCTTCCGCCGCATCTCCGAAAAGTAGGTGTCAAGCAACTTCCTCGCTGCAATGAAAGATGTCACCTGCCCATCCAGCACATGCCGTTCCCAACAAGAAAGCATCTCTCTGATAAGCGGATTATTGTAGAAACTGTCGCGAAGATGCTCGTCAATGGTCTCATACATCCAGTACTTGGATTGCTCGTTCCTTCGGAACTCGAAGTAACCATTCTCTTTCACGAAAGCAATGTAATCGTAAACCATATCCCATATCTCCTTCACGCCGATGTTGTAAAAACCGGAATAAGTCAGTACCTGTGGCACCCATCCTGAGGCGGGAGCAGGGAAAAGGTGCAAAGCATTGCGGAACTGCGTAGCGGCCAGCTTTGCCTTCTCGATATTGTTGCCATCAGCCTTGTTGATGACAATGCCGTCCGCCATCTCCATAATGCCGCGCTTAATGCCTTGCAGTTCATCGCCCGTGCCAGCCAGCTGTATGAGCAGGAAGAAATCGACCATGGAATGCACAGCCGTTTCGCTTTGCCCTACGCCGACAGTCTCCACGAATATCTTGTCGAACCCGGCGGCCTCGCATAGCACGATGGTCTCGCGCGTCTTCCGCGCCACACCGCCCAACGAACCGGCTGAAGGGCTGGGGCGGATGAAAGAGTCCGGATGCACAGACAGTTTCTCCATCCGGGTCTTGTCGCCCAAGATGCTCCCCTTAGAGCGTTCGCTGCTGGGGTCGATGGCCAACACGGCCAACTTGCCTCCCTTTTCTTCCAGGACATGGAGGCCGAAAGCATCGATAGAGGTACTCTTCCCGGCTCCCGGCACGCCGCTGATGCCCACCCGTATGGAGTGCCCCGAATGCGGAAGGCATTTCTCAATCACCTCCTGTGCAACGGCCTGATGTTCGGGCAGCAAGCTTTCCACCAAGGTCACGGCACGGCTCAATACCGTCACATCGCCCTTCAAGATGCCCTCCACGTATTCGGAGACCGAAAGGTTGCGTTTCCTTGGCAAACGCCGGGACTTGAGGTACGGATTCACGGACAAAGGCTGCTCCACACCGCTATTGACGGTTAAGCCTTTGTATTCTTCTCGGTTTTCAGGATGTTCTATCATGATGCCTATTCTTTTATGACGTTTATGCGAAAAACAACTTTCGGGCGTTCAGGATCGTTCGTTATCATCAGCACACGGAGCGGTTGCCGTCGCCGCCCCAGTTCCTTTGTGTTCAAGGTGACACGCAAGGTGGCAGACGACCCGGGCTGCACGAAGCGTTTCTTCACGCTGATGCCGATGGCCGGGTCAGACACTTGCAGTGCCAGCACCTCCAATGCCGAGTTCCCGTCGTTGGCCAAGGCAATCTTGCGGGAGACACGGTGCTTTCCCGCCTCCAACCGCATCTCGATGTCCTCATCTGCGGACAGCCGAGCCTTTGGCGCGTTTTGCCGTTCCGCCTCCGACAGGGAGGAGAAATCCGGCAGCAATACGGAAGACACCCACAGTTCATTGTCCGTTCCCACTTTGTCGCCCGGGAAACGGGACAAATACACGGATGTCTCGTGCAAGCCCAAGCCCGCCAATTGGTCCGGGTTCAGGGTGAGGCGGACCACGCCTGCCTCTCCCTCCTCCAGCCGCGCCGGGACGGCTTCGGCAGAAAGATAGGGCGGAAGATGCATCAACACTGGTTCGTATGGCGTGCCGGAGGTGTTGGCGATGCGGATTTCCGCCACGGGGCGGTCGCCTTTGCAAGCATCCGGGAAGTCCACCCGCAGCGTGTCCAAGCGGAGGCTCCCTATCGCGTAAGGATATGCGCTGTAATCCTTTGGCTGATACTCCACGGTGCCTTTGAAAGCCAGATAGACCGGGCGGGGAGAGGCATTGCAGTAGATGCCCACCGTCTTATGAAAGCGCCCCACTGCCTTCGCATCGAAAGTGGAACGCACATAGCCCGTGCCGCCGGGCGGGATGGGTTGCTTTGTCCATCCCGCCACGATGCATCCGCACGAGGCGCTTACCTTGTTGATGACCAACGGCGCATCGCCTTCATTGCGCACCTCGAACTCTGCCGTGACAGGCACTTTCCAACGGATGCTCCCGAAGTCGTGCATTGTCTTGTCGAAAGCAATCTGGGGCTGGGCCTCTGCGCCTCCGTGCAGGAGAAGCCACAAGCCCGTTGCACATAATATCTGTTTCCAATCCATAGTCTATCGTTGCGTGACGGCAAAAATAATGCTTTTCCTCCAAACTTGCCCCAAGGGGGAGTTTTTTTACTCCACCGTGAGGACTTGTACGGGCGCATAGGCCGAATATTCCGGCGCATAGGCGGACTGCAACACGGAAAGCCCCGAAACGTAACGTCCCGCGCGTGCCACGTAATAATAGGTATCGAACACGTAAACGCCCTTCGGCAGGCGGTCGAAGAAATACACCGTGGAAGCATCCTTCACCGCCTCGTAGCATCCCTCGCCGGACAGCACCCGGTAGCCGGAGCGCGCCGACAGCGGTTCCAGGCAGGCCGGACGCTCGTCCTTCAGCGACACGAAGTCCATGTCCTGCCCCACGGTCACCACGAGGCGCACGCAGGCTTTGTCGCCCACGCGCAGCACCGTGCCGTCCGCCACGGGAAGCAGCACCTTGCGGCCTTCCTGCGCATGCTCCACGAACAGCTTCTTCTCCACGGCGAAACCCTCTGCGCAGAGGGACGGCACGCGCTCCATGTCCTCTAAATACTGGGCATAGACGGCGCCCCAAGCCAACCCCTCGCCTTCCTGCGACAGGACGGCGTCCTCCGACAACTCCGGCAGGCTGCCTCCGGAAAAACTTTCCTTCACGTAGCCGCTTCCTGCCTGCGACGTTGCCGACGGCGACGCAATCTCCGTGCCGCCGATGCGCAAGGCCACGGAACTGCCGCCCAAGGCCGTGCCGCCCGCCATCAGGGCGTAGACCGCATTCACCGTGGACAGCGGCGAATCCCAAGCCTGCACGCGCTTCTGCGACAACAGCCAGAGGAGCATCTCCTCCACCTCGGCATCGTGGCCGCCGATGCGGCGGAACGCCTCAATGACCGCCACCTGCACGGGAACGCGGTACGAATCCGGCGAACAGGCGGCGCGGCGCGTGTCGTACCACATGCCTTTGCCCGGCACGCGGACGGCGTATTCCGCCAGCGAGCGAAGATAGCCCGATGCCGCTTCCGCCTGCCCGGCCTCGGCCAGCACCACGGCGGCCAACGCCTTTTCATACAGGCCGGAAGCCGGCGGCATCGCAGCCAGTCGCCGGACGAAATAGCCGTGCGCCTCCTCCGCCTCCGCTGGCAGCGGGACGGGCGACAGGGCGCAGGCGTACAGGTAACGCAGCACCCACGAAGGCAACGCGGAAGGCTGCGCGGGCGCGTCCTTGCCCTGACGCGCCTCCGCCGCTTTCAAATCCAGATAGCAGTCGCGGGCCTCGCGGTGCAGGTAGCCGAGCGCACGGGTGTACATCGGCAGCACGTCGCCGGGCAACGCCTGCCCGGTGAGAGCCGCAAGCCGCCCCAATGCCTCCACGGCATAGAGGGTGACGTGCAGGCTTCCCTGCATGCCCCGGAACCACGGCCAAGCCCCGTCGGCCCGTTGCAGTTCGGCGAGCTTGCGGGCCGCCAACGCGTTCTGCCCTTGCAGCCAGTTGAGGTCGAACAGCAAGGCAAGGCGGCGCCGGGCCTCTGCCCCGTCCTCGGCGGCGGAGAGCCAAGGCGTTTCCTCCAACAGCAGTTCGCGGAGGGAAGCATCCCCGTCCCCCAACCCGGCGGGCGGCTCGCCCGCCGCGCCCTGCGCCCGCCAGGCATCGAACACGGCCCGTATCTTCGGGCAGGCGTTCAGGATATGCGCCGAAAGGTTGTCCGCATAATAAGCGGAAACCCACGAGATGGCATCGTCGCCGGCCGGCGTGCCGAGCGAGGGCAACGCCTGTATGGCAAACCACACGGGGTCGGCCGCCAGCTCCACCGTCAAGCGGCGGTGCGTGGCCGTCGGGCTGTCGTGGTTGAACAGGCCCTGCAAGGCATAGCGCACGGTGTCCGTGCCGGTGACGGACATCGGCACGGCCTCTGTCATCCACCGCTTGGGGGAAAGGACGGGCAGATAGTGCTGCTCGCCGTCGGAGAACGCGCCTGTGTCCGATTCCGCCCATACGCGGCACGCCACCAGCCCCGGCTCGAACGCCGCCCGGAACGTGAAGGCAACGGTGTCCGAAGCGCGGGCCGCCACGCGGAACGCCTTGCGGGCGGAGAAGAGGACGCGCTCCGTCACGGGGTCGAACACTTCGAGGCGGGCCGTCCCCCGGAGGGCGTTGCCCGTCAGGTTGGAGAGCGTGGCGGCCAGGACGGCATCGTCGCCCGCACGGAGGAAGCGCGGCATGTGGGGCGCGGCCATGAACTCTTTCCGCGCCACCACGGTGGTGTCCGTCATCGCCCAGTGGAGGTCTTCGGTGTGGGCAAGGCCCATCCACCGCCACTCCGTGGCGCTTTCCGGCAGGGTGAAGGACACCACCGCCCCGCCCTCCGCGTCCGTGCGGAGCTGCGGGTAGAAGAAAGCCGTCTCGGCAAAGTCGCTGCGCAGGCCCGGCAAGGATTCCGCCGGGGAAGCCGCTGCCGCCGCTTCCTCCACCGCCACATCCGCCGCCACGGCGGGAGCGGATTTCATCACGGCGTTCACCGTGCGGGAGGACGTACCCAACAGGTACACGCCGTCCATTCCCCACCGGCCGTAAAGCACTTGCGAGAAGTCCTCCACCCGAACGGAAGCCTCGGCAAAGGCGGGGACATCCCATCGCACGGCGGGGAACGCCAAGGCGCGGCGCGACACGCCCGGCCATGCGCTCTGCCAACGGACGTAGGGGACGTTGCGCACGAACGAGACGCCGGGCGACCAGCGGTGGGGGCTGAGCGCGTCGAGCGACGCATCATACAGCACCGCCATCAGGTTGGCGCGGGCGGGCCGCCCGCCGGGATACGACACGGCGAGCCGCCACTCTTCCTGCTGCCCCGGCACGAGGCGGTCGCGGAACGACGACCAGCGCAACGCCAGCCGCATGTCAGGCTCGGCACGGCGCACGGCGGCTTCGCGCTGATGCACCTCGCCGTCGCGCACGAGCAGGCACGACACGCAGATGCCGTCGCCATACTCCTCGCGCTGGCCAAACGACAGCTTCATGATGGAGTCCGTGAGGAAAATGCGCCGCCGCTCGATGCATCGCCCGCCGGAGGCATACACATTATATAATATATAGGCATCCTTGAGGCTCGTGCCTATATAGAGGTCCGCCTGCCGGCCGGGGCCGAACTCCCCGCCCTCCTGGTGCATCCACAACGGCGAATGCACGGGAGGCCGGCGGTCGGCCAGCGAAAAGAGGGTGAACGCCTGTTCCCACTCCGCCTCGCGGCCTAAGGAATCCGTGGCGGAAAGCAGGAGGCGGTACGCCCCGCCGGGCAGGGCGCGGAGCGGGACCGCGTCCAGCTTGCGCCCGCTGCGGAACGCGCCTTGCAGCAGGCAACTGTCCTTGGGCAGCCGCCCGCCTTCAGCGGACAGCACGCGCCAGCGCCCCTCCGCCTCCGGGAGCGTCTGGCCGTAGAGGTTCTCAATATGGAAGGCGAGGCTGTCCAGGCGTTCCTTCACCACCTCGCCGCCGAGGGAGGCGGAAAGGCGGACGGAGGCGCTGCCCACGGGCAGCCAGGCCGTGGCCGTCTGCGTCTCCCCGGCGGGGGAAGTGGCAGCGGCTTCCACGGAAAACGCATAGTAGCGCGTGAGCGGCGACACGCCGGAGGCTTCCGGCTCCAGCAGGACGGGGATGCGGAACGCGCCGCCATCATCCGTGCGCACCGTGCCGGAGGCCGCCACGCTGCCCCCCGCCCCGCGCCAGAGACCGGACGTGCGGCGCACGGCGTAGGCCACTTGGGCATCGGCCACGGGCAGGCCGGTGAACGTCTCCGCCCGCCCTTCGAGCCACACGGAGTCGCCTTCCGCGTAGGCAGCGGACACGGGGCGGAACGCCACGCGGAACGTGGGCCGCTTGTACTCCTCCACGCGGAACGCGAGGCTGCTGCGGCCTGCGTCCACCGTGAAACGCCCCGGCAGGCACGACTGCGGCAGCACGAACTGCGCGGCGAACACGCCGAAGGCGTCAGACTCCACCGTGCGGCTCTCCAATTCGCGCCCGTTGGCGTCGAGGAGGCGGAGGGTGAACCGCCGCCCGGGCTGCACGCGGAGGCTGTCGCCGCACTGCCGCCAGGCCGTCCCGGCCACGTGAACCGTCTGCCCGGGACGGTAGAGGCTGCGGTCGGCATACAGGGAGAGGCGCTCCACGGGACGGGGGGCGGGATAATCCGCCTCGCCCTGCGGCCACACGCGCACCGGCTCCATGCAGCTGTCGCCCGCGCACACGGCCTGGGCGCAGTCATAGTCCGCAGGCGTCCACTCCAGTTCGCCCTGCGCGTCGGCGGCGAGGGCCTTCACCAGCGAGAGCGTGTCGCCCCTGCTGCGGAAGAAGCGGAGCGAGGCACCCGCCACGGGGCGGCCCGTCTGCGCGTCCAGCACCGCCCAAAGCTCCCTGCCGCCGCCGAGCGACGTCCACACGGGGCGCAGGCGGCTGACGTTCACCAGCATGCAAGCCGGGGCGGCATCGCCGCCGGGGGCGGACACTTCCACCACGTAGAGCCCGGCCGGGGGGGCGGCGAGGCGGAAGGCGGTGTCGCGCGGCAAGTAATCGGGCGTGGGGCGGAAGCGCACGGTGTCCGTGCGGACGGGCGTGCCGTGGCGGCGGAGGAAGGACTGCATTTCCTCCGCGCCGGCCTCGTAGGGCGTGGGGCCGAGCCTGCGCCAGCGCACGGCATCGGGATGCGTGGGGGGGATGTTCAGCCGCCAGAGGCGCACGGCGGCCTCCGGGAGGTTCTTGTAGCGGAAGTCGAGGGGCATCGCGCCGCCGGGGCAGGCCGTTTCGGGCGCCTGCGCTTCGCAGAGCGGGCGGGCAATGCCGTCCATCTCGTTGCGGAGGGCATCGGCGCGGAAGTAGCGCGGGTGGGCTTCCACGGCCTCGCGCAGGAGGGCCATGGCTTCGGCCGGGCGGCCGGCGGAGCGGAGCAGGCGGGCGCGCTGCAAGGCCACTTCGGCGGCGGCCTCGCTGCCCCGGCAGGCTTCCTGCAACTGCGCGAGGGCTGCGTAATACGGTGTATTGGGAACGTCTTCGCCATACGCGGGGAAGTCGGCGCGGAGGCGCATCGCTTCCAGCTGCTCCATGCGGGCGAGGGCATAGGCGAGGGTGTCGCCTTGCGCCAGGCAGAGGGCGGAGAGGCGGGCGCAGAGGTTGGCGGCGGCTGCGGCGGCATCGTAGGGCGAGAGGGCGGCCACGGTGTCTTCCGGGTGAACCCAGCAGGGGTCGCCGCCGGGGAAGCGGGCCTGTTTGCAGTGCGCCTCCAAGGGAACGGCAAGCGAGCGCAGGGCGCGGGCGGCCCGGAGGGTGAGGGCCTGGCGCAGGGCGGCATCGGGGGGGAGGCCGCCTTCGGGCAGGTCGAGGAGCAGCCCGTAGTCCCGCGCCGGGGGGTTGCCGGGGTAGTTGGCGGGGTCGGCGCAGGCGAGGTAGCAGGCGTAGGCGCGTTGCAGGAAATGGACGGGCTGCCACTGGCGGACATCGGCGGGGGGCGCGGCTTCCGGGGCGGGGGCTGCGGGGGCATGGGCGGCGCGGGCGGCCTGCTCGCAGAGGCGGCCGAGGGCGTAGGCGAGCCATGCTCCTTCGGGGGTGCCTTGGAGGGCGGCGCGGGCGGCCTCGAGGCGGGGGATGTCGGCCCAGAGCGTGTCGGGCGCGAGGTCGGCGCGGAGGCGGGCGGCGCGGAGCAGGGCTTTCACGCGGTGCTGGCGGGCGGCGGGGCTGTCGCCCGCCTTGCGGAGGATGCCTTCCACGGCATCGAGGGCGGTGCGGGGCAGGCCGGAGGCTTCGGCGCGTTCGGCCTTGCGCCACAGTTTCTTGTAACTCTGTGCCTGGGCCGCCGGGGCGGCGAGGAGGATGGCCGCGAGGAGGGCGGCGAAAAGTCGGCGTTTCATGTCGTTTCCGTTTAGGGTTTCTTATAAGAGAAACGGGCGGGCGGCGGTTTATTGCCCTGCGGGGCGTTAAAAAAAGCAACCCCCGCCGTGGGCGGGGGTTGCGCGGGCGGCCCGGGGGCCGATGGTCACTGGCCGGCGCCGGATTCTTCCTCCTCGTCGCCGCCGATGGGGAACCTGCCGGTCGCCTTGTAGTTGTTGTAGGCCTTGAGCGTGGGGAAGGTGAAGCCTTCCTCCACGATGCCTGCGCTCTCGTAGGCGATGCCTTTGGAAACCTCCTCTACCAGCTCCTTCGACGGGGTAAAGACGATTTTGAGGTTCCTCATCATGGATTCGGCGTTGAACTTGCCGGGTTCCTCCACTCCCTCGCTGCCGAAGGAGAGGCGCAGCCAGCCGAGGTTGCCAATCTGCGCGCTGTTGCCGTCCTTGAGCAGCTGGGGCACGGCGTCGAGCACGAGGTTGAGCGTGGCTTCGGCCTCGGTGGGCGCCACGGTGGTGTTGCGGGTTACATACTTGCACACGGCACGGGTTGTCATGCGCGCTACAATCTTCGGGATGGCGAACCACCTGGCGGGTTCATTCCGCTTCTGCGGGTTCACCTTCTGGACTAACTTAAATTTAGCCATGGTCGTTGTTGTTTTTTGAAGTTCATACTATGGGCGGCGGATTCCTCCAACCGCCCGTTAATTAAACATTTATTACTTGTCTTGAAACGCCCTATAGAGTCGTTGGAAATGCCCTATAGGGGAGTTCAAAATGCCCTATAGGGTATTTTTAACTGCCCTATAGGGGAGTTTTAACCGCCCTATAGGGTATTTTCGGCCGCCCTATAGGGCATTTCCGGCGGCGCGGCAGGCCGTTTGCCATGCCCTCCCGCCGCAGCCTATATATAATATGTACGTACATTATTATATATAGGGGCGCGCGTCACTCCTCCGGCACTTGGGCGAGGGCGGCCACAAGGAAGTCGTAGAACCGCGCCACGCTGGGGATGTGGGCCCGCTCCGCCGGGGAGTGGGGCGACCGCAGGGTGGGGCCGAACGACACCATGTCGAGCCACGGCATCTTCGCGCCGAGGATGCCGCACTCCAGCCCGGCGTGGACCACCTTCACCTTGGGCTCCGCGCCGAACAGCCCGGCGTAGGCCCGGCGCAGGGCGGCGAGGGCGGGCGACTGGAAGTCGGGCTGCCAGCCGGAGTAGCCGCCCGACGTCTCCACCTCCATCCCGGCGAGGCGGAAACAGGCCTCGAGCCCCTCGGCGAGGAAAGCCTTCATGGAGTCGCACGAGCTGCGGGCGAGTATCTTGACGCTGGCCGTCCCGCCGCCCACGGCGACGATGGCCAGGTTCGACGAGGTCTCCACCGTGTCGGGCATGGCCGCGATGCGGCGCATCTCGCCGTCGTGGCAGGCGAGGATGGCGGACACGAAGGCTTCCTGCGCCCCTGCGGGCATCACGGCGGCCGGGCAGTCGTCGCGCCCGGCGTCGAGCGCGATGCCGTCGTCCACGCCCCGGTACTCGTTCTGCCACGTGGCCAGCATCTCCCCGGCCAGCCCGTCCTCGAAAAAGGCGCGGGCCTCGGCCGGGGCGAACATCATCACCGCCGTGGCCTCGCGCGGGATGGCGTTGCGCATGTTGCCGCCCTCCCATCCGGCCAGGCGCGCGCCGTAGCGGCGCATGCACTCGGCCACGAGGCGGGCCATCAGCTTGTTGGCGTTGGCGCGGCCCTCCCCGATTTCCAGCCCCGAATGGCCGCCGCGCAGCCCCTTGACGGTGAAGCGCAGGGCCTCGTCGGCCTCGGCGGCAGGCTCCTCGCGGTAGCGCAGGGCGGCGGACACGTCCAAGCCCCCCGCGCAGCCGATGTACAGCTCGCCCTCCTCCTCCGAATCGAGGTTAAGCAAGATTTTCCCCCGCAGCACGCCCGGCTCCAGGCCGAAGGCGCCGTACATGCCCGTCTCCTCGTCGGCCGTGACCAACGCTTCCAGCGGGCCGTGCCTCAGCGAGCCGTCCTCCAGCACCGCCATGATGGCGGCCACGCCCAATCCGTTGTCCGCGCCCAGCGTCGTGCCGCAAGCCCGCACCCACTCGCCGTCCACCACCGTCCGGATGGGGTCCTTCGTGAAATCATGCGCCGTGCCGTTGTCCTTCTGCGGCACCATGTCCATGTGCCCCTGCAACACCACGCCGCGCCGCCCCTCCATCCCCGGCGAAGCCGGCTTGCGGATGACGACGTTCCCGCACTTGTCCGTGAACGACTCCAGGCCAAGGCCCTTGCCAAAGTCCAGCAAGAACCCGCGCACTGCCTCCAGATGCCCCGACGGCCGGGGTATCTGCGTTAACTCATAGAAATGCCTCCACACGTTCTGCGGAGCCAAGGTCTTGATTGTTTCCATACTTCCTCCTTCTATTTGTGAATGATAACATTATCAAACCGTATATGCCCAAGACGACGACCAGCAACGTCTGGACGCCATGCACCAGCAGGGCGAACACGCCCGCGTCCTCCTGCCCCACCCCGTAGAGCATCATCATCGTGATGACCCCGAAATGCCACGGGCCCGCACCGTTCGGCGTGGGCACCACCACCGCGATGCTCCCCACCACGAACAGCACCAGCCCCACCACCGGCCCCAAGCCCTCGCTGAACCCGAAGCAATAGAAGCTCAGGTAGAACTGCAGATAGTAGCACAGCCATATCAAAGCCGTGTACGCCAAGAACAGCCCCCGCTTCCGCACCCGCCGCAACGACAACGCGCCCGCCCACACATTGCGCAGCGCATCCTTCACCTTCGCAAAGAAAGAATACGTGCGGAGCAGCCGCCACAGCAACGCCCCTATGCCCGCCGCGCACAACAGCACAATGTAGAAGTCGGCCGAAGCCAGCACCTCCGGCAACGCCCCCAGGCCCGCCCCCGTGTCGCGGAAGAAACGGTCGAAAACCGGCAACTGCAGCACCAGCGCCAGCCCCGTGAGCAGGCACACGCACAACGTGTCGATGAGCCGCTCGGTCACCACCGTCCCCAACGACTTCGCAAAGGAGACGCCGTCATAGCGCGCCAGCACGCCGCAACGCGACACCTCGCCCACGCGCGGCACCACAAGGTTCGCCGCGTAAGAAACAAAGATGGCATACACGCAGTCGGCCATGCGCGGACGCTCCCCCAAAGGTTCCAAGGCCAGCCTCCAACGTATGCCCCGCACCACATGGCTCAGTATGCCGAACACAAGGGTCGCCGCCATCCAGCCGTAATCCATGCCGTGGCGCAGCACCTCCGCCGCGCGGGCGAAGTCGAAGCCACGGTACACCCACACCAAAATAAATGCCCCCAACGCCAAGGGCAAAACCACCTTTACAATATTTCCTATTAACTTTTTCAACTTTCAACAAGGTTACATTCCGTATAATCCCTATCTTTGTAAGCGCAAATATAGCAGGATATATGCAAACCGCAAGTAAATAACCCGCAAATTTCACAAGAATGAGCGCCGTCAAGCCTAAAAAGTTTTTGGGGCAGCACTTCCTCCGCGACCAGAGCATCGCCCAAGCCATCGCCGACACCGTCGATGCCTGCCCCGCAACGCCCGTCCTCGAAGTCGGGCCCGGCACAGGAGTGCTGACACAATACCTTGTGGGCAAGCAACGGCCTCTCAAAGTCGTCGAGATAGACTTCGAGTCTGTCTCCTACCTCCTCAAGCATTTCCCGTCCTTAGAGGAACATATCATCGAAGACGACTTCCTGCAACTCGACCTCAGCACCGTATTCCAAGGCGCCCCTTTTGTCCTTACCGGCAACTACCCCTACAACATATCCAGCCAAATCTTCTTCAAGATGCTCGACAACAAGGACCTCATCCCCTGCTGCACCGGCATGATACAAAAAGAAGTGGCCGAACGCATCGCCGCCCCGCCCGGCTGCAAGGCATATGGCATCCTCAGCGTGCTTATCCAAGCTTGGTACGACGTGGAATACCTCTTCACCGTGCATGAAAACGTGTTCAACCCGCCACCCAAGGTGAAAAGCGCCGTCATCCGCATGACACGCAACCACGTCGCCGACCTCGGCTGCAACGAAGCACTTTTCAAACGCATCGTAAAAGCCACTTTCAACCAAAGGCGGAAAACCCTGCGCAACTCCCTGCGCCAAATCATGGGAAAAGAATGGAAAGGCAACAGCGACCCCATCTTCTCCAAACGCCCGGAGCAACTCTCCGTAAGCGACTTCGTGAACCTCACCAACCGCATGCAGGAAGAACTGGACACGTCCCGCATCACGAACCACAACAAACCCTCGCTGCCATGAACGAAGACTATATCAACGACATCAGGGAACTCATAGAGCATAAAGAATCCGACCAGCTCAAAGAGCGCATCGCCGACCTCCATCCCGCCGACATCGCCGAACTGTGCAACGAACTCTCCCTGCCTGAAGCAAGAGCCATTTACCTCCTGCTCGACAACGACACCGCAGCCGATGTCCTCATCGAAATGGACGAAGACGCACGCAAAGAGTTTCTCGACGTGCTGCCGCCAGAAACTATTGCCAAACGCTTCCTCGACCACATGGACACCGACGATGCCGTCGACATCATCCGCGACATGGACGAGGAAAAACAAGAAGAAGTTCTCTCCCACATTGAAGACATCGACCAAGCGGGCGACATCGTAGACCTCTTGAAATACGACGAAGACACCGCCGGAGGCATCATGGGAACAGAGATGGTCATCGTCAATGAAAACTGGAGCATGCCTGAGTGCCTGAAGGAGATGCGCATACAAGCCGAAGACATGGACGAAATATATTACGTGTACGTCGTAGACGATGATGAGCGGCTCCGGGGCGTGTTCCCATTGAAAAAGATGATTACCAGCCCTTCTGTCTCCAAGGTGAAGCACGTCATGAAGAAAGACCCCATCTCCGTGCGCGTTGAAACCCCTATCGACGACGTAGTGCAGACCATTGAGAAATATGACTTGGTAGCCGTCCCCGTCATCGACAGCATCGGGAGACTGGTAGGGCGCATCACCGTAGACGATGTCATGGACAAAGTGCGCGAACATGCGGAACGCGACTACCAATTGGCATCCGGACTTTCCCAAGACATCGAGACAGACGACAACGTGTTCCGGCAAACCTCCGCCCGCCTCCCGTGGCTCATCATCGGCATGCTCGGAGGAATCGGGAACTCCGTCATACTCGGCAATTTCGACAACACATTCGCCGCCCACCCGGAGATGGCACTCTACATCCCGCTGATAGGCGGGACGGGAGGGAACGTCGGCACGCAATCCTCCGCGCTCGTGGTGCAAGGGCTTGCCAACAATTCATTGGACGCCAAGAACACTTACCGGCAAATCCTGAAAGAATCCGTCGTGGCCCTCATCAATGCCAGCATCATTTCCCTGTTAGTGTACATCTACAACTTCATACGGTTCGGGATGACAGCCACTGTCACTTACTCCGTGTCCATCAGCCTTTTCGCTGTTGTGATGTTCGCATCCATCTTCGGCACATTCGTTCCCCTGACACTTGAGAAGCTGAAAATAGACCCTGCCATCGCCACCGGCCCGTTCATTGCCATCACAAACGACATCATCGGCATGATGCTTTATATGGGAATCACTGTCCTGTTATCTTGAGCCCCAAAAAGAAAACTTCAAAAAAATATCTGAAAAAAGTATGTAGTAAGGATTTTATTTCCTTAATTTGTAAACTAATCTAAAAGAAGCGATTCTTGCACGAATAACGTACCTATAAATTATAGAACAATGATGGACTCTCAAGACACCAACCAACCTTTGGAAGAAGATTTGGCAGAAGAAAGAAATGCAACTGAAGTATCAGGCGCCATCGTCCCTGAGGCTTCTCCTGCAGGAATGGAAACGGACGACGCCCCTGGTGCGGCCTTCACGATTCCCAAGACCAAAGAAGAAATCCTCGAACGGCTGAAAGACATAACAAACGACATAGAGCATGCCGAAAGGCAAGAAATAGAACTGTTGAAACAACATTTCTACAGGTTGCACAAATCTGAAACGGAAAAAGCCTACAAAAGCTTCCTTGAAAACGGAGGAGCCCCGGAGGACTTCAAACTGGAGCCCGATGAAAAAGAAAATGAATTCAAGGCGCTGGCAGCCGTCATCAAAGAGAAAAGGAATGCCATGCTGGAGGCCATCGAAAAGCAGAAAGAAGAAAATCTCGCCATCAAATTGGGCATCATTGACAAGCTCAAAGAACTGACCGCACACCCGGAAGATGCCAACAAGAACTACAACGAGTTCAAAAAGCTGCAGCAACAATGGAACGAGATAAAGCTGATACCTGCGTCGCAGAGCAAGGAACTGTGGAAAAACTACCAACATTATGCCGAGCAATTCTATGACATCATCAAGCTGAACAATGAATTCCGCGAATATGATTTCAAGAAAAACTTGGAAATCAAGACCCATTTGTGCGAAGCTGCCGAAAAGCTGTCGGAAGAGGCAGACGTAGTGTCCGCATTCCACCAATTGCAGAAACTGCACCAAGAATTCAGGGAAACAGGGCCTGTGGCCAAAGAACTCAGAGAAGAAATATGGAGCCGGTTCAAGACGGCCTCATCCAACGTGAACCGCCGGCACCAGCAACATTTCGAAGAACTGAAAAAACAAGAGCAACAAAACCTGGATGCGAAAACGGCTATCTGCGAAATTGTGGAAGCCACCGACTATAATGAACTGACTTCTTATGCCACATGGGAAAACAAGACGAAAGAAATCATCGCCTTGCAAGCCAAATGGAAAACAATCGGGTTCGCGCCCCAAAAGGCAAACACAAAAATCTTTGAAAGGTTCCGTTCCGCATGCGACGAATTCTTCAGGAAAAAAGGCGAATTCTTCAAAGCCAAGAAAGAAGAACTGGCCGGGAACCTCGCCAAGAAGAAAGCACTTTGCGAGAAAGCCGAATCGCTGAAAGACAGCACTGACTGGAAAGCCACCACAGAAACGCTGGTCCAATTGCAAAAAGAATGGAAAACAATCGGCCCTGTCGCAAAGAAGCACTCAGATGCCATCTGGAAACGGTTCATTGAAGCATGCGACCACTTCTTCGAGCAAAAGAACAAGGCCACATCCACACAACATTCAGAAGAACAGGAGAACCTCGCCAAGAAAAAAGCATTGATAGAAAAGCTCGCAAGCATCAACGAATCAACCGAAGCAGAAGACGCAAAAGAGCAAATCCAAGAAATTATCCAAGAATGGAACAACACCGGGCATGTGCCGTTCAAGGAAAAAGACAAGATATACAAGCAATACCGCGAACTGATGGACGCACATTTTGAACGCTTGCATATCAGCATTTCCGACCGCCGGCTGAACAGCTTCAAGTCCAACATAAGCAATGCGACCCAAAACGGGAAAAACGACAGCCTGTACCGCGAACGCGAGAAACTGCTCCGAACATACGAAAATCTCAGAAGCGAAGTACAAACCTACGAGAACAACATCGGATTCCTGAACGCATCTTCAAAGAAAGGAAACAGCCTGGTCAACGAACTGCTGCGCAAGGTGGAAAAACTGAAAGACGAACTAAGCCTCATCCAGAAGAAAATCGATGTCGTTGATGAAACCTTGAGGAAGGAAGAAGAATAAGGCTCCATTCATAAGCATGGGGAAAAGCAAGGGCTGCCGACAAAAAAGCAGCCTTTGTTTTTCCCCATGCCCGCAAGAAGCCGCAACACCCGCTTCGCCCGCCTCCGCGCCGCCGGGAAGCAGGAAAAGTTTTTCCCATAAAAAAGGATATTTTTATAGGAAAAATGCAGCCATTTTACAGGAAAAATTTGCAATTTTATCGGGAAGCACGCCCGGCGCTTTGCGAAGCTGCCCCACACGGCTCGCAAGCCGTGGGAAAAGCCCCCAAAAAACTTCTTGAAAAACCTTTCAACGTTTTGCATGAATCCTTCCAAGGTTTTGCCCCAAACCTTAGGAGGATTTTCAAAAACCTTTGGAAGCCTTCCGCGCAAAAAAAAGAGAGGCCTCCTTCATCCATCGGGAAGCCTCTCTCAAACAGTTGGGATACCAGGACTCGAACCTGGAAAAACAGGACCAGAATCTGTTGTGTTACCATTACACCATATCCCATTCTGCTTTTGACGCTGCAAAGGTAATAAAAATACCGCGCACCCAAACATTTTCCGCACATTTTTTATAACTTTTGCACACATTCCCGCAAAACGGGAGGCGATGATGCCTAAAAAACACAAAAATAAATCAGATTTCCGGCAAAACTTTCGCATGTCTCAACAAATCAGCCTATCTTTGTAACCCATTGTGGCACAACATTTGCAAGCCTCTACAAAGGCATGCGCCCCGCCACATTGGCAACCACATTGAAACTTGTAAACAAATGAACGAAACCGAAAATTTAGTAGAAAAAATAGCCGAAGGCATTCAGGAAAAGAAAGGCAAAGACATCGTGATTGCCCAATTAGAAGGCATTGAGGACACTATTTGCAAATACTTCGTCATCTGCCAAGGCAACTCGCCCAGCCAAGTAAGCGCCATCACCGATTCCGTGGAAGACTATGTCAGGAAACACACAGGAGAGAAGCCATGCCACATCGACGGTTTGAGAAACGCGCAATGGGTCGCCATGGACTACTCAGACGTAATCGTGCATGTTTTCTTGCCCGAAACAAGGAAATTCTATGATTTGGAACACCTGTGGGCAGATGCCAAACTAATCCATTTGCCCAATATCGACTAACCACCCTTGCATTTATGGAAAAAAACAAGAACGCGAATGCCAACAAGATGAACACGCCCAAGTTCAACCTGAACTGGCTATACCTGACCATCATCATCGCACTGATGATGCTGTGGTTCGCCAGCCCGGGCGGAAACATCAGCAAAAGCATCAGCTATACCGAATTCAAAGATTATGTGGAAAAAGGCTATGCCAACAAAATCATATCCTATGATGACAATTCCGCCGAACTCTACATCAAGCCGGAATTTGCAAAAAACGTGTTCGGGAAAGAACCGAAAGAGGTAGGCAAAAATCCGGTCATAAACCTGGAAGTTCCCTCAAGGGATGCCCTGAATGAATTCATAGAAAAAGAGGCCGAAACCGGCAACTTCAAAGGAGACATCAGCTTCAAAACAAAAAAGAACTATTTCGGAGCCTTGTTCTGGAACCTGTTCCCGTTCATCCTCATCATCGGCATCTGGATGTATTTCATGCGCAGGATGGGGCGCGACAGCGGAGGAGTAGGCGGAGGCGTGTTCAATGTCGGCAAGTCGAGAGCCCAGCTTTTCGAGAAAGGCGACGGCAAAAACCAGAACAAAGTCACCTTCAAAGACGTGGCCGGGCTCAAAGAAGCCAAGCAGGAAGTGGCAGAAATCGTGGAATTCCTCAAAGAACCTGAAAAATACACCAACTTGGGAGGAAAGATTCCCAAAGGAGCCTTGCTGGTAGGCCCCCCGGGAACCGGGAAAACCCTGCTGGCAAAAGCCGTGGCAGGAGAAGCAGACGTGCCTTTCTTCTCCCTTTCCGGCTCCGATTTCGTTGAAATGTTTGTCGGAGTAGGCGCATCACGCGTCCGCGACTTGTTCCGCCGCGCCAAAGAAAAATCCCCATGCATCATCTTCATCGACGAAATCGATGCAGTGGGACGCGCAAGAGGAAAAAACCCCGCCATGGGAGGAAACGACGAACGCGAGAACACATTGAACCAGTTGCTCACAGAAATGGACGGCTTCGGCACCAACAGCGGCATCATCATCTTGGCTGCCACCAACCGCGTGGACATATTGGACAAAGCCTTGCTCCGCGCCGGGCGGTTCGACCGGCAAATACACGTAGACCTTCCCGACCTCAACGAACGCAAAGAAGTATTCGGCGTCCACCTGCGCCCCATCAAGATTGACAAAACCGTAGATATCGACTTATTGGCACGCCAAACGCCAGGATTCTCTGGAGCAGATATCGCCAATGTATGCAATGAAGCAGCACTTATCGCCGCCCGCCATGGAAAAGAATTTGTCGGCAAGCAAGATTTCTTGGATGCCGTCGACCGCATCATCGGAGGTTTAGAGAAAAAAACAAAAATCATGACCAACGAAGAAAAGCGGACCATCGCATTGCACGAAGCCGGACATGCCACGATATCTTGGTTCCTTGAACATGCCAACCCGTTGATAAAAGTCACCATCGTGCCGCGCGGACGGGCATTAGGCGCCGCATGGTACCTCCCGGAAGAACGCCAAATCACAACCAAAGAACAAATGCTGGACGAAATGTGCGCCACTCTTGGGGGACGCGCCGCCGAAGACTTGTTTGTCGGCCAAATATCCACAGGAGCCATGAACGACCTCGAACGGGTTACCAAGCAAGCCTATGGCATGATAGCATATGCAGGCATGAGCAACAAACTGCCCAACCTTTGCTATTACAACAACGACGAATATTCTTTCAACAAGCCATACAGCGAGAAAACAGCCGAACTAATCGATTCTGAAGCAAAAAACATGATTGCAGAACAGTACGAACGGGCCAAAAGCATCCTGACCGAACATAAAGAAGGACACAATAAACTGGCCCAATTGCTGATGGACAGAGAGGTCATCTTCGCTGAAGACGTAGAAAAAATTTTTGGGAAACGCCCTTGGGCTTCACGCTCCGAAGAAATCTTGGAAGACTCAGAAACCAACGGACAAAAGCTGATTGGCAACGAAAATGCAAACGACGCGCCCAATAGCCAACCGCAAGCCCCAAAAGAAAAAGAAGAAGGAAGCCCAAAAACAACCGGAAACAACGAATAAATAACCAGAAAACAAAAGAACAGTGAAAAACCTTCTCATACGAGCCGTCACAGGAATCATCTTCATTGCCGTGACCATCGGATGCATCCTTTATGGAGCATTCCCTTTCATGCTGCTCTTTGCTTGCTTCGCCGCACTGGCCATCTATGAATTCGGCAGTTTAATCAACCGGGCAGGAATTGCCCGCATCAACCGCATGATTACCATGCTGGGAGGAGCCTATCTGTTCTTCGCTTTTGCTTTCTTTTTCCTGACAGGAGAATCATACGTGTTCATCTTCTATTCCTTCCTTGTCATGTACCTCATGATAAGCGAATTGTACAAGAAAAACGAACACCCTCTCAACAACTGGGCCTACTCCATGCTGTCGCAACTTTACATCGGGTTGCCATTTGCCATGCTCAATGTCTTGGCTTTCCACACAGGAGGAACCGAGGCCGATTCTGTCAGCTACAACCCAATACTCCCATTGTCCGTGTTCATCTTCATCTGGATTAACGACACCGGCGCTTACTGCATCGGCACACTGATGGGGAAACACCGGTTGTTTGAACGCATATCGCCCAAAAAGTCATGGGAAGGTTCCATTGGGGGAGGAATCTTAGCATTGGCCTCCGCATTTGTGTTTGCCAGTTGCTTCCCTTCCATGATGAGTACGGCAGAATGGCTGGGGCTGGCATTCGTCGTCATTTTGTTCGGCACATGGGGCGACCTTACAGAATCTTTGCTTAAAAGGACATTAGGCATCAAGGATTCAGGAACAATACTCCCGGGGCATGGCGGCTTTCTCGACCGGTTCGACAGCGCATTGATGGCCATACCCGCTGCCGTTATCTACTTGTACGCTGTCAGTCTTGCTTGAATCAACGCTTGAAGCTTTCATGAATCAAGCGGGCTGCACGCTCCGATGCACCGGGTTCGCCCAAAGCCTTTCTGATGCCAGCATACCCTTCATGCATTTCAAGGCAATAATGTTTGTCCAAAAGTATTCTGGACAATTCATTTTTCACATTGGCAACCGTCATGTCGCCAGCCACTAACTCTTTGACCACCTCGCGCCCTGCTATCAGGTTCACCAAAGAAACAAAAGGCACTTTCAACACCATTTTCCTCAAAAAGGACATCAACCTGCCTGCCCTCATCGAATAACACACCACTTGAGGCACATCGAAAAGAGCCGTCTCAAGAGTCGCCGTGCCAGAAGTGACCAAGGCAGCCGATGCATGCCGCAACAAAGCATAAGTTTGCCCCGACACGACAGAAAACTTCCGTACACCCGACAAATACGGAGCATAATACGAGTTCTCTATGCCAGGCGCACCTGCAAGCACCAGCTGATAATCCGGGAAAGCGGATGCCGCAGCCAGCATTTTCGGCAAATTATCCGCGATTTCCTGCTTGCGGCTTCCAGCAAGCAAGGCAATGACAGGCCGTTCGTCCAACTGGTTTCGCATCAAAAACTCGCCTCTCGTCTCTCTATATGAAGACAAAAAACGGTTCACCGCATCCACGCATGGATTTCCCACATAATCAACTGCATATCCATGCCTCTTGTAGAAATCCACTTCAAAAGGCAAAATGGAGAAAAGACGGTCCACATCACGCCTGATATTCTTGATGCGATATTCTTTCCATGCCCAAATCTTTGGAGAAATATAATAATAAACCGGTATCAAACTGTGCTTTTTCACGTATTCCGCAACAGCCAGATTGAAGCCAGGATAATCCACAAGAATCAGCACGTCCGGGTCATAATCCAGAATATCTTCTTTGCAAAAACGCAGGTTCGCATAAATTGTACGCAAATGAAACAATACCGGCAAGAAACCCATATAAGCCATTTCCCGGTAATGTTTCACACAGGTGCCTCCTTGGGCAGCCATCAAGTCGCCACCGAAAAAGCGGAATGCAGCTTGCGGGTCCTCCGCCTTTAAGGCACGCATCAAATTGGATGCATGCAAATCCCCCGAAGCCTCCCCTGCAATAATGTAATACTTCATAATCCTATCCCTGAATCTGCTCTTTCAACCTATCCAACGCCGCATGCGCCGTCATGTCGACAGATATGGGCGTGACAGCCACATATCCCTCACGCAACGCCCAACGGTCGGTCCCTTCTTCCGCTGCGCCATCTCCCACAAAGTTGCCCGTGAGCCAAAAATAATCACCTCCATGAGGCGGACGCTGCCGCTTCTCCCATTCATTCACCCAACGGCCGCGAGCCTGCCGGCAAATTCTGATGCCTTTGAAGGAAGCAGCCAAAGGGAAATTGACATTCAAGCAAACGCCTTCAGGCAAACCTCCTTGCAAAACGCATGACACAATCCGACAGACCGGTTCCTCCAACGGTGAAAAATCAGCATCCGCAGCATGGTTGCATAAGGAAAAGCCAACAGAAGGAATGCCACGCAAACAACCTTCAATCACCACCCCCATTGTTCCAGAATAATGCACATTGATGGCAGAATTATCCCCGTGGTTGATGCCTCCGACAATCAAATCCGGCTGGCGGTGAAGCACTTCCGAGGAAGCCAATTTCACGCAATCCACCGGCGTTCCAGAGCATTTATACACGGAAAGCCCGTATTCTTCGGCCAATTGATGATAAACAACCGGGCGATCAGACGTAATAGAACAAGCCATTCCCGAACGAGGCCCGTCAGGCGCCATCACGACAAGATGGCCTAACGGACGCAAAAAGCGCACCAGTTCACGAATGCCTTTTGCCTCAAAGCCATCGTCATTAGAAATCAAAATCAGAGGTTTTCCTCCCTTCATTTTTGCAATATTCATAAGTTTAGGGCAAAAATACAATTAAATGCGTAACTTTGCAGCAAAAACAAGCAACTATTTATGTGGATACTGGTCATCGGTCTCATCGTCTTAGCTGCCGCTGCTATGGCCTTGGGCTACTTCCACAACAAACGCCATCCTGAAGAAAACAGCAACGAAACCACCTCTCCTGTGGCCGATGGCGAATGCTGCGGGCAACATGCAGTCTGCGAGAAAAACAGCCTCCTGTCCGGCATCAGCAAAAAGATAGAATATTACGATGATGAAGAATTAGATGCATATGCCGGCATGGCACCCGGCCAGTATACAGATGAGCAAATCGAACAATTCAGGGATATCCTCTACACGATGAGAGAAGAAGATGTGGCCGGATGGAGCCGCAGCCTCCAGTTGCGGGGCATCAGCCTGCCGGATGAAATCAAAGACGAAGTGTTCCTCATCATCGGAGAAAGGCGTTCCCGCCCGCAATAATTGACAGATTATATGGAACTGCTGCAATACACATTTTTCCAAAATGCACTTATCGGAAGCCTGCTGGCAAGCATCGCTTGCGGAATCATTGGCACCTACATCGTGACGCGACGCTTGGTGTTCATCAGCGGAGGCATCACGCACGCCTCATTCGGCGGCGTCGGGTTAGGGCTTTACCTCGGCATTTCCCCCATCCTGGCCGCAGCTGCCTTTGCCGTCTTCTCTGCCTTAGGCGTGAAATGGCTCAGCCAACGGAAAGACATGCGCGAAGATTCAGCAATTGCTATCTTTTGGACATTGGGAATGGCATTGGGAGTCATTTTCAGTTTCATGGCACCAGGATTCACGCCCGACTTGTCTGCCTACCTGTTCGGCAACATCCTTACCGTCAACACCACCGACATCCTTCTGCTGGCTGCCCTCACGGTGGCCATCGCGCTTTTCTTCCTGCTGTTCATCCATCCCATCGTCTTCATCTCTTTCGACAAGGACTTCGCCCGCACGCAAGGCATCCCGGTCAACTGTTTTGAATACATCCTGATGGCTTTCATCGCGTTAGCCATTGTGTTCTCACTAAGGATGATCGGAATTGTCTTGGCTATCTCCTTGCTGACCATCCCGCAAATCACGGCCAACCTGTTCACTTGGCAATTCAAGGGAATCATCGGGCTGTCCATCCTCATCGGATGCATCGGATGCATCGGCGGGTTGTTCCTCTCCTACTACCTCAATGTGCCGTCAGGTGCCTCCATCATCTTTTTTTCCATCATTATTTATGCAGCCTGCAAAGCCGGGAAAACTATTTTTGTACATTTGCAGAGACAATAAAAAACCATTATTTCTGTTTTAATTATACTGCTTTCTTAGATAGGAAAACACATTGAAGAAACAAGGGACATACTGGTTAGGATGCCTCATCGCATTGACGGTCATGGCAGGCTGCTCCACGAAGAAAAACACGGCGGGCAGCCGGTTCTGGCAAGCATTCGTCACACGTTTCAACGTCTATTTCAATGGAAGCGAAGCCTACAAAGAGGGCATGCTGGCCATTGAAACCGGCAACAAGGACAACTACCAGCAAATCATCCCCCTGTACCCCATCGGCAACAAAGGAACCGTCGGGATAGGAGAGGCCAACTTCGACCGCGCCATCGAGAAATCGCAAAAAGCCATCAAGCTGCATTCCATCAAGAAAAAGCCCAAACCTCAGCCCAACAAACGCAACCAGCCGGAATACAAACGCTGGATGGCCCAGAAAGAATACAACCCTTTCCTGCACAATGCCTGGATGCTGATGGGAAAAGCGCAGTTCCAGAAAGGAGAGTTCTTGGAAGCGGCCTCCACCTTTTCCTACATCAGCCGCCTCTATGCCACCGACCCGAAGCTTGTGGCCGAGGCACGCATCTGGATGGCGCAGTGCTACACGCAGATGGATTGGTTCTATGAAGCCGAAGACGCTTTGGAAAAACTGAACAACGACAGCCTGCCCGACGAGTTGACGCCCGAACACGCCAACGCATACGGCAACTTCCTGTTGCGGCAGAAACGCTTCAAGGAAGCCATCCCGTTCCTGCTAATCACCATAAAAAACGAGAAACGGAACAAGCAAAAGGCAAGGGAGTATTACTTGTTGGGCCAAATTTACAAGGAGACGGGCGACGATGCCAGCGCATACCAGGCTTACGGGAAAACCATCAAACTGAACCCTCCCTACGAACTGGAACTGAGCGCACGAATCAAGCAGACGGAAGTCATCCCGGCCGGCAAGACGGAGAAAACCATCAAAACGTTGCGCAAGATGGCGCGAAACGGGAAAAACGCCGAATACCAGGACCAGATTTATTACGCCATCGGCAACATCCACCTCTCAAGGCAGGACACGGCCAACGCCATCAAAGAGTACAAAGAAGGCGTGGAGAAAAGCACGCGCAACGGATTGGAGAAAGGCATCATCCTGCTCCGCTTGGGCGACATCTATTGGGAGCAGGCGCAATATGTGGAAGCGCAGGAGTGCTACTCCGAAGCCATCGGCCTCATCGACAAGGACAACCCCGAATACGAGAAAGTGGACAAACGCTCCGAAGTGCTGGACGAACTGGTGGAACATGTGGTCAACGTGGAGTTGCAGGACAGCTTGCAGCACTTGGCCACACTGAGCGAAGCGGAACGTTTGGCCGTTGTGGAGAAAATCATCGAAGAAGTGAAGCGGAAGGAAGAAGAAGAACGGAAAGCCGCAGAATTGGAAGAACTGATGAGCCGGCGCGAAGAAGCGCTGGCCGACATGCCGACCCGCCCGCAGGCCAATACGCCCATGGTGTCCAACGGCGACGATTCATGGTACTTCTACAACCAGCAGTTGGTGGCGCAAGGAAAGAACGACTTCCAGCGCAAATGGGGAAGAAGGAAGCTGGAAGACAACTGGCGCCGCCGCAACAAAACCGTGCTGGCCACGGAAGAATTTGCGGAAATCGACTATGACGCGGAAGAAATGGCGGCAGACTCGCTGGCCATGCTGGAAGCGGGTGCCGACTCCATACCGGCCGACACCATGGTGACCGACAACAAGAACCCGGAATACTACCTGCAACAAATCCCCCTCACGGAGGAACAGATGGCTGAATCCAACGAAATACTGGCCGACGGCCTGTTCAACATGGGCATGATTTACAAGGACAAATTGGAGGATTTCAACTTGGCGCAGAAAACATTCCAGCGGCTCTACACGCAATTCCCCGACTTCCCGCAGTTGGACGAAGCCTATTACAACCTCTACCTGATGCATTCCCGCTGGAAACACCCTGCCGAGGCCGAGGCATACAAAAGCACATTAATCGCGAAATACCCGGAAAGCAAATACAGCCTGACGCTGGCCGACCCCAACTTTGTGAGGAACGCCCTGTACGGGAAGCACTTGGAAGACTCGCTTTATGCCGCCACATACACGGCTTACACGCAAGGAGACTACCGCACCGTCAACGAAAACTACGTGGTGGCAAAGACGCAATACGCCATGGGGCAGCACATGCCCAAATTCATGTTCCTGCACACCATGGGGCTGTTGCAGTCGGGCGACCACAAAGGCTTCATGGAATCCATGAAGGAAATCGTGACCAAATACCCGGAAAACGAAATCAGCGAAATTGCCGCCCTCATTGTCAAAGGGATGCAAGAGGGCCGCCTGCTGGCTGCCGACGGCAGCGCCTTCGGCTCCATCTGGCAACGGCGAAAGGTCAACCTCGGCGCCGACAGCACAGCAACAGACAGCATTCCGCCGTTCAGCACGGAGAAGAATGCGCCTTACCTGTTCGTCCTGGCCTATGAAGACGGCAAAATCAACCAGAACCTGCTGCTGTTTGAAATGGCGCGTTACAACTTCTCCAACTTCATCATCAAGAACTTCGACCTCTCGTTTGCCAGCGACAACGGCATCGGGATGCTCATCACAAGTGTGTTCACCAACTTCACTGAAGCGCACCAGTACATGCGCCTCCTCTATGCCGACAGCGACATGTCGCGCAAGCTGGGCGGCCTGCGCGCGCTCATCATCTCGGAAAGCAATTTTGAATTGTTGCAAAAATATTATAGCTTTGACGACTACGACCTGTTCTACAACGAGAACTTCTCCGACATCCCGGAACCGGACATCGAGAGCATCTTCATGGACGAACCCGTCCTCATCGAGGGCATAGACCAGGCCGAGGAAGAAGAAGATTATTGAAACGAGATATGAAGAAAGAACATTTGCTTTGGGTGGACGATGAAATAGACATCCTGAAACCGCACATCCTTTTCCTCGAAAGCAAAGGATACGCCGTCAGCACGGCCACCAACGGGCAGGACGCACTGGAACTTTGCAAGGGCGATTCCTTCGACCTCATCTTCCTGGACGAGAACATGCCGGGCCTCAGCGGGCTGGAAACGCTGTCGCTCATCAAGGACATCTGCCCGAACACCCCGGTGGTGATGATTACCAAAAGCGAGGAAGAAAACATCATGGACATGGCCATCGGGTCGAAGATTGCCGACTATCTCATCAAGCCTGTCAACCCGAACCAGATTCTGTTGACACTGAAGAAGAACCTCCACCAGAAAGACATCATCACGGAGGTGGCCAACAGCAACTACCTCCAGGAATTCAGCCGCATCGGGATGCAAATCAACGACTCGCTCACCGCCAAGGACTGGACGGACGTTTACAAGAAATTGGTGTTCTGGGAACTGGAATTGGAGGGGACGGACAGCAACATGGCCGAAATGCTCAAGGCGCAGAAAAGCGAAGCCAACAACATCTTCACCCGCTTCATCCGGAAAAACTACCTGGAATGGATGGCCCGGCCGGACACGCGCCCCGTCATGAGCCAGGACATCTTCAAGCTGAAAATCCTCCCCTTGCTCGACAAGGGAGAGAAAGTGTTCTTCATCGTCATCGACAATTTCCGCTACGACCAGTGGAGGGTCATCAGCAACGAGTTCGCCAACCTGTTCAACATCGAGGAAGAACTGTATTACGCCATCCTGCCCACCGCCACCCAGTATGCGCGCAATGCCATCTTCTCCGGCCTGATGCCCAACCAAATCGCACAAATGTTCCCGGACTTGTGGGTGGACGAAGACGAGGAAGAGGGGAAAAACCTGAACGAGGAGCCGCTCATCCAGACGCAACTGGAAAGGTTCCGCCGCAAATGCACGTTCACCTACCACAAGATAAACGACTCGACGGCATGCGAACGCCTGGTCAACCAATTCAACAACCTCAGGAACGCGCAACTCAACGTGGTGGTGCTGAACTTCATCGACATCATGTCGCATGCCCGCACGGAATCGAAAATGATGCGGGAACTGGCCTCCACCGAAGCGGCCTACCGCTCCATCACCCTCTCATGGTTCCGCCATTCTGCCGTGAAAGACCTTTTCAGCCTCTTGGCAGGAAGCGGATACAAAACCATCATCACCACGGACCACGGCAGCATCCGCGTGGACAAACCCGTGAAAATCATCGGCGACCGCAATACAAACACCAACTTGCGCTACAAGTTGGGCAAGAACCTCAGCTACAATCCCAAACAGGTGTTCGAAATCAAGAACCCTTCCGCCGCGCAGTTGCCTTGCCCCAACGTAAGCACCGGCTACGTGTTTGCCACGGGCAACGACTTCTTCGCCTACCCCAACAACTACAATTACTATTCATCCTACTATAAGGACACCTTCCAGCATGGAGGCATCTCCATGGAGGAAATGATTGTCCCCCTTGTCACCATGCAAAGCAAAAAATAAACCGTTATGGAAATCAGAATCACATCGTTAGAAACCATCCACGAAGCCGCCCGGCAGTTCATCGCCAACATGGGCCAGCACACCGTCTTTGCCTTCTACGGAAAGATGGGAGCGGGCAAAACCACCTTCATCAAAGCCGTGTGCGAAGCGTTGGGCGTGACGGACGCCATCAATTCGCCCACGTTCGCCATCATCAACGAATACCGCTCCGCCACCACGCAGGAACTCATTTACCACTTCGACTTCTACCGCATCAACAAGGTGGAGGAAGCCTTCGACTTCGGCTATGAGGACTATTTTTACAGCGGCGCGCTCTGCTTCATCGAGTGGCCGGAACTGATCGAAGAACTCCTTCCGCCCGATGCAGTGAAAGTGTCCATCGAGGAGCAGGCTGACGGGAGCCGCACCATCCAGATGTAAGCCGCATGTTCGCCCATCTGTTCGTCGTGTGCCTGTTCTTCCTTGCGGGCATTGTGTCGGTGCTGGCCGCCTTGTGCAACTGGCAATGGTTCTTCCGCACGCGAAACATGCAGTTCCTCCTCCTGCACCTTGGCGAGAAAGGAACGCGCCTGTTCTACGGCGCAACGGGAACTGTCCTCATCGGCATGGCGGCCTATCTGCTGTCGTACCTTTTCTTTTGAGCCGCACCCCGCGAAAGCGGCAGGAAACATACCCGATAAAAACGCAAATTTTACAGGTAAAATATTCCAGCAGATTGCAAACCGTGCCGAGGCACGAAAGGGAAGATTCCGGCATCCAGATTCCCGGCGCCGGGAAACTGAAATTTGGAACCTCCGAACACCTCCCAAGGTTTCAGCGAAAACGTTCCAAGGTTTCATGCAAAACCTTGAAAGGTTTTTTAAAAACCTTTGGGACATGTTTTTCCACCCGCTACAAAAAACATTCCGCTTATTACCGATAACGTTTTTTTGCACTATTTATGTTTGTCATAAACAAATCTGTTGAGACCGTGGAGAATATCCTCCATCCCGCTTTGATTCCAAAAATATATTTCATAAATTGCGGGCATGAAGGATGAAAAGGCGGGATTGTTGAACCACAAAAAAACAATGCTTATGAAAAGATGG
>CASFPE010000006.1 GCA_949296575.1 uncultured Bacteroides sp. | reverse complement strand
CTCATTGTTGTATGTATTGAAAGTCACAAAGGTAAGCCGAATTACAGGCTTTCCATGAAACTTGATGATTGTTTTTACAGTTGGTTGAATTTGCTCATTGCATTGGCTTTCACATCATCAGCGATGTCAATGTAGGGTTTCATCGCCTTGTAGTCGCTGTGTCCCGTCCATTTCATGACCACCTGTGCCGGAATGCCGAGAGCCAAGGCATTGCAGATGAAAGTCCTTCTTCCGGCATGGGTGCCCAGCAATGCGTATTTGGGCGTAATGGTGTCAATGCGTCTGCTTCCTTTATAATAGGTTTCGCTTACTGGCTCGTTGATTTCGGCAAGCTCGCCCAACTCCTTCAAATAATCGTTCATCTTCTGGTTACTGATGACCGGGAGAGCCTTATGCCCCTCAAACTCCACATCTTTATATTTATCCAGTATCGCTTTGCTATGGTTGTTCAGCTCGATGATAAGCCTTTCTGCGGTCTTTACAGTGGTGATTTCTATATATCCGTCCCTGATGTCGCTTTTCTTCAGGTTATGCACATCCGAATACCGGAGTCCGGTGAAGCAGCAGAACAGAAAAACATCCCTCACCCGTTCCAGATACTGTTTGGTTTCGGGTATCTGATAGTTTTTGAGTTGGTTCAGTTCTTCCCATGTGAGGAATATCACCTTTTTCGGGGTGCTCCGCAATTTGGGATTGAAATCTTCGTAGGCATTGTTCATGCAATACCCCTTCTTGGTACACCAGCGCAGGAACCATTTCAGATAGGCGACCTGTTTCATGATGGATGTGTTCCGCATGTCTTCGGTGTCTTTCAGGAAATTCACATACTTTGTCAGCTTGGGTTCGTCCAACGATTCAAAAGTCAGTCCCCTGTCAAACTTTTCAAGATGCTTCCTTACTGCGGCAAATTTCTCATAGGTGGCATCAGACCAGCCGTTTTGCGTGCCGCACTCCTTGATGAACTCGTCAAACACCTCCAAGGGAAGAAATACCACCGGGGCTTGTTCCTCATCTTCTTTTTTCCCGTCATGCAATCTGTTGAACGCATCCTTTACCTGCTCGGTAGTGGGCATGAATCCCTGCACCTCGAACTCCTTGAATATATTCTGTATTTCGGTGTAGTATTTTAGCAAGTCCGCATTGATTTCCGATGCGCTTTGCTTCAGCTTATTCGTGCATCCGTTCTTTACCCGCTGCTTGTCGGCATCCCATTTGGCGACATCAATGCGGTAGCCTGTTGTGAACTCAATGCGGTGGCTAGCGAAAACCACACGCATACGGATAGGAACATTCTCCACGATTGGCACTCCGTTCTTCTTGCGGCTTTCCAATGAAAAGATGATATTTCTCTTGATGTTCATAGCTGGGTGTATTAAAATCAACACCCAAATATACACCCAATAATTGGAATAGCAAAAGGTGTTTAATGATATTTAGTAATATAGTGGATTTATAATAACTTGATTATTATCAGTATATTGCGGCTTTATGAGATTTCTTGATTGTGTAAGTTAAAGTCCCGTCCGCACCGCAAAGCCTGCAAAATCAATTTTGCAGGCTTTGTTTTTTTATCATCAATGGGAAGAACGGCTGGCCATATTATGGGGATGTTTCATGCTTTGGTTGGTGCAATCTTTCGGATGAGAGGGCCGGATGGATGGTGGAATGAATCACCGGCGATGAACAAATTGGAAGTTGAAGATGGCATGTTTGCCCTTTGTTTTGAAATCATGAATTTGAAATTGGAAATCGTGCCGCCTTGTCATGCCGTTGTGACGCGAATGTTAAAAATGTGTTTAAATCGGCGGGCATGCCTGCATTTTTCTCGTATTTTCTTTCCCCATGTGGTATATTATCAATATATTTACGCCATGATTTTTTCTTATTATTCATTAAACTATTAAGCTTATGAAAACGAGTTTTACACGAACAAAAACCTTGCTGGCGGCACTCCTGATGGGCGCAGCAAGCATGAATGCGTGGGGACAAGAGGCGGAAACCCTCTATGAGGCCGACTTTGTGGCGGGTCTCACCACTTTCAGCTACACGCAGAACTATGAGTTCTCGCTGAACGGCTTGGACTGGCGGATAAGCACGGGGCAATACAATAGCAATGTGTTTTATCTTGGCGTGAACAAAGGCACTACCGATTCACAGAAAGGTTCATGGAACTATTTGGGTGAAACGTGGGCAGACGTGAAGATGGCAGCTGGGTTGGGCGATACGGATGTGGCCTATGCCATGGAAACATCCTACAATTTTGCTTCGGTGTCTACGCTGGAGTTCGCATGGAGTGGCAACAACAATGCGTTCAAAGTCTCCCTTTATGCCGACATGGGCAGCGGCTTGGCGCAGTTGGGCGAAACGGTGCAGGCCGCCAATGGCACAACGACTGCGGGAAGCATCAGCTATACGTTTGAAGAACCAACGGGTGTTTCCAAGGTGGTCTTGGTGGCTGTTCCGACCACGGGCGGCAAGACATTGAGGATGACCACGTTCACCGTGACGGGTATTCCTTCTTCTGTGTCAGATCCTGAGTTCAGCTTGCCGGGCGGCACTTACTTCGGCGCGCAGAGCGTTGCCTTGACCCAAGCCGAAGGTGCTGAAATCTATTACACCACAGACGGTAGCGACCCGATGACGAGCGGTACATTGTACGTTGACCCGATTGGAGTGCCTTCGTCTATGACCATCAAGGCCGTAGCCAAGAGCGGCGATGCATACAGCGCAGTCGTTTCTGAAACCTACACCATCAAGAACCTGACGGCTGATTTGCCTTATCGCATTGATTTCAATGAGGCAAGCGGTTTGGGCGACTGGCTGATGACGACTAATAACAATTCCGTGCAATGGTCTATTGCAGGGGATTATGCAGAAATCAATGGTTATCGGCAAAATTCAGAAGTATGGTTTGTGTCTCCGCAGGTGTCTTCTCCGGCCACAACGTATGTGCTGAACTTTGAATCGGGAGCGTATTTCAGTGGAACTTCGTTGGAACTGTATTATGCAACGGATTATAATGTGGAGTCCGGTGAAGCAACTTGGCAGGAAATAACGGATGCTGCTGTTTGGGCTACTTCTGATGTATGGGTGGCTTCCGGCGACGTGAAAGTAACCAGTGAACAACCCATCCGTTTCGCATTTAAATATACTTCCACTTCGAGCAACGCCATGCGGTGGAGATTGAGAAACTTATCCATTGTAGAAGGTGAAGCTCCATCTTCGGTGACGGCTCCTGAAATTTCTTTGGAAAGCGGCACTTATTTCGGCACGCAGAATGTGACGTTGACACACGCCGAAGGTTTGGAAATCTATTACACCAAAGACGGCAGCGACCCAAGGGAAAGCGGCACGCTTTATGAGAACGCCATCGAAGTATCTTCTTCCATGATGCTGAAGGCAGCAGCCAAGAGCGGTGATGAATACAGCGATGTGGTGACGGCTGAATACACCATCAAGCAATTGACGGCAGAATTGCCTTACAGCATTGCTTTTAATAAAACAACCGGCTTGGGCGATTGGATTGTCACTTCAAACAATGATCTGGTTGCATGGACGATCGATGAATACAACGGCACGGAATATGCCAACATCAATGCCTATGGCAAAGGCGCATCCGAAGTATGGTTCATTTCGCCGGAAGTTTCTTCCACAACGGGCAGCTATGTATTGAACTTCATGAATGCCATCAACTTCAGCGGAGGCTCGTTTGAATTGTACTATGCTGCGGATTATGATGTGGAGAAAGGTGCATCCGAGGCTACATGGAACAATATAACCGATCAGGCAGCTTGGTCTACAGGCGGTTATGCTTGGACGGAATCCGGCGAAGTGTTGGTAATGTCTGACCAACCCATCCGTTTTGCTTTCAAATATGTTTCCGAAGCCGATGCTGCCATGGGCTGCGAAATCCGCGACTTAAGCATTGCACCAGGCCCGAAAGGCTCGATGGCATTGCCGCTCAATCCTCCGTATGAAATCTCGTTCATGGAAAACTTGGATGGATGGACTACGAAACTGACGGATTCTGCCTATAACCCTGATACGTATAAATGGACAAGTTCTGCGGATGGTGCTACTTTGGATGGTTTCCAGTGGAATGGTGAAGCATGGTTGATTTCCCCGTTGGTGGTATCTTCCAATGGCATCTATGCCTTCTCTTTTGAATCTTTGCGAGCTACGCAACATGGTGGAACCACAATGCATCTGTATTACACGGCGGGTTATGATGTAAATGAAGACCCGGTTATTTCGGAATGGACGGAAGTAACTGATGTGGTTTGGTCATCGAATGATTGGACGCCTTCCGGCGAACTGACGGTAGAATCAGACCAGCCCATCCGTTTTGCTTTTGTCATGGACAACATGAGTGGAGATGAATGGTTCTTGAGGAACGTTACCATCAAAGAAGGTGCAGCACCCATTGAAGTGGTTGCCCCGGTATTCTCCGTAGAAGCCGGACAAGTTCCGCAAGGCACAGTTGTAGAACTCTCTTGCGAAACCGAAGGTGCTACTATCTATTATTATATTAATGATGGAGAGGATACGGAATACACCGAACCGATTGTGCTGAACGAAGTGGGCTACATGGACATCACGGCATGGGCAGAACTCGACGGTGTGGAAAGTTCCACAACGATGATGAGCTATGAAGTGTATGCAGCCGCTGCACCTGTGCGCAAAGTCATCACCGCACAGTCTAAAGAAACCGGTGAATGGATGGCCATGTCCACTACGTTTGATGGCGAAAAGTTTGATGCAGTGACCGTCACAGTAGGTGCAGACGGCAAGGTGGAACAAGCCGAAGGTTTGCTGTGGACGTTGGTTTACAACGAAGATGAAACGCAAGTGGCCATCAAGGCTGCTGATGGGCAATACGTGGCTTACGGCACGAGCGATACCAATCTGTTGATGCAGGAAGAAGCGTATATGTGGAATGTGACCGACAATGGCGATGGCAGCTGCATGCTGGAAGCTACGACGGGCAGTGACCGTCGTGCGTTGGCTTTCCAAGGAGGAGGTTATAATGCATTCAGGTCGTATGCGATATCGAATGCATCGAAAGATGAATACCAGTTCAACATCTATCTGAGAGATGAGTCAGATGGCACCGGCATCGATCACCTCAGTGCAGAAGGCATGCGCGTGTATAGCAATGGCGGCACCTTGTTTATCACCGTGGACGAGGCACAGGATGTGCAAGTGTATAGCATCGATGGCCGCATGCTCCGCAACCTCCAGTTAGAGGAAGGCATGAATGCCGTGAACGGCCTTGCACAAGGCATTTATATTGTGAACAACCAGAAGGTAGTCGTGAAGTAATTCCGGCTTAGGCCTGTCTAAAAAATCAAAGGGAATGTGCTTTTGTACATTTCCTTTGATTTTTTTATGTATCTTTGCCCGCAGAAACAACAACCCTAAATAACTTATATCAATGAAAAAACAGATTTTATTAGCGGCAGTGGCGATGTTGGGAATGGCTACTGCCTTTGCGCAAGATGCACAGGACCATTCAGCTCCGGCATTCCCCGGCGCAGAAGGACACGGACGCTACGTGACCGGCGGGCGTGGCGGCGAAGTGCGCCATGTGACGAACTTGAACAACAGCGGTGAAGGTTCTTTCCGTGCTGCCGTCAGCGGGAGCAATCCGAAGATTGTGGTATTCGACGTGGCAGGCGTGATACCTTTGGATGCCGATATCACGATTGGCGCCAACACAACGATTGCCGGGCAAACAGCGCCTTATCCCGGCATTACCCTTCGTTACCGCACGCTCCGCATGAACAGCAATATCATCATGCGCTACATCCGTGTGCGTCGCGGGCAGGAGAAAGACAAGAATGACGGTGCGGATGCCATCTGGGACCGTCAGAAAACGGGCATCATCATCGACCACTGCTCTTTCAGCTGGAGCATCGACGAAGTGGCTTCCTTCTATGACAACAACAACTTCACCATGCAATGGTGTACCATTGCCGAAAGCCTGAACAATGCAGGACACGGAAAAGGTGCGCATGGTTACGGCGGCATCTGGGGCGGAAAACTCGCCAGTTTCCACCACAACCTGATTGCCCACACCAGCAACCGTTCGCCGCGTTTCAACGGTGCGCGTTACGGATGGACGGGTTACACGAACAATTACCTGTATGATGAATACCAATGGGAAAACCCTGCTCAGGCTGAAAATGTGGACTTCCGCAACTGCGTGATGTATAACAACGCAGGAGACTGCTACGGCGGACCCGGTGGCGGGCAAATCAACATTGTGAACAACTATTATAAAGACGGCCCTGCTTCGTCAAAGGCCAAGCAAATCACAAAAGTGACAGTGGCAACGGCTAGCAATTCCGAAAAAAAGCATCCGGAATATTTTGGCATGACTAGCCGTTATTACATCAATGGCAACACATCGGAAAACAACAAAGGCGAAGTGATGGAAAACCGCGATTGGGACGGCGTGAACTATGACGGCGGCACTTATACGATGGATGGCGAACGATGGAGCCTGGATACGCTCAATTATTATGGCGACGCAGTGGAACATAAGAACAACACGAATGGCTATGCTTGCGTTCGTATCAAGATGGACGAGCCGAGTCCCGAAGGTGAAGTAACCACCCATACGGCTGCCGAAGCCTTTGAGAAGGTGTTGGCTTACGCTGGTGCATCGTTCTATCGCGATGAAGTGGATGCCCGCTACATGGAAGAAGCCCGTACCGGCACGGCCACTTACAAAGGTTCGGTGACGAAGCGGCAAGGATTAGTGGACTTGGTGTCTGACGTGAATGGATATACGGAAGCAAACTTCCCCACCGGCGCACGTGCAAAAGAGTTTGATACGGACGGCGATGGCATGCCCGATGAGTGGGAAATAGCGAATGGTTTGGATCCGAACAACCCGGAAGATGGCAACCTTTACACCTTGGACACGGAGAAAGGTTGGTACACGAACGTGGAAGTTTACTTGAATGCCATTGTGGAAAACAAGGTGAAAGCCCAGAATGCAGATGCATTGACAGCTGTGGAAGAATACTACCCGGCCAGCACGCCTGCTTTCACCGGCATCGAGGATACAGCCGTGAAGTCGGAAGTGGTGAAGATAGAATACTATACGTTGGACGGCATGAAAGTGGACGAGCCGGTGGAAGGCATCAGCATTCGCCGCGTGGTTTATGTCGACGGCAGGACGGCCACGGAGAAAATTATCAAATAGGAGATATTTGTAATTGCATAAAAAGGATGGCGAACCACATCGGCTCGCCATCCTTTTTGTTTATGGGGTTACCGCAAATCTACGATTTCTGCATCAGGATATTTAGCCGGGTTGAAAACAAACAGGCTGTCGGCAAAGTCCTGCTGTGTTTGGTAGCGGGTGATGGTGAGGCGCGATGCCATGCCGTTGTTTTGCAGTATTTCGATGTAAAGAGGGTGGAAGGTGGTTTGCTCCACGTAAACCGTGAGTGCCATGATGCCGTCGCGGTTTTCTTTTGCCGGGGTGAGTATTAGTTTGCGGGCAGTCTTGCCGTTGAATGACACTTGTGCGCCTGTTTCTGCACGATAATTTTTGCGGGCAGATTTCAGCAGGAGATAGGGATGGATGCTTTGCAGTTCTTCTTGTCCGGGAAGGCTGACGGTGACTTCTTCGGCATCGGGCAGATAGCTCCATAGTGTTTTCCCGTCGAACCACAGCGTGTTGTCCGGGGTTTCCAATAAAAAGCGTTCGCTTTTCAGGGAAATGGTACCCGTGCTTTCGCCTCGTGGCGTTCCCTGTTCGGTGAGGCGGAGAGTGAAATCAGCACGTATGCCGCCTTCTTTTCGGAAGGCATCTTCCATTTTTGCCAATGTCTCTTTGGCATCGTTCTGTGCCGGCAGGGAGGTACATGCCAACAGCAAGGCCGTCATGAAAATGTATTGTTTCATTGTTGTAAGTTATTAAGTCGCATGTTCAGGTCGTTTTCGTCCAGACAATATACTTCGCGTACTTTTCCTCCTTGCGCTGGACCCACGATGCCGGTTTTTTCCAATTGGTCCATCAATCGCCCGGCACGGTTGTAGCCGATGGAGAATTTGCGTTGAATCAGGGAAGTGGAGCCTTGCTGATGGATGACAATGAGGCGTGCCGCTTCTTCAAACAACGGGTCAAGGCGGTTCATGTCCACATCGCCGGGCGTGCTTTCGCTTTCTTCGCCCACATATTCAGGCAGCATAAAGGCGGTGGGGTAGCCTTGCTGCTGGCTGATGTATTCGTTGATTCGCTCTACTTCCGGCGTGTCAACAAAGGCACATTGCACACGCACCGGGTCGGCTCCTTGCTGGAACAGCATGTCGCCCCGCCCAATCAATCGGTTGGCGCCGGGTTGGTCAAGGATGGTGCGCGAGTCCATCATGGATGAGACACGGAATGCCACCCTTGCCGGGAAGTTGGCTTTGATGGTGCCGGTGATGATGTTGGTGGTAGGCCGCTGGGTGGCTATCACCATGTGGATGCCGACGGCACGTGCCAATTGCGCGATGCGGGCGATGGGCAATTCCACTTCTTTGCCTGCGGTCATGATGAGGTCGCCGAACTCATCAATAATCACCACAATGTAGGGCATGAAGCGGTGGCCTTTTTCCGGGTTGAGCTTGCGGTTGATGAACTTTTCATTATATTCCTTGATGTTGCGCACATGGGCTTTCTTGAGCAAGTCGTAACGTGTGTCCATCTCGATGCAAAGCGAGTTGAGCGTGTTGATGACCTTCTTGAAGTCGGTGATGATGGCTTCTTCTTCGTTGGGGAGTTTGGCCAGAAAATGCTTTTCGATGGCGGCATAGATGCTGAACTCCACTTTTTTCGGGTCGATAAGCACGAATTTCAGTTCTGCCGGATGCTTTTTATAGAGCAAGGAAGTGATAATGGCGTTCAGCCCTACTGATTTGCCCTGCCCGGTGGCGCCAGCCACTAAGATGTGAGGCATCTTGCAGAGGTCGGCCATGAACACTTCGTTGGTGATGGTCTTTCCGAATGCAATGGGAAGTTCATATTGTGATTCCTGGAATTTCTTGGAACTGATGACCGATTGCATGGAGACGATTTTCGGCTCAGAATTAGGAACTTCGATGCCGATGGTGCCTTTCCCCGGAATCGGTGCAATGATTCGTATGCCCAATGCTTTCAGGCTGAGGGCGATGTCGTCTTCAAGTCCTCGTATTTTGGAAATGCGCACACCCGATTCCGGCGTGATTTCATACAAGGTGATGGTAGGCCCTATGGTGGCTTTGATGGAACTGATTTCGATGCCGAAGCTTTTCAGCACAGTAGTGATGCGGTTGGTGTTGGCCTTGATTTCTTCTTGGTTGACACTGGGGTCGCTGTTTTCGTAATGCTTCATCAGATCCAACGTAGGGTAGTGGTAGTTTTCCAGATCCAATCGTGGATTGTAGGGTTCCATGTCAATCTGTTGGCATTCTTCATCTTCTGCTGAACCGCCGGTTTCAATCGTGAGGACAGGCTCGTCTGTTTGCTTGCCAATACATTCTTTGCTGATATAGCTTTCATTGGCCGTGCAGGCGGCAGCATGGAGCGTCTCTTCTGTTTCTACAGGTAGGTTTTCTATTTCTTGGCCGGATTGGTAAGTTTCTTCGAAAATAACAGAGGGAGGTTGCGGTTCTTCTTCCTCTTTTGGAGCAGGTGTTTCATCAAGGTGTTCCGATGTAGCGGGCGCGTTGTTGCCTGTTTCTTTCCGTAGGAAAAATAATCGCATGGTTTTTCGGATGGCTGGAATGGCTTGCTTGCTGATGAAGATGGCAAAGAGCAAAGCGGTGGCTAACAGTAACAGCCATACGCCGGGTGTCCCGATTTGCGAAGCCAGCCATTGGCTGATGTTGTATCCGTGCAGGCCGCCGGGATAGAAAAAACTGTTGTCGAGCAAGTGTGTCAATGTGAATCCTAAGAATATGGAAAACCAGACAAGTAATAGGGAACAGGCTATGAACCATTTCCATAACCGGCAACTGCAAACTTTCATCAGTTTCATTCCTGCCACGGCTATGAAAAGGATGATGAAGATAGAAGCAATGCCGAAACAATGGTTGATGAGGTATTCGGACAATTGGGCGCCTCTTGCTCCTGCGTAGTTGTTGATGGAATTGTCTGTAGCACCGAGGCGGCTGTCCGGGCTTTCAAGGACGCTTTGGTCTGCTGCTCCCGTGAAGAAAAAAGACGCGTAGGCCATCAACAAATAAACAGCGAAAATAATCAATACTAATCCAATGATAAAACGTAGAGTCTCGCTTTTAAATAAGGTGGCCAAATTGTTTTTTAATGTATAGATGGAACTTTGCTGGTGTTCGTTTTTTCTTCTTACCATGAGTTGAATCCTTTTGTGATGATTCTGCAAATGTACATGAAAATCGCCAATTAATTCCTTTGCATAATCTCTTTTTTACTAACTTTGCATTCCAAAATGAAATGTATGGGAAAAAACACACAGCTTGTATTTGACAGGAACACCGTTGAATTTGTAACTGTGGCGGCTGAGTTTTGCGCCTTTTTAGAACGTTCGGAACAGGTGAAGCGGGAGTTCTTTGTAGATACCCTTTTAAAGATTCTGCCATTGCTTTACTTGAAGGCTTTGATGTTGCCCAAGGCGGAAAATGCAGAGGAAGTTCCTGAACATTTTGTCACGGAAGAAGATTATGAGGTCATTCGTTTGACCATCGCTTCCATTATGGCTGATAAAGACGATTATCTGGAAGTTTTTATGGAAGACATGGCATATAGCGATACGCCAATAAAATCTTCTGTTTCAGAATGTTTGGCTGATATTTACCAAGATGTGAAGGACTTTGTAAGCGTGTATAGGCTGGGATTCGATGAAACGATGTACGTTGCTTTGGCTGCATGCGAGGAGAATTTCGCTTTGTATTGGGGGCAAAAGCTGGTGAATACGCTTCGTGCGCTACATGATGTGAAGTACAACGTGAAAGAGGATGACATGGATGATTTGGACGGAATGGATGAATGTGTATGAAAGTTTTAAAGAAAACGATTTCTAAGGCCGACATAGCGCAGATGCCTAAGACTATGTTCCAAGGGCAAATTATTGTGATAGATACGGAGGAGGAAGTGGAAAGAATGGTTGATGCATTGAAAAGACACCCTGTAGTGGGGATTGACACAGAAACCCGCCCTTCTTTCAAGAAAGGGAAGTTGAATCGAGTGGCGTTGCTTCAAATAGCAGTAGACGACTGCTGTTTCCTTTTTCGGTTGAATCGGTTCGGCATGGTTGCTCCTCTCGTTGAATTTCTTGAAACTTCTTCTACTATCAAGGTCGGTTTGTCTTTGAAGGATGATTTTAGGGCTTTGCATGACAGGGCAGACTTTGAACCGCAAGGTTATGTGGAATTGCAGGAATATGTGAAAACTTTTGGCATACAAGATAATAGCTTGCAAAAAATATATGCGAATTTGTTCGGGTGCAAAATATCAAAAAGTCAAAGATTGTCTAATTGGGAGGCTGAAGAATTGACAGAGGCTCAAAGGATATATGCAGCAACGGATGCTTGGGCTTGTTTTAAAATTTATGTATTGCTTCATGAATTGCACATTAGCAATGATTATGTGTTGAAAGATGATAATGCAAACTGAAAAGATGAATATGGATTGCCAGTATAAGAGAGTGTATTTGAAACCAGGGAAAGAGGAATCGTTGAAACGTTTCCATCCATGGGTGTTTTCAGGTGCCATCCATCATGTGGATGAAGAACTGAAAGAGGGAGAAATTGTCAAAGTTTGTACTTCGGACGGACAATTTGTGGCATTAGGGCATTATCAAATAGGAAGCATTGCAATCCGTGTGCTTTCTTTCTGTGATGAAAATGTTAATGCCGATTTCTGGCAAAGGAAATTGTCTACGGCATTTGAAATGAGGAAATGCATAGGGCTTGTCGATAATCCGTGTACCAATACTTATCGCTTAGTGCATGGCGAAGGTGATAATCTTCCGGGATTGGTTATAGACATTTATGGCAAGACGGCTGTCATGCAGGCTCATTCTGTGGGAATGCATGATAGTAGGTTTGATTTGGCGGAAATACTGTTGCGCGTAATGGAAGGGCGTGTCAGGAATGTTTATTATAAGTCTGAGACGACTTTGCCTTACAAGGCTGAACTGAGTATGGAAAACGGTTTTTTGGCAGGTGGTAGTCCTGATAATGTCTCTGTGGAAAATGGTTTGAAATTTCATGTGGATTGGTTGAAAGGACAAAAGACCGGATTTTTTGTGGATCAGCGTGAAAACCGTGCTTTGCTTGAAAGGTATGCAAAAGGCCGTTCTGTTTTAAATATGTTTTGTTATACAGGTGGTTTTTCTTTTTATGCAATGAGAGGAGGGGCTACAGTGGTTCATTCTGTGGACAGTTCGGCAAAGGCTGTTGAGTTGACTAATGAAAATGTGAATCTGAACTTTCCGAATGATTCACGTCATGTTGCCTATGAAGAAGATGCCTTTAAGTTTTTGGATCGCATGAATAAGAATGCATACGATTTGATTATATTGGATCCTCCAGCATTTGCAAAACATAAAGAAGCGTTGCGTAATGCACTGCAAGGGTATAGGAGATTGAATGCAAAGGCTTTTGATAAAATAAAGTCAGGCGGGATTTTGTTTACATTCTCTTGCTCGCAAGTGGTTTCAAAAGAGCAATTTAGGACAACTGTTTTTAGTGCGGCTGCAATGTCGGGTCGTAGTGTCCGCATTTTGCATCAGTTGACTCAGCCAGCGGATCATCCAGTGAATATATATCATCCAGAGAGTGAGTATTTGAAAGGATTAGTTTTATATGTGGAGTAATTATTAAAATAAGTTAAGTGGCGAGTAAAAGAGCAAGAAATATGTTCTATAACATGAAATAATGCCTATCTTTGCAGCGTGTTTTTCATGGTATTAGATTTAAGGTTAATGAAGATTGGTTGTCGTGATGACAATCAATTTTTTTTATGTCCACATGCCTCCTCATATAAGGAGGCATTTTTCTTCATCCTCCTGCCATGCACTCTTTCGTTTAGGACATCCTTATACTTGGCGTGCCATTAAACTGTCCTTGTCATTCTGCCATGGCGCAGGAAAGGGGAAAAGGAACTCCCGCGAGACCTTAATGTCGGGGTTTCCGGCCAGATAATGCCTTGCTGTTATCATCTGGTAGAACTGGCAGTGCTGGACCGGGTATGATCTCAGTGCTTTTGCAAAGCCGTGCAGGCCGTCTATGATATCCTGTATCTGAAGCCATGCTCACTCCCTCCATGTAGCCCGCTATCGTCTCGCATCTGACATACTTGCGCCATAGGATCTTGTTCCTGTAGGCATCCTTTATTACCATCAGCTCGAAATCCCGGTTCAGCAAATTGTATCCATCTGGATTACGACACTCTTGTCTTTTGATACTTTCTGGACATAGCGCACCCCGTCCAGAACTCGCTCAATCGTCTTGATCGATACTCCATATTTTTCGGCAAGTTGTTTCCGTACCTATTTGCCCTTGATGTACTCAGGGATGATCTGTGACTTGCCGCGCCGGATACCACCTGAAAATTGGCGGCCACGATCCTTGCATTTATATTGTTGTTTTCTGTCTTTCAGACCGTTCCTGACCACTTTGGGAGACCCGCAGAAAAAGCATTTTTCCCATGTAAGTAATAATATTCGCAAAGATATTAAAATCAATGCTTTGCAGATGTTTTATCCTACTTTTTGTCGACTAAGCTTTTTTATTTTCCTTGTATTAACGTGAGTTCGAAATAAAATTAGAAAATAGAAAGTTGTCCGTCATTGACAAAATTTACGTCAATGGCGGGCTTCTTTTCAAAGAAGCAGTATGCGGCAATGGCTGAGAGCGAATTGGCGATGAAGTTGTTGAAAGAACGGTGTCTGGAGTGTTCAATTTGTGCAATATTCTTCAACTCATCATTGACCGTTTCTATTAAAGCCCGTTTTCTCAACAGGATTTTGTCCGCTACGCTCATCAGGGAATTTTTCATGTTGTTCTTCACTTTGGTTATCAACTGTATGCCGTTAAGGAAAAGGTTCTCGAACAAAGCCTGCCCGATGTATCCTTTGTCCGCACAGAGCTTGCCCTTTATGTTCTTCAGGGACTTTTTCTGTTTCAACGGCTCACGGTCATCCACATTTCCCGGCGTGAACATAAAATTGAGGATTTCCCCTTTGTCGTTGATGATCAGATGCAGTTTGAAGCCGAAGAACCATCCCATGGAACATTTCCCACGCTCCGCAAGCCCCTCAAAAGTCTTGTGAATCAATATGCGCTGGTTCCGGCATACACGCAACGGAGTGGAATCCACAAAACTGATGCCGGTACAAGTACCCAGCAAGACCTCCTTGATGAAAACGGTCAGCTGCAACAGGACTTCCTTCTCCAATTCCACAAAACGGTTATAGGACACGCGCTTGGGAAAAAGGTGCGTCAGATGCTTGCAGACATATTCATTGTAATAATGCTTGAAACATCGGAAACATCCAGAGTGGAACATGATTAGGATGGCCATGATTTCCGCATCGCTCATCCGGTTTGGTTTGTTCCGGTGTTTGTGGTTCTTGTCTTCAATCATATATTCACTCTGCACTTTGGCAAATTTCTTGCAAAAATCATCTGCCATGCAATAAATTTCCGTAAATCTGTATATAATTTGTAACCTCTTAGAATAAAGAATATTAGAATAGTTACCTCGTTTTCAGGTAATGACTTGGCAACTGTCCGTATTGCTGCGCTCTGCTTTGTTTTACTTCATAAAGTAACTCTTACGGT
>CASFPE010000005.1 GCA_949296575.1 uncultured Bacteroides sp. | reverse complement strand
ATTGACACGATAACCTACACTGATTATCATGTCGAGGTTATAGAAAGCTATATTTCTTTCAACCTTACGCTTGCCTTCATTTTGAACTGTTGCAAAAAATGCAACAGTTGAATCTGCGTTGAGCTCTCCTTCTTCAAATATGTTCCTTATGTGCCTTGAAATGGTGGATTTGTTGCGTTGGAACAGCTCCGCCATTTGGTCGGCAGTGAGCCACACGGTGTCATTCGACAACGTGACTTCTATCTTCGACTGCCCGTCCGGTGTCTGATACAGGATGATACTCCCTTTATTCATTTCCTCGCTCATGCCTCTGCCTCCTCGTCTGTAAAGTTAAACATCCCGTTCTCAGGACTGCTGCTACGCTCATTTTCTTCCATTGCTTCAGGCAGGAACTTCGGGCGGCGTTTGGGCAAGACTTTTTGATATGCCTGATAGATGGCATCCGGCAAAGCGCAAAGCTGTACCTTGTCCGCTACTTCCTCAAACTCGTCATCATAGGCATAGCTGCCCGCTGAGAACACATACACCTTGATTTTCTCTTTGCCCGGCTCTACTGTCTCGAGGATTTCCACGATGGCAGATATGGCCCGCTCGTCGTAGATGACAAGCATGCTCCTGTCGCCTTCTGCAAAGTAGCGGGCTATCTTCGGGTTGATGTTCCGTCCGGCAAGTTTGGCTTCCTTGTAAATGTCGTTCTTGATGCAAAGCAAGTCGGTAGAGGCGGCAACCAATGTGCGCATATTCCGGGGCGTGCGGTCGCGCGAAATGAAGTCTGTCCGGTAGTAGCGCAACGTGTTGCCTGCCAGTCCCGGCACTTCTTCGCCCTTGGGGGTGGTGTAGCCTTGTATTACCCGTTTATTGCGCTCGTAGGTCACTTCCTCGCAGATATTGTTCTCGTTGTTGGTCACAAGGATGCACTTTCTCTTCCCACCGTCCTCGGCATTGAGCTGCATCGTGGCATGGAGGGTTGTACCACTGCCGGCGAAGAAGTCAAGAATGGTGGAGTTATTATTGTTATGTGATATTAGATCTTTAATAAGATTTAATGGTTTAGGATTACCAAATATATCTTTTTGTGAAAAAATATCAGTTAGCAGTTTAGTGCCCTCTCCTGTTTCTCCAATATTATAGTAAATGCTGCGCGATTTATTTACTTTCCTTTTGTCTGAAATTGCTGTGAAATAGGTTTTTTCTTGTGGCCTGCCATTTTTCCAATCAATTTCATCATTCGTAATTAAGCGATTCATTCTTTCAAGACCTACTCTCCATCGTCCTGGTAAACCATCTGGTGCAACAGGAAAATAGTCGTTACCATTGGGATCTTTTATGGCGAAATACATACTTGGCCTATCTTCACGGTGGGCAGAACTTCCCCATTTTTCCAATGGAGTAATTTTATACCGGCCTCGTTCGTCTATATACTTAAAAGAATCTTCAGAGATAGCAACTGATTCATCTTGCCAAATAAATTGGTCGGTTTTTTGATAAACCAATATATATTCATGTTCTGTCACAAAAAAAGCATCGGTTTGACCGCCACCTGATTTTTTCCGCCAAATAATGTTACCACATAAATTATTCAAACCGAACACTTCATCACACAACAACTTTAACTGCGCCTGTTCATTATCATCAATGGAAATAAAGATAACGCCCTTATCTGACAGTAGCTGTTTGGCGATGCGCAGACGCTTTGACATGAACGACAGCCATTTGGAATGTCGGTAGCTGTCCTCCTTGTCCACAAAACGGTCATTATAGACAAAATCCTTGTTGCCCGTGTTGTACGGCGGATCGATGTAGATGACGTCAATTTTTCCCTCGTGCGTATAGGCAAGGGCGGTAAGGGCTTCGAGGTTATCGCCCTCGATAAGGATATGGTTGGGCGCATCGGCATCCTCACTGACGATAGCCTTGCCGGTATCTTCAATCAGCACAGGCAGTTCCTCGCGAAGCTGTTCCTCCACCTCTTCGGGCTTGTCTTCCCACACCAATCCATATTTCTTTTGCTTGCGGAGCAGCTCTATCAATGCCGATTTTTCGTCGTTTGTCAGACCATCTATTCCGCGTATCTTATTTGCCAGTTCATTCTTATTCATAAACAAATCCGTGTTTCTGTTACTTTACAAGTCTTACCATTTGCACCTCACTTTCCAGAGAAGAGTTCAGCAACTCCTTTACATCGACTTCCAGCACATTGGCTATCTGAAGCAAAGTCTCCAATCCCGGCTGCGAAGTGTTCGTGCACCATTTCGATACCGTGGCCGGATCTTTTCCAAGTTGTTCAGCCAGCCATTTGTTGGTTCGTTTCTTCTCAACGAGTACCACTTTAATTCGATTTATGTCTTTTGTTACTTCCATTTGGACATTATTATTTGCCTTATCTTGCAAATGACTTGAACTGAAAAAAGTTGACAGATTTGAGAGCATAAATCAAACGAGTCAATGATAGAAAGACACAAGCGAGACATTGTCCTGAAGACCGACCCTGTGACCAGGGAGAAGTATTGGTCCAACGAGGTCGTCACAGTTT
>CASFPE010000004.1 GCA_949296575.1 uncultured Bacteroides sp. | reverse complement strand
TATCATTGACTGACAAAACCCACTTGCGTGACCTGTTCGACAAGACTAATTTCAATGATGTCAAAGATCTAAATGATCCCCTGATTCCGGGGATTTTTGATTAATTGTTTAACTCGTTCCATTTTAACGGGACACTAATGTTGAAAAACAATAAATAATTAACAAATTAAACATATCTTTGTATGCGGATCTATAAAAGGAAGAGTATTATGGCTTATCATCATTTATCTGTCCTCGTTCATCGCCAAGCTGAAAAGTATGGCAATCGTGCCGCCCTGAAATACAAAAGTTATGAAAAAGGCCAGTGGATTTCTGTCAGTTGGGCACAATTTTCAGAATATGTGAAGTTCACCGCTAATGCATTGGTGGAATCCGGAATAAAAGAACAGGAAAACATCGGAGTTTTCTCCCAAAACAAACCGGAATGTCTTTACGTAGACTTTGCGGCTTTCTCCATCAGGGCAGTCACTATCCCCCTGTATGCTACCAGTTCGCCCGATCAAGTGCGGTACATGGTAAACGATGCCGGCATACGCTACCTTTTTGTGGGCGAACAGTTCCAATACGATGCCGCCTTTGGCGTACTGGGTGTATGCAACAGCCTGCAACAACTCATCATCTTTGACCGTTCCGTCCGCTTGGACCCACGCGACAGAACATCCATCTATTTCGATGAGTTTCTGAAAACAGGCTGCCAGAAACAACATGAAATTGCCATCAAAGAAAAAACAGCCCGTGCCAACGAAGATGATGTGGCCAACATCCTATACACGTCAGGCACAACAGGAGAACCGAAAGGCGTACTGCTGCACCATTCCTGCTATCTGCAAGCATTCAAGGCACATGACATCCGCTTGACTTCCATGACCGACAAGGACATTTCCATGAATTTCCTGCCATTGGCGCACATATTCGAACGGGCATGGACCTATTTTTGCTTGCACAAGGGTGCCTTGGTCTGCATAAACTTACGGCCTACCGACATACAAACGTCCATCAAAGAAATACGCCCGACGCTAATGTGCAGCGTCCCGCGCTTCTGGGAAAAAGTGTACAGTGCCGTACAGGAAAAAATCAGCCAAGCAACAGGCATAAAGAAAAAAATCATGCTCGATGCACTTCGTGTAGGAAAAATGCACAACATTGATTGCATCAGTAAAGGGGAAACACCTTCCATAGGCCTCCACCTCAAATACAAATTCTATGAAAAAACTGTTTATAGCCTGTTAAAGAAAATTATCGGCATCGAAAATGGCAACTTCTTCCCGACTGCCGGTGCAGCCGTGCCTGATAAAGTATGCGAATTCGTGCATTCTGTAGGAATCAATATGATTGTAGGCTATGGGTTGACTGAATCAACGGCAACAGTTTCCTGCACTTTGCCCGACCGCTACACCATTGGCTCCGTAGGCTTCATTTTACCCGGCCTCGAAGTAAAAATAGACGAAAACCATGAAATACTCCTTCGGGGAAAAACAATCACCAAAGGGTATTACAAAAAAATAGAAGCCACAACAGCCGCCATCGACAAGGACGGATGGTTCCACACCGGTGATGCCGGATACATGAAAAACGGCGAGCTGTTCCTAACGGAACGCATCAAAGACCTGTTCAAAACATCCAATGGCAAATATATCGCCCCGCAAGCCATCGAATCAAGATTAGTCATCGACCGCTATATCGACCAAATCGCCATCATTGCCGACCAACGCAAGTTCGTTTCCGCATTAATAGTGCCGGAATATGAATTAGTGGAAGAATATGCCAAACAAAAAGGCATCAGCTACCAACGACGGGAGGACCTGTTGCAAAACCCAAAAATCATAGCCCTTTTCAAAGCCCGCATCGACACCTTGCAGCAATCGTTGGCACACTACGAGCAAATAAAACGCTTCACATTGTTGCCACATCCGTTCAGCATGGAAAAAGGCGAACTCACCAACACCTTAAAAATAAAAAGAGACATGCTCTACAAGAACTTTGCCCGCGAAATAGAGGAAATGTACAAAGAATAGTAACAGGTTTGTAACACGCAAGGGCAATATACAGCCTATTTAACAACTATTTAGTTCCCTCTCCCAAACGAGAAGAGGAAGGGAGCTATTTTTGCGCCATCTAAACCTCAAATGGCGATGAATAGACTGATAGTTTTGCTCTTTTGTACTTGCTTGTTGGCCACAGAAACCACGGCACAACGGATAAAAGGAAGCGACACCGTGTTACCATTGACCCAGAAATTGGCGGAAGCATACATTGCAAGCCATCCCGGAACCACAATAACTGTCACAGGCGGAGGCTCAGGAGTAGGATTGTCCGCACTGAACGACCACACCACCGACATTGCCATGTCTTCACGAAGCATCAGTTTCGGCGAGAAGATGAAACTGAAGCAAAAGAAAACAGAAGTAGACGAAATCATCATTGCCTACGATGCTTTAGCTGTCATCGTGCATCCATCCAATCCAATAGACCGCCTGACAAGGGAACAACTGGAAAGCATATTCCGGGGAAAAATCACAAACTGGGAAGAAGTAGGGGGAAACAAAGGAAAAATCGTGGTCTATGCACGCGAAACATCTTCCGGCACATATGAATTCTTCAAGGAAAGCGCATTGGAAAACAAGAACTACATGAGCAGCGTGCTTTCCATGCCCGCCACGGGAGCCGTCATCCAGTCCGTGAAACAAACCAAAGGAGCCATCGGCTACGTCGGGCTTGCTTACCTGAACCCGCATGTAAAGCCTCTCCAAATAGCCTATGACAGCACCGGCTACTACGCCCCGACCGTAGAAAACAGCATGGAAAAGAAATACCCCATCGTGCGCCCCCTGTACTATTACTGCAACGCGGCCGACCGGGAAAAGGTAAAAGGCTTCATCGACTTCATCCTGTCGCCCGCCGGGCAGAAAATCGTGCGCGAAAGCGGATACATCCCCGTAACAAACAACCAATAAGCACCCGAACATGAAAAAGATTCTGGAAAAATTCGTGAAATACCTGCTCACCGCAAGCGGGTTCATCACCAGCTTCATCATCTTGCTCATCATCTTCTTCCTGTTCAGCGAAGGAGCCGGGCTGTTCAAAAACCACATCATCGACGACGGATATGTCTTGGCCCTGAACAAAAACAACCCGGTCAACACCTTGAGCGCAAAGCAAGTGAAAGGCATCTTCGACGAAGACATCACCAATTGGAAAGAAGCAGGCGGGAAAAACGAACCCATCCAAGTGTTCCGTCTGAACGACTTGCTGTCCATGTATCCTGAAGAAGAATTAGGAAGCGAATACGAACACGCAGGCAGCAAGATAAAAGAAGCCATCCTGCAAAACGAAGGCATCATCGCCTTTGTCCCCAAATCGCTCTTGACGGACACAGAAAACATCAAAACCATCCCAGACCAAACCATCCCTGTCAAAGACGTATTGGCCGGAACAGAATGGTTTCCTACGGCCACCCCATCGCCGTTGTTCGGGATTCTCCCGCTTTTGTCAGGCACTTTATGGGTCAGTTTCTTCGCCATCCTCATCGCCCTGCCTTTCGGCTTGTGCGTTTCCATCTACATGTCCGAGATAGCCAGCGACAAGATACGCAACATCTTGAAGCCCATCATTGAATTGCTGAACGGCATTCCCTCCGTCGTGTATGGCTTTTTCGGTTTGATTGTCATTGTCCCGTTCTTGCAGGAACTGTTCAACTTGCCAGTTGGCGAGTCCGGATTGGCCGGAAGCATCGTATTAGCCATCATGGCGTTGCCCACCATTGTGACAGTGGCTGAAGATGCCATGCGCAATTGTCCCCGAAGCCTGCGCGAAGCCAGCTTGGCCTTGGGCGCCAATAAATGGCAGACCATCTACAAAGTGGTCATCCCATCTTCCATGTCCGGCATCACATCGGGCGTTGTGTTAGGCATCGGGCGTGCCGTCGGCGAGACAATGGCCGTGCTGATGGTCACAGGAAATGCAGCCGTCATGCCCACTTCCATTTTGGAACCGCTCCGCACCATCCCTGCCACCATCGCGGCAGAATTGGGCGAAGCACCCACAGGCGAAGCCCACTACCAGTCGCTGTTCCTGTTGGGCGTCATCCTGTTCTTCATCACCCTGTTCATCAACCTTAGCGTAGAATACATCTCATCCCGTAAGAAATAAGCCATGTCCACATTAACATTCCCTGAAAACAACAGCCGCCGCAAGAAACTGAGCCAAAAGATTGCTTTCGCCTTCTGCTTTGCATTGAGCCTGTGCATCGTGCTGGTGCTGGCCTGCATCCTGCTGTTCATCATCGTCAAAGGCATCCGGGTCATCAACTGGGACTTTATCAGCCAGCCCCCTGCCGATGGCATGACGGGCGGCGGCATCCTTCCCGCCATCATCGGCACCCTCTACTTGATGCTCGGAAGCGCCATCGTTTCGTTCCCCATCGGCATCATGAGCGGCATCTATATGAATGAATACGCCACAAACGGGAAGTTGGTGCGGTTCATCCGAATGATGACCAACAACTTGGCAGGCATTCCCTCCATTGTGTTCGGCCTTTTCGGCATGGCCATCTTCGTCAACTACTTGGACTTCGGCGACAGCATCATTGCCGGCTCCCTGACGCTCGGCCTCTTGTCGTTGCCCGTCATCATACGCACCACAGAAGAAGCATTGAAGGACATCCCCGACAGCATGCGCGAAGGCAGCCGGGCATTGGGTGCCACCCAACTGCAAACCATTTGGAATGTCATCCTGCCCATGGCCGTGCCGCGCATCATCACAGGGTTGATTCTTTCCATGGGACGCGTGTCGGGAGAAACGGCTCCCATCCTGTTCACCTGTGCAGCCTACTTCCTTCCCCAACTGCCCGGCAGCATTTTCGACCAATGCATGGCGCTGCCTTACCATCTTTACGTATTGGCCACCAGCGGCACCGACCTTGAAAAGCAGCAGCCCATCGCATACGGGACAGCATTGGTGCTAATCATCATCGTGCTGTTCATCAACTTGGCGGCCAACGCCATCCGGAAATATTTCGCCAACAAAGTAAAAACAAACTAAAAACGTATGGAAATCATAAAAGCCCAAAACGTGAACTTCTATTACGGAAGCTTCCATGCCTTGAAAAACATTTCAATGGATATTGAAGAAAAATCCGTAGTAGCCTTCATCGGCCCGTCAGGATGCGGGAAATCCACCTTCCTCCGCCTGTTCAACAGGATGAACGACCTTATCCCCAAAACCCGTTTGGAGGGGCAAATCCTCATCAACGGGCAAAACATCTATGGGAAGAACGTGCAAGTAGACCAACTGAGGAAAGAAGTGGGCATGGTGTTCCAACGCCCCAATCCTTTTCCGAAAAGCATCTACGAAAATGTAGCCTACGGGCTGAAAGTGAATGGCATCAAAGACCCCAATGTCATCGAAGAACGGGTGGTGGAATCATTGAAAGGCGCCGCCCTTTGGGAAGAAGTGAAAGACAAACTGAAGAAATCGGCCTACGCGCTCTCAGGCGGCCAGCAACAACGCCTCTGCATTGCACGCGCCATGGCCGTGTCCCCGCAAATCTTGCTAATGGACGAACCGGCATCGGCTTTGGACCCCATCTCCACCTCGAAGATCGAAGAACTGATACGCGAACTGAAAAAACAAGTCACCATCGTCATCGTCACCCACAACATGCAGCAGGCATCCCGTGTCAGCGACCGAACTGCTTTCTTCTACATGGGCGAAATGGTGGAATACGGCCGCACAAAAGACATCTTCACCAACCCGGAAAAAGAAGCCACCCAAAACTACATCACCGGGCGCTTCGGATAAACAAGAACCGCAAAAAACGAACAAATATGGTAAAATTCATCGAATCAGAACTCGAGCAACTCAACAAAGAGATAGACGAAATGTGGATATTGGTGTATTCACAGTTGGAAAACACCCGCGAAGCCGTGCTGACTTCCAACAAAGGACTGGCACAGCAAGTCATCGTAAGGGAGAAACGCGTGAACGCTTTTGAACTGAAGATAGACAGCGACGTGGAAGACCTCATTGCCCTATACAGCCCGGTGGCTATCGACCTCCGCTTTGTGCTGGCCATGTTCAAAATCAACACCGACTTGGAACGTTTGGGCGATTTCGCTGAAGGCATCGCGCGCTACGTCGTCAATAAAGAAGATTCCATCCCTCTCGATGCAGACCTGCTGAAAGAGCTACAGTTGGAAAAGATGTTCGACGAGGTGCTGTCCATGCTCTCCACCGCACGCGAAGCCCTGCGCCAAGAAAACATCGATCTCACGGCACAGGTATTCGAAAAGGACAACATCTTAGACGAGCTGAACCACAACTCAACGGCCATCCTCACGGAATACGCCAAAAACAACACCGATCAGATACCGCAATGCTTCGGCCTATCGTCCATCTTCCGCAAACTGGAACGTGCCGGCGACCACATCACCAACATTGCAGAAGAAATCGTGTTCTACTTCAATGCAAAAATCCTGAAGCACAACCATAAGGCATTGATGGACGACATGATTTCATAGAGAAAAGGGCTTCCCTCCGCCGATTCGCATCGGCGGAGGGAAGAGAGTGTATAAGAGCCTTCTTGTGTTTCAAATCTTTCAGAACAACTGCCCCGTCAGGCGGATGGCGGCTATACCATAAATGGAAGTCCAGTTGAAAAACGGGTCAAAATCGTCACTGTGATAACCTTCACTATGCACTTTCCATCTTCCCCGGTAAAGAATGCCTATATCGAAATGGCAACCTAACTTCCGCTTGGGCAGCATCCGCCCAAAGCCAATGCCCACGTAGGGTTTTACGGGAAGAACACGGTAACTGTAATCAATCTTGCCATCCGAACCAACCTCTACCTCACTGTAATAATTGGGACTGGAACTGCAACTTAAAAGCCTCATCTTGTCGTCTTCAGGAAGATAATCGTTTACCACGCTGACAGCCTTTACATAAACAGGGTCTATTTCCCCTTTCATGTGCCATTGATCCATGTTCCCGATGTAAGCGCCCGCAGTGAAATAAAACCAAGAACCCTTCTTTGGATAAAAATCCACCAATACCTTGCCCTCAATCCGAAGCAGTTTTTCCTTTACCTCCACCGTGTTGGGAAAGGACGAAGAACAATAGGGCAACCATTCTTTCAACAAGGCTTTCATAATCCGCTCGTCCCTTGCCACCATGTAGTCATAGCTGTTCCCCTTGGCAGAAACAAGTTTCAGAAGATCCTGATGGCTGTCGTATGCAAAAACAGTGGTAAAAGGCAACGCCACGATGCCTGCCCTTAAGCGGATGTTCGGGCGCAACGGCGTGGCCACTTCCATGCCGATGCCCATTGTCCCCATCTCGCCGCCAAGGGTCAAATGCTTTAGGAAGCACATGTCGCTTTGCTCCTTCTCCTGTGCTGCCAGAGGGAGAAAAAGCATCAGGGCGACTATCGAAAATAAAAATCCCCTATCAAGTAATCTTTTCATGCTGATTAATTTAAAGTTACCACTGATAATACATTTGCACGTCAAACAGCCCATCCGTCAAACAAACGGTTCTCAGGAAATTGCCGTCTGCATCATAGAGCGGCACGTCCACAGGACCGAAACGCCCGCTAGCAATGCCCAACGCTTCATCAAAACAGGTTATTTCTACCGAAGCATTTTCTGCAATGCCGCTGGCATCTTCCTGCTTCATGGCCACCCGTATGCGGAATGCATTTGTTCCGACAAAAGGTGCCGATGTGTTCTCAAAAAAGAAAGTGGCGTGTTCTGTGTCAAAGGAAAGGCTCAAGGCTGCCCTCGTCCGGGCAAACACGCCCATCACATATTCGCCTTTGTCAAAACTTTTTTGGAACACGCCTTGCGAGGCCGCTAATTCTCCATCCATATAGCAGCCGAACTTATTCGCGCCGATACGGGTTTCGTAGGGCAAATACTGCAAGTAACGGGAATCATTAGGCTCATCATTCAATCCCCATATAGGGTCACTCCAAGGATAACACCCTGCCATCAGCCCGATGAGCGGCAGCAGCCACAAGGCTGTCCATTTCTTGTGAATCAATGTTCCGTAATCCATGTCATTCAATTTAAAGGTTATCATAATCCTTTTAAGGGGAAAACATTTTGGTTGTTATTCCGCCACTTTCCTTGCAATTCCACACTCCAAATATAGTAAAATTTCTTGTTCCCGCAAGCATTTGCCCCGTTCAAATGCTGCCCTTTTGTGAAACAAATTCCTCTTTCTCCTGAAATATTAACGCAACGCCTCTTGCAGCTTCCATGCAATGCCTTGCTTTTGATGGCTGCCCTTCGCAGATGTCGCATCGGCGGAGGGCAGAGAGTGCATAAGAGCCTTCTTGTGTTTCTACTGATTTCAGAACAACTGCCCTGTCAGGCGGAAGGAAGCCACGCAATAAATGGAAGTCCACCTGTATGGGTAATCCACGTATTCCTTAAATGGAGTGTCGCTGTCAACTTTCCACCTTCCCCGGTACAACATGCCAAAATCGAAATGGCAACCCAACTTCCGTTTCGGGAGCATCCGGCCAAAGCCGATGCCAACGTAAGGTTTCACGGGAAGGATGCGGCGATTATAGTCGAGCTTCCCGGAAGATGGCATCCCAACTTTGCAAGTATAATACGCATGTTGGTCATCATACATGAAATACTCCAATTGTCGTCTGCCGGAAGATAAGCGTTCGCCACTTCTACTGCACGGGCATACGCCGGTTCCACCTCGCCTTGCACCTCCCGTTGCTTGCCGCCGCCTACATAAACGCCTAAAGACACATAGAAACAACCGTTTGCTTCAGGATAAAAGTCCAACAACAATTTTCCTTCTATGCGGCGGAGCTTTTCTTCCATGTCCACTGTTTCCGGCACGCCGGAGGATGTCAACAGAAACCCTGCTTCCGACAATGCATCCACGATTTGCTTGTTTTGCGCCACCATGTAGTCATAACTGTTCCCTTTCATGGAAACCAAGTCCACGCCTTGCTCATAATGTTCCCGCAAAGCAAAAGGCAAAGCCACGATGCCTGCCCGCAAGCGGATGTTCGGGTGCAAGGGCGTGGCCACTTCCAACCCGATGCCCATTGTCCCTATCTCGCCGCCAAGGGTCAAATGCTTCCAAAAACGCATATCGCTTTGCCCCTTTTCCTGCGCACCCAAAGGAAGCAAAAGCATTAGGACGGCTATCGAAAATAAGATACGTCTCATGCTTGAAGAATTTCTATTTAAACTTCATGTCAAAACGTCCGTCGGTCAAACGAACTGTTTTCACTACATCACCCGCATCGTCACACAAAGGCACATCCACTGGGCCGAAACGGCCGCTGATAATGCCATTGGCTTCATCAAAACAGATGATTCCCACCGAAACGCCATCTGCTGCTCCGCGCAACCCCGCCTCTGGACATTTCATTTCCAACCGGCAAAGGTTCATGCCGGCAACCGGCCTGGAAGCAATATCAATCACCATGTCTACATAATCCAAATAAAAATTCAAAAGCGCCATTTGGCCGTAGGAGTCCCATTCTCCTTCCATGTTGTCAATCAACCCTCTGCATGGTTCTTGGAAATGCCCTTGCACGGCCAACAGTTCCCCATCCATGTAGCAACCGAACTTGTTCGCCCCAATGCTGGTTTCGTAGGGCAAATAATCCAATTCGCAAGGCGCATTGTGGTCGTTTCCAAAGTCATTATCGAATATTGCAGATGGCATGCACCCCGCCAGCAGCCCAACGAAGGGCAGCAGGCACAAGGCTTTCCATTTCTTGTAAAACATTGTTCTGTGTTCGTTCATATTACGATGATTTAAAATTCACGATAATATTCCTTTCCCCTCTATCTGTCAGAATAGTTGTCCCGTCAGGCGGAGGGCGGCCATGCCATAAATGGCACTCCATTTATAAGGCGACTTCCAGCGTTCTATACATTCACCATCGTGGTTCAACCGCCATCTGTCCCGATAAAGGATGCCCATATCAAAATAAC
>CASFPE010000003.1 GCA_949296575.1 uncultured Bacteroides sp. | reverse complement strand
TTGGTTCATTTTGCACCCAAATCAAGATTGCTCACCAATAAAAGATTTGATTTGCTCTATACTACAGAATAGAGTCTTGCCCTTATTAAAACAACATCAATGCTTGAATGATTTATGGGGTTTAATAGAGGACAGTCATTCAAGACACACTTTCCTGATTAAACTGTTTCATGTCAGGTCTAAACAAAAAGTCTTTTGGACTACTCCAATCGGCTTGTATATGTTGTGCCTTACGACAGGAAGAACGAAAAGGGCAAAATCGTTGAGAAGCAAAATGGAGCAACGAAAGGCAAACACTTCATTATTAGACAAAATAGACGAAATGTATAAAAGCAGGGGGGATTAGCCCATAACCCTTTAAATAAGAAAACACCCGACTTTACATTCTTGGGTGTAAAATCGGGTGTTTAATTTGTAAAACATTGGTTTTCAATGTTTATTGCGGTGCGGACGGGACTCGAACCCGCGACCCCATGCGTGACAGGCATGTATTCTAACCAGGCTGAACTACCGCACCATTCTTTTATTCTTGCTTTCTCTCTCGATTGCGGGTGCAAAGGTAGGCATATTTTCCATACCGCCAAACATTCATCCCACATTTTTTGCAAAAAAATTATCCGAACAGCTTCAAAGCAATGATAACTTGTCGCAAAAGCAAAGGAAATTTCCATCTTCATGACACAATACCATTCATTTCTCCAACTTTTCACTATCTTTGCAACCATCAATGAAAGTCAAAATGACAACAGCGTTTATCACCTTGGACAAAGAGAAACGACCATGAACATAGCCATCATCCGATACAATGCCGGGAACATCCATTCCGTGTACCATGCCTTGAAGCGCCTTGGGGCAAACGCCCTCATCACAGACGACAAGGAAACCTTGTCGAAAGCAGACAGAATCGTCTTCCCCGGAGTAGGAGAAGCAGCGACCACCATGGCGCACCTCAAAAAGGAACAGTTGGACACTTTCATCCGCGAACTTCGGCAACCGGTTCTCGGCATCTGCCTCGGCATGCAGCTGCTTTGCCGCCATTCTGAAGAAGGCGACGTGGAAGGCATCGGCATCTTTCCTGCCGAGGTCAAGAAATTCAAGGCGGAAACGCGAAAAGAGAAGATTCCTCATGTGGGATGGAACTCCCTCACGCGCCTGCAAGGGAAGCTGTTCAACAGTTTGGCAGAAGGCAGCCATGCCTACTTCGTACACAGCTATTACGTGCCGGTCAACGAATATACCACCGCGCAAACGGAATACATCTTGCCGTTCAGCGCCGCCATCCAAAAAGGCAACTTCCATGCCACGCAGTTCCACCCGGAGAAAAGCGGAAGCATCGGAGAACAAATACTGAAAAATTTCCTGGAACTATAACCCTTTCCACCATGATTGAACTGATACCTGCCATCGACATCATCCACGGGAAATGCGTGCGGCTTTCGCAAGGCGACTATGCCACATCGCGGACATACAGCGAAAACCCTTTGGACATCGCAAAGGAAATAGAAAGCCACGGGTTGCGCCACCTGCATGTCGTGGACCTCGACGGCGCCGCATCGTCACACATCGTCAACTACCGCGTTTTGGAAGAAATCGCCTCGCATACCTCGCTTTGCATCGACTTCGGGGGAGGCATCAAGGACGACAAAGACTTGGCCATCGCCTTCGAATGCGGGGCGCAAATGGCCACTATCGGCAGCTTGGCCATCAAAGAGCCGGAACGGTTCTTGGGCTGGCTGGAACAATACGGAAGCGAAAAAATCATCTTGGGAGCCGATGCAAGAAAAGGAAAAATCGCCATCAACGGCTGGAAAGACGAAAGCCGTGAAGACATCCTCCCCTTTTTAGAGAAATATGCAAGCAAAGGCATCAAAAAAGTGATCTGCACCGACATCGAACGCGACGGCATGCTGCAAGGCCCTTCCACGGAGCTTTACCAAAGCATCCTGCAAAAGCTCCCGGAACTTTGCCTGATTGCCAGCGGCGGCATCAGCAGCTTGCAGGACATCGAACGGCTGGACCACATGGGCGTACCCGCCGTCATCTTCGGCAAAGCCCTGTACGAAGGGCGCATCACACTCAAAGAATTAGAACGCTTCCTATAATATATAAAAGAAGATGCTGACAAAAAGAATCATCCCCTGCCTCGACATCAAAGACGGGCAAACCGTGAAAGGCACGCACTTTGTGGAACTGCGCCATGCAGGCGACCCTGTGGAGTTAGCCCAAACCTACTGTGAACAAGGCGCAGACGAACTGGTTTTTTTAGACATCACCGCCAGCCATGAAGGAAGAAAAACCTTCACCGAACTGGTCTCGCGCATCGCTGCCAACATCAACATCCCCTTCACCGTGGGGGGAGGCATCCATGAAATAGAAGATGTGAAAAGATTGTTGGAGGCCGGCGCCGACAAAGTTTCCGTCAACTCTGCCGCCATCCGCCGCCCGGCCCTCATCCACGATATCGCCGCTCATTTCGGTTCGCAGGTGTGCGTAGTGGCTATCGACGCGAAAGAAACGGACGGGAAATGGGAATGCTACCTCAACGGAGGGCGCATCAACACCGGGAAAGACCTTTTTGAATGGGCATCGGAAGCCGCCGACAGGGGCGCAGGCGAGATACTGTTCACCAGCATGGACCACGACGGCGCCCAAAACGGCTACGCCAACAAGGCGTTGGCGCGCCTTTCGGAAAGCCTCCCCATCCCCGTCATCGCCTCAGGAGGAGCGGGAACAATGGAGCATTTCAGGGATGTGTTCCTGCAAGGGAAAGCGGACGCGGCTTTGGCGGCCAGCGTTTTTCACTTCGGGGAAATCAAGATTCCCGAATTAAAACGCTACCTTTGCGCCCAAGGCATCAATGCCCGAATATAAAGAAACAGAATCATGCAATAAACTTTTCACGAATATGGAACCCAATTTTGAAAAAATGAACGGGCTGGTGCCCGCCATCATACAAGACCACATCACCTCGAAAGTCCTCATGTTAGGCTTCATGAACCCGGAAGCATACCGCCTCACAACGGAAACGGGCAAGGTGACTTTCTTCAGCCGCACCAAGCAACGCCTCTGGACGAAGGGGGAAGAAAGCGGCAACTTCCTCCACGTTGTCTCCATCCTTGCGGATTGCGACAACGACACGTTGCTGATTAAAGCCCGCCCGGAAGGGCCTGTGTGCCACACTGGCACCGACACTTGCTGGGGAGAAGAAAACAAAGAGGACATCTTGTTCCTGAAATACCTGCAAGACTTCATCGAAAAGCGCCACAAGGAACTGCCCGAAAGCTCATACACCACCTCGCTGTTCCGCGCAGGCATCAACCGGATGGCGCAGAAAGTGGGCGAAGAAGCCGTGGAAACCGTCATCGAAGCGACCAATGGCACCGACGACAGGCTGATATACGAAGCCGCCGACCTCGTGTACCACCTCATCGTCTTGCTCACTGCCAAGGGACACCGCATCGAAGACCTTGCCAACGAACTCCAGAAAAGACACAAATAACTCCCCCGCCCTATGCTTGTCGATTACCAAAATGTGGAAATCAACCAGCAGGACCTCTGCGTCCTGTCGGATGTCAACTTGCAGTTGGAAAAGGGAGAATTCATCTACCTCATCGGGAAAGTAGGTTCCGGGAAAACCAGCCTGCTGAAAACCATCTACGGCGAACTGGGCATCCGGTCGGGAAAAGCAGAAGTGCTGGGCCACGACATGCGCCGCATCAAGCGCAAGCGCCTCCCGGAACTTCGGAAGAAACTCGGCATCGTCTTCCAAGACTTCCAACTGCTGACCGACCGAAGCGTGTACGACAACCTGGAATTTGTGCTGAAAGCCACAGGCTGGAAACACGCGAAGCGGATAGATGCACGCATCCAAGAAGTGCTGGAACAAGTAGGCATGGCTCACAAAGGCTACAAAATGCCCAATGAATTGTCAGGCGGAGAGCAACAACGCATCGTCATCGCACGGGCTATCCTCAACTCGCCGGAACTCATCTTGGCCGATGAACCGACCGGGAACCTCGACATCGAGACCGGAAGGCAAATCGTGCAGTTGCTGCAAAGCATCTGCCGCCAAGGCTCGGCCGTCGTCATGACCACCCATAACCTCAACTTGCTGGATGAATTCCCCGGCAAAGTGTACAAATGCGAAAACCATCGCATCCATGAGGAAAAAAGACAAACAAACGGGGAAAACGAAGCTAACAATGTTGACAAACAATAAAATATTGTGGCAAAAAGGCAATATTTCAAATCAAATTCGTACTTTTGCCCATTCAAACAATGTATTGTTCACAAATCATTAAATGCAACAAAGAATGAAAGTCTTAAAGTTTGGAGGTACTTCCGTAGGCTCGGCGCAAAGGATGAAAGAAGTGGCCAGATTAATCACCGACGGTGAAAGGAAGATTGTCGTGCTGTCCGCCATGTCGGGCACCACCAACACGTTGGTGGAAATCTCCGATTACCTTTACAAAAAGAACCCGGAAGGAGCAAACGAGATTATCAACAAACTGGAATCCGCCTACAAACGGCATGTGGAGGAACTGTATTCCACAGACGAGTACCGGCAGAAAGGGATGGAGGCCATCAAATCGCACTTCGACTACATCCGTTCTTTCACAAAAGACCTTTTCACCCTCTTTGAAGAAAAAGTGATCTTGGCGCAAGGCGAACTCATCTCCACCACGATGGTCGCCAACTACCTGCTGGAATGCGGCGTCAATGCCGTGCTGCTGCCCGCGTTGGACTTCATGCGCACGGACAAGAACGCTGAACCCGACCCCGTCTATATAAAGGAAAAGCTCCAGGCACAGTTGGAAATGCACCCCGATGCCGACATTTACATCACGCAAGGGTTCATCTGCCGCAATGCATACGGGGAAATCGACAACCTGCAACGGGGAGGAAGCGATTACACCGCATCCCTGATAGGAGCGGCCATCAACGCTTCGGAGATACAGATATGGACCGACATCGACGGGCTGCACAACAACGACCCGCGCGTGGTGGACCACACGTCGCCCGTACGGCAACTCCACTTCGAGGAAGCCGCAGAATTGGCTTACTTCGGCGCAAAGATCCTCCACCCCACTTGCGTGCAACCGGCCAAATATGCCAATATCCCGGTGCGGCTGCTCAACACAATGGACCCCTCTGCCCCCGGAACGCTGATATCCAACGACACGGAAAAAGGGAAAATCAAGGCTGTGGCGGCAAAAGACAACATCACGGCCATCAAAATCAAATCGAGCCGCATGCTGCTGGCCCACGGGTTCCTGCGCAAAGTGTTTGAAATATTCGAGAGCTACCAGACTTCCATCGACATGATTTGCACCTCCGAAGTGGGCGTGTCCATGTCCATCGACAACACCAAGCACCTTGCAGAAATCCTGAACGACCTGAAGAAATACGGCACTGTCACCGTGGATTCCGGCATGTGCATCATCTGCGTGGTGGGCGATTTGGAATGGGAGAACATCGGCTTCGAGGCAAAAGCCCTGGATGCCATGCGCGACATTCCCGTGCGCATGATATCTTTCGGCGGGAGCAACTACAACATTTCTTTCCTCATCCGCGAATGCGACAAGAAGAAAGCGCTGCAATCGCTGAGCAACGCCCTGTTCAACGAATGACATCCTGCCAATAACTCTCCTTGCAGCCCCTTATGCGGGGCTGCAAGCCATTTCACGCCACACACTTTTTTATTGGAAACAACATGAAAGGAACTTTTCCCGTCTCCCGCTTCCAAGCATTGGAGACCCCGTTTTACTATTACGACACGCAACTGTTGCGCGACACGTTGGCATGCGTCAACCGCGAAAGCGGGAAATACGAGAAATATGCCGTGCATTATGCCGTGAAAGCCAACGCCAACCCCAAACTGCTGGCCATCATCCGCGAAAGCGGGCTGGGAGCCGACTGCGTGAGCGGCGGCGAAATACGGGCGGCCATCCAGGCAGGGATGCTTCCGCAGAAAATAGTCTTCGCAGGCGTGGGGAAAGCCGACTGGGAAATCAACCTCGCCCTTGCGCACGACATCTTCTGCTTCAACGTGGAATCCGTGCCGGAATTGGAAATCATCGACGAACTGGCCGGGAAACAAAACAAGGTGGCACGGGTGGCGTTGCGCATCAATCCTGACGTGGGGGCGCACACACATGCCAACATCACCACGGGGCTGAAGGAAAACAAGTTCGGCATCAACCTCAACGACCTGGACATGGTGTTGGACAAAGTTTTCAGCCTGAAGCACGTGCAACTCGTGGGCCTGCACTTCCACATCGGCTCCCAGATATTGGACATGAACGACTTCGTGAGCTTGTGCAACCGCGTCAACGAAATACAGGAACACCTTTACAACCGCCGGCTCATCGTGGACCACATCAACGTGGGCGGCGGATTGGGCATCGACTACCAGCACCCCAACCGCCAGGCCGTCCCCGACTTCGCCAACTATTTCGCCACTTTCCACAAGCATCTCCGCCTCCGCCCCAAACAGTTCGTGCATTTCGAACCGGGACGCTCCATCGTGGCGCAGTGCGGGAGCCTCATCAGCCGCGTGCTTTACGTGAAACAAGGGGCAAACAAGCAGTTCGCCATCTTGGATGCCGGCATGACCGACCTGATACGTCCCGCGCTTTACCAAGCCTACCACAAGATTGAAAACCTGACATCGGAGGAAAGCATGGAAGAATACGACGTGGTCGGCCCCATCTGCGAGTCGTCCGACGTGTTCGGCAAAGCCGTCGGCCTCAACAAAGCCCGCCGCAGCGACCTTATTGCCATCCGCTCTGCCGGGGCTTACGGCGAAATCATGGCATCGGGCTACAACTGCCGCCCCCTGCCGAAAGGCTACACGAGCGAAGATTTCCTGTGACAACCCATCATTATGCGCCGCGAACATCATGTTTGCGGCGCATAATACAAAATCCAAGCCTGCCTATTTCAAAAAGCACATCCACAAGAAAGTTCCTCACATCACGCACATTCGCACCATGCACCAACAAAATCAAAAAACAGGTTCGGAGAAAAACCTTCCAAGGTGTTGCGTGAAACCTTGAAAGGTTTTGCATGAAAGCATGGAAGGATTTTCAAAAACCTTTGGGAGGCTCCAAAACGGCCGCCCCAAGGCTCGCGCCGCCGCACATGAAAGAACCGGAAATTTTATGGGAAAAATGCACGCACTTTACCTGTAAAATCCAAAATTTTTCAGGCAAAATTCATGATTTTATGGGATGAAATCCAAGAGGGCATAGAATGGCTTTGCGCCACTTCCCCCAAACGAAAGGGAGGGAACATCATTGATGCTCCCTCCCTTTTCTGAGCCGAAACCCGGACTCGAACCGGGGACCTATTCATTACGAATGAATTGCTCTACCAACTGAGCCATTTCGGCAACGCGCAACGAACCGTTTCGTTTACGGGGTGCAAAGATACAACTTTCTCCGGATTTCAAAAAGAAAAACGGATATTTTTTTGCATTACCCCGCTTTTTTCTCCAAAGAGACGCGCCACGGGCAGGCATAAACGGCTTGCTGGCAAGGGGACATGCGGGCGAAGCCGCCTTGCGCCCTACCCAGTCCCACGCACGGCGCTGCCGCAAACACTTCAAAGGGAAGCCGCAAAATTATGCGCCCGCAACGGCACAAGATTCAAAAAAAAGCCGTATGTTTGCAGCATGAACGAACTGATACGGCATATCGAAGCGTTGCTCCAGCAGAACGATTGCGTCATCGTCCCCGGCCTCGGCGGATTCATCGCGTCCTATTCGCCCGCACAATGGGTGGAAAGCGAAAAACTGTACCTCCCCCCTGCCCGGCGCATCGCATTCAACGCGCAACTGACGCTCAACGACGGCCTGCTCGTGCAGTCCTACATGCAAGAAGCGCACATCGACTTTGCCGCCGCTTCCGGCAAAATCAAAGAAGCCGTGGCCTGCCTGAAACAATCCTTGCATGAAAAAGGAGTAGCAAGAATAGGCGAACTGGGGCAACTGAAAATGGACATCGGCGGCACTTGCCTGTTCGAGCCGGACGAGAACCGCCTCATCACCCCCGGACTGTACGGATTGGAAGCTTTCCACATCGAAAAGCTCCTGCCCGCCGCCCCGCAGCCTGCCGCACCGGCATCCCGCGAAGAAACAAGGCAAATGCCGACGAAAACCATCCCGATGCCCTCCCGTTGGCTGCAAAATGCCGTGGCAGCAGCCGTGGCCGTCATTGCATTCTTCATCCTTTCCGTGCCGGTGGAGAACACATACATAGAAACAGGCGGCTATGCATCCTTGTCGCCCATGCCCGGCATGCAGGAACATTCCGCCGAAAAAGCAAAAACAGCCAGCGCAACTTCCTGGGGAAAGCAGCAACCCACGCCGCCCAAAACCATCCGCGTGGAAAAAGTGTCTGCCGCAGTTCCCGGCACAAAAGCCACCGCAAGCGCGGCATCTGCCCCCGAAAGGCAGTACCACATCATCATTGCCAGCGCAAGCAATCGGCAAACGGCTGAAAAAATAGCCGAAGAATGCGTGCAAAAAGGCTACACACAGCCCAGCATCATCGAAGGCGACGGAAGGATGCGCGTGTGCCTGATGTCGTTCGCCAAAAGGCACGAAGCATACAGCGCCTTGCAACGCATCAAAGAAAAAACGCCTTTCAAGGACGCATGGCTCCTGCGGAAATAAAAAACAACCACAAAATGAAGAAAATCAGATGCCCCAAATGCGAGAACTACCTCACATTCGATGAAACGAAATACGAAGAAGGCCAATCCCTCGTGTTCATTTGCGAACATTGCCGGAAACAGTTCAGCATCCGCATCAAAAAGAAAGGCAGCCAAGAACAAAAACAAGCCGCGCCGCCCTGCGGAAGCATCACGGTCATCGAAAACCGCTTTGCCTACAAGCAGGAATTCCCCCTCAAAGAAGGCGACAACCTTATCGGCCGCCGGTGCATAGGTACAAGCGTGGACATTCCCATCGAAACGTCAGACATGAGCATGGACCGCCGGCATTGCGTCATCCATGTCAAAACAAATGCAAAAGGAACCGTTTTCACCTTAAAAGACAACGCAAGCCTCACCGGCACTTTCCTGCAAAACGAATTATTAGGCGACAAAGAACAAGCACGGCTTGAGGATGGCGCCATCGTCACTATCGGAGCCACCACCTTTGTCCTGCATATCCCCGCCGCCGACAATGGGAAATGAATTTTAGAACACCCCGCAAACCATACGGGACAATCGCTGTTTAGGTTTATTTCAATTCACGGTTTCCATTCCTAAAAACCCCAAAAAGGAAAGAAGCATATTAACAACTTTAGTTAAAAACAAACCGCCAATCACGTAAAGGACACGAAAAGCAAGTATCTTTGCCGAAAGAAAAGAAAACTGGAAAAGCGACGGCAAGTTTTCAAAAAAGCGTTCTTCAATCAATCTATCACAGGGGAAACCCAAAACAGATAAATCGTAAAATAACAAACAATTTATACCAAAAAAGAGAATATGAAAGTGCAAATTTGTATGAACAACAAAACAAAGCGAATCGCTTTATTCGCATTGAGCCTGCCATTGCTGGTGACATCATGCGGCAACAAAGAAGCAAACAGCGGACAAGCGCCTGAGTTTGCAGTGCAAACCTTGCAAACCACCCGCATCGGCTTGGAAAGCTCGTACCCCGCCACCATACAAGGCAAACAAGATGTGGAAATCCGCCCGCAAGTGACCGGATTCATCACACAGTTGTGTGTGGACGAAGGCGCCACCGTGCATAAAGGGCAAGCCCTTTTCAAAATAGACCAAACACAATATAAAGCTGCTTTCGACCAAGCAGAAGCAGGCGTGGCATCTGCCGAAGCCAACCTGGAAACCATGACTTCCACCGAAGCGCAAAAGAAAATGCTCCATGCGAAAGGCATCATCAGCGACTTTGAATACCAAACGGCGGTCAACAACCTGCTTGCTGCAAAAGCCAGCCTGGCACAAGCCAAAGCAGCATACGCTTCTGCCAAGCAGAACTTGGGATTCTGCACGGTGACCAGCCCGTCAGACGGCGTGACCGGCACCTTCCCCTACCGTATCGGGAGCTTGGTCAGCCCATCTGTGGCGCAACCTTTGACCACCGTTTCCCAAATCGGCGAAATGTATGTCTATTTCTCCATGACGGAAAAGGAACTGCTGGAACTGACCCGCGCAGGAGGCACATTGAAAGAACAGTTGGACAAGATGCCTGCCGTGAAGCTGCAACTGGCAGACGGAAGCATCTATGAAGAAGAAGGGCGCATCGACGCTGCGAGTGGCGTGATCGACCCCTCCACAGGCTCGGCCAGCATGCGTGCCGTGTTCCCCAACAGCAAACACATCCTGCGAAGCGGAGGGACGGGCAACATCATCATCCCTTACGAGATAGAAGACATCGTCATCCCGCAATCGGCCACGCAGGAAATACAAGACAAAAAGTTCGTGTACGTGCTGCAACCCGACAACACGGTGAAACATACCGAAATCACCATCTTCAACCTCGACAACGGAAAGGACTACATCGTGACCAGCGGCCTGAAAGACGGCGACCAAATCATCACGGAAGGCATCCAGACCGTGCAAAACAACATGAAGATAACCCCCATCACGGCTGAACAGAAAGAAGCAAAATACCAGCAGGCTTTGCAAGACCAGCGTGACGGCAACATTGAATCCGCATTTAAATAATAAAGGAAAATATGAAATTAGATAACTTTATCAACCGCCCGGTACTGTCAACGGTCATCTCCATCCTGATAGTCATCCTGGGCTTCATCGGGTTGGCCACGTTGCCAATCACGCAATACCCGGACATCGCGCCTCCTACGGTGAACGTGAGCGCCAATTATCCGGGTGCCAATGCACAGACTGTGTTGAACTCCGTTGTCGCACCCTTGGAAGACCAGATCAATGGTGTGGAGGGCATGATGTACATGACTTCCAACGCCACCAACAATGGTTCGGCCGACATCACCATCTATTTCAACCAAGGCACTGACCCCGACATGGCGCAGGTGAACGTACAAAACCGTGTCACCATGGCGCAAGGTTCGTTGCCGCAAGAAGTGACGCAAATCGGTGTCACCACACGCAAGCGGCAGACCTCCATGTTGATGATTTTCTCCATCTACGACATCGAGGACAAATACACCGTCGAGTTCATCGAAAACTACGCCAACATCAACATCATCCCTGAAATCAAGCGTGTGGCCGGTGTGGGTGACGCATCTGTGATGGGCGCAGACTATTCCATGCGCATATGGCTGAAACCGGATGTCATGGCGCAATACAAGCTGGTGCCGAGCGACATCAGCGGCGTATTGGCTGAACAAAACATCGAGGCAGCACCGGGACAATTCGGCGAACGGAGCGATCAAACGTTCCAATACACCATACGTTACCGTGGCCGTCTCCAAACGCCGGAGGAGTTCGGAAACATCGTGATTTCCGCCTTGCCGGATGGCGAAGTGCTGCGGCTGAAGGACGTGGCCCGCATCGAATTGGGAAGAAGCACCTACGGATTCGAGAACACGATGAACGGGCATAAGGGCGTCAGCTGTATCGTTTACCAGATGGCAGGCACCAATGCCACGGCCACCATCCAGAACTTGGAGAAAGTGTTGGACGAGATGCAGAAATCCATGCCGACCGGCTTGGGCATCAACATCGCGCAGAGTGCCAACGACTTCCTCTTTGCCTCCATCCATGAGGTGGTGAAGACGTTGATTGAGGCGTTCATCCTCGTGTTCATCGTGGTGTACATCTTCCTGCAAGACATGCGCTCCACGTTGATTCCGGCCATAGCCATCCCGGTGGCCTTGATTGCCACATTCTTTGTTTTGAAGATTATCGGCTTCAGCCTGAACCTGCTGACCCTGTCGGCCATGGTGCTTGCCATTGCCATTGTGGTGGATGATGCCATAGTCGTCGTCGAAGGCGTCCATGCCAAGTTGGACCAAGGATACAAGTCCGCGCGCCAAGCATCCATTGATGCGATGCGCGAATTGGGTGGCGCCATCGTCTCCATCACGTTGGTCATGATGTCCGTGTTCATCCCGGTGTCGTTCATGGGCGGAACAGCCGGCACATTCTACCAGCAGTTCGGCTTGACCATGGCGATTGCCATCGGCTTCTCTGCGGTGAATGCCTTGACCTTAAGCCCGGCCTTGTGCGCCATCTTCCTGAAACCGCACAACAGCGATGCCACACTGAAGGAGCGCATGACCACGGCCACCAAGGAAGCGCGCAAAATCATGATTGGCAAATACACGGATGCCGTAGGACGTTTGCTCCATCCGGGCATCACCATCTTGTTCACCATCCTGGCCATCTTGGGCATGATATTCGGCCTGTTCAGCTTCAGCGAGCATCCGGTCATCTGCGTCCTTCTGATTGTCATCAGCTTGCTGGCCTTGGCCGGAATGACAACCAAGAAGTTCAAAGACGCTTTCAATGCCAAATATGAATCCATCCTTGGCAAGTACAAAAAGCAAGTGTTGCGCTTCATCCAGAAGAAATGGCTGTCCGGCGGACTGGTAGCTGCGTCCATCATCGCGTTGGTCATCTTCATGAATGTCACGCCGACCGGCATGGTGCCCAATGAAGACACGGGAACCATCATGGGTGCCGTGACCCTGCCTCCCGGCACATCGCAGGACCGCGCACAGGAAATACTGAACCGTGTGGACAGCTTGATTGCCGCCGAACCGGCAGTAGCTTCGCGCACTGTCATCTCCGGATTCAGCTTCATTGGCGGGCAAGGCCCCGGCTATGGCTCTATCATCATCAAGCTGAAGCCGTGGGAGGAACGCTCAACCATGCAAAACTCCACCATCGTTTACGCGACGTTGTTCATGCGCGCCCGCGAAATCATCAAGGAAGCACAGGTGCTGTTCTTCGCGCCGCCTATGATTCCGGGCTACTCCGCTTCTACCGATATTGAGTTGAACATGCAGGACAAGACAGGCGGAAGCTTGGACCGCTTCTTCGAAGTGGCCAACAATTATATCGCTGCTTTGCAAGAACGCCCCGAAATCACTTCGGCCGCCACCAGCTTCAACCCCAGTTTCCCGCAATACCAATTGGATATCGACGTGGCCGCCTGCAAACGTGCCGGCATCAGCCCGGGCGACATCCTGAGCGTGATGCAGGGATACTACGGCGGACTGTACGCATCCAACTTCAACAGCTTCGGAAAGATGTACCGCGTGATGATTCAGGCGGAACACGAAGCCACGAAGAACCTGGAATCGCTGAACAGCGTCAAGGTGCGCAATGCCAGCGGCGAAATGGCGCCCATCAGCCAGTTCATCAAGCTGACGAAGGTGTATGGCCCGGATGTCATCAGCCGTTTCAACCTCTACACTTCCATGAAAGTGATGGTGGCGCCCGCCACGGGCTACACTTCCGGCCAAGCACTGCAGGCCATTGCCGAGGTGGCAGAGCAGAACCTTCCCGAAGGATTCGCCTACGAACTGGGCGGCATGGCGCGCGAAGAAGCCGAAACGAGCGGCAGCAGCACCGGCATGATTTTCGTGCTTTGCTTCGTGTTCGTTTACCTGTTGCTGAGCGCACAGTATGAAAGCTACATCCTTCCGCTGGCCGTGTTGCTTTCCATCCCGTTCGGATTGATGGGCAGCTTCATCTTTGTCAACATTGCCAGCGCCATCGGCAGCGTTCCGGCCTTGCAAATGATTATCGGCACCATGTCGAACGACATCTACATGCAGATTGCCTTGATCATGTTGATGGGCTTGTTGGCCAAGAATGCCATCCTGATTGTAGAGTTCGCATTGGACCGCCGCAGGATGGGAATGAGCATCACTTGGGCAGCCGTCCTCGGCGCCGCTGCCCGTCTGCGTCCTATCTTGATGACATCTTTGGCCATGGTCATCGGCTTGCTCCCGCTGATGTTCGCCAGCGGCGCGGGCGCACATGGCTACCGCACCTTGGGAACATCGGCCATCGGCGGCATGTTCATCGGCATGATCCTGCAAATCTTCGTGGTGCCGGCACTGTTCGTAGTGTTCCAGTACCTGCAAGAAAAGGTGAAACCCATCGAATGGGAAGACTTGGACAACAGCGATGTGAAAACAGAAATCGAGCAATATGCCAAATAATTTAGATTGAAGTATTTTTATGAAAAGACAAATAATATATATGATGTGCGCAACTGCTCTCCTGAGCAGCTGCCACATCTATAAAGCCTACGACCGCCCGGAAGACATCGATGCTTCGGGCCTTTACCGCGACCCGGTGTCGGAGACCGATACCTTGGCATCGGACACGGCCAACATGGGGAACCTCCCTTGGAAAGAACTGTTCCGCGATGCCCAACTCCAAGCCCTGATTGAACAAGGGTTGGAGAAAAACGTGGACATGCAGACGGCCATTCTCCGCGTGGAAGAAGCCAAAGTGATGCTGACTTCGGCCAAACTCTCCTATCTGCCGTCCATCAACCTCGCGCCGCAAGGCACCATCACCACGATGGACCATTCGCCCAATGCCAAAGCCTACAGCCTGCCGCTGTCGGCCAGCTGGGAAATCGACCTGTTCGGCAAGGTGCTGAACGCGAAGCGCGGGGCGAAAGCCGCCCTCCTGCAGAGCGAAGCCTACGAACAAGCCGTGCGCTCGCAACTGATTGCCAACATTGCCAACACGTACTACACCCTGCTGATGCTGGACAAACAGGTGTCCATCACCGAGCAAACATGCGACATCTGGAAAGAAAACGTGCGCACGATGGAGGCCATGAAGGAAGCCGGCATGACAACAGAGGCCGCAGTGGTGCAGTCGAAAGCCACTTATCATCAGGTGGAAGCGTCGCTGGCTGACCTTCGCCGGCAGGTACGCGAAACGGAGAATGCCATGTCGGTCATGCTGGCACAGGCCCCGCAACGCATCGAACGCAGCACTTTGGAAGAACAAGTGATGCCAAACAACCTGGAGGCCGGCATCCCCTTGCAGTTGCTTTCCAACCGTCCTGACGTGAAGATGGCGGAAATGACTTTGGCAAGCGCCTATTACACCACCAACCAGGCACGCTCTGCTTTCTATCCTTCGCTCTCCATTGGCGGGACTGTGGGATGGACAAACGGGTCGGGCATGTCGGTGGCTAACCCCGGACAACTGCTTTTGCAGGCATTAGGCTCGCTTGCGCAGCCCATCTTCAACCAAGGGAAGCTGATTGCCAACCTCAAAGTATCGAAGAAAGAGGAGGAAATCGCCAAAATGAATTACCAACAGGCCATCTTGAACGCCGGACAGGAAGTGAGCAACGCCCTGTTCCTCTACGAAACGGCCAGCAAGAAGATTGAACAAGACCAGGCACAGGTGATGGAGTTGAACAAAGCCGTAGAGTACACGCAGAGCTTGTTCCAGTCAGGGCAGTCCACTTACTTGGAAATACTGACAGCACAGCAGTCGTTGCTCAGCGCACAACTGAACGAAGTGTCCGACACGTTCCAGCGCATGCAGGCCGTCATCAACCTGTATGAAGCATTGGGCGGCGGCAGAGATTGAATCAACCTTTAAAATTTAATAATATGATTAGTCCATTAGCATACGTCGATCCCAGCGCAAAGATTGGGAAAAACGTGACCATCCATCCGTTCGCCTACATCGACAAGAATGTGGAAATCGGCGACGACAATGTGATTATGCCCTACGTGAGCATCCTCAGCGGTGCGCGTATCGGCAACGGGAACACCTTCTACCAAGGAGCGGTCATCAGCGCAGTGCCGCAGGATTTCAACTTCCGGGGAGAGGAAACCATCGCGCGCATCGGCAACAACAACACGGTGCGCGAATATGCCGTCATCATCCGTGCCACGCACGCCGGCGGGGAAACCCGCGTGGGCGACAACAACTTCATCATGCAGGCAGCCCGCCTGTCGCACGACGCGCACGTTGGAAACCACATCGTGGTGGGCAACGGTTCGCAGGTTTCAGGCGACACGGTCATCGAAGACCACGCTGTCCTCTGCTCCTGCGTGCTGATGCAGCCGCACACCCGCGTGGGGCAATGGGCCTTCGTGCAAGGAGGATGCAGCTTCAACAAAGATGTGCCTCCCTACATCATCGCCGCGCAAAACCCCACGGTGTACCACGGCGTGAACAAAATCGTGCTGACGCACTTCGGGGTAAGCGAAAGGATATTGCGCCACATCACCAATGCCTACCGCCTCATCTTCCAAGGCAACACCATCAACTTGGACGATGCCGTGGACAAAGTGCGCGACCAAGTGCCGATGAGCGAGGAAATAGAAAACATCATCCGCTTCTGCAAGGAAACGAAACTTGGATTGATACGATAAATTTCTCATTTTCAAAAGCTGCCTTCAACGGCAGCGCCCAACCGCCCCGATGCAGGAATGCCGGGGCGGTTTTCTTTTCCCCCGCACGGAAGGAACGGCTTTCCCTCCCCTGCCCTCCCCGAAGAAGCGGAGGACACGCCCCATCCGCCTGCCCCGCACCCGCCGCAAGGGAAACGGGTGCATGCCATGCGGCGCAGGAAAGCCGCCGGGAGCTTCCCGGAAAAGTTCACAGAACATTTTGGAAAAGTTCGTAGAACAATCGCCCGATTGTTCAGCAACATTTCGTGAAAACGTCCCAAGGTTTCAAGCAAAACGTTCCAAGGTTTGGGGCGAAACGTTAGGAGGATTTTGCGGAAGCAAGGCAGCGCATGCCGCCCAACGGCCTACACCAACACCCGCTTCTTGCAATAGTTCTCGCGGAACACCTTGGGCGAACAGCCTTTTTTCTTCAGGAAAATGCGGTTGAAGTTCGACAGGTTGTTGAACCCGCAATCGTAGCATATCTCGGAGATAGACATCGAAGTGTCCACCAGCAAACGGGCCACCGCCCCGATGCGCACGTCGATGATGTAGTTGGATATGTTCTTTCCCGTGCATAGCTTGAAAAAACGGCTGAAGGACACCGGCGTCATGTTGACCAAATCAGCCAACTGAGGCAACGAAATCGGCTCACGGAAATGGTCGGCAATGTATTCCTGCACCTTCGTGATGCGCTTGTCGTCGAACGCCGGTTCCACACGCGCAAAGGCCGAACTCGACAACATCACGTAAGGGCATTTGGACAGTTCATACAGGATGGTCAGGAACTTGACCACCGCATAAAAGCCGTCGGCTTCCGATGACAGCTTGTCGAGCAACGAATACACCCGCATGATGGCGGAGAGGGGAAACGAAATGCCCTTCTCCGCATCCTTCAGCATGCGGTTGACCGAAGTGAACTGGTTCTTGTTCAGAAGGTTGTTGAAGAACAATTCCGGCGAGAACTGTATGGTGATTTCGCGTATCTCCGTCGAGGTGCATTCGTGTTGCTCCCACACATGCTCCAAGTCCTTGCTCGTGATCAGCACCAAATCATAGTCCCCGATAATCTCAATCGAGTCGCCCACAATCCGGCGCACGCCTTTGGAATTTTCCGTGAAGTTCAGTTCAAACTCGCGGTGGCGGTGTATGGGGTAAGTGAACTCCTTCTTTCTCCTGTCGGCAATGTAAAAACAATCGCTGTCCGACAACGGCGTAATCTCGCGGATGATATGGCTGTTCATACGGCTCTGCATTTAAACTCGTTTCCAACCACAAATTTAGCATATTCTCAGAAACAGCCTGAACATTGCAGAGAAATTAAGAAATGTTTGGAGGTTCATCGCACCACGACACCAGCCGCGCAATCCACCGCAACAGAACTTCCCAAATACTGCCCTTGAGGCATATCAACTTGCAACTTGGCTATCTCCTTCACCTCTCCTTTTTCCGTCTTTTCTGATACAGAAATATTCAACACAGCATCCTCGCCATCATCATCATACAATGGGTCGGCCACCGCAAAATCATACTTCTTTCCTGACACTTCCAACAAGCATATAACGGGCCTGTCCACTTCTATCATCAAGCCATCCGGCAGTTCTATCATTCCAGCTTCGTAGCACACGATGCCGTATTGCTCCAACGTTTTGCTATAAACAATCTGGGCAATGCTGTCATTGCGAACAACGGAGAAAGGAAAATCTTTCGCTAACGCAGCCGTTTCCTCCCGCGTTTTGTTGGGCAACACTGCGTACTGATAGCAAGCATCATCAGGATTTACCCCATGATTAATCCATAAACTGAAAACATCTTTCTCAACGGGTTCACCGCTTTGCGTGCCGTTTATGCTTTTCCATGACCCGGTTTGCTTCCTTCCCTGAATGGTTATTTCCGAAGATGAAGGGAAAAGGTAGCCTACCTCTCCATGATGCACCCAATGAACGTCACCGGTTGTCGTAGAAACATCCAAGACATTTTCACCTCTCTCGTCTCCATAATAAACAGGACCGTTTTGCAAACATTGGTTCACAGAAGTGGCCACCGGGAATGAACTATCATCTTTGATGGCTGTTCCAAGGCAAAGCATGAAATCATCCATGAAGAAATAAGCTTTCTTGGCCGTCAAATGGTCGTTGTATTTCGCCTCATCTTTGCTGTCCTCGTATGCAATAACTCCTGACACGCCATCCGTCACTCCTCCCCCAAATTCATTCAATGCATACAAATAACCATCGGGCAAATACGCTCCCGATGCATCCATAATGGCTGTTGTTCCGGGGATGCGTGTCCAGTCCCACACAGGATAGATCCCATCATATTCATCACCCGTGACCAAAATGTTGGTGGCGCCTTTCGGAAGATTGCGGCCTCTTTGGTTTTCCTGGTTGATGGACTCTGTCCCGACATTGCGCACAGATTGAATTTTGGCCGACATATAATAACGCTTCCCATGATGGGTCATTATATTGGAATCCCAGAAATATTTATTGCCGGTTATAGGGAAATCACCGCCATGAGCCACATGTTTTTCCCACTTTTCATAAATATCGGCATGCTGAGGGTCAACCTTTTTAATCTTCCCAACAAGCGTTTCATCAAAACCCTTCTTCACCATGGAACGCCCTTTGCAGCCAAAATCCATTGTGCCACGATAACTCAAAAGCAAATGCCCCTCCTGTATTCCTTTAGAAAACACAGAACGATTTTCTGTTGTAAACGCAGCATCAAAAGAAGTCCCTTGCGCAAACAACATGCTGTTCGTCAGAGCCGGAATCAAATCAAAGCCGTAACTGCCGCTTTGAAGTTGCCTGCGATGCTGATGGAAACTATAATCATATTGGAAACCTTCTCCGGTTCTTTCTTCCGCCTTGATTGGGAATTTCGTGTCAACCAATTCCAGAATAGACGCATAGGCTGAGAAACCTTTATGCACCAGTTGCGCATCATTCTCAATACAACCTTTATATAAAGTGATTTCAGCTGCTGAAGCCAAATTCATTCCTAAATAGCTGGGGTCGCTGGTCCTGTCTATCAAAAAGGTTGAATAACGTCTGATATCACTTGAAGGCAAATCATCTTTGACAAGCAACAATGCCACCATCATTTTTTGCGCGTCCCCCAATTGTGTCCACCACCAATTATCCAAATCCCGGCGATTAGGATGCTTCTTGTCTGAATACACCAACGGGTCGCCAATCCAAACATGGATAAACTCCAGAGACTTTTGTATTTTATCCAACAAAGAAGGATCCTTGTAACAGGCATTGCCCGGCATGCTGTAAGCTACAGCCATCTGCGCCACATTGCTGAAATGGATATGAGGCTGCCACCCATCCGTGTCCACAGAATGCCTGTCGCTATAATCAATATTTTCCCAACTGCCATCATCAAGCATCGCGTCCATCAAGTTAGACGGGTTCACAGTGCCATACAATCGATGTTGATGGGCGATCAACCTGCTTGCAACAATTCCTATATCGCTATCTTGGAGTTCTATGGCTATTCCTGCCGAACAATGCAAGAAAACAACCGCCAATGCCATCCATCTGCCCAAATTTCTCATGCCCAATAAGTTTAAAGGATTTATTGCTTCTGTATCTTTACAATCTCATCGTTTACCTTTATCAAATAAACGCCTTCAGGCAAAGAAGAAAGGTTCAGGACCGATGCCTCGGATTGCATCACCAAACATCCCGACAAGCTATACACAAACACCTTTGAATGCAACGGTTTATTGCAAATGAATATTCTATTATCGGTCACTGTCGGATAAACCAACAAAGAACTTTCTAAAGTATTCATCGAAGAATCCTTCACATCCAAATGTTCCGGCATCACAATCGGCTGTTTCCCCATAGAAACATTCTTCAATACCGGCAAAGCATACTCGCCATTGCCCATCACCCAAATGCCTTCGTCGCCAAAAGTCCAACCCAAAGATTCATAAGTTGCCTGCGCATTCACTTCTTCTTTGGTCTTGTCCAGGCCATTGTTGTCTGTTGCCGTGCCTGACAACGTTGCACCATCCACCAATGTCCCGGCAAATGCATAGTTATTGGAAAGTTTTGCTTTCTCCTCGCTTTTCATCCAACCCACAATACGGCCTGCTGACTTCGCAGACTGAATTTCTGAATTTAATGCAACACAATTCTGTATCACATAAGAATCGCTCAAAGCATTTGTTCCGCCCGCAATACCGCCCGCTGACTTGTTATTGTTCGCTGATTTCACGATACCTGTACTGTAACAGTTCTCCACATCAATGCTACGGTAGGCCGTGCCGACAATGCCGCCTGCTCCATCCGCACCAATCACCGTCGTGCCTGAAACATAACAGTTCACAATGTTGAAAGCCACGCTGTTCGTGGAAGTATATCCCAAGATGCCGCCTGCCGCAGAACCTTTGGCTTCCACCGTGCCGCCCGAAACAAAGCATTCTTCAATGGTGATGGCCGATGTGGAATAAGGAGTGTGCCCTACAAAAGCACCGACGTTGTTGTTGCCGACAACCCCTTTACCTTCTGCTATCAACAAGCCCAAACACTTGATGGTGCCGCCGGATATGCTGCCGAACAAACCCACCTTGTCGGTGGAAGGACGGTTAATCCAGAAACCTGAAACGGCAAAACCGTTGCCGTCCAAAGAACCCGTGAAACCATTGATGGGTTCCCAACCTTCTTCGGGAGAATTCTCTGCAAGCCAATCCTCCAAATCGATGTCATTCATCAAACGGTAATGCGCATCGGGATGATTACGGATTTCATTCAGTTCTGAAGCATCCGTCACTAAATAAGGATTGTCTACACTGCCTAAAGGAGGTATTTTCTCGGCATGAATCCTCGTCTCCAAGATACTGTTCCAGCGGTTGCTGCTATTGCCGCGCCCATTGATTTTCACATAGCGTGCCTTAGAAGGAGCAAAAGAAAACTTCTCCCAATCATTATCCACCGTCCCGCTCGATTCACCATCAAATACTTCCTGCCAGTTCTCATCATCTTCAGACAATTCTATCGAAAAATAAAACTTCCTTTTATGGCCGTCCCAAAAAGCCAATTCCACAGCACTCACTATTTTAGATTCCAACAAATCGTATTTAATCCATTGTTCTCCTTCGGCAGACCAACGAGTTGAGAAATCACGGTCCAATGTTTTATCCGGAGTCCGAGATGAATTTTCCGATGCACTGGCAGTCACCTCCATATTGATTTCTTCTTCATCGAACCGTTCAGGCAAATCACCTAACTCAGGCATATCTCCTTCTGCTATTTCAATCACCTCACTCCCTGCTAACAAAAAAGCACCAACCCCATAGTCATAAGAAGTGTTTTCATCCAATGGATAATTCGATTCAGGCTTGAAACCCGGTCCTTGGACATAACCCAACAAGCCATCTTCCCGAACTGCAATATCCACCAAGCCATTCCACGCTTTCTCCACAACCGGGCGATAAGTTGCTCCATCCAATATACCATGATTAATCCCCCATGCTATGCCATAAGCAAACAATGCCGTGCCGCTTGTTTCCGGCCCCGGAAGATGTTGGTCGTCACCCAAGTTTCTGTTCCAGAATCCATCTTCACGCTGCACATTACGCAATGATTCGGCCATTTCTTGCATTAATTGAACGTATTTCACACGATAAGGGCTGTCATCCGGCAAATAATCCATCGCCAATGCAAATGCAGCGATAGCCCATCCGTTTGCCCTCGACCAATAAACAGGCTTGCCGTTAGGGCTTTCTGCTTTCCCAAATACTTGAGTACTGTCACGATACCAGAAATGGTCTGTTTCACTATACAGCTTCCAACGGTTCATGGAATATTCCTGCATGTCATGCATCTGCTTGAAATAAGCATCGTCATCATACAAAGCACCCAGCTTGGCAAAAATGGGCATAGCCATAAAATAGGAATCTGCCCACCACCAATCATCCATCGACTCTGAAGGATGAGCGACCAAATCATCCATACATGATTTTATTGCATTGATTTTATTGTCATCTTGTTTCCCGTCCAACACATAAAGGTCAATATAAGTCTGCCCGCAGACTTGCCCATCAGCACCATGCTTGTCAGCATTCGTTCCCAAACTCCATTTATGCTTTTCAGCCCAAGCGTTCATGTAATCCAGTACTCGCTGTTCCGGATATAGATTATAAAACTTCATGCAACCCACAAAATAAGCGGAAGTGACCCAACTGTTTCCAGGACTTTGATGCCTCGCCATGTAATAGTCGTTCACCTTTTTCATCTGCGTGGCAACATCCAATTTGGTCAATACGGGTTGATTATCACCTTCATTCTCCAACGTTCCTGACTTTTGGACGGTTCCCATTGCACTTACGTTCAAGGCCGTAACACAAACCAAAAGCAATGTCAACATTGTTGTCTTCATAATATTCCTGCTTTTAACAAAAGAAGTCCATTTCAGGCAGAACAATCAAACCATGTACTGTTCTCCCTAAAATGAACTTCATAATAAACTACAACTTATCTCTTTTGCACTTTAACAACCTTGCCATCCACTTTTACCAAATAAATGCCATCCGCCAAAGAAGAAAGGTTCAAAGTTGACGTTTCAGACTGCATCATTATGTTCCCGGACAAATCATAAACAAAAGCCTTTGAAGAAGATGGCTTATTGGCAATAAACACCATGCCATCCGTCACGGTAGGATACACAAGCAAAGCAGATGCTACTTCTTCCGCAATTTGCACAGAAGGTTCTTGCAAATGTTCCGGCATTACAGTTGGTTGCTTATCCATAGAAATATTCTTCAATACCGGCAAAGCATATTCGCCATTGCCCATCACCCAAATGCCTTCATCTTCAAAATTCCAACCTAAAGAAACATACGTTGCCGCATCAGCTACTTCTTCTTCATTTTTGTCTAACCCATTATTATCTGTTGCAGAGCCGGATACAGTTGCACCATCCACTAGCATTCCTGCAAAAGCATAATTGTTGGAAAGTGTAGTCTTGTCTGCTGTTTTCACCCAACCGACAATACGACCTGCCGACTTTGCTGACTGAATCGCAGGATTCAAAGCAATACAGTTCTTCACGATATATTCTTTTCCCTGATCATTCACGCCGCCAATAATTCCTCCTGCCGACTTATCATTATTCGTGGATTTCACGATGCCGGTAGCATAACAATTTTCGATATTTATGCTCCGATAAGCAGTACCTGTCACACCGCCTGCACCATCCGCGCCTATCACCGTTGTGCCTGCCACATAACAATTACGAATATTCACCGTCACGCTATTTGTTGAGGTATATGCCAATATCGCACCTGCGGCAGTAGCTTTTGCTTCAATCGTTCCACCAGCCACGAAACATTCTTCAATGGAAATAGCCGATGTCGTATAAGGCGTATGGCCTGCAATGCCACCAACATAATTGTTGCCCACTATGTTTTTCCCTTCTGCTATCAATAAGCCCAACCGTTTAATGACACCACCGGAAATACTGCCAAACAGACCCACTTTGTCCGTAGAAGGACGGTTAATCCAAATGCCCGAAATAACAAAACCATTGCCGTCCAAAGAACCTGTGAAATCATTAATCGGTTCCCAACCTTCTTCTGGCGAGTTTTCAGCAAGCCAATCAGCCAAATCAATGTCATTCATCAAACGGTAATGCGCAGCAGGATTATTGCGAATATCATTCAATTCAGAAGCAGTTATCACTAAATAAGGATTACCCACACTGCCCGGTTCTTTCTCCACTTCCAAATATTCCGGCATTACAGTTGGTTGCTTATCCATAGAAATATTCTTCAATACCGGCAAAGCATATTCGCCATTGCCCATCACCCAAATGCCTTCGTCGCCAAAAGCCCAACCCAAAGATTCATAGGTTGCCTGTTCATTCACTTCTTCTTTGGTCTTGTCCAGACCGTTGTTGTCTGTTGCCGTGCCTGATACCGTCGCACCATCCACCAATGTCCCAGCAAATGCATAATTATTGGAAAGCACTGTTTTGTCGGCGTTCTTTATCCAACCCACAATACGGCCTGCTGATTTTGCAGACTGAATTTCTGCACTCAAAGCAATACAGTTTTTTACCGTGTATACGTTGCTTTGATCATTCGTGCCTCCCACAATGCCGCCTGCCGACTTGTCGTTGTTTGCCGACTTCACAATGCCTGTACTGTAACAGTTCTCCACATCAATGCTACGATAGGCCGTGCCGACAATGCCCCCTGCTCCATCCGCACCAATCACCGTCGTGCCTGACACATAACAGTTCACAATGTTGAAAGCCACGCTGTTCGTGGATGTATATCCCAAGATGCCGCCTGCCGCAGAACCTTTGGCTTCCACCGTACCGCCCGAAACAAAGCATTCTTCAATGGTGATGGCCGATGTGGAATAAGGAGTGTGCCCTACAAAAGCACCGACGTTGTTGTTGCCGACAACGCCTTTCCCGTCTGCCATCAACAAGCCCAAACGCTTGATTGTGCCGCCAGAGATGCTGCCGAACAAACCCACCTTGTCGGTGGAAGGACGGTTAATCCAGAAACCTGAAACGGCAAAACCGTTGCCGTCCAAAGAACCCGTGAAGCCATTGATGGGTTCCCAACCTTCTTCGGGAGAGTTCTCTGCAAGCCAGTCCCCCAAATCGATGTCATTCATCAAACGGTAATGCGCATCGGGATGATTACGGATTTCATTCAGTTCTGAAGCATCCGTCACCAAATAAGGATTATCAACACTGCCATCTCCTTGAGGAACGGCAAAAACAGTTGCACTCACAAAAAGGAATGCCAATAAAAATAAATAGTTCTTCATGGTTTAAAACATTATTTGATTAAACATTTAATAGCTTCATTCTTCAAATGACCTCCTGACAAACAGACCACATAAAGCCCGCTGTCCAAGCGGCATGTATAGTTTTTGCCTGCAACTTGTTCCGACACAAGGACACGACCCAACAAATCTGAGATTTCCAATTTTAAAGGTTCTGTACAATCCATTATTTCAATGTGCAATTCATGCTCCCGGCTCGTGACTCTAAAAGGCATCTTTCGCTCCAGCGCATCTACGGAAGTCAAATCGTCCACAAACACGCATTTAAACTTGGTCTCTTTCCCTAAATAATCCGTGATGACAAGTTCATCATTTTCTTGAATGAAATACGACATGCTATTGAGGGCATACGACAAATTGCCGTCAAACGATATATTTCCCAAAAATTTATCCGTTGTAAGGTTTTGCACATTCTCCTCCGTGTTCGGTATCTGTATCTCGTTTTCATCGAAATCAATCACATATTCATCCGACCCAATCATCCATCCGTAAATCTCAACTTCATACAACGAAGGGTATGCCGTAGAACCATTACCACCCAAGACATCGATTTTTACATATCTGCTCTTTCCCTCCAAATCGTCGGACACTGCATCTGACAAATTATTTGCAGAACGGTCAACCAATGTAACGTATTCATTCTTGTCATTCGTTGACTGAATATAATATTGATAAGTTCTCGTTCCATTGGGATTATACCAAATAACCGTTGCCTTATTCAGGAAATACTCTTTCCCTAAATCTATTTCAATCCAATGCGGTTTCGCGTCTTTCGCAGCCCATCGCGTTGAATAACGTCCATCGACAGCATAACGCGCCAAATTATTCTCATTAACCTGCTCCGAATCGGTGGAGACAAACTTGTTTAAAGCAATATGCCCGGGAACGAACTCATATACTGCCGTGTTCTGCTTATCCTCTGAAGTTACAATGACTTTCATCCCAACAGTTATGAATCCGTCTGCCACAATGGTCTCACCATCTGATTCAACAATGACGAATGTTGCCCCATCCACTCCTTGCAAATATTCGCCAATCTCTTGCACCGGAATATCTTCTTTAAGAATAATCCGCTTGTTTTCTGTATCTATAATTAATTCATCAGATTGGAGTTCCGTTGTGGTTCCTGTTCTTTTCTTCCACGACACTTCGTCCGAATATTCTTTCCCGTCCTTCATGCCCACAACTTTCACCTTATTATCAATGCCGAATTGCAGATTCATATTATCCCATTTGAATATTCCGCATTGGACATCTTCTGCCATTTTCTTTCCTTGGGACACTCCGTTAATGAATAATTCAACGGATTCGCAGTTGGAATAAACAGTAACGGGCGTTACCAGTTCTTCACGCTCCGTATATCTCCGGCTTGTTATATACACAAAAGGATCATTACTCCAATTCGCTTTGTACACATAATAACTATCTTTTTTAATCTTACGGTCATAAGTCACCAACCCTTTGTCATTTGTTCCAGGCTGGTCGCCCTCGTTCCGTCCATCGGAAGCAAAATCAAATATGTTCCACAAGAAAGTACCCCATACGAAATCGCGAGTCGAAATGTCAATGATGGCCTGTTCATGCACCTTGTTCTGGTATTCCTCTGGATGGAATTTCCCTCCATTGGTCACAGGCTTTGCCGGATTAATTTCATGATGATAAATGCTCCCGCCTGCCCCATATTCTGAAAGTGCCGTGGGACGCGCCTCATCTTTAAAACTATCTAATTTAGTGCTGAACAAAGGATTCTGCACATACCATCCCGGATAATAATTCCAGGCAAAAACATCCGAATCCCAATTGCGTGCCGTGTTATGGTTTGTTGCCTGGACAGTCAAGCGGGACGGGTCTTCTTGCTGCGCCAAATCATCCAGTTCTTTCATCAACGTTCTCATCTGCTCATCGTGCTGTTCCCGGATCTCATTCTGCAACCCCCAAAAGAAAACGGACGGGTTATTATAACGTTGACGTATTAATTCCTTCAATTGGCCTTTTGTTACTTCATTGAAAGTTTCAGCCACCCCCGGACGATCCACCAATGGTATCTCTGTCCAAACAGCCAAACCATAGCGATCACACAGTTCGTACATATAAGGATCGTGAGGATAATGCGCAAGACGGATTGCATTTGCACCCATCTCATAGATGATGCAAAAATCATTATTCATGTCCTCATGCGTGACAGCATACCCTTTGTCGTATTGATCCTGATGCTTCCCTACACCCCGCAACGGATACAGTTCCCCATTCAAGAAGAAGCCTTCTTTGGTGACTGAATAATATCTGAACCCAACATAATCAGACACAGAATCAATCAAATTATCACCTTCATAGATTTTCAAATCAACGATATAACGATAAGGGTCTTTCTTGCCGTTCCACAAATGCGGATTCGTAACCGCTATGCTTTCTTTAAACGAATATGATTCACCGGCTCCTATCACAATTTCTTTGCTTACAGTTTGGATTGGATTTCCGCCTGGACACATTGCATCGGCGTTAAAATTCGGATTAGGCACATTCGGTATTGCCTCAAAAGTGTCCGGATTACGGATAATTCCATAAACCGTTACCGACTTCGGCTCTGGCGAATTGTTCACAATATTGGAGCGTATCTCCAAGTTCGCATTCTCCTTGCCCACATCCGTAGGAGTCAAATAAAGGCCGGAAGCCCCATTGTCCATCAAATCCACATGCACAGGATTGGCCACAATCAGGGACACATTCCTGTATATGCCTCCTAAAACTGAAAAGTCCCCTCCAAGAGGCGCAATTTCTTCCGACTGCCGGTTGTCTACTTTCACGGCAATCACATTGTCCCCCTGCTTCATCTTTGAAGTAATGTCAAAGCGAAAAGCTGTATAACCTCCCTTATGAATGCCCACTGATTCGCCATTCACAAAACATTCCGCCTGCAAGCACGCGCCCAAAAACTCGATATACAAATTCTTGCCCTCATAAGAAGCATCCCATGAAATATTCTTCCTGTACCAGCCAATTGTGCGTGAATAGTTATTTCCTCCATCTTGCGCATCTGTAGAGTTCCAACAATGGGGAATATCCACAATTTCCCAACTGCCATCTGCATAATTTGTCAAAGCAGGATCGTTCGTCAATATGCCTTTTGCAAATTTCCAATCGGCATTGAGATTGACTTTCAATCTTCCCGCATCATCCGCATGCGCCAATTGGCCTAAAACAAAAATGCTGAATAATAAAACCAGTTTTCTCATGTTAATAGATTTATATGAACAATTATTATTAATTTACTCAGTGAACCTTTCCATAACTTCCATGCACATGCGGCCATTATGATATGGGCATTTCCAAAAGCCAGCTTTGTCGTCAACCGTATTAATTGCTCCATCAGGCAATATGCTCCAATGCCATTCACCATGCAAGAGGTCTATCAAATGCTGCTTGATGAAGTTCCAGCAACGAACTGCTTTCTGCAAAGCCTCTTCATCATCAAAATGTTGGTACAAATTAAGATGCCCGACCACATTCTCGGCCTGCACCCACCAATGGCGTTCCAAGTCCGTTCTCTTGTCATTCAAGAAAGTCTCATAAGCCATCGAGCCATCAGGCATCAAGCCTTCATCTGCGGCTGACGCAATATGCCTCACCACCGGCTCCACATTCTCTAATACCTCCTTGCCGCCCAAGACAAGGGCAGCTTCATGAATGAGCCACGATGCCTCAATGTCATGCCCATAGGAAACAATCTGATATTTGCTGTTCCAATCATCATCAAAAAACAAATCCAAATGCCCGCTATGCGCATCCAATATTTTCGTAACAAACAAATGAACCAGATTGCACAACTGCTTCTCCAAACGTTTGTCTTTCCACACCCGGTATAAGTTGGCATATGCTTCCAAGATGTGCAAATGCGTGTTCATGGTCTTGCGTTCGTTGGCATCTTTCTCGCTCAAACGCATGTCTGCTATTTCGCCCCATTCACGGGTCAAAGCCTCACAATAGCCATTCTTTTCCGAATCAAAGCTATGCGCCTCGATGCTATCAAACAGGCGGACTGCATAATCCAAAGCCTCGCTATCGCCCGTTGCACGATAATATTCGCTCAAGCCATAGATGGCAAAGCCCAATGCATAAATCTGCTTTTTCATGTCCAAAGGCTTGCCTTGGCTGTCCAAAGACCAATAAATGCCCCCAAATTCGTGGTCATAGAAATGAGCAATCATATAATCTTTGGCACGGGCAGCCATTTCCAAATATTCCGGTTCCTTCAACAGACGATAAGCAGCCGAGAATGTCCACAAAATGCGCGCATTAAGGATAGCTCCCTTTTCTGCGCCACACACCAGTTCATCTTTCCCGGTCATGCGGCCGTAAAAGCCGCCATTCACTTCATCGACCATCTTGTCCATCCAAAACGGAAGAATGCCGCAAACAAGTTCATGCTGCATTTCTTCTCTCATTGCCAATACAACATCTTTCATTATCTTACTCCTTTTCTGCGTTCCGCTAATTCTAAATTTATCGCATGCATCCGTGAACGGTTCAACGGATACAACCACACAACAAAAATGGAAAGCAAAGCAATGCCCGCCGGAATAAAACTCATCAGATACTTCAAACCATTGACCGCTTCGGGGGTTTGCATTGCATCCTCAGCCGTATTGTATCCAAAGAAAGCCAACAACACCATCACCGCCCAACCGGCAAATGCACTGCCAAACTTCTGCGCCATGGAACCGGAAGAGAATATCAAACCTGTGGAGGACGTTCCATCCTTATGTTCCGCATAATCGGCCACATCGGCATACATGCTCCATATCAATGGGGATATAATCCCGGTGCAAACAGAAATCAATATTTGCAACAGCATCATCCACCACCAACCAACCACCGTGTTAGGCATAAAAAAGAACAGGACGCTGAACAGAACCAGCCCTACCAAGGACAAGCAATAAGCCGGTTTCTTTCCTACTTTTGCTGAGAAAGGAACTGCCAAAACAACCCCTGCCATATTGCATATTTCCCCTATCATCAAGAAAAGCCCGGCATAAAGCATCAAACTAAATGCACCGAAATCCCAAAAAGCATCCGTACTGACATAATCTTTGAAATAATATGTGGCCGTTGCGCCACGCACCGTGTTGAAAAGGTTAGAACCCATGGCCATCACATTCAATATCCACCAAGGAGAATTGGCCAAAAGCGACTTCACATCTTTAAAAACAGACTTGCTTGAAACCGTTCTCACACGCTCGCGAGTCATGCCAAAACAAGCAAAAAAGCCTATCAGGCAAACAACCGCAATGACAATCATTGCATATTGCCAACTGGCTGCCACTGTGCATCCCGTTGACTGGAAGAAGCGGCACAAAGGCTCCCAAGCCCCTAATGCAATAAAACTTCCACCATAAGCAAAAAACATGCGATAAGAAGAAAACACCGTCTTTGCATTCGAATCATCCGTCATCACCCCCAACATGGCACCATAAGGCACATTGATGCTCGTGTAAACCGTCATCATCAAAATATAAGTGGCATACGCCCATGCCAACTTGCCCGGATATCCAAAGCTCGGAATCGTGAAAAGCAAAATGCCGGAAACGGCAAAAGGCACTGCCATCCACAACAAATAAGGCCGATATTTTCCCCAACGAGAACGAGTACGGTCGACAAGCGCGCCCATCATCGGGTCAAACAACGCATCCCAAACACGGGTAATCAACATCAACAATCCCGCATCAGCCAAACTCAGGCCGAATATATTGGAATAAAAGAATGGCAAGTAATAAGAAAATATCTTCCAGAACATCGAGGAAGACATGTCGCCCAAGCCATATCCGATTTTTTCTTTTTGTGTCATCATGAGATTAGGTATATGAAAGGCAGTGGCAGCAGATGCGTCCCATTGCCTTTCATTGGGTTTGTTTAATATTTAATGTTGCCTGTTTACTTGAAGTGATCTGCTTTGCTTTTTTACCCGCATAAACTGCGAGTTTTTCACAGTAAACTAGAAATTCATCATGCCAAGCTCTCCTACAAGAGCTACGCAAACGCCCCAAAGTCTTCAAAAATCAAAAGAGCCATTGCTTATCGGCATGCAATTTTGCGTGCAATGGTTCCCTCCGGCGTATAGACAGTAACGATGTAGATGCCCGTACCCGGCAAACCTATTGATGCCGTCTCCGAAGCTTGCACGCTTGCCGTGCCGACCATCTTCCCGGAAATGTCAAACACTTTGATTTGAGCAAAACCACCGGCACGGGAAGACACCTGCAAACCGCCATCGGCATCAAAGGCAAATTCAAAATCATCCCCACCGTCAAGTTGCTCGATGCCTGTAATCACTTCGTGGTTTTCCACATCGTCAAACACGTATTCCGGGCGGGCATCTGCCGCCTGCAAGTTGAACTTCACGTTCTCAAACTTCACGTTATTGGCGTGGCGGACATAAAACCCGTAAGCTGGCAAAGGCGTGCCAAACATATTGGCCTCCGGGTATGCATCAACCAATTCAGGCACATTCGCATTGGCATCATTGATGGTTCCTCCTCCCGGCAATGTAATCTCAACATCCTTAATCAACACATTATCGATGATTCCATCAGGCACACCCACAATGGAACTGGCCAATTTGCTTACACAGGTGGCCTTCACATTGGAAATAGTCACATTTTTCAACTCGCTCATCTGCGGAGAACCCTCACGTTGACCCAAACGGAGGAAGATGGCTGTATGCACATCCTTCATCTGTATGTTGGAAATGTTCACTTCGTCCAACACGCCTCCGTTCACAGACTCCAAGGCAATCCCGGAAATGACCGAAGGTCCTTCCATGTTGATGCCGCAGAATGCAAGTTTGCTGTTTTCGTAATGCTTACGGAAATTGTCCTCGCTCGCTTTCTCTATCACGCAGTCCGTGTAAGTGATGTTACGGAATCCAGTTTTCCCTGCTGTACCCAATTTGATAGCATTGCAGTTCGTGCGAATCGTGCAATTCTTTACCGTCACATTCTCCACCATAATCCCCCTGTCGCTTTTCATGCAGATGCCATCATCGTCGCAATCGATGTCGCAATCTTCTATTTCCACATTCCGCGAGTCAATGTCTATCCCGTCATTATTCCAATTCGTATGACTGTATATTTTCACGCCTTTTATCTTCACGCCATCGCACATCAGGAAATGCGCCGTCCAAAATGCCGAATTTTGCAGCGTGACATCCTCTACAACTACATTCTTGCAATCCACCAAATGAAGCACTTTAGGGCGGTCCCCCTTTCCATTGCCGAAATCAAAGTCAGGAGCATCGCCACGTCCATTGATGATGCCTTTCCCTGTTATCGCCACGTTTTCTATGCCTTTGCCAAATACCAAAGCGCTGGTTTCAATCGCCCCCGCGTTGGGAAAAGCCGAACGATAGTCTTCTATATTGCGGCTACCTATCAATTGCGCCCCTTCTTCCAATCTCAATGTCACGTTGGAACGCAGAAATATCGGGCGAATGGCATAACGGCCTTCAGGAACAACCACTGTGGCTTGCTTCATGGAACATGCATCGATGGCCTGCTGAATCAAATCTGTCACGTCATCCCGGCCATTGTTCGACACCCCGCATTGTTCAACCACATTCAATTCTCCTCCCACAGGCACCAAGTCAACAAAAGGATTGTCAGACTCCAAATCTAAACTGTAAGCATCCTTAGGCTGTTTTTCCAACGAAACATTCTTCAATGCCGGCAATTGGAATCCTCCATTCCCCATTGCCCAAACATTCTCAAAATCCCAATTTGCATAAGTGGCTTGGGAAGCCAACTCATCCGCATTCTTATCCTGCCCGTTTTTTCCATTCGCATCACTACTTGAAAACGGAGCCTCATTGATCAAACAGCCCGAAAAAGCCATGTTACCCTGTAACACAACCTTGTCCTGCTTTGCCCATGTAAAGATGCGGTTCGGGATATCATCCCTCACAGTCAACCTTTTATTGATGGCAACGCAATTTGAGATGGTGGCATTCATCTGTTCAACGGAAGCATCCGGCGCACTCACTGTCCCCATGATGCCACCTGTAGATCCGCCACCGTCAACAGTAATATTATTCAATGCATAACATCTGTCAACAAGCGCCGTACAAGGTCCATACGAACTTCCTATAATTCCGCCCACGCCGTCTCCTGTTGCATAGACATTACCCTTGGCATAAGAATTGAGAATAGTGATATTCTGATTATTGTTTCTCCCCACAATGCCCCCGACAAGCGTGCCTTTTGATTCCACATTGCCAGAAACATACACTTCTTGTATCAAAGTTTTCTTTGTGCCACCCACGCCGGTAGAAAGCCCGACCAATATGCCGACATTGCTGCCGCCTGAAACCTTCCTTCCATCAGCGACAATTACACCCAATCTCTGTATCGTGACATCTCCGCCAATGACTCCAAACAATCCGGCATTCGCCCCACTTGTTTCCGCCCAAATATTTTCAATGACATGCCCATTCCCGTCAAACGTGCCGATGAACGGGGCATCACTCGTGCCAATCGGAAGCCATCCCGCATCCGGGCTGTTAGCATTTATCCAGTCTGTCAAATCAACATCTGCCCCCAATTGGTAATGGACACTCAAATTATTCCTCACAGCATTCAATTCATCCGCCGTGTTGATTACATAGGGGTCTTCAACGGTCCCTGTTCCGCCTGCAAAATCAATAGCCCATGCACCAGACGACATCCCTCCCATGAAAAAACAGGATAACATCCAGTATTTTAAACCCGTAAAACCATTCTTTGTTTTCATGATATTCAATATTAAAATTAAACGATTACTTGTTCTTGCCATTCAAAAGGTTCTCGCCCCAATCCCAAGCTTCTTCCCATGTTTCCGGATAAGCATAATGCTCAGTTTCCGGGACAGGGACTAAAGTTTTTTCCGACCATATACTGTTATATACAGCATAAGATGTAGTAGGAGGACACACCATATCGTTATACCCAAACGACATAAACACAGGCTTGTCCAATATCCGGGCAAAATTGACAGCATCATAATAAGCAATGCTCTCTTCCTCTTTCCGAGTTGCATTATCCAAACCATTCTTGCCTTTGAAATAATGAGGCCATCCGCCGGCACGGCCATGCAAATACCCATTCACATCAGCCAAAGCCGGATGAAACACGACACAACCTTTTACCCTGTCATCTAATGCCGCTGTCACCAACGACAACAAGCCACCTTGGCTGCCCCCATAAACTATTAAATCACCATTAAACACAGACATGCTGCATATATAATCAACCATGCGGATGCATCCCATATAAACCCGTTTGTAATAAACCGCATCTGGATCATCCCAATTAAAATTCCAATAATTATCCAAAGCACCATTCCGCAAATCCTGATAAATCAATGGAGGCATTGTGACTGGAATACCATGTATGCCCATGTCTAATATACCCACGCTCTGCTTCAGCAATATGGCCTTCATAAGGACGAACCCCTGCACCAGGCACACGCAATAAAGCCGGATATTTGCCTCCACCTTTAGGGACACAAAGTATCCCATACATACGGCTACCGTGCCGGAAACTTTGTACGCTCAATTCATAAACATCCACTTTAGAAGTGCATCTATCAGGCAATAAACGCAAACATGCATCCATCGGAATCTCTGCATTCTTGGATTTAGCCTTTTCCCAAAATTCGCGGAAATCAGGCGGCATAACCGTGGCAGGCTTGATAGACTGTGGTTCATAACCTACCGTACACCTTCCTTCATACAACTTTCCGCCAATCTCTGCCAACGCACGGCAACGCAAAAATCCAGATGTATTCAACGAACCACCATTCACGGCAACAGTTCCTTGATTCAAAACAATCGTTTCACATTTAAACGGTTCCATCATGTCCTGCGAAAGCTCATACTTGAGTCTTACTCCTTTTAGAGGAATCCCGTTTTTTGTTACAGTAATTGCAAAGTTCACATCTTCACCTAACGCATAGAGCCATGTATCACTGTCAGGAACAACTGAAACACGCACCATTTGTTGCACCGGTTGCGTCCAGCAGACCCATGACAGGCAAATCCACCAACTTAACAATATCAATCGCTTCATTTTTCTTCAACAACTGGTTCAACTCCATTAAACGTACATCCTTGACATACAAAATCGTCAACATCATCCAAATAAAACATTGGCCTTTCATCCCTTTTCTTCGTAATCACTTTAATGTTACAAAAAGTTATGCCATCAACGTGCCTTAGATAAAAGCCCGATGCCGGAAGAATACAGCCGAACATTCTATTTTCCGGATATTTGTTTACAGCCTCAGGCACTTCTTCCTTTATTTCCCTTTTATCTACCTCAGCATCTGTAATCAATGTCACATCGCTAATTGTAAGATTCTGAACTTTTCCTTCCGGCACTCCTGTTATCGAACACGCCACTTTGCTTTCGCTACGTGCCATGATCCGGCTTATCATCACATCATTAATCCGGCTTATTTGTTTCGTAAATGTTCTTTTACGATCCCCCAAACGAACAAATATAGGAGTCTGCACACCTCTCATGGAAATATCTGAAATAATTACATTCTCAAGGACACCACCATCCACTGACTCCAAGGCTATCCCAGAAACAACTGTGTTTTGCCTCGTCCCAAGCCAAGGATAATTTTTATACCATTGGCGAATATTATCTTCCGAAGCCCTGTCTATGACGCAATTTGTTATCGACACATTCTTAAACCCACTATACGAGGATGTTCCAAACTTTATCGCATTGCAATTGGTTTTCAACACGCAGTTCGTAACAACCACATTTTCACAAGGAACGTCTGTGTCACTTTTCAAGCACAATGCATCATCATCACAATCTATGTAACAATCAGAAACCACCACATTTCGACTGTCGATGTCAAGGCCATCATTGTTCCAATTCGAATGGCAATACACCTTCACGCCTCTGACCACAACGCCATCGCATTTCTCATAGTCTTGCGTCCAATAAGCCGAGTTCCGCAATGTCACATCCTGCACGCACACATTCTTGCAACCTATAAAGTAGATTATCTTTGGCCGCTTGGGGCCTCCTTCTGAATCATTCCCATGCTGAAAATTTGAATGAAACCCTTGTCCATTTATCGTACCCAAACCAGTAATTGCAATATTGCAGGCATTACGGGCAAAAATCAACGCAGGCGTTTCCTTGCCCTTTAAAACAGGAAACACTTCGTGATAGGATTCAAGGTCAGTACTTCCCAACAACTCCGCCCCAAACTGCAAATGCAGATTCACATCTGATTTCAAGAAAAGCGTCCGAGTTAGAAACCTTCCTGCAGGAATTTCCACAACGCCCCCTTTCTTAAAGGAACAATCATCGATGGCCTTTTGTATAATAGCCGTATTATCGGTCACTCCATCACCTTTTGCCCCTAATGCCATAATATCTACTGAATATGCAAACAACTGAACAGCAGCTAAAAAGGCGACCAACATTAACAAGCATCGCTTTCTCATAACATTTCTCTTAATCTTTATAATTCATTCTTTTTACTTCTCATACTTCAATATATCCAGCAATTGAGAACTTAAACAAGCAGCCATGCGTTCAAAACCTAAATCATTCGGATGTATCCCATCCCCGGTTCCTTCATGATCATACCCTATCAACTTTTCTCCTTCAATAAAATAAAGTTCTTGCATTCCTGCATGCCAAAGCTTTTCAACTTCAGCCCGAATAAATTCATTCTTTATTCTCAAATCATTCTTTTTCTCTGCATCAAAATTGCCAATATCCATTGCTATACTTTGCATAACAATAATCGGAGCTTTAGGATGTGCTTTACGTATTGTCTTAACAAGATAAGCGGTACGTTCAGCTATTTGCCCGGCTGTTACATTCGGGACGCAATCCAAGACATAAGCATCGGCATTTAAACTTGCCAAACAATCTGCCATGCTATTTTCCATGCGGGCATTTCCGCTGAACCCCAAATTAATAAAATCAATGCCTGTACGGCGAGAAAGCTTTGCTACGTAAGTGGTTCCAGGCCTTGATGCCTCGGCACCATGCACAATGCTCGAACCATATATCAACACTTTCTTTTTAAACGGATACTGCAATGGAAATATGGATGAATCTTCTTCTATTCCTATCTCTAATGATTTTACCTCGCTAAATAAAGGAAGATATAATAAGCATTCTTTTGATTGGGAATCCATATTTTGAACAATCAATCCTTCACAACTGTTCTCATTCAAATCTGGAATACCAACCCCGGCAAATTCCCATACACCATTGTGCTTAATATACAAATCCAAACCTTTTTGTGCTATAGCCGACAAATTAGCGGAAGGCTTGTCTGGCTTAACGATCCATTTAACTGCAACGATAGTGCTATTTGTAACAAAGCCTATTGCCAAACCACAAGAATGAGTAGATAAATATTTTACCTTAGAGGGCAATTTTTTAAACAAAACTGTATCCAACCGATGATAAAACTCTTTCGATGAACAAGCCTTTCCCACCATGGACAAATCCCGTGCATCAACATATCGCAAATTTTGTCCCTGCATTGTTGCTATAAATAAGAAACAAACAAGCCCTACTATTAGTCCTATACGCATACCACAGCTTATTGACAAAACAAATACAGATAATTTTTATATAATAGGATGTGCCTCACACCACACCCTATTATATATCTCGCTTTACATTCATACAGCAGGTGTTACAGACACTATCACTTGCCAAGCAATTTGCTTAATGCCATTTGGAGACGTTACCACAAACTCCAACGGCGATGAAAGATCCCGAAATCCCCCTAAAGCAGGTGATACAGTAGCACCGCTTGACAAAGTCAGCACCAATCTTAAATGGGTCAAATCAGTATCTTCTGGAACAAAAGCCCTCACGATGGCATTTTCCGTATCTATCTCAAAACTTTCAATGATATTCACCGGATTGTCGCTTACTGCATAAATTGTGATCCCCGTAATATCAGCTTGCTCGTATGCGTCGCTGATTTCATAATCAATCTTTGAACATCCAACAATCCCTAACAATAACACTGAGAACAAAATATAAACTATTCTTTTCATAATGTTTCCTTTTTTACTTTTCTTCTATTACCATCCCGGATTCTGATGCCCAACCAACTTCGGATTACGATTTATAGCGTGCTGTGGTATTGGCAACAAATAATTCTTTTGAGGGTCAAAAGTCCTCGTGAAATAAACAGACTTTGGATTATATGTAGGAACAGAAGGCGATGTCTGAACCATTTCGGCAGGCCGTTGATAAGTTATTTCCATCCGATAGAAAGGCCCTGTCAAAGCTTTATCACCAATCCGCCAACGCATAATATCAAAATAACGCTTGTTCTCAAAAGCCAATTCTACCCTTCGCTCATTCCGAATACGTTCTCGCAAATCCGCTTGCCCTAATCCTGATATCTCCGGCTGCCCGGCACGCCGACGGATATGATTTATTGCATCATAAACTGATTGATCCGGCCCCGAAACTTCATTCTTCGCTTCTGCGTATGTCAACAAAATCTCCGCATAGCGCAATACAATCAAATTACCACCCTCGCCATCCTTATTCAAATAGCGGTTAGCTGTGCCACAACTAACAGATTCATTTTGGTGTTTACGGATAAAATAACCCGTCTTGGTAGCTTCCACCTTTGAACTGTACAAACCGTTAGGCAAATTATCTGTTACATTTTTCCATTTCCGGCGGTCATTTTCATCCCACACATAACGGTTTGTACTTAATGAAAGCGTTGAATCTTTCCAAACGACTCCATCATACAATATGGATGCATAAAAACGGGCATCACGGTTCTCATAAGGATGAGCGGCTTTTTCAGGGTCATTCCAATCAAATGGCGTACCATCCTGCATTTCGAATGCATCAACAATCATTTGAGACGGGTTTGAATAACCCCACCCATAATCACTCCCGACACCAGGATAACCCGGAGCAGCGATCGTTTGATAGCCTTGTTGATGACGTTCCGGGTTCTTATATTGAACGTCAAATATCACTTCTTCATTGCCTTCATAAGGCTCCAAAAATAGATTTGCAAAGTTCTCTGCTTTCTTACTTAGCTTCTCAGGAGTTGATTTTTCATTTGGGTCGCCTTCATTCTCTCCAAACAAACGATATTCGCCTTGCAATTCACCGCTAATCAATATGTCAGCAGTACTTGCAGCGTCCTTATAATATTTTGGGTCTATTACGCCAGCAGCGTGCAAATAAGTGACAGCCTGAAATCCCACAGCAGCCCCTTTAGTCGCTCTGCCATATTCTTCTGCCGGAAGTTCAGAACGTTTTGGCAAACGCTTTGCGGCTTCTAAAAAGTCCTCAATTATGAATTTCATGGTTTCTTCCGATGTACTCCTTTCATAATAAATGTCATCTGTTTCTTTGTCCAAAGCTTTCTTTACCAAAGGAACACCTCCCCAAAAGCGCCAAAGTTCCAAATAATTCAATGCCCGAAGGAAATACATATCACCCAAGAAACGTTCTTTCTCTACCTCTGTCAAGACCTCTGACTCAGCTATTTTTTCTAAACCAAGATTGGTTCTTCGTATATTTTTATACAAAGCGTCCCAACGGCTTTTAAAAGGTTCCGGAATAGTTGCTGCGGTAAAACTGAATTCTGACAACGAAATATATCCGGAAATTCCCATGTCATCTGTCCACGCATGGTCAAAAGACCACCAATCGCGGATACCCTTCGTCATACAATACAAAGGACCGTCCAATGTGCTATTATATGTCTCAGTTACATACATTGTAGTGGCCGATTTGCTGGACCAAACAGCATCATCAGTTATCGTTGTCCTAGATTCTATATCCATAAAGTCAGTACATGAGCCTAATGCCATGACAATGGCAAAACTCATCACTCCTTTTCTAATTATTCCTCTCATATTCTCCAATTAAAATGTAGCATTAATACCTAATGATGTTATAAATTGCTGTGGATATGCGTTGTAATTTTGAGTTTCCACATCAAAGTCCCTTGGCATTGCAGAATAAATAGTCCACAAATTATAGAAATTCAAATAAATCCTCAACTTATCCACATGAATCTTCTTCAACAACTTTTGCTCGAAATTATAACCAAGTTCCAATGACTTCAGTTTCAAATAGGCAGTATTCACAACCCAAAAAGAAGATGTAGTATAATTCATTCCTTCAATAGTAGATAATCTGGGATATTTAGCATTCGGATTCGGATTATCTACCGTCCATGAATTTACATGGTCTGTACGAGGCTTGTCGTTGTCAAAAGGAAAACGTACGCCTCTGTCAGAAGAACCGCTCGCATCTTGTCCCATATAAAAATCGGAATGTCCCGTACCTTGCAAGAACAGATTCAAATCAAAATTCTTCAATTTAACACCTAACGTATAACCATACATAATCTCAGGGACACGTGTACGCCCTATGATGGTTTCATCTTCATTGTCAATTTTCCCATCACCGTTAATGTCACGGTATTTGATATCGCCCGGACGCGTCGTTGCGCTTTGGTAAGCCCAATTGTCTATATCTTCTTGATCGCTGAACAAACCTTCTGCAATATATCCCCGCAACTGAGATGCAGATTTTCCTGTACGCCTGAAGCGAGGCACACTGTATGTTCCCATTGACTCTGCAATATCAATCTGCTTATCACGCGAAAAGCCAAAAACAAAAAGATTATCTATCGAAAAATCCTTATTAATGGAAGTATGATTTGTCAGTGTCAAATCAACACCGTAACGTTCTTCTTTTCCTGCATTGTATTGTGATGGACTAATTCCATATTCCGTCGGATATTCATCTGTTGGAACAATTATCTTGTCTTTCCGATAATCACGATACACATCAAACTCCACGCCTAACAATCCGTTCCACATCGAAAGGTCAAACCCTGCATTGGCTTTCAAGACCGTTTCCCATGTCAGATTTGGATTGGGTTCAGCACTTTCATACAATCCGGAAGCTATTACTTGATCTGTTCCCCATACATACCCATTGCCTATTGTATAAGTCGGGCTCCATTGGAACGGATTTCCAACTGGATTACCGGACTTTCCGTAAGAAACACGCAACTTCAAGTTGTCAACAATGCTGACATCTTTCATGAAGGCTTCTTCCGATATACGCCAACCTAACGACACGGAAGGGAAAAAAGCAGCCCTATGCCCTGGCGCATATTGATAAGTACGATCATAACGGCCAGCTACTTCGACAAGGTATCTTTGTGCATAATCATAATTCAGACGAAAAACAAATCCGTCTTGAGCCTCACCAGAAGATGTTCCTGAATTGTATTGATTATCTTTCGACCCCATATCCAACTCTGGTATTGAAACATCAAAACCCACTCTACGCGCACTATAATTCAATTTTGTTCCTCCCCAACGGCGTTCATAAACAAATACGCCTGACAAATTGTGATTGCCAAAAGAATTAGCATAGTTCACAAATGCCTGCACGGTATAATAAGCATTAATTTTCGATGATTGAGAGAGTTCTGCATCAGTTGCCAATTCAGATTCATTATAAACATTATTAGCAGCATCGTATACATAATATTCATAAGGAGTCGTCCAATTTTTCGAATGGGTATCTTTCCGGTTCATATTGAAAAGACCTTTTACAGAAAGACCCTTCACAAATGGCAATTCTTGATTGATTGACAAACTTATGTTTTGATAATTATTCTCATTACGCTTCTCGCCACCTCCATAAATGGTTTGATACATACTCTGGCCGATAGAAGACTGAAAAGCAGGCAACCCATTGCTATAAACATCTGCTTCTGTTGCTTTTGCCCGGTAAATATTGGTCATGGCTGATTCTGCCGAAGCTGCATTGGTACGTTTACGGTCAAATATAAGGCCTAAATCCACTGAGACCGTTGTGGTCTTGGTCGGCTTTAAATCCAAGTTTGATCTCAGATTATACCGACGATAGTACTGGTCATCGCTAAACATGCTTCCCTGCTTCATATACCCTAAAGCCACGTAAGCTCTTATCAAATCATTGCCACCATTAAGCACAATGTTGTGTCTTTGGCTTGTAGAGGTATTCATGTAATTCTTTACCCAATCTGTATTTGGATAAGCATCCGTTCCCTGTTCATGAGCTGCTATAATCTCATCTGTAATTGCATTTGCTTCATCCAGCATGCCATCCATTTCATATGCTTTCTTTTTTAACCGCAGCCCATCAGCCGCACTCATAAATTCAGGAGTATTCGTAGGCTTTTGCCAACCAAATTCTCCATTATAAGACACCGATATTTTCCCTTGCGAATTACTGCCACGCTTTGTGGTGACCAATACAACACCATTGGCACCCTTCAATCCATAAGGAGCCACAGCGGATGCATCTTTCAATAAAGTGATGGATTCCACCTCTTCCATATTGATCATATTATAATCGCTTTCTATTCCATCAACCAATACAAGTGGATTTTTGTTACCCCGAAGGTACAGTGTTGATGCGTCATTACCAGGCTCTCCAGATGCTTGTTGGGTTACCAAACCTGAAACTCGCCCTCCCAACGCATTGGAAAGATTAGCAACCGGCATCGTTTCCATTTTTTCTGCTTTCACAGAAGCCACAGAGCCGGTCATATTCACTCTTTTTTGCACCCCATAGCCAACGACAACAACTTCATCAAGAGTTTGATTATCTTCTTTCATCACTACATCAATCAAATTGCGGCCATTTACAGGTATTTCCTGTTTCTGGAAACCAATATAATTGAATATCAAGACGGCACCAACTTTTCCTTCCGGGACATTCAATGAATACTTTCCATCAAGATCTGTTATCGTGCCTGAAGTTGTACCTTTCAATACAATATTTACCCCTATCATTGGGTCGCCAGCAGCATCAAGAACTGTTCCTGTCACTTTGGTCTCTTGCGAGAAGCCTGACGCAACAGATACAAGCATTAATAATGCCATCAATGCATACCGCCTTTTTTTGCTTATAAAATATCTTAAATTCCGCATGCTCCATTATCCATTTTGTTCCTACTAAAAAATCGAAGGCACGACAGGAAAAACCTGTTCACATTTTTCCTGTCGTGCCTTCACAGCCTATTATCCTTTTACAATCTTTACTACCTGCTTACCTGCAACTACCAAGTAGATTCCTGAATTAAGAGAAGACACATTAATCACAGAATCATACGAACTCAACACTTGCTTCCCTGTCAAATCATAAATAACGACTTCCACACCAGCGAGCTTGTTCAGAACCGTTACTTGATTGCCTGAAATAACGACCGATGCTTCGGCACCGCTTACAGAACTTATACTTGAAGACTCGCCATCAGGCAAATAAGCAAGTTTATCCATCGGCTGTTTGTCTGTCGCAAAAGCAGTCAGAATCGGCAACTGATATGCTCCATTACCCAACGTCCAAACGGCTGGATCCCAGAACAAATAATCATCTCCAAAATAAACATCCTCCTTCACGACATCTGCGGAAGCTTGATTCAATCCATTCTTATTCGTCTCAAGCCCGTCTGTAACTACGGCATCATTCACTGGCATATCTGCCCATGCATATGCAAATTCATACATATACGGTGTCGGATTATCCGGTTTCTCATACCCGACCAAACGCCCTACATTAGCTGCCGGAGAATTAGGAGCTTTCACGGATGAGTTTAAGGCGATTGAAGCTATCACATCATGACGAATAGCAGATCCATTTGGATAACCGCATTCCCCAATCAACCCACCAGCTTTTGATTCAGCTGCATTAGTACCTGCTTCAACTTCACAAGTGGAATAAGATGTTTCTATCTTCACGCCACGGTATCCTTGTCCAACCAAGCCACCAGCCTTCGCAAACCCATATACTTTACCGGCTGTATAACAATTTACGACTTCTACGTTACCAAGAGCAGATGTCATGGCTACAATCGGGCCGGCAACACCCGTTTTATCTCCATCACCAACTGCAGTTATATTTCCAATCACAAAACATTCCGACATTTCAATAGTTTGCCCTGTATAAGGCACTTGCCCAATAATGCCTCCTACATTATTCAAGCCTTTCACTTCTTTCCCATCAGCAATAATCAAACCCAATTTCCTTACGCCAAACTTGCCGCTCGTTTTTACACAACCAAACAATCCAACATTCTCTAACTCAGGCCTATTGATGTAAAATCCAGAAATAATATGCCCATTTCCATCAAAAGACCCTGTGACACCTGCATCTGGATTAGCACCAACAGGTTCCCATCCAGTATCTGCTGAATTTTCCGATAACCACTCACTTAAATCAACATCTGCATTCAAACGAAAATGATTGCCATCCAGGTAATTACGCATTTCGTTCAATTGCGCCGCAGTTTCAATCAAATACGGGTCTTCTTCAGTTCCTGTTCCACCTGCAAATTGCGCACTTGCATTAACCGACAACATCGCTAATGCCGCCAAAAACGAACTCTTGTAAAAAAACTTTTTCATAATTTTAAATTTTAACGATTAAACAATTAGCTTTCCACTATTCAACAATATCACGATTCATCAATATCAATGAACTGTCTGCAAACTTTTTAAAATCCATTTCGGAGGGATGCCCCGGATAAGGCAAATAGTAATGGTTAGGCTTATCCCATGCATTGCGCCAAAACAAGACCCACCCCAATTTATACTTGCTTATAATCGGATAGACCACTTCTGTGAAATATGCCGTATCCCAAACTGATTCTTCGCCTGTTTCCCCAACGACAGGCAATTTCCCTGACCAGACTGCATACTCTGATACAATTTGTATGTTTCGTTCAAAATCCACTTTGTATTGCGCTACATTTTCAGGCGAACGCCCTTTCAAATAATGGTCAAAGCCTATAATATCAACATAATCATCACCAGGATAACGTTCCAAATAATGTGATTCACTTTGGACATTAGAAGACGAATAAGCATAAAGCAAATTATGCACCCCTTTGACTTTCCGCAAATATTCACTTGTCATAATCCATAGTTGCTTGTATTCATCCGAAGTTGATTGCTCACTTCCCCACCAAAACCAATCACCTGTGTGTTCGTGGTACATGCGGAACACCACCGGAATGCATTTCCCTTTCTCATCTCTCAAATCCAAGAAGAAATTTCCCAAACGATCTAACCAAACCAAATAATCCCGATGCAAGCTTCCTCCAGGAAGAATCGCACGAACAACCGTGTCCTGTTTGCAATCCCAAGTGGAATTTCCTGTCGCAATATTATCTGCATGCCAGCTAATGGTAGAAATTCCTCCTCTATTATGATGCTCACGAATGTTTTCTTTTATCTGCTCAAAATAGACTGAATCGAGGCTATATGGCATCCCCAATTCTATATGCCCTAATTCAAAACCCATGACAGCAGGATAGTCGCCTGTCATATCCTTGACATCGGATTTACCATCCACACCATACCAATTATGGCCATACAATGGATCATCTTGATGGCCAAGCATAATGCCTTTCTCCATCAAACCAAACAAACGGTTATACAAAGCAACCGTCTCAGACGTGGCTTCCTCATCTATTGGCCTCTTATTCATAGGCTTCCCACATGAGACAAGACTTAATGCAACGATTCCTATTATCAATACATTCTTCATGATACAAGCAAAAACATTTTCAATTTCGATTACACTTCCACTACGCAATGCGGCTTTTCAGCCATTATTCCTTTTTCTTTTTTATAAGACAAATTCTTATCTATCAAATTACATAACCGTTGCACAGACGTAGCAGAACGTAAAGCATCAGCCCCTGTGTTAAGACAATAATCCAACAAACGATCTACTGAAGAAACCGCAACATGCATGCGGGTGTCACTGGATGCATAATAAATAAAAACTGTCCCGTCATCATCCATAATCCAACCATTACAAAACAGCACATTAGAGACATCCCCTACACGTTCCATTCCTTGTGGTGCCATGAAATAGCCAGCGGGTTCTGCTATCAATTTATCCGGATGCTCCAAATCCGTCAAATACAAATACAACACATATCTTAACCCCGATGCACAATACCGTACACCATGCGCCATGTGCAACCATCCTTTCGATGTCTTTAACGGATGAGGACCTTCTCCATTTTTTAGTTCCTTTATTGTATGATAATATCTAAAATTTATCACTTTCTCGTCTCGAATTTCTGCATGCTCCATACTATCCGTCAACGCCCAACCAATGCCTCCACCCGATCCTGCATCAATAAAACCATCTTGGGGGCGAGTATATAAAGCATATTTCCCATCAACAAATTCCGGATGCAATACCACATTGCGCTGTTGGTGCTTTGATTTGATATTTGGCAAACGTTCCCAGTTCCTTAAATCTTTAGAGCGCACAACTGCTGCAAAAGCGACAGCCGACGACATATCCCCTTGCAAAGCATTAGGATCTTTCCGTTCTGCGCAAAAAACTCCATAAATCCATCCATCTTGATGGAGCGTCAAACGCATATCATATACATTTGTGTCTGGCACATCAGTCTCAGGTAACGTAATCGGATAACCAACAAACTGGAAATGATCTACTCCATTCGGACTCTCAGCTAAAGCAAAAAAAGATTTCCGGTCGTTTCCCTCCACTCTAACCATCAAAATATATTTTCCATTCCATTTAATGGCACCCGCATTAAATGTCGCATTAATCCCAAATCTTTCCATCAGGAAAGGATTGTCGCGAGGATTCAAATCATACCTCCACTCCAATGGAGCATGTTCAGCCGTTAGAATCGGATATTTGTAACGCACATAAATACCATTGCCCGGAACAACAGGCTCGTTTTTCATATTTAATAAGATATCATGCTTCTTCTTTATATCACTCAACCGTTGGTCAAACGCAAGATTTACTATATCCATATTATTCTTTTTTTATATTGCAAATATACGGCCTGCACAAGGCCACAAAAAAATACTTTCTTTCCAAAGACTGATACTTTACAAACAAAATCAATCATTCGGCTTTTCCAAGTTCAGATTACTTATTCACGAGTTGCCGAGAAAACATAGCTTCCCGAATGCAATGGCAGAGAAAAACTGCCTTCTTGATGCGACACTTGCCCCACATCATCTGATTTTTCAAACCTATTCCCATTTACACGCAATGAACGGAAATAACTTTCAGGCAACTTCAAAACAGCTGTGGTATTAGGTGGAACAACCACTTCCATTTCCAAATCCTTTCCTGATAATTCCCATTGCGAGACAATCTTTCCGTACAAAGATTCATATTCAGATTTTACTTTTTGAGGACCATTAGGATCAATCCATGGTTCTATAACAAAATGCTTAAAACCAGCATCAGGCCGCCGAATGCCTCCTAATGCCTCAATAAACCAACTACCCACATACAAATAAGAACTATGCAAAGCAGAACCACGGCACTCCCAATCTTCAAAATATGTCCCATTCCCGCATTTTAGCATATAACCCCAACTTGGAAAATCTTCTTTAGTCACCATTTCATAAATGAGTTCATTATAATTATTGTCTAACAATGTGTGAAACAAAAAAGAACCTGCTGTTATTCCTCCCCAAAAGTGTCCTTTCCGGTTTTCGAGAATTTCCTTTTCTAAACGCTTCCATATCTTTTCCCGCAAATCCAATGGCGGCAAATTCACATACAGTGCCATAGCTAAATATGCAGGATAAGCATTGGCATAACTATCATCTCCTATATTATAAAATGCTGCATGAACAGCTTTCCTAACCTCTGCGGCCCTCGTCCTATAAGCAGCAGCATGTTCAACTTCACCCAAAATTTCCGAAATGGAAGCTGCCGTCTCCAAACTGTATATCCAATGGCAATTGTTGAAAAACAAGGTTTCACGAGTATCGCCAAGTGCTTTTCCCTGACTTTCCATCGCTTTGCGTTCAGGCCAAGCCGACGGCCAAAGCCAATCCCCCAGGAAACTCCATTTACCACCCCATCTTACTAACATATTATCTTTAGAATGCTTTTCTACAAAAGAAAGCCACTTCTTCATCATCGGAAAACTTTCCCTCAAAATGCATGTATCTCCATATTGCTTGTACATTTCCCAAGGCAATGTAATGCAATATCCACTCCATGACGGGCCGCCGCCACCAAGCATTGTAGGCGCAGTGTATGGGACATTGCCATCTTCTTGCTGCACATCCCGCCAATCTTCCATCCATTTTGTATAAAATGCACCCAAATCATAATTACCTAAACCCATTCGTGTCGTTGCCAACGCATCTCCACCATAGCCACGACGCTCCCGATGAGGACAATCAACCACATAATTGCCTAAACTCAAATTTTCAAAAGTCCATAATGCTGTATTATAAATATCATTCAAGAGAGGGACATCACATTCAAAATAACCCATACGACGATAATCCGGACGAATCATCCAACCTCGAATGTCTTTCAATTTAGGTTTTGCATGCAAACCACTAATTTGCACCCAACGCCCGGCCATATAATTGAATCGATTACAAAACTTTCCCTTTCCCGTATTGCCTATCTTATAAATGCTATGGATGCCAAAAGTAATCGAATCTTTTTCATTCTCAGAAAACATAAAAGTCACAACATCTCCAGGATTTCCTTCAAACTGCATTTCAAACCATCCAGCATAATTGGTGCCCATGTCAACTCTATAAATGCCTGGTTCCAACTCATGAACGGAGACAGGCTTAATTTCTTTCAGTAAACGATTAGGCCATGTTTTATCTGCTGAAACCACAACATTCGGCTGGTAGATTTTGGCTGCCGCCCAATCAGAATCTTCAAATTCCAATGTATTCCATCCCGGCAATTCCAAAGATGCATCATAAAATTCACCACCAAAATGATGAGCATCCCAGTAACCTATCAAAGTGTTAGGGCTGCCATGCACCTTCCAAGTATCATCTGATACAAGCTGCACTTTCTTATTCCCATGAAAAAACATTTCTGCCTGAACCAATGCCATAGGGATAGCCGGTTCTCCTATGCGTTGATAGGCCGGAAATATCGACCATGAAGTTCCTAACCATAATGCAACCACATTCTTTCCCGGACGCAAAAAATGAGTTATATCATAAGACATGTAACGTGCGCGACTTTTATGATTTGTAACTGAAGGTGAAAGGACTGCATCCCCGACCCGTTCACCATTCACATACAATTCATGGTAACCAATCGATGCCACATAAATTATAGCATCTTGAACTTTGTCATCCAACACGAAGGTTTTCCTGAACCAAGGGTCCTGCATTCTATTGCCAATCGGCTTCCAGCCCACACTTTGTGCTTCCATTGCAGGACATCCAATCCATTTTGCTTTCCAATCATCAGGAAAAAGCCCCATCCTCCAAAACGAAGGCTTGCTCCAGACAGACCAGTTTCCTTCTCCATCACAGGTACGCACTTTCCAATAACATTTCTGGTTCGATTGCAAAGTTTTCCCCGCATAGACAATATTGACGGATTCATCGGACGACACGCGCCCACTGTCCCACAAATCCCCTTTATCCAACTCCAATAAATCCAATGAACTCGCCACCAACACCTCATATGCAGCCTGCCTCACTCCCTGCACATTCCTATGAAGCACTATATTCCAACTTAAACGCGGTTGACGAGCATCGATTCCTAAAGGAGAATCCAAATATTCACACTTCAAATTCGCAGGTTCAAAAGGAATATCCCCACCTAATACAAACAGAGGGAACAAAGAGAACAAAAAACAAAAAAAACCTGCATTAAACAATAATTTCATCTGAGCCATATTTTTAAAGACAATAATTGAATTTTGCAAAATTACAATTGCAAGATATTCAACAAAAATACTTTATTGACAAACCATGACACTTTGCAAACAAAAGAGCTACGCCTACAAATCCACATTTTTTCATTCCATTATCCATCACATAACTATATGACAACGATGGCACACAGAAGACACTGCAACCGCAATTTCAGAATTTCCACACAAGCAAATTCTTTTCGGCAACCAATACGCCACGCAAAATAAACTTAAAATGCAGGGTAGCCACAGATTATTCTGTCATTTTGTTCTCCTTTTACAAATTAAAAACTATCTTTGTGATAAAATCCATCGGCAGATACCACAATGGAACCATTAAACAATATCAAAATGCTTATCAGCCAAGGGGATATCGACACAGCCATGAAAGAACTGGATGCCTTTATATCTTCTTGCCCCGACACTTGCGATGAGGCATATTATCTGCGCGGGAACGCTTTCCGCAAATTGGGCGATTGGCAACAAGCGCTGAACAATTATTTGGCGGCTATCGATATCAACCCCGAGAGCCCGGCTTTGCAAGCCAAAAACATGCTCATGGACATACTGAACTTTTACAATAAAGATATGTATAACCAATAAACGTAATAACTATGGCTAAAATTAAAGGCGCAATTGTCGTGAACACGGAACGGTGCAAAGGATGCAACCTGTGCGTGATTGCATGCCCGCTCCACGTATTATCCTTGACGAAAAAGGAAGTGAACATCAAAGGCTACAACTTCGCGCAACAGGTAGTGGAAGACACATGCAACGGTTGCGCGTCGTGCGCAACCGTCTGCCCTGACGGATGCATCTCCGTGTACAAAGTCAAAATAGAAAATGTTTAATGAAAAAAGTACCAAGAAATCATAATATCCAACGAATATGGCAGAAGAAATCGTTTTAATGAAAGGGAATGAAGCCATCGCACATGCCGCCATCCGTTGCGGCGCCGATGGCTATTTCGGCTATCCGATTACCCCTCAATCTGAAGTTTTAGAAACACTTGCAGAACTGAAGCCATGGGAAACAACGGGCATGGTGGTGCTGCAAGCCGAAAGCGAATTAGCCGCCATCAACATGGTATATGGCGGCGCAGGGACAGGGAAAATGGTCATGACTTCTTCATCAAGTCCCGGAGTGAGCCTCAAACAAGAAGGAATTTCCTACATCGCAGGCGCAGAGCTTCCCTGCCTCATTGTCAATGTCATGCGTGGAGGACCCGGCCTCGGCACCATACAACCCAGCCAAGCCGATTATTTTCAAACGGTCAAAGGAGGAGGACATGGCGACTACCGGCTGATAGCCCTCGCGCCAAATTCCGTACAAGAAATGGCCGACTTCGTAGGATTAGGTTTTGAATTGGCCTTCAAATACCGCAACCCTGCCATCATCCTTGCCGACGGCGTCATCGGGCAAATGATGGAAAAAGTGGTATTGCCGCCGCAAAAGCCCCGCCGCACAGAAGAAGAAATCATCCAGCAATGCCCATGGGCTGCCAACGGAAGGCAAAAAGGACGAAAACCCAATATCATCACATCTTTGGAATTGAAGCCCGACGTGATGGAAGTGCGCAACATCCACCTTCAGGAAAAATACAGGAAAATTGAAGAAAACGAAGTACGGTATGAAGAAATACATTGCGAAGATGCCGACTACCTGATCGTTGCATTCGGCTCTTGCTCGCGCATCGCACAAAAAGCCATGGAAATAGCAAGGGAAGAAGGCATCAAAGTGGGCCTGCTCCGCCCTGTCACCCTTTGGCCATTCCCCAAGAAAATCATCGCAGAATATGCCGGGAAAGTGAAAGGCATGCTCTCTGTGGAACTCAATGCCGGCCAGATGGTGGAAGACATCCGCTTGGCTGTCAACGGGAAAGTCAGAGTGGAACACTTCGGACGCTTGGGAGGCATCGTGCCCGACCCCGATGAAGTGGTCCATGCCATCAAAGAAAAACTAATCAAATAAATATTGGATGGAAACGAACAAAATAAGAACCGTATTGAACTTTGTCTTTATCGTGCTGGCTATTGTGTCTGTCATCCTCTATTTTGTCATGGACGACAAACACCCGTTCATGTACGTGTGCGGTACAGCTTTGGCCGTGAAGCTGATGGAGTTCTTCATTCGATTCACCCGATAAACATAGGAGAAGAAATTATGACTAAAGAAGAAATTATAAGACCAGAGAACTTAGTTTACCAGAAACCCACATTGATGAACGACGCACCCATGCACTATTGCCCGGGATGCAGCCATGGCGTGGTTCATAAACTGATTGCCGAAGTCATCGAGGAAATGGGCTTGGAAGAGAAAGCCATCGGTGTGTCGCCCGTTGGTTGTGCCGTATTCATCTACAACTATCTGGACATCGATTGGGAAGAAGCCGCCCACGGACGGGCGCCCGCTGTTGCTACTGCCATGAAGCGCTTGTGGCCCGACCGTTTGGTATTCACTTATCAAGGAGACGGCGACTTGGCCTGCATAGGAACGGCTGAAACCATCCATGCCTTGAACAGGGGAGAGAACATTACCATCATATTCATCAATAATGCCATTTACGGAATGACGGGAGGGCAAATGGCGCCTACGACATTGGTTGGCATGAAAACATCCACTTGCCCGTACGGACGTGATGTGCATTTGCATGGCTACCCTTTGAAGATAACAGAGATAGCCGCCACATTGGAAGGCACAGCATACGTCACACGCCAGTCTGTGCAAAGCGTTCCCGCCATAAGGAAAGCCAAGAAAGCCATAAGGAAAGCTTTTGAAAACTCCATGAATGGCAAAGGTTCAAACTTGGTGGAAATCGTGTCAACCTGCAATTCCGGATGGAAGATGTCGCCGGAAGCAGCCAATAAATGGATGGAGGAGAACATGTTCCCGTTCTATCCGCTCGGTGATTTGAAAGACAAGCAATAACCTACTAACAATGCAACAACCATGAAAGAAGAAATAATCATATCAGGTTTCGGAGGGCAAGGAGTATTGTCCATGGGCAAGATATTGGCCTACTCCGGGCTAATGGAAAACAAAGAAGTGAGTTGGATGCCAGCCTATGGCCCGGAACAACGAGGAGGCACCGCCAATGTGACAGTCATCATCAGCGACGAGAAAATATCATCTCCCATCCTCAGTTCTTATGATGCGGCCATCATCTTGAACCAACCCTCATTGGAAAAGTTTGAAAGCAAAGTAAAGCCCGGAGGCATACTTATCTACGACGGTTACGGCATCATCAACCCTCCTACCCGGAAAGACATACAAATCTACCGGATCGACGCAATGGATGCCGCCAACGAGATGAACAATTCAAAGGCTTTCAACATGATTGTATTGGGAGGGCTGCTGAAAGTGCAACCCATCGTCAAAATAGAAAGTGTCATGAAAGGTTTGAAAAAGACATTGCCCGAACGCCACCACCACTTGTTGCCCATGAACGAGGCAGCCATCTTGAAAGGGATGGAAATCATTCATTTGCAATAACATAATAGCGGAAGCGCAACAAAAAATCCTTTGCCCGCCATGCAAAGGATTTTTTGTTGTATATTTGCGCAGATTTATGAAAAAGCAATTCATCACATACATCTGCATTTTCCTCCTTGCAGAATATGGGCTTCCGCCTGCCGTCTGCGCCCAAAACATCGACCGCCTCATGGAAAGAGATGCCGGGATGGGCAACAACAGTTTCAGCGACCGGAACATGGACAGGATGGACGAGGACTCCACAGAACAGGAAATAGACGCCAGTTCCATCCCCATCGAATTGCACATGTGGAACATCGACACACGGTTAGGCAACCGAAAAGAAGCACCGGTCGACACGCTCTTCCACCATTTCCAGAACAGCAACCTGTCCGACGGCTACAACGGCGAATACAATTTCTTGGGCAACATGGGGGCGCCAAGAGAATCACGCATTTTCTTCAACCGCATGCCCTCCACGCAAATGTTCTTCACCGACCCTTATTCGGCATTCATCCTCCCGCCCGACAAACTGATGTTCACCAACACCAAGTCGCCTTTCACCAACCTCACTTACCACAAATCCGGCAGCAACCGCGACGGCGAGGACCGCTTCAAATCCTATTTTTCCGTGAACGTCAACAAGAAATTAGGCATCGGTTTCTCGTTCGATTACCTGTACGGGAGAGGGCGTTACGCAAGCCAGTCCACAGCTTTCTTCAACGGCAGCCTGTTCGGAAGCTATAACAGCGACCATTACAACCTCCACCTCATCATGAGTTTCAACAAGCTGAAAATGGCAGAGAACGGGGGAATCGTTGATGACCGCTACATCACCGACCCCTTGGACATGGCCGGAGGCAGGAGGGAATACCAGCCATCGGACATTCTGACCAACCTGTCGGAAACATGGAACCACAACAAAGGATTCGACATCTTGCTGACCCACCGCTACAATTTAGGCTTCGAGCAGGAGACAGAAAACGAAAAGGCCGCCAAAGGAAAAGAATTCATCCCTGTCACAAGCTTCATACACACCTTTCAAATCACCAAAAACGAACGGAAGTTCATCTCCCGCGACGACCCGGAAGACCTATACGTGAACAACTATTTCCATCGAAACTCCACGGAAGATGCCACCCAAAGCCTTTCCATCAAGAACACCATCGGCATATCCATCCGCGAAGGTTTCAGCCCATGGGCAAAAGCAGGGCTTACCGGCTTCATCACCCATGAGTTCAGAAAGTTCGGACTTGCCGACACATTGGACAGGGGAACCATCATCCCCCAAAAATTCTACAAAGAAAACACCCTGTCCGCAGGAGGAGAGTTTGCCAAAAGGGAAGGGAAACTGCTGCACTACAACGTGACCGGCGAAATAGCTTTCTTGGGCGAAGACGCCGGGCAGTTTGAAGTGGACGGGAAAATGGACTTGAACTTCCGTTTGTTCAAAGACACCATCCGCTTGGATGCCCATGCTTACGTGAAAAGCCTCAATCCGGGATTCTACTACCGCCATTACCATTCCAACTACTATTGGTGGGACAACGACCACTTGTCCAAAGAATACCGCATGCGCGCCGAAGGGAAACTGTCGGTCAAACGGTGGCGCACCCAACTCATGGCCGGATTCGAGAATGTGAAGAACTACACATACTTTGCCAATGCAGACGAAAGCTTCCAAACAAGCGGCAATGCCACGCGCTACCGCAACAACCTGCACGTGAAGCAAGCTTCCAACAACATCCAAGTGTTTTCCGCCACATTGAAACAGGACTTCAAGCTGGGCATCCTCCACTTGGACAATGAAATCACGTACCAGAAATCGAGCGACAACACGGCGTTGCCCCTGCCGGAACTGAACCTGTACCACAACCTTTACATCAGCGCAAAATTGGCGAAAAAAGTGCTGAGCGTGGAGTTGGGAGCCGACATGCGCTACTTCACAAAATACCATGCGCCCGGGTATTCGCCCGTCATCGGGCAGTTCTGCACGCAGAATCCGCAGGAACTCATTGAAATAGGTGGCTATCCGCTCATCAATGTCTACCTGAACCTTCACCTGAAACGCACGCGGATTTACGTCATGATGTACCACGTGAACCAAGGAATGGGAAACTCCAACTATTTCCTGGCGCCACATTACCCGCTCAACCCGCGCATGTTCAAATTCGGCATTTCATGGAACTTCTTTGACTAATCACGATATGGTAAAACGAAACGCGCTACATGCCATCTACCTTCTGACGCTTGCCATTGTCATTGCCGCCATTTGCATTGCGCTGCTGCTTCCCGACCATGGAAACACCCAAGAACCGCAACGTCCCCCAAGGGACTACCCGGAAATCAAACAGGACGGCACCTTGAATGCTGTGACAGAATACAACGCATTAGGGTATTATGCAGACAAAGACACCATCGCCGGTTTCCAATACGAACTCATCCAAGCCTTTGCCGGCAGCAAAGGGCTGCATGCAAACATCCGGCCCGCCATGGACTTTGAAGAACGGATAATAGGACTCAACGACGGCACTTTCGACATCATCGCCTGCAACCTGCTTGCCACCAGCGAATTGAAAGACTCCATCGCATTGACACGGCCCATCCTTTTGAGCAAAGACATCCTTGTGCAAAGGAAGAAAAGCGGGAACGACTCCGATTTCATCAGCAACCAGCTTGCATTGGCACACAAGACTGTACACATCGCAAAAGGCTCGCCCACCCTGCTCCGCCTGCGCAACCTCAGCCACGAAATAGGAGACACAATCTATGTCAATGAAATCGACAAATACGGGCCGGAACAATTGATGGCCCTGGTGGCGCACGGCGACATCGACTATGCCGTATGCGATGAGAAGATGGCCCGTGCCTTTGCCGACTCGCTGCCGCAACTGGACCTCACCACCGACATCAGTTTCACCCAATTCTACGCATGGGGCGTAAGGAAACAATCCACCGTGCTGCTGGATTCCCTGAACGCATGGCTCGACAGCTTCCTGAACACCGAAGCTTACAGCCGCCTCTACCGCAAATACTACCTAAAATAACGAGGCGCCGGGAAAGGGAGCGCACCCGCATCCCATGAGCCAAGCGTCCCTGCAACGCCCGCATCTGCGGAAAAATCATCCCAAAGGTTTTTGCAAAACCTTCCAATGATTTCCGAAATCTTCTATGAACTTTTCCAAAATCCTCTATGAGCTTTTTCGGAATCTTCCTGAACATTTTCCTGCACGATTATTAATCGTACACGTGTACGATTAATAATCGTCACGGCGGAAGATTAATAATCTTCCGGGAAATCTTCTATGAAAAGCGCGGGATTTTATCAGGGGAAAATGCATCGCTCCACCCAACAAAACCCGCAATCCCGCCCTATGGACCCAAAGCCCCACTTGAGGAAACTCATGATTCCATGCAAGCCTTCCCACCCGCCATGAGCCAAACGCCCACAGGAAGCCCGTCTGAAAAAATCAAGGTTTTCAGAAGCCTTTCTGGGATATCAAAAAAAGAATTCCTATTTTTGCACCGCAAAGCGTAAACCCTATCATAATGAGCGAAACAGAAAACAAGGTACAAGAACCCGCAGAGAAAAAAAGCTTGAACTTCATCGAAGCAGCCGTTGAGAAAGATTTAAAGGAAGGGAAAAACCACGGACGAGTGCAAACCCGCTTCCCGCCCGAACCAAACGGCTACCTCCACATCGGGCATGCCAAGGCCATCTGCCTGGATTTCGGCATCGCAGCCCGCCATGGCGGCGTGTGCAACCTGAGGTTCGACGACACGAACCCCACGAAAGAAGACATGGAATACGTGGACGCCATCAAGGAAGACATCCAATGGCTCGGATTCCAATGGGGGAACGAATACTACGCTTCCGACTATTTCCAGCAACTGTGGGACTTTGCCGTGCGCCTCATCAAAGAAGGCAAGGCATACATCGACGAACAGTCGTCGGAAGAAATCGCCAAACAGAAGGGAACGCCCACGCAGCCGGGCACGGAAAGCCCTTTCCGCAACCGCCCCATTGAAGAAAACCTGGCCCTGTTCGAAAAGATGAACAGCGGCGAGGCAGAAGAAGGCTCGATGGTGCTGCGGGCAAAGATAGACATGGCCAACCCGAACATGCACTTCCGCGACCCCATCATCTACCGCATCGTAAAGACACCCCACCACCGCACCGGCGACAAATGGAAGGCATACCCCATGTACGACTTCGCGCACGGGCAGAGCGATTACTTCGAAGGTGTGACACATTCGCTCTGCACTTTGGAATTTGTGGTCCACCGCCCCCTCTACGATCTGTTCATCGACTGGCTGAAAGAGGGGAAAGACCTGGACGACAACCGCCCCCGGCAGACGGAGTTCAACAAACTGAACCTGAGCTACACGCTCATGAGCAAGCGCAACCTGCTCACCTTGGTGAAAGAAGGCTTGGTGAACGGCTGGGACGACCCCCGCATGCCCACATTGTGCGGCTTCCGCCGACGGGGCTATTCGCCGGAATCCATCCGCAAGTTCGTCGACAAGATAGGATACACGACCTACGACGCGCTCAACGAATTCGAACTCTTGGAGAGCGCCGTGCGCGAAGACCTGAACCTTCGCGCCACACGCGTGTCAGCCGTGCTGCACCCCGTCAGGCTCGTCATCACCAATTACCCGGAAGACTTGGTGGAAGAAATGGAAGCCGTCAACAACCCCGAAGACCCGGAAAGCGGCACGCACACCATCGAGTTCAGCCGCGAACTGTGGATCGAGCAGGACGACTTCATGGAAAACGCGCCAAAGAAATACTTCCGCATGACACCCGGACAGGAAGTGCGGCTGAAAAACGCGTACATCGTGAAATGCACCGGCTGCAAGAAAGACGAGAACGGGCAAGTCATTGAGGTGTATTGCGAGTACGACCCCAACACCAAAAGCGGAATGCCGGACAGCAACCGCAAGGTGAAAGGCACACTCCACTGGGTGAGCTGCCGCCATTGCCTGGAAGCAGAGGTGCGCTTGTACGACCGCTTATGGACGGTGGAAAACCCGCGTGACGAACTTTCTGCCATCCGTGAACAGAAGAACTGCGATGCGTTGGAGGCCATGAAGGAAATCATCAACCCGGACTCCCTCACCATCCTGCCCCATTGCTACGTGGAGAAGTTCCTCGCACAGGCACGCCCCTTGGACTACCTGCAATTCCAGCGCATCGGATACTTCAACGTAGACAAAGACTCCACGCCGGAGCATCTCGTGTTCAACCGCACCGTGTCGCTGAAAGACACTTGGAAAAAACTCAATAAATAAACTCCGTCAGACCGTAACCGCGCATGGACAAAGATTATTCTTCATTTTTCCAGACAAACGAATTCCAACAGGCCCTTGCCCAATATGAGGAAATGCGGAACGGAGGCAAAGCGGTGTACCTGGACGGAGACCAGTTCTCCGACATTGCCGAATACTATGCTTCCAACGACCAATACGGCCAAGCGCTCGAAACCATGGAATATGCCCTCAAGCTGCATCCCGGCGACCCGGAACTGATGGCCATGAAAGGCTCGCTGCTGCTCGAAACGGGAAACATAGACGAAGCCCGCAAGACAGCCAGCCAAATAGCAGCCTCCACCTACAACGTGCTTTACTTGAAAGCAGGAATCCTTGTCAAGGAAAACAACCTCCAACAAGCAGAACGCCTGCTGCAAACAATGATTCACAACGAACCGGACGTGGACGAGGACTGCTTCCTCGATGCCGCTTACCTGTACATGGACAACAATTACCCGCACGAAGCCATCCGATGGTTTGAAAAAGCGCTGCAGATGAACCCGTGGAACACCGCCACCCAACAAGACTACGCCGAATGCTGCTACCGGTCCAACGAATTGGAACGCGCCATACAATGGTACAACAAAGCCTTGGACGAAAATCCTTATTCCACGGAATGCTGGTTCGGGCTGGCCAAATCCTATTCCTTGAAAGAAGATTACGCAGAAGCCTTCAATGCATTGGACTTCGTGCTGGCCATCGACTCCAGCCACCAGCCGGCCACCTTGCTCAAAGCTCACCTCTGCTTTGAACTGAAAAACTATGAAACGGCCGCCAAACTATACTTGAAATACACGGAAAGAAACCCGGAAGAAAGCTATCCTTTCTACATGACAGGCGAATGCTTCTTCTACATGAACCATCCAAAAGAGGCATTGCGCTATTTCCAAAAAGCCATGGAACTGTCGCCTTGCCCGGACAACTATACCATCGACATTTTCCCGGACATCGCATTCTGCTACGAGAAAACCGGGCAATTGGAAAAAGCATTGGGAGTCATTGAAACAATCATCCAAAACAGCGATGAAAACGACCCGACCCCCTACATCCTGAAAGGAGAAGCCTACCTGATGGCCAACCAAGCGGCAGAAGCAGAGAAAGCATTCCGCAAAGCATTGGAAAAAGACCAATTCCAGAATCCGGAAACATTCTCGCGGGTAGCATTCACCTACGTGAACAACTTGCACGTCGACGAAGCCATCAGCATATTCAAGATGCTGGAAGAAAAGTTTCCGGACTATGGTCCATCGGCAGTCTGCATGTCCTACATGTACTTGCTCAAAAGAGATGCCCGTTTATTTGAAAAATACTTCCGGCAAGCGATGGAAAAAGACCCAAGGACAGTAAAACAGTTCATGGACGAACATTTGAGCGAACTGCCAAGGATTCAAAAAATCTACATGGAATACCTGTCGCTCTATGAAGCACAAAATACGCATTCTTGACGAAAATCATTTCATTAATCACCTATAAACGCTACAAATGGATTCAGCAGAAATTTTCAAATGGGTATTGGAAAACCTGAATTATTGGGTGGTCACCGTTTTCATGGCCATAGAAAGCTCGTTCATTCCTTTTCCTTCTGAAGTCGTCGTGCCGCCCGCCGCATGGAAAGCCATGGCCGACGAGAGCATGAACATATTCCTGGTCGTCGTATTCGCGACCCTCGGAGCTAACATCGGCGCCCTGTTCAATTACTATTTCGCCAAATGGTTAGGACGACCTATCGTGTACAAATTCGCCAACAGCCGCTTCGGCCACATGTGCCTCATCGACGAAGAAAAGGTTCGGAAAGCCGAAGAATACTTCAAGAAGCATGGAGCCGCCTCCACATTCTTCGGAAGGCTCGTGCCTGGCATACGCCAGCTCATCAGCATTCCTGCCGGGCTGGCCGGAATGAAATTAGGACCTTTCCTGCTTTATACGACCTTGGGCGCGGGAGCATGGAACATCGTATTGGCGATGTTGGGCTATTTCATCTACAAATACACCGACCTCAAGACCACCAATGACGTCTACATGCTGGCCACGAAATACAGCCACGAAATTGGCTACGGCATCATCATCCTTGCCGTGCTGATCGTAGGATTCATCATCTACAAAGGGGTGAAGAAGAAATAACGCATGCAGCCCCAAAGGAAGGCCGCAAATATTATGGAACTTATTCTTGGAATCTATTTTACAAAAGAATAAATTTCATTATATTTGCGGCCAACGCAAAGTGCTATCTGAACCTACACGCCATGTCACGACCATTTACCAGCCGCTCGCAATTGATAAAAGCCGCCACCATCACAGGCGACCTCATCCTACTGAACCTGTCGTTCATTGCCGCCTATTTTGCTTACCACAATTGCATTTGGAGCGACGATTTCACGGTCTACCTGCCCCTCATCAACCTTTGCTACGCTTTCTGCCTGTCTGTATTCAAAATACAGCTCCACAAACGCATCATCAACATCGAGCGCATCGTCAGCAGATTGTTCTCATCGGTCACGATGTTTATCATCTTGTTCATGTTCTGCGTGCAGCTGATGCACATCTACATGCCCAACCGGTTCCTGTTGATTTTTTACATCGCGCTGCTCGTCCTCATCACTTCATGGCGCATCGGCATGCGCTACATTGTGAAAGCCTACAGAAGGAAAGGAGGCAACTCTACCACAACCGTCATCGTGGGCAGCAAGAGCAACATGGTGGAACTCTACAACACCATGACCCGCGACCCGGCTTACGGTTTCAGAATCAACGGCATCTTCGACGATGATGAAACATTGAGAAACTTCCCCAAAGGCGCAGTGTATTTGGGAAAGGTGTCCGACGTGATTCCTTATCTGGAGAAAAACCATGTGAATTCCCTGTTCTGCTGCCTCCCATCAGCCAGAGAAGCGGAAATCTTGCCCATCATCAATTTCTGCGAGAACAACATGGTGCATTTCTTCAGCGTGCCAAACGTGAGAAGCTACCTCAGAAGGAAAATGAAATTGGAACTGTTGGGCGAAACGCCTGTGATGTACATCCGCGACGAACCTTTGCAGCAAATCGGCAACAAAATACTGAAGCGCAGCTTCGACTTCATCGTCTCGTCCATCTTCTTATGCACGCTGTATCCTATTATATATGTCATCGTGGGCGCCATCATCAAGCTGACTTCGCCCGGCCCTGTCTACTTCAAGCAAGACCGGAGCGGGGAAGAAGGCAAGGTGTTCAAGTGCATCAAGTTCCGCTCCATGAAGGTGAACAGCGCCAGCGATGAACTGCAAGCCACCAAGAACGATCCCCGGAAAACAAAGTTCGGCGAATTCATCCGCCACACCAACATCGATGAACTGCCCCAGTTCATCAATGTCTGGAAAGGGGAAATGTCCATCGTGGGACCACGGCCGCACATGTTGAAACACACAGAGGAATACCGCAGCCTCATCAACAAATACATGGTGCGCCATCTCTGCAAACCGGGCATCACCGGATGGGCGCAAGTGACAGGATTCCGGGGAGAGACCAAGGAACTGAGCCAAATGGAAGGACGCGTGCGGAAAGACATCTGGTACATCGAGAACTGGTCGTTCTTCTTGGACATCCGCATCATCTTCAAAACCGTCTTCAATGCCCTCCGTGGCGACAAGAATGCTTATTGATGCCCGCCAGACAACAATGCCACCAGTTGCCGGACAACATAGGGTTTCCAACGGGACAGCATGTTCCTGAACTCACTTTCCGTCTTGAAGAACACCTGCATGCCCATCCCCTTGCTCAGGAACGGCACCACCAGCAGGCCATAAAACGTATAGAACAGAAACGGCAAGGAAATGCCATTCCACCGTTCTTCTCCCATTTCCTCACGCAACGTGCCTAACAACGGCTGCAAATAACATTCAATCTGCAAGCCGCGCAATGCATCGAGAAGATAGCCCGGGTCGCGGTGTATCTCGCGCACGATGAACAAAGGCAAGTTGGGATTCTCCATGAATATCTGGGAATAAACCTCCACAATCTCCCCTATCCGCTCAGAAAGGCTCTTTTCTTTCTGCTGGATGATGCCCGACAAACGGGGCAGGAACGACAAGACGATCTGCCCGAACACGGCATGGAACATCCGTTCCTTTGTCCGAAAATAATAATGAAGCACGGGACGGTTTATGCCCGCCTCCAAAGCAATGTCGCTCATGCTGGTCTCGGCAAAACCTTTCTCAATGAAAAGCCGCCGGGCAGTCTTGATGATTTTAGGTTCTAACCCTCTGCTTTCTCTCCCTCTTTCCATGGCGTTCACCTCAATTTGTCGATAAACAAGAGCGCACGGTTCGTGATGTTCACATCGCTCACGCCGCTGTCAAAATCCAAAGAAAGCAGATTCAGGTCCGGATAAAGGGACTTCAGGCGCTTCTCAATGCCTTTCGATATGATGTGGTTGGCAATGCACCCGAACGGTTGCAGGCTGATGACATTGTTTACGCCATGGCGGGCATACGACACAATCTCGGCAGGAAGAAGCCAGCCTTCCCCGAACTGCGCGTTGAGGTTTGTCACTTCGGCTGCATGTACGGCTTCATCGAAGATGTCATTGAACGGCTCGAAATAGCGGAACCTGCTGCCTGCCTCATTCACACGGTCTATTTGCTTCTTCACTATCTTGTAGAGGAAGCTGTACACGAATTCGGGCATCGAACGCCGTTGCAGGAAAGAATCGGTGCGGGCTTTTCGGTTCACAAAGCTCTGCGTGAAGAAGTCCAGCAGCACCGGCGGCATGACTTCCACGTTGTGGGCTATCAGCCAATCGATGATGTTCCGCTGTGCAAACGGATTGAACTTCAGGAAAATCTCTCCCACCACGCCGACTTTCGGGCGCGACACATCGGTGCATATCTCGTCAAACTCCTTGGCAGCCAGCTTCAGGTAGCTTTCCAAGTCGGACGAACGATGCTCCAAAATCAACGTTTCGCCAGTCTTTAGGTACAAATCCCTCAGATGCGCGGCCTGCCCCGCCTCTTTCTCACGCACCACCGAAGCGTAATAGAACTTCGAGATGCAGTCGCTGTACAGGATGGCACGCAGGGCAACGGGCAGCAACTTCAGCCAGTTCAGCTTGAAAGCCGGTTGCTCGTTCTCAATGTCACTGCCAAACGACATCGACACGACCGGGACATCCGTGTAACCGGCATCCACCAATGCTTTTTTTATCAAGGGGATATAGTTGCTGGCACGGCATTGCCCTCCCGTCTGCGTCATGACCACCACGGTTTTCGAGGGGTCGTACTTTCCTTCCTTAAAGGCTTTTATCACGTCGCCCACTATCAGCGTGGCAGGATAGCACACTTCATTGTTGGCATACTTCAAGCCCCATTCGCACGACTCCACGTCGCTCAGCGGGAGATTGTCCACGTCGTAACCGGCCACGCGCATCACAGCCGGTATCAGCGGCGAAAGGAAAGGCGTGAAGAAAGGCACAATGATTTTGCGGTCGCGATAAGCTTTGTCGTAAACGGGCGTTGTGACAAACGGCTTCACCTCCACAGGAGATTCGCTGCGATCGTCCGCCAGTTTCAGGCTCTCCACCAACGAACGCACCCGCAGCTTCATGGAGCCCACATTATTTATATCGTCCAATTTCAGCAACGTCAGCGATTTCCCGTAACGGGCCAACAGGTCGCGCACTTCGTCCACCAAGAAAGCATCCGGCCCGCAGCCGAAAGAAGTCATCTGCACGAACTGCACGTTGCGCCCGGCCTGTGCGCACCATTTCGCCGCCTTCAGGATGCGGTTCGGGAAAGTCCATTGGGGAAGGAAATGCACATCATCCACCTCAATGTCCTTGTCGCGCACATAATCGTCGGTCACCACGTGGATGCCCATCCCAGCCAACATGTCGGACACCTGGTGCTGTATCAAAGGGTCAGTGTGGTATGGCCGTCCGGCCAACATCACCGTGAGCGTGCCTTCCTCCTGCGCCTGCCGGAAAATCTCCTCGTTGCAAGCCACCAAGGCACGCATGTATGCCTGCTCCGCTTCCAAAGCTTGGGTGAAAGCGGCTTCCGCCACTGCGCCGTCTACCTGCAAGCCCTGCAAATATTCACGGCATTGCTTCGACAGCAGGCCCTTGTCGCGGAAAGAGATGCTGGGCGAATCGAGGGGGATGTCGCCCAACTGCACGCTGCGCACCACCTCGGAATAGCCCGTCACCACGGGGCAGTTGTAACTGTTCTGCTCTTTCCCCTCCATCTCATAGACGACGAACGGCATGAAGATGCGATCCACCTTCTTTGCCACCAGGTTCTCGATGTGGCTATGCATCAGCTTGGCCGGGAAACAAATGTTGTCGGACATCACCATGCGGGCGCATTGTTCGTAGCCGCCAAAGTCGGACGCATCGGAAAGCACCACCCGGATGCCGCACGAGGTGAACAGCGCGTGCCAGAAAGGATATTCCTCGTACATGTTCAGGCAACGGGGGATGCCGATGGACAGGCGCGCATCTTCTGTCCCTGCGTCCCGATTGAACAGCAGTTCGTATTTCTTGTTATAGGCATTCTGCCCTTTCCTGAGGGCAGTGCCGTCGTTGGTAAACACTTTCTCGCAACGATTCCCGGAATAATACTGCCTGCCGTTGCCGAAACGGTAGCGCACCACCAGGCAATGGTTGTCGCAGCCTTTGCAGTGCAGCGTGGCAGAAGCATAGTGCGCTTGAGCCGTCATCTCCTCCAAAGTAAGGGGATTGCCCCGGTGCGCCATCGCATACAAAGCGCAACCATACGCACCCATCAACTCCGGCACGTCGCAACGCGACACCTCGGCACCCGCCAGCAATTCAATGGCGCGCACCACGGCATCGTTGCGCATCGTGCCGCCCTGCACCACGATGTGCTTGCCCAAAGCGGAAACATCTTTCAGCTTCAACACCTTGTAAAGGCAGTTTTTCACCACGGAATAGGCAAGCCCTGCCGCAATATCGTCAATAGAAGCGCCTTCGCGCAGCACCTGCTTCACCTTGGAGTTCATGAACACCGTGCATCGCGTCCCCAAGTCGCAAGGGGCTTGCGAACGGCAGGCTGCCTGCGAGAACTCGTGCGCCGTGTATCCCAAGGTCTTGGCAAACGTCTCGATGAACGAGCCGCAGCCCGACGAACAGGCTTCGTTGATCTCGATGCGGCTGATGACTCCTTTATCGACAAAGATGGCTTTCATGTCCTGCCCGCCGATGTCGAGGATGAACGACACGTCTTTGTCCAAATGGCGGGCAGCCATGTAGTGGGCAATGGTCTCGATGATGCCGGAATGAAGTTGAAAAGCCACCCGTATCAAATCCTCCCCGTAGCCGGTAGAGCAGCTGCCCGCCACCCGCAAGTCGGCACCGCAAGCCGCACAGCGTTCTTTCAATTGCCACAACCCGTCGGCCACAGCTTGGATGGGATTGCCCCCGTTCTGCCGGTAGAAGGAGTAAAGCATGTCTCCTCTCTCATCAAGTACCACAATCTTTGTGGTGGTGGAGCCGGAGTCGATGCCCACGAACACGTCCTGCCTTCCAGGCTTCAGCACAGCCATGCGCACTTTTTTCCGCGACATGCGTTCCTGCCAAAGCCGGCAATCCTCCGCATCGGAGAAGACGGGCGGAAGCCCCATTCCTTTCTTGGCCGCCACCACCGGCTCGCCCGACAAGCGGGCTATCAAAGATGAAAGCGGGGCAACGACCTCTTTGTCTGGCACACACAAGGCAGCGCCATATGCAGGAAACAGGGTGCCATGCTCCGGAAGCACCATGCTGCCGCTTTCCAGAGACAAGTAATCCGCAAAAGCCTTGCGGAGGGCAGGGATGAACGTCAACGGCCCCCCGCAGAACAGCACGGGTGCTTCGATGTCGCAACCATGCGCCAGCGTGACCACCGTCTGCACAGCCACGGCATGGAAGATGGAAGCGGCGATGTCCTCCCTCGGCACGTTCTTGGCAATCAGGTTCTGGATGTCGGTCTTGCAAAACACGCCGCAACGCGAAGCGATGGGATAAACCTGCGTGGAGCGCGAAGCCAGTTCGTTCAGTTCATCCACGGACACGCCCAAGATGACGGCCATCTGGTCGATGAACGCGCCGGTGCCTCCGGCGCAGTTGCCGTTCATGCGGAGGTCCGATGCCTCGCCGTGCTTGAAGAACACCACTTTCGCGTCCTCGCCCCCGATGTCAATCATCGACTTCACTTGCGGGTAACGCGCCGAGATGACCTTGGCGGCAGCCACCACTTCTTGCACAAACGGCAAGCCATACTGCTCGGAAAGCCCCATTCCCACAGAACCGCTCATCCGCAACGAGGCTTCCACGTCGCCTGCCTGCGCTTGCAACTCCCGCAGGAAAGCGACAACCAATTGGCGTGCCTGCGCATTATGCCTTTCGTATTTGGAGAACATCAAACGGCCGTCTCCGCCGAGGACGGCTATCTTTGCGGTCGTAGAACCGACATCTATCCCTATCTTTATCATTGTTAGCTACTTACGTATTGATATGCATGTCTGACACTATTGTCAGGCCGCAAAGGTACAAAATCAGGAAGTGATGAGGTTTTCCTCCCCACATCATTAAACATTATTTAACCCTGCCCAGCTGCTTCCCCCCAACCCGCCGCAAGAATGCACCTGCCTATACAGGAAAAACTTCCAGTTGCACGGAAAAGAACTTCCAGTTACACGGAAGAAAAGTTCCAACCAGTGCGGCAACTTCTTCTGCCAACGACGGCAGTTATGCAAACGACATCGGCATCTGTACAAACGGCGACGGCAACTATGCAAACGACGACGACGGAAGAAGTTCTCATGCAACTGAACGGAAGTTCTCATGCAGGCAATCGGAAGCAACTTGCGGCAAGAAAAGAACTTCCTCCCTACGCAAAAGCAAAAAACGGGCCGCCTGCCCCGAAGGGAAAGCAGCCCGCCAAAACAAAACAATTATGAAGCGCTTACAAAAAGCCTTATTGAAATGGGTTCAAACGCCGCCGGAACGGCATTCGAACAATGCCTGTGGAATTACTCCACCAACACTTTACGCGACACGGCACCGTCGGGCGTGGTGGCACGGACGATATACACACCGCGTTGCAGCCCGCCGTTTGCTACAGCCACGCCTTGCAACGTGTAAATTTCCACTGCGCTGCATTCGCCCTCGGCCACGATGCGGCCGCCGTCGGCATACAGCCTCAAGGAAGCATCCGCCGACGTTTCACGGATGCCGGAAGTGGTATCCACCACTTTGGCCTTCTCGGCATTTAGGATTTCGCCCGTCCCCATGTCAAGCACCATGGCCACGATTTCCAGGTTCTCCGTCTTGTCCACCGTGTTGGGCATGCGGATTTTGTACGTATGCGGATTGGCCACGCCCTTCACGATGGTAGAAGGGATGCTCCTCAGCACGCCGGTAAACGACTGGTAGATGCCGCGCGCCACGTGGTCGTACACCATCTGCTCGGCAGGAATCGGGTTCGGGAGGTCTTCAAAGCCGCCCATCTCGCCGCTGGCTCCGCCGGCATAAGCATTATTCTGCGCGTATGCGTTTTGGAAATCTATGTCAGAAGCAAAATCATCCCGGTCGCCCTGCACCTCATTCTCTATCAGCACATAGCAAAGGCGGTAGTTGGCCTCCTCCTCGTCGAAGCCGAAGGTAGTGGCTGCCGTCACGTCGATGATGCCGCTTGTGGCAATCTCCGCCGCCACTTCCACGCCCACTTGCGCCGGGGCAGACATGCCTTTGTACGCATGTTCCACCAGCGCGAACGTGGGCGAAGTAATGGATTCCATGCGGTTGACGGCGCACGAAGGCAAACCGTCAAACATATTCATCAAGTCTTGGTACGTAGTAATGGCCATCACGTCCTGGAAATGCGCGGCAATGCCGATGAAGTTGTCCGGGTAAGCTTTCTCCATCTCGCGGAAAGCCACAATGCCCGCCGGGCACCATTGGCACCACGTGCCGGTGCCTTCTTCCACCACCACCTTGCGGGGGAAGTAATATTCACGGACGGAATATTGCGCGTCAGCGGCATTGTTCCAAGCAGCGGCATCGGCCTGACCGTTCACTGCCGTGATTTCCGCATGCAGCGGATAGTCGCCCACGGCCAGCGTGTTGGCAGGAAGCTCGATGCGGAAGGTGTCCAAAGCATTGCAAGCCACTTCGGCTTCAATCGTCTTCTTCACAGCCTCCCCGTTGTTGATTTGGTAACTGATTTCGTAGGACGTGGCCGGTGCCAGCGTGTTGTTGCGCACCACGCCCGCCAGCACGCCTGTGCCATCCTGCTCCACATACACGTTGTCCAACGATTCCAACGACATCTCCGCCGCCGGCATGCTTTCGCCTGCCACATAAGCACGGATGGAAAGGGAAGCATCAAACTCACCCGCACGGTTCTCCCATTGGTACAACACATCTCCGCCTTGGCCTTCATAAAACATGCGCACCCATATGCCGTTCGGCGAATCATGGAAGTCGGAGAAGCCGATGTGCTTCAGTCCCGTGCTGGTGAAGCCCACATACAAGCCCGCGCCGGTGATGTCCACCGGGCTGTCCAGCACGATGTCGTGCCATCCCGAAGGAAGGTCGCCCGCCGCCTGCTCGCGCAAAGGCGCACCGTTCAAATCTTCCGTCACGAACACCGAAACACCTGTAGCTGCATCCGCCAAGCCGATGCTGATTTTTTCAATCTGGTTCCCCTCATAGGGCTGCAACATCCCGGCAGGAAGATAGATGGCTACCGGAAGTTCCGCTGTCACGTTGACTCCGAAAGTGGAAGTCATCTCGTCGCCGCAATAACCCAACTGCACTGCGTCCGATGCCGCATTGGCCTTCGGAAGCATCCCGAAAGCCATGAAAGCGCACAATGCGCCGTATTTGATAAATGATTTCATAATTCGTATCAATTGCTTTTTAATGATTTACATGATGATTACTTTTTGATTCCCTTCACGGGTGGAAACGATATAGACACCCTCCGGCAACGGCACTTCGCAGATGCTGCCTGCCCGGACCGTGCCTTGCGACACCATTGTCCCAGTAATAGCATACACCGCATAAACCGTATCGGCATCTGCGCCCGACAGCAACAAGCATCCCGGCAGGACGCTTGCCTGCAATCCGCAAGCAGGACGCTCCGTGCAACCCGCCGCAGGCGAGGTATGCACCAGCATCCAATCGGACCAGCGGGAATAAACCTCCCCATCGAACGCACGAACCGCATACTGGTAGTCCGTATATACAGACAATCCCGACACTGGCAACGAAACATCGCCGCCTGCTTCCAAGGATTCATAACCCTCCATGACTTTCCAATCATAGGCAGCCGTGCCAATCTTCACGTCGTCCACCATCAACGCCCCCCGCGTGCTGTGGTAGACCAAGCGGAGGCGGCTGATGCCGTCAGGCAACGATTCGCTCGCATAAACAGCTCCGCCCTCGTCTTTCGTTGGCGAAACCACTTCATCCACCGCCACCCATTCCTCGCCTTGCAGGCCCAATATCTCCAAAGAAGCGTCGTCGCCCGTATTGGATGCCCTGTACCAGAACGACACGGACCGATAAGGAGCCGATGCCGAAGAAGGCGTTTCCAAATATTGCCCTTCTTCCTCATACCGCAACGAAGGTGACGCTGCGCCATAATATCCGGCAATGCTGTTGGTCCGCGTGCAAGTGGTACTCCAACCCGAAGGCATCGAAAGGTTGTTGGAGAAGTTGTTCTCCCGGTACGTCACGCCCGACTCCTGCTCGCTATACACATTCACAAAGTAAGATACTGCTCCTTCCATCGGTTCCCAACGTGCCACAAAAGAAGTGGCATCCACCTCTGAAGCCGCTAAAACCGTCGGGGAAAGGAACTCAAAGGTGTAATCCGGCGTAGACACCGGCATCTTCTCTGATTCCTCGCTAAGGAATACGCCGTTCCGTACCCGCACCTTATAATAATAATCTGTCATGGCCGCCAGGTTCACCACGAAAGCAGAGTCATTATGCCCCACGTTCCACCAGTCATAGCCCGGCAATGCGGTGTCGGAACCTTCTTCTGCCACGAACAATTCATAACGATAAGAGGCATTGTCCGACATTTCCCACTTCGCCACAAAAGAAGTCGGTGTCAGCATGGAAGCCGGCAATGCCACCGGGGCTTCCGGTGCGTCTTCTTCTTCCGTCACATCGAAACGGATGGTTCCTTCTTCTTCCCGAATGTTGGAAAGCCTAAGGTCAAACGGCGTGCCTGCCCATGAAAGCAAAGCCGGTGTCGTATTAGCGCCCAATGAAGTGACATTCGACGTGCCAGGGAAAGCATCCCCCGCCACCGTATGATCGCTCTGAATGCCGTCAGCTTCCACAATATCCACATGCTGGTGCATATAGTCGTTGTTGATAGTCGACATGTTCCACACCATCTCGTCGTAATCAATATGCCATGCCAGCATGCCATGTCCCGGAAGGAAAGCATCCCAGCCTTCCAACTGGCGGTTCTCAAAGAGGTAATATTCATCCGGGTCGGAAGTCTTCAGGATATATGCCTCATTGCGGGCAATGGAAGGCAACTCCACGGCAGGCAAATCAAGCGTCAGTTCCTTCGGCTCTATCCAGCCCAGTTCCATCCGCTCGTAAGCACTCATGTAAGGAGGCGTGCGGCCATCGTTGTTGTAGGAACCTACATCCATCACCGACCAGTCGCCCGGCGTGAAAGCACTCGACCCATCGGTAGTATACAAATCCAACAGTCCCAGCACATGGCTGAACTCATGGCAAAACGTGCCGATGCCCACCATCGTAGTCCCCACGCCGTCCATCAGTTCATTGGTACAAGCATAGCTGTATATTTGCTTGCCGTCCAAAGAAAGCTCGATTTGCGCGTCCACCAAGTTCCATTCATGCGGCCAAATGCAATCAGCACTCCCACCGTCGGCTTCGCTATAACCGGCATACACGACAAACACGTTGTCCACACGCCCGTCATTGTCATAATCATATTGGGAAAAATCCACTTCTGCGTCCACCGCCTTGCAGGCATCAGCTATGATTTCCTGCGCCCGGATGTCATCATCCGATAAAGGGTCGTTTTCCCCGTAATAACGCATGTTGTTGGGCATGCACACCGGTCCCACCACGTCAAAGTTCGGCTGGAAACGTCCGCCGGAATTATCCTTGAAATAATCGCGTGCGCTGCCCGAAGCACCACCTTCTGCATAACCTTCTTCATTCAGCAAACGGCTGAATGCTTCATTGGCATCGGCCATGGAAAAAGACAAATCCGGAAACTCTGCCAATATCACCAAAGTATGCGGCTCGCCTTCCGTCGGGAACTTTGAAGCACGGGAAACATCTCCTGCACGACGCACAACACGAACCGGCGAACGACGCATCTGCTGCAAGCCGTCACGGTCTGTGGCACGAAGCACACCTGTTTCGTCCTTCGTATAAACAATTCCATCTTGGTCCTCATAATAATGAAAATATTCGTTGCCCACCATGCGCAACATCCGTTCAGTCCCATCCGGCATGCGGACGTTCCGCCATTTCGGATTGGCCGGAACTGCGTTCGCTGCCAACACAGAGGCCAATGCCAAACACAAAAACAAAAGATTTCTTTTCATCGTTTAGGAAAAAACAGGGCAGGCAATTCCCTGAAAGTTCCTTGCCTGCCCTTGATTACATAATTATCGAACCATCACTTTGCACATCTTGTTGCCAGCTTTCACAATGTAAACGCCCGGCATGTCCACGTGCAGCGACCAAGTGCCGTCCACTGTCTCGCCTGCCAACTTCTGGCCTGCCACTGTATAGACTTCCACAAAGGTTTCATTCTCTGTGCCAATCCAAATGTTGCGGCTTTCGCTCCAAACCTTCGTCGATGATGCCAAAAGCTCGTCGATGCCGTTCGTCCTGAAGCTTACAATATTGGATACGGCAGATTCGCCATGTTCGTATACGGCGGACACGGCATATTCCAATGTGGCAAGTTGCGGATCCGACTCCGTGAAGGTGGTTTCCGTAATCGGGGTTTCCGTAATCTTCACGCCATTGCGGTAAACATTATAGCCTATCACTTGCGGCAACGAGCCATCGGAAGTCACATACGTGATGTCGTCCAGCATGACGCAGAAGTTCATCTGCGACACATAACGGATGGCAAAATATTGCGCACCTTCCGGCAACTCGACCGTGAAATGTTCCCATTCGCCGAAGCCGTTCACCTCAATATCCTTCACCTTGACAAAGTTGGCCGGGTCATTGTTCGAGTAAGACACCATGATTTGCAGCTTCTCCGGGCCATAGAGGTTTGTGCCTTCAGCCGCATAGAAGTCCAAATCCGTGCCTCCCTTGATACGCGGCGAAATCAGCCAGTCGTCATTCGGCGAGGCATTGCCGTCCACGGCTGCCCAAGAGATGAAGCTCTTTTCGCCACCGTGCGGTGTCCATGTCCCCATCAAGTCCAATTCGGCCGGTACCCATATCTGCCAAGCCATCGCACCATACTTGTTCGGGTAGGCAGGGACATTGGACACGGTGTAAGTGCTTTCGATGCCATCGCCGTCATACAGCGTCCAATTGCCGAAGCCGGCAATCGAAAAGTCCTCGTAATCTTCCGCACCGTCCGTCACCGTCTCGCTTTCCAGCGACAGGCTGCCTGTTTCCACCGCCGTCCAGTTCAACTGCACCACGCCGTCCATCAACGTGCCGTCCAAGTCGTCTACGCCCTCGAATCCGGACATGGCCACCGACATGTTTTGTGCCGCCGACATGTTGTTGTCCGGCTTTTGGTCGGGAGCATACACCACTTTCACAGCATAAGCGGAAGTCTTGCCGCAATCCCAAGCATTCACGTCGAAACGGAATGTGAACGTCAAAGCACTTCCCGGATTGATTTTTGCAAAACGGTTGGCTTCTTGCGTCATGAACAAAACATCGTCCTTGTACAATTCCAAAGAGAAACCTTCGGCCACTTCAGAACCCAAGTTGGCGACAGTGGCTGTAATCGTCGCCTGATTTCCCATCTGCACGTTCGAAGGCACAGACAACGACTGGAGCATCAAATCGTAAGCGCAATTGTCCTCAATGCGCAAGTTGTCCACCAACATCTGGGCGCCGCCCGCTTCCGAATAGCCATGCATGGCAATGCGGAAAGAACTCAAATCCTTATAATCCGACAAAGGCACGGAATAATACGTCCATTCCCACAAGTCGCCGGAGGTCAAAGGCACTTCTTTCAGCGGGATGACAGTGCCGTCTTCCTTCATCAACTCCATTGTCACTTTCTGTTCTTGGCCTTCAAAGTTCGGGTCATGGTAGAACCAGAACGAGAACACCGGCTCTATCGCGCTGCTGACACTCACGTAAGGCGTAATCAACAATTCCTCTGCGCCATTGTCCTGGTCGCTGTAGAAGCTGAACATGCCGCCGTCTTCGTCTTGCGGCTTCACCGTCAATGTGAGGTCATCGGTCGTGGCTTTCCAGCTGGCCTTGCCAGAGATAATCCGGTTTTCCCACGGCTCCACATGCAATTGCATGCCTGCCAATGATTCTGCAAACGGAAGCGGATAAGGCCGTCCCATGATGACTGAGGTAACCAAAGCTTCTCCATCGCCGCCCACTGTGCTGGCCACAATGTCGTATTGCACTTCAATCTGGTAATGATATATGATATCCACCGCCTTGTCGTCAAATTCCAAAGCGGAAATATTGTCGGCAATCTTCTCAAAACGGGTGTGTTCATCTGTGCGGTAAATCGTGTAACGCACATCTTCCGCAGGCACATAACCGCCGTTGGCGCCTGTTTCCGACGGAGCTTTCCACGACAGATGCGCAGAACTTGCACTGGTCGGCGTAATCTTCAGATTCCGCACTTGTCCCGGCACATCCACGCCCACCATCTGTTCGATTTGGGCGCGTGCGCCGCGTCCCGATGCATTGTAAGCAATCACCGTATAAGCATTGAAGCCCTGCACTGCCGCATTGTCCGTCCACGTATAGCTTTGTCCGGGCGTTGCGCCATTGATGGTATGCGCCGGTTCTTCCGCCGTCTCCTTATAGATTTCAATGCGGTCGATGGAGGCCAAAGGCGTTCCGGCAAAGTTCAAGTTCGGCGCATTGAAAGAAACCGTAGCCTGCAAAGCGGCCTTTTCACCCGGCGTCACTTTCAGGTTGTTGACCACCTGCGGCACATTCAAATCGCCCAATTCCTCTATCGAAATATTGTCGAGGTACAAATCCCACATGTCTTCCGCACTATACACTTGGAAACCGAAATAGTAGTCGCCCGTCTGTTCCACCGTCACTGTGGTGTAACGCTTCATGCTTTCGCTGTTGGTCAGGCTCGGCAAATCCAGCAATATGTTCGTCTGCGTGGCCGGGTTGTTGGTGGTTCCCATCGTCACGCGCAAGCTTTCCGGATAAGACCTGTCATACACCCATGAGTCGAAGCTCAACTCATACACTTTCCCTTGCTCCAAACGGATGGGAGGCGTAATCAGCCAGTCGTTGGCAGGCAAGTAAGTCTGGTTGTTGGCCGTGTAATACACGTAAGAATTCTTCGTGTTGTCGTTCCGCTCATAGAACCAATAGAACTGGTCGGAGTTGGCATCCACAATCGTGAAGATGTCCATTACGGACATGTCCTCAAAGTTTTCCAGATAAGGCACTGTATAATGTGTTCCGTAGACCACGGCATTGGATTGTTCCGTGCCGCCTTCGCCTGCATTTGTGTAAGCCGTCACATTATAATAATAGTTTCCGATGATTTCACCCAACTGTTCGGTAAACGTGTTTCCCGTATGTCCTTCTGCCACGAGGTTGTTGCCCGGGTTGCGGGTGATGGTGTACGTCAGTTCATCCGGGTTGTAATAACCATTGTTCAAACCTGTGGCGGGTGCATCCCAAGTCAATGTAACCTCTCCTGTTTCGGATATTTCCAAATCCAAGTTCGTCACGGCACCCGGCACATCCACGCCTGCATAAATCCGCAAGCGGTTGATGGGGCCTTGTTCGCCCTCTGCATTAACGACATAAGCATACACCTTATGGCTTCCTTCCGTGAAGGTGTGCGTGTATTCGCAACGTGCGCCCGCAGCCACCGTAGCGGTATGCACCGTCTCGCCATCCACGCGGTATTCGATGGTCACATCGCCCGAAAGGCTGCCGCCATCGTATGTTTTTGTCGGAGCCGTGCAGGAAATGATTCCCGTCATGCCGCCGTTTTCCGTAAAGTTCACGGCAAAGTCTGTCAAGGCTGCCGGTGCGGTAGCTGCCGGAATGCGGTTGATGCTCAAGCCCAGCACTTCTTCATGATAAGGGAATGTGGCTATTTCCTTCATTGCGCCTGTGGTGATGTCCACTTCCGCCAAGAAAGAATCATACGTGTTGAAAGCCGCCCAATAAATCTTGTTGCTCACGTCATCGTAAACAGCCGACTGCAAATAGCTCGGCTTGAAGCTCAGCTCATCATTCCCGTCCACATAGCCAATCAACGTCAGGCCGCCATCTTCCAAAGAAATGCGGTAAAGGCCGCCATCGCCTGCAATGGTGTAAAGGTTGCCGTCATCGTCCACCGACAATGTATAATAGGTATATTTCATCCCGATGTCCGCCAACGGGGTCAATGCGCCGGTTTCAATATCCACTTCATTAATCACATGCGAACTCTGGTCGCTGTTAAAACTGATGGCATACATCTTGTCGGCATTCGCATCATAGGCTGCCGCTGTCACAAAGTTGGCCATCGTGGTTGACAACACATGACGGTCCAACTGCTGCCATGTAGAAGCATCGAAAGTGTAATAAGCAATCGACATCACGAGGCTGCCGCTCGACATGATGCTGTACCAATAATAACGGTCGTCCACCAAGCATCCGGCACCCTGGCGGAAATATGTACTTTCATATACCGGTTCAAGTTCGGCAATCACATTGGAAGCGTCAATGCTGTAAATGCCATAATCAAAGTCTTCTTCCGAATTGATTACGGCACCCAGGAACTCCAAATCGTTGGCGCGAACTTCGCCTACCGGGTTGGCTCCCCAATTCATCTTCGGGGAAAGAGCGGGAAGGCCCCCGGAGGAGCGAAGCCCCTCCGGTGCCGGTATCAAGGAAGTTGCCTTCATCTCGACGCCTTTCCCCTCGTATTTATCTGCATGGTTTTCTGCAAATGCTATCGTTGCGAACAACGACAGAAGAACAAACATTAGATTTTTTCGAAACATAACTGATTTAGATTAATTGGATTCATTATTTTACCATTACTTTCTCGGTCTTCGTAAAGCCGTCGGTCACGATTTGCACGAGGTAGATGCCTTGCGGCACAGCTACTACAGCCTGTGCATCGCCTCTCAACGTGCGGATGCCGGCCAACTGCCCGCCCAATGTATAGATGCGCACTTCGCCATTCTGCGCGTCGCTGAAGCGGATGTCGATGCCGCCATCGCCTGCAATGCGGTAATCACCGGCTTGCGAAGCCTCATCGATGCTGCTCGTGTCAGAGAGCTTGCAGGAAGCGGCATTCATGATTTCGCCCGTCCTTTCGTCGATGGCCATCACAATGACTTCCAGGTTCTTTGCTTTCCGCACATTTTCAGGCACCGTGATTTTCCGCGTGAAAGGAACCGTTACATCCACGCTGACCGCTTCGGGGAGGCTTCCTTCGATGCCGTTGTAGTCATCGTAGATGGCGCGTGCCACGTGCTGGTACTGGATGTTGCTGAACGGGATGGGGTTCGTCATTTCCTCGAAGCCGCCCATTTCGCCCAACGGGTAGTATTCTTCACCGAACTCATTTTCCTGTTTTGCGTAATTGTTCACTTGGTCATATTCCGTGCTGTTGCCTTGCACATTGTTTTCCACCAATACCACGGCCAGACGGAGCGGGTTGTGGTTGCTGGTGAAAGCCGGCTGGATGATGGCATCCAGGTCGATTTCCGTCATGGCTTCTTCATCCGTGAACGCTGCATTGACCGTGATGCCGCAATAGGGAAGCGTTTCCTGCGCCATTTCATAGAACTGGCTCATCCAAGAGAAAGTGGGTTCGCCTGTGGCGGTCGGCACGCGGTTCATCTGCATCCTTGGGGCACGGCCTCCAAACACTTCATACATCTTGTCGGCATATTCGTCCACGCCGTCGGTCATCGGGTCGTTGTAATGCACGGCAACCGGGATGAACGTTTCCGGGTAAGCTGCTTGCATCTCACGGATGCCTACGATGCCCATCGGGCAGTTCGGGCACCATGTGCCGGTCATTTCTTCCACCACCACGTTGCGGGTGATGTCCATGTCTTTCAGGATGGATACTTCGCCTTCCACGGAAGCGGTGGCTTCGTTCATCTTCACGCTCAGGGTGTAAGGCACCAATGCGCCGCCTTCGCCCGTCACGGTCTGGTCCATGGCGAATTCATAGCTCTGCCCGCTGGTGACGTTCAGGCCGCTGAACTGCTGCGTGTAGGTCTGGCCGCCCACGGTCAAGGTCGCGTCAAAAGCGTTGATGGTGGTGAAGTCGCCTGCGGTGATCACGGCTTCCACCGTGGCTGCGCTCTCCACAATGGCATCGGTGGCATTGGCCAGCGAAACGGTTTCCGTCACGCCACCCGTGGTTCCCGTCACCCGGATGTCGTCAATCATCAAAGCACTGCCTTGACGTGATGCCGGAGTATTCAAATGGAATGCAATGTAAATGGTTTGTCCTGCATAAGCAGACAAATCGGCAGAGCGGCTTGCCCAAGTGCCGGCCGGCTCGTCGCTCGACTCATACAGTGCAGCATCGGTGAAATCAGCCGGAGCATTGCCTGAAGCAGACACCAGCACCTCATAATTTTCGCGTTGGTCCGGACTTGCGCCTCCTTCTCCTCCATCAAAATTGCTTTCTTGAGCCGCGTTCCAATACAATGTAGCCGCGTTGGCTGCCGTCAAATCAATAGCCGGAAGAATCATCCACTTGTCGGCATCCGTCACACCATCCCTGCCCCCATAAGAACCAGAGGTGGCAAAAGGCGCTGTTTCAAACAAACCGGCTAATTCATCGTTGTACGATGCAAAGTCTGATGATGTTGTGACAACCCAACTGCCGTTCCAAGTGCCGTACATCAAATCCAAGCTCGTGCCGCTTTCTTCCGTGGCCACAAGGCTTGTTCCCGCAGGCATAGCGGCATCCGAGAAGTCGCAGAAGAAGAATTCCTGTTCTCCTCCGCCTGCGCCGCCGCCCATGGCTGCCGTCACTTCAATGTCGTCAAAGAACAAGGCACCGCCATCATTTGCACCTGGCGTATTGCAATGGAAAGCGATGTAAACGGTCTTTCCGGCGTATGCACTCAAGTCGGCTGAACGAGATGACCACTCCATCAACAATTCTGCATCAAAGGAATCAAACACAACATCTGTAAAATCATCCACATCCGTGCCTGCAGTAGACACCAATACTTCATAACTTTCTTTGTATTGCAACTGATTATTCTCTTGGGCAGCAATCCACGTCAAAGTGGCAGCAGAAGCATTCGTCAAGTCAATGGCCGGAAGAATCATCCAATTATCTGAAGCCACGCCACTTCTATCACCATAAGAACCCGTGATTGCAGAAGGGAGATCTTCAGAAGGAATCATATCATATCGACCCATTTCATTGAGCATAACTGCCGTACAACTTGCATCTACAATCCCCCAGCCATTGCCATCGAAATTATACATGTCAGCCATGCTCAATGTCTTGCCGTCATTATCTATAATGGTGAAATCTTCGGGCATGCCGTCCGAAAAGTCACAGAAGAACACGCGCTCTCCTTGTGCAAACAGGAACGTTGCACAACAAAGCGCCATCACAAGAGATAAAACTTTCTTCATAATCGCATTTTTATAAGTGAAACAATAATAATTTCTTCCTTTAACCTATTTTAGTTAACAATCCGTACATTTTCAACCTGACACCTGACAATGTATGCGTAAAAATAGATATTATTTAATGAAATGATTTTGCAAGGCTTTATTTTTATAATAAATTAAATATATCCTTTTCTTGCTGCCATGCAGAGGTGGCAGTAGATGGTAGTCAGTAGATAGTAGTCAGTAGATAGAATTAAGAATATAGAAGTTAAGAAGATTTCAGAGTGCAGAATGCAGAGTGCAGAATGCAGAGTGCAGAATGCAGAGTGCAGAGTGCAGAATGCAAATCATAAATCATAAATCTGAAATCTGAAATGCATCCATTTTACCGATAAAATCACGCATTTTACAGGAAAAAGTTCAGGAACAATTGCATGAAACCTTCCAATGTTTGGGGCAAAACATTGGAAGGTTTTTGCAAAACCTTTGGGAAGATCGGGCGGGCCTTGCGGCACTATTCCGGCTGCACCAGCCTTACGCCGAACACAGGCCCCGCCACGTTGCCGGGCTCCGGCCGGAAAGTGACCGTGACGGTTGATTTCCCTTCGAGCATCTTTTCCGGCACGGGATACTCCACGTCCACGAACTCCGCTTTCTTCCATTGGCCGGAAAGGTTCTCCCTGGCAAGCATTTCGCCGTCTACCCAAATGGTGAACGCACGGCAGCCCGCCTCGTCGCCCCAATAACGCACCCAAAGATGGAGCGGCGATTGGCCGCCGGTGGACAGATTGTAAGAAAAGTATCCCCCGTCGCGCGCGTCGCGCCAAGGCGCACCATGGGAATAGCCGCTCCGCGAGTGCTGCGCCTCCATCCGATGGTCGGTTTCCGGCTGCTGTTCCGCAGGCGTCACCCGGTCGGCCGTGCGCCGGTCGAGCGCCAACCTGCGCTGTTCTTCCTCTTGGTGCGCCTTGAGGAATCCGGCATACTCCCTTTCCGTCATGGAAAGCCAGTAAATCATGTAGCGGCAATCATGGATGCGGAAGAACGGTTCCAACTGCAAATCCTCGTATTTCCCTTCAAACAATCCGGGAACGGTGTAGCAGAAGGGCTTCCCGGCTACCGGCTGCATGGCCTGCAGCTTGGAGAGGATGGAGAAACGGCTGCCGATGAGAATCGGCGTGTCAAACACGGAAACCAACGGCCCGTAGGCAACATGCGACCAACGCCCGTCGTCGGCCACCAATCCGTACAGGTCTTTTTCGCCCATCCTTGCGCCCAACAGGACGGGTCCCCGCAGGATGGCGACATAATCCTCCACATGCGGCAACTCCTCTATGGAAACCTGCATCGGAAGGGACAGTTCCACGACATCGCCATCCCGCCAAATGCGGTCGATGCAGACGTAACTGCCGGGCGCGGCCTCCACGGCATAGTCCACGCCATCGCACACGGCTTTCATGCCCTCGCACCATCCCGGGCGGCGTATCATCAGCTTCATCCGGACGGGACGGCGGGCGCGGACAGACAACCGGCTCTTTTCTTCGTCCGGGAAAGATGTTTCCTGAAGCAAGGTGATGCCCTGTTCTTCCCACTCCAAGCGGGAAGCGGCAAACAAATGCACATACAAAGAATCATTGAAATGGCTGTAAATGAACTCTCCATATTTGCCATGATTCTCCATTCCCGTGCCGACACAACACCACATGGCACTGTTGGGCAACGAATAAACACGGTAATGCGCAGGGCGCGCAGGCGTGAAATACACGTACCCTCCATGCACCGGATGCTGGGTGGAAAGGATGTGGTTGAACAAAGCCCGCTCAGCATAATCGAAATACCGGGCATCTTTAGACAGCCGGAACAAGCCTTCTGAGAGCTTCAACATGTTGTAAGTGTTGCAGGATTCGGGGCCTTCGCGTTCTTCCACATAACTGATGCACTCGCCGGCCGGCACAAAATGCTCACGGCGGCTATTGCCGCCAAAAGCCAATGTGCGGTTTTCCACCACGGTTTCCCAAAAGAAAGCGGCTGCATCCTGGTAAAGGGCCGCGTCTTCCTCACGTCCCGCCTGCCTGCACAATTCGGCCATGCGCAAATAACCCACTGCCTTCGGCACTTGCGTGTTGGCATGCTTGTTGTCAAGGTTGTCCACATGGGCGGCCATGCTGTCCAGCAGCCAACGATGCGAGAAGCGTTTGGCCGCATCCAAGTATTCCAGGTTGCCGGTCATCGCATACGCATCGGCATACACTTCATTCATGCCCCCGAACTCGCTCTCCAGCATCTGCTCCATCTGCGCATCGGTGAGCGGGCGGATCACCGTCAGCCCCCAATCGCAAAGGCGCAGGAAAAGGCGGCGCGCTTCTTCGTTGCCGCCATACACACAAGCATCGCGCAACCCGGCATATATCTTGTGCAGATTGTACCAAGGAACCCAGAAATCCCAAATGGCAGACACATTCCCTTTGCGTATTTCCCCCCAACATCCTTCCTTCCCGTCCGGGACGCCGCCCAAGTAGCCATCGCCCTGCGCCTCTTGGCAACGCTTCAGTTCGCGGACCATATAGTCCATGCGGCGTTTGCATTCCGCGTTGCCTGTGGCGGCATAATGGATGGCCAACGCAGAAAGATAATGGCCGCCCACATGGCCGTCCAGCCCTTTCCAGTTGGAAAACGGTTCCGCCTTGGGAGGCAATCCGGCTTCTTTCAGGAAAGGAGCCAGCAAACGGTCCACGTCATACTGCAACAATACGTCCACATTCAGGCTGCAAGCCTGCTTGAACGGCCCGTCCAACAGCCGGACTTCTCCCAAAGGAAAAGCTGAAGGGTACAAACGTTCCTGCGCCTGCACGCCGCACAAACAGGCGCATAGGCAAGCTATCCATAACATCCGTTTCTGCATCATAAAAACGCCCATTAAATATCCTAATTACCGACAAAGGCTGCCCGCACCACCGCGAGACAGCCTTTGTAAAACCTTAATGTGCTATATACCAAGCGTACATGCGCCGCACGCCTTCTTCAATCTCTATCTTGTGATGCCAGCCCAGACGGTGGAGCTTGGTGACATCCGTGAGCTTGCGCATCGTGCCGTCCGGCTTCGAGGGGTCGAAGGTTAAGCAGCCTTGGTAGCCCACTTCCTGCACAATCAGTTCGGCCAAGCGGCGGATGGTGATTTCCTTTCCCGTGCCGATGTTGATGTGGCAGTTGCGGATGTCTTTTTCGCCGGGACGATAGGTGTCCTTGAAATCGACGTGTTCCATAACGAACACGCTGGCATCGGCCATTTCTTCGCTCCAAAGGAACTCGCGGAGCGGTGTCCCCGTCCCCCACAAGCGCACTTCCGAAGGCGTGACACCGTATTTCCCCAACACGTCAAGGATGGCTTGCTGCGAAGCCTTGCCGTCCACTCCCTCCACGGGACGGGCATCAAGGTCGCGGCGAACGGCATCCCAGTCGCCCTCATGCAGGCACTTCCCAAGGTGTATCTTGCGCACCATGGCGGGAAGCACGTGGCTGCGTTCGAGGTGGAAATTGTCGTTCGGCCCGTACAGATTGGTGGGCATCACGGCAATATAGTTGGTGCCGTACTGGAGGTTGAAGCTCTCGCACATCTTCAGCCCGGCAATCTTGGCGATGGCATAGGGTTCGTTGGTGTATTCCAACGGGGAGGTGAGCAAAGCATCCTCCTTCATGGGCTGCTCTGCGTCGCGGGGATAGATGCAGGTGCTGCCGAGGAACAGCAGCTTCTTCACGCCGTGGCGGAAACTTTCGCCGATGACGTTCTGCTGTATCTGCAAGTTCTGGTAGATGAAGTCGGCACGGTAGAGGCTGTTGGCCATGATGCCGCCCACGTGGGCTGCCGCAAGGATGACGTATTCCGGCTGTTCGTCGTCGAAAAACTTCTTCACCGCCACGCCGTCCATCAAGTCCAATTCCGCATGCGAACGGCCAATCACGTTCGTGTATCCCTTTTCCTGCAAGTTCTTGAAAATGGCGGAGCCTACCAATCCATGATGCCCCGCCACGTATATCTTCGCGTTCTTCTCCATCTTATTCCTCAACTTTTGACTTCAGGTACAGTTTCTTCACGAAACGCATGTCGTGCTTCACCATGATTTTCACCAAATCCTCGAACGAAGTCTTACGCGGATTCCAGCCCAACAACGTCTTGGCCTTGGTGGGGTCGCCCAAAAGTTGCTCCACTTCTGCGGGGCGGAAATACTTCGGGTCCACTTCCACCAGCACCCTTCCTGTGGCCTTGTCGATGCCTTTTTCGTTGACTCCTTCGCCTTCCCACTGCAACTCGATGCCCACTTCGCGGAAAGCCAGCGTGGTGAACTCGCGCACGCTGTGGTATTCGCCCGTTGCTATCACGAAATCCTCCGGCGTGTCGTGCTGGAGAATCAACCACATGCACTCCACATAATCCTTGGCATAGCCCCAGTCGCGCAGGGAGTTGAGGTTGCCCAAATAGAGCTTGTCTTGGAAACCTTGCACGATGCGCGCCGCCGCCAGCGTGATTTTGCGGGTGACGAACGTTTCGCCGCGCCGCTCGCTTTCGTGGTTGAACAGGATGCCGTTCACGGCAAACATGCCATAGCTTTCGCGGTAGTTCTTCGTAATCCAGAAACCATATTGCTTGGCCACCCCGTAAGGCGAGCGCGGGTAAAAGGGAGTGGTCTCCTTCTGCGGCACTTCCTGCACCAGGCCGAACAGTTCCGACGTGGAAGCCTGATAAATCCTTGTCTTCTTCTCCAAGCCGAGGATTCGCACGGCTTCCAGCATGCGCAAGGTGCCGATAGCGTCGGCCTCGGCCGTATATTCCGGCACATCGAAGCTGACCTTCACGTGGCTCTGCGCCGCAAGATTGTATATTTCGTCAGGCTGCACCATCTGGATGATGCGGATCAAGGAACTGGAATCGGTCATGTCGCCGTAGTGGAGGTTCACCAGGCGGCTCCGCTTCATGTCGCGCACCCATTCGTCCAGATAAAGGTGTTCGATGCGGCCTGTGTTGAAAGAAGAAGAACGGCGCAAAATGCCATGCACCTCATATCCTTTGTCTATCAGGAATTCCGCCAGAAATGACCCGTCTTGTCCTGTAATGCCTGAAATCAATGCTACTTTTTTCATGATTCGTCGTTTATTTTAATTGTAAAAATTCCTTAATACGTTGTTCGTCGCCCAGCTTGCAAATCAACAAGGCATTGTTTTTTTCTGCCACGATGTAGCCGTCCAGCCCTTGGACGATGACCTGCTTTTCCTGCGTGGCATGGACGATGCAATTGTAACTTTCAATCATCCGGACACTGTCGCCCACGCAAGCATTGCCGTTGATGTCGTGCGGAAGACGGCTCTGCAACGAGCCCCATGTGCCTAAATCGCTCCACCCGAAATCGGCGGGGAACACAAAGATTTCATCCGCTTTCTCCAAAATCGCGTAATCCACCGAAATGTTCACACAGTCCGGGAAAGCGCGGTTGACGGCTTCTTGTTCCCCGTCGGTGTAAAAATACGGCTTCAAGCCATTGAAGATGGCGGCAATCTCCGGCTGGTAAATCTGGAAAGATGTGATAATGGTCTTGATATTCCAAATGAAGATGCCCGCATTCCAAAAGAAGTTCGACTTGGAAATATACTTCCGGGCAGTCTCCGCATCCGGCTTTTCCTTGAAAGAATCGACCCTGAAAACCTCCTTATTGGCAACTGAAGAAGCGGAAAGGTCGGCTTCAATATACCCGTATCCCGTTTCCGGGCGTGTGGGCTTCATGCCCAAGGTGATGATGGCATCCGAATCTTCCGTGAACGACAACGCAGACTCCACCACCCTTTTAAACTCTGCCCTGTCCATCACCACATGGTCCGACGGAGTGACCACGACATTGGCATCGGGATGCTTCTGCTTGATTTTCCAACTTACATAAGCAATGCAGGGCGCTGTATTGCGCATGCAGGGTTCCAAAAGGATATTGCTTTCGGGGATTTCCGGAAGTTGTTCTTTTGCCATTTCCGCATATTTCTCGGATGTGACCACCCAAATGTTCTCTTGCGGGCAAATGCCTGCAAAGCGGTCCACCGTCAACTGAATCAAAGTACGCCCGCACCCCAACACATCAATGAACTGTTTCGGGTACTCGGAAGTACTCATCGGCCAAAAACGGCTCCCTACTCCGCCCGCCATAATTACCAAATGGTTCTTTTGTTTCATAAGGCTATTCTATCAATTTGACAAAGGTAGGCTTTTTCCGCAAATTAGAACAAGAAAAGCGGAAAAATATCTTCACCGGCTGAAACATACGGTCAACATGCCGCCCAAGCTGTTGCCGATAAGCCCGCTCTTGTCGGCGCCCAATGCGGCGGTGAAGCACCAATGCTTCAAAGCCGCCGGACGGTAGGACAACTCGCCCAATGCGTGGATGCTGGTCTCCACTTCGGCCAACGGGTAGAGATAGCTCCCCCAATGGCGGACATGGGAAAAAAGCAGCCGGTACTTCCATTCCTGCGAGGGATTCCCGCTTATCCCCACATGCCGCGCAATGAGGCGGTTGGAGCGGAAACGCAGGTTCCCGTCTTCATTGTACAGGGGCGACAGGAACAAAGGATTGCCAATGGCCATGCCCCAATGCTGCCAGCCGGAATAAATGCCGTGGTTGTAATAATCGTCGGCCCCGCTGATTTGGTCGGGGATAGCCGGCGTAGAGTCGTGGTAAATGGGACCCGTCTGGTCTTTGCTGTAAAGGTGTTCATAAACCATGCAGGAGACGTAAGGGTTGCGGGGCAAGGAAAGTTCCAATCCCAGCAAGCCGTCCTTCCAACCGTATTCGCCGAAAAGCTGCGAATGGTCGTTGAACTGATGCTCGAAATAGGCACGGAGCTTCCAGTCCTTCACACGGTACTCCACAGAAAAATTCCAACTGCCCAGCATGTCGCCCACGATGTTGGCCTGGTCCATGGGCAAATTCTCCGCATCGCCCCTGGAAGGCACCAGCACTCTCCAGAAGTCTTTCACCCGGTGGGGGATTTCCGTCACCTCCCATGCCCCTTTCTTTGCATTATATTGATGGAAATCGCCGCTGAAACGCGCCGGCATGTCCAAGCCGCCTTCCACGGCCAAGGGAAATCTGCCATTCCCTATCTTAAAATAAATCGCCTTGTCGTGGAAAAGGGCTTTCGTCACGTATTTGTTCAAATGAGCGGAAGCGAAGTCCTCCTGCCAACGCCCGTCGGTGAACATCCCGTAAGCTATATAGCCCTTGAATGAGAACCATCCTTTCGTTCCCGGCACTGCAAGATAGTCCGGGATGCCCAAACGCACTTGGGGAATCGGCAAGGAATTGCCGGAAAATGTAAGCCCTCCGCTGGAAAGTTCTTGGTTTTTCAACACCGCATCGCGGCACTTGCTGCCGATGCTCAAGCCCAAGAAACGCCAACGGAGGTCGGCATACGCCTGGCGAACAAAGAAAGGGGAAACGGAACGATAAGCTCCTGCCAACTCCAACCCCCAAGCATAGGAGAAGCCTTTGCCAAACTCTCCGGCCTGCGACACGCCTGCCAGCACGTAACCGCTGTTCTTCTGCATGGAACCCAATCCCTGACGGTTGGCCGCCAGCCAAAGCGGCGTGTGGGCGCCTCCGCTGAAAGAAACGCCCGTCTCCACCTTGTAATCCAGTTCCTTGACGAATTGCGCATGTCCCATCTGCGAAAGGAACATCCAGCACAACAGAAGCAAGCCACGCCAATTCTTACCCATATACCCGGCTCATTAATTCCGGGCAAAGGTAGGGATTATCAGCGGAACATGCAAACAGCCGCCTGATTATCCCCGAAGCCGCTCCAACAATTCGCGGGGAAGCTGCGGCATGGCCCCGTTCTGCGTGCAGACGTATGCCGAAGTGTCGACCGCCAAGCGGTGGGCATCTTCAAGAGGCAGGCCGCGCAACAAGGCGGACACAAAGGCTGCGGTAAAGGAATCGCCCGCGCCCACCGTGTCGGCCACCTGCACTTTCGGCGTTTCCAAAAACGACATTCTGCCCGGCGCAAACACGTAACTGCCGTTCACGCCACAAGTGAGGATCAGCATCTTCAGGCCGTACTTGGCCAGAAGTATCCAGCACTTGTCCTGCAAGTCGATGCCGGGATAGCCGAACATGCGGCTCACTGTCACCAATTCTTCATCGTTAATCTTCAGGATGTTGCACTTCTGCAAGGAGCGGCAAATGACCTCCTTCGTGTAAAAGTTCTGCCGCAGGTTGATGTCGAACACCTTGTAGCTTCCCTCCCCGTCCGGCATGGCATCGAGGAAGCGGTTGATCGTCTCACGCGACACCACGCTGCGCTGCGCCAAAGAGCCGAAACAAACAGCTTTTGTGCGCTGCGCCAAGGCTTCAAGTTCCTTGGTATAAGGTATATTGTCCCAAGCCACTCCTTCGCGGATGTGGTAGCGCGGCACCCCTTCCGCATCCAGTTCCACTTGGACAGTGCCTGTGGGGTAAGGCACCGTGCTGACCAAGCCGCCCAAACGCTTGGCGCGGAAATTGTCCAAGATTTCCTTGCCCAACGGGTCGCCGCCCACGGCACTGGCCACACAGCCGTTCCACCCGAACTGTGAAACGTGGTACGCAAAATTGGCAGGTGCGCCTCCAATCTGTTTTCCATCGGGAAGCACGTCCCAAAGCGCCTCGCCTATCCCTACTACGATTTCATTTTCCATAAACTCCTGATTCTTTAAACTATTTTGCTATTTCAATTGATGCACAGCCAATGAACACACGTCAAACGCCCCATGAAGGGATTCAAAAACCAATCTGTCGTAAGGTTCCGAAGGGAAAATGCGGTTTGTCATCACTGACTTTCCTCCATCGCAAAACACCTCCAAACTGGAACGGTCCATAAACAACCTTACACATATCTGCGGGGTGTCTGCCAAAGGAGCCGCTGTAACAGCCGGGAAGTCGGGGCTGAAGCCCGTCATCCCGCTTTGGCTGCGGTCCACTGTCCATTGCGCATGTGCGATGTCACAACATAACACCGTAGACTCTCCTCGTTGGTTGCACAAAGTTACGGAAATTTTCGAAGCATCCTTTTTCTCCATCACCAATTCTATCTCGCAAGCGCCATCATTGCCCTTTAACAGGCCAAGCAATTCACGCTTTCCATCCACCCGGAACGGGGCAACCTGCACCGTATCCGTCCGGGCCTCCCGCATTTCAGGAACAGGAACACACCGCAAAAAGTAATCTCCATCCGCTTCATACAAACTCAAATCGCGGGCAATGGTATTGGCGCCACGGTATTGCAATGTAGGCAACACGGCTTGGTACTGCCAATTGCTCATCCATGCAAGAAGAACCGTCCTGCCATCCGGCGCATGGCTGAACGTGACGGCCGCATAATGGTCTTTGCCATAATCCATCCATTTCACGCCCACCGGCGACTCATTGACAAACGCCTTCCCATCGAACGAACCTACAAAATATTGCGTTGCGCTGCCTCCGAACGGGCCTCCCGGATTGATATTGCAAACCAAAACCCACTTCTTTTCCTTGCTTCCTTCCACCGGCAGTTCAAATAGGTCCGGACATTCCCACACACCGCCATGCGCCCCTTGCATGATGCCAAAACTGCTCTCATGCTTCCAGTCTCTCAAGTTCATCGAAGAATAAATATCCATCTCCTGCCCGCCCGCAAGAACCATCACCCAATGCTTGCCCGGCTCGTACCAAAACACTTTCGGGTCACGGAAATCACGCTTCCCGGAAGTCAAGACCGGATTGTGGGCAAACTTAACGAATGTCTTTCCATCGTCAAGGCTGTAAGCCATGCTTTGCGCCTGCACATCTCCCCAAGGAGTGGGCAAAGCAGACGTATAAAAAGCAACAACTGCACCTGCGCCAAAACCAGCCGTGTTCTTCTCATCCACAACCACCGAGCCACTGAACACCGCACCCCAAGCATCAGGATGCAAAACATCTCCCTGAAATGCCCAATGCGCCAAATCGGCACTTATGGAATGCCCCCAAGTCATGTTCCCCCATGTAGAGCCATACGGATTATGCTGAAAATACAAATGCCAAACACCATCTTTGTAAAACAAGCCATTCGGGTCATTCATCCATCCATAAAGCGGCGTATGGTGATAAACCGGGCGGAACATCTCCTCACGAGCCACAGCAAATGAATCGGACAACTGCAACGAAGCCCAACAAACAGAAGATGAAGGAACACCTTGGACGTCTATCGACAAACAGCCGCAAGCTTTATAACCGGAAAGAGGAAAGGGAACATAATAATCCACCCTATCACGCGCCAAACGGACACGGAAAACCGGCGAAACAGCATGATTGCTCCCGGAAACGACAGACAGCATGCCCTCTGGCGCCGTATCCTGTACCGGCAAGAGCAGATAATTGAACATGCTGTCCACCCGGACTATATTCCGCTCGCTTGCCAAATGAATAACGGAAAGGCATGAACCTCCTGCATGCAAGCACAAAGGGAACAATGCCCATAGCATCCATGCATATAAAAAATGTTTTCCCATAGTACAACAAACTTTTATTTCTTGCCTCAAATATACGGCCATGCATCCGAGAAACAAGCCTAAATATGTTGCATCCACAAACAAATATGTTGCATGCAACATTTGTGACAAAAGATGAAACAAATTTATCACCCCCTCGCAACCGCGCATGCAATGAAACAGCCAAGGAACGAAAGAAAAATGATGCCATATACGGCATTTATCCCTATCTTTGCCGAAAAAGTCCCATTAATGACATGGCCGGAATCTATCTCCACATCCCTTTTTGCAAGACGCGGTGCGCCTACTGCGACTTCTATTCCACCACTTTGCCTGAATGGAAAGAACGGTATGTGCAGGCACTATGCAAAGAATTAGAAATACGGGAAGGCTACCTTTCCGGTGAGAAAATAGAAACCATTTATTTCGGAGGAGGCACCCCATCGCAGCTAAACAGGAATGAATGGAAAAAAATATTCGACACCTTATCCCGGATGTACCCCATCGGATACTGCAAAGAAATCACCGTGGAAGCCAATCCCGATGACCTTTCGCCCGAATATGCAGAAATGTTGGCCACATTCCCTTTCAACCGCATCAGCATCGGCATCCAAACATTCCATGAACCATTGCTGAAGCTGCTTAAACGGCGGCATACTGCCACGCAAGCCATCGAAGCCGTGCGAAACTGCCGGAAAGCAGGATTCACGAATGTCAGCATCGATTTGATGTACGGACTCCCGGATGAAACAAAAGCCATTTGGGAGAATGACCTCGAACAAGCCTTGGAACTTCAGCCCGAACACATCTCTGCCTACCATCTCACTTACGAAGACGGGACGGAATTATGGAAAATGAAACGTGACCGCCGAATCAACGAGACAAGCGAAGAAAACAGCCTTGAATTTTACAATATGCTGACTGAAAGGTTGAAAGCATCCGGTTATATCCATTACGAAATCTCCAACTTCTGCCTGCCCGAACGATTCTCCAGACATAATTCCAGCTATTGGAAAGGAATACCCTACTTAGGATGCGGCCCCTCTGCACACTCTTATGACGGGATGTCGCACCGGCAATGGAACACGGCCTCACTTACTGCATACATAAAAGGCATTGAGAACGGCACACCCGACGAAGAAAAAGAATACCTCGACCAGCACACACGCTACAACGAATTTGTGATTACCTCCCTGCGCACCATGTGGGGCATGCCGCTCGAAAAACTAAAAGAAACATATGGAGAAAAATTGCATGACTATTGCATGGAATGCGCCCGCCCTTACATAAAAAACGGAGAACTGACGATTACAGACAACACATTGCACATAAGCCCCAAAGGCGTGTTCATCTCCGACCGCATCATGAGCGACCTGCTTACCGTAGACTGAACGCCTTGAGATAAAGAAGCGGCACGAACCATCACGTCCATGCCGCTTCCTTCACCATAAAAACGACTATATTATGAAAGTTTCTGCTTGATTATTCGCCAATCCATGCACCGTCCAACCAATCGCAGGCTTCCTTCACAGCATTGAAATCAGCATAAGCCAAGTTGGCATCAACTGCATTGCCTTCACCGGCCAGGAAATCAGCAGGCGTATAGATGCCTTCCTTGCTTTGCATTTCAGCGCTGATGGTGACGTTCGTCAACTTGGACGTACCGTCCTTCAATGCATTTTCCGTCTCAGAGGTCTCTACCGTCAAAGGCAAAGCCTTGCCGCAAATCCGTGCGTTGTCCATCGTCACTTGCGTTCCGGCACGCAAGCGGACACCTTGGGCATCGCCACCGTTGCCCACAAGGACAAGGTTGCTCAAAGTAGGATGCGATACAGGAGAAGCACCAAAGTCAGTACCGTTGTTATCGGCCTCGATGAGGCAGTCGCAATCATTGCCTGTAGATTGATAAGCCACAAGATTTGTTCCTCTACCGCTCCAGCCTTCTGTCCAATCGAAAGAGTCGTCACCGCAATCTATCACAACCATATTGCTGATGTTCACCGTGCCGCCAAAAAACTCAAAACCGTCGTCCTTGCCATTGGCAGCCACACAATGGTCCACCGTAGTGCCGTTGCCGACTCCGTAGAAAGAAATACCGTTTGACTCCGTTTCTTCATTGAGTGAATAACCGGTGTATTCTACACGCACATACTGCAACGTACCCGAATTGTCATTAGCCGTAGAACCGCCATAAGACGCGCCGCCGATTTCAGAACTGCCTGTTCCGCCTAACACATTGATTGGCGCATTGCCGCAGATATGGATGCCGCCCCATGCACCGGCTTTCTTATCCTGTGCCGTCATCACGATAGGAGCATCTGCTGTTCCCACGGCATTGATTTTTCCGCCCTGTTCCACAAGGATGTAATCCGTAATATCGTCATAGATGGAAATGATAGTCACACCTTCTTCAATATTGAGCGTGGCACCGGCTTTTACGTGATATTCTCCATTCAGCATATAAGTGCTGCCGGCAGCCAAAGTCATTTCACCGGTCAAGTCGCCGGAAAGTTCGCCGGCCACTTCCTCAGACGTGCTGCCTCCATCGCCCCAGCTGTGCGTCCAGCCGGCTACCCATGCATAGTCCTCGCAAATGCTCTCGTAAGTGAATGCATCAAACGTTTGGTTCACTTGGTTGTTGTTGCCATCGGCAGTGAAGTCATCATTGGTGTAGATGCCGTTCTCGCTTGCCAGCACACCGCTCAACTGGATGTTGGACAACTTGGACGTGCCATCCTTCAAGGCATTTTCCGTCTCCGTTGTCTCTACCGTCAAAGGCAGAGCCTTGCCGCAAACAATGGCCTTGTCAATCTCCACTTGCGTGCCGGCACGCAGACGAACGCCTTGTGCATCGCCACCGTTGCCCACCAGCAAGAGGTTGCTCAGCACGGGATGGGAAACAGGAGAAGCCGCGAAATCGTTGCTGTTGTTGTCTGCTTCAATGAGGCAGTCGCAGTCTTCACCTTCTTCCTGCACGGCAATCCAGTTGTCACCACGTCCGGTCCAGCCTTCCGTCCAGTCAAAAGAGTCATCACCGCAGCTGATTACGACCATGTTGCTGACATTCACCGTGCCGCCAAAGAACTCGAAGCCATCATCCTTGCCCCGGTAAGCCTGGCAATAGGAAATGTCCGTGCCGCTGCCTACGCCATAGAAAGTAATGCCGTTTGATTCCGTTTCATCATTGAACGCATAACCTGTATATTCCACTCGCACATATTTCAATGTTCCTGAATTGTCGGTATTCTCATTGCCGCCGTAAACAGCCTCACCGATTTCAGACAGGCCTGTTCCGCCTTCTACATTGATAGGAGCCTTCCCGCAAATGTGGATGCCGCCCCATGAACCCGGCATTTCTTGTTCAGAAGTCATCACGATAGGAGCGTCCGCAGTTCCTACGGCATTGATTTTGCCGCCTTGCTCCACAAGGATATAGTCCACAATGTCGTCATACACTGCCACAATCTTCACGCCCGGCTCAATCGTCAAGGTGGCTCCGTCCTTTACCGTATAGCTGCCGTTCAATTCATACGTGTTGCCTGACGTCAAAGTCACGTCTTCTGTAACATCTCCACTCAACGTGGCAGCATAATCGCCATCGCCGCCGTTGCCGCCGTTTTCTTCGTCGTCACAAGCGGTAAAAAGTGTCATTCCGGCTATCAAAGCCATCGAAATGAATTTCCCATAAAACAATTTCATAACTCGATTGGTTTTAGTTAGTAAATGAATATTCTGTTGTTGGTTTTGGTTGATTACAATGTATAAGTGAAGCCGATTTCGAAGCTTGTCCCCTCTTTGTACCTCTCCACTTCAAACGTTTTGCCGATCTCCGGGAATTCCTGGTTGAAGACAATGGCACGGTTGAGCAAATCGTTCACTTGCAGCTTCATGCTGAAGTGGCGGTTGAAAGCATAGCTGGCATTGAAATTCATCGTATGCACGGCTTCCTGTTCGATGTCGCCCATTTTGGAAATGCCGACCGCATGGATGCGTTTCCCCTGCAAGTTATAAAGCAAGGCCAGCACAAGCTGCTTCTCCTCGCCAAAACGCGGCGAATACGCCAGGTCGGCATTCATCAGGATGGGCGACGCGCCTTGCAAGGAACGTTCCTTGCTGGTGTAAACGCCGCCCTCCGGCAACTTCACATTGGTGTACATGCAGGACACGTTGGCACTGGCACGGAAGTCTTTGACTATCTGTTTGCGCAACTCCACCTCGATGCCGGCCGCCATGCCTTGGTCAGCGTTCTGGAACGAGTGCGTGGTCTTTCCGCCTGCCACCGTCTGGGTGCGTTCGATGGGCTTGTCGAGGTGCTTGTAGTAGCCGGTGACGGAGAACATGTCCCCATTGTCGCCGAAGAACTCGTAGCGCAGGTCCAGGTTGTAGTTATACCCGTTCTGCAATTCCTCGTTACCGCAGATGAAAGCCGAGCCGTAGGATTCCTGGTATTCGAACGGCGCCATCTCGATGAACGACGGGCGCGTCACCGTGCGGCTCACGGAGAACCGGAGGCTGTTCCTGTCGTTCACCGTGTATTTCAAGTTCACCGTCGGGAACACGTCGTCCGTGTCCAGGTCGCGGCGGCGGCTGTAGCGCTGGCCGCCCTGCCCGGCATACTTCACCCACTGCTCGGAATGCTCGTAGCGCAGGCCGACGTTGACCAGCAGGGATTCCAAGGGATAGAAGTCCGCCTGCACGAAGCCGGCGCAAATGCTGTTGCCCGCCAAGTAGGCTTCGTTGGAGTATTTCTCGCGGATCACCGTCACAAGCCCGTCCTCGATGTTCTCCTGGTTCAAGTAGGCGTCCGTTTCGTAGATGCTCTGGATGCCCGTGATGCCCGAGTTGCGCGTGTCGTAGTGGAAGCGGACGGCCTCGAAGTCGCGGTCCTTGTCCTTGTAGCTGAAACCGGCGCGCACGAAGTTGTTCTCCTTCCACTCGTATTTGGCGGCGATGTTGCCAATCCACTCCTGCTCGACCAGCGTGCCGAAGTAGCGCATCGTCTCCTGCTGGTTCTCGTCGAACAGCTCCAGCGTGCCGTCGTTTTTCTTCTCGAACATCACTTGGCGGCGGTCCGGCTCGTCGCTGCTCGTCTTGCCGTAGGAGCCGCCCCACGCGAGTTCCCACCGCTTGCCGAAGCGGTGCAGCCCGTTCGCCTGGTGGTTCTGCAAGGTGTAGACGTGCGTCACGCTGTTGCTGCCTATCAGCTTCTTGCCCTCGTAGTCCTCGCCCTCGCGCCGCTGGTAAGCGTCGCTGGCGTTGCGGGCGTAGAAGAAGGTGTAGCCCACGTGGCCGCCCCCGCGCAGCGTCAGCCCTGCGGAGGCCAGGCCCGCCATCTTCAGCGCGATGGCGTATTCGTCATAGGCGAAGTCGTCCAGTATGTTGCCCTGCGCCTCCCGGTTCGTGGCGTACGCGTCGTAGATGTTCTGCACCTCATTGCTCATGCTGAACGAGCCGAGCAGGCTGAGCGTCTGCCCCAGCACGCGGAAGTCCTTCCCCGCGCCGATGTTGCCGCCGAACTCCGGCAGCGAGCGGCGCTCCGACACGTTGAAGGTGGTGGGGAATATCACGTTCCGCTTCACGTGCTGGTCGAAGTCCGGGCGCGCCATGTCCACGATGCCCCGGTCCAGCGAGGGGGTGCGGAAGAGCGAACGCCCGTGGTCCATGCGGTAGAAGTCCTTGCCCAGCGTGTTGAACTTGCCGCCCGCGTTGAACGACACGTTGAAGAAGTCGCCCGCCGTGTTCTCCTTCGTGCTGATGTCGATGTGCGCCCCGCTGTAGTCGGCAGGCGCGCCCGCGTCGTACACCTTGCTCACCGTGATGTTCTGCACCGTGCTGGAGGGGAACAAGTCCAAGGGAATCAGCTTGTTGTCCGGGTTCGGCGAAGCGATGGGCAGCCCGTTCAGCGTCGTGATGCTGTAGCGGTCGCCCAGGCCCCGCACGATGAGCTGCCCCGCGTCGGCGATGGACACGCCCGTGATCTGCTTCACGCCCTCCTGCACGTTGCCGATGCCCTTCATGCTCATTTCCTTCGCCCCGAGGTTCTCGATGGCGATGCCCGACAGCTTCCGCTCCGCCTGCAGCGCCCGCTCGCCCTCCAGGTTCTTGCGCGCCACCACCGTCACGTCGCCCAGCGCCTGCGTCTCCGGCTCCATGCGGATGTCCAGCACGGAACCGGCGGCCACGCCCTCCATCACCACCGCCTTGTACGACACGTACTGCACGGTCAGCGTGTGCGTCCCCGCCGGCAGCCCCGCGAGGACGAAATTCCCGTCCAAGTCCGTCACCGTGCCGACCGTCGCGCTCACCTGCACCGTCGCGCCAATCAGCGCCTCCCCCGTCGAAGCGTCCCTCACAGTACCCTTGATGTCGCCCGCCAGCATGGCCGACGCCCATCCGAAAAACAGCATGAATGCCAATAAAACCTTCTTTTGCATACTTTCTCTTTCTACGTTCATTTCACGCCGCAAAAGTCGGGCATTCCCGTTACATGCATGGTTCAACCCTGTTACAATCCCGTGAACGGCGCGTGACAATCCCGTTACGCCCGGCACGAAGCCGTGCAGCAAAGCCCGCAACGCCCCGCCCGTTCGCCTCCCGCGCATCCGAACGGGCGGGAAGCAACCATCCGCACGTGCGCCATCCATGCATCCGCACGGGCGTGAAACTCTCCTCCGCACGTGCCGAATCCATGTTTCACGCCCGTGAAACAAGCGATTCGCGCACGCGGAACAAGCGTTTCACGGAATGAAACGGAAAACGGAACCGCATCCGTTCAACAATGCCACCGCATCCGTTTAAAAATGCCCCCGCATCCGTTCAACTTTCCTCCCGCGCCCATTTCGGGAAGGACGCCTGCCCCTTCCGGGAAGGACGCCTGCCCGTTTCGGGAAAGGGAAAGGAGGATTCCCCACGGCGCGCCCTCCCCCGCCGGAAAACAAACGGGGGCCGCCCCCATGGGCAGCCCCCGCCGTACACCTTATATATATAAGGAGCGCGTCACCGCTCCTTCCAGAACTCGGGCAGGAACAGGAGGAACACCGTGAACAACTCCAGCCGGCCCACCATCATCAGGAACGACAGCAGCCACTTCCCCGCCTCCGGCAGCGAAGCCCACGAGTAGGCCGGCCCGTAGAGGCCGAGGCCCAGGCCCCCGTTGCCCAAGGCCGACACCACCACGCTGAACGACTCCATCGAGCCCACCCCCATCGCCGACAGCGCCAGCCAGCCCAACGCCACCAGCGCCACGTACAACGCCAGGAAGCCCAGCAGCGACGACCGCGCCTGCGGCGAAAGCACCTGCCCGTTCACCCGCACCGGCAGCACCGCGTTCGGGTGCGACCGCTGCCGGAACTCGTTGCGCAGCACCTTCGCCAGAATCACCATCCGGATGCTCTTCACCGCCCCCGACGTGGAGCCCGCGCACCCGCCGAGGAACATCGCCAGCCCCAGCAGCGTCCACGTGAACGGCGGCCACGTCATGTAGTCGGCCGACGAGAACCCCGTCGTCGTATGCACCGACACCACCTGGAACAACGACCGGCGGAACGCCTCCTCCAGCCCCATCGGGGTCTCCGCCCACAGGCAGGCCGCGATAAGCAACGTAATCACCAGCACCGAGCCGAGGTACCACCGCAGCTCAATGTCCTTGAAGAACGCTTTCACCTTGCCCCGCAGGAACAACAAGTAAAGCAGCGTGAAGTTCACCCCCGACACGAGCATGGCCGCCGCCAGCACATACTCGATGTACGGCGAATCGAAGTAAGCCACGCTCGCCTGGTGCGTCGAGAAGCCCCCCGTGGCGGTAGCCGCCATCGCATGGCACACCGCGTCGAACACGCCCATGCCCCCCGCCATGAGCAGCACGGCGGCCGACACGTTCAGCCCCAGGTAAATGCTCCAAATCCACTTCGCCGTCACCCCGATGCGCGGATGCACCTTCTCCTGCCGCACCCCCGTGCTTTCCGCCCCGAACAAGAAGATGCCCCCCTTGCCGAAGATGGGCAGCACCGCAATCGTGAAGAACACGATGCCCAGGCCCCCCACCCAGTGCGTGAACGCCCGCCAGAACAGGATGCCGTGCGGCATGGCGTCCAAGTCGTTGAACATCGTCGCCCCCGTCGTCGTGAACCCCGACATCGTCTCGAAGAAAGCGTCCGCCGCCGACGGCAAATACCCCCCGATGAGGTACGGCAGCATGCCGAACAGCGAAAACAGCACCCACGTGAGGCTCACGATCACATACCCGTCGCGCCGCCCCAGCCCGCGCCCCGACCGCCAGCCCGCAGCCACGCCCGCCAGGCCCGCCGCCGCCGTCGCACCCGCCGACCACAGGAACGCCCGCAGATCCTCCTCCCCGTAGTACAGCGACACGCCCGCGCAGCACAGCAGCATGAACGCCTCGATGAAAAGCAAGATGCCTAATACCTTCAGGATAATCCTCACATTGACCATCGGCCGCTCCTCCTTTCCTTATTTGAAATACTTCTCCGCCTTCTTGATCATCATCCCGTGGCAGAACACCACCACGTGGTCGCCCGGCAGTACCTGCGTGTTGCCCACCACCACCACGCCCTCGCCGCCGCGTATCAGCCCCCCGATGGTGATGCCCTTCGGCAGCCCCAAGTCCTTCACCAAGTGCCTCGTCACCTTCGAATGCTCGTTCACCGTGAACTCCGCCACGTCCGCGTCCACATACGTCAGGCACTTCACGTTCGACACGTCCGCGTCCAGCATCATCTGGTAAATGTGGCTCGCCGTGATCATCTTCTTGTTGATGACCGTCCCGATGTCCAGGCTCTCCGCCATGCTGATGTAGTCGATGTTCTCCACCTCCGCCACCGTCTTGCGCACCCCCATGCGCTTGGCGGCAAGGCACGCCAGGATGTTCGACTCCGAGCTGCCCGTCAGCGCCACGAACGCCTCCATCCGCTCGATGCCCTCCTCCTTGAGCAAGTTCATGTCGCGCCCGTCGCCGTTGATCACCATCACCCCGTCGTCCAGAAGCTCCGTCAGGCGGTTGCAGCGGTCATAGTCGCTCTCGATGATCTTCACCTTCATGTAGTCCGGCACGTACTGCGCCGTGCGCACAGCGATGCGGCTTCCCCCCATCACCATCACATTGCGCACGTCCGGGTAATCCTCCTTCCCCGCAATCTTGCGGATATAAGGGATGTGCTTCTTCGTCGTCGTGAAATACACGATGTCATGCAGCTTGATCACGTCGTCGCCGCGAGGGATGATTGTCTCGCTGCCCCGCTTGATGGCCACCACATGGAACGGAATGCCCGGCTCGCCCAGCTCGCAAAGCGGGATGTCGAGTATCTCCGCCGTCTCGCGCATCTTCGTGCCGACCAATATCAGCGCACCCCCGCAAAACTCCCACCACTGCCGCACCCAGCTCATCCGCACCGAAGCCACGACCTCCTTCGCCGCCAGCATCTCAGGGTAAATCAACGAGTCCACCCCCGCCTTGCGGAAAAACTCTTGGTGCTTGGGCTGCAGGTACTCATAGTTGTCGATGCGCGCCACAGTCTTCCTGGCGCCCAAATTGGCCGCCAGCATGCAGGCCACGATGTTGCGGCTCTCGTCAGGCGTCACCGCCACGAAAAGGTCGGCATCCGCCGCCCCCGCATCCTTCAGCCCCGCCGCCGACGAAGGCGAAGCCACCGCCGTCATCAAGTCGAAGTCCGACTCCAGCTTGGCCAGCCTCTCCTCCTGCTCGTCTATCAAAACAATGTCCTGCTTCTCGCCGGAAAGCAGCTGGGCCAAGTGCGTCCCTACCGAACCGGCTCCCGCAATTACGATTCTCATACTGTCAAAGCATTATAGATACTGTATTCATCCATACCACACAATTTGTAAAGCTCCTGCACGCTGCCATGTTCCACAAACTCGTCCGGCACGCCGATGCGCCGCACGGAAGGTGAATAGCCTTGGCCGGCCATGAACTCCAACACAGCGCTGCCCATGCCGCCTTCCAGCACCCCGTCCTCCACCGTCACGATGCGCCGGAACCTCCGCCCCACCTCGTGCAGCATCTCCTCGTCGAGCGGCTTCAAGAAGCGCAAGTCGTAATGGGCAATGCTCAGCCCCGCCTCCTCCGCACGGGCTATAGCACGCCCCGCTACCTGCCCAATCGGGCCGATGCTCAGCACCGCACAGTCCTCGCCGTCCTTCAATTTCCGCCCCTTGCCCACCGGTATCTCCTCCAACGGGCATTGCCAGTCCGCCCGACAACCCCGCCCCTTCGGGTAACGGATGACAAAAGGCCCCTTTCCCGGCAACTGCGCCGTATACATCAGGCGGCGCAACTCGCATTCATCATAAGGAGAAGAAATAGTCAAGTTCGGGATAGATCGCAAGCAAGCCATGTCAAATACGCCATGGTGGGTAGGCCCGTCCTCGCCCACCAGCCCCGCACGGTCCAAACATAACACCACATGCAACTTCTGGATAGCCACATCGTGAATCACATTGTCGTAACCCCGCTGCATGAAAGAAGAATATATGTTGCAAAACGGCAATAGCCCGCCTTTTGCCAAACCTCCTGAGAATGTGACAGCATGCCCCTCTGCAATGCCCACGTCAAAAGCCCGGTCCGGCATCTCACGCATCAGGATATTCATCGAACACCCTGAGGGCATGGCAGGCGTCACGCCCACAATCTTGTCATTCTCCCGCGCCAGTTCCAGCAACGTATTTCCAAACACATCTTGGAACAAAGGCGGAAGCCCCTCTGCATCCGACACAAAACGTTCTCCTGTCTCAGGGTCGAAACGTCCAGGAGCATGCCATACCGTTGCCGCTTTCTCAGCAGGCTCAAAACCCTTCCCTTTCACGGTGTGCAAATGCAACAACTTAGGCCCTTTCATGTCCTTTATGTCCCGTAACACCCGGACAAGGTTCTTCACATCGTGACCGTCAAAAGGCCCGAAATAACGGATATTCAATCCCTCAAATATGTTCTGCTGCTGAGAAAGCATGGACTTCAAACTGTTATTGAAACGGATGATGCTTTTCCGGCGTTTCTCGTCCAAAAGCCCCCACCGGGTAAACATTCTCGCCAAGCGGAAACGGATGCGGTTGTAGCGGCTCGTCGTCGTGAGGTTTAGCAAATACTGCTTCATGCCCCCTACGCTCCTATCTATCGACATATTATTATCATTCAGGACAATCAAAATGTCATTCGAAGTGGACGACACATTGTTCAACCCCTCAAAGGCCAAACCTCCACTCATCGAGCCATCGCCTATCACGGCCACTACATGCCTGTCTTTCTCCCCTTGCATACGGGCTGCCACTGCCATTCCCAATGCCGCAGAAATAGAATTAGAAGCATGCCCGCAAGTAAAAGTGTCATAAACGCTTTCTTCAGGAGAAGGAAACGGGCGTATACCTTTGAATTTGCGGTTCGTGGCAAAAGCATCCCGTCTGCCTGTCAATATCTTATGGCCGTAAGCCTGATGGCCAACGTCCCACACAATCAAATCATAAGGTGTATTGAAAACATAGTGCAATGCGACCGTCAATTCCACCACGCCAAGGCTTGCCGCAAAATGGCCGGGATTGCACGACACTTCTTTAATGATGTCCTGCCTCAGTTCCTTACATACTTCCGGCAACATCTCCACGTCCAACTGGCGCAGATCATCCGGACTATCAATCGTATTTAGTAAGGCATAAGCAGATTCCACACTCATTGACTTAGATATTTCTGTCGCAAAAGTAAAACAAATTAAGGTAAGATGCCTATTTTTGCGCATAAAAAATAGTTCAATCTACATTTATCCATGGAATTCAGAACATTAGTGCAATTACCGGAAAAACAAACAGAAATTTCCCACCACCACCCTATCATGCTCATGGGGTCTTGCTTTTCCGAGAATCTCGGCAACCGGCTCACGGATAACAAATTCAACTGCACCATCAATCCATATGGCATTTTGTACAACCCCTACTCCATCGCCTCAGCACTCGATGAAATAAGACGTAACAAGCAATACACCGAAGACGACCTTTTCTTTTGGAACGGGCAATGGCACAGCAACATGCATCACACTCTTTTTTCAAACGACGACAAGGATGCCTGCCTTAGGAACATTAATGCACACATACAAGCAGCCCATTCTTCATTAAATCAGGCCAAATACCTTTTTATCACGTATGGCACCGCATTTTACTACGAGACAAAAGATACACATATGATAGCCGGAAATTGCCACAAACGCCCCGGAAAAATGTTTCATCGCCAAATAATTCGATTGGGAGACACGGTTTACACGTATATACAAAAGCAAATGCAATGCCTTCTGCACACCTACCCGGATCTTCACATCATTTTCACCATAAGCCCTATCCGCCATGCAAAAGACGGCTTCCATGAGAACCAATTAAGCAAAGCCACCTTATTATTAATGGCCAATCATTTCATCAACGAACATCCAAACCGAGCCTTCTATTTCCCGGCTTACGAAATTATGATGGATGAGCTACGGGACTACCGCTTTTATGCCAGCGATATGCTACATCCATCTGAGACAGCCATCAACTATATCTGGGAATGCTTTGCTAAAACCTATTTCAGCAAAAGCACCCTTTTGTTGATGAAAGAACTGGAAGAAATAAGGAAAAGCCTAAACCATAGGCCGTTCCATGCAGGCTCCGAACAGCATAAAATATTTTTAAGACAATTAGTGTTAAAGATTAAACAGTTGCAAGAAAAAAGCCCGTTCTTAGATTTCCAAAAAGAACTTGAGACATGCCACACTACTCTATTGGAAAAATAGCTAAACTCATCGGAGCAAAACGCAACGGGAACAAAAACTATGATATCAATTGGCTTTTAACCGACAGCCGTTCACTATGTTTCCCAGAAGAAACCCTTTTCTTCGCATTAAAAACAAAACGCAACGACGGACATAAATACATCCACGACCTATATGCCAGAGGTGTCAGGAATTTTGTTGTCAGCGAATTTCCACAACCCGAAAATGACAATGACTATGCCGATGCCAATTTCCTGCAAGTCGCACAGCCATTGAAAGCATTGCAAAGACTGGCAGAATTGCATCGGGACAAATTCCAAATTCCTATTGTTGGAATCACTGGAAGCAACGGCAAGACCGTCGTGAAAGAATGGCTTTACCAATTATTAAGCCCGGAAAGAAACATCACACGGTCGCCGCGAAGCTACAATTCACAAATCGGAGTACCTCTTTCCGTATGGTTGCTTAATGAAGACAGCGAAATTGGCATATTTGAGGCCGGCATCTCTGAAATGGAGGAAATGCGGGCCTTAGAAAGCATCATACGTCCCACCATCGGCATCTTGACCAATATCGGCGGAGCGCACCAAGAGAACTTTTTCTCCTTGCAAGAAAAATGCATGGAAAAACTTACCTTATTCAGGAACTGCGAGGTTGTCATCTACAATAGTGACGACGAATTGATATCCAATTGCGTAGCCAAATCACTACTGACAGCCCAAGAAATCGCTTGGTCTAAAAAAGACGATAAAAAGCCTTTATTTATCAAATCCATTCAACAAGAAGAAAAAGGAACAAAAATCAGTTACCGCTACTTAGGGTTCGACAATGATTATTGGATTCCGTTCATCGACAACGCATCAATAGAGAACTCGCTCAACTGCTTGGCCGCATGCCTCTACCTGATGTTGCCAACTGAGAAAATCAAAGAAAGAATGGCAGAATTAGAACCCGTAGCTATGCGCTTGGATGTAAAAGAAGGAAAAAACGACTGCATCCTCATCAACGACAGCTACAATTCCGACTTGGCTTCACTTGACATAGCCCTTGATTTCCTGTACAGGCGCTCGCAAACCAAAAAAATGAAACGGACACTGATCCTGTCCGACATATTGGAGAGCGGCCAAACCAATAATCTCCTTTATCGGAAAGTTGCCCAATTCATGCACAACAGAAACATAGACAAGCTCATCGGGATCGGCAAAAACATCTCAGCAGCAAGCGACAAATTCAATGCCGAAAAACACTTCTTCCCTGATACAGAGAGCTTCCTTAAATCTGAAGCCATCAAGGACTTCAGAAACGAAATCATTCTTATCAAAGGCTCCAGAAGTTTCCAATTCGAGAAAATATCTGACTACTTGGAATTAAAAGTACATGAAACCACCCTTGAAATCAATTTGAATGCCTTGGTAGACAATCTCAACCATTTCCGGGAAAAACTGAATCCTGAAACAAAAATGACCTGCATGATCAAAGCCTCAGCCTACGGAGCCGGTTCCTACGAAATCGCCAAAACTTTGCAGGAACATAAAGTAGACTATTTAGCCGTGGCCGTAGCCGATGAAGGTTCCGAACTGAGGAAAGCTGGCATCACGAGTTCTATTTTAATCATGAACCCCGAAATCAGTGCTTTCAAGACCTTGTTCGAGTACAAGCTGGAACCGGAAGTCTACAGTTTTTATCTGCTCGAAGCACTTATTAAAGAGGCTGAAAAAGAAGGCCTCAACAATTTTCCAGTCCATATCAAAATAGACACAGGCATGCACCGTCTCGGTTTCATACCCGAAGATATGCCCCGGCTCATCAAACTATTGAAATCGCAAACCGCTCTCATTCCCCGATCGGTATTCTCTCATTTGGCGGGCAGCGATGACAAACATTTCGATAGTTTCACCCGCAAACAGATAGAAATATTTGAAAATGCCACGCAGGAACTCCAGCAAGCTTTCAGCCACAAAATTCTAAGGCACATCTGCAACTCAGCAGGAATAGAACGTTTTCCAGGTGCGCAATTCGACATGGTGCGCCTCGGCATCGGCCTCTATGGAATCAACCCGGCAAACAACTCCATCCTCCACAACGTAAGTTCACTCTACACCACCATACTCCAAATCAAAAACGTCCCCCAAAACGAAACCGTAGGGTACGGACGCAAAGGTGTGCTGGCGCGCAATTCACGGATAGCCGCCCTCCCTATCGGATATGCCGACGGACTAAACCGCCATTTGGGAAACGGACGTGGTTACTGCCTTGTGAACGGACAAAAAGCACCATACATAGGAAATATCTGCATGGACGTATGCATGATTGACGTGACAAGCATTGATTGCAAAGAAGGCGACAGAGTAGAAATCTTCGGCGACCATCTGCCTGTCACCGTATTGTCCGACACGCTCAACACGATTCCCTACGAAGTGCTGACCAGCATATCCACACGGGTAAAACGCATTTATTATCAAGACTAAAGGCATTGCCTTGAGATGCCTTTCCAGCTACTGCGCAGTAATTGAAAAGCGTTTCCCAAACAATGCAAATTAAACGGCTTTGCCTTGCTCACATTCAAGATATTGCCTATTTTTGCCACATGAAGAAAATAGTTGCAACCATCGTACTCGCAATTCTCTTGGCCATAGGAGGAGAATTGCCTGCCCAAGAAATCGCACGTCCCAAACACGGGGAAGGAATCAACATGATGTTGCGGCGGTTCAACCGAACCTCGAAAGAACACTACCGCCAGTTCTTGGAACTAAACAAAGGGAAATTCACCAAAGACAATGGACTGAAAATAGGTGTAGAATACATTTTACCGCCTATTGAGACAGAAAACACGGAACCTTTGTTCGGGAAAGAGCTAGCCCATTACCCAATCACCTCGCAAGACCTCCAAGGAGCCTGTTTCTATTTGGTCAGCGGACATGGAGGTCCAGATCCCGGTGCCGTTGGCATTTACAACGGCAGGCAACTGCACGAAGACGAATACGCATACGACATTGTGCTGCGCCTCGCACGCAATTTGCTGATGAGAGGAGCAAAAGTGCATATCATCATACAAGATGCCAAAGACGGCATACGCGACGACCGTTTCCTGTCCAACAGCAGCCGTGAAACATGCATGGGCGAAAAAATCCCTCTAAACCAAGTAGAACGCCTGAAGCAACGATGCGACAAAATCAACCAACTCCACAAAAAGGACAAAGAAAAATACCGACGGGCCGTATTCATACACGTGGACAGCCGAAGCAAAGGAGAACAAATCGATGTATTCTTTTACCACTGTGAAGGAAGCACACAAGGACGACGCTTGGCCAACACTCTTCGTACAACCTTTGACAGAAAGTACGACAAACACCAACCCAACCGTGGCTTCGACGGGACTGTCAGTCCTCGCAATCTATACGTATTGCGCAACACTGCCCCGGTAGCCGTATTCCTTGAACTCGGAAATATACAGAACAAACGCGACTTGCAACGGCTCATCCTCTCAGACAACCGACAAGCATTGGCCAACTGGATTGCCGAAGGATTAATGACGGACTACAAAAATTCTAAATAACAAACGCCATGGATTTATTGCATGCCAAACTCCACGCATTATTGCAGCATTGGGGCATCGCCCCGCAGGCCACAGGATGGGTGGAACAACTGTTGTTGCTGGCTGCGATCCTGCTGGCAGCTTATACAGCCGATTTCATTTGCCGACGGTTCTTTGTGGAAGGCATCCGGCGGATCACTCGACGCACAAAAGCCACATGGGACGACATCCTATTCAATGACAGGGTGCTGAACCACCTTTGCCACATCATCCCGCCAATAATCATTTACGCATTATTGCCGGTGGCTTTCCCCAACCAGGCAGGACTGTTGTCCTTTCTGCTACGCATCTGCATGATTTACATCATTGCTGTCGTGCTGCGCTTTGTCAATGTATTGCTTTCCGTTCTGTTTGAACTGACAAGCAATAAAGAAAGCCTCCGCGACAAGCCCCTGAAAGGCGTATTCCAGATTGCCAAAGTCGGACTGTTCTTTATCGGCGCCATTCTCATCGTCGGTATTCTGATAGACAAATCCCCCCTTCATCTCATTGCAGGATTAGGCGCTTCGGCAGCAGTGTTGATGTTGGTATTTAAAGACACCATCACAGGCTTCGTCTCTGGCATTCAATTGGCAGCCTACGACATGCTGCGCCCCGGCGATTGGATTACCATGGAAAAATATGGAGCCAACGGCATTGTGGTCGACGTGACCCTGAACACCGTGAAAGTACGCAATTGGGACAACACTATCACCACTATTCCCCCTTATGCTTTAGTCAGCGATTCATTCCAAAACTGGCGTGGCATGCGCGAAAGCGGAGGACGGCGCATCAAGCGGTTCATAAACATTGACATGGACAGCGTGCAATTCTGCACGCCGGAAATGCTGGTTCAATTCAGCCGTATGCCATTGATACAGGAATATATAGCCAATACGCAGACAAAGCAACTGACAAATCTCGGCATATTCCGCATCTATTTGGAGAAATACATTGAGAACCTGCCGGATGCCAACATTGAACTGGTTCACATGGTACGGCAACTGCAACCCACAGAAACCGGCATTCCATTGGAAATCTACTTTTTCTGCAAAGAAAAAGAATGGATAGCCTACGAACGAGTGCAAGCCGAAGTTTTCGACCACATCTTGGCCATTGCGCCGCAATTCAGCTTGAGAATATTCCAATTGCCATCCGGCAGCGACCTTCGCAACCTACAGAAAGCAAGCGACATATCAGGCAACTAACGAAAAAGGCGCATTTCTTGCTTCTCGTTTCATAAAGAACTTCTATCTTTGTACGAAACTCACGGAACAACATAGCGAAGATGGAAGCAACCTACATCAAAAGAATAGAAATAACAGGCCTTTGGGGCTGGAAAAATATCGCATGGGAACTTCGGCCTGACGTAAACATCCTCTCCGGCATCAACGGTGTAGGAAAAAGCACGATATTGAACGTCGTACTGCACTGCTTGGACCATGGAGCGCGCCAATCAGGCAATTACGAAGCTAATGGCGTGAAAGTACACATTCTTTTTGAACCGGAGGATGCTGACGGGATACGCTACGACGTTGTACGAAGCTTCGACCGCCCATTCATCAAAGCAGACATGATGGAACGATTGCCCGACAAAAACGTTCACACAGACTTGGATTGGCAATTATATCAATTGCAACGACGCTACCTTGACTATCAAGTGAATATCGGGAACCGAATGATTGCGTTGCTAACTTCAGGCAATGAGCAAGACAGGACAAAAGCCGGCGAAACGGCAAAAGCAAAAACAAGATTCCAAGACATGATTGACGAACTGTTCAACGAAACAGGAAAACGCATTGACCGGCAAAGCAACGAAATACGCTTGTTGCAAGGAAACGAAGCCCTGCCCCCTTACAAACTTTCATCCGGAGAAAAACAAATGCTCGTGATCTTGCTCACCGCACTGGTGCAGGACAATGCAGCTTGCGTCCTGTTCATGGATGAACCAGAAGTATCACTCCACATTGAATGGCAGCAAAAACTGATTGCCCTCATACGGGAATTGAACCCACATGCACAAATTGTACTGACAACCCATTCACCTGCCGTCATCATGAACGGCTGGATGGATGCAGTAACAGAAGTAAGCGACATCAGCACTACCCTTTAAACGAAGCTGATTATGGCAAAACGCTTGACCGAACATGTCACCTCCTCTTGGGTAGAAGCTGCCAACCGCATGGCATCCCGAAAAGCCAAACGCAGGATTATCGCCTATGTCGAAAGTTACGACGACATATCTTTTTGGCGCAACCTGTTCAATGATTATGAAACGGACAGCTGTATATTCCAAGTCATGCTCCCCTCATCATCCTCCCTTGCCAAAGGGAAAAAAATGGCATTGATGAACGCATTAGGCGATTCAGGGTTAGGTGAAAACATGATTGCCTGCGTAGACAGCGACTACGATTATCTTTTGCAAGGAGCCACCCATCTTTCACGGCGCATCATAGGCAACCCTTACATATTTCATACTTATACCTATGCAATAGAAAACTACCAGTGCTATGCCAACAGCCTCCATGAAGTATGCGTGCAAGCCACCCTCAATGACAGGCAAGTGATGGATTTCCATGATTTTCTGTCCCGATATTCCCGCATTGTCTATCCGTTGTTCCTATGGTCGGTGCTGTTTTATCGCCATCACGACCTCAACACATTTTCCCTGACAGATTTCTGCGCTGTCGTGCGCATCCATCGTTTCAATGTAAAGGAGCCATATGCATGCCTCCGCAATATAGAACGCGATGTGCAACACAAACTATCCGAACTTTCCGTACGCCATTTATCCCTGTCAAAACAACTGCCGAATCTTGCCAAAGAGTTAGAACAGTTAGGAGTCACCCCCGACACCACCTATCTCTTTATACAAGGACATCACTTGATGGACAATGTCGTCTTGAAAATACTCACCCCTGTATGCACTTTGTTGAGGCGCGAACGAGAAAACGAAATAAAGGCATTGGCCGAACACAGCATCCAATACCGCAACGAACTGACTTGCTACCAGAACAGCCAATGCAGCGTGGAACTGATGTTAAGGAAGAACACCAATTACAAAGATTCCTGCCTGTACCGCAAATTATGCAACGACGTGGAACGTTTCTTAAATCGCCCTGCCTCGCACCAACAAAGCATGACATGCCAACAGCAACCAACCTTTCATGGAAAAAGGCAAGCAAAAAGCCCCAAATAGGCCAAACTTGCTTGCAATATTATAGGGGATTCCACGTTTGTCAGATAAAAGGAATTTTCTAATTTTGCACCAAAACAACAAAAACATGTGTGGAATCGTAGGTTACATAGGCCGGAAACAAGCCTATCCCATTTTAATAAAAGGACTGAAACGGTTAGAATACAGAGGTTATGACAGCGCAGGTGTCGCCTTGATAAGCAACAATAATGATTTAAACGTATACAAGGCCAAAGGCAAAGTTTCTGATTTGGAGGAGTTTGCCGGACAAAAAGACACATCCGGCACCATTGGCATCGCCCATACACGATGGGCGACACATGGAGAACCTTGCCAAGCCAATGCCCACCCGCATTACTCCTTATCCGAGAACTTGGCACTCATCCATAACGGAATCATAGAAAATTATGCCATCCTGAAAGAGCGATTGCAGCAGAAAGGGTACACATTCCGCAGCACTACGGATTCGGAAGTATTAGTACAACTGATTGAATTCTTCAAAGACAGCAACAAATTAGACTTGCTCACAGCTGTGCAATTAGCTTTGCGGGAAGTCATAGGCGCATACGCCATTGCCATTCTTGACAAAAACAATCCCAACGAAATCATTGCTGCACGCAAAAGCAGCCCCCTTGTCATAGGCATTGGCGAAAACGAATACTTCTTGGCATCCGATGCTACCCCCATCGTGGAATACACCGACAAAGTCATCTATTTGGAAGACGAAGAAATAGCCGTCATCAAGCAAGGCGAGAAATTGAAAGTTGTCAATTTGAACAATGTTTTGATGAATCCGGAAATCAAAAAAGTGGAAATGAACATCGGCCAACTGGAGAAGGGGGGATATCCGCATTTCATGCTGAAAGAAATATTCGAACAGCCAGACTGCATAAAAGATTGCATGCGAGGACGCATCAACGTGGAAGCAACCAATGTCGTCCTTTCTGCCGTCATTGACCATAAAGAAAAACTGCTCAATGCAAGACGTTTCATTATCGTGGCATGCGGCACATCATGGCATGCCGCCCTTATCGGCAAACACTTGATAGAAAGCTTTTGCCGCATTCCGGTAGAAGTGGAATATGCATCTGAATTCCGTTATAGGGATCCGGTTATCTATCCAGACGATGTTGTCATCGCCATTTCCCAAAGTGGCGAAACAGCCGACACTTTGGCTGCCATAGAACGAGCAAAAAAAGAAGGAGCTTTCATCTATGGCATCTGCAATGCCATCGGTTCATCCATCCCACGCGCCACAGACACAGGGTCTTACATCCACGTAGGGCCGGAAATAGGCGTGGCTTCCACCAAAGCATTCACCGGGCAAGTAACCGTATTGGCCATGCTCGCCCTGACGTTGGCAAAAGAAAAGAAAAGCCTCAGCCAAGAAACATTCTTTGGAATCGTGAAGGAACTGGAACAAATCCCGCAAAAGATGAAAGAAGTGCTGGAACTGAATTCCAAAATTGCAGAACTGGCCAAGATATTCACATACGCGCACAACTTCATTTATTTAGGACGCGGATACAGTTACCCGGTCGCATTGGAAGGCGCACTGAAGTTAAAAGAAATATCCTACATCCATGCAGAAGGTTATCCCGCAGCAGAAATGAAACATGGGCCGATTGCATTGATCGACACTGAAATGCCTGTAGTAGTCATCGCAACCCACAACGGGATGTACGAAAAAATCCTTAGCAACATCCAAGAAATCAAGGCAAGGAAAGGACGGGTCATCGCTTTGGTGACAGAAGGAGATGAAGTCATCAGCAAAATTGCCGATGACACCATCGAACTGCCTGCCACTATCGAATGCTTAGACCCGTTAATCACTACCATCCCATTGCAACTGTTAGCATACCATATCGCCGTATGCAAAGGGAAAGATGTGGACCAGCCCAGAAACTTAGCCAAAAGCGTAACTGTAGAATAACTCATTGACATGCAAGAAATAAAGAAAAAAGGAAAACTTTTCATCAGCCCGAAATCATGGTTTGCCCTGACATACCCCAACAACTGGAATGAATTTGAAGATACAGAAAGCCGGTTCCTGTTTTACGACCCGGTAAACTGGACAGGAAATTTCCGCATCTCCGCCTATAAACAGGACCGCCACCAGCCCGATGCTGCACTCTATGCGCGGCAATCCATGAAAGAAGAGTTGCGATTGAATCCGTCTGCCGTCATGGTCAAGATTGGTTCATGGGATTGCGCATACTCACAAGAAAACTTTTCTGAAAACGGGCAGGCATTCACATCACACTATTGGCTGACAGGCCACGAAAGCATCGTGTTTGAATGCAGTTTTGCTACTTTCCAAGGTGAAACCCCAGAAATAGCCCGGCAAATCATCGCATCTATCCGGGCGTTCAGAGAAGAATCAAGCCTGCCCAAAACCGTCATTCCCATACGGATATTGGAGATTGGCGAAATCAACAATGCTTTCGAATCAGTATCATCTACTGTCAAGACATTGTTGAAAAAAGACTTTACCGGAACGAGCAAAGACTTTCCACACATGCAGCAAATCATCAATGAGAACCTATGCCCGCCCGGCAAAAAAGATATCTGGCAAGCCATGGGGCTCGTGTTCGGAATCATACTGGCCAATGAAATCGAAGAATTGGAATGGGTTACGGTCATTGACGGACGATTTGAATACCCCGCACTCTGCTATCAAGCCAATGAAGATAACGTCATATCCCCCCAAGACATCGTATGGGAAAAAATAAAAAATAAAAAGAATATCAATTTAGAGCAAGAATTTGAACGCATCATCTCCAGCTTGCAAATAAACGACAAGAAATAATGGCCTGCCACCTTCAAATAGAGAACCTTACCAAGTCGTTCGGCGATTTGATCCTTTTTCAGAATATCTCGCTCGGCATAGACGAAAAGCAAAAAGTAGGGCTGATTGCGCAAAACGGAAAAGGAAAAACCACCTTGCTCAACATCATCGCAGGAAAAGAAGGGTACGACAGCGGAAATATCAGTTTCCGGCGCGGCCTGCGGGTCGGATACTTAGAGCAAAGCCCTCAATACCCCGGCGAACTCACCGTGCTGGAAGCCTGTTTTCAGTCATCAAACAGCACGGCCCGGCTAATTCAAGAATACGAACAATGCCTCCATACGGAAGGCCACCCAGGAATGGAGAATCTGCTCATGCGGATGGAGCATGAAAAAGCATGGGAATATGAAACAAAAATCAAGCAGATTCTTTCCAAATTAAAAATCAATGACTTCAATCAAAAAGTCAGGCATCTTTCAGGAGGACAACTCAAACGTGTAGCTTTAGCCAACGTCCTCATCATGGAACCGGAACTGCTCATCCTTGATGAACCGACCAACCATCTCGATTTGGACATGACAGAATGGTTGGAAAGCTACCTCAAGCACAACCCTGCCAGCCTGCTGATGGTGACGCACGACCGCTATTTCCTCGACCGGGTATGTTCTGAAATCATTGAAATCGACAATCAACAACTATATGCCTACAAAGGCAACTACGCATACTATCTGGAGAAAAGGCAAGAACGCATCCATGCCGCCAATGCAGAGATAACAAAAGCCAATAACCTGTATCGTACAGAATTAGAATGGATGCGGCGCATGCCGCAAGCGCGAGGACACAAAGCCCGCTATCGCGAAGAAGCCTTTTATGAATTAGAAAAAACAGCCAAACAACGAACTACTCAACAGAACATCACTTTAGACGTAAAGTCATCCTACATAGGCAATAAAATATTCGAAGCCGAACACCTGTATAAGAGCTTTGGCAACATTACCATCCTGAATGACTTCTCTTACATCTTTTCCAGATATGAGAAAATGGGCATCATCGGCGACAACGGAACCGGGAAATCCACTTTCATCAAAATACTGACCGGCGAAGTCCAGCCGGACAGCGGCACGCTTGAAATCGGTGAAACAGTGCGCTTCGGGTATTATTCACAAAATGGGCTCCAATTCGATGGACAAACCAAAGTCATCGATGTCGTGCGGAACATCGCCGACATCATCGAGTTAGGCAACAACAAACGGCTCACCGCCTCACAATTCCTACAATATTTCCTGTTCACACCAGAAAAACAACATGACTATGTCTGCAAACTAAGCGGAGGCGAACGGCGGAGGCTCTATCTCTGCACTGTCCTAATGGCCAATCCGAACTTCCTTGTTTTAGATGAACCGACCAACGATTTGGATATCGCCACCCTCCACATCTTGGAAGACTATTTGGTTCATTTCAAAGGATGCGTCATCGTAGTGTCGCACGACCGCTTTTTCATGGACAAAGTCGTAGACCACATCTTGGTGTTCAAAGGGCAAGGCGAAATCCAAGACTTTCCCGGCAATTACTCCGACTACCGTAAATGGAAAAGCGTACAGGAACAACAAAAGCAAGCCGAAAAGCCAAAAGCAAATGCCACTCCCCGCAGCCGCAACAACGACAAGCGGAAACTGACCTACAAGGAACGCCTTGAACTGCAACAAATAGAAAAAGACATAGAAGCATTAGAGGCCGAAAAGAAAAAATTGGAAGCCGCCCTTTGCTCCGGCACGCTTTCCGTGGAAGAACTGACCACCCAATCCATCCGCGTTGCAGAAATCGGGAAATTAATCGACGAGAAATCCACAAGATGGCTTGAATTAAGCGAGATAGAAGAATGAACCGCCCAACGAACATGACCAATTACCACAGCCATTGCACGTTTTGCGATGGCCGTGCCTCCATGGAAGATTTTGTGAAAGAAGCCATCCGGCAAGGCTTCACTTCATATGGCATCTCGTCCCATGCGCCCCTCCCTTTCCCCACACGATGGACCATGGAGCGGGAAGACGTGCCGGACTACCTCCATGAAATCTGCCGCTTGAAACAACAATATGCCGATGAAATCGAAATCTATGCCGGAATGGAAATCGACTACTTGGATGCCGGGAGCAATCCGGGCATCGAATACTTCCGGCAACTGCCTTTGGACTACCGCATCGGTTCCGTGCATCTGCTCGAATCATTAGAAGACGGATTGATCGACATCGATACCCCTGTCGGGCGTTTCAAAACCATATTGCCCCTCTATTTCGGGAACAATCTGGAAAGAATGGTACGAAAATATTTCGCCAAGCTCATGGCCATGGTCGAAACAGGCGGGTTCGACATTTTGGGCCATGCCGACAAGATGTCGTACAATGCTTCCTGCTGCGACCCTTCGCTGCTGGAGTCCGATTGGTACAGCCGCTTGATACAAGACTATTTCTCCCTCATCGCCTCCAAAGGCATCATGGTGGAGATCAATACAAAAGCCTATGAAAGCACGGGCGTTTTCTTCCCTCATGCCAAATACTTCCCCCTTCTTCGCGACTTGCATATACCCGTCTTGGTCAATTCAGATGCCCACTTCCCGGCACGCATCAACAGCGGGCGAGCCGAAGCATTGGCTGCACTGAAAGCCAACGGCATTCCGGCAGTTATGGAACTCCACCATGGGGAATGGGAAGAAACCCCCATCGGGTGAGGATGCGCCTTTCCAAATAATCCCTCTTTCGCTTTTGCATTATTCGGCCATTTCGGTATCTTTGCACGCGGTTTTAAACGAATGTCACACTAAAAAAAGGAAAAACATATGGCAATGCACAATTGGTTTGAATGCAAAATCAGATATGAAAAAACAATGGAAAACGGTATGACCAAAAAGGTCACTGAGCCTTATTTGGTGGATGCCCTCAGCTTCACAGAAGCCGAAGCACGCATCATCGAGGAAATGACCCCGTTCCTCTCCGGCGAATTTACCGTGTCCGACATCAAAAGGGCAAACTACAGCGAATTGTTCAATTGCGAAGAAGAAACAGCTGACCGATGGTTCAAATGCAAATTGCTTTTCATCACTTTGGACGAGAAAAGCGGCGCAGAGAAAAAGACCTCTACGCAAGTCCTCGTGCAGGCCAGCGACCTCCGCGATGCTGTGAAACGCTTGGACGAAGGGATGAAAGGCACGATGGCGGACTACGTTATTGCCTCCGTGGCGGAAACGCCCATCATGGATGTATATCCCTATAAAGCCGAACCGGATGTGCAGCCCGAATTTCCGGACGCAGCAAAAACAAATTAAACTGAAAATACCACCCGTTAACCTAAGCCTGAATGAAACGAATCTTATCCACCATCGCATGTGCATGGATGGCTTTCTCCGCCTTGCAGGCTGTGCCTGCCAAACGGTTGCGCATCACCCATGTGCAAAAAGACGGCACCACTCTCATCGTCACCAAGCAGGGCGACGAGCATTTGCATTATTACACGACCGACGACGGCATCATCCTTTCCAAAGGAACGGACGGCCATTTCTATTATTCCGTGCTTTCTGCCCAAGAAACGCTTGCCGCTTCCGCGCAGTTGGCGCACCTGTCAGCCGACCGCACGGCAGAAGAAGCTGAGTTCGCGAGAAAAAACAGGCAAACCATTGCCAACCATATCCCGCAAATCCGGCAAAACAAGCAGCAGGCAAAAGCAGCCCCCATGAAAGTTTCCGAGGTGCATCCCAACGGAAGCCCCCGGATACCTGTCATCCTCATTCAATACAAAGATGTGGCTTTCAGCGAAGGCGAACAGGCTCATACAGGCTACCAGCAACGGGTCGGCCAAGAAGGCTACACCGAAGGGCGGGACTATGGCAGCGTGCGCGACTATTTCATTGCGCAGTCCGGCGGCCTGTTCAACCCACAGTTCGACATCATCGGCCCCGTCACATTGGAAAACAACCGGGAATATTACGGTGCCAACGATTGGAAAGGCGATGACATCCGCCCCGCCGAAATGGTTTTGGAAGCCTGCACCCTCGCGAAAGCCGAAGGGTTGATTCCCGACTTCTCGGTCTATGACAACGATGGCGATGGCATCGTGGATGTACTCTACACCATCTATGCAGGCGTGGGCGAAGCATCCAGCGAAGAAGAAAACAGCATTTGGCCGCACCAATGGGACTTCCATTCCGCCATGGATGAATTGCCGGAACTCGATGGCGTACTCCTTTACAGCTATGCCTGCAACAATGAACTGTATGGCAATGAGATTGATGGCATCGGCACTTTCTGCCATGAATTCAGCCATTGCTTGGGGCTTCCCGATTTCTACCCCACCAACAACCGATCTTATTTCGGCATGGACACATGGGATGTCATGGACTATGGTTCCTACAACGACAACTCCCACACGCCATGCGGCTACACGGCCTATGAAAAGGAGTTCATGGGCTGGAAAAGCACGGAAGCATTAACCCAGCCTTGCACCGTCTGCTTGGCTGCCGCGCACACGCCGGAAGGGCAGGCTTTCAAAATCATCAACGAAAGCAACCCCGATGAATATTTCCTGTTGGAGAACAGGCAACAGGAAGGCTGGGACTCTGCCCTGTTGGGACACGGCATGTTGGTGATGCATGTCGATTATGATGAGCAGAAATGGTTCAACAATGCCGTGAACAACAGCAGCCAGCAAGGCATGACCATCCTGCCCGCCGATGGCGAATTGGGCAACATCTCCCTGTCAAGCCGGCAAGGCGACCCCTATCCGGGCATCCGCAACGTCACGGAAATCACCTCCTTTGAAGTCTATGAAGGCGAAGACATTGCCATGCCGGTCACCAACATCACGGAAAGCGACGGCATCGTTTCCTTCGATTTCATGGGCGGCGACCCCACATCCGTCACGTCCCATAAGGCTGTTTCGGTGAAAGCCCTGCCGCAAAGCATTGCCATCCATGCCGAAACAGGCGGGCAAGCACGCATCTATACCGCCAACGGCATCCTCTATAAAACAGAAAACCTTACGCCGGGCGAACATATCATCCGTTTGCCCCAAGGACTTTACATCGTGCAAATGGGCAATGTCTCCGCCAAAGTGGTGGCAAGATAAGCACAAACAAAAGATTGCCCTCCGCCGATGCCGCATCAGTGGAGGGCAATCCATATTCCTAATGCCAGCAAAGCAGCCACCACGCACAGCACCACATAGCTCCACACCGTCAACGAACGGGGCATCTTCCCAATAATGTCCCTTGCCTTTTCGCTCCGTAATTCAATATCTCCCTGTCCATCCATATTGCGCTATCCTCCCAATTCCAACTGGTTTTTCACCAAATGAAAATATGCCCCCTTGCGGGCGGCCAGTTCCTCATGCGTGCCGGTTTCCACAACCCGGCCTTTGTCCAACACCACAATCTGATCCGCATGGCGCACCGTACTCAACCGATGCGCCACCACCACAACCGTCTTTCCCTTATAAAAAGCATCCAAATTCTCCATGATGACCCGTTCATTCACCGTGTCCAATGCATTGGTCGCTTCGTCAAGAAACAAAAAAGGCGGGTCTTTATATACCGCACGGGCGATCAGGATGCGCTGCCGCTGGCCTTGGCTAATGCCCCGCCCGTCCATTCCCACCACCGTGTCATAGCGCAACGGCAGGCGTTCCGCAAATTCATCCACGCAGGCCACCCGTGCAGCTTCTGCCAACCTTTGCTTGTCCACCTCCCCGTCACTCACCGCAATGTTGCGGGCAATGGATTCCGAGAAAATGAAACCGTCCTGCATCACCGCGCCGCATTGCCGCCGCCATTCCCGCTTGTCCATCCCGGCCAAATTCGTCCCGTCCACTCGTATGTTTCCTTCCGTGGGAGCATAATAACCCAGCAACAGTTTTACCAGAGTGGTCTTTCCGCTGCCGCTGCCGCCAACGATGGCCGTCATCTTCCCCTGCGGTATGTGCAGCGTCACATGGTCCAGCACTTTCGGTGAATGCTTTCCTTCGTATTGGAAGCTGACATTCTCCACATCGATGGCTGCCGGGCTGTCCGGGACTGCCGTCCTCGCCCGGCTTCCTTCGCTTTCATTTTCCTGCACATGGATTTCCGTCATGCGTTCCAAACTGATTTTCACGTCCTGCCAATGGTAGATGAAGGCCAGCAGTTGCTCCACGGGGTAGGAAAGTTGCCCTAAGATGTACTGGATGGCCAGCATCATGCCCAACGACAAACGCCCGTCCACCACAGCGGTTGCCGCCATGATGGTGATGACAATGTTTTTGGCCTGGTTTATGAAAACGCCGCCCACCTCTTGGGCTTGCGACAGTTTCAGCGATTTCATGTTCACTTGGAACAATCCTGCCTGCACGTCTTCCCATTCCCACCGGCGGCGGCTTTCGCATCCTTGCAGCTTTATCTCCTGCATGCCGCTCAACAATTGCATCGTCTTGCTCTGATTCCGCGCCCTTTGCTCGAAATACTCATAATCAATCGTCCGCCTCCGCCGCAGAAACAGGCCAATCCATCCGGCATAAAGCAGGCTGCCCAAGGCAAATACAGCAAAAATCCAAACGTCATAATACAGCAACACCGCGCCGAAAATCACGAAACTGAATAGCGAATACAGAATGCCGAGCGTCTGCGTGGTAAGGAACTGCTGCACCCGTTCATGGTCGTTCATCCGCTGCATCAAGTCGCCGATTTGCTTCGCCTCAAAGAAGCCCATGGGCAGCTTCATCAATTTGATGATGAAATCGGACAACAGCGACAAGTTGACCCGCACGCTGATGTGGAGCAAAATCCACCGCCGCACAAAGTCAATGGCCGTGCTGCTCAGCACCAACATCAGTTGCCCGGCCAGCACCAAATAGATGAAACCGATGTCGCGGTTGGCAATGCCGGTGTCCACAATGGCCTGCGTCAGGAAAGGAGCAATCAGTTGCAACACGCTCCCCAACAGCAGCCCTGCCGCCAGATGCAGGAAAAACTTCCCGTATGGCCGCATATACCTGTACAGGAAAGCCGCCGCAGGCACCTTCTTTCCACAGGCAGGATGCTTCTCAAAGAAAGCTGCCGCAGGCTGGAGCGACACCACAATGCCGCGTTCTTCACCCTGCCGACGCGTACTCAGCCAATGTTCCTTGAAAGTTTCTTCATCCATCGACAGCACGCCTTTTCCCGGATCGGCCACACAGAACCGTCGTTTGCCCTCACGCCTCTTTTTCACCGCATATAGCACCACAAAGTGTTCTTGATTCCAATGCAAAATGCAAGGGAAAGGCTGTTGCGCCATCAGCTTTTCCAACGACACCCGGCCAGCCACGGCGCGGAAGCCCAGCGCCTCTGCCGCTTCACACACGGAAAGCACCGACACGCCCTCGCGCCCCGCCATGCAGAGCCGTTGCACCTCTTGGCCGGAAAAGCTGCGCCCGTAGTAAGCCGCCACCATGCGCAGGCACGCCCCGCCGCAATCCATGCCGTCCAACTGCGGATAATATGGAAACCTCCGCGCCCGCATGTCAGTTCGCCCTCAAGATGCCGGTATCGGAATCGCTGTTGTTGATTGTTTTCTTCCCGGCTTGCGACTTCCTGCCCCAGTTGAAGTTCCAGTTGATTTGCAACATGTAAATGGGGGATGACTGCCCGATGTAGCGCCACGACTTTCTCCGATACACTTCCCGAAGGGACTCGCTATAATAACTTGCCGCATCTGTGAACGGCCCCCAGGCATAAAGGCCGAAGTACCAGTCTTTGTAGCGGTAACCACCAGAGAAACCATAGCCCGGCCATTCCCCATAACTCAGGCTTTCTCCCCAAAGGCTGTGGAAGCGGTTGTGCGCACTTACGCCCAAGTTCCATCCTTTCCAATAAAAATCTGCCGAGACCCGTCCGTAAAGGCTCGTATAAGTATGGCGGAAATTGTTCCCCTTGCTCTCCATCCAGCCTGCCATCCCATAGAACGAGAGGTTGAACACATCTTTCACCACCTGCCATTGCAGGCCGGCAAAAGCCCTCGCTGTCTGATAATGTTTCTGGTTTTCAGGCGCGGAAACAAACTTGCCCCGCGCATCGTCCCACCACATGCTTGTCATAATTACATTGTCATAATAATAATGCTCACCGCCCCAATAGACTGTCACTTTCGGATGCACATAGCCCGCCATCATCGCATTTGCATAATAACGGTACGGTTTCAAGCCCGGTGTTCCCCGGCTGACCACCAATGGATCCACGTCTTGCTCCACATCACTGAGGCTGGAAAGCGAAGGAATGCTCGGCAAACTTCGGAAATCGTAGCGGAACATCCATCCGCCCGTCTCCGTCTGCTGGTAGTTCAAGGAGGCAGAAGGACGGAACGTCCAAAACTTGTACCCCTCCCCCCCTTCGTCAAAATAAGCATACGACACGCCCACGCCCACTTGGTACGACAGCTTCTTGTAGCGTCCCGTCAGTTGGGAGTAGAGATAAAGGTCGGAATTGGTCATCTCGGTGTTGGCCACGGTTGTTCCTCGGTAGCGGTTGTCGGCATGTCCCCAACTGTACTTTCCGCCCGCATAGAGCTTCACCTTGTCCCACTCCTTTTCATAATCCGCCTCGGCTATCAGGCTGTATTTCTTCCCCTTCGTGTGGTTCACATAGCTGCCGCCCGCATCGGGTTGCGCCATGCTGCGGTAAATGTATTCTCGGTCATATTTCGTGTCCGTGTAGCTTCCCCACAGGTCGGCATACACACGCTGGGTCTTGTCGATTTCCTCTTTATAGAAAAAATCCAACGCAGAAACACTGTACGGATCTTTGTCACGGTCTTCAAACGTATAGTTCCATTCCGGGTGTTCGGAATAGGTCACATTGGCGCGGTCCAATGAATTGTTCCGATGGTAAGTTCCTCTGTAAAGCACGTTCAGCATCCGCTTGTCCGGCTTCGTGTAGTTGTAAGACAAATCGACAGTATGTGTCTGATAATAGAAAGGCGAAGGAATGCCATCTAACTTCTGGCTGAACTCGCCTTCCGGCGTTGTATAGTCCAAGGTCGTCTCATTCCAAGCATCGTCATAGTCGCGATAAGAGAACGTGTAGTTGCCCGACCATTCGGAATGCCCGTGGTTCACCTTGAAAGTCACATCATCATCGCTGAACCACAAGTGAACGGCATTCCGCGTGTTGACCACTACTTGCCCTCCGGCTTCCCGTCGGCGCACAATGAAGTCCACCAAGGCTTCTTCCTGTATCCGCACGCCGGGGTTATCGTGATACTCAATGCGGATAATATCTTTCGAAGGGATGCGGGCGGCTTCTTCCACCGTGGCGGGACGCCCGTTGATGCGTAGCTGCACGCTGCCCCCCGTCACCATGCTCACGCTGCGGTTCACGTCGTCCACTTTCAGCAAAGGAAGCGACATTTTCTTCAGCAGTTCCAAGGCCGTGGCAGAACTTTCCGTTTCCAGTTTGCCGGGAAACGCAATCTGCCGGTCGATGCGGCGAATGATGCGGTGAGCCGTCACCGTAATGCTGTCCAACTCATTGGTCGCTTCTTCCAGCACAATCGTGCCAAGCCGCACATCACCGGCCACATTCCTCACCTCCCTTGTCACCGTGGCATAGCCCACCATCGACACGCGCAGCAAGTAGTCGCCCCCGTCGGCTTCCACCATGAATGCGCCCCGACGGTCGGACACCGTGCCTGCCACGAACGATGAGTCCCTGCCCAACAGTTGCACGTTGGCATACTCCACGGGGCGTTGCGCCGCATCTTGCAACGTGCCTTCCAGCTTGTAGGCATGCGCAGCCGCCGCCAAGCATCCTGCCAGCGCCGCTACCCAAAAACGTTTCCCTCTCATAATCTGAATGTTTATAAAGTGATACAAATTCCAAACGATGATTCCCGCCTGTCCACGGGATGCCTGTCAGGCATCCCGCATCCGGCAATAACCCGCTATCAGGTCGCCCCAATCAAACTGCTTGTCCTTGTGCGGGCAGGCATAATCCAAAGGAGGTATCTTGCCCTCCGGGCTGATGATTTTGGGACACATCCCGATGCACAGGGGCAGCTTCTTGCACGACAGGCACATCTCGTTCTCAAACAGCGGCGTGGCATAAATGTCGTTCAGCGATGCGCCTGCCTCTTTCCACACGATGCGCCCGTCTTCGCCTAACCGCCCCGCCGCATATTGCGCAAAATCAGTCCTCGCCGTGCATTTGCCCACCAAGCCGTCCGGCGTGATGACAATAGAGTGCTTGCGGGCTGCATAGCAGGAAGTATAATCTGTCACCAACTCATACCCGTAGGCATAATCAAAGCCTTCCGCTTTCAGCAGGCGAATCAGTTCCTGCACCTTCGCCCTCACGTCCGGCACTTCCTCGGCTTGCCACACCTTGCGGAAGATGAAGCGGATTCGCTTCCGATGGGTCTTCCCAACGCGCTCCGCCACTTGCCGGGCTATTTGCTCCGGCAGGAAGTTGCCGGCCTCATAGTTGAAGCGGAGCAGCACCTCCGCCTCCGAATTTTCCCGGCAGATGAGGTTCACGTTATGCAGGATGGTGTCAAACGACGACCCCTCCTTGGCCACCCGCGTGCGGTCGTGGTGCGTGCGGTCGCCGTCCAAGGTGATTTGGAAATGGTTGATGCACAGTTCCGCCAACTGCCGCGCCACAGTTTCGTTGATTAAATACCCATTGGTCGTGGCCGACGAGGAGAAGCGGATGCCCCTGTCCCGGCAAAGCGTCTTGGCATACGTGTTCAGCGGAGCGATGATTTTTTGGAAAAGCAAGAACGGCTCCCCGCCAAACCACGTCAAGTTCAGGGAACGCGTTTCCTTGTCTTCCACAATCCGGGCAATGCACTTGCGGACGCGCCCCACCACTTCGTCGCTCATCGGCCGGGCATTCGCATGTTCTTCGTAGCAATACCAGCAGCGGAAGTTGCACCCCAAGGTGGGGAGGATGGTGAGGTTGTAATCCTTCGCATCGCACGCCTCGCGGTGCAGCTTGCGGATGACCTCCAGTTCGTCCACCGTCTCGTCCACGATGAACCATCCTTGCGACAGCTTTTGGTAGAACGACGGAAGCTTTTCCTTGTAGTCATCCGGGCGAGCCAGCACTTCGTCCAAATAATGCTCCATCTCCGGGCGCATGTAGAAATACGCCCTCGACAAGGCGTTGAAGCAAAGCAACTGCCCGTTGTTGTGGATGATATAGTTGTATCGGCTTGTCTTCATGGTATCTTCTTAATTTACATATTAGTTTTAGTTTCGGGTACGCCAATTGGCGTACCCGAAAAAACTCAAAATCAAATACCGCAAATCTTAATATTATTGATTGGTGGTATTATGATCGGCTTGCAGTCATCGCCTAAGTTCGTTTCACCCGGACACACTATATTTGGGCAGAGGACATCAGCCCCTTTCCCTTCAATATCTCCTCCGGGAGAGTTTCCACCTTTCAGTTCCACCATTTCAAACTCTTGCAACACTTCTTCGCCTTTCAAAGCAAGAAGGACATTCTTTTGCATAACTTCTTTCGCATTCATAATTTATATAAATAAAAGTTGTAAAAACTCCCTTCCCCTTTGGAAACCGCTACCTTTGCAATTGTGTAGAGTTGCAAGGCAACGATTCCCATCGGCAGGACGGGCGGAAAGGTTCTTTCCCGGTTCCTGCCGGTTCAGTTTATGCACCTTATTATTTAAGGCAAAGGCTGCACGGCCAAACCGACAAATGCGGTGCAGCCACACGGGCTGAAGTTGTTCTTGCCCAATTTATTCAAACATTCCATAAACTGAATTGTTTGCAAGTGAAACATTAAAATTCGCCTTCCAACACTCCTTCGGGCGTGATGATTTCCACACGATACGTGCCTGCTTCGTAGTCGGGCAGATAAACAGGCAATTGTTCAAGGGGCTGCACGTCCATTTCTTCTTCAAACACCACCTCGCCCATCTTGCCGGAAACAACCACCCGCACATCGTCCACCGCTTGGCGGAACGTGGCCTTTAAGGTGTTGTTGCCGATGGTCACATCCACCATTTCAGGCTTAACCAAGGCACCTCCACTTATTATTATTACTTTCTTTTCCGGTTCCGTGTGATTCCTCGAAAAGGCAAATCCCTGACACATGAACAATGTAATCGCGAATAAAATAACTTTTTTCATTGTTTTTATTGATTTTGTTTAACGCAAAGATAGAGGATAATTTTGCAACGGCAAGCGATTATCCCGTGACAAATTCGGCCTTAAGCGTGACAAATGACGGGAAACGGGCCGAAACGTGTGGAAAAATCAGCCGTTTTTGTGGAATATTTGTTTCCACAGCTTTTGACCCTCTTTGGAAGTCTCCAGCTTCTTTTTGATGCGCTGTTTGTGCTGGCGTGCGCTGCCGGTGGCCAGATTCATGCACCGCTCGATGCAGAAGTTCGACAAACCCAACCGCCCCGCCAAGCAGCAATAAAGGATTTCCTGCTCAGACAGCGACGGGCATGCACGGCGAAGCTGCGCCACCCAATCGGGACAGGCGGCTGACACTTCTGCGGCCAATGCCTCCTGCTCCTCGTGGGAAAAGGCGACGGACACGGCCTGTTTGCTGCGCAAGTTGCCTGCTTCCTCCTCCTGCAATTGGCAAATCTTCTGGTAAGTGCGGCTATTTTGGAACGCCTGCCAGCAGTTGCCGAGCGCCTGCTCCTGCCGCTTGGCCTGGCGCAAGGCACGCATGAGCCTGCGCTTCCGCCTGCGCCACACAAAATATGCACCTGCACCCGCCAAAAGGAATACAAGCATCCCTGCCCACCATCCTTTTGCGGAATCATTTGCACTTGCCGCTTCCTGCACAGCTTGGCGCAAGTAGGCCGACGACATCTCATCCGTGCGCTCACGATGCACAATCGTGTCCAATCGCAAATGATATTGCTTGGAGTAGGCATCCGCCTGAAGCGTGTCGCCCAACTGTTCGTAGAGGCGCATCAATGACAACAAGGCACCACCCCTTATGTAAATATCCGGGAAGCCCACGCACTGATGGTAATAATAAGCCGCAGAATCGTATTGCCCCGTCGCCTTGCAAATGTGGCCCCGCAAGAGGTAGCTACGGTGAAGCATCGTGTCGTCCGGCGCATACTGGAGGGAAAGGCGGCTCATGCGCAAGGCATCTGCATAAGTGCTTTGAAAAAAATGATGCATTGCCACATTATTATACAATGCCCCAACCTCTTGCGAGTCCGTAATCTGCTCGACGCGCTGCAACGCCCGGCGGAAGCATTCGTCCGCCCGTCGCATGGAATCCTTCATCCAATAGTTCTTCGCCATGCCGCGCAAGGAGGCCGACAGCAATGCCTTGTCTGCCAAACGGGCGGCAGGGACGCATGCCTGCCGGTATTCTTCCAAAGAAAAATCGTAGAGGGAATGCTTGAACAAGAGTTCGCCTGCCTTGGCGTGGGCACGGGCTTCGGACTCCGCATCGTCCCTCTCCTCCAACAATAGCAGCACGCGGCGGTAGTCCACCAATGCAGAATCGGGACGGCCTGACTCCTCCCACTGCGCAGCACGTACAAAGAGTTCCTGCACTTCCTGCTGACGGTTGCTGCAAGCAGGAAACAAAAAAAGAAACAATAAAACGAACCTATATGTAAAGGATAGGAATCTATTCATGACTTATTCATTTTTTACAAATCCCGATTGCAAATATAACGGCTGCGCTTAACAACACAAAACATTTATCAAGAAAACGGTTTTTACCCCCCCCCGAATTTTCACGTTTATTCACGTTTGTGGTGCATAATATGCATCCCATGCTCTTGCCCCCATATCTGTTGAAGAAAAGGGTTGCCCTCCGGCGATTCGCATCGGCAGAGGGCAGAGAGTGTATTGATTTACTTCTGTGTTTCACCAATAATAGCGGAAACCCGCCATGAAGCCGCCGTAAGTGGGCGAGAAATCGTAATCGTCGTTCAGGCGGATTTTCTCCGACACGCCCCCTTGCTTCCGGCGCAAGTTCCAGTACCAGCCCGTCACGGCCTCCAAGCCTGCCGTGATGCTGAACCGATCGCCCGCCATCCATTCCAAATGCACATCAATGTTCATCCCAAGGCCGTGCGCGTTCGTCACGCAAGCCGCGCCGTCCTTCTTTCCGTTGTTGTTGTAGAGGGCATAGCCCAAACCCGCGCCGATGTGCGTGCGCCACTGCTTGGCAAACTGCCATATCCACGTTGCTTGCGGGGCAAGGTAGTGCAGCCGCACGTGGTCTTCCACGAGGCTGCCCGCCTCCTTCACCGTGTATTCCCCGGACGAAACGTCCAAATGGCGGTATTCCACACCCAAATACAGGAAATCATTTTTCCGCCCTTGCTTCAACAAACGGCTGTAACCCGCCGTGACGGCAGGGCCGCCCTTCAACCGGCGGTAATAATCCTTGCCCCAAGGCGAGAAGTTCTCTTTCTTCAATCCCGTCAAGGCATAACCGCCCTCAATGCGCACCATGTTGTGCGGCGGCTGTTGCTGCGCTTTTGTTTCCTGCGCGTCCGCCATCGTTCCCGGCAGGAGCATCAGGCAAGCGGCGATAAGGATGAATGATCTTGTTCTCATGATATTGTCATTTATCGGTTGGTTCCAGTTTTTTAAAGTTCAATGCGGAAGGCGCGAAGCCGTCCGTGCAGGCATCATACGTGTCCACATACCTTCCTTCCACGAACAAATGGAAGCGCCCGTAGCCGCGCTCTTTCATCGTTGTCCCCGTCAACTGCCCGTAGAAACGCTTGGTGTATTTGTTGCAATAGTCGGTGCGGTACATGCTTTTGTCGATGAACAGGATGGGTGAAACCACCTTCTCGCGGGAAGGAAGCGAATCCAACTGGAAGTATTCCTTGACGATGCAGGGCGTAAGCCCGTGGCTTTTGCACAGCGATTCAAACAAAGGGAGGGAAATGCAATGCTCGGAATGGCAGTTGACTCCCCAGTCATACACCATCACGCTGTCGTGCCTTTGAAGGTAAGCCCGCATCTGCGCCGTGTCCACCACATACACATTGCCGTCGTTTTCCAATTCTTCAATGGGACGGTCGCAGCGGACGACCCTTGCTTTCTGCTCGTCTGTCAACAGTTTGTAGCCGGAATAAAAGCCGGGAAGGTTGGCAAAAGTGCAGGAAAAGAATAGCAGGCACAGCATCAGGCAGGCGGCAACGGCAGTTGGTTTCTTAGTCTTCATATTATGGTTGTTATGTATTTGTATTCTGTTTTTGGAAAAGCAAGCCGGGATGCTTTGCCGCGTGTCCCGGCTTGCTTTCTATTCATGCGGCAGAAAGTTTGTTTTTCTTATTGTTCATAGCGATATTGTACGCCTCCACCGCAATAATTGCAACGATATAAACGTATGCAGCTATTTCTGCGACAAGTTTCAATTCAACAAAAAAGTTTCCGAATACTTGCAGAATCATGACAGGGAGAAATAGCCCAGCCATCCATCTCCGCAACTTGTACGCACGTGATCCAATGCCAGCTTTTGGCTCATACTTCTTGTTGAAGAAAAGCACGCTAGCCCGCAGCACAAGGAGGACAATAATAGTCCACCCGCTCCATGTCAAGATCTGTAACGCAACATCGCCATGCAACAATGTGCCTAACATAACATTGACAACACCCAGGGTCACCAACAAAGAATACCAAATATCAGTAGAATAACGCAGAATATTGCCCATGCGTTCCCATACAACCTCAGGATTTCTCATAGCTGTAAATTCACCTATTTCTTAAATTTTTAATGATTAATAATTGCCTTTCCCTTTGGAAACCGCTACCTTTGCAATTGCGTATAGTTGCAAAGCAACGATTTCCATCGGCAGGACGGGCGGAAAGGTTCTTTCCCAGTTCCTGCCGGTTCAGTTTATTACCTTATATTATTACTATAAAGCTTCGGCTTCTTGAAAAGGCAAATCCCTGACACATGAATAATGCAAACACAAATAAAATAACTTTTTTCATGATTTTATCAATTTTGTCTGACGCAAAGATAAGGGATATTTCTGCAACGGCAAGCGATTATCCCGTTACAAATTCGGCCTTAAGCGTTACGAACGGGCGAAAACGTGTGGAAAAATCAGCCGTTTTTATGGAATATTTGTTTCCACAGCTTTTGTCCCTCTTTGGAAGCCTCCAACTTCCTTTTGACGCGCAGCTTGCATTGGCGCACCGCGCCCTGCGACAGATTCATGCAACGCTCGATGCAGAAGTTCGACAAACCCAGCCGCCCCGCCAAGCAGCAGTAAAGGATTTCTTGCTCAGACAGCGACGGGCATGCACGGCGAAGCTGCGCCACCCAATCGGGACAGGCAGCGAATACTTCCGCAGCCAACGCCTCCTGCTCCTCGTGGGAAAAGGTGACGGACACGGCCTATTTGCTGCGCAAGTTGCCTGCTTCTTCTTCCTGCTATTGGCAAATCTTCTGATACGCCCTGCTTGCTTGGAACGCCTGCCAGCAGCTGCCGAGTTCCTGCTCCCGTCGCTTGGCTTGGCGCAAGGCTCGCGTTCCCCTGCGCTTCCGCATGCGCCGCCACCCATACAGGAAGCACCCTGCCCCCAAAAGCGCAAGCGCCCATGCCCACCCTGCTTTTGATGAAGCCGATTCTTTAACAGCAGCCTGCACGGCATGGCGCAAGTAGGCCGATGACATCTCATCCGTGCGTTCACGATACAGAATCGTATCCAGGCGCAAATGGTATTGCTTGGAATAAGCATCCGCCCGAAGCGTATCGCCCAACTGTTCGTACAGGCGTTTCAATGAAAGGAAAGCCCCACCCCTTATATAGATTTCCGGAAAATCCACGCACTGATGGTAATAATAAGCCGCAGAATCGTATTGCCCTTTCATCTTGAAAACATCCCCCCGCTGCAAATAGCTGCGGTGGAGCATGGTGTCGTTGGCATCGCAAAGAAGGGCATGGCGGTTATAATACAAAACACTGTCATACTTCCCTTGCTCGAACAGGAACCCTGCCACATTATTATATATCAATGCCACCTCTTGCGAATCCGCAACCTGCGCCACGCACTGCAACGCCCGGCGGAAGCATTCGTCTGCCCGTCGCATGGAATCCTTCATCCAATAGTTCTTCGCCATGCCGCGCAAGGAAGCCGACAGCAATGCCTTGTCTGCCAAACGGGCGGCAGGGACGCATGCCTGCCGGTATTCCTCCAAAGAGAAATCGTAGAGGGAATGCTTGAACAACAATTCGCCTGCCTTGGCGTGCGCACGGGCTTCGGACTCCGCATCGTCCCTCTCCTCCAACAATAGCAGCACGCGGCGGTAGTCCACCAATGCAGAATCGGGATGGCCTGCCTCCTCCCACTGCGCGGCACGCGCAAAAAGTTCCTCCACTTCCTGCTGCCGGTTGCTGCAAGAAGGCAGGAAAAAGAGGAGCAACAAAAAGCCCAACAGCATATTAAGCAAATATTTATACATAATTCACGGCAAATTGCCTGCAAATGTAAATATCCATTTTATGAAAAGCAAATCTTACGCCCCTTTCATTTTTTGTATTTATTTACAAACAAAGCCAACATGAACCGAAAAATCTTTTTTAAGTTGACAAGGGGACCAGTGGACAAGGAAATTGCAGATTTCTGGTTTTTAGATTTCAGATTTTAGGGTTCAAGACAATCTTTTGTCAAAGGACGGGCGTTTTCTTTATCCTACTGATGCAGAATCCCGCAAATTTTATCTAAATTTGCATTCGTCATCATTGATCATCCATCGCATCGTGGCTAAGAAATTTGAAATACGGAACAGCACAGCAGAGTTCCTTACCTTTATCGCCGAAGGCCAAGAAAACGGCATACAAGTATTGTATAAGGGTGAAACCATTTGGGCAACCCAAAAGGCAATGGCCGAATTGTTTGGCGTTGACAGGACGGTCATCACCAAGCACCTGAAAAATATCTTCGACAGTTCTGAATTACAACAAGATTCAGTATGTGCAAAATTTGCACATACTGCCGAGGATGGGAAAACATACAATACCACGTTTTACAACCTCGATGCCATCATTTCCGTAGGCTACCGCGTCAATTCCGTCCGCGCCACCCAGTTCCGGCAATGGTGTACGTTCGTGCTTCGGCAGTTTGCCATCAGAGGATATATCATCGACAAAAAGCGCATGAGAACCTCCGATCCATGCTTTTCCTGTTTTGTTCCGTTCAAAGGTGGCCAATGGCTACCTTTGAACGTTCTTTTTTGCAAAAATAGCAATAAAAACCGGCAAAAGCACCTCGGAAAGCAAAAATATCGACCGCAACGTTATGCCGCTTTGCAGGAAATCCCCAATGGGGTGTTCCGGCAGATGATGAATCTGCCGGAATCTTTCCCAATAAAATCCAAAATCTTTCAAGGAAAATGCGCCCGCTTTTCAGGTAAAAATCAAAACGTTATCGGGAACGGTGAAAGCCCCATCCGCATGCGCCGGAAAACAGCCCCAAAGGTTTTTGAAAAACCTTCCAATGTGTTGCATGAAACCATGGAAGGTTTCGCGAAATGTTCTATGAGCTTCCATGCAATTGTTGCTGAACTTTTTTGAAAAGTTCCGGGAACTGTTCCCTGCATCAAACGGCAAGATTTTGCGCCCCTGCCGGAAGCCCAAGAACCAAAATCTGAGATTTCGGCGTTTTTCTTCCCTTTTTGTTTGCGCAATGCACAAAAAAGCATAACTTTGCGCACATCTATACCAAACATGCAGATACCATGGAAAACAGCTTCATCTCCTATATAGAAGAAAGCATCAAGAGGAATTGGGACCTCGACGCGCTGACCGACTACAAAGGCGCCACGCTGCAATACAAGGACGTTGCGCGGAAGATTGAGAAAGTGCATATCCTGTTTGAAGAAAGCGGGATAAAGAAAGGCGACAAGATTGCCATCTGCGGGCGCAACAGTTCGCACTGGGGCGTCACCTTCCTGGCCACGTTGACGTACGGCGCGGTAGCCGTGCCGATCCTCCACGAGTTCAAAGCCGACAACGTACACCACATCGTGAACCATTCAGAGGCAAAGCTGCTCTTCGTGGGCGACATGGTGTGGGAAAACCTGAACGAAGCCGCCATGCCCCTCCTGCACGGCATCGTGCTGATGAACGACTTCTCGCTGCTCGTGTCGCGCTCGCGCAAGCTGACGCACGCAAGAGAACACCTGAACGAGATGTTCGGCCAGAAATTCCCCAAGAACTTCCGCACGGAACACGTGAAATACCACCAGGACCAGCCCGACGAACTGGCCGTCATCAACTACACCTCCGGCACCACCAGCTACTCGAAAGGCGTGATGCTGCCCTACCGGAGCCTGTGGTCCAACACGCGGTTTGCCTACGAAGTGCTGGACCTGAAGCCGGAAGACAAGATTGTGTCCATGCTGCCCATGGCGCACATGTACGGGCTGGCCTTCGAATTCATCTACGAATTCACCGCCGGATGCCACATTTATTTCCTGACGCGCATGCCCAGCCCCAAAATCATCTTCCAAGCATTTGCCGACGTGAAACCCCGCATCATCATCTCCGTGCCGCTCATCATCGAGAAAATCATCAAGAAAAGCGTGCTGCCGAAGTTAGAGACCCCCACCATGAAGATACTCATGAAAGTACCCATCGTGAACGACAAGATAAAAGCCACCGTGCGCGAACAAATCATCAACGGCTTCGGGGGAAACTTCAAGGTGGTCATCGTGGGGGGCGCGGCGTTCAACCACGAAGTGGAGATGTTCCTGAAGATGATCGACTTCCCCTACACCGTGGGATACGGCATGACAGAATGCGGCCCCATCATCACCTACGAGGACTGGACGCGCTTCGCTCCCGGCTCGTGCGGGAAAGCCGCCCCAAGAATGGAGGTGAAAATCCTGTCGCCCGACCCCGCGCACGTGGTAGGCGAAATCGTGTGCAAAGGGCCGAACGTGATGCTCGGATACTACAAGAACGAAGAAGCCACCCGGCAAGTACTCGACGAAGACGGATGGATGCACACCGGCGACCTCGGGATCATCGACGAAGAAGGCAACCTTTTCATCAAGGGAAGAAGCAAGAACATGATACTGGGCGCGTCCGGGCAGAACATCTACCCCGAAGAAATCGAAGACAAGCTGAACAACATGCCCTACGTGGCAGAAAGCATCGTGGTGCAACAAAACGACAAACTGGTGGGGCTTGTCTATCCCGACTTCGACGACGCCTTTGCGCACGGGCTGACGAATGCCGACATCGAAAGGGTGATGGAAGAAAACAGGGTGGCCATCAACGCCGAACTGCCGGCCTACTCCCAAATCGCAAAAATGAAAATCTACCCGGAAGAATTCGAGAAAACGCCCAAAAAGAGCATCAAACGCTTCCTCTACCAAGAAGCCAAAGGCTGAGAACAGCCCCGGAAGAAGCGGCAAATATCCCCGCCGGCAGAGAATATTTGAGAAAAAAGGCAGCAAAGTCTTGGCCACGTCAAAACAAGTGCCTATATTTGCACCCGCGTTTGAGAGGAAACGCAAGGAAAGGAAGTGTGGGTGAGTGGCTGAAACCACCAGTTTGCTAAACTGACGTACGGGATTACCGTACCGGGGGTTCGAATCCCCCCGCTTCCGCAAAGGATGCCGCGCAAACGAAGCGTGGCAAACATGGGAAAACAACAATCGGTGGATTCGTCTAACGGTTAGGACGCATGCCTCTCACGCATGTAATACGGGTTCGATTCCCGTATCCACTACCAAAAAGATACAGGAAGGAATGCACGCACCGAAGAAAGCGTATGTTCCTTTTTTTAATATATCCCCCTTGGACTTATGGAAACAAACCTGACTATCGCACAGAGAATCACCCAAGCATACGCCTTGAAGCCCGCGCCCGAAACGCTTGCCCGCTTTGCCGGGATACTCTACGCAAGGGACATGAGCCGGGGAGAACTGTTCCTGCAAGAAGGGCAGACGAGCAAAAGCATGGGATTCGTGGAAAAGGGGCTGATACGCCAGTTCTACTACAAGAACGGGAAAGACCTGACGGAACACTTCTCCTCCGAAGACAGGCTGTTCATCTGCATCGAAAGTTTCCTGAAACAAGAACCCACGCGCCTGATGGCCGAAGCCATCGAACCATCGCGCGTGTGGGGCATCCCGCACGATGCCTTCTTCCAATTAGCAGGGCAATTGCCTGAAATAGCCCTCCTCTACCAAAGGATGCTGGAGCATTCCCTCATCGAATCGCAGATAAAAGCCGACATGTTCCGCTTCGAGTCTGCGCACGACCGCTACCAGAAATTCCTAAAACTGTTTCCCGAACCGGCCAAACGCTCGCCGCTGCAACACATCGCCTCCTTCCTGCAAATGACTCCCGAAACCCTGAGCCGCGTGCGGGCAGGGCAATTGTAAAGATGCCTTTTTTCAAACCCATGACCATGAAACGATTCCTCATCATCCTGCCCCTGCTGCTGGCCTGCGCCGCCGCGCCTGCCGATGCCCAACGCAACGAAGCTTTCAACAAAAGCATCAAGACCATACGGGTCATGGCCAACGGCGATTGGGAACTGCCTCCCATCATCGAGTTGGGAACGGACGACTACATCGAAATATCATTCGACGAACTGAGCCACCAGTACCACCGCTACACCTACAAAATCACGCATTGCAACGCTGACTGGCAACCGTCGGAACTGTCGGAACTGGACTACCTGGACGGATTCAACGGCAACACCATCGACTACTACGCCAACTCGTTCAACACCACCATGCTCTACACCCACTATGCGCTGGAAATCCCCAACGAAGACGTGAGCATCACGGCATCGGGCAACTACATCGTGAGCGTTTACGATGACGACAACGGAGGCGAACACGTATTGAACGCCTGCTTCTCCGTGGTGGAACAACAGGTGGCCATCGCCGCATCCGTGAGCAGCAACACCGACATCGACACCAACAGCACCCACCAGCAAGTGAGCTTCAGCGTCAACTACGGGAGCTACGACATCCGCAACCCGGCATCGGAAGTGAAGGTGCAAGTGTTCCAGAACCAACGGCGGGACAACATGGTGGACGGCATCGCGCCTACCTACCAGCAACCGGGAAGGCTGCAATACGTGCATAACCGCCGACTCATCTTCGACGCAGGCAACGAATACCGCCGCTTTGAGCTGACCAACGTGCATTATGCCACGCAGGGAGTGGACTACGTGCGCTTCTTCGACCCTTACTACCATGCCGTGCTGTTCACCGACAAGAACCGCCGCAACTACAGCTACGACGTGGACCAGAACGGGCGTTACTTCATCCGCTACAACGAGGCGGAGGACAACGACACCGAGGCCGACTACATCTTCATACACTTCGCCTTGGCATGGGACGATGCACCCCTCCATGATGGCGGCCTCTACCTGCAAGGGGCATTCACCGACGGGCGGTTCGATGCGTCCAGCCGCATGACCTACAACCCGCAGACGCAGATGTACGAAGCCGTGCAACTGCTCAAGCAGGGAGCCTACAACTACATGTACCTCTACGTCCCCGACGGCAGCGCGCAAGGCTCCACCCTGCCCGTGGAGGGCAACTCGTATGAGACGGAGAACGAATACATGATACTCGTGTACCACCGCCCCTTCGGCGGGCGTTACGACCGCCTCATCGGAAGGGCCGTCGTGAAATTCCAGCAATGAACGAACAGAATACCCAATAACTATACCGTATCACTTATGGCAACAACAGACGACAAGAAAGTCATCTTCTCGATGGTCGGAGTGAGCAAGTCATTCCAGAACAACAAACAAGTGCTGAAGGACATCTACCTGTCCTTCTTCTATGGAGCCAAGATAGGCATCATCGGCCTCAACGGCTCCGGCAAGTCCACCCTGCTGAAGATTATCGCCGGGCTGGACAAGTCATACCAAGGCGAAGTGGTCTTCGCGCCGGGCTATTCCGTGGGTTACCTTGCCCAAGAACCTTTCCTCGACCCGGAAAAGACGGTGAAGGAAGTGGTGATGGAAGGCGTGCAGCCCGTGGTGGACGCCCTTGCCGAATACGAGGACATCAACCAGAAGTTCGGCCTGCCCGAATATTACGAAGACCCGGAAAAGATGGACCAGCTGTTCGCCCGGCAGGCGGAATTGCAGGACATCATCGATGCCACCGACGCATGGAACCTCGACAGCCGCCTGGAACGCGCCATGGACGCCCTGCGCTGCCCGCCAGAAGGCCAGCCCGTCAACCAGCTTTCGGGAGGCGAACGCCGCCGCGTGGCCTTGTGCCGCCTGCTCCTGCAAAAGCCGGACATCCTGCTGCTCGACGAGCCGACCAACCATCTCGACGCCGAGTCCATCGACTGGCTGGAACAGCACCTCCAGCAATACGAAGGCACCGTCATCTGCATCACCCACGACCGCTACTTCCTCGACCACGTGGCCGGATGGATACTGGAACTGGACCGTGGCGAAGGCATCCCTTGGAAGGGCAACTACTCCTCGTGGCTCGAACAGAAGACACGCCGCATGGAGATGGAGGAAAAGGTGGCCAGCAAACGGCGCAAGACCTTGGAGCGCGAACTGGAATGGGTGCGCATGGCGCCCAAGGCACGGCAGGCGAAAGGCAAGGCGCGCCTCAACTCTTACGACAAGCTGCTGAACGAGGACGTGAAGGAGAAGGAAGCGCGGCTGGAAATCTTCATCCCCAACGGGCCGAGGCTCGGCAACAAGGTCATCGAAGCCCAGCACGTGAAGAAGACATACGGCGACAAGCTCCTGTTCGACGACCTCAACTTCATGCTGCCGCCCAACGGCATCGTCGGCGTCATCGGCCCCAACGGGGCAGGCAAGACCACCCTGTTCCGCCTCATCATGGGATTGGAGAAGGCCGACGCAGGCACCTTCGAGGTGGGCGAGACGGTGAAGCTCGCCTACGTGGACCAGCAGCACAAGGACATCGACCCGCAGAAGACGGTCTATCAAGTGGTGTCGGGCGGCAACGAAACGCTCCGCATGGGAGGCCGCGACATCAACGCCCGCGCCTACCTGTCGCGGTTCAACTTCTCTGGAGCCGACCAAGAGAAGCTGTGCGGCATGCTGTCGGGCGGCGAACGCAACCGCCTCCACCTCGCCATGGCCTTGAAGGAGGAAGGCAACGTGCTGCTGCTCGACGAGCCGACCAACGACATCGACGTGAACACCCTCCGCGCCTTGGAGGAAGGCTTGGACGACTTTGCCGGGTGCGCCGTGGTCATCAGCCACGACCGCTGGTTCCTCGACCGCATCTGCACGCACATCCTCGCCTTCGAGGGCGACTCGAAGGTGTTCTTCTTCGAGGGCAGCTACACGGAATACGAGGAGAACAAGCTGAAGCGGCTCGGGCAGACGGAGCCCAAGCGCGTGCGCTACCGCAAACTGGATGCCGACTGAGGCATCACAAGAAAGGGGCGCAGCAGTGAGCCGCGCCCCTTTTTGCATTCCTTCGCCGGAAATGCCGCCACCGCCCTGCCCGCCTCCCTGCGCGGAGGATGGTGAAGGCGGGCGGAGCGCCGCAACTGTGGTACTGGCAGTACCATAACTGCGGTACTGGCAGTACCATAACTGCGGTACTGGCAGTACCATAACTGCGGTACTGGGAGTACCATAACTGTGGTACTGGGAGTACCATGCCGTGGGTACTGGCAGTATCAAGCGCACGGTACTGGCAGTATCAAGCGCACGGCACGGCGGCCACCCTGCAAAAAAGGGGCGCGGCATGTGCCGCGCCCCTCGTGAAGCAACATTATTATCGGGAGAGCGTCAGGCAAATATCTCGCTGCGCTCGATGTAGGCAATCACGTCGCCCTTGTTCACCGTGTCGCCCTGCTTGGCGCACACCTCCACCACGCGGCCGGTGAAGCCGGTCATCACCTTCTCGTATTCGCCCCAAGGGGTGGAGAGGTAGCAGAACACCTCGTCGTGCTGGTACTTGCGCCCGATGAACGGCGCTTGCGACGGGCCTTCCACCGACACTTCCCACAGCACCTGCCCCTTTTCGGGCGCCGCCACGGGGTCGGCCTTCGCCCGCTTCAGGCGGCGGATTTCTTCCTCCGAGAAGCCGTTCTTGGCCATGGCGGCATCCTTCATGCGCTGCAAGTCGTCCTCGAACCGCTTCTTCGCCACGCCCGACTTGTAGTCGCGGTACTGCCGGTCGTGCATCGCCAGTTCAAAGAGTTCCTCGTCGTCCTCGCCCGTGTCCCAGCCGTTGTCGGCCATCTCCTTGCGGTATTCGTCCAACTGGTCGGGATAGTTCGACTGCGGGTCGGCGTCCGTGAACTCGTAGCCCTTCTCCTTGGCCAGGGCCGCAATCTCCGGCGCCAAGGGGCCGGGCAGCCGCCCGCTCTTGCCCAATATCATGTCCCACGTGTGGTTGTCAATCATCGTCCAGCGGCCCTCGCCCTTCACCAGCTGCATCACGTTCATCAGCGCCACGTTCTTCACATACTGGCTGAACGGCGTGACCAACGGGGGATAGCCTAATTTGGGCCACACGTAGGCCACCTCGTCGAAGAGCATCACCAAGAGGTCGTCGAGCGACATCGGGTCCTTGCCCTGCCCCTTCAGTATCAGGTTGATGCCCGAATGCACGCCTTTCAGGTCGGCCATCATCGAACCCATCATGCCGCCCGGCAGGCCGCACCCCAGCAGGAGCGACGACATGTGCTTGTTCGTCGGGTCCATGAAGTAGCCCAGGAAGTCGTCGATGAACTCCTGCGTCAGGCTCCGCGCCTTCATGTACGCCTTCATGTTGATGTCCGGCACCTGGAAGCCCGCGTCCTTCAGCATGGCCTGCACGGATATGACATCGGGATGCACCTTGCCCCATGCCATCGGCTCCATGGCCACGTCGATGATGTCGGCGCCATTCTCGCACACCTCCAGGATGGAAGCCATCGACAAGCCGGGGCCGCTATGCCCGTGGTATTGGATGACGATATCGGGATGCTTCTCGCGGATGGACTTCACCAGGCGGCCCAGCATGGCCGGGCGGCCGATGCCTGCCATGTCCTTCAGGCAAATCTCAGGCGCGCCGGCAGCCACCAAGCGGTCGGCCAGCGTGGAATAATACTCCACCGTATGCACCGGCGACGAAGTGATGCAAAGCGTGGCCTGCGGTATCATGCCCGCCTCCAAAGCATAGCGGATGGAAGGGATGATGTTGCGCTCCTCGTTCAGCCCGCAGAAGATGCGCGTGATGTCCACGCCCTGCGCCTTCTTCACCCGGTACATCAGGCGGCGCACATCAGCCGGCACAGGATACATCCGCAAGGCGTTCAGACCACGGTCGAGCATGTGCGTCTGGATGCCCGCCTCATTGAACGGGCGGGTGAAGGTGCGGACGGCCTTGTTGGGATTCTCGCCATAAAGCAAGTTCACTTGCTCGAACGCTCCCCCGTTCGTCTCCACCCGGGCGAAACAGCCCATATCGATAATCACTGGAGCAATGCGGGCCAATTGGTCGGCCCTTGGCTGGTACTTGCCCGACGACTGCCACATGTCGCGGTAAACGAGGCTAAACTTAATCTCTTTTTTCATAACTGTTACGGTCAAGGTTAGTAAAAACAAAGGATGACTGAAATCATTCTGTCACAAAGGAAAGAAAAATCAAGCGACCGGCAATGCGATATCCCTTATTTTTTCACCGTAAAAGATATGTTTTATATCATATTGTCAAGGGCAGTCCTGTCATTCCCTCTGGTCGCCCTTCAAGGTGGGCAGGCAGATGCCGTACTTCACCGCCAAGATGCGGACCAACAACACGCTGCACCCGCTCAACAGTTCCACCCACACCACCCCTATGCCCAACCATGCGCAGAGTCCGTACACCATCCCGCCCGCCACGCAGGCAAGGGCATAAATCTCCTTGCGGAATATCAACGGGATTTCATTGATGAAGATGTCGCGGATGACTCCGCCGGCCGCCCCTGTCAGCGTCCCCATGATGACTGCCACCCACAAAGGGTAACCCAATGCCAGCGTCTTCTCCACCCCGACCACAGTGAACAAAGCCAGCCCGATGCTGTCGAACAAGAAAAACGTGTTATGAAGGTGTATCAAGTGCTTTCCGAAGATGATGACCCAGAACAGAGCCAATGCCGAACACACCAGATAAACCGGATTGGTCATCCAGAAAGGGGTAAGGTCAAGCAGCACATCACGTATCGTGCCGCCGCCAATGGCCGTCGCCACCCCCACCACGTATGCCCCGAACCAATCAAACCGCTTGGCGGAAGCCAGCCGGATGCCGCTGATGGCAAAAGCAAACGTGCCGATAAACTCCAATATTTGCACAAACGTGGGCATAGGGATAAATAGGGATAATTTTGGCGGCAAAGATAAGGTTATTTCCCGAAGAAAACCTACTTTTGCGCAACACTAATATGCAGAAGAAATGAAAATAAGCATTGTCGCCGGCGCACGCCCGAACTTCATCAAAATCGCCCCCTTGGCAAGAGCCATCGAACGCGCCCGCAACGAAGGGAAAAACATCTCTTACCGGCTCGTCTATACCGGCACGCGCCATGACCGGAACATAGACGCATCCCTGTTCTCAGACCTTGACATGCCGCAACCGAACAGCTACCTTGAAGTGGCAGGCTCCAACTTGGCCGAACAAGCCGGTGCCATCATGGTGGCATTCACCAAGGAACTGCAACAACACCCCGCCGATGTGGTCATCGTGGTGGACGACCTGACACCCACCATGGCCTGCGCCATTGCCGCCAAGAAAGAAAAAGCAAAAGTGGCACACCTCGTGGCAGGCACACGCTCTTTCGACATGGACATGCCTAAAGAAATCAACCGAATGATAGCCGACGGGCTGTCGAACTACCTTTTCACCGCAGGCATGGTGGCCAACCGAAACCTGAACCAAGCCGGAACAGAAAGCCAACACATCTACTTCGTGGGAAACATCCTCATCGACGGGCTGCGCTACAACCGCAACCGGCTGCAACGCCCCCCATGCTATGATGCATTAGGGCTGAAAGAGAAACAATACATCCTGCTGACCCTGAACAAGCAAAGCCTCACCAACGACCGGGCGACCCTAACCCAACTGTTAAAGGCCATCACCCGCAAAGCCCAAGGAATGCCTGTCATCGTGCCGGCCCACGAGCAGGCGAGCCGGGGCATCGCGGAAGCAGGCATCCAAGCCGACAACCTCCACATCATCCCCCCGCAAGGTTACCTCGCTTTCGGGTACTTGGAAAACAATGCCAAAGCCATCATCACCGATTCCGGGAACTTGGCAGAGGAAGCAACGTTCCTCGGCATCCCTTGCATCACGCTTGACACTTACACAGAACACCCTGAAACCGTGACCACAGGCACCAACGAACTGGTCGGCACCAACCCCGAAAAGTTGGAAGAAGCATTAGACCGCCTTTTCAACGGAGAATGGAAGAAAAGCGCACTCCCGGAAAGGTGGGACGGGCGCACGGCCGACCGCATCGTGAAGATACTATCGGACGACTTTGAATAGAACAGAGAGGTTCTCACCACGTGTATGGCTCAGCCCATAACTGTAGCATCAAAGCCATGGGCTGTACCAACATTCATCCTTATTTATTCGGATTGAACTGTGCGTCATATCCCAACAGGTACTTCGCCAACACAGGGTCATTGAAGTCGGCTGCAAAAGGATGTCCCGCATCCAAACGGTGGATGGCTTCCTGTTCATCGTCCGTCAGTTCGAAATCATCAAGAGCAAAATTGCTTCTTATGCGTTCCGGCTTGGTGGATTGAGGAATGACGATGATGCCTTCGTCCGTCAGGAATTTCAGGCAGATTTGGGCGATGTCCTTGCCGTGCCTGTCGGCAATCTCTTTCAGCGTTTCATTGCCGAAAAGGTTGTTCATCCCTCTTGCCAGCGGGCTCCAAGCCATCAGGCGTGTGCCGTATTCCTTCATCAACTCACGCGTCTTTACCTGTTGGGAAAAAACGTGCGTCTCCAGTTGTACTACGGCAGGTTTTACTTCCATATTTTCAGCCAAGTCTACGAAACGGGCATCGTAGAAATTGCTCAGTCCGATAGCACGCGCCTTTCCTGCCTTGTATGCCTTTTCCATGGCACGATAAGTTCCGTAGTAATCACCAAATGGCTGGTGGATAAGCAGCAGGTCGATATAGTCCGTCTTCAGTTTGCGAAGCGACTCGTCGATGCTTCGTGCCGCTTTCTCTTCACCCGCGTTGCTTATCCAAACTTTGGTAGTCAGGAACAATTCCTGTCGTGGAATGCCGCTTTTGCTGATGGCTTCGCCCACGCCTTCCTCATTATAATACGCCTGAGCCGTATCGATAGAGCGATATCCGGTTTTCAAGGCTTCCGATACATATTGCTCACATTCCGCGGGAGCAATTTGCCATACGCCGTAGCCCATCAGGGGCATTTCGACGCCGTTGTTTAAAGTGATAGTCTTGTTCATTGTTACATTTCTTTTATTTGTTTGATATTACTTTCTTATCAATTTGAATCCCCAATCCATGTGTCCTAACGAACCATATACGGCAGGCCAGAACGCACCGAGCATCTCGGTATAGCGCGAACGGGAGATATCGCCCAAATCCATGGTGTCCGTCCAGCCAAAATCGTGCAGCAAGGCAGCTACGGCTTGTTTGGCCTCCTTGTCGTTACCGCAGTAGAAACCCGTAATGGGTTCGGGAAGTTCATCAGGATGGGTCATCAGGTAATTGTGCAAGTAATTCAGTGTCTTTACAACCTTTGTTTGCGGCAGTAGCCGCTGTACTTCTTCGCCCAAGCTGGTCCAACCGCTATACTGCGGGTCGAGCGAGATATTTCCTTCCTTATATAAGAATGGATTGGATTGGTCTATGAGTATCTTGCCTGCTAAATTCTCTTCTCCAGCCATTTGCAAGGCTTCCAACGCATGAATGCCTTGTACGCAACAGAATACCCGTTCTCCGAATTGGGCTGCATCGGCAAAAGTCCCATGCGAAGCCCGTTCACCGTTTTGCCCAGCCCAAAGTACGGCAGAAGGATTGTTCGCCGAGCGTGAACCCATCATCACCTCATGACCCAATTCAATCAGTTTGTTTGCAATGGTATGGGCAACATCTCCCGTACCTAATACACCATATTTCATTTCTTCTTATTTATAAGTTGCAATAGTTCCTAACTTAGCTATATCCTCGTCCTTACGGTCTCCATGGATGGTTATCTTGTCCAATTCCGCTTCCAAGCGTGTAAACTCTTCATCGGTCAGCACCACATCTGCTGCACCTAAGTTCTCGATGATACGCTCCTCCCGCCTCATTCCCGGAATGGGAACGATGAAGTCTCCCCGATGCATCAGCCAAGCCAAGGAAATCTGTGCGGGTGTAGCCTGTTTCTCGGCAGCATACTTGTGCAGAAGATCAAGCAACGGCTGGTTGGCTACGACGTTCTCTTTGGCAAAACGGGTGATGACACGGCGTACATCATCGCCTTTATATTCTGTCTCTGCCGTATATTTGCCGCTCAGGAAACCACTTGCCATGGGAGAGTAAGCCACGAAACCGATACCTAATTCGGCGCAAAGCGGTATCACGTCCTTTTCCCACTGGCGTGCCATCATGGAGTATTCGCTCTGCACGGCGGTGAGCGGAGTTACGGCATTCGCCTTGCTGATTTGTTCTGCCGTGGCTTCCGATACGCCCCAGCCCAATATCTTGCCTTCCTGAATCAGTTCGCCAAACACCCGCACCAGTTCTTCCACATCAATGTCTTGAGGTATACGGTGCGCGTAGTAGAGGTCGAGATGGTCGGTTTGCAATCGGCGCAACGAACCTTCCAATGCACTGCGTATACCCCGACGGCTCATCTTCCCTTCCGGAAAATCTTGTCCGGGCAACACGGCGGGATGTACTTTGCTGGAGAGTACCACTTTATCCCGTATCGGCTTCAATGCTTTGCCAACCAACAGTTCATTGCCATAAGCGGAGTAAATCTCTGCTGTGTCGAAGAATGTACAGTCCAAGTCAAAGGATTTGCGGATAAGACGGATGCTTTCTTCTTCAGTCGGACAGGCTCCATAGCCATGCGTAAATCCCATGCAGCCCATGCCGACTGCCGAGACTTCCAAGTTTCTTAGTTTTCTTGTCTTCATATTGTTTTATTTTTAATCGTGAATCTTATGCAACCCGATGCCTTTCACCATAGGCAAGTCCATATCATCGTAAATCGGACTTTTCCCCGTGTCCAGTCCGGCGATAGCCTGCATTTCTTGTTCGGTCAGTGTGAAATCAAAAATAGAAAAGTTCTCTATCATCCGTTCCTTGCGTACCGTCTTGGGAATGACCACCACATTGCGTTGGTTCAGCCAGCGGAGGACAACCTGACCGACTGTCCGTCCATGCTTTTCGGCAATGGCTTTCAGTACGGGATTGTTCCAGATGTCGTTCTGCCCTTCGGCAAAAGGTGCCCATGCTTCGTGCTGTATGCCTTCGCATTGCAAGAACTTGTTGGCGGCTTTCTGCTGGAAGAACGGGTGGGTTTCCAACTGATTGACGGCAGGTTTCACTTCGTTGTGCAGGAAAAGGTCTTGCAGGCGTTCGTTAGAGAAGCTCGTCACGCCGATGGCTCGGATTCTGCCTTCTTTATAAAGCCGCTCGCAAGCTCTCCATGCGGCATAATAGTTGCCGTAGGGCTTGTGCAGCAGGTAGAGGTCGACATAATCCAGCCCGAGCAACTTCATCGATTTGTCGAAAGCACGCAGGGCATCGTCGTATTCATAGTCCTGCACCCAAAGCTTGGTGGTGACAAATATCTCCTCCCGCTTCAGTCCGCTGCGACAGATGGCATTTCCCACTTGCTCCTCATTGAAATACGAAGCCGCTGTGTCTATCATCCGATAGCCCGTTTCGAGCGCTTCGCTTACAATTCTTTCCGTTTCATCCACCGGAATCTGATAGACGCCGAATCCGATAGCCGGCATCATGACGTCGTTGTTCAATCTTACTTCTTTCATATCCATTGTCTTTTTGTTGATGTCGCAAATTTACACGGCTTGATGCAGAAAGGCGTTACATAATGCGTCGGGATATTTTCACGATTCGTGGATTTTCT
>CASFPE010000002.1 GCA_949296575.1 uncultured Bacteroides sp. | reverse complement strand
CCATCTTTTCATAAGCATTGTTTTTTTGTGGTTCAACAATCCCGCCTTTTCATCCTTCATGCCCGCAATTTATGAAATATATTTTTGGAATCAAAGCGGGATGGAGGATATTCTCCACGGTCTCAACAGATTTGTTTATGATAAACATAAATAATGCAAAAAAACGTTGTCGGCAATAAGCGGGATGGTTTTTGTAGCGGGTGGAAAAACACGTCCCAAAGGTTTTTGAAAATCCTTTCAAGGTTTTGCATGAAACCTTGGAACGTTTTCGCTGAAACCTTGGGAGGTGTTCGGAGGTTCCCAGATTCCAGTTCATCTCGTGTTCCGGCAGGTTTGAACCTGCCGGAAAGGGGCTTCGCGTTTTTCAATCCGGCAATTCCCTGCAATCCCTGGAACTTTGTCCTCTTGCAACCCGTCAACTCACAAAATTGTTCTACGAAGTTTCGCGAAAAGTACTATGAAGTTTTTCGAAAAGTTCTTAGAACATTTTCAAAAACTACTATGAACTTTTTTGGAAAGTTCGTGGAACTGTTTCCCGGAATCTTCCCTTTCGCGTCCCCGCGCGGTTTGCAATCTGCGGAAGGTTTGTCCCATAAGATCATGAATTTTACTTGAAAAGCGGGCGCATTTTATGGGTAAAATCCGGAATTTTACAGGGAAAATCTTCCGCCTTCACGGGAATACTTCGGCGGCTTTGCCGGAAAAGTCCCTGCAAATGCTTACTTTTGCCCCTCCAATAACACCGAACCGATGATTGTTTGCATAGCAGAAAAACCGAGCGTGGCCAAGGACATTGCCCGCATCTTGGGGGCGAATGCCGCCAAGAACGGTTACATGGAGGGCAACGGCTACCAAGTGACGTGGACGTTCGGCCACCTTTGCACGCTGAAAGAACCGCATGATTACACCCCTTTGTGGAAAGCATGGAGCCTGGGCGGCCTGCCGATGATTCCCGCCCAATTCGGCATCAAGCTGATTGACGACGACGGCATACGGAAACAGTTCCGTGTCATCGAGTCGCTCATGCGGGAGGCCGACGAGATTGTCAACTGCGGGGATGCCGGGCAAGAGGGTGAACTCATCCAGCGGTGGGTGATGTTGAAGGCCGGCGCACGTTGCCCGGTGAAGCGTTTGTGGATATCTTCGCTCACGGAGGAGTCGATACGCGAGGGCTTCCGCCAGCTAAAGGACCAGGCCGAATACCAGTCTTTGTACGAAGCCGGGCTGGCGCGCGCGATTGGCGACTGGCTGTTGGGCATCAATGCCACCCGCCTGTACACGTTGAAGTACGGGATGCGCGGGCAGGTGCTTTCCATCGGGCGGGTGCAGACCCCCACATTGGCGTTGATAGTGAACCGCCAGAAGGAGATACGCGACTTCGTGCCGGAGCAGTACTGGGAACTGAAAACGCGCTACCGCGACGTGGCCTTTTCTTCGGAATACGGGCGGTTCGCCTCGAAAGAAGAAGGAGAATCGGCCTTGGAGAAGGTGCGTGGCAAGGCATTCACCGTGGCCGACATCGCGAAGAAACGGGGCGTGGAGTATCCCCCGCGCCTGTTCGACCTCACCTCCCTGCAAGTGGAGTGCAACAAGAAATTCGGCATGTCGGCCGACGAGACGTTAAGAACCATCCAATCCTTGTATGAAAAGAAAGCCACCACCTATCCCCGTGTGGACACGGCTTTCTTGAGTGAGGACATTTATCCCAAATGTCCCGCCATCCTGAAAGGGCTGAAGGGGTATGAGACGCTGGCTGCCCCGCTGGAAGGAAAGAAACTGCCGAAAAGCAAGCGCGTGTTCGACAACTCGAAAGTCACGGACCACCACGCCATCATTCCCACCGGCGCGCCCGTCCGCAACCTGACGGACGAGGAACAACGCGTGTTCGACTTGGTGGCCCGCCGCTTCATTGCCGCCTTCTATCCCGAATGCCGGTTCACCACCACCGCTGTCACCGGCATGGTGGACGGCATCCGCTTCAAGGCCACCGGCAAGCAAATCACCGATGCCGGGTGGAGAGTGGTCATCGGCAACAAAGATGTGAAGGAAAATGATGCGGAGGAGGAAGGCATCCTGCCCGATTTCGTGAAGGGGGAGAGCGGGCCTCACGAGCCTTTCTTGGGGGAGAAGTGGACGCAGCCGCCCAAATACTACACCGAAGCCACCCTGCTCCGCGCGATGGAGACCGCCGGGAAGTTCGTGGAAGACAACGACCTGCGCGACGCTTTGAAGGAAAACGGCATCGGCCGTCCCTCTACCCGTGCCGCCATCATTGAGACCCTGCTGAAACGCCATTACATAAGAAAGGAGAAAAAGAACTTGGTGGCCACCTCCACCGGCGAGGACTTGATAGGGCTGATTCACGAAGAACTGCTGAAGTCGGCCGAACTGACCGGCATCTGGGAGAAGAAGCTGCGGGAGATAGAACGCAAGGAGTACAGCACCCGCACCTTCATCGACGAACTGAAGGCCATGGTGACCGGCATCGTGCATACCGTGTTGAGCGACAACACCAACCGCCATGTCTCCGTGGAGGTGCAGAAGAAGGAAGCCCCCAAAGCCGCAAGGAAGAAGCCTGCGAAGCGTCAGAAGCCGCCGCAGGAAGCGTCGGGCGCGGTGGTTGCCGGGGCTGTTTGCCCGCTCTGTGGCAAAGGAACCGTCATCAAGGGACGGACGGCTTACGGCTGCTCAGAGTGGAAGAACGGTTGCACGTTCCGGCAACCGTTTGACGAAAAATAGGAAGCGGCGGGCAATATTTCCCCTGTTTGCAAGTTATTATATCACGCATGCCAAGGAATTGCACTCATATGGCCGTGGCGCTTCTCGTGCTGATGCTGTCGGCATGCGGGGCGGGGAAAAGCCTGAAAAAGGCCGAGCAGAGCTATGCTTTGGGAGAATACTTCGATGCCGCCTCGTGGTACAAGAAGGCATACGCCAAAACGGCGCCCAAGGAACGGGAACAGCGCGGCATCATCGCCTATAAAATGGGCGACTGCTACGACCGCATCAACTACACCCTCCGGGCAAGGGGGGCTTACATGAACGCCGTGCGCTACAAATACAAGGACAGCCTCGTGTTCCTTCGTCTGGCAAAGATGCACCACAAGAACGGGGACTACAAGAACGCCGCGAAGAACTATGAACTGTACCTTTCTTACGATCCCGGAAATGTATTGGCCGCCAACGGTCTGGAGTCGTGTGAACTGGCCCCGGTGTGGAAGAAGAATCCCACGCGCCACATCGTGAAGCGGTTCAAACTCTTCAATTCGCGGAAAGGGGAATACGCTCCTGTGTACGGCGGCGAGGAGTTCGACCAGCTTTACCTCACTTCCACGCGGGACGAAGCACAGGGCAACGACCTGAACGGCATCACAGGAATGAAGAGCGCCGACATCTTCATGGCCAAGAAGAATGAGGAAAAGCAGTGGGAAGAACCCGTCGTGCTGGAATCACAAGTGAATAGTGAGTTCGAGGATGGCGCGTGCTGTTTCACGCCGGACGGGAAAACGATGTACTTCACCCGCTGCCGGAAGGACGGCACGGCCCCGGTGTATGCCGAAATCTATGTGTCGCAGCGCACGGGAGCCAATTGGGCGGCGCCGCAAAAATGCGAAATCATCAAGGACAGCCTTTCGTCCGTGGCCCATCCTGCCGTGTCGCCTGACGGCGCTTGGCTTTATTTTGTGTCCGACATGCCGGGAGGCGAAGGCGGGCTGGACATTTGGCGGGCGCCCATCACTGGCACGGAAATCGGCGCAGTAGAGAATCTGGGAAAGGAAATCAACACGCCGGGCAACGAAATGTTCCCCACCTTCCGCCCCAATGGTTACTTGTATTTCTCGTCCGACGGGCATCCGGGCATGGGAGGATTGGATATATTCAGGGCAAGGCAGCAGGAAGACGGCCATTGGAGAATCTTGAATTTGAAGTCGCCCATGAATTCTGCGGCGGATGATTTCGGCATGACCTTCGAAGGGGAAAACTACCGGGGCTTCTTTTCTTCCAACAGAGGCGACGCGCGCGGCTGGGATCACATCTTTACTTTTGAGGTGCCGGTGACGAAATACACGATGACCGGCTGGGTATATGACAAGGAAGCCTACGAACTTCCCGATGCCGTGGTGAGCATCGTAGGCAAGGATGGGACGAACGAAAAGGTGAATGTGAAGAAAGACGGCTCGTTCACTTACAACTTGAAGCGGGGCATGAGCTACGTGATGATGGCCAGTTGCCGGGGATACCTCAACTATAAGCAGGAATTGGTGGTGGACACCACGGAGCAGGACCAAGAGTATGTGCTGCAATTCCCCTTGTCGTCCATCGCCCGCCCGGTGTTGATCGAGAACATCTTCTATGAATTTGACAAGGCCACGCTCACGCCGGAGTCCACAGCTTCGCTCGATGAACTGATAAAGCTGCTGGAAGATAACCCTCACGTCACCATCGAACTGAGTTCGCACTGCGACTACAAGGGCAACGATGCCTACAACCAGCGGTTGTCGCAGCGGAGGGCGGAGTCGGTGGTCAACTATCTTATCAAGGGAGGCATCGAACCGGCGCGCCTCATTGCCAAAGGGTATGGCGAGAGCAAGCCGAAGCCCATCCGCAAACGTCTGGCGGAGCAGCTGGGCTTTGTGAAAGAAGGCGACGTGCTGACCGAGGAGTTCATCCGGACTCTCCCGGAGGAGCAGCAGGAGATATGCAACGCCATCAACCGCCGCACGGAGTTCACCGTGCTGCGCACCACTTACAATCTGTATCAATGACCCGTGCAGCCGGCCCGGTTCTTCGGGCAGGCCGTGCGTCAGGCAAGGATGCCGGGGGCTTCTTCCGGGATGAATGCGCTGAGGATGCGCCATTCGTTGGGGTAAAGGTTGTTGGCCCGGTTGCCGATGTTCTTGGCGAACCCCAAGGGGATGCCCCGGTAAGTGACGAGGACGTAGCCTTTCGGCGTGCCTTGCGGCAGGGTGACGGCCTCGTGCCGGAGGTAGGCGATGGCCGCAGGGTAATCAACTTCGCAGGCGGGGAACGCATCGTGTTGCCGTTCGTTGCTCATGGCGAGGGCGTGCGCAGGGATAAGGTCCTTTCCTTTCTCCGTGGCCAAAGGCATCCCGGCATGGAGGATTCGCAGCCGGGCTTGCAGGCTGTCGAATGCAAGTTCCCATTCTTTGGGGATGGCCGTCCAGAGGTCTTGGGCGCGGCGCAGGGTGTATTGCTCCGCATCGCGGAGCCAATTCTGCAATGCTGTCGGCACGTTCGGGGCGTTCTTCCCTTTCTGTTTCTTTTGCTTTGAAGGGACGCTGCCGCCGTCTTCTCCGGGTTTGCGCAGGGCGCAGACGAAAAATCCTTCCCCTTTCGCAAGGTGGGGCAGGAACCGGAAGGCAGGCATCCGGCGGCCGGTCAGGTCGCGTGCGATGTTCCACCCGTCGGGGATGCGGATGTCCAGAGGCTCTGCGCCGAAAGTTGCTTGCATCCATGCCACATTGTCTTCATTCTCTGCCGCGTTGAACGTGCAGGTGCTGTACACGAAGATGCCGCCGGGGCGCAGGCAGTCCCAGATGTCGCGGATGATTTCCCGTTGGCGTGCGCTGCACAGCCTCACGTTGTCGCTGCTCCATTCTTCGATGGCTTTGGGGTCTTTGCGGAACATCCCTTCGCCCGAGCAGGGGGCGTCGGCCACAATCAGCCCGAACATCCCGCGAAAGTGGCGGAAGTCGGCGGGGGCGTTTTGGGTGACGATGGTGTTCTTATGCCCCCACTTGATGAGGTTCTCTTTCAGGATTTGCGCCCTTTGCGGGACGATTTCGTTGGACACTAACAGGCTTCCTTCGGGCAGCAAGGCACGCAGGTGGGTGGATTTCCCGCCGGGCGCGGCGCAAAGGTCAAGGGCGATGCCCGGTTCCGTGGCGCATTGCTTCACGATTTGTTCCAAGAACATGGATGAGGCTTCCTGCACATAGTAGCATCCGGCGTGGAAAAGCGGGTCGAAGGTGAAGGGCGGCCGTTCCTTCAGATAGAACCCGTCCCCGCACCAAGGCACTTGGCCGCCTGCTCTTTGCGGGTTCAGCAGGGATGTGCTTCCCGGTGCGCCTGCCGTCATCCCGTTTGCTTCCAGCTTTGGGGTGTTGAGGCGTATGCTGGCGGGTGCTTCGGTTTGCAGTGCTTCAGCGAGGAGCCGGAAGCCGTCTTCCCCTAACAATCGTTCTGTCTCCTTGCAGAAATCTTCGGGCAGCCCCGGTTGGGCGCCCGTGTCCGGCATGCGGTTTTCCTTCATTTCTTCAGATGATTTCAAGGGTTTCCTTTATCTTTGAATAATACCGTTTGGAGGCTTTGATGTCGATGTGGGAGTGGGGTGGCGACAACACGCACCGAAAGGTCTTGTTCTCTATGTAAATAAGGTAATCGCCGTTCAGGATGATGTCTTGGCTGATTTGGATAAACGACGGGCTGATATTCAGGATTTCATGCCCTTTGATGGAAAGGCGCAGGCGATGGATGCTTCCGTCGGTCAGCATCATCTGCCATGAACGGCTTTGTGCTGCGTATTGGAAATAGAGAATGTCGCTTTTGCGGAGGATGAGCAACCCGGTGATGGTTTGCATGGCAAATTTCCGGTCGTTGGATGTTGCCGTCCAATGCATGGGTTGTTCCGGCTCGTGGGTGCCGGTTCTTATTTTCTCCCTGGCTCTTTCGATGAGGGCGGCCAGTTCTTCGTATTGGTAAGGTTTCAGCAGGAAATCGAAAGCAGAGGCCCGCAATGCATCGAGCATGTATTTGTCGAATGCGCTGTAAAACACGACATGCATGTCTGTGTGGATGGCGGGACGAAGGTCGTTCAGCAGTTCAAGCCCGCTTTCTCCTGAAAGTTCCACGTCGAGGAACAACAGGTTGGGTTGTTGCTTCACGATGACCTTCCATGCATTGCCGGTGGTGGATGCGGTGCCGGTGACGCGCAAGTCAGGGAATGTGCTTAGGTCTTTTTCCAACACTTCGATGCACTCCGGCTGGTCGTCGACGATGACGGCTGTGATGATGTTGTTCATAGTTTGTAATTGAAGTTAGAGGGGATTTCCACTAATACCCTTGTGCCATGCAGGGCATTGTTTATGTTTCTCAGGTTGTCTATTTTGATGTTTATCTTTTGTTGGTTTTGTGTATTCAGGAGTTCGATGGTCCGAAACAGCACTTTCAGCCCGGTGCCTGTTCCTTTCCCGGTGTCGGCATATCGTCCGGGCGCATAGCCGCTCCCGTTGTCTTCAATGTGGATTAGCAGGTTTCCGGTTGTTTGCTTGATGGCGATGGTCAGGCGTTTTTCTTCATGCCCCTCGGATTCAAAGGCGTATTTGATGGCGTTTTCCACGGGTATTTGGATAATCATGGAAGGAATGAGCGTCAATGTGTCTGTGTCGGGATGGATGTTCCAATGCACTTGCGGGAAATCTTTGCTGATGCTTTTCTTCAGTTCCAGGAAATTATGTACGATTCCTATTTCCTCTGAAAGGGTGATGGCCATTTTTTCTGATATCAGCAAGTTGTTGCGTATGGACTTGACCAGCAAGTGGAGCGGCTGTGCAAGGTTTTCATATTGCCTCAAAGCGGGAATGATGACGTTGAGGGTGTTGAAGATGAAGTGTGGCGAGATGCGGTTGCGCACGTTTTCCATGCGCAGTTGCGTGATGACCATCATTTGTTTGGCGAAATATTGTTCGCGTTTGTGCCGCCCGTAGACGATGGATGCGGCCACAATGGCGATGAGCAAGACGAGGACGAAAGCGAGCGTCATGCTCAAGTTTCGGAACTGGAGTGCTTCGGCTTTGTTTTGTGCGATGAGGATGTCGCGGTGGAGCAGCAAGGTGTCTTGTCGGTAGCGTGAGTCGATTTCCGCGATGTTGTTCAGTGCCTTGATGTTGCGCAGCGAGTCGTCGTATTGGCGCACGAGCTTGCTGTATGCGTAGGCTTGGGCGTAATCGCCTTTCCGTGCATAGAGTTCTTCCAGGCGTTTGTTCCTCAGGTAGATGTAGTTGGGGCTGATGTTGTTGAGGTCGTAAGGTTTCGACAAGAGGCGTTGCGCTTCGCCCAATTCATTGTGGTTGAGGGCAAGAGCCGCATACAATCCGTCGAAATAGAATCGCATGGAGGCGTTGGCATGGTTGTTGGCAAGGAGATATTCTCCGGCTTTGTCCAAGAAATAGCGTGCGGAGTCGTTCTTTCCCATGAGGAGGTAAGTTTCTCCAAGGTTGCTTTCCGTGATGGCGCGGTAAGTTTTGTTTTTGAAAGTGTGTGCCAAGTGGTGTGCGCGATGGAACCATGGCAAGGATTCGCGGTATTGGTTATTGATGTAGTAATAGTTGCCCCGTGTGTTGGCGAAGAAGAATTTCTCGTAGGGCGACAGGCGTTCATAGTCTTTTTCTGCAAGCCGGTAGTAGTAGTCTGCCAGCGGGAAGTTTTCTATTTCAGTATAAATGCGTGCCATTCCGCTGTAGATGGCGTGGTTTGTTTCGCTGTTTGTTCCCAATGAGTCGGCAGCCAGCAAGGCTTTCCTGTACCATGCGATGGCTTGCGGGCAGTCTCCGTTTTGGAAATAATTGTCGGCCAAGTTGATGCAAATATCCGGAAGTTTGCCTTGGCTGCGGCTTTGAGCCAGCGCATCGTAAGCTTTGTGAAGGCAGGCGATGGCCGAGTCGCGGTTGTTGCTTTCTTGGAGCATGACGGCACTGTAATTGTACAAGTAGCCTTCCAATTCGTGCAGGCGGGAGGACTTTCTTTCCTGCTGCTGGCAGAATTTCCCGGTTTCTGTCAGCAGCAGGCTGGCAGAGTCGTGCCGTGCGTTATGGTAGCAGCAGAACGCAGCAAAGACGGTTGCTTTGTAATAGCTGATGCTGTCGTGCAAGGTCTTGCGGAAGTCCAGGAAGCGTTTTTTCATGGCGGCAGGTTCTTCCAAGATGGCATCTTTGTAGAGGGAAATGAAAGAGTCGGTGCGGCATGCGTCTCCTGTTCCCTTGTTTTGGGGGCTGGCGGGGTGATGGCATCCCGTCAGCCAAGGAACCATAAGCATAGAGAAAAGCAAGATGACCGTCCTTGTTGACATATTTTTAATGTAATATTCGCAAATATATGGAAAATAGTATTATCGCCGCTTTATTCTTTTTTATGTTTCCATTTTTATAAAACATTTAAAGAGTTTTTACATCGGGCGGCATGCAGATGGTCATTCTGCCAGTTCGATGACTTCCAGGTTCTCGAACTGCCCGTTGTTCACCGTGAACCTTACCAAGGTGCGCACCTTGTGGAAACCGTAAATGCCTGCGGCTCCCGGATTGATGTGCAGTAGCCCCAACGTCTTGTCGTATTTCACTTTGAGGATGTGCGAATGCCCGCTGATGAACAGTTTGGGCGGGCGTGCCAGAATGCTTCCACGGATGGATGCATCGTAGTTGCCGGGATAACCTCCGATGTGTTTCATCAGCACCTCTACCCCTTCGATGGTGAAACGGAGGGTTTGTGGGAACATCCGGCGGATGTCTTGCCCGTCGATGTTTCCGTAGACGGCGCGGAAAGGCTTGAATGCTTGGAAGCGGCGCACAATCTCCATGGAACCGATGTCGCCTGCATGCCACACTTCGTCGCATTCTTCAAAGTGCTTCACGTATTTGTCGTCCCAATAACTGTGGGTGTCCGACAATAATCCGATTCTTGCCATGTCTGTCTTGATGTTTACAAGGGGCAAAGATAGTAATAAACCGTCATGCAGCACACTTTCTGCGCATGGATTGAAAGCTGTTTGAGAAGCTTGTGGAAGCAATTCGCGCATGCCCGTTGCATTTTTTTTTGAATCCTTTAACGTACTTCCCGAAAAAGGCGTATCTTTGTTCCGGTTTGAACCAAGGAGTATTTGCAATGAAAGGAAGCGCATGCTTTCCATCCTTCCGCGAATGCCCGGCAGGCAAGAGTCAGGACTGATGGAGAAAGGATACGGATACTTTGAACGCGATGTCAGTTGGTTGTCATTCAACTACCGCGTGCTGCTCGAAGCCGACGATGATTCGTTGCCGCTTTATGAGCGGATTAATTTCGTGTCCATTTATTCTTCCAACCTTGAAGAGTTCTACCAAATCAGGGTGGCCGAACACAGGGCTGCCCTGTCGGGAGGGCAAGCGGATGCCGCCACGTTGACTCAGGAGAAAGCCATCCTGCAAGAGATTAACGGGAAAGTCAATGCGCAGTTGGGCGACCGCATCCGCATTTACGAGCAGAAGATTGTGCCGGAACTGGCGCGCCACCACATCATTTTCTACCAAGGGACGGAAGTGGAAGAGGCGCACCGTGCGTTCATCACCGACTATTTCCGGGAAGAAATCTTCCCTTACTTGCAGCCGGTTCCGGTGGACAAAGGGCATATCCGCACTTTCTTGCGCAACAACCGCCTTTATCTGGCTGCGCGTGTTTATTCGCCCGATGATGCCGGGCGCAGCCATCCCCGTTATTTTGTGTTCAAACTGCCTTACAGCAAGGTGCCGCGTTTCGTGGAACTGCCTTTCCACAACGGCAACTATTACCTGATGTTCATGGAGGAAATCATCAAAGCCAACATCGGTTACGTGTTTCCCGGCATGGAAGTGGGCGGTGCTTATTGCTTTAAAATCTCCCGCGACGCGGATATCCTCATCGATGAAGCCATAGAGGGAGGCATCGTAGAGCAGATAAAGACAAAAGTGAAGAAAAGGAAGATTGGCGCAGTGTGCCGTTTCGTGTACGAACGGCAGATGCCTGAGGATTTCCTACAGTTCCTTTGCGCCTCGTTCGACATCAGCACTGACGAGTTGGTGCCAGGCGACAAGCACTTGAATCTGGAAGATTTGTCGCATCTGCCGAACCCGAACGACGCTTTGCAAGCCAATGAAAAGCCGTTGCCCATGAAACTGGCATTCTTGGACGAGAAAGAGTCTATTTTCCGCTACGTGCGGCAGCGCGACCTGTTGGTTTATTTCCCTTACCATTCCTTTGAGCATTTCATCCATTTCCTGTATGAGGCTGTGCATGACCCGGCCACGAAAGAAATCATGATAACCCAATACCGGGTGGCCGAAAACTCTGCGGTGATCAACACGCTGATTGCCGCTGCGCAAAACGGGAAAAACGTGACCGTGTTCGTGGAGTTGAAAGCCCGTTTCGATGAAGAAAACAACCTTGCCACGGCAGAAATGATGCAACAGGCGGGCATACATATTATATATAGCATTCCCGGACTGAAAGTACACGCGAAAGTGGCCTTGGTGTTGAGGCAAAGCCCCGAAGGAGAGCCGATACGCAGCTATGCTTACGTGGGAACCGGCAATTTCAATGAGAAGACGGCACGGCTGTATGCCGACGTGGGCTTGTTTACGTGCAACAAATTAGTGGTGGACGACTTGCACCAACTGTTCAAGGTGTTGCAGCGCGAAGCCTTCAAGCCACGGTTCCGCCGCCTGCTGGTGACGCAGTTCAACCTGATATCCAACCTGAAGAAACTGATTCACCGGGAGCGCAACCTGGCACTGAAGGGGGAACGAGGCCGCATCGTGCTGAAGATGAATGCCCTGCAAGACCCGGCCATGATTGATGAATTGTACCGCGCCAGCGAAGCCGGCGTGGAAATCGACCTCATCGTGCGGGGCATTTGCTGCCTGAAGCCGGGGCAAAGCTACAGCCGCAACATCCACGTGACCCGCATTGTGGACAGCTTCCTGGAGCATGCGCGGGTGTGGTATTTCGGCAATGCGGGCAAACCCTTGGTGTTCATCGGCTCGCCCGACTGGATGCGCCGCAACCTGTACCGCCGCATTGAGGCCGTCGTGCCGGTGCATGGGGCGGTGAAGGAGGAAATCATCGACATGCTCCGCATCCAACTGTCCGACAACCGCAAGGCATGCTGGGTGGACGGCAACCTGAACAACGTGTTCAAGCACGGGGAACCTCCCGTGAGGGCGCAGTATGCTTTCTACGATTACCTGAAGGAGAAGAACAAGCCTTTGCAGGATTGTCGCACTTCCTTAACGAGAATTTCATTCTTATGAAACAGCATCATGAAAACTTTGCAAACAATTAATTGATTCATATGGAGACTTTTTATTTACTGATTGTTATTTTCTTGTTTGTGCTGGCCGTCTTCGACCTCATGGTGGGAGTCAGCAACGATGCCGTGAACTTCCTTAATTCGGCCATCGGTTCCAAGGCAGCTTCGTTCCGCACGATTCTCATCATTGCGGCCGTCGGCGTGCTGCTGGGCGCGTCTTTGTCGAATGGAATGATGGACATTGCCCGGCATGGCATCTACCAGCCGGAACATTTCTATTTCGCGGAAATCATGACGATTCTCCTCGCAGTCATGCTGACGGACGTGGTAGTCTTGGATGTGTTCAACTCGATGGGCATGCCGACTTCCACCACGGTTTCGATGGTGTTCGAGCTGCTGGGCGGAACGTTTGCCTTGGCTTTGGTGAAAAGCTGGTCCGACGATGCGTTGGGGCTGGGCGAATACCTGAACACCGACAAGGCATTGTCCGTCATCATGGCCATCTTCGTTTCGGTGGCGATAGCCTTCTTCTTCGGGATGCTGGTGCAATGGCTGGCGCGGCTTGTCTTCACGTTCAACTACAAGAAGCACATGCGTTACAGCATCGGGCTGTTCGGAGGCATTGCAGCCACCTCCATCATCTACTTCATGGTGATTCAGGGATTGAAGGACAGTTCTTTCATGACCGCTGAAACGAAGGGCTGGATTGCAGAAAACACGCCGATGCTCGTGGGCGCGTGCTTCGTGTTCTTCACGTTGCTGATGCAGGCCCTCCATTGGATGAAGGTCAATGTATTCAAGGTGGTGGTGATGTTAGGCACATTCGCGCTGGCATTGGCCTTTGCGGGCAACGACCTGGTGAACTTCATCGGCGTTCCCTTGGCGGGTTATTCCTCTTACTTAGACTTGCAGAGCAGCGGCGCCGCGCCGGACACGTTGCTGATGACTTCGCTTCTGGAGTCGGCAAAGACCCCGTGGTATTTCTTGATAGCCGCAGGCTTGGTGATGGTTTATGCCTTGATGACCTCCAAGAAAGCCCATGCCGTGATTAAGACATCCGTGGACCTTTCCCGGCAGGACGAGGGCGAGGAGGTGTTCGGCAGCACGCCGGTGGCCCGCACCTTGGTAAGAGTGAGCCTGAACATCTCGAATGCCGTGATGAAGCTCACGCCGGAATCCACAAAGAAATGGATAGACACCCGCTTCCGAAAGGATGAAGCCATCATTGCCGACGGCGCGGCCTTCGACTTGGTGCGTGCTTCCGTCAACTTGGTGCTGGCCGGCCTGCTGATAGCTTTGGGCACGTCGATGAAACTTCCCCTTTCCACCACGTATGTCACCTTTATGGTGGCGATGGGCACCTCGTTGGCCGACCGCGCTTGGGGGCGCGATTCAGCCGTTTACCGCATAACCGGCGTGCTGAGCGTCATTGGCGGTTGGTTCCTCACAGCGGGCGCGGCGTTCACCATCTGCTTTTTCGTGGCGATGTTCATCCATTTCGGCGGCGCGGTGGCCATCGTGATTCTGGTGGCCGTGGCCATCTTCTCGCTCATCCGCAGCCAAGTGATGTACAAGAACAAGAAGAAGCGCGAGACGCTCAGCCCCACAGTGACCCGCCTGCTCAAGACGACCGATTCCAACGAAGCACTGGCATTGCTGCGCGAACATACCCGTGAAGAACTGTCGAAAGTGCTGACCTATGCGGAGGAGAATTTCAGCCGCGCCGTCACTTCGTTCATGAACGAGAACCTGCGCGGGCTGCGCCGTGCCATGGGTTCCATCAAGTTCGAGAAGAAGCAAATCAAGCAGATGAAGCGCATCGGAACGGTGGCGATGAGCCATTTGGACAACAACATGGTGTTGGACAAAGGCTTGTATTACTACCAAGGAAACGATTTTGCCAGCGAATTAGTGTATAGCGTGGGCCGGTTCATCGAGCCTTGCCTGGAGCATATCGACAATAATTTCAACCCGTTGGACAATGTGCAGAAAGGGGAATTTTCCGTGGTGTCGGAAGAAATCACGGCTTTCGTGCGCGATGTCCGCGCTTGCATCGAGAACAACGATTACGCCAACTTGCAGGATTTTGTGGTGCGGGGCAACCGCTTGAACAATGAATTGTCGCACCTGAAGCGCGAGGAGCTGAAGCGCATCCAAGGGCAGAGCGGCAGCATCAAGGTGAGCATGGTGTACCTGACCATGATCCAGGAGGCGCAGAATGTGACGAACTACACCATCAACCTGCTGAAGGTGAGCAACAAGTTCCAGACGCAGGAATAAACGCGCCGTGCGAAAGGAGAGGCAAGGAGCGGCAGCCATGGCTGCCGCTCCTTGCTTTTTTTATGGCATCTTCTTGAATTCGGTGCAGGTGTTTCCGATGTTTTTACCGGTTATTATCCAATGCCTGCCGCCATGCTTCATGATGAATTTCCAGCACGATTAATAATCTTCATGCATGACGATTAATAATCGTACACGTGTACGATTATTAATCGTGCAGAAAACTCTTTTATGGGCATTGGCTGATTTTACTGCATGTTTGTCGTGATTATTTGATTTTTCCTTCCGGGCTGTTGCGTGTGCTTTTTGTGGCTCGTTTGTTTCCATTTTAAGCAGATTTGTGTTATTTTTGCGAAAAGGACATGAGAATGGCACTTCAGAACGGGCTCCTGGTGTGTGGATATTAAGTATTGAGCCCATTAACCATATTAAAAATGAAGAAAATTGTTTTGGTTTTGTCAGTGGCAGCTTTGGCCATGACTTCGTGTTCCACGGTTTACCGCACCGCATCGGTGCGCGACGTGACGGCGCCTGTTGCCGCTGCCGCGCTTGCCGACTTGGAAGTATCGTCGGAGAAAATCACGTACTCCCTGATGCCGACGCGCGAAGTGCGCAAAGGCGGACTGGAGAATTGCGTGAATGCTGCCATCAGTGAGGCGTTGCGTGCCAATGGCGGCGGCGATGTGTTGATAGAGACACAGCGTGCTGTAGTGCAACGTACGGGCTTGTTCAGCCGCAAAGTGAAGATGGTGACCGTGACGGGTTACCCGGCTGTTTACAGGAATTTCCGCAATGCCGACGAAGAAACGGTGAAGAAAGCCTTGGTGAACGGCGCGTTGAGCGGTGAAGTTTCGGAAGGCAAGCGGGGCGACACGTCCATCTTCGGCATCATGAAGTAGGCAAGCACAAAGCCGGCAAAAGGATAGTTGGAGGAGAAACTATCCTTCTTTCAGCAGTTTTTCTTCATTTTCCCTTTCTTCTTGTGTCCCTTTTTCCGGCCTGCGCGGGCAGGCGGCTCTTAAAATGTCCTTTTGTTTTTCCTTTCTCGCCAAGCCGATGAAGTCGTAAGGATAGCGGTGCTTCTCGTCGGCAGGGTGGCATTCCTTGCTTTCTTCCGTCCATTGCTCCGGGTCGATGGCGGGAAAGAATGCGTCGGCCTTTTCCGGATGGTCGTGGACAAGGGTGAGGTACATCCTGTTCGCCCGGCCGATGCTTTGGCGGTAGAGTTCCGCTCCGCCGATGACGAACACTTCTTCTTCCGCGCCGCAGCGGCTGAGGGCTTCTTCGAGGGAGTGGCAGGTTTCCGCGCCTTCAAAGCGCATGTCCCGGCGGGTGAGGACGATGTTGCGGCGGTTGGGCAAGGCGCCTTTGGGGAGCGACTCGAATGTTTTCCGCCCCATGACCACCGTATGCCCGGTGGTGAGGGCCTTGAAACGCTTCATGTCGTCGGGCAGATGGTAGAGGAGGCGGTTCTCATGCCCGATGGCGCGGTTGAGCGCCAAGGCTGCGATGAGGGAGATGTTCATGGTCATACGGACACTTTTCCCGCAATGTGCGGGTGGGGGTTGTAGTTGATGAGCTGGAAATCGCTGTAATCGAAGCTGAACAAGTCTTTTTTCTCCGGGTTGAGGAGCATTTGCGGCAGCGGGCGCGGCTCGCGTGTGAGTTGCAGCTTCACTTGGTCGATGTGGTTCAGGTAGATGTGCGCGTCGCCCAAGGTGTGGATGAAGTCGCCCGGCTTCAGCCCGGTCACTTGCGCCATCATCAGGAGGAGGAGGGCGTAGGAGGCGATGTTGAACGGCACGCCCAAGAAGATGTCGGCGCTGCGCTGGTAGAGTTGCAGGCTGAGCCGCCCGTCGGCCACGTAGAATTGGAACAGGATGTGGCAGGGCGGGAGGTTCATTTTCCCGAGGTCGGCCACGTTCCATGCGCTGACGATGATTCTTCGTGAGTCGGGCGTTTCCTTTATTTGGCGCACCACCTCCTGTATCTGGTCGATATGCCCCCCGCCGTAGTCGGGCCACGAACGCCATTGGTAGCCGTATATGTGCCCGAGGCTGCCGTCTTCGTCCGCCCATTCGTTCCATATCCTCACGCCGTTGTCTTGCAGGTAGCGCACGTTGGTGTCGCCTTTCAAGAACCAAAGAAGCTCGTAGATGATGGATTTCAGGTGCAGTTTCTTGGTGGTGAGGCAAGGGAATCCCTCATTCATCCGGAAGCGCATCTGGTATCCGAACGTGCTGATGGTGCCGGTGCCTGTGCGGTCGTCTTTGCGCGTCCCGTGGTCCAGCACGTGTTGCAGCAAGTCAAGGTATTGTTTCATGGCGTTTATTGCTTTTGCGGGCAAAAATATAAAAAAAGATGCAAATGCTTTCCATTGCCTTTGCATCTTTTTCGCTTGGGCGTTGTCCGGTCTCAGAGTTACTGCGCCCCTTTCAAATAACAGAGAGAGTGTTAAAAATAAATATATCAAGTATGTGCTGTGTTATTTTCGGAAGCAAAAATAACGAAAGGCCGGTGATGCGCAAAAGGGCTGGACGCGCATAAGTGGATCACCTTGCGGGTTTCAATGCTTATGCGGTGCTTTTTCGCTGTTAAACGGGATTTTTATTTGGCGGGAGGGGCAGCGGCAAGGCGTTGCCGGCGATGCTTGAAGCAACAGTCCGGGTCATTGCCCGTCGTCGTTGCCGATGGGTATCTGGCGTTTGATGGCTTCGTGGAAGGATACCAGCGTTTCTGTGCGCGACAATCCTAAAGGTTGCAGCTTGTCATGGATGATGCTGAGCAGGTGATGGTTGTTTCTGGCGTAGATTTTGATGAACATGTCGTATTGGCCGGTCGTGAAATGGCATTCCACGACTTCTGGTATTTTTTTCAGTTCGTCCATCACGTGGTCGAACTGTTCAGGGTCTTTCAGGTACAAGCCGATGTAGGCGCATGTCTCGTACCCTATTTTTTCAGGGTCGAGGATGTATTCCGTGCCTTTCAGTATGCCCAAGTTCGTCAGCCTCTGTATCCGCTGGTGGATGGCGGCTCCCGATACGTTGCAGGCTCTTGCCACTTCGAGGAAAGGAATCCTTGCGTCGTTGGCAATCAGTTTCAGGATTTGTTGGTCTAACGGGCTTAATTGGTCGCTCCCCATTTTTGCTTTGTTTGATTTGTCATCCGAATTACGGTGCAAAAATAGTCATATTTAAATAATGTGGGATGCATTCGGGGGAAAAAAGGGTTTCATGGCGGGCAGAATGGGAAAGATACAGTTCATTTTTGCCTGTCTTTTGTTGGCGGGGCGGTCTGGAAAAGGTATCTTTGCGGCGGATAATGGAAAAGAGCAAACGAATGGAATTGAAGAAAGTTCGCACGTCAGACAAAGAATACGCTTTTGCTGAGCAGCTGCTGCAAGCGGCTTTCCCGGAAGATGAGTACAGGGACTTGGCCGAGCAGCGCAGGAATACGGACTGCCATCCGATGTTTTTCAATAATGTGGTATTGGATGGCGCAGCCCTTGTAGGCATCTTGGCATATTGGAAGCTGCCTGGCTTTTACTATATCGAACATTTGGCTGTTGCGCCGGAATACAGGAATGGAGGATACGGGCGGAAAGTGCTGGATTACGTGCAGGCTGTTTGGGACGCGCCGGTCGTTTTGGAAGTGGAGTTGCCTGAAACCGACCTGAGCAAGCGGCGGATTGGTTTTTATGAAAGGGCGGGTTACCGGGTGTTTTGCAAAGATTACCTCCAGCCTGCTTACCGTCCGGGAGGAAACCCGTTGCCATTGCATCTGATGGTGAACGACTCGAACGGGCTTGTGCCGGATGTGGAGAGCGTGAAAAAGGAGCTTTACGTGAACGTGTACAACCAGAGGATGGAATAAGTGGAACCGGATGCTTCTTCAGAGGGCATCCAGTTCTTTTTTCATTTCCATGAGTTCCCTTTTGATGTTTTTCAGCCGTTCTACGACTTCCAAGGCTTTGGCTGCATTTCCTTTGTTGTCTTTCATCCTTTTGCGCGCCCCGTCCAAAGTCATGCCTTTTTCTTTCACCAAATGGTAGACAAGCTTGATGTTCTGGATGTCTTCTTCCCGATATTGGCGGGTTCCTTTGGCATTCCTGTGGGGGTGGATGTCGGGAAACTCTTTTTCCCAATAACGGATCAGGGATTCATTGACATTGAACATCTGCGCGACCTCGCTGATGGAATAATACAATTTCATATTTCTGTCGGGTTGTTGGTGGGCCATATCCGTGAAAGGTTAGTCGAACATTTTTCCGTGGTTGGCGGCTAATTGTATCATCTTGTCATAGCTCTCGGCACTTAAATCCATGAAGTAATAGTTGACCGGGTTGACATGCCTGCCGTTGACGATGACTTCGTAATGGAGGTGCGGCCCGGTGCTTTTGCCGGTGTTGCCCACTTGCCCGATAACTTCTCCGCGAACAACCTTTTGCCCTCTCCTGACATTGAACTTCTTCATGTGGGCATATTTTGTGCGGTAGCCGAATCCATGGTCTATTTCCACGGTATTGCCATATCCTGTTTCCCATCCGGCTTTGGCCACGGTGCCGTCTCCAGTGGCATAAATGTCGGTGCCTTGCGCTGCGGAGAAGTCCATCCCCTTGTGGAATCGTGCCGTCCCGTAGATAGGGTCGATGCGCGTGCCGTATCCGGAAGCTGTCTTTTTCAGGTCCTTGTTGGACACGGGTTGTATGGCAGGGATGCATTTCAGCATTTGCTCATGCTGCTTGCACAGGCTGACGATTTCATCGAAAGAGCGTGACTGGATGTAGAGTTGCCTGTTCAGCAAGTCCATTTTCTGGGTCGTGTTGACAACGAGGTCTGCATTGGCCATGTCCATCAATTGCTCATATCGGTTGGTGCCTCTGTAGCCGGCATTGCGCACGCTTTCAGGAATCGGGTCGGCCATAAAGATGACCCTGTACAGGTTGTCGTCGCGTTGCTGGATGTCTTGCAGCACATTCAGTGCCTCATCCAGTTGCTTGGACAGGACATTGTATTGGGCCAGCAACCGGGAGTTCTCGCTTCTGAGTTCTTTCTCTGACGGAGAATCCAGGAACAGGTACAGGGCAATGCACAATGCCGCCGCCATTCCTGCTCCTGCCGTCAGGCGGCGGATGAGGCTGAATATCCGTTGCTTGGCAGTGGGGTGAACCCGGTTATAAGTTTGTGTCTTGGGATTGTAAATATAGTAAACTTTACGCATTGTTTTTTATGGTTTTTAATGTACAACCGTAAATATTTTGCACAATGATGACGACAAAAATAATAAAACGAGCTATCTTTGCAAATCCTTTTTTATAATATTAATAGATGTTTAGAACGTAGTAGATATGTTGTCAGCAAACGAAATCAGAGATTCATTTAAACGTTTCTTCGAGTCAAAGGGGCATCAGATTGTGCCTTCGGCTCCTATGGTGATCAAGGATGACCCGACGTTGATGTTCACCAATGCCGGGATGAACCAATTCAAAGACATTATATTAGGAAACCATCCGGCCAAATACAAAAGAGTAGCCGATTCGCAAAAGTGTTTGCGCGTGAGCGGGAAACACAATGATTTGGAGGAAGTAGGGCATGACACTTACCATCATACGATGTTCGAGATGCTGGGTAACTGGTCTTTCGGTGATTATTTCAAGAAAGAAGCCATTTCATGGGCGTGGGAATATTTAGTGGACGTGCTGAAACTGAATCCGGACATTCTTTATGCGACGGTGTTCGAAGGCGATCCCGCAGAAGGGCTTGACCGCGACAATGAGGCGGCATCTTATTGGGAACAGTTCTTGCCGAAAGACCATGTCATCAATGGCAACAAGCATGATAACTTCTGGGAAATGGGCGACACGGGCCCATGCGGCCCATGTTCGGAGATACACATCGACTTGCGCCCGGAGGAAGAACGGAAACAAGTGAGCGGGCGCGACTTGGTGAACCATGACCATCCGCAAGTGATTGAGATATGGAACTTGGTGTTCATGCAGTTCAACCGCAAGGCTGATGGCCATTTGGAGGAACTTCCTGCCAAAGTGATTGATACGGGCATGGGATTTGAACGCTTGTGCATGGCGTTGCAAGGGAAGACTTCGAACTATGACACCGATGTGTTCCAGCCCATTATCCGTGTGATTGGCGAATTGTCGGGAACAGTGTATGGCAAGGACGAAAAAGTGGATGTGGCCATGCGCGTGGTGGCCGACCATGTGCGCACGATTGCTTTCTCCATCACCGACGGGCAATTGCCGTCGAATGCGAAAGCGGGGTACGTGATTCGCCGCATCCTTCGCCGTGCCGTGCGTTATGCTTATACATTCTTGGGGCAGAAACGCGCTTTCATATACAGGCTGGTTCCTGTACTGGTGGAAAACATGGGTGGCGCTTATCCTGAACTGAAGGCGCAACAGTCGTTGATAGAGAAAGTCATCAAGGAAGAAGAAGAAGCATTCTTGCGCACATTGGAGACAGGCATCCGCTTGTTGGACAAGATGATTGCGGATGTCAAGGCTGCCGGGAAAACAGAAATCAGCGGCCTGGATGCCTTTACTTTGTATGATACATTCGGTTTCCCGTTGGATTTGACGGAACTGATTCTTCGTGAGAATGGTTTGACGGCCGACGTGGCAGGCTTTGAAGTGGAGATGCAGAAGCAGAAAGCCCGCGCACGGCATGCGGCGGCTGTGGAAACGGGTGACTGGATTGTCCTGAAAGAGGGCGAAACGAATTTCGTGGGTTATGACTATACGGAGTATGAAACATCCATATTGCGCTACCGCCAGATCAAGCAAAAGAACCAAGTGCTTTACCAACTTGTGCTGAGCGACACGCCATTTTATGCCGAAAGCGGCGGGCAGGTCGGCGACACAGGAGTGATTGTCAGCGAGTTTGAAACCATAGAAATCGTGGACACGAAGAAGGAAAACAACCTCCCGATTCACATTGCCAAGCAGCTTCCTCAACATCCTGAGGCACCGATGATGGCGTGCGTGGATACAGAGAAACGTGCGGCATGCGCTGCCAACCACTCTTGCACCCACTTGCTAGACGAAGCTTTGCGGCAAGTGTTAGGCACGCATGTGGAGCAGAAAGGCTCGCTTGTCACGCCGGATTCCTTGCGTTTTGACTTCTCCCATTTCCAGAAAGTCACTCCGGAACAGCTTCGTGAAGTGGAACATCTGGTGAACGCGAAGATACGCGCCGACATTCCTTTGACGGAATACCGCAATTTGCCCATCGAGAAAGCCCATGAATTGGGTGCTATCGCACTGTTTGGCGAGAAGTATGGTGAGGAAGTGCGGGTTGTGCAGTTCGGGTCTTCGGTAGAATTCTGCGGCGGCACGCATGTTTCGGCAACAGGGAAGATAGGGATGGTGAAGATTCTTTCGGAAAGTTCTGTGGCTGCAGGCGTTCGCCGTATCGAGGCTGTCACGGGCGAAAAAGTGGAAGAATTGTTTGACACGCTTTTGGACACGATTGCTGATTTGAAAGCATTGTTCAATAATGCGCCGGATTTGAAGCAGGCTGTTGCGAAATACGTTGATGAGAATGCCGGGTTGAAGAAACAGGTGGAAGCATTCATGAAAGAAAAAGAGGCAGCGTTGAAAAACCGGTTGGTAGAAAACATCAAGGAGGTGCATGGCGTGAAAGTAGTGAAAGGCATTTTCCCGATGCCTGCTGATGCAGTGAAAAATATTGTTTTCCAGTTGAAAGCGCAGTTGCCTGAGAGCCTTTTTGTAGTGATAGGGAGCGTGTACGAAGACAAACCTTTGCTGACTGTGATCATGAGTGATGACATGGTGAAGACGGGGTTGAACGCCGGGCAATTGGTGCGCGAAGCGGCAAAGTTGATTCAAGGCGGTGGTGGTGGCCAGCCGCATTTCGCTACGGCCGGCGGGAAGAATCCCGACGGGCTGAGTGCGGCCGTGGACAAAGTGATTGAATTGGCCGGGTTGAAATAGCAAATGAGACTGTGCGGCAGAAGCAGTCTTTGGACAAATATAGAGGAGCAGATTACTGCTCCTCTATTTGGTTTTTGGGATAATTGACCAAGTAAAGCTTCTGTGTGGCGCGTGTGAATGCGGTGTATAGCCATCGGAAATAGTCGGGGGATGCCATTTCAGCGGTGACGTATCCTTGGTCGAGGAATACGTTCTTCCATTGCCCGCCTTGGGCTTTGTGGCCAGTGATGGCGTATGCATACTTCACTTGCAGTGCGTTATAATACGGGTTCTCTTTCATCTGCTTCATCTTCTCGCGCTTGTTGCCGATGTCGGCATAGTCTTCTAATATGGTGTAGAACAAGCGGTCGTTGTCTTCCTTGGGCAATGCAGGCGCGTCGGAGCGGAGCGTTTCAAGCAATACCTTGGCCTCTATCTCCATGTCGTTGTAATCCGGGAAAGCCAGCACGACATCGGCAAAATGGAAGCCATAGAGTGACGTGGTATGGCGGATGCGCTTCACGATGGCCGTGTCTCCGTTGGCGATGAACTCAATTTCTTTATTGCCTGCTCCCCAGAAATAATTGTTTTTTGCCACCATCAGCACATCTCCGCTTTCTAATTCTTCTTCGCGGAAAAGGATGACATTGCGTATCCCGTTGTTGTATCGGTTGGCTTGCTTGTTGGAACGGCAGATGATGATGGTGTCGTTCATTCCATCTTGTTCATAGCAAGCATTCAATGTGTCGACAAGTTCGTTGCCGGGCAACAACTGGATGTCGTTGAAGCCCTGCAAGCGTATTTTGGGCAGTTGGGTGGTTTGCTTTTCCGCAATGCATTTTCTTAGATGCGTGGCGTTGCAGAGTATGCCCGGTTTTTCCATTTGCCTGACGGTTTGTGACAGGCACATCTTCTCTGTTTCCAGCCCATAAGTTTGCAGGAAACTTGCAGACAGGGCGGGGCTGTCTGTTTCCCCTATCGGCGGAAGTTGCGCAGTGTCGCCGATGATCAACAGTTTGCATCCATTGCCAGAGAATACGAATTGTATCAAATCCTCCAATAATCTTCCGCTTCCAAAGTTTGCCGTGCCTGATGCCCTGTTGGAAATCATGGAGGCTTCGTCTACAATGAACAATGTGTCTGTATGCAGGTTCTTGTTCAAATCAAAGTTGGAAAATTCATTTGAAAAACTTTTTTGGCGGTAAATCTTCTTGTGAATCGTGTAAGCAGGATGGCCTGAATAGGATGCTAATATCTTAGCAGACCTTCCGGTAGGTGCCAGTAATACGCATTTTTGCCCTGCGGCATCCAATGCTTGCACGACAGCTCCTGTTAAAGCTGTCTTTCCTGTTCCGGCAAAACCTTGCAGGATGAAAACTGCTTTTGATGATGCTGGAAGCAGGAATGCGGACAAAGATTTTATCGCCTGTTCTTGTTCGGAAGTGGGCGGATAATGAAAAAAAAACTTAATTTGTTGCTCTAAATATTGATTTATCATTTTTTATGTAATAAAAAGTCGGTTGAATCCTCGTTTAATAGATTAATTTACTTTATTTTTGCGCTACGAATATAAACTAAAAAAACAATATTTATCATGAAGACCGTAATTAATGTCGTATTAGTCGCTTGTGTGTGTGTCCTGGTTTATATCTGTTATGGCAGCATAATGGGGCCGATAGAGTTTGAGGAGACACAGAAAGCGAGAGAAGCACAAGTCATTGCCCGTTTGATTGACATCCGTAAGGCTCAATTGGAATACCGCAACCAGCATCAAGGGCATTACACTGCAAGCTTTGACACTTTGATTGATTTTGTGAAAACGCAAAAGATTCCTTATGTTGCAAAGGAAGGCGTTTTGAGCGATGAACAATTGGAAAGCGGAATGACGGAAAAGAAAGCCGTGAAGCTTATTGAGAAAGCAAAGAAAACCGGCAATTGGAGAGAAGTGGAGAAAGCTGGCCTGATGGGATTCAAGCGTGACACGATGTGGGTGAGCGTTTTGGATACGATTTATCCGAAGGGCTTCAATGCAGATTCCATGAGATACGTTCCTTTCGGAGGCGGCAAACAATTCGAGATGGCAGCGAAAAGCGACACGACAAAGTCGGGCGCTCCTATTTATCTGTTTGAAGCAAAGACTCCTTATACCGTATATTTGCAAGGGCTTGACAAGCAGGAAATCATTAATTTGATTGATATGGCCACGAAATTGTCAAGGTATCCCGGTTTGCAGGTTGGTTCGATTGAGACGCCTAACAACGGTGCCGGTAACTGGGAATAATCGGTGGCTTTATGCTTGACAAAGCTGCTGTTGGCAAGATTGATTTCAGCAAATCGAATTTGTATACTTTATCCATCCGCCTGAGTGCGGATGGATTTTCTTTTTTCATCCATGACCCGTTTTCGGCCAGCGGGTTGCATTATTTCACTTATCCCATTGACTCTTCCGTTCCTTTTTTGGCGAATGTGAGGGAAATGCTGATGGGAGATGTGTTCCGGCATGTTTACAAGCGCGTGAATGTTGTTTATGCAGATTCCCGTTTCACCTGCGTACCCAATGGCTTTGGGGCGGGTGAGGAGGACGGTTGCCGGGCCTTTTTCCATTATAACCATAAAGCCAAGGAGAATGACCTTGTGCTATGCAATGAATGGGGAAAGGGGAACTTGAAGATATTGTTTGCCGTTGACCGTTTTGTGTGGGATTTGTTGTCCCGATTTAATCCGGATGTGCATGCTTATTCGCCGGCATACCTTTTGTTGGCGTATTTTGGCAATAAAGCGTCATGGGGAAACACGCGGAAGATGTTTGCATGCATGGAGGATGGTTTCCTGTATGTTTTTTGTTTCGAACGAGGGCATCTTTTGTTCGCTAATTCATTTGCTGTGCAGGACGCATCGGATGCTGCCTATTATTTGCTGTATGCTTGGAAGCAGCAAGGGTATGCGCAAGAGCGTGATGAACTGCATGTCACGGAGAGCTTGGTTTCGCTTTCGGGAAATCTTCTGGATGAATTGCGCGCATTTGTGCATCATGTTTTCGTGATGAATCCGGACTCGGAATTCTGCCGTCTGTTTGCAGGCGATGCAGCAGCGGTTCCTTTTGATTTGCAATCGGTTTTGTTGTTTGATTTTAAGTGATCTTTTTAGTGTGACTGCAGATGAGAGTGATAAGCGGTAAATACAGAGGGCGCAGGTTTGAGGTTCCCCGCACGTTCAAGGCGAGGCCGACGACTGACTTTGCGAAAGAAAACCTTTTTAATGTATTGTCCAACAGGCTGGATTATGAAGAGGGTGTCGTTGCTCTCGACTTGTTTGCTGGCACCGGAAGCATTAGTTTGGAACTGTTGTCGAGAGGATGCGCGAAGGTGGTCTCCGTGGAGAAGGACGCTTTGCATTATGCTTTCATTTCGAAGGTGAAGCGCGAGTTGGGCGCGGATGAGTGGTATCCTTGCCGTGGCGACGTTTTCAAGTTCGTTGCGCGTTGCAACGAGCAGTTTGATTTTGTTTTTGCCGACCCTCCTTATGCCCTTGCGGAACTTGCGGAGTTGCCGGACTTGGTGTTCAGCCATAGGCTGCTGAAGCCCGGCGGCTTGTTTGTGCTGGAGCATGGGAAGCGGAACAATTTCGACATGCATTCTTGTTTTGTGGAACGCAGGGTGTATGGCAGCGTGAATTTTTCTTTTTTCATTCAATCAGAGGAGGGGGGCGAGCAGCCTCACGACTGATTCGATGATTTTCTGCTTTAAAGGACGTTTCTTCCACTGTTTCCCGGTGATTTGCCGGGAGTTTTTCTGGTCTTGCAGGAAGATGTCCTTCATTTTCATTGCCGTGTCTTTGTCGTAGATGAAAGCGTTGACCTCGAAGTTGTGTTCAAAGCTGCGGAAGTCCATGTTGGTGGAACCTACGGTGGAGAGGCAGTCGTCGGACACCATGAGCTTGGAGTGCAGGAATCCTTTCTGGTAGGAATAGACTTTGACGCCGGCTTTTATGGCATCATTCAGGTAAGAGCAGGAGGCAAAGTGGGTGAGGCGGCTGTCGGCTCGTTGGGGAATCATCAGCCTGATGTCCACGCCGGCCAATGCAGCTGTCTGCATGGCAAAGAGGATGGGTTCGGTGGGAAGGAAATAAGGTGTTTGCATGTAGAAGTATGTTTTGGCATTGTGGATGGCCAGCGTGAGCCCTTGCATGATTTCTTTCCACGGGCTGATGGGTTCTGAAGTGACGATTTGCGCGACGATGCGGCCTGCGGGCCTTATGCTGGGGAAGTAGGCGCTGCCTGTGATGAGGGTCTGGTCCATCATGTACCAGTCCGTCAAGAAAGTGGTTTGCAAGCCATAGACTGCTTTCCCCTTGATTTTTATCTGGGTGTCCCGCCAGATGCCCCATTCGAAGCCTTTCACATATCTTTCTGCAATGTTCATGCCTCCCGTGAATCCTGTTTCGCCGTCGATGACAACGATTTTCCGATGGTTGCGGTAGTTCACTTTGCTGGTGAACTGCGGGAAGCGCACTTTCAGGAAGCTGCGCACTTCGATGCCTGCTTCTTTCATTTCCTCATAGAATTGCTTGGGGACATGCCAACAGCCCACGTCGTCGTACAGCAGCCGTATTTTCACGCCTTCTTTTGCTTTGTCTGCCAGCACGTCGCGTATGAGGCGGCCCACTGCGTCGTTTTCGAAGATGTAGTATTCCAAGTGGACATGGTTGCGGGCTTTGTACAGTTCCTGTATCAAGGCGATGACTTCTTCTTCTCCTGATGTGTATGTCTCGATGCTGTTCCCGTCGAAAAGGAGGGCTTGGTTGGTGTTTCTGAACAGGTGGATGAGTTCGTTTTGCCCGGGCGTGCCGTTGAACGATGCTTGCGGCAAAGACTCTTGGAAGGGTTTTCGCGTGAGCCTTTTGTAGCTTTTCTTGTTCAGGACGCGCTCGCGGTGGATGTTCCTGCCGAAAAAGATGTAGAACACCAGGCCGATGAAAGGCAGGAAAGTCAGCACGAGTACCCATGCGATGGTCTTCACAGGGTTCCGGTTGTCGAGGATGACCACGGCGATGGTTCCGGCGATGATGGCAAAATAGATGAAACTCACTATGTTGCCCACTATGGGGTTGAGGAATGCACTCCAATCCATCTTTTCTGAACGTTTGATGTCACTTGTCAAGTGTGCTACAAAGTTAGGAAAATCTGCGGAATATTCTTTGCGCGGCGGCCGATTAATGCGGATGCATTTGCGGGTTTGCCGGCATAAACTGCGAGTTTATCAGGTAAAACTGTGAGTTTATCACGGCAAACCGGGCATAAACTGCGGGATGTATGGGAGATTCGTGCCGTGGACTTTTGCCGGGCTACCTTCTGTGCGGGGGCGGCCCTCCGGGTCTTGGCGGCGCGCCCCCTGCGGCGGGGCGGCCTTTTCCCCACGTGTTGAGGCGGTACACGAAATGCACCATGAAGTAGCTGCCGAGGGTGTTGCTCTCGGAGTCTTGGATGTAGTTGGCCGTGATGGTGCGCGAGATGCTGCTCCTTTGTTGCAGGATGTCGTATATCTTGAACCGCAAGGTGGCTTGCTTCTTCTTGAGGAAGTTTTTGGACACTTGCGCGTTCCACAGGACGATGTTCTTGTCGAACCCTTCCCCGTAGCCCGACTTGATGCTGCAATTGATGTCGGTGGAGAGGTAAATGTCCCATGGGAGGGTGACGTTGGCATTGGCTTCCACCCCGTAGTCAAACGTTTCGCGGTTGTTCTTCTCTTGGGCGCTGTTGCGCGAGAAATTGTAGCGTATGGAGCCGGCCAGCCCGATGTCGAAGCGGTCGTCGCGGTAATTGGCCCTCAACCGTTCAAAGAGGTTGAGGCTCCGCGTGGTGCTTCGTTCCGCGTCGGCCTTGTCCACGCTGTTGAATCCCACCATGTTTTGGTAGTACGCATTGGTGTAAGTGTTGAAGGTGAACTTCTTGTTCTTGAACGGCGTGTTGAAGGAATAGAAGAGCCGTGTGTTCCAGTTGCCGTTCACGTTCACGATGTTCGTCACCTTTCCGCCCGTTTCCGGGTTGTAGGTCACCTTGTTCGTGGTGCTGTTGATGGTGTTGTTGAAAGAGAAGTTCGCCATCATTCCCCGCTGTGTTTCCATGGAGTAGCGGTTGTAGTGTATCATCAGGCGGTTGTTGTAGGAAGGTTTGAGCGAAGGGTTGCCGTAGACGAGGTTCATGGGGTCGGTCACGTCCTTCACGGCTTGCAAGTCTTCGATGTCGGGCGCGGAACTGTTTCCCCGGTACATCAGGCGGAGTTGCTCCTGCTTCGAGAAGCGGTAGCGGAAATCAAACGTCGGCGAGTAGTTCCACACGTTTTGTGTGAGCCGCCCTTTCGCGTTGGGTCCTAATGTGGTATTGGTGGCGGACTTTTGCGGCGCGATGCTGATGCCGACGTTGTACATGTACTTCTCGCGGATGGTGCGGAACGAGGCTTGCAATTCGTGCGTCATGTAGCGGTTGGTCGATTGGTCGCTCAGCGAGTCCAGCCGCACGGCGGGCATGCCTTCTTCGTCGGTGTCATACACATACTTCTGCGACCGCCCCGTGCGGTATTGGTAGCTGTAGCTGAATTGCAGGAAGCGGTTGGTGAGGATGGGCTCGATGTAGGCCATCTGTATGCGGTAGCTGTTGTTGCTGCTTTCCCCGTCGTTGTAGCGGAACAGTTGCGAGATGCTGTCGTTCTGGTAGAAACGTGTGTCCGTGTAGCTCCATTGGTCGGAGCCGGAGGCGTTGTAGTTGTAGTTGAGCCGCAGGGTGATGTTCCTTCCCGGTTTCCCTTGCAGGCGGCGGTTGATTTGCAGGTTTCCCCTTGCCGAAAGGCTGTTGCTCCTGCCGTGGCTGTCGGATTGCTTGGCATTGATGGAGTCGGAAAGGTTGTCCAACGTGGCAGAGGTGCCGTGGCTTCGTGAACTTGTCTTGGAATAAGAGGCCGACGGGCGGAAAATGATGTTGGTCAGCGTGTCGGGCTTCCATTCCATTCGGAAGTTCCCTGAGATGCTGTGCTGCCCACGGCCGGAATTGTTGCGGCTGTCGATGAAGTACGATCCGTCCTCTAAATAGTTTTCGGAGTGGCTTTTCGTCCATGCGTCTTTCTGTGAATGCCCGTAGCGCACGTCGCCGCCCATTTCTATCTTCTCTTTGTGATGGGAGAAATTGACGGCCAATGCTTGTGACGTGTTGATGCCGTTGCCCGCGTTGCCTCCCATTCCTGCCCCTGCGTCGCCAAATTCAGAGAAGCCTTGGTTGTTGGTGTTGTTGGCCGAGGCGATGACCGACACTTGCGTGCGGTCGTTGAATCGGTTGGCCATCGCGCCTCCTTCGTAGCGTTCCTGGCTGCCGTAGCCGGCAATCAGGTTGCCGAACCAGCCTTTTTTCATCTCTTTTTTCACACTGAGGTCCAGCACGGCTTCTTCTTCCCCGTCGTCGATGCCGGTCACTCTAGCCAAGTCCGACTTCTTGTCGTACGCCTTGACCTTTTCAATGATTTCCACGGGGAGGTTCTTCATGGCCAGTTGCGGGTCGTCGCTGAAGAACTCTTTCCCGTCCACCATGATTCTTTTTATCTCCTTCCCGTTCACGGTTATCTTTCCGTCGCTGTCCACTTCCACGCCGGGCAGCTTCTTCACCAGGTCTTCCAGCATGGAACCTTCTGCCACGCGGTAGGCGGAGGTGTTGAATACCGTCGTGTCTTGCTCCATTGTCACGGGAGGCGCTTCCGCCACGATGACCGTCTCGTTGAGCAATATGCTGGCCGGCTTCAGCAGGATTTCTTTCAGGTCAAGGCGGGTGTTCGCCTTCAGGTCGGCTTGTTGCCAGTAGGGCTCATAGCCAATGTAAGAAACCTTTAGCAGGTATGCCCCCTTTTTTAGCGGGGAGAAGCGGAACACGCCGTCGTTGCCGCTCACCATGCCTTGGGCGAACGTGCTGTCGGGCAGGGAGAAAAGCTGGATCGTGGCCTGTGGAACAGGCTCTTGGTTGTCCTTGTCGATGACCTTCCCGCACAAAGAAGCCTGCGCCATTACCCGGACTGCGCCGAACAGGCACAGGAACAAGATGGCTGTCCTTTTTTTGTTGATGGCAAAAGGCTTCATTCGCGTGGATTGTTTTTTCATCATATAGATGCCAGATTGCCGAAAAGGTTTAATTCCGCTTCCTCCTATTTAAGAACATTTTATCCACGGAGGCCTTGATGATGCCAAACTCTTGGCAGATGGTGTTGATGGCCAGGAAAATGAGGAAAGACGACGTGGGAGCGAGCGACGGGTCGCCTTTGTGCAGCACGATCAGCGTGTTGATGAAAAGGTAGATGGCGGTGATGAACACGGCATAGCGCATGGCCTTGATGCGGATTCGTCCCGTTTCTTCGTTCTCGTTCTTGGCGTATGCCAGCAGGACCATCAGCAGCCCTAACATCATGGCCAGTTTGAAACACTCTTTGGCAAAGAGCAGGTTCGCGTCGGTAATCACGTTGAACATCACCAGGATGAACGGTGCGAAGATGGATGCCAGCAGGACGGCGTAGCCCATGAGCCGGCAGTAAGGAGGCAATAGTGCTTTCATTTGAATACATTTTGTTGGTTCATGCCGGGCAAAGTTACAGTTCTTGCGGTGAATGTGTTGGGAATATTTTGCTTTTTTACGTTTTTGGCGTATGTTTGTAGCATAAATGTCAATGAACAGGATGAGCGTGCAGAAAATTGTGGTTTGCGAAGATTTCCGGGAATCCCTTTCCGGCGTTTTGTCCGGCATCCCGTATGACCGGCTGTTTGTATTGGTGGACGAGCATACCTCTGCGTGTTGTTTGCCCTTGCTTTCCGGCATCGTGGAGGCAGATGCCCCCGTTGTGTTGCGGATTGGCGCGGGCGATGCGCACAAAACGTTGGAAACCTTGTCGCAAGTGTGGGCGGGATTGAGCAACGGTGGCGCCAGCCGGCATTCCTTGTTGTTGAATGTAGGCGGGGGGATGGTCACGGACTTGGGCGGGTTTGCTGCCGCCACGTTCAAGCGGGGCATCCGTTTCATCAACATTCCCACCACGTTGTTGGCGATGGTGGATGCCGCCGTGGGGGGCAAGACGGGCATTAATTTCAACGGTTTGAAGAATGAGATCGGCGCATTTGCCTTGGCCGATTGCGTGCTGGTCTCTACCGAATTTCTCCGCACGTTGGACAGGGAGAACCTTTTTTCGGGCTATGCCGAGATGCTGAAACACGGCCTGATATCCGACGAGAAGCATTGGGCGGAATTGCTGCGCTTTGATTTGAGCAGCGTGGATTACGGGCAGTTGAAGGACTTGGTGGCACAATCCATCCGCATCAAAGAGGAGGTGGTGGCGCAAGACCCTCATGAGCAAGGCATCCGCAAGGCATTGAACCTGGGGCATACCGTAGGGCATGCCTTTGAAAGCCTGGCGTTGGAGCGCGGTTGTCCTGTGTTGCATGGCTACGCGGTGGCGTGGGGCATCATCTGCGAACTGTATTATTCAGCCGTTCGATTAGGATTCCCGACGGACAGGTTGCATCAGACGGTTTCGTTCATCAAGGCGCATTACGGCACGTTTGATTTCGACTGCACGCATTATGAGCGGCTTTACGAGCTGATGACGCACGACAAGAAGAACGAAGCCGGGCGGATTAACTTCACCCTTTTGCGCAACGTGGGCGACATCGCCATCAACCAGCAAGCCACGAAAGAGGACATTTTCGAGATGCTTGACTTTTACAGGGAAACAAATTAAAGGAAAAGAATATGGAACAGAAAAAACGGAAATTGATGCACTTCGCAGATTTCCATATTGCAGGTTTTGCGTATTGGGAAGGCTGCATTGCGTTCAGTGAGTTGAAAATTGGCTCTGTGTTGACTTTGGAACGTGAAGCTGATAACTCTTTTGACCCTTATGCGGTGGCCATTTATTATGGCGACAAGAAACTGGGCTTTATACCGAAAGGGGAAAATGAGGAAATCAGCAAGTTGCTGGATATGGGCTATGGGGATATTTTTGATGTCCGTGTCAATCAGCTTGCGCCAGAGCTTCATCCGCAAGAACAAGTGAGCGTGATTGTTTATTTGAAGCGGCGCGAAGTTTGATTCTTTTAATAAAGGTATAAACAAAGAATCCCGGCAACGCCATGCTGCCGGGATTCCTTTTTATCATTGCCCTTTCTTGCGCTTATTTCCGGTAGTAAGCCAAGTCGTCTTTGCTGAAGCGGGCGATGAACGATGCGTTCTTCTCCACTTCCGCCTCGGCGAAGCGGGTGAACACTTGCGCGGAGCTGGCGAAGATGGCATTTTGGCTGGCGTCTTGCAGCAACAGGTGTCCCATGATGAGGTAAGCCGACATTTCCACCAATTTCCTTGCCGTGAAGTCAATCAGTTCTTGGTCTTTGCTGTCGGCCACCTTGGACACGGCCTCTGCATATTTCGCGCCCATGGCCTTCAACCGGCTCAAGAGGCTCTCCAATTCAGGGGCAACGCTCTGCTGTTCCAGTTCTTTGATGCGTGCCAAGTATGCACCCGTCGTGACATACCGTATGGCAGCCACCACTTGCAGTTGCGTGGTTCCTTCGTAGATGCTGGTGATGCGCGCGTCGCGGTAAATTCTTTCGCAGGCATAATCCTTCATGAACCCGGAGCCGCCGTGTATCTGGATGCAGTCGTAAGCATTCTGGTTGGCGAACTCGCTTCCCATGCCTTTGGCCAGCGGGGTAAAGGCATCCGCTAATTTGGCATACAGCTTCTGTTCCTGCCGTTCTTCGGGCGTGAGCTTGCGTTCCTTGGCAATGTCGTCCAATGCTTTGTAGATGTCCACGTAGCGTGCCGTTTCATACAGCAAGGTGCGCGAAGCATCCAATTTGGCTTTCATCAGCGAAAGCATTTCGGCCACGGCTGGGAACTCGATGATGGCTTTGCCGAATTGCTTGCGGTCTTTCGCGTAGGCCAACGCTTCATTGTAGGCAGCTTGCGACAAACCCGTGGATTGTGCGGCGATGCCCAAGCGGGCGCCGTTCATCAAGGCCATGACGTATTTTATCAGACCCAGCTTGCGGTCGCCGCAAAGTTCGGCTTTGGCGTTCTTGAACACCAATTCGCAGGTCGGCGAACCTTTGATGCCCATTTTGTTTTCTATGCGGCGCACGTTGACCCCCCCGTTGCGTTTATCATAGATGAACATGGAGAGGCCGCGCCCGTCGTGCGTGCCTTCTTCCGAACGGGCAAGCACTAAATGGATGTCGGCATCGCCGTTTGTGATGAAACGTTTCACGCCGTTGAGGTACCAGCACTGGTCCTGTTCGCTGTAAGTAGCCTTCAGCATGACGGACTGGAGGTCAGAACCTGCGTCGGGTTCCGTCAGGTCCATCGACATGGTTTCGCCTTGGCATACCCGCGTGATGTAACGTTTCCGTTGGTCTTCGCTGCCAAATTCATAAAGGGTTTCGGCGCAGTCCTGCAACCCCCAGAGGTTTTCAAAGCCTGCGTCGCTGCGCGACACGATGTCGGCCGCCATGATGTAGGGGACAGTCGGGAAGTTCAGCCCGCCATAACGCCGGGGCATGGCCACGCCCATCAGCCCGGCTTTGGTGACAGCTTCCAGGTTTTTCTGCGTGCCTTGGGCATACGTGACCCGCCCGTTGGCAACGGTCGGCCCTTCATGATCCACATCTTCTGCGTTGGGGGCAATGATTTCCCCGCAGATTTCCCCTACGATTTCCAACACTTTGTCGTAGCTGTCCATGGCATCTTCGAAATCGATGGGCGCGTAATCATATTCGTCCTTGTCTTTGAAGTTGCGTTCTTTCAGTTCCACGATTCGCTTCATGAGCGGATGGTTCAGGTGATGCCTGAGTTCCGGCGTATCTAAATAAAAGTTAGCCATTTCTTATTTGCTGTTTTGTTTGTAATATTTAATCATTTTGGGAATCACGTCCTCCACCGTCCCGTTGATGACGTAATCGGCGATGGCATTGATGGGTGCGTTGGGGTCGTTGTTGATGGAAATCACCATGGAGCTTTCCTGCATGCCGGCAATGTGCTGTATCTGCCCGGATATACCGCAGGCAATGTACAGTTTCGGCCGCACGGTGACGCCCGTCTGTCCGATTTGCCGGTCGTGTTCAATGAAGCCTGCATCCACGGCGGCACGGCTGGCGCCCACCTCTGCATTCAGTATTTTGGCCAGATCGAAAAGGAGTTGGAAGTTCTCTTTCGAGCCTACGCCGTAGCCTCCAGCCACGATGATGGGCGCCCCTTTCAGGTTGTTCTGGGCTTTTTCCACATGGCGTTCGATGACTTTCACCACGAAATCCGTGTCGTTGACGTATTTTTTCACGTCGTGGCGGATGATTTCTCCTTTGTAGTCTGCCGAAAGGATTTGCTTTTTCATCACGCCTTCGCGCACGGTGGCCATTTGCGGGCGGTGTTCCGGATTGATGATGGTGGCCACGATGTTGCCTCCGAAGGCCGGGCGTATCTGGTACAACAGGTCCTTGTACACCTTGTTTTCCTTCTTGTCTTCATGGTCTCCAATCTCCAAGGCCGTGCAATCGGCGGTCAACCCGCTGGTCAAGGCGGAAGACACTCTTGGACCTAAGTCGCGCCCGATGACAGTTGCGCCCATCAGGCATATTTGTGGTTTTTCTTCCTTGAAAAGGTTGATCAGGATGGATGCATGGGGAAGCGACGTGTAGGGATAAAGCCCCGGCGCGTCGAACACATGCAATTTGTCCACCCCGTACGGGATGATTTGTTTCTCAATGCCCTCCAATCCTGTGCCTGCTGCGATGGCTTCGAGTTGGCAATTCAGTTGGTTGGCTAACGAACGTCCTTTGGTCAGCAGTTCCAGGCTGACATCCGCCACGTTCCCTTCTTCTATTTCGCAATATACAAATAAATTGTTCATGGTGTTATCCGATTGTATGGTTGGCTAAAAGTTCAACGATAAGATCTTCAATGTCGCGGTCGGCCGAGGATATGGTTTTGCTTTCTTTGGCTTGGAACACGATGTTCTGGATTGTTTTGACCTTGGTCGGCGAGCCTGACAACCCGCATTGGGCGGTGTCTCCGTCCACATCCGTGACGCTCCACTCTGTGAGGTTGAGGTAATTGCGCGTGTTGTAAAGCTCCGTGTAATCCAAGTTGCCTTGCTGTTTTTCGGTAACCGTCTTGGCATGTTTGTATTTTTGCACTAATTTCGCATTGCGCGGGCGGCACGGGGCAGCCGAGCCGTTGACGGTAATGACGATAGGAAGCGGCCCTTCCACTGTTTCCACGCCTCCGTCGATGTGGCGTTTCACGGTGATGCGCCCGTTGCTGATGCCGAGTATTTCCTCTGCATAAGTGATTTGCGGCAGCCCAAGTTTCTCGGCCACTTGCGGCCCTACTTGCGCCGTGTCGCCGTCGATGGCCTGCCTTCCCCCGATGATGATGTCGAAGTCCTTGATCTTCCGGATGGCGGTAGCCAAAGCGTAGGACGTGGCCAGCGTGTCGGCGCCTGCAAATGCGCGGTCTGTCAGTAGGTAACCATTGTCTGCACCCCGGAACAATCCTTCACGGATGATGTCAGCTGCACGCCCCGGCCCCATGGTCAGCACGGTGACAGTGGAGCCAGGATACTGGTCTTTCAGGCGTAGCGCCTGCTCCAATGCGTTCAAATCTTCCGGATTAAAGATGGCAGGCAAGGCAGCGCGGTTGATTGTGCCGTCGGCTTTCATGGCATCTTTCCCCACATTCCGGGTGTCAGGCACTTGTTTTGCCAATACAACGATTTTTAGGTTCATGTCTATAGATTTTTTTTATTCTTGGTTGTTTGATTATTGACAGGCAATAAATTTTTGAATATTCCCTGCAAAGTTAAGCAAACGATTGGGACTTTGCGGCAAACTTGGTCAAAAAAAAGCATAACGGATGCCGCCGCCTCCCCGGACGGGGCGCGGCATCCGCTGCCTTGCTTGCGCCCTTGCCTCCCAAAGGTTTTTAAAAAACCTTCCAAGGTTTTGCATGGAACCTTGGAACGTTTTCACTGAAACCTTGGGAGGTGTTCGGAGGTTCCCAGATTCCAGTTCATCTCGTGTTCCGGCAGGTTTGAACCTGCCGGAAAGGGGCTTCGCGTTTTTCAATCCGGCAATTCCCTGCAATCCCTGCATCCTTGTCCCCTTGCAACCCGTCAACTCACAAAATTGTTCTACGAAGTTTCGCGGAAAGTACTATGAAGTTTTTCGAAAAGTTCTTAGAACATTTTCAAAAACTACTATGAACTTTTTTGGAAAGTTCGTGGAACTGTTTCCCGGAATCTTCCCTTTCGTGCCTCGGCACGGTTTGCAATCTGGCGGAATATTTTATGGGTGAAGTTTGGGGATGGCCTGCGCGCTTTGCGGCATGAAAAACCGGCTGCCGCAACGGTTTTGCTGCGACAGCCGGAAAAACATGTGTATGAATTGAAAAAGTGCTTTTCAGCGATTACCGGATGACCACCTTTTGCCCGTCGCGCACATACACGCCCGGCAGCGGGTTTTTCACCATGCGGCCGGAGAGGTCGTACGCAGGACCGCCTTCTGCATCATAGCCTATGGCATCGATGCCCGTAGTGCCTTCGCCGAACAGGGAGGAAACCATCCCCAATTGCTCATCGGTCAGCAGGTTGATGTAGAACAGGTTGCAGGTGCCGTCCTTGGTCAGTTCGTATTCGCCTGCGGTCAAGCGGCAGGTGTATTCCTGTGAGGAGACGTCGCGCCTCTCGCCGTTGATCTTGATGCTGGGTTCTTCGTTCGGGCCGAACACCAATACCAACGTCATTTCTTGCGGCACGGTGAAGCGCACGCTGGTGGACGATTCCATCTTCAGGCAGTAACCATACGTCTCGCCGCCCACGTTCACTTCGCCTTTGCTGCCGGAGAGGTTGCCGTCGATTTCGTAATAATCGTTGCTCGGCCCCTCTTGGGTGAACCAGCAGGCATAGTCCGATTCCGGCACCGGCATGGGTTCGGGTTCGGGCGTTTCCTCTTGTTCGGGCGCGATGAAGCCCATCAGGTCGATGTAGAACAGGCTGCAATCCTCGACACCTGTGATGTCATACTCGCCGGCTTCCAGGTCGCGGATGAAAATCCTTGTGGCATCCACTTCCTCTCCATTGATGCGGAGGCTCGGATTGCCGTTCGGGCCGAACACCATCATCAGTGTCATCGGTGTGTCGATGGTGAACTGGATGCGGGTGTATGCGTCCATGATGAGGCACCACTCGTAGGTCTTGCCGCCGATGATGGCTTTTCCGTCGCCGTTGGTCAGGTCGCCGTCGATGCGGAAGAACGCATCCGATGCGCCGTCTTCCGTGAACCAGCAGGCATGTCCTTCTATCTGCACAGGCTCCGGTTCGGGAGTGGGTTCCGGTTCCGGCTCTGGTTCGGGTTCAGGCTCCGGCTCCGGTTCGGGCGTTGGTTCGGGATCGGGCGTGGAAACATCGCCGTCCAAGGTGATGTAGAACAGGTTGCACGTGCCGTCTTTCGTCAGGGTGTATTCGCCTGCTTCCAGGTCGGTGGCATACACTTGCGAGGAGATGGACTGCTTTTCCCCGTTGATCTTGATGCTCGGCGCTTCGTTCGGGCCGAATACCAGGGTCAGTGTCATCGGCTCATCGATGGTGAAGCGCACGGAAGTGCTGCTTTCCATCTTTAGGCAGTATTCGTAAGTGGTGTCGCCCACGGTTACTTCGCCCTTGCTGTTCGAGAAGTTTCCGCTGATGGCATAGAAGCTGTTGCTCGGCCCTTCTTCGGTGAACCAGCATGCGTATCCTGATTCAGGCACGGGCACTGGCTCTGGCTCCGGATCAGGCGTCGGTTCGGGTTCCGGCTCTGGTTCGGGATCGGGGGTCGGATCGGGCGTGTCGCCTGCGCCGGTTGACCCGAAGATGCCTTTCAGCGTTGTCTTGTAGTTGCTCACTGCGTCCTTCAACGGCTGGTTCACGTCGTAGCTGGCATCGTCCGCAGCGTTGTTGAACGTCCATTGGAAGTCGCCGTGCTGCATGCGCCCTGCGCCGTATTCACCGGCCACAATGGCGGGAACATCCTCGGCGGCATCCGGCGTGTAGCTGTACATGATGCTGCTGTTGGTGTCGAAGTTGTTGTAGCCCGTGCCGCCTTTCTTGGTTTTCACGGACGAAGGCACCTTTTCGTTGCGGGTGCTGGCTTCGTAAGCGTCAAACTCGGTGTTGTCTTCCTGGTAGGTGACATAGCGGAACTTGCCGGATTGCTCTGCAAACACGTTGCCGTAAGACTTGATGATGCCGCCTTCCTCGCTGGAGAAAGTGCCGCCACCGCCGCCTGCGATGTCCGTGCCTTGCATGGAAATCATCATCGGCTTGTTGGTGTTGCGGAAGTAGTTGTTCTCCACGAACACGCTGGAAGCCATCGTGGAACCTACGCCGTATTTGGCGCAGCCGTCGAAATAGTTGTTGTAAACGTGTGCGGAGTAAGAGCGGATGCGCGGGTGGCGGCTGTCGGAATGGTCGAACCAGTTGTGGTGGTAGGTGATGTACATCCCGTCGTTTTCACCGCTCAGTCCCAAGAGGCAAGCCTTTCCGCTGTCCCAAAAGTGGTTGTAGGAGAAGGTGACGTAGTTGGATTTCTTGCAATCCAATGCGCCGTCGCCCTTTATCTGGTCGGCATCGCTCCCGGCGTCGCCGTAGAACATGTCGCAATGATGCACCCAGATGTATTCGTTCTTTGCCTGGAGGCCCACGTTGTCGCCTTCGCTGCTATGGCAGTTCATGAACGCAAGGTTGCGTATCTCGGCACTGATGGTGTTTTTCAGGCGGATGCCCCAGCCGTCGGCCACAGCGTCATTTCCCACGCCTTCGATGGTGATGCCCGGGCAAGTAGTCTTGCTGCTCATGTCGATCACGATGTCGCCTTTGTCGGCATCGCCCGGCACATCCACTTGCCCGATGATGCGGAACACGAACGGGCGGTTGTCGTAACCCTTCTTGATGCCGTTCAGGATGGTTTGGAAGCCGGTGCAAGTCGTGGCCGTGCCGTTGCTGCTCATCACCACGTCGCAGCTCACGTTGTCTTTGTTGCCCTCGGTGATGTAGATGATTTGGGCATTGCTCTTCAGCGTGCCGTCCAATTTGTACGCGCCGGGCGCGTGGTTGCCTTTGAAGGCGAAGCCCGTGCGGTCGTGGCCGCGCACTTCAAGCACGTCTGTTTCGGCGGCTTCGCCCGTCATTTCCGTGCCATCTCCATTGACCGGCACTACCTTGAAACGGTATTCGCCGGCGGCTAAGCCCAATGCATCGGCACGTCCGTAGCTGCCATAGTCGCGCACTAATTCGGAATCCAGCTTCAAGTATTCGCCGCCGGATGCCGGTTGGTAATAAACTGCATACGTGGAAGCCCCGTCCGTCAAGTCGAAGGTGACATAAGCGGACTCCAACCATCCCCCTGCTTCGCGGATGGAAACGGAGGAGAAAGCAGGCGCTGTTGCGAGCATGCACAGCGCGCTTGTCAAAAGTTTCTTGAATTTCATGGTTTTTTGTTTTTCGTTGATATTAGAATGAAAAGGCCCGGCTGCCTGCCCGCAGCGGCAAACAGTCCGGCCTTTTGTGGTTTTCATTAGCGGATGATGATCTTCTTCCCGTCTTGGATATAGATGCCCGGCTGCGGGTTCTTCACGATGCGCCCGGAAAGGTCGTAGATCGGGCCGGGTTCCGTTGCGTCTTCTTCGTAAAGTTTCGCGATGCGGGTCGGGTCGGTCATCGGGGTCAAATCCATGTAGAACAGGTTGCAAGTGTCAACTTTCTTCAGTTCGTAAGTGCCTTCCTTCAAATCGATGGTCCATGTCTGCGGCAACGACTTGTATTTTTCGCCGTTGATGGCCACAGAACATTTCGTTCCGTCGTTTGGCCCGAACACCAAAGTGAGCGTCATTGGTTCGCTGATGGTGAAAGAGATAACCGTGCTGCTCTCCATCTTCAGGCAGTAGTCATACGTTACGCCGTTGATTGTTACCGAACCTTTGCTGTTCGACATGTTGCCGTTGATGGTGTAGAAGCTGTTGCTCGGGCCTTCTTTTGTGAACCAGCAAGCGTAGCCTGACTCAGGATCGGGGGTCGGGGTCACAGGGTCATCGCCGCCTTCACCCGGTTGGTCTGGGTCGGGTTCTTCAGGATCCGGCGTGTCGCCTGCGCCGGTAGATCCGAAGATGCCTACCAATGATGTCTCATAATTGCTCACAGCATTCTTCAGCGGCTGGTTCACATCGTAGCTCTTGTCGTCCACCGCGTTGTCGAATGTCCATTGGAAGTCGCCGTGCTGCATGCGGCCTGCGCCGTATTGCCCCGTCACGATGGCGGGAACATCTTCGGCAGCGTCGGGCGTGTATTCATACATGATGCTGGCATCCGTGTCGAAGTTGTCATAACTTGTGCCGCCTTGCTTTGTTTTTACAGAAGCAGGCACTTGTTCGTCACGTGAAGAAGCTTCGTAGGCATCAAATTCCACGTTGTTTTCTTGGTAAGTGACGTAGCGGAAATTGCTGGATTTCTCTGCAAACACATTGCCGTAGGATTTGATAATGCCGCCGTCTTCGCTGGAGAATGTGCCTTCGCCATTCGCAATGTCCGTGCCTTGCATGGAAATCATCATGGGCTTGTTGGTGTTGCGGAAATAGTTATTCTCTACGAATGCGCTGGAACCCATTGTGGCTCCTACGCCATATTTGGCGCAACCGTCGAAATAGTTGTTGTAAATGTGCGCACTGTAGCAGCGGATGCGCGGGTGGCGGCTGTCGGAATGGTCGAACCAGTTGTGGTGGTAGTTGATGAGATAGCCGTATTCATCTGCGCCGTTGCTCAAAAGGCAGCATTTCCCGCTGTCCCAGAAATGGTTGTAGGAGAAGGTCACATAGTTGGATTTCTTGCAATCCAATGCGCCGTCGCCCTTTATCTGGTCGGCATCGCTCCCGGCATCGCCGTAGAACATGTCGCAATGATGCACCCAGACATAGTTGTTGTCTTGTTGCAAACCGATATTGTCGCCTTCGCTGCTATGGCAGTTCATGAATGCCAAATTGCGGATTTCCACAGAAGTGGCGCTTTTCAAGCGGATGCCCCAACCGTCGGCCACGGCATCATTGCCCACACCTTCCACGGTCAGGCCCGTATATGAGGCAGATTTGCTGGCGCTTGCCATGTCAATCAGAAGGTCGCCTTTGTCGAGTCCGGAAGGATCTTTGATTTGCCCGATGATTCGGACGGCTACAGGTCGGGTGAGGTCGCCGTCTTTAATGCCGACACGCACGCCTTCCAATATGCCTTGCAAGCCTTTATAGCTGCTTCCGATGGCATTGTTGGTCACATTGTTTTGGTTTTCGGCCGTGACATAAACCACGATAGCATTGCTTTTCAGCGAACCATCCATGTTGTAGGCACCTGTCACCTTGTTGTTGGCAAAGGCAAATCCCGCACGGTCGTGCGCACGTACTTCTACAACGTCTGATTCAGCGGCTTGGCCGGCCATTTCCACGCCTTCGGCATCCACTGGGACCACCTTGAATTGATAGTTGCCTGCCGTCAGGCCCAAAGCGTCCGCACGTCCGTAGTCGCCATAGTTGCGCACTAATTCAGAGTCTAATTTCAGATACTCTCCGCCGGACACCTTATAATATACAGCATACGTGGATGCTCCGTCCACCAAATCGAAGGTGACGTAGCCAGACTCCAACCATCCTCCTGCCTCGCGGATGGAGACAGCAGAGAAAGCAGGCACGGACAACAACATGCCCAATGCCATGAAAAAGTAATTCTTTAATTTCATCGTTTTTGTTTTTCTAAGGTTATTAGATTGCTTTTTTGAATGATGCAAAATAAGCTAAGAAAAAACGCAAAGATGTACAATATTCGACTTATATTGTAGAAAAACTGGTTCTGGAAGAAAAAAATGGTGTTTGCTTTAATCTGTTGTTTAATAGATGATTAAAGATTGAATTCGTAAGTCTTTACACCTTCCTTACGGGTATTTATGGAGAACAGGAAAGAACTGTGGCGGTACTTGTATCCTTTCATCGGTATCGAGAAATACACTTTCTTTGTATAGGCTTCGATGTCGCCTTTCCGGTCGTGGTAAAACTGGAAACGCAGGCGTGAATCGTCGGTTGTTTCGATGCAATGGTATTCATGTTCTTGGTTTTGTCCTTTCACCAGCAGCACCATGTTCAGGTAGTTGCCGCTCATCCAGATGCTTTGCACGTCTGCGGGGTCGGTTTTGATTGCTTCGTTCCATCCTTGGACAGGCGGTGAAGAAAAGATGCTTCCCAAGGAATAAACGTGCGCCACGCGGTTTTCGGCATCGCATATTTCATAAATCGCAATGGCGCGGTACAGCGAATCAGGCGTCAAGTGGGAGAAGTCTGTTTTGTTTTCCACGGAATAGCTGCCGGAGCCATCGGGCCAAAGCAGGGAGGCGCACCCTTCTGCATCGGTGGATACGGAAAGGATTTCTGTCAATGCAGGAGGATAAATGCTTTCTTCCTCCTTGCATCCCCACAGGATGCATATGAACGCGATGAACCCGATTGCCTTTTTCATTAGAGGACCGACAGGTGGTTTTTTAAAGGGTTGGCATACATTTGCAGCATCTTTTCGCGAAGAAAGCCTTCGTCTTTGTCCGGGATGGAGATTTTGGCCAGTTGCCCTGCCAGGTAATCTTCAAAATGATGTGCTTCTTCAGCTGTGTAATGGCTTGCAAAATCAGATTGGCCCGACAGCAAATCTGCCGCGATGTAGTTGTTGGGGTAAAGGCGGTAGTGAAGGAATATTTCGCGGTCGATGGCTTGTGCCGCCTTGGCGAACAATTCCTGTTTGGGCCATGATTCGTTCCATTCTGCCATGAGGCCGTTGAGAGGATGCCCTGTGCAGAAATGCACTCTGCCTTTGTATCCCGTCAATCCGGTCGCCATGTTCTCCAAATCGTCGGCGGGGGATTTCTTGAATCCTTCGATGTCGCGTTTCAACTGGAACTCTTTTGCTTTCAGGAAATCGCAAGGGTCGTATTCATACGAAATGGACAACGGGACGATGTGCAAGGCGCGCAGGCGGTTGAGGAGGGAACCTTCGCCGCCCATGGCCAGCATTTTCAATAAACTGTCTTGCGTGCGGTCGTTTGAATCTTTCGCACGTCCTTCGCGTTGGGCAATCCAGATGGATTGCTTTTTCTGCCCGATTGCATAATGGATGTAGCGGGAAAGGCGCGCGGACGATTCCAACATCTGGCGCATGCCGAGGGAACGTTGCACAATGAACGACTTGTTGATGCGCACGAACTTTTTAATCCACGGGTAAATGAGCAGATTGTCGCCAATGGCTATTTCCACGGTGTCAAGCCCTTTGTTCACCAGAAGGATGGAAAGGAAGCCGGAATCCAAAATAATGTCCCGATGGTTGGATATGTATGTGTAGGCCATCGGCGCTTCCTTTTCCAACGTGGAGTAATCCAAGTCAAGTCCTTGGGTATGGGCTTCCACCAAGTCCCATAAGATTCCGTAGCATAGCGTGCGTTGGAATTCTTCTGTGGTTTTGCATTGGCGCATCTTCTCGGCCAACACATCGAATGGCACATCGGGGACAGCCGCGCAAGCAGCTTTCCTGAAGCCTGGATCTGCAATCAGTTCCTCGAACACGGGCGGAAGTTCTTCAGCGCGGTAAGGGCGAATCTCGTCAAATTCAGCAGGCGTTTCCATAAGACCTGGTTATTGTTGTTGTGCAAATATGCTAATTTTTGGTGTCTTTTCCAATAGAATTACGGAATATTAAGGAACGATTCTTCGATGATGTCGCTCATTATCTCCTTCATGTCGATGCCTGCCGCCCGTGCTTGCTGGGGGATGAAGCTGGTGGCTGTCATGCCGGGCGTAGCGTTGATTTCAAGCAGATTGATTTTCTCGCCTTCGGTGATGATGTAGTCCACGCGCACCAATCCCTTGCATCCTAAGATGTCATAGATGGCAGAAGTGAGTTTTTGCACGCGTTCCGTCAATTCATTGCTGAGGCGGGCGGGGGTGATTTCGGTGACTTGCCCGTTGTATTTTGCGTTGAAATCGAAGAACTCGTTCTTGCTTACGACTTCCGTGATGGGCAATACGACGGATTTGCTGCGGGTTTTGTAGCATCCGTTGGCCAGCTCAATGCCATCCATGAATGCTTCTATCATGGCATCGTCGGATTCGGCAAAGGCGGCTTGCAGGGCAGGTTGAATCTGTTCTTTGGTTTTTACCTTGGTTACACCGAAGCTGGAACCGCTGGCATTGGGCTTGATGAAACAGGGAAGGCCGATTTTTCCGATGACTTCTTCATCGGAAATTCCGTAACGTTTATGCACCAACATGGATTCTGCAACCCGTATCCCGAAGCTTTTCAGGTATTGGTTGGTCATGAACTTATTGAAAGTCAATGCAGACACTAATACGTCGCACGTGGAATAAGGGATGCCGATCAATTCAAAGTAGCCTTGCAGGATGCCGTTTTCGCCCGGCGTTCCATGGATGGTGATGTAGGCAAAATCGGGTTTCACCTTTTCCCCGTTTTCCATAAAACTGAAATCGTTCTTGTCCACAATGCTTTTTCCGCCGTTTTCTAAGACGGCATTCCAGCCTTTGCGGCTTAGTTCGATGACATACACCTTATATATATCTTTGTCGATGAAAGAAAAGATTCCTTCTGCACTTTTCATGGAAACATCGTGTTCTGACGAGTCTCCCCCTGCGACAATGGCGATTATTTTTTTCATGATGCGTAAATGATTAATATTCTCTGTTGGCTATATAGCTTCTCCATTTGTCCAGAAGTTGCTTCATGTCTTCCGGCAGTTCGGATGTGAAAAACATTTCTTTCCCTGTTTCAGGATGGGCAAACCCGAGCGTCATGGCATGCAATGCCTGGCGCGGGCAGATGGAAAAGCAGTTGTTTACGAATTGTTTGTATTTGCTGAAATGGGTTCCTTTCAATATTTCATGGCCGCCGTAGCGTTCATCGTTGAACAGGACGTGGCCGATGTGCTTCATGTGGACGCGGATTTGGTGGGTGCGCCCTGTTTCCAGCACGCATTCCACCCATGTGACGTAGCCTAAGCGTTCCAATACATGGTAATGGGTAACGGCATGCTTCCCCACGGACGGGTCGTCTGTGACAGTCATTTGCATGCGGTCTTTGGGGTTGCGCGTGATGTTTCCTTCTATCCTTCCGTTGTCTTCATCGATGATTCCCCATACCAGGGCTTGGTATTTTCGTTTTGTGGTTTTGTTGTAGAACTGAAGCCCTAAATTGGTCTTGGCATCCGGGGTTTTTGCTATGACTAACAGGCCTGATGTGTCTTTGTCGATGCGGTGGACAAGCCCTACTTGCGGGTCGTTAGGGTCATAGTTCTTGTTGTCTCTCAAGTGCCATGCGATGGCATTGACCAGTGTGCCGTGATAATTGCCGCATCCGGGATGCACCACTAATCCGGCGGGTTTGTTGATGACCATCAGGCAATCGTCTTCGTAAACAATATCTAATGGGATGTCTTCGGGGATGATGTCGTTGTCGTAGCGCGGACGGTCCATGACGACCGTCAGCACGTCGCATGGTTTTACCTTGTAGTTGCTTTTGACCGGCTTTCCATTCGCCATGATGAAGCCTGCTTCCGCCGCCTTTTGTATGCGGTTGCGGGAGGCATTGGTCAAACGTTCGAACAAATATTTGTCAATGCGGATTGGTGATTGCCCTTTGTCTACCGTTACGCGGAAGTGTTCGTACAAGGCGGATTCCCCCTCTAACGATTCGATGTCGTCCGACAGGTTTTCTATCGTTTCCATGCTTGTCAGAACCAAGAATCGCCGATAAGGGCCTCGTCTTCCGCTACCTCTTGGGCGTTTTCCATCAAAAGGCTGTCTGCATCCAAGCTGTCGGCCTGTAATTCATCCATCCCGTTCCCGACCATTAAAGCTAATGTGGCGCCAATGGGGACTTGTTCTTCCCGTTCCAATTCGCGCCCGTTGTATTGTATGCCGTACACCCAGTCTTTTTCTCCGGGTATTTCGACTAATGAGTCTAATTTGAAGCCAGAAGCCAATAGCTCGGCTTGTGCTTGCCGCAATGAACTGTTGTCGGCCACGTCAGGTACGGCTTGCAGGGGAATGCTGAACGAGTTGATGGTAAGATAGATGATCCGGCCTTCTTTTACGCGTTGCCCCATGGGCGGATTTTGGTCGAGGATTCGTCCGGGTATGGATGTTTTTACGTAATCGGAGTCTACGACGATGCATTTCAATCCTTTTTGGCTGGCAATGGCAGAGGCTTCTTCTACCGGCAAACCGCTTAATTTAGGCACTTCCACTGATTGGCCGTGCCGGGTGTATGCATCTAACCCCCGCAGCACACCGAAGATTGCCAAGCATACCACAGCAATCATGCCTGCTATGTTCAGCCAAAACATTTTGTTTTGCTTGAATGAAAAGAAACTCCTTAATGACATTTATGCTCTATTGTAAATCGTGTGCCAAAGATACGAAAATCAAAAAAGGCAGAAGCACTTTGGCTCTGCCTTTTATTTTCTCTTAGTATTAACAGCCCTTTATTAATGTCTTTTCATTCCATTGTACTCATCGGAAACCGTTAACTTCTTTCTTCCCTTTGCACGGCGTGATGCCAAGACACGACGGCCATTTGCTGTTGACATTCTCTCACGGAAACCGTGCTTGTTTTTTCTCTTTCTATTAGAAGGTTGGTATGTTCTTTTCATTTTATATAATGTTTTATGTTATTATTCCTTGTAACCGGGCTGCAAAAATAGGGACTTTTTTTAAATAAACCAAGAGATAAATCATTTTTAGTCAAAAGATTTTGGGTTTTTTGCTTATTTCGATTACTTTTGCCCCCGATTTGCTCCAAAAGTTCAATCAACTAAAATAGGTATATAATATGATTAATGCACAGGACATTAAAATTGGGACTGCAATCCGCATGGATGGCAAGCTGTATTTTTGCATCGACTTTTTGCATGTGAAACCGGGGAAAGGCAATACTTTTATGCGTACCAAGCTGAAGGATGTAGTGAACGGGTACGTCATCGAGCGCCGTTTCAACATTGGCGAGAAGTTGGAAGATGTGCGGGTGGAACGCCGTCCTTACCAATTCTTATATAAAGAAGGAAATGATTACATTTTCATGAACCAAGAGACATTCGACCAGCACCCGATTGCCCATGATTTGATCAATGGTGTCGATTTCTTGCTTGAGGGGATGGTTCTGGATGTGGTTTCGGATGCTTCCACGGAAACGATTTTGTTCGCCGACATGCCGGTGAAGGTCCAGATGAAGGTGACTTATACGGAACCGGGGCTGAAAGGTGATACAGCCACGAATACTTTGAAGCCTGCTACGGTGGAGAGTGGCGCAACGGTTCGTGTGCCATTGTTTATCAACGAAGGCGAGACGATTGAAATTGATACGAGGGATGGTTCTTATGTGAGCCGCGTGAAGGCTTGATTGGCATCTCTTTTGTGAAAAAACGGGCAAGGAAAGCTTGCCCGTTTTTTTGTTTTGATAAAAGCAGGAGGATGCATATGGCGCATCCTCCTGCTTTTATGTGCGCCGGTAAGCGTTTTATTTGCAGTTCAAGAGGATTTGTTTGGCCACAGTTCCTGTCACATCCCCGTCTTCCCCGTATGCGGCATGCCGTTCGTTGAAACGGCGTTCGATTTCGTCGATGACATCATCGCCGATGCCTGCTTCGCTGAGACGAGTAGCTAATCCCAAGTTGCGGAAAAATTCTTCTGTCTTGTCGATGGCCATATGTGCGCGTGAATCAGGAAGCCCTGTGGTGATGCCCCATACACGTTCTCCGTATTGCAACAACTTGTCATGCTTCTTTTCAAACAATGTTCTGAGCATTCCGGGATATACGATGGCCAACGATGCTCCATGCGTGATGCCTTTCAGTGCTGTCAGTTCGTGGCCGATCATGTGTGTGGCCCAGTCTTGCGGGACTCCCATTCCGATGAAACCATTTAATCCCATGGTGGCACCCAACATGAACTGGGACATCAGGTCGTAGTCTTGAGGGTTTTCTTTAATGAGAGGTGCAATGGTGGTGAGCATCATCAAGATGCCTTCAGCCCATCGGTCCATGACACGCGATTGGTTGGGTTTGGTCATGTATTGTTCCATTACATGAACGAATGTGTCGGCCATTCCGCAGGCAATTTGGAAAGGTGGCAAACTGAATGTGACAGTCGGATCGAGGATGGAGAATACGGGATAGTTGGAGTAGAACGGGAACTTTTCATTTGTTTCATGGCGTGAGATGACAGCTCCATTGTTCATTTCCGAGCCTGTGGCCGGGATGGTCAGCACAGTTCCCATCGGAATTGTTTCTGTGCAGCTTCCTTTCTTTACCAAATCCCAAGCGTCACCGTCGTAAAGCAATCCGGCGGAGATTAACTTTGTTCCGTCCAACACGGAGCCTCCTCCCACGGCAAGCAAGAAATCTATTTTCTTTTCTTTCCCCAGTTCGATGGCTTTGCGGAGCGTTTCGACAGACGGGTTGGGTTCGATGCCCCAAAATTCTGTGGTTTTGTATCCCTTCAATGCTTCAATGACTTGGTCATAGATGCCGTTTTTCTTTACGCTGCCTCCGCCGAATGTAATCATGATGTTCTTGTCGGCAGGAATTTCATTTGGCAGTTGCGCAATCATTCCTTTTCCGAAAATGAGGCGCGTAGGGTTCTGAAAAATAAAATTATTCATGGCTTGTTTGTTATTTCTTTAATATTGGCTGTAAAAGTACTAATTTTTTGTATACATTTGAATCGAAATTGCAATATGGTTATGGAAATAGGTAAATTTAACCGCTTGGAGGTGGTTAAGAATGTAGATTTCGGCGTTTATTTGGATGGAGGCAAGTATGGGGAAATTCTTCTCCCGTCGCGTTATGTGCCTTCCGGTTGCCAAATTGGAGATGTTTTGGATGTGTTCATTTACTTGGATAATGAAGAACGTCTTGTGGCGACCACATTGACGCCTTTTGCACAGGTCGGGCAGTTCGCTTGCTTGAAAGTTGCATGGGTAAACCGTTTTGGCGCTTTTCTGGATTGGGGATTGATGAAAGACCTCTTTGTTTCTTTTCGTGAACAAAAAGTCCGCATGAATGTGGGCGAGTGGCATGTCGTTTATGTTTATTTGGATAAAGACAGCTACCGTATTGCCGCTTCTTCCAGGATAGAGCATTTCCTTTCGAAAGACATGCCGTCTTATCTTCCCGGCGACCCGGTGGATGTCATGGTTTGGGGGAAGACGGATTTGGGGTATAAAGCAATTGTAGACAATTGCTATGGAGGCCTGCTGTATCGGAATGAAGTGTTCGCTCCTTTGGGAATCGGCCAACGCATGAAAGCTTATGTGAAGTTGGTACGCCCTGATGGCAAGATAGATTTGGAGTTGCAAAGGCCCGGTGCTGGAAAGGTGGAGGATTTTTCTTCTGCTTTGCTTCAATACATCAAAGCGCAAGGCGGGAGCGTGGCTTTGGGCGACAAGACACCGGCTGATGTGGTTTATGATATTTTTGGAGTGAGCAAGAAAACGTTCAAGAAAGCGATAGGCGATTTGTACAAGAAGCGTCTGATTCTGCTGGACGATGAGGGAATTGTATTGGCAGAGCAAGGAGATTGACAGGGAGGCTGCGCGGTTGGAATGCAAGGCCTTGTAAAAAGTGGAATGAAAATTTGGCTAATTCGTTCTTCTTTGCGTTATTTGTAGGGATATACTAACCTATTATATGTAATTATGATCACAAATATTGAAAAGCCTTATGTTGTAGGTGTGGATGTAGGAGGCACTAATACCGTTTTTGGCATCGTGGATGCGCGTGGGAACATTTTGGCAACAGATTCCGTGAAAACGGCAGCGTATGATGAGATTGAAAATTATGTGGATGCTGTTTGCAAGCAGATTTCTGCTTTGGCGCAGTTGAAACTTGGCGGGACAGGGAAAATCAAAGGTGTGGGCGTAGGGGCTCCCAATGGCAATTATTATAGCGGCACAATAGAATTTGCACCGAATTTGCCATGGAAAGGGGTGATTCCTTTGGCTTCCATGTTTGAAGAACGTTTGGGGTTGCCAACAGCTTTGACCAATGACGCGAATGCAGCCGCTATCGGTGAAATGACATACGGCGCAGCCCGTGGAATGAAAGATTTCATCATGATAACTTTAGGCACCGGCGTTGGCAGCGGCATCGTCATCAATGGGCAATTGGTGTATGGGCATGACGGTTTTGCCGGCGAACTGGGCCATGTCATTGTGCGGCATGACGGGCGTCTTTGCGGTTGCGGTCGTCGGGGCTGCTTGGAGACATACTGTTCTGCGACAGGTGTTGCGCGTACAGCGCGTGAGTTTCTGGCAGCTCGTACAGAGCCAAGCCTTTTGCGTGAGATACCGGCAGAGGAAATCGTGTCGAAAGATGTGTATGACGCAGCGGTGAAAGGTGACCAACTGGCTCAAGACATTTTCCGTTTCACGGGTGACATTTTGGGTGAAGCATTGGCGAATGCCATTGCGTTTTCCAGCCCGGAAGCGATAGTTTTGTTTGGCGGCCTGACAAAGTCTGGCGATTACATCATGAAGCCTGTGGCTGAGGCGATAGACCGGAACATCTTGAATATCTACAAGGGGAAGACGAAACTTTTGATATCTGAGTTGAAAGATTCGGATGCAGCGGTGCTGGGTGCCAGCGCCTTGGCTTGGGAGTTGAAATGAGAGATGGATTGAAATAAAAAAGCATCCTGCAATGCAGGATGCTTTTTTTATCTTGCAAATAGAGGAACCCCCTTTAGGCGTTGACTCTTTTTTCTTGGATTCTGGCTTTCTTGCCTGTGAGGTTGCGGAGGTAATACAATTTTGCCCTGCGCACTTTGCCGATTTTGTTGACAGTGATGCTTTCGATGGCCGGTGATTCAATCGGGAAAATTCTTTCTACGCCGATGGCCCCGGACATTTTGCGGACAGTGAAACGCTTTTTTTCTCCATGCCCTGAAATCTTGATGACAACGCCGCGATACTGCTGTATGCGTTCCTTGTTGCCTTCAACAATACGATACGCTACTGTGACAGTGTCACCAGCCTTGAAAGTAGGATGCACTTTCCCGGTAGCGAATGCTTCTTCTGCAATTTTAATTAAATCCATTGTTTTACTTTTAATAAATTGTTTATCGTTACAACGCAACATATCAAGTAACTCTTCTTTGACAGCGATTGCGCGAAAGCGGTGCAAAATAACGAATTATTTGCGAGGCATCCAAAATAATGGAGGTTATTTTTCTCCAAGTGCCGGAATTTTCACAATTGCGGTGGCTGCCAAGGGTTGCATTGCTTAAATGGTTCTCTTTTTATAGCGTAAAGTTCCTTGCCATCATTTTGTAGCCTTCTGGTGGAACCTCATTGTCAAAAAGCGGGCAGAAGATTGTTTTCTCAGTCGATTGCCTTCCGTCGATGTCGACGGCTTTTTGGATGATGGCGTCCAAGAACAGGAACTCCATGCTCTTTTCTTCAAGCATCGTATCCAATACTGCTTTCATTTCCTTTAATGACTTGGCGCTTTGCTTTATCAGTTTGCCATACGGGATGGCGTTGAAACCCAATGAAGGCAAATCCGCATATGCTGAAGCTTGTGCCATGCTCAGGCCGGCAAGGTCTTTTTTCAATTGGTTCAAGCGAGCCAATGCTTCTTGGCAATACTTGTATGTTTCGGGGATGGAATAATATCCCCCGTCTATTATGGCCCTGAAGTTGGGGGCCGACGGGAGCAATGTTCCTTCATCTTCTGGTTCTTCCGGCTTGTATCTTAGCTTGACGGCCTTGCATATCTGCCCTGCATCCGTCTCAAGATAGTAGGTGCAGATGTCGTAACCCGGTTCGTAGTCGTGCAGGCATTTCACGATGGCTTCCGAAGCGATGGCCAAATCACGGAAATAAGCGTCGATGTTTTTCGCGCCGGTTGATTTCTGCCTTTCCCATGGAGCCGTGATTTTCTTGTCGCTCCAGACGGGAGTTGTGATGTGGGCTTGCGTGGAACGTGCGTCTTCCGGGATTTCCAGGCCGCTTGTTCCTTTCGACAGTTTGAGGTCGTAGAACACGAATTGCCCGGAATTGCCGTTGGTGTTGGCCAGCCAGAACATGAGTTGTTTACAACCGTTGATGGGTACGGTGATGGTTTGGGGCTTCATGGATTCGAATACGGACAACTCTGCTACGACTACTTGGTCCGCGCCAATCAGGAGTGTTTCCTTGTATTCACTTTTGTCTGCCTGCCAAGTGTCAGGACCTAATAATTGCGATTCTTCGGCTGTTTTCAGGCAAGCTACCGTGAAAGTCAGGCTGTTGTATTGCCCGTAAGTGTTGAATACAGCGCAGGAATTTTCTACGGCTTCGCCTCCTGCGGCAAGCACCATGAAAGCTGCTGCTCCTGCGAGCGTGGAGCCAATCAGCGTGCTTCCAACTGCTCCGGCCACAACAAACGACGAGCCTACGGCTGCTGCGCCTATTGTGGCAGCCATTGTGTTGTCAGTGCCGGACGAAAGCACGCCATGGTCCAATGAGAAGTGGGTGTTGGTTTGCAAAACAAATCCTTTGTGCAGGCGGCTGCCGTCGGGCATGGTGAAATATTCTCTTTGGGTGCTTCCGTCATGATATGTGCTTTCTCTGGCCCCGCTTACGTAATGGATATAAGGAGCCCCCAAGTCTATCAGGTCTATTTGTGGCGGGCATTCCGGCACAGGATGCACAAACAAATCATGTTTTGTCGGTTCGCCTCTGTACACTACCAAGTCGGCCACGCCGTATGCGCCTACGTTCATTGTGCCTTGGCCGCCGTTTTCAAAACGCAGCTTGCGGCATTTTTTCAAGGGCAGTACGTATTCTTGATTGGGGCTTGTCGCATTGAGCGGCGCTTCCAGTATCAGTTCGTCGTCGGCATATACCCGCAGTTTGTCGTTGTTCATCACCCAGCTTTTGCCCACGTAGCCAGCAGTGAAGCTCACATAGTCGAATTCGTTGCCCAAGTCGAAGGCTGCATACGACACTAAGTTGTCGTCCCAGAAGCTGGCTTTCTCGTACAGGATGAAGCCTTCATTGAACTTGACGCCTCCCATGGAGAAGGTGATGTAGTCCGATTCGCCTGTATAGACTTGGTACTCCACATCGCTTCGCGCAGAATAAGGAGGAATGTTGGAAATCAATTTGCATACATCAGGGAGAAGTTTCAGGCGCGGGTCGGTTTCGCTCACGGTGTTTTCGTCTTCCGTTTCGGGCGCTTGGCCTGCCGGATACACCCATGCGTCCACGATGGCACCGTACAAGCTCATGCTTTCCTGTTCGCTGAAGATGGAAAGCTGGTGTACTCCCGTCACGTCCAAAGTGACGCGGCGGGCAATGTCGTCCTGTTTCACCTCGTATTCATGCAGTATCTTCCCGTCGCCTTTGATGGTGATCCATCCCACGCCGTTGCTTGCATCTTTCGAGTTGACCGGGCCGGCGATGAAGCTCAATGTTTCATATTGCCCGCGCAGATTGATGTGCGTTTGCGCTTGGTTGTTGCCGATCAAAGCCATGGTCATCATCAGCACCAGCCCGTAATCGTATGTCTTGTTCCCTACGCTGACAGACTTGTACTTGCCTTGCGGGGAAACCATCCAATGCCCATTGTCTTCCAATGCCGTATGGTTCACTAACGTGTAGGGCAAGATGTCTCTGAACAGCATCTTTTTTTGAGGCTTTTGGGTGATGAGGTTTCCGGTCTCACGGGGTGTCTCTCCTGCTTTCCAGAGTGCCGCTTCGGCAAAACAAATGTCTCCTTCGCCTTTCACTAACACAAACTTCAGTTCGTTCGCTCCCTTGATGTTGAGGGTGATGCGTTTGTGTATGCCATACATCCGGACTACTTCGTCCATGATTTTCTTGCCGTCTGCATAGACAGTGACGATGCGCGGGTCTTGCCCGTATGAACCTTTTTTCAGGCCTAACACAAAGGTCAGTTTTTCGTATTGCCCGCCTACTTTGAATGTAGCGTATCCCGCTTTGTAGGGGCCGCTTGTGTTCCCGATGGAAAAACCGTTGCTCCATTTCAAGCCTCCGTAAATTTCCATTGTGTTTCCGGCGGCATAGCGGTAGGAATCCACCGGCTTGTAGTTGCGGGTCAGGTATCTGGGTTGGGATTGCGCGAAAACATTCAGGCAAGCCATTAAAACCATCAGGGTTGCAGCGATGCGTTTTTTCATATCCATTTGCTTTAGATGCCGCTCAGGCATTGTTGTGGAACAATGATTTTTTTTCAAAAAAGTTGCCAAGGAGCGGATGCAGGGCCGTTTTGCCCATTTGTTCGTCCAAGTGCTTGGCAGCCTTCTATCAGCAAAGATAAGGAAAAGCAAGTGAAAGATAAAGAAAAACAGCCGAATTATTTTTCCCGAACGATGAAGGAAAGCCGGAAATTGTTCCAATAAAATCTGAAATTTTATATAGAAAAAACGCGAATTTTACCCGTGAAATTTGAAATTTTATTGAGTAAAATTGCGGAATGCGCACAGGGCTTCCAAAAATGCTTTATCTTTGAAGCACCAAAACAGAGGATATTCATGGAAAAGAGACAGAAAAACGTGGCAGGCCGGATGTGGTGGCTGGCCGGTGCTTTCCTGCTGCTTTCCTGCCGTCCGGCTTACCAGTTGACGGAAGTGGAAGGCGGGCGGGTGGCCATGACGGAAACTTTTGACCGTGTCCCGCAGGATGAAACGGCGATTGCCATCGTGCAATCCTACAAGGCAAAAGTGGACAGCGTGATGTCGCCCGTGATAGGGCGCAGCAAGATGGAGATGGACGTGGACCGTCCGGAGAGTCTGTTGTCCAATTTTGTGGCAGATGTGCTGTTGCGGGCAGGGAGCAACTATATTGGACACCCGGTGGATTTCGCGGTGATTAACGTGGGCGGCCTCCGCACTTCCTTGCCGGAAGGCGATGTCACGTATGGAGACGTGTATGAAATCCTTCCTTTTCAGAACACGCTCTGCATATTGGAGATGAAAGGAGAGGCAGTGCAGGCGTTGTTCCGGCAAATGGCCGCTGTGGGCGGGGAAGGATTGAGCGGCGCCCGCCTCGTGCTTTCCGATGACATGCAGTTGAAAGAAGCGTGGATAGGCGGGAAGCCGGTGGAGCCGGAACGCGTTTACCAGGTGGCAACGATTGATTATTTGGCGGAAGGCAACGACGGGATGCCCGCTTTCAAGGAAGCCGTCCGGCGTGTTTGCCCGGAAGGCATGACCATCCGCCAGATTGTGGTGGACTACATCAAGGAATGCGCCGGGCGGGGCGAGGCGTTGGCTTCGAAGCTCGATGGGCGGATTCGCGTGGAGGAATAAGAAGAAGGGAGGAAAATGATGAATAAGAAAATGAGAACTTATGTGATTTGCGCCTTGGGAGTTTGCCTGTGCCTCATGGCGGGGACATTTGCCGCAGCGCAAAGCACGAAAGAATTGTGGATACTGCACACGAACGACACGCACAGCCGCATCGAGCCTTTGGGCGATGATGCCCAGCCGTCGGAATATGCAGGCAAAGGAGGCTACGTGCGCCGTGCGGCATTTGTGGGGATGATGCGGAAGGATCATCCGGATTTGCTGTTGCTGGATTGCGGGGATTATTCGCAGGGTACACCTTATTATAATATGTTCCGTGGCGAAGTGGAGATTCGCTTGATGAACCAGATGGGCTATGATGCCGCCACGATAGGCAACCATGAGTTTGACTTCGGCTTGGAGAACATGGCCCGCCTGTTCCGAATGGCTGATTTCCCGATAGTGTGCGCTAATTATGACTTTACCGGTACGGTGTTGGAACATTTGGTGAAGCCCTACATTGTGTTGGAACGCAACGGGCTTCGCATCGGCATCTTCGGATTGAGCCCGGTGTTGGAAGGATTGGTGCAGGCAAGCAATTGCAAAGGCGTGCGTTACAACGACCCGGTGGCCGTGGCCAACGCCGTCGCGTCCCATTTGAAAGGCAAAGAGCATTGCGACTTGGTGGTCTGCCTGTCGCATTTGGGCTGGCAATCGGTGCCGAACAACCCGATGTGCGATGAATACCTGATAGCCCATACCCGCAACATCGACGTAGTGCTGGGCGGGCATTCCCATTCCTATTTTGAAAAACCTGTTTTCTATGAGAATTTGGATGGCGAGGAAGTTCCGCTTCAGCAGATGGGCAAGAACGGCGTTTTCGTGGGAATGATGCAATTGGAGCTTGAGAAAGAATAGGATGGGAGGCTTTTGCTTTATGAAAAGGATTGCTTGGATAACTTGCATTTCATGGCTTGTTGGCCTTTCTTGCTTGCAGGCGCAGCCGGAACCTTTGCTGCTCTACCGGGCGGAACAGGATTCTGCTTGCCGTGCGTGGGTGAACCAGAAGATGTGCCAGCTCTCTTTGAAAGAGAAAGTGGGGCAACTGTTTATCTATACGATCGCTCCTTACACCACGAAATCCAACATGGATTTGTTAGAGAAAGTGGTGGATACTTACAAAGTGGGCGGCCTGCTTTTTTCCGGCGGCGAACTGCGCGACCAGGCTTTGCTGACCAATTATGCGCAGGAACGGGCGGACATCCCCTTGATGATTACTTTCGATGGAGAGTGGGGGCTTGCCATGCGCCTGAAAGGAATGCCGGATTTCCCGAGAAACATGGCGTTGGGTTGCATTCAGGACAACCAGTTGGTTTACGATTATGGCCGCGAGGTGGCGCGGCAGTGCCGTGAATTGGGCGTGCATGTCAACTTCGCCCCGGTGGCAGACGTGAACATCAACCCGGACAACCCGGTCATCAATTACCGTTCTTTTGGGGAAAATCCCGTGCGGGTGGCGGCAAAAGTGCTGGCCTATTCCCGTGGTTTGGAGGATGGCGGGGTGTTGCCCGTGGCCAAGCATTTCCCCGGCCACGGGGACACGGATGTGGATTCGCACCATGCGTTGCCGTCGTTGCCTTTCAGCCGCGAGCGGTTGGACAGCGTGGAGTTGTTTCCGTTCCGGCAAGTCATCCGTTCCGGTTTGGGAAGCATCATGGCGGGCCATCTGCAAGTTCCGGCATTAGACCCGTCCGGCCTTCCGGCTTCCTTGTCAGAACCGATTGTCACCGGCCTGCTTCGCGATGAATTGCAGTTCAAAGGTTTGGTGTTTACCGATGCATTGGTGATGAACGGCGTGAGCGGTTATGATGATTTGTGCGTGCGTGCCTTGAAAGCAGGCAACGACTTGTTGCTGGTTCCCCGCAATGCGGGCGCGGAATTGGACAAAGTGATGGATGCGTTGGCTCGTGGCGAACTGTCGGAAGGCATGATCAACGAGAAGTGCCGGAAAGTGTTGGCCTATAAGTATGCTTTGGGTGCCGGGCGTGTGCAGAAAATCAACCTTTCCGGGCTGGAAGAACGCATCTGCACGCTCCAAGCGGAACAATTGATGCAAGAACTGCATGCCGCTTCCATTACCATCCCGGCCGATTCCGCCCGTTTGCTGCCGATGCATTTCAGTTCCGACACGTTGACCTTGATAAGCATTGGCGGTTCGCTCAAGGCTCATTCGGCGTTGGTGGAGGAAATGCGGAAGTATGTCCCTGTGCGTGAACTGCGCCTGACGGCTGAGGCCGGCGCAAGGACGCGCATGGGTTGGCTGTCGCAGCTGGCCGGGCGGCGCGACGTGGTGGTGGCCGTATCGACCAATAAGATAAAGCGTTTCGAGCCGTTCCTTGCGGCGTTGTCGAAACGCACGGATGCCGTTTATGCCTTCTTCACGTCGTTTGTCCGGGTGGATTGCCCTTTGTCGTCTTTCGTAGGCGGAGGAACCGTGGTGCTGGCCCATTCTTCAGAAGAAGATGTGCAGAGGCGTGTGGCGGAAGTCCTGTTTGGCGTGGCTCCAGCCAACGGGCGTTTGCCGGCTTCCATTCCAGGATTGTATGAAGAAGGCGAAGGAGTGGACATCACCTCCACGACAGCCCGCCATTACACTCCTGAAGAATTGGGCATGGATGGAGAAATCCTTTCCGGCATCGACCGCATTGCCAAGGAAGGGATAGAGGCTCGTGCCTACCCCGGTTGCAGGGTTTACGCCTTGCGCCACGGCAAAGTGCTTTACGACAAAAGCTTTGGCTCGTTCACCTATGAGAAAGGTTCCCGCAAGGTGGGGGCGGATGATTTGTATGATTTGGCTTCTTTGTCGAAAATGGCGGGAACCTTGCTTGCCGTCATGAAGTTGTATGACGGGGGAAAACTGAACCTTTCCGATTGCGCCTCCCAATATTTGCCTTTCCTGAGAGGCACGGACAAGGAGAAGGTCACCATCCGCGAATTGCTTTACCATCAATCCGGTTTGCCATCCTTCTTGCCTTTTTATGAGGATGCCATCGACAAGGAAAGCTATGAAGGCCCTTTCTTCAAATACAACCAGAAAGACGCGACGCACCAGACGCGCATCGGGCGCAATGCTTATGCATCGTCGGTATTCCGGTTCAAGAAAGAATGGGTGTCGTCCCATTCGTCGGAAGTGTATAGCCTGCCGGTGGCCGACAGCCTTTGGCTGAATCCGGCTTTTGAACAGGAGGAATGGCGCAAGATTGTGGAAACGCCTTTGAAGAGCAAGTCTTACCGTTACAGTTGCATCAATTTCATTTTGCTGAAAGAAATCGTGGAGCAGATAAGCGGTGAAGGCATGGATTGCCTGTTGGAGCGGGAGTTTTTTGAGCCGATGGGGCTGAATCATTTGCTCTATTTGCCGTTGAGGCGTTATCCGAAGGAAAGGATTGTGCCGACTGTGCGGAATGATTATTTGCGCCGTGCCTGCCCGGTGCTTCAAGGCTATGTGCATGACGAAGCGGCAGCCTTTTTTGGAGGCATCTCTGGAAACGCAGGATTGTTTGGCACAGCGGCAGACGTGGCGGCTGTTTGCCAGATGTTGCTGGACGGAGGCATGTATCATGGGCGGCGTTACCTGAGCGAAGCTACTTGCCAATTGTTTGCCGCTTCCACTTCTTCCATCAGCCGCCGGGGCTTAGGCTTCGACAGGCCCGACCCGGACAATGTGAAACGAAGCCCTTGTGCGCCTTCCGCCCCGAAAGAAGTGTTCGGGCATACGGGATTCACCGGCACATGTGCATGGATTGACCCTAAGAACGATCTGGTTTATGTGTTTCTGTGCAACCGCACTTACCCTGATGTGTGGAACAATAAACTGTCGCGGATGGACATCCGCACCCGCATCCAGGAGGTTTTCTATGAGGCCATGCTGTGAGTGTCGCGTTTGCCGGCTCTGTTTTGGGGGATGAGGGTTCGCTCTTGCAGGAAATTGCGGGCAATCCTTGGCGCATTTGCCCGCCTTTTGTTATATTTGCTTCGCGAATATAAGAGGCGGTTCGGCAAAGTCCGATTGAAAACTTTGTTTTCTATTTGCCTTTGCCCTCACCTTTCGCTATATTTGTCTTCGCGAATCATTAGTGTCCCGTTAAAATGGAACGAGTTAAACAATTAATCAAAAATCCCCGGAATCAGGGGATCATTTAGATCTTTGACATCATTGAAATTAGTCTTGTCGAACAGGTCACGCAAGTGGGTTTTGTCAGTCAATGAT
>CASFPE010000001.1 GCA_949296575.1 uncultured Bacteroides sp. | reverse complement strand
TTTGTCTTGGAACATAGCAGCCATTTGTATTAGACTGCAAAGTTGCAAAATCAAGTCCGTTTCATCTCAAGAAACCACGTAATTGACTATATTTCAATAATTTCAAAGAACTATTTATCAACTTTTACGGGACAGTAGTGGTTTTTCAAATAAAATCAATCATTAGGATGAAATATTCGGGCGTGGTGTTTTTGTGTTAATGGCGAAATTCAGAGTGAATCCATGGAAATTCTCATTCATGTCGGCAATTCTTTTTGTTTGATGCCGGGTGGAGGTTTTTCAAGCATGCGTTGGATTTGTTGTGCGATTATTGTTGGGAATAGCCTATCTTTGCAGGTGCTAAATGTAGAAGAAAAGGAATATGAACCAAGAATCTTTGTGGATGGAGGCTGTCAGTTTGTTGAAATCCTTAATCAGCATCCCTTCTGTAAGCGGCGATGAGGAGGCAGCAACTGATTTTCTACAAAATTATATTGAATCAGTGGGAATTGCAGTGAATCGGAAGGGGAACAACCTGTGGTGCATGAGCCCGGATTTTTCTTTAAGCCGGCCTACGATTTTGTTGAATTCCCATATTGATACGGTGAAACCGGTTGCAGGATGGAAGAAACATCCTTTCACTGCTAAAGAAGAAGAAGGCCGCCTGTATGGGCTTGGCAGCAATGATGCTGGCGCCAGCGTGGTAACGTTGTTTCAAGTGTTTCGGATGCTGACTTTGAAAGAACAGCCCTATAATCTGATTTATTTGGTATCGTGTGAAGAGGAGATTTCCGGAAGGAATGGAGTGGAGAGCGTGCTTCCAGTGCTTCCGCCTATCCATTTGGGCATTGTCGGCGAACCGACCGGTATGCAACCAGCCGTGGCAGAAAAAGGGTTGATGGTGCTGGATGTGACGGCACATGGAGTGGCTGGGCATGCAGCCCGCGACAATGGCGAGAATGCGATCTATAAAGCTTTAGACGATATTGGGTGGTTCCGCACTTACCGTTTTGACAAGGTCTCTCCGTTGTTAGGGGCCGTGAAGATGAGTGTGACGCAGATTCAGGCAGGCACTCAGCACAATGTCATTCCCGATGCCTGCACCTTTGTAATAGACGTGCGGAGCAATGAATTGTATTCTAATGAAGAATTGTTTGGGTTGATATCGTCGCATGTAAAGAGCGAAGTAAAAGCGCGTTCTTTTCGTTTGAATTCTTCCTGCATCAGTGAGGGGCATCCTTTTGTGTGCCGTGCTATAGAGTCAGGACGTTGTCCGTTCGGTTCGCCCACGCTGTCGGATCAGGCTTTGATGTCGTTCCCCACAGTGAAGATGGGACCGGGGCAATCACAACGTTCACACACGGCTGATGAGTTTGTGGAGGTTGCAGAAATCAAGGAAGCTATACCTATTTATATATCCTTGTTGGACGGATTGGATATACGTTGAAATGACATGCCTGCGGGCATGCATTTTTTCAATTGAGGGATGCGTTTTGTTATTTCCCGATCCAGTATTCGGGATTGAGTTTGGTGGTTTCCTTGCGCAACTGGAAATGGAGGATGGGGCGCCCGTCTTCCGGGTAGACTTCTCCGATGATGTCTTTTGTTTCCACTTTGTCGCCTTTGCTGACGGTGGCGGATGAGAGGTTGCAATACACGGAAATGTAATTGCCATGCCGGATGAGAATGCCTGTTAAGCCATTATATTGGAACACGGCAGATACTTCCCCATTGAAGATGGCACGCGCCATGGCGCCTTCTTTCCCTTGTATGTCGATGCCTTTGTTGTCTAATTGCACGTTTTTCAGTCCTTTCACGTTGTATTGCCCGTAGTGGCTGACAATCAGGTAGGGGCCGGTGATGGGGGCAGGGAGCAATCCTTTGTTTTTTTCGAAGTTGCTGGAAAGTTGGAGGTCGTTTTTGCTGATGGCATATGTTTCTACAGGTGCATTCCCCTTTCCTGTTTTCTCTGCTTGTGATGGTTGTGCTTGCTTTTTCCCGGTGGCAGTTTCGCGTTTGGTTTCTGCTTCCGCCTTTTTTTTTGCATTGGCTATCTCTACTTCTATTAATTTGTCGATTTGGGCATTGAGTTGTTGCGCTTGTTTGCGTTTCTTGTTGATTTCCTTTTGCAATGCGCTTTGCCGTTTCTTCAGGTTGTTCAAGATGTTTTTTTCTTGTTCTTCCTGTTTCTCCAGTTTCTGTTTTTCGGTTTCGTTTTGTTGCAACAGATTTGTTTTTGTTTGTTGCTTCTTTTTTAATTCCTGCTGTTGTTGCGTGATTTGTTTTTGTTTTTTCTCAATTTCTTTTCCTTGCATTTGTTGGTATTCTGCGTATTCCCGCACATAGCGAAGCCGTCGGTACATTTGGTTGAAGTCTTTGGCGGATAGGATGAACATTAGTTTGCCGGTCGCTGACCGGTTGTTGAACTGCATGTATTGCAAGGAAGCGGCGTAGTTTTTCTTTCGGTTATCCAGTTCTTTGTTTAAGGTCTCCAGTTGGTGTTGCGCGTTTTGGATTTCTTCTCCTAATGCTTTGATGTCGGTTTCTATGGCTTGGATGTAGGTGCGTCGTTCCTCTATTTGGTTGGTGACGAGTGCCAAGTTTCCTAACTGGCTGCTGATGTCTTTCTTGGCCGACAGCAGGAGGGTTTCCGATTCTGTGATTTGTTTCTGCAGGGCAAGGCGTTCTTTCTCCAGTTCTTTGATTTTCCCGGAGGGCTGGGCAATGGTTGTTGCAATGCATGCACAGCTTATGGCCAAATGCAAAAAAAATCTTTTCATAAATCGGATATTGTTTTGATGAGGCTCTCAATGTCCAGTGGCTTGTATCTTTTGGGTACAGCACTTTGCTTTGCATCAAACTTTTTTGTGCTGATTTTAGAGTGTGATATTTTTGCTTGTATGGTGGCAAGGTTGCTTTGCAATGTTGCTTTCATGGTGGCTGGATAGCGTCCGTTGGCTGTGTTTGTAAAGTCGCTGTATTCCCATGCCAGTTCATATTTTTGCGGTGCGGAGATGCGTGTCATTGCCAATTCCCTTTGAGCGTTGAATTGGAAAGAGCGAGAAGCTTGGCTGCTGTTCCTTTTTTTGAGTGTGGCGATGATGCCGCCTCCTTCCTCTTTTCGGAAGGACAATTGGCGGATGCCGGAAGGGGAGATGCCTTTGCTTTCTCCTGGCAGGAACAGTTTGTTCAGGAGCAGGTTTTCCAATGCGGGGAACGTGTTTCCTGTGTTGCCGATGAGTTTTAGGTCCTCGAGAGATGCTTTTGCGTATTGTTTGTTGAAGCGGTCGATGACCAGCAGGGTGTCTGGGGTTATCTCGACACGTGCGATTTCAATGCCCAGCAGGGGAGTGATGGATAGTTGTATCCATTGGCCTTGCCTTATTTTCAAGGAGCCGTTTGCTGTGGTTTTTTCTCCTTTCACGGTAAGTTCGAGGTGTATTTTGGAGGAGAAGCATCCGGACGGGAGGCGGCTTCCGATGTTTTGTTTTACGAGTGCGATTCCTTGCGATTCTTCTGCCACAGTGGATGCCGACCGTTTTGTGGATTGGCATGCGGCCATTAATGCGGCGAGGATGAGGAGGCAAAGAAGGGGAGTGAAGTGGCGTTTCATTTTTCGGGGATATATCTTTTTTGTTGTATTTTCTGCTCGATGGTTTTGGATTCGGAGCCTATTTCTTTGGCTTTCAACCAATATTCAACGGCTTTTTCTGTTTCTCCGTTCATGAAATAGATGTCGCCGCAGTGTTCCACGATGACATCGCTTGCGCCGCCATCGTTTTTCATGGCATTGTCGATGTAGATTTTTGCTTCTGCGTACCTGCCTTTTTCAAAGAGTATCCATGCGTAGGTGTCCAAGTAAGTGGCGTTATTGGGCTCTTTTTTGACGGTTTTGTAGCTCATTTCTTCGGCTTTGTCCAAGTCTTTCCGCTCTACGGAGAGGAAGTAGGCGTAGTTGTTGAGGGTGCCGACGTTGTCGGGGTTGTAGGCCAATGAGGAGTCGTAGGCGGCATATGCTTCGTTGCGCATCTGTTTTTCGTGGAGGAGGTCGCCGATGATGCAATAGAAGTCGGACACTAGTTGTTTGCTGCTTTCTTCGTTGGCTACAGCGGTTCCGTTCTGGAAGGTTTTCAAGGCTTCTTCTTTCCGGTCTTCCTGCATGTAGGCCAGTCCCAAGTAGAAATGGAATTCCAAGGTCTCTGGCACGTATTCCACGGCTTTCTCGCAGATGCGGATGATTTCCGGGTAGTTGTTGCCTTTGACTGCGTAGCTGAGCAGTTGCATGTAGGCTACGGGGTTGGAGGGTTCTATTTGGATGATTTGCCGGAGGACGGGGACGGATTCCTTTTCCATCCCTTTGGAGATGAGGTATTGGGCGTAGAGCATGGGCAGTTGTGCGTCGGTTTGCGGCAGTCGCATGATTTTCTCGAACATGGCGATGACCTGTGTGCTGTCTTTGTCGCTTTGCTCGGAGCGTATGATGACGCTTTTCATGATTTCCGCTTTGGCGTTGGCGTTGATGTTGCTTTTCAGCAGGATGGTGTCTATCTGTTGCTTGTAAAGCTCGTTCTGGCCTGTTTTGTCATAGTAGGAGGCCATCGACAGCATGGCCATGGCGTTGTCGGGTTCTTCGGCCAGCACTTTTTTGTAAGTCTTGCAGGCTTCCTCGGGCTTGTTGTTGTTCAGGTACACGTCGCCTAAGAGGGTGAGGTAGCGCATGTCATTGGGGTATTCCTTGGCCAAGTTTTCTATTTCCTGGAATGCTTTCTTGTTTTCTTTCATCAGGATGTAGATGCGGAACTTGTTCATGCTGATTTGCTCTGATTTGCCTTGGGTGGCTTCTATGCGGTCGAGGGTGCGTATGACGTTGGGGTAGTCCCTGTTTTTGTTGTACAGGTCGGCCAAGGCCATCAGGGGCTCTTGCCGCGACGGGAACTGCCGGCTCATGTCTTCATAGGTGCTGATGGCCTCGTTGACCTTGGATTCTGACAAGTAGAGTGAGGCCAGCGTGCGTTTGTACCAATAGTTGCCGGGTGCGGCCTGTGTGGCTTTCTTGATGCATTCGGTGGCTTTTTCCGGTTGTTTGAGGTAGAGGTAGAATTGCGCGATTTCATACAAGGCGCTTGCTGCTTGCGGGTTGATTTTCAGGCAGTGCCGGTAGAGGTCGAATGCCGCATCGTAGTTGCCTTTTTCCTTCATCTTCAAGGCTTCGAGGAAGAAGTAGTCGTATTTGCGTTGTTCTTCTTCCGTGAGTGCGAAGGCGGGCGTGCCGATGCCTGCTTCAAGGGGTGCCATTGCGGCTTTTTGCGGTGATTTGCATGCCGGGATGAGCGTGGCGGCGATGGCTAATAGGCAGATGGTTTTCAGCTTTTGCATTGGAGATGTCTTTAGGGTTTAACGGTTGCCTGTGTGGCCGAAGCCGCCTGCGCCTCTTTCTGTGCTGTCCAGTTGGCTGGTTTCTTCCCATGTGGCCTGCTCGTGTTTTGCGATGACCATTTGGGCGATTCTTTCTCCGTCGTTGATGGTGAAGTCGTTGCCGGACAGGTTGACAAGGATGACGCAGATTTCTCCCCGGTAGTCGGCATCGATGGTGCCAGGCGCGTTCAGCACGGTGATGCCGCTTTTTGCAGCGAGGCCGCTGCGCGGGCGTATTTGCGCTTCGTATCCTTCCGGCAATGCGATGAACAGCCCTGTGGGGATGAGGCCATGTTCCAAGGGGTGCAGGGTGACGGGTTCTGCGAGGTTGGCCCGGATGTCCATGCCGGCCGACAGCGGTGTGGCGTAGGCGGGCAGCGGGTGTTTTGATTTGTTGACGATTTGTATTTTCATGTGGTTTTCCCAATGGTTATGCGGTGCGAAAGTACGGATTTCGGGGTAATAATTTGAACAAATTCGAAAATAAATGATTAAAGAATCTGAATGTTTGCCGTGCTTGACGGGGCAAGAACTGTGGTTCAGCCGGGTGGCAATTCCAGTTTGGCCGTGTGGAAACTTCCATTCAGCCGTGTGGCTTCTTCTGTCGTCGCCGCCGTTTATACAGATGCCGCCGTCGTCTGCATAATTGTCGCCGCCATCTGTGCAGACGGCGGCGACGGCAGAGTTTTTTGCCCGTGCGGATGGAATTTCTTGGCGGGGTAGTCGGAAGAATATCCCCGCTTGGGCGGAAGTTTTCTTTGGAAAAAAAGGAAACAGTTCCTAAATTTGCCGGGAATTAAAATGGAAGTTATCATGGAGATGGATTGGAGGAGGCTGTTGTCGGCGAAGCGTTTCGGATTAGAGGAATATCATGGCTCGCGGCAGGACGATCGTTCTGAATTCCAAAGGGATTATGACCGTTTGGTGTTTTCTGCGCCGTTCCGCCGTTTGCAGAACAAGACGCAGGTGTTCCCTTTGCCTGGGAGCATTTTTGTCCACAACCGGTTGACGCATAGTTTGGAGGTCTCTTGCGTGGGGCGTTCTCTGGGGCATGAGGTGTCGGAAAGGCTTTTGCGGCTTCATCCGGAATTGTCGGATTCGCATTTGCCGGAAATCGGTTCCATCGTGGCGGCGGCATGCCTTGCGCATGATTTGGGGAACCCGCCTTTCGGCCATTCTGGCGAACGGGCTATTTCTACATATTTTTCGGAAGGGAAAGGCGCGTGCCTGCAAAGGTGCTTGTCGGCGTCCGAGTGGGAGGACTTGATTCATTTCGAGGGCAATGCAAATGCTTTCCGGTTGTTGACCCACCAGTTCCAAGGACGCAGGAAAGGCGGTTTTGCCATGACCTATTCCACGTTGGCTTCCATTGTGAAATACCCGTTTTCTTCCCGCTTGGCGGGCGGCAAGCCGAAGTTCGGCTTTTTCCTGAGCGAAGAAGGCAGCTTCCGCCGCATCGCGGAGGAATTGGGCATTATTTGCCTGAACGGCGATCCGTTGAAGTATGCCCGCTACCCGTTGGTCTATTTGGTGGAGGCGGCTGACGACATCTGCTATCAGATGATGGACATAGAGGACGCGCATAAGTTGAAGCTGCTGACCACGGAGGAAACGAAAGGCCTCTTCATGCGCTATTTGGACGGAAAGCGGGCAAAGCGTTCGGAAGAAGTGTTCAAGATGGTGACGGATGTGAACGAGCAGATAGCCTACCTTCGGTCTGTGGTCATCGGCTTGTTGGTAGAAGCTTGCGTGGACGTGTTCGTGGCGCACGAGGCAGAGATATTGTCCGGGGAGTTCAGCGGGCCTTTGCTGAAGCATGCGGGCGAGCCGTTGAAAGCGGCGTATGAGCATTCCGCCGCCGTGTCTTTGGAGAAAATTTACCGTTCGAAAGACGTGCTTGACATCGAATTGGCCGGTTTCCGCATTATTACGACGCTGGTCGACCTGATGGTAGAAGCCGTCATGTCGCCGGACAAGGCTTATTCCCGCTTGTTGATGGGGCGCGTGTCCGGGCAATACGACATCGCATCTCCCACGTTGTACGGGAAAGTGCAAGCAGTTCTTGATTATATCTCCGGCATGACGGACGTGTATGCGCTCGACTTGTACCGGAAGATAAACGGAAACAGCCTGCCTGCCGTGTGATGTTTATTCTGTTTTGCTGACAATCTCGTTCCTTGACAGGATTTTCATGGCCTGCGGGTTCTCTTTGACGAAAGACTCGATGTGGCGTATTTTCTTTTCTTCCAAGATTTCGTCTACAGTAATCAGTATGCCGGTTTCTTCTACATCGCCGAACCCGTAGTTGATGGCCGTCCCGAACATCCGCATGGTGGGCGACAGCCCCATGTAGGCATTGACCAAGGGCGGGATGTTGAATCCTAATTTTCGGATTTCCGTATTCAGTATCTTGTAATCCTCCTTGAAGGAATCCTTGCTGAAGAGCTTTTCCAAAAGCTTTATGTCGGTCTCAATTTGCAGGGGTTTGGCAGGCGTGATGAGGCTTTCTTTGTCGGCAAAGTGCTTGTTGAGGAAATACAGGATCATGTCGCGGCACTGGCGGTTGTAGCTGGGATACATGGTGACTTTCCCGAACAGGTATTTCACATTGGGCATGACGACAGTCAGTGCGCCTAAGCCATCCCACAGGTTGTCCAACGCGAACAACCCTTTTGAATTGCTACGCGTTGATTGGTATTCTAAAGTGACGAACGAGCGCCCCAATTCGATGGTGGTTGGCAGGAAATCTTTGATGAACCGTTCGGAAAAGTTGAACATGTGGGAGGTGGCCAAGATAGGATGGCCTTCGGCATCGAATTTTACGTCCGTTCCCAGCAGGTAGCGGTAGCCTCCCAAAATTTCTTCCGCTTCCGGATCCCATACGATCAGTTGCTTGTATGGGTTTTCCATCGTGTCGTATTCGTCGATGTCCATGGACAATCCTGTGCCTCCCCCGGCAGCCCGGAAAGCGATTTCGCGCAACCGGCCGATTTCCCGCATCACGTTGGGGGCGTTTTGGCAAGTGATGATGTAAATCTCGTTATTGCTTTTGTTTGTGAACCGCAAGCGCTTGCTCTCTGTCAATTCAGATCGCAGGACATTCTTGTCAATAGGCTTGATGATATCTTCCATACAATTATTTGTTTTTCTCGTTTGCTAATTTGTATACTGTCTCTTTTACGTATTGCGCCCATTCTGAGGCACTTCTTGAATGGTCGAATGTTTGCCATGGGATGGGTTTCCCAATGGTTATAGTGAATGTCTTATGCCTGTTTTTGAACATTTCATCCGCCAGATAAAGCATGGCGATGTTGAATTTGATGCCTAACCGCTTGCTGGCGTTGGCTAAATTGTAGAAAAAGTTGGAGTTCCTTCCTTCGAAATGGATAGGCACGACATCGCGCTGGCTTTTGACGCTTTCTACGATGAACGTCTTTTTCCATTCCAAATCTTTGATGACACCGTTGCGCCGCCTTGAGCAAAGTCCCGCCGGGAACATGATTAAATGGTTGTCAGAAGTGAATCCGGCTTTTACCATTGCCGGGAATTGGCGGTTTTGCGAGCCAGTCTTGTTGACAGGGATGAAAAGAGGAGCCAAATTGTGCAGGTTCATCAGGAGATCGTTGACAAGGTATTTGATTTTCCCATTGTAGTGCTTCCCTAAGATGTAGCCTAAAGCCACTCCGTCTTGTCCTCCTAAGGGGTGGTTAGACACGAATGTGCATAAACCCTTATCGGGCAGATTTTCTTCACCTTTGATGACGAGCCTTACATCTAAAAAATTCATGGTTGCTTCCAAAAAATCTACTCCTGTCTTGTCTTTGCTTTCTTTCAGGAAAGGATTGATTTCATCTTGGTGAATAATCCGTTTTAAGTACGAAATGATGAATTTCGGAATCAGTTTGTATTTGTCCGGTGCTTTTTCCCGGATGATTTTGTCTATGTCGATCAAAAAAACAGAATCGTCTGCCATTCTCCTCTTGATTAAGATTGCGCAAATGTAGTGCAACTTTTTATAATTTGAAAAAAAATGAGCCAAAAGCTCGCAAGTGAGCAAACATTTTGTATGAAGAAATTCAAAACGGCGGCCCGTTTGCGCATTGCGAATGAAAGGCCAGTGTTGGCATTAAACAGTGGTTGTTCATAATTTGTGAGAAAAAGAATGCTTAATGTGTGGGGGAATGTGGGGAAATGTGTATTTTTACGGCGAATATCGTAATTGGCGTGGCAGATGCAATTTATAGGTAACATAGAGGCTAAATTGGATGCGAAAGGACGGGTGTTCCTTCCTGCTTTTTTCCGTAAATGTTTCGATGGGGGTATTAGCCGGGTTGTCATGCGTAAGGATATTTATGAGAATTGTTTGGTCCTTTATCCGGAAGAAACGTGGAACAGCCAATTGGTCGATCTTCGAAGTCATCTAAGCCGTTGGAACGAAAGACATCAGAAGTTGTACCGCCAGTTCGTCTCTGAAGCGGAATCTCTTGTGCTGGATGCCAATGGGCGATTGTTAATACCAAAGCGTTATTTGAAAATGTGCGCGATCAACCAGGAAGTTCGTTTCATAGGGATGGGCGATACGATTGAGGTTTGGGCGAAAGAATGTATTGGTGAGGCTTTTGCAGATGCAGAAGAACTGGGTCGTGAATTGGATAAGATAATAAAGTTGCGTTATTAGTATGGGGGGAAATTGTGTGTATCATATTCCAGTGCTTCTTAAGGAAAGTGTGGACGGGATGAATGTGTCAGAGAATGGCGTTTATGTGGATCTGACATTTGGTGGCGGCGGGCATTCCCGTGAGATTCTGAGCCGTTTAGGCACTGGCGGGCGTTTGTTCGGGTTCGACCAAGATGAGGATGCGGAGAGGAATGTGCCAGATGACAAGCGTTTCACTTTTGTGCGGAGCAATTTTCGTTATGTAAAGAACTTCCTTCGTTATTACGGTGTGGATTGTGTGGATGCGGTTTTGGCTGACTTGGGCATTTCATCCCATCATTTGGATGATGCTGGAAGGGGCTTCTCTTTCCGTTTTGATGGGGAACTGGATATGAGGATGAACCGACAATCTGCACTGACGGCGGCTGATGTTGTCAACAGCTATGATGTGGATAAATTGGCTGACATTTTTTGTAAATATGGCGAACTTAGGAACGGGGTACAGTTAGCGCGGGCTGTTGAACATGCGCGCAATGTGCGTCCGGTTCGCACAATTGGTGATTTTTTGGGGATTTTGACTCCTTTGCTGAAAAAAGCAAATGAGAAGAAAGAACTGGCCAAGGCTTTTCAGGCGTTGCGGATTGAGGTAAACCAAGAACTGCAAGCATTGCAGGAAATGCTGCTTGCTGTGTGTGACGTGTTGAAGCCTGGCGGGCGTTTGGTCGTCATTACTTATCATTCTCTTGAAGACCGTTTGGTAAAGAATGTGATGAAGACAGGAAATCTGGAGGGAAAAGAAGTCAAAGACTTTTTTGGCAATGTGGATTCTCCGTACAAAATAGTCGGCAAAAAAGTTATTTTGCCAGATGAAGAAGAAATAGCACGGAATCCGCGTTCAAGAAGTGCAAAATTGAGAATTGCAGAAAAGAAAAATTGTGAGGGGTCATATGATGGAAGGAACTGACAAGAAAAAAGATGCGGGAAAGGACTTCTCTTTTATGAAAATCTTTGGAGGGGATATATTCGTTACTGAATTCCTTAAAAGACAGACCAAATTGTTGGTGCTGATTGTCGTTTTGACGATATTTTATATAAGCAATCGTTATTCGTGCCAGCAGGAATTGATTCGGATTGACCAGTTGAAAACGATATTGACTGATACAAAGTACAATGCTTTGACTCGTTCATCTGAGTTGATGGAAAAAAGCCGCCAATCGAGAATAGAGGAATATATCTCCACTCAAGAGAGCGATTTGCAAACGGCAACCACGCCTCCGTTTTTGATAAGAGAATAAAAAGATGTTGTCGGATAAGAGGAATATAATGAACCGTTACTCGCTGATCATGTTGGCGATGATAGTGATAGGAGTGCTGATTGTTGCAAAAGCAGCATATACAATGTTCTTTGAGAGGGATTATTGGGAGAGAGTGGCTAAACAGGTGGAAAGGGACAATGTGGAGATTGAGGCCAATCGAGGAAACATTCTGTCTTCGGATGGGAAATTGATGGCAAGCAGTCTGCCGGAATATTATCTGTACATGGATTTCATGACATCGAAAAAGAAAAATGAGACGTTACAGGAAAAAAAAGCGAGGTTAAGGCAGCAGAAAAATAAGGATTCTCTTTTATATGCGAAATTGGACTCTATAAGTCAAGGTTTGCATGCTATTTTCCCGGATAAAAGTGCAGCATATTTTAAACAGCATATCCGGAACGGAAGGCGGAAACAGAGCCGTTATTATCTGATGTATCCGCGCAGGGTGTCTTATATTCAGTACAAAGCTGCACAACAACTGCCTTTTTTTAATCTTGGGAGGAATGCGAGCGGTTTCTATGGTGAAGAATATAATCAACGAAAGCATCCATTCGGCTCTTTGGCATCCAGAACTTTGGGACGTGTATATGCGGCAAAAGATTCTGCGGTCAATGGTTTGGAACTTGCATTTGATAGTGTGCTGAGAGGACGCAACGGTTTGGTGCATCGGCAGAAAGTGATGGATAAGTTCCTTAGCATTGTAGATGTGCCGCCTGTGGATGGTTGCGATATTGTGACGACTATTGATGTCGGCATGCAGGATATTGCCGAGAAAGCCTTGGTGGACATGTTGAAAGAAGTAGATGCAAGAGTCGGTGTTGCCATATTGATGGAAGTGGCGACGGGGGATGTCAAGGCAATTGTGAACATGACGAAATGTAATGACGGCCAATATCGTGAAATAAGGAACAATGCAATATCAGACATGATGGAACCAGGGTCTGTCTTTAAAACAGCTTCTTTGATGGTTGCCCTTGAAGACGGTGTGATTACAATGAAAGACGGGGTGGATACAGGAAATGGCGTCATGCGAATGCATACACGTGATATGCGTGACCATAATTGGAGTAAAGGGGGATACCAATACCTTACTGTTCCTGAGATATTGATGTATTCTTCGAATATAGGCGTGTCTTACCTGATAGACAAGTATTATTTCGATAATCCGAATAAATTCGTGGATGGCATTTACCGTATCGGGCTGAATCGTCCGTTGCATCTTCAGATTCCGGGTGAAGGTGTTCCCAATATCAGAAAAAAAGAAAAGGATGGAAAGAATTGGTCGAACACAACACTTGCATGGATGTCTATTGGATACGAAACGCAGATACCTCCGATGAATATTTTGACCTTTTATAATGCCATAGCCAATAATGGCGTGATGGTGAAACCTAAATTCGTAAAGGAGATCCGTCGTGATGATGAAACTGTTAAAGAATACCCAACGGAAGTATTGAATCCTTCCATTTGTTCGTCTCAGACACTGGAATCTGTTCAAGAGATGTTACGTTTGGTGGTAAGCGATGGCTTGGGAAAGTCTGCCGGTTCCGAACAATTCCCGGTGTCCGGCAAGACAGGAACGGCTCAGATATCTCAAGGAGCAGATGGTTACAAATCTGGAATTGTAAGTTACTTGCTTAGCTTTGTCGGTTATTTCCCATCTGATGCGCCGAAATACAGTTGCATGGTGGCCATTCAGAAATCAGGTTATCCGGCTTCCAGCGGTTGGGCGGCGAAAGTGTTCAATAAAATAGCTGAGAGGGTTTATGCGAAGGGTTTGACTGACAACCTGTTGCATGCAGTAGATACCGTTTCGGAAATTCTTCCTAAAGTAAAAAATGGAAATATAGAGAATGCAAAATATGTGTTGGATGCGTTAGATGTACACAACGTCATTCAAGGGGAGGAGCCGATTCAAGATGCGTTTGTCTCAGGGAAAGTTTACAGTAAAGGAACGGACTTGTTGGAACTGGTCGCTTGCGACCAGCCAGAAGGTCTTGTCCCTGATGTCAGAGGTATGGGCGCCAAAGATGCGGTTTATTTGTTGGAAAGTAAAGGGTTGAAAGTATCTCTTTCAGGGATGGGGAGAGTGTATTATCAAAGCCTGCGGCATGGTTCATTAATGAGAAAAGGGCAGGCAATAGAATTGAAACTGAAATGACAAGAAAATGATGAAATTACAAGAACTTCTTAAAAATGTGTCCGTTTGCGAAGTAATTGGAGACTTGAATGTAGATGTGACAGGCGTGAACATTGATTCTCGTTTGGTGAAAGAAGGTAATTTGTTTATAGCCGTAAAAGGAACTCAGGCTGATGGGCATGATTATATATCAAAAGCATTGGGAAATGGTGCCTCTGCAGTTTTGTGTGAAGTGATGCCGATGGAACTTTCCGAAAACGTTACCTATGTCAGGGTGCAAAATACGGAGGACTGCGTTGGCCGGGTCGCTACTACGTTTTATGGTAACCCAACTTCTGCGTTGAAATTAGTAGGCGTGACAGGGACAAATGGGAAAACTACGGTTGCCACATTATTATATAATATGTTCCGGCATTTAGGATACAAAACTGGGCTGATTTCTACTGTTTGCAATTATGTAGATGCTACTCCTGTGCCGACAGATCATACAACGCCGGATGCGATTACGCTGAATGCTTTGTTGAAAAGGATGGTGGACGAAGGTTGCCAATATGTATTCATGGAGGTGAGTTCCCATTCCGTTGTTCAAGGGAGAATAGTAGGTTTGACATTTGCGGGAGGCATTTTTACGAATCTGACCCGCGATCATTTGGATTACCATAAGACTGTGGAAAATTATCTGAGAGCGAAGAAGAAATTCTTTGATAACATGCCTGCCGATGCTTTTTGCTTGACCAATTTGGATGACAGGAATGGGATGGTCATGATGCAGAATACAAAGGCTCATGTCTATGCTTATTCATTGAAGCATTTGGCTGATTTCAAGGGGAACGTATTGGAAGATAGTTTTGAGGGCATGTTGCTGGACATCAACAACAGGGAAGTCAGCACACAGTTTGTGGGCAGTTTCAATGCGTCTAACCTGTTGGCTGTATATGGCACTGCTTGTTTGTTGGGTATGCCGCCTGAAGAAGTCTTGAGAATTTTGAGCCTCCTCCATCCTGTAGTCGGGCGTTTTGATGTATTGCATTCAAGCAAGGGATATACTGCGATTGTGGATTATGCCCACACTCCAGACGCTTTGTCCAACGTGTTGAACACCATTCAAGAAGTGCTGAAGGGAAAAGGGAAAGTCATTACTGTGATTGGTGCAGGTGGAAATCGGGATAAAGGAAAACGCCCGATGATGGCCTTGGAGGCAGCCAAACGGAGTGATAAAGTGATTATCACGTCTGATAATCCTCGTTTTGAAAATCCGCAGGACATTATTAATGACATGTTGGCAGGCTTGGATACATCGCAAAAGGGAAATGTGCTGGTAAATGCTGATCGCAAGGAAGCCATTCGCATGGCATGTGCATTGGCACAGTCTCAGGATGTTCTGCTTGTGGCAGGAAAAGGGCATGAAACCTATCAGGAGATTAAAGGCATAAAGCACCATTTTGATGATAAAGAGGTTTTAAAGGAAATATTTAAGGAGGGGAACTGACGGTATGTTATATTATTTGTTTCAATATTTGGCTGAGGTGGATTTCCCCGGCGCTCGCATGTTCGGATATGTTTCGTTCCGATCATTGATTGCGGTGATGTTGGCTTTGCTTATTTCTGTGATATGGGGAGGGAAATTCATTGATTTTTTGCGGAAGAAGCAAATCACGGAGACTCAGCGCGATGCTTCTATAGATCCTTTCAATGTCAATAAGAAGGGAGTCCCGACGATGGGAGGGGTCATCATCATTATTTCCATTTTAATTCCTTGTTTGTTGTTGGGCAAGTTGCACAATATCTATATGATTCTGATGTTGATTACAACAGTATGGTTGGGCATATTAGGATTTTTGGATGATTACATAAAGGTATTCAAAAGAGACAAGGAGGGGTTGCATGGCAAATTCAAAATTATAGGGCAAGTCGGGTTAGGTTTGATTGTAGGATTGACATTGTATTTGAGCCCGGCGGTTGTCATTCGTGAGAATGTAGAGATACAGCGTGCTGGCGAGGTTGTGGATGTCGTTCATAAAAGCGAAAGCGTAAAATCTACTAAGACGACGATTCCTTTCTTTAAGAACAATAACTTTGATTATGCAGACTTGGTTGGCTTTTGGGGCGATAAAGCTCAAGTTGCAGGTTGGGTATTGTTCGTGGTCATTACGATATTTGTGGTGACGGCAGTGTCAAATGGTGCGAATCTGAATGACGGCATGGATGGCATGGCGGCAGGCAATTCCGCTATAATAGGCCTGACATTGGGCATCTTGGCTTATGTGTCCAGCCATGTCCAGTATGCGGAATATCTGAATATAATGTATATACCAGGAACCGAGGAATTAGTGATTTATATCAGTGCGTTTATAGGAGCTTTGATAGGCTTTTTGTGGTACAATGCATTCCCGGCTCAGATTTTTATGGGCGATACCGGTAGCCTGACCATTGGAGGAATCATTGCTGTGTTGGCTATTATCATTCATAAGGAGTTGTTGATTCCTGTTCTGTGTGGCGTGTTCTTGGTGGAGAATTTGTCGGTCATATTGCAGGTGCGTTATTATAAGCAAGGGAAAAAGCATGGCGTGGCGCAACGTTTATTTAAACGGACTCCCATCCATGACCATTTCAGGACTACAGTGACCCAATTGGATCCCCATTGTAAGTATGTGTTTACAAAACCAGTAAATGTATTTCATGAATCAAAAATAACGGTTCGTTTCTGGATTATAACGATTATATTGGCGGCAATTACGATAATAACATTAAAAATAAGATAGGATGTCAAGGAGAATTGTAGTGTTAGGCGCAGGCGAGAGTGGGACAGGTGCTGCTGTCCTTGCCCAAAAGCAAGGATTTGACGTTTTTGTTTCGGACATGTCTCTTATTCAGGATAAATACAAGAAGAGGCTTGACGATAGGAATATTCCTTGGGAAGAAGGACATCATACGGAAGAACTGGTATTGAATGCGGATGAAGTGATAAAGAGTCCGGGCATACCGAATAACGCTCCGTTGGTATTGAAGTTAGAAGAAAGGCATATTCCAGTAATTTCAGAAATAGAGTTTGCCGGTCGTTATACGGATGCAAAAATGATTTGCATCACGGGCAGCAATGGAAAGACTACCACTACATCTTTGATTTATCATATATTTAAAAGTGCAGGTCTGAATGTTGGGTTGGCAGGGAATATTGGCCAAAGTCTGGCTTTGCAGGTAGCAGAGTGCAAACATGATTATTATGTGATAGAATTGAGCAGTTTCCAGCTGGACAACATGTATGATTTTCGTGCGAATATAGCAGTTTTGATGAATATTACTCCGGATCATTTGGACCGTTATGACAACAAGATGCAGAATTATGTTGATGCCAAGTTTCGGATTATCAGGAATCAGACAGAAGAAGATGCCTTTGTGTATTGGAATGATGATCCGATCATCCAGCATGAACTTCATAAATATGGTCTCCATGCCAAGCTGTATCCTTTTTCTGCTGTAAAGGAGCAGGGGGTAAAGGCTTATGCTGAAAACCATAAGATTTATTTCACAGAACCCATGGCTTTTAATATGGAGCAAGAGGAACTTGCTTTGACAGGCACACACAATTTGTATAATTCCCTTGCGGCGGGCATTTCTGCGAATTTGGCAGGTATCCGAAATGAATGCATACGGGCTGCGTTGAGCGATTTTAAGGGAGTGGAGCATCGTTTGGAAAAAGTAGCTCGCGTGCGTGGTGTGGATTTTGTAAACGATTCGAAAGCAACCAATGTCAATTCTTGTTGGTATGCGTTGCAAAGCATGGCAACAAAGACCATTTTGATATTGGGGGGGAAAGATAAAGGGAACGATTATACCGAAATTTTGCCATTGGTGAAAGAGAAATGCCGTGGGTTGGTTTATTTGGGATTGCATAATGAGAAGTTGCATGCTTGTTTTGACAATTTGGGTCTGCCCGTGGCAGATGTGCAAAGTATGGAGGATGCGGTGAAGGCGGCGTATGGGATGGCAGAGAAAGGTGATACGGTTTTGTTGAGCCCATGTTGTGCCAGCTTCGACCTTTTCAAGAATTATGAAGATCGTGGTGTGCAGTTCAAGCAATGGGTGAAAGCACTTTAATTTGTAAGACATGGATTTTGTTGGGAAATGGTTTAGAGGCGACAAGGTGTTATGGGTAATTTATCTGTTCCTTTGTTTGATATCCATTATCGAGGTATATAGTGCTTCGAGCAGATTGGTGTATAATACGGACAATTATTGGGCGCCCATTATGCAGCACATTATCATATTGACAATGGGTTCTATCATTGTGCTGATTGTTCATCGGATTAACTATAAGTGGTTCCAATTGATCCCGGTTGTACTTTTGCCTGTTTCTGTCGTTTTGCTTGTGCTTGTCCCGATATTGGGCGTGGTGGCAAATAATGCGAGCCGTGCTTTGTCGATTGGAGGAATCCAGTTCCAGCCTTTGGAGTTTGCGAAAATGGCTTTGGTGCTGGCGGTTGCTGTTATTTTGTCGAAAGTGCAGGGTGAAGATGGTGCTAATCCTAAGGTTTTTAAATACTTGTTGTGGCCGACGTTTATTGTGTGCGGGTTGATAGCTCCTCAGAATCTCAGTACGGCTGTTTTATTGTTCGGGGTTATTGTGATGATGATGTTTGTCGGGCGTGTTTCTTATAAGCAGTTGGGCAAGTTGCTGGGTTCGTTGGCATTGTTGGTTGGTCTGTTGGTTGGCGTGTTGGCATTTATGCCGCCATCTGCGATGGAATCCATGAAAAAAGTGCCGGGTTTGCATCGTTTGCCAACATGGAAAGACCGCATTGAGACTTTTTTTGTGAGTGAGGCACCTGTTGCCCCCGAACGATATGATTTGGATGAGAATGGGCAGATTGGGCATGCCAATATAGCGATTGCTTCTAGCCATGTGATTGGGAAGATGCCGGGCAATAGCGTGCAGCGTGATTTCCTCTCGTTGGCTTTCTCTGATTTTATTTTTGCGATTATCATAGAAGAGTTGGGACTTTTGGGAGGTGCATTCGTCGTGTTTCTTTATATTTGCATTTTAATACGTGCAGGCAAGATTGCCCGACGAGCGAAAGGCAATTTTGCCACTTTCTTGGTGATGGGGGCGGCTTTGATGATGGTTACGCAAGCAGTGATGAACATGTGCGTGGCTGTTGGTTTGTTTCCGGTTACAGGGCAACCTTTGCCGCTTATCAGCAAGGGTGGAACCTCTATCTTGATAAATTGCGTTTATATTGGCATGATTCTGAGCGTGAGTAGGTATACAATGGAACAGGAACAGCGGGAGCAGTCCAATCCGAATGCAATGCAGTCGGAACCGGTATCAGAGGCGTTGCAGGATGAAAGTGTGGTAATAGGGGATTAATATAATGAAAATGAAAGGAAATATGAGGGTCATTATCAGCGGAGGCGGAACGGGAGGACACATATTCCCGGCGATTTCGATTGCAAATGCAATAAAGGAAGGTGAACCGGATGCTGAGATTTTGTTTGTTGGTGCTGAGGGGAGAATGGAGATGACAAGAGTCCCGGAAGCTGGCTATGAAATAAAAGGGCTGCCGATTTGCGGATTCGACAGGAAGCATTTGCTCAAGAATTTTGTGGTGTTATTTAAGATATTGAATAGCCAGTGGAAAGCTTATCGTATTATAAAGTCATTTAAACCGCATGTGGTGGTAGGTGTAGGCGGATTTGCCAGTGGCCCTACGCTTAAGACAGCGGCCATGATGGGGATTCCTACGTTGATTCAGGAACAAAACTCTTACGCAGGAGTCACCAATAAGCTTTTGGCTCGCAGTGCGAAGAAAATCTGTGTGGCTTATGAAGGGATGGAACGTTTCTTTGATAAGGAAAAAATTGTGGTGACAGGAAATCCTGTCAGGCAAAATTTGTTGCAGGCTGTTGTGTCTCGTGATGAAGCGGTCCGCCATTGGGGATTGGATTCTGCAAAAAAAACAATTTTGGTAATAGGCGGGAGCCTTGGTGCTGGCACATTGAACAATTGCATGCTTTCGGGATTGGAGGAAATCCGCCAATCCGGTGTGCAATTCATTTGGCAAACGGGGAAAGGTTACTTCCGGCAGGTGCAAGATGCGGTTGGAGACAAAGGTGAGTATCCCATGTTATATGTGACAGATTTCATTTCGAAAATGGAATATGCTTACAGTGCAGCCGATTTGATTATATCCAGAGCCGGGGCAGGCTCCATCTCTGAGTTTTGTTTGTTGAAGAAGCCGGTTATTCTGGTGCCATCTCCGAATGTGGCTGAAGATCATCAGACAAAAAATGCTTTGGCATTGGTCGACAAATGTGCGGCCTTATATGTGAGCGATGGCGAGGCTGGTGGGAAATTGTTGGATTTGGCAGTGCAAACAGTTCAAAATCCGGGACTTTTGGAACAGTTAAGTACAAATATTGCTAAATTTGCTCATTATAATTCTGCCGGCATGATAGCAGAAGAAGTATGTAAGTTGGCAAAAACATATAAAGGGTAATATGGATATTAGTGCATTGCAGTCTGTTTATTTTGTAGGTGCCGGTGGCATAGGGATGAGTGCCTTGGCTCGTTTTTTCCTTTTCAAAGGAAAATATGTGGCAGGATATGATCGCACGCCAAGTGAGTTGACGGAAAAGTTGATTGCAGAAGGCGCAGATATTCATTATGCGGAGGATGTGCGCCTTATTCCCGAAAAGTGCTTGGATAAAGATGCCACCTTGGTCATTTACACGCCTGCCGTGCCAGCCACGCATAGGGAATTGGAATATTTTGTGGCAAATGGATTTCAGGTGTGCAAACGTTCTCAAGTATTGGGCTTGATTACACGTTCTGGAAAGGCTTTGTGTGTAGCAGGCACGCATGGGAAAACCACGACTTCTGCGATGGCAGCACATTTGTTGCACCAATCCCATGTTGGTTGCACAGCATTCTTAGGAGGCATTTCTAAGAACTATGGAACCAATCTGATTTTGTCGGAAAAGAGTGATTTCATTGTGGCAGAGGCTGATGAATTCGACCGTTCCTTTCATTGGCTTTCACCTTATATGTCGGTGGTTACGGCTACTGACCCCGATCATTTGGACGTATATGGGACGAAAGAAGCTTATCTGGAAAGCTTTGCGAAATACACTTCATTGATTTGCCCGGGAGGCTGTTTGATTCTTCATAAAAATCTAGAGTTGGTTCCGAGGGCGTGCGAGGGTGTGCGGGTATATTCTTATTCAAGGGATGAAGGTGATTTTCATGCATCCCGTGTGCGTGTTGGCAATGGAAAGATTGTGATGGATTTTGTTGCTCCTTCCACTGTTATCCCCGATGTGGAATTGGGGGTTCCTGTTTTGGTGAATATCGAGAACAGTGTGGCTGCGATGGCTTTGGCTTGGCTTAACGGAGTGTCGGAGGAGGAGATACGACGCGGAATGGCCAGTTTCCGTGGAGTGGAGCGTCGTTTTGATTTCAAGATAAAAAGTGACAACCTTGTTTTGCTGAGCGATTATGCCCATCATCCGGAAGAAATCAGGCAAAGCGTGATTTCGGTGCGCGAGTTGTATAAGGACAAAAAGATTACGGCTGTGTTCCAACCTCATCTTTATACACGGACTCGTGATTTTTATCGTGAGTTTGCACAAAGCCTTTCTTTGTTGGACGAAGTGATACTGTTGGATATTTATCCGGCACGGGAAAAACCGATACCGGGTGTTACAAGTCGTTTGATATACGATTGTTTGCGCACAGGCATCCGAAAAATTATGTGTTCGAGGGAAAAACTTCTGGATGTCTTGGAAAACGAATCAATTGAAGTTTTGATTGTTTTGGGAGCTGGCGATGTGGACAATGATGTGCCTGCCATCCAAGCATTATTGGAGAGTAAGAACAAATGATTAAAAAGATATTCTTCATATTGTTAGGGGGGCTGGTTGGCGTTTACCTTGTTTTGGCATTGACGGTTCTCAATCGTGAACCGGTTTCTCAGATTTGCCAAGGATTTGAATTGCTTATAGAGGACCAAGGCAACGGGCAGTTTGTGACGAAGGAAGAAATGGTCGGTTTGCTGGAAAAGAAAAAACTGTATCCCGTAGGGAAAAGGATGGAGGATATCAGGACCGGCCTTTTGGAGGCTGTGTTTAACAGCTATCAGTTTATAGAAAGTTCTGAATGTTATAAATCGCCAAGCGGGACGATTTATGCAAGGATTCGCCAGCGTGTGCCGGTATTGCGGGTGATGAACAACGCGGGCGAGAATTTTTATGTGGATGATAAAGCGGGAGTGATGCCTGTGCATGCAGGGCGGCCTACTCATTTGGTGGTAGTGACTGGTTTTGCGGACAAGGCTTTTGTGTCAGACAAGGTATATCCCTTGGGGATGTATCTGATGAAAGACAAGTTTTGGAATGCGCAGATAGAGCAAATCAATGTGACATCCAAGAAAGAGATTGAGTTGGTGCCTCGTGTGGGAGAACATATCGTTTTTTTAGGCGCGGTGGACCATTTTGAGGAAAAGCTGGACCGTTTGAAGTTGTTTTATGAGAAAGCATTGAACAAAGTCGGTTGGAATAAGTATGAACGTATAAGTTTGGAGTTTGGCAACCAAGTTATTTGTACAAAAAAGGATTGAAAGATATGGCAGAAACAGATTTTGTAGCAGCGATAGAGCTGGGGTCTTCAAAGATTACCGGCATTGCAGGGCGGAAGAACAGTGACGGGAGTGTTTATGTCTTGGCTTGTGTCAGTGAGGACTCATTTTCTTTCGTCAAAAAGGGGACTGTTTACAATTTGACGAAAACGGCGCAATGCCTGACCTCTATTATCAACAAATTGGAAGAAAAGTTGGAAGCAACGATTGCAAAGGTTTATGTAGGCATAGGAGGCCAGTCTTTGCATTCCATCAAAAACACGGTGGCTCGCCATTTTGAAGAAGAAATAGAAGTGTCGGATGATTTGGTCGATGCATTGAAGGCCGAGAATGATTCGGTTCCTTTGGCAGACTATGAGATATTGGATGTAGTGCCTCAAGAGTACCGGGTCGGAAGCAATTTTCAAGTAGACCCGGTGGGCGTGTTGTCCAATCATATCGAAGGACGTTTTTTGAATATTGTGGCGCGCACTTCTTTGAAGAAGAACTTGGAACGTTGCTTGTCGCAGGCAAAGATTGATGTGGCCGGTTTTTATATCACGGCGGAAGCCACGGCGGATGCTGTCCTTGCCGATGCCGAGAAACGTTCCGGTTGTGCGTTGGTGGATTTGGGTGCCGACACCACAACCGTGGCTGTCTATAAAAACAATATTCTCCGTCATTTGGTCGTTTTGCCGCTTGGTGAAAACAGCATCACGCATGATATCTGTGATTTGGATGTTGAGGAAAGCGAGGCGGAACAATTGAAGTTGAAGCATGGCAGTGCGGTCAATGAGCCGGGCATAGAAGGAGAACCGCCGGTGATGATTGATTTGTCGAACCATCGCACGGTTTCTGAGCAGGAGTTGAATGACATCATTGAAGCGCGGGTGGAAGAAATTGTGGCCAATGTGTGGAACCAGATTCAGATTTCAGGCTACGAGAACCAGTTGCTGGCAGGCATTGTCTTGACGGGCGGGGGTGCTAATCTGCGCAACATAGAGAATGCTTTCCGCAACAAGAAGAAAGGCAAAATGGAGCGGGTAAAGACTGTTCGCATCGTGTTGCCAGGCGTGAAAGTAGCCGAGCCGGACATTATCCGCAATGATGCAAGGTTCAATTCCGTGTTAGGCTTGTTGTTGGCGGGAGATGAAAATTGTTGCCAGCCTGCTGAGAAACCGATTTCTGCTTTGTTGGACGATAGTGTGATGCAACTTTCTTCTTTATCCGATGAGGAGGGAAAAATGCGTCTTGAAGAAGAACGTCGTGCCGAGGAAGAACGGAGGAAGAAAGAAGCAGAAGAAAAGGAGCGGAAGAAAAAGGAGAAAGAGAAAGAACGGAAGAAAAAGGTGGCCGACCTTTGGGGACGTTTGTTTGACGATGATGAAAAATGAAATTAAAATAGTAGAGGATTATGTTGGATAGTAGTAAAGCAATGCCGTTTGTATTTGAGGGGACGGACGCGCCCAGCATCATCAAGGTGATCGGTGTGGGCGGCGGTGGCGGCAATGCCGTGACCCACATGTTCAAAGAAGGGATAAAAGGTGTGACTTTTGCTTTGTGCAATACCGACAATCAGGTTTTGGCACGTTCGCCCATTCCTGTGAAATTGCAGTTAGGCCCTACGGTCACGCACGGGTTGGGCGCAGGCAGCGAGCCGTTGAAAGCAGAGAAAGCGGCCGAAGAAAGCATGGACGACATCCGTGCATTGTTGGGCGACGGCACGCAGATGGTTTTCATTACGGCAGCAATGGGTGGCGGCACCGGCACGGGTGCGGCTCCTGTGGTGGCGCGTGTCGCCAAGGAAATGGGCATACTCACCGTTGGCATTGTCACCATTCCTTTCCTGTTTGAAGGCAAAGAGAAAATCATTCAAGCCATCGAAGGCGTGGAGAAAATCAGGGAAAACGTGGATGCTTTGATGATTATCAACAATGAGCGCCTTCGCTCCATCTATCCCGACTTTTCTTTCATCAATGCCTTTGCCAAGGCCGATGACACTTTGTCCATTGCCGCCAAGAGCATTGTGGAAATCATCACGGTGGAGGGCATCATGAACCTTGACTTTGCGGACGTATGCACCACGCTTCGCAACGGCGGCGTTGCCATCATCAGTTCCGGTTTGGGCGATGGCGAGAATCGTGTGGACAAAGCCATTCAAGATGCTTTGCATTCGCCTCTGCTGAACAACACCGATATTGTGAATGCCCAAAAGGTGCTGATTAACCTCACTTTCGGCGAAGATGCCAATTTCATGATGGAGGAAGTCACAGCCATTCATGATTTCATGCGGAAGCTGAATCCGAACCTGAAGTTCATTTGGGGTTATGCGATAGACAATTCGTTAGGCACTTCTGTGAAGATCACCATCTTGGCATCCGGCTTTGATGTCAAAGACTTTGCCGGTGACGAAATGGAAGACATGCGCGATGCGATAGAAGAAGAAAAGCAGAAGCGCATCAAAGATATTTATGGCGATGAACTGTTGTCGGGCATGGAGAGGGCGCGTGCTAAGAAACGGCACATTTACATTTTCTCGCAAGAGGACTTGGACAACGATGATGTGATATCCATGGTGGAGATGTCGCCCACTTGCCGCCGCAACAAGATGACGCTCGACAACATCCGTTCAAAGGCCGTGGTGGGCATGGATGGCACGCAGGATGATGCTTCTGCCGGCGACGACGACGGAGTGATTAAGTTTTAATGTTTAAACGGAAATACGATGGATTTATTTGAACAAGTCAGCAATGACATCAAAGAGGCCATGAAGGCCAAAGACAAAGTGCGCTTGGAGACCTTGCGCAATGTGAAGAAGTTTTTCTTGGAGGCAAAGACGGCTCCGGGTGCTAACGACACGTTGACAGACGAAGCCGCTTTGAAGATTCTCCAGAAGCTGGCCAAGCAGGGGAAAGATGCTGCCGAAATCTACGTGGGACAGAAGCGTCAGGACTTGGCAGATGCCGAACTGGCTCAGGTGGCAGTCATCGAGACTTACCTTCCCAAGCAAATGTCTGCCGGAGAATTGGAGGCGGCCTTGAAAGAGATTATTGCCGAGGTGGGTGCTTCCGGCGCGAAAGACATGGGGAAAGTGATGGGCGTGGCCACCAAGAAGTTGGCGGGCAAAGCCGAAGGTCGCGCCATTTCAGCAATGGTAAAGCAACTGTTGGGCTGACCTTTTCCGTGCCGGATGGCATGGCGACATGCAAGCATTCCCTCCTCGTTTGGTGAATTTCCAAGCAAGGAGGGAATTTCTTGTTGTTATCTCACTACAAACTTCCCGCTTTCCGCGATGTTGCTGCCCTGCAAGCGGTAGATATACATGCCAGCAGGCAGATTCTCAATCGTGGTGTTGTTCTTCACCTTGCAATCAGTGATGCACCGCCCTGCAACATCGAAGATGCAGAGGCGGCATGTTTCG